>NZ_JBPOFW010000001.1:0-1151762 GCF_051252435.1 Patiriisocius sp. | reverse complement strand
TCAGTATCTCGCCCTCCTTGCTCGTCAAATCGAAGGTCTCGAGACCGTCGCCATCCAAGTCGCACAAAAAATAATCAGAGATAGGAGACGTGATAGAAGGACTGTCGTTGACCTGGAGCTCGAGAGGGACAATACTGAAGCAATTTGTTGCACTTGGATTGTCAACTCTTGCATAAATAATTTGGAAACCCAATACAGTATTTACAAAAGCCGTTGGTGTAGGGATAGGAAAAAATCCTGCTTGAGCACCTGCGAACGAAGTATAGTAAGAAACAGGCTCACCACCAGGGCCAGTTATTTCAAGGTCTTTAGTGGTTAAATCAAAAGTTGCAAAACCGTCATTAGGAAGGTCATCGCAAATATCATACAACGAAGGAGTATTTAAAATAGGAGGAGGTGCAAATTCAACAAAAATTTCGTCAGTCTCAGAACAACCTCCAGAAACAAAAACTTCTAATCTATACGTTCCTGACTGAGTTACAACTAAAGTTGAGTCTGTCGCGCCCGGTATAATATCATAAACCATTGTTATTGGATTAAATCTATACCATTGATATGTACTTGAACCTGTCCCACCTGAAACTAAGCCCACAGTTGTAGAACCACCTTCACATCCAGCATTATCATTAGCAATTGTTAAATCATCACCTAAATCTATACCTATATTAAAAGATCCTCCCTCAAGAAAAACAGCAGCGTCATATTGATCGTCTTGTTCATCTGCAATAACCAACTTAATGGTATATGTATTTCCAACAACAACATTACCCTGAGCAACAAGCGATATAGTTTGTCCATTGAAATCTATTGGCGCAAGATTTTCATCTACATTTGGAACATTAGGGTTTGAAGTTACAAAATTATACTGCTCAAAATATTGTTCATTAATAGCATTACAAATCGTAGTACCAGTGGGGCTAACCTCAGGGTGTACATTTGTAACTTCAATGGGAATAGCGGTTCCAGGAAGAACAGCTAAATTCTGTACCGCACCGGTTATCTGATCAGTTAAAATAAATGCAA
Organism: Patiriisocius sp.; assembly: GCF_051252435.1. Taxonomy (NCBI): domain Bacteria; kingdom Pseudomonadati; phylum Bacteroidota; class Flavobacteriia; order Flavobacteriales; family Flavobacteriaceae; genus Patiriisocius; species Patiriisocius sp. Next base: position 1,150,739 of record NZ_JBPOFW010000001.1, on the reverse strand, counting down.
AAGCATCAGAAAATGTACATTCAAAGTTTTCATTGTATTCTTCTGAAACAAAAATAAAGTTAAAACTGATTTGGTCTATTTGAGGAACAAAATCAAATTGAATAAATGAAGCATTGTTTGTATTAGTAGCAGTAGTATTTGTTTCTAAATCTCCATCACCTGGCCAAATACCACTGTTTCCCTCACTATTCAAGTCTGTATTAGGCCCTGGAGCACTTGAAGCAGCTCCAGTAGATAAAACAACCCCATTTGTAAAGGGAAATGTTGAACCATTTCCATTAAAAGCGGCAATACCATTTACATCTCCAAAATCTGAACCCGTGCTTTGAATAAAATTAGAAACATCTGCACAAGGACTATTTATTAAAATATCCTCCACAAGCTCCTGCGTAGTCAATGTTTCATCAACAGTGATTTGCGACAACCCCAGAAATGATGTGAAAAAAAGGGAAATGAAGAGTATGTGTTTAATCATAAAGCAGGTTTAATGGGTGTCAAATATATTGAATACATTGATTTTCTTTGTTATTTTTGCAAAAAAAAATGCTCCATGCCTCAATTTAATATAACAGTACAACCCACTAATAACGAAAATATTGTAAAATTTGTTGCAAATTCGTTTTTAACGCAAGCAAGAAGTTTTGAATTCGGCAATATCGAAGAGGCAAAACCAAGCCCATTAGCGCAGCAATTATTCCACCTTCCGTTTGTAAAAACAGTGTATATTTCACAAAATTTTATTGCCATTGAAAAATATAATATTGTAGCTTGGGATAGTGTAAAAGATGAAGTAGCGGCTTCGATTACCGAATACCTAAACAGCGGCGCTCAAGTTATTAGCGAAGCAGAAACTTCAAAAAAAGTACCGGTAACGGTCTATGCGGAGAGCACTCCTAACCCGAGCGCCATGAAATTTGTTGCCAACAAACCGCTGGCTGATGGTACCTTTGAATTTAAAAATATTGACGACGCTGTAGACGCACCATTAGCAAAAGCGTTATTTACCTTTCCGTTTGTCAAGGAGGTTTTTATCAGTTCAAATTACGTATCTATTATAAAATACAACAGTGTTGAATGGATTGAAATTTCGAATGAGCTTCGTTCTTTTATTCGCGAGTTTATTGAAGATGGGAAAAATATATTTACAGATGATTTTCTTCGGAAACGTGACAATGAAATTAAAATTTCCGAAGAAAAAAATGATTCAAAATTAGCGCCACTTCCCACAAACAATAGTGCAAAAAATTATGACCATTCAGAAACCGAAAAGGAAATTATTTCTATCCTAGACGAGTACATAAAACCCGCAGTGGCCAGCGACGGTGGTCACATTGCGTTTGACTCGTACAATCCCGAAAGTAAAACGGTTAAAGTTATTTTACAAGGTGCTTGCAGCGGTTGTCCATCTTCAACAATTACTTTGAAAAACGGAATCCAAACGATGATGCAAGAAATGTTACAGGGACGCGTTACTACAGTTGAAGCAATTAACGGTTAAAGACCTTTTAGACCTCTTGAAATTTTCTTTTTGAATTTTTGAATTTTCAGCTTTATAGTTATTAATGAATTGTTATTTTGTAATTTGAGATTTTAAGCGTAAGCTTCTTTTAACTCAAATTTCAGAAATAAGCGTTATTAAAATTGTAATTTGCCAATAGATTTATTTTTAATTATTTAAAGTAAAAATTATGGCAATTTTAAAGGTTATCGAAGTATTAGCAAATTCAAACGAAAGTTGGGAAGATGCAACAAGAAATGCAGTAAAACATGCTGCAAAAAGTGTTAAAAATATTCGTTCAGTATATATTAACGAGCAGACTGCTGTTGTTGATGGCGCTGACGTTACTGAGTTTAGAGTAAATGTAAAAATTACTTTTGAAGTTAAATAGACGCTGTCTATAACTCCTATAGAATACGCTTTTGAAATAATTTTCGAAAGCGTGTTTTTATTTTCTGAATAGTAGAATAGTATGCGTACAATAATCATTGTATTTCTTTCCTTCTTTGCATTCGCATCATGCAATTCCTCTAAAAAAGACATTGTGGAAACACATCAATTTACAAACATGCTCATAGATGAGACCAGCCCGTATTTGTTACAACACGCTCATAATCCTGTGGATTGGCGTGCTTGGAATGATGAAACACTTGCATTGGCAAAAGAAGAAAACAAACTTATAATTATAAGTATTGGCTACGCCGCTTGTCATTGGTGTCACGTCATGGAAAGAGAGAGTTTTGAAGACACTACGGTTGCTAATGTAATGAACAAACATTATATAAACATTAAAGTAGATAGAGAAGAAAGACCGGATGTTGACCAAATTTACATCAACGCAGTTCAACTCATGACGGGAAGTGCAGGTTGGCCATTAAACGTAGTCGCACTACCAGATGGGCGACCTGTTTGGGGCGGCACCTATTTTAGACAAAAAGATTGGATAAATGCCCTTGAAAGAATACAAGAGATATATGAGCAACATCCAGAAAAATTAATTGAGAATGCCAACAAACTTGAAGAAGGGATTAAAAGCATGGATTTGGTCACTTTTAATACTGACAAAATTGATTATACTTCCTTCAATACAAATGAGATTGTAAAAAAATGGGGTACACAGTTTGACTTAGAATTTGGAGGTCCAAACCGAGCGCCAAAATTTATGATGCCGAGCAACTATTCATTTTTGTTACGTTATGCCAAGCAAGAAAAGGATGAAGAATTGCTGTCATATGTTAATACTACGCTTGAAAAAATGGCCTATGGCGGTATTTATGACCAAGTGGGAGGTGGATTTTCAAGATATAGCGTGGATACAAAATGGCACATCCCACATTTTGAAAAAATGCTTTATGACAATGGGCAATTAGCAAGCTTATACAGTGAGGCCTATGCCGCGACAAAGAACCCGCTATACAAAGAGGTTGTTGAGGGAATTTTATCCTTTGTTAGCGAGGAACTCACAGACAAAAGCGGAGGCTTTTATTCTTCATTAGATGCAGATAGTATTGATGAAAATGGAAACCTGGAAGAAGGTGCATATTATATTTATAGTAAAGAGCATTTGAAAGCTCAAATTGGTGATGACTTCAATCTGTTTAAGGAGTACTATAATATTAATAATTACGGAATCTGGGAGAACAATCATTATGTTTTAATACGAGATAAGAGTGATGCTGAGATTTTAAAAAGTTTTGATATTTCTTTGGAAACACTCAATTCTAAAAAGACCAAGTGGAAAGAGATCTTGTTAGATTTCAGAAACAAAAGAGACAAGCCTCGCTTGGACGACAAGATTTTGACCTCTTGGAATGGATTAATGTTAAAGGGATATGTGGATGCATATAAGGTCTTCGGAAATGAGGAATATTTAAATATTGCGTTGAAGAATGCAACTTTTATAAAAGATAATTTGTTGCAAGAAAACAATGCTTTATTCCGAAATCACAAAAATGGAAAAAGTAACATCAATGGATATCTTGAAGATTATGCTACTGTAATTGACGCTTATATTGCTCTGTACGAAGCAACCATTGATGACCAATGGCTACAAACCGCAAACCAATTAGCCGAATATACATTTGAGCACTTTTTTGATACTGAAAATCATCTATTCTATTTTACGAGTGATGAAGATGCCGCTCTGGTTACCCGAAGCTTTGAATACCGTGACAATGTGATTCCGGCGTCAAATTCAATACACGCAATAAATTTATTCAAACTCGCTCGTTATACAGATAATGCTAAATTTGCAGCAGTTGCAAAACAGATGCTCGCAAATGTAACGCCTGAAATAGAAAAATATCCTGCTGGTTTTTCAAATTGGTTGGATTTGTTAATGAACTATAAATATAGCTTTTATGAAGTTGTAGTGGTTGGGGAAAATGCGAAGGCAAAAGCAAAAGCCATCAATACTTTCTATCTGCCAAATACGCTAATAGCAGGAAGCCAAACAAACGGTGACTCACCACTAATCAAAGAACGATATATAAGTGGAAAAACCATAATATATGTATGCGTTGACAATGCGTGCAAATTACCCGAAACAGAAATCGAAAAATCAATAAACCAAATTAAATTATAAAAAAGAAATGGAAAAGTTTAACGACGTAGATTATTATATAGAAAAATATGGTCAAAAATTAATTGACTTTTTACCAGATTTAGTCCTAGCGCTATTAATGTTATTTATAGGGTTATGGGTCATTGGAATCATCAAGAAACTCGTTGCCAAATTCTTCAAACGGAAAGATTATGATACAACTTTAGAAAAATTTATTGCCAGCCTTATTAACTGGAGTCTTAAAATTGTTCTATTTGTTTTAGTCATTACCCAGCTTGGTGTGGAATCTGCTTCACTTATAGCTATAATAGGTGCTGCGGGTCTTGCAATAGGTTTGGCGCTTCAAGGGTCATTATCTAATTTTGCCGGTGGTGTTTTAATTTTATTATTGAGACCCTTTAAAGTTGGCGATTTTATTAAGGCACAGAGTGTTGAAGGAACGGTTAAAGAAATTTCAATCTTTAATACAAAATTGTTGACCTTCGGAAATCAGGAAGCCATTTTACCAAATGGAAAACTTTCAAACGAAACCATCATAAACTTCACAACCGAAGGAATTAGAAGAGAAAATATTATTTTTGGCATATCTTATGATAGTAGTGTAGAAACGGCAAAGAACATTTTGCTAGAACTTGCAAATGAGCAGGAAATAATCATGAAAGAAGAAGGCAAAATGCCTATGATAGTTATGGCCGAACTGGCAGATAGCTCTGTAAATCTTTCACTCCGTTATTGGGCAACGAACGAAAATTTCTGGAATGCTCGTTGGTATACTTTAGAAGAAGGTAAAAAACGATTAGAAGCAGCTGGAATTTCTATACCATTTCCACAGAGAGACATTCATTTATACCAAAATAATAACAATTAATTAACACTTCTAGGCGCATGCAAGGCGTATTTTTGGAAGCTATCAAAACTTAAAAAAAAATTAATGAAAAATTTATTTATCACCATCCCAGTATTTTTACTATTTACATTAGGAGCATTTGCTCAAAATATGGATAACGTTCAAGTTGAAAAAAGTTATATTTCATCACAAACAACTCCTGTGTTTAAAGGCTATAAAAACACGAGAGGCTCAATTTATCTCAATGAGGAATTTCAGCGCGGTTCTATTTTAATGGACAATCAAATAGTTGCTGCAAATGTGGGTCTTCGTTACAATGTGAATGACGAGCAAATGGAGCTTCTTGAGAACTTGAATAGCACCTCCACTGTCGCTAATGTTGTGACTAAAGACAAAAAATTTTCTATAATTATTGGAAATAAGACTTTTGTTTATTTACCCTCTCCAGATACAGACACTAAGGACGGATATTTTATTGTACTAGAGGAAGGCAAAAATCTTACACTATATAACAAAGTTACAAAGGAGTTTTTTGAAGGAACAAAATCTTTTAATTCTTATTCTAGAGATGTCCCTGATACTTTTAAAGAAAAGGAAAAACTCTATATCTCTAAGAATGAGGGAACTTTGGAAGAGGTTGCTAACTCAAAATCAAAAAGGAGAAAAATTTTTTCTAATAATACCGAACAAATAAAAAGTTACATCAAAGAAGAAAATTTAAATATAAGGAATGATGAAGACTTTGCAAAAGCGATAAAATATGCCAATACTCTTATGTAATTTTCAACATATTTTTTTTTGGCAAAGTATTTGAAGAAAAATAAGAAAAAACAAAAACAAAATGAAAAAAATAATTTTAAGTCTCGTTATTTTAGTAATGATGGCTCCTACAGTAAAAGCTCAATTTGACGGAAAAAAATTCACAAGCGATCTTTTTATACTTGACGAATATATAAAAAGGCAGAATAAAGATATTAATTTTGAAGATAAAGACTCTTATACTGGAACTCCCTACAACAATGAATCCTACTTACCTGGGAACATTTATAAAGATGGAAAACTTCTTGCCGAAAACATAGCGATACGCTATAATGCAATTGCTGATGAAATGGAAATAAAGGAAGGTTTAAACACTTCTGACGATGACGCTAAAGTATTAACAAAGTCTCCTGACATTTTTGTTAAAATAGTTTCACAAATTTTTGTATTTGTTCCCTATCAAGGAGGAATTGAAGAAGGAGGTTATTTTGAAGTTTTACATGAAGGAAACCAAGTTGATCTTTATAAAAAACATATCAAAGATTTTGACGAAGCAAAAAAGGCAACGTCAAGTATTACAAGGGATGTTCCTGCAAAATTTAGTGATGAGCCAGTATATTATTTAGTTACAAAAACAGGTAAATTTTATCAATTTCCAAATTCAAGAAATAGAAAACTGAAAGTTTTTGGGGATAAAGAAAAAATGATGAAGTCATTTGTAAAAGATAACCGCTTAGATTTAAATGTTGAGAAAGATCTTTTGAGAGCCGTAAGACATTACGAAAAACTTTAAAGAAAACATCAATATTAATACATGCATTTTACTTTAAGAAATTTTATTATTTATATCATTTTTGGGACTATAAATTCTTTTGGACAAGGCCTAACCGATATGTCTTTACAAAAGATGAAACTAGCAAATGACGCAAAAGCTGGAATTGTAAATTTTGATGATATAAATAGTTATGTAGGATCTCCCTATGAAAATTATGAATTTGTATTAGGTTCTGTTTATCAAAATGACACATTGAAAGGTAAAGATATTCCATTAAGATTTAATGTTGTTTCAAAACAATTTGAAGTGAAAGAAACACTTTTTACCCCTAATTCTGAAATCAGTAATCTCGAAAAGATTCCAAATCTCATTATCAAAATAAATGATAAAACTTTTGAATTAACACCATTCAATGGGAGTTTTATTCAAGGAGATTATCTAGAAGTTTTATATACAGGGACACAAGTTGATTTATACAAAAAACACTATAAGGACGTACGATATCCCATCAAGGCATCAACATCCCTAACTCGTGATGTACCCGCTAAGTTTACAGATGAGTCAACATATTTCATAGTAACTAAAAGAAAAAAGTTTTATGAGTTACCAAAATCCAGAAACAATAAATTTAAAGTTTTCGGGCAAAAAGAAAATTTAATGGAAAAATATGCCAAAAAAATCAAACTAGATATAAATGAGGAAAAAGACCTTATTACCTTAGTTGAGTATTTTGAAAAACAATAGTACTTTCTCAAAAGATATAAAACCCGCTCTTTAAATGCGGGTTTTTTATTCCATAATTTTAGCTTGAATTGGGCTCAAAACAAAAAAAGCTGACTCTCAAAAGTCAGCTTTTTTATTTTAAGTGCGGATGACAGGAATCGAACCTGCACGCCGTGAAGCACTAGATCCTAAGTCTAGCATGTCTACCAGTTCCACCACATCCGCTTAAAGGATTGCAAATATAAATAATCCTACTAATCTGAACAAACAAAAAAACTCTTTTTAAACATTGTTTTGAACCTTTAAATTCCTAGTTCTTTTTCAAGCTGTTTTATTAACAATTCCGAAGCCTCATTATTCATTTGTCGTAACATTTCAATCATGCTTCGCTTGGTTTTATCATTATATTCAATTACCATATTTTCAATATAAAAATCATAACCCGACTCTCGGAAAAGACTATCACTCCACTTGTTTCTTTGACAATCTATTGTCAAATGAATTCGTTCCATTTCCCCAAAATTACATACGCTATGGGGCACATTAAAATCTCCATACCAACACTCACCCACTCTCATAGGCACTTTTTCATCTCCAATAATAAATTGAACCTTATCATTTGTCATTATGGTGTCATTATGGGAATATGTATTCTAAATATTCCGTCACTATAACCCAACTGATGGTCCGTGTGTTCCTTAACATGACTTCCTGGAGCAAGATTTAATAATCGTACAGCATACTTCTCACATTCAAACGTGTCAATTATTTCTTTAAAATAACGACACTCTTTTACTAATGGTGTATCAATCCAGCTATCACTAAACGGGTCAAACGCTTTTATATTTTGAGCAAGTCCATCACTGGATCGCAACGAAATTGAATTCCAACTCCCCTCATAATCTTCAGCACTATAATGGTTGATAAATCGAGTGTTTTTACAAAATTTTAAATCTTTAAGTAGTAGTTCTTCGGAAAAGAGAAATGGCAATTTTATCGCGTTGTTATTCATAAATTACATCATTAGCTTCCTCTAAATTACTTCTTTTTTGTTAAATTGGGCAAACTAAAACGAAACTATGAAAAGCGCAAAAGAATATATTTCAGAACATAAAGACAGATTCTTAAATGAATTGATAGAACTGCTAAAAATCCCTTCAATTTCAGCAGACCCAGCTTATAAAGATGACGTAGTTAAAACTTCCGAAGTCATTAAAAAAAGTCTAGAAAAAGCTGGTTGCGACCATGTTGAAATCTGTAAAACACCAGGCTACCCTATTGTTTATGGCGAGAAAATTATTGATGAAAATTTACCCACGATATTGGTTTACGGCCACTACGACGTACAACCACCAGATCCTATAAATTTATGGGACAGCCCACCATTTGAGCCAGTCATTAAAAAAACCCAACTTCATCCAGAAGGCGCCATCTTTGCTAGAGGAAGCTGTGATGATAAAGGCCAAATGTACATGCATGTGAAAGCGATGGAATATATGACGGCAACCAATCAACTTCCTTGTAATGTAAAATTCATGATTGAAGGGGAAGAAGAAGTTGGGAGTGAAAGTCTAGGGTGGTTTTTAGAACGAAACCGTGAAAAGCTTGCAAACGATGTTATCCTTATCAGCGACACAGGAATGATTGCAAATGACATCCCGAGCATTACAACGGGACTTCGTGGATTGAGCTATGTTGAAGTGGAAGTAACTGGACCTAATAGAGATTTGCACAGCGGACTTTACGGTGGCGCAGTTGCCAACCCTATCAACGTTTTGACGAAGATGATTGCTTCTTTACACGATGAAAACAATCATATTACCATTCTAGGATTTTATGATGATGTGGAAGAACTTTCAACCGAAGAACGATCTAAAATGGCGGAGGCGCCTTTCAGTAAAGAAAACTATTGCAAAGCGCTTAACATTGAGGATGTATATGGTGAGAAAGGATATACTACAAACGAACGCAACAGCATTCGCCCAACGCTTGACGTCAACGGAATATGGGGCGGTTACATAGGCGAAGGTGCAAAAACAGTCATTGCGAGCCAGGCCTTTGCAAAAATCTCTATGCGACTAGTCCCAGATCAGGACTGGAAAAAAACAACCGAACTCTTTAAAAACCACTTTGAAAACATTGCGCCAAAAGGTGTTAAAGTAAAAGTAAAACCGCATCACGGCGGCCAAGCGTATGTTACACCAATTGACAGTCTTGGTTACAGAGCGGCAAGCAAAGCGTATGAAAACACCTTTGGAAAAACTCCAATCCCGCAAAGAAGTGGCGGAAGCATTCCCATCGTTGCGCTTTTTGAAAAAGAATTAAAAAGTAAAACAATTTTAATGGGCTTTGGTCTGGATAGCGATGCAATACATTCGCCCAACGAACATTTTGGAATTTGGAACTACTTAAAAGGAATTGAAACCATACCGCAGTTTTTTCATTATTTTGCTGAAATGAGTAAATAACATTTAATTTTAACATTATTCAAAAGCCTTAAACATACTTCCGTTTAAGGCTTTTTTTGATTATTAATTTTCAATCTTCGGAAATGTTTCATCCATGGCACATTTCAAAAGATTGAAAACGATATTTAGTTAGGATTAATTAACTATAATCAAGATTAGAATAGTATTTTGCGGCAAATTTAACTAAAATCATATAAAATGAAGCTTACAAAATTACCATTTACCCTACTTTTAATAACTACAATTTTGATTTCTAGCTGCGGAAGCGATGATGAGGCAATTTCAGAGTCTTCATGTTCGGAGCCTACAAATCTATCGATTGTTGAATATAACAATGCCTCGCAAGTAAAATTAGCTTGGGACGCAGATACAACTTCTGAATCTTCATATACGATAGAATATGGCCTTGAAGGTTTTACACTTGGAACTGGAGATGTTGAAATCACCACCGAAAACATGATTACTATTAGTAGTTTAAATTTTAATGCAGCATATGATTTTTACTTAAATCGTGTTTGTTTAGATGGAACAAGTGCCTTTGTGGGCCCAGTAACAAATGGACCTGACAGCGGAACTGCTTCTTTCGCATTAATGACCGCAAATATTGCTGGGGAACAATTTAATGATATGAAACCATTTTTGTATGGAATAACAGATGCTACAAGAGTAGTAACCTTTTCTTCTTCAAACGAAAATTTCTTAGCAATTCAAGGAAATTCCGCGTATACAAATACTAATCTTGAGAATACAAAAGAGATAAATCTTTTTATACCAGAAAGTCAATGGAGTCCAGGCACGTATGCTCTTAAGAGCGACCCAACATCTGGAGGGAATGCCGTTTCGAACGTAAACATCATCTATAATGATAGTAGTACCCCATCCACACAAGCGTATGAGGAAGAAGATGGAAGAATTACAATTACTAATTTTAACACAAACGAGAGGATCATAGAAGGTACTTTTGAGTTTAGATTCAAATTGTATTATGTTGATTCAAATACATATTCTGATATATTACAGTGCCAAAATGGAACATTTAGATACGCACTTGATGCAAGTTATTTTGACTAGTCATAATACTTTTTAAAATCTCAAAAGCCTTAAACATACTTCCGTTTAAGGCTTTTGAGATTATTGATCTTCGGGAATGTTTCATCCATGGCACATTTCAGAAGTAAAGAATCTTTGTCAGTTATTTCCTGCTCAAACGCTTACAGTCACTTTGTTGAAAATCAGCTATCTTTGAGATTCAACTAACAAATAAATGAAAAAGCTTTACATTCTTTATGAAGAGCTCAAACGGCGCAATGTCATAAAAGCGGTGATTTCCTATCTGGTGATTTCTTGGGTTTTGTTGCAGGTAGTTGCCTTGATAGGAGGTATTTTAAATGCTCCACTATGGCTGGGTCAAACGTTATTGATTTCTCTTTTGGTTTTTTTTCCTATTTGGATTGTCATTTCATGGTATTATGAAATCACACCCGAAGGCATAAGAAAAACCAAAAATGTAGTACGGGAAAAATCTCTTTCAAAGAAAACTGGACAGCAGCTCAATAAAATCACCATCTTTTTTTTATTGATAGCAGTGGTTATTTTGGTGGTAGATAGGTTTTCAATGTCAGACAGAATAAAGGAAGAAATTATAGCTACCTATAAGCCTCCACAGCAAGACCAGGCAATTGCTGTTTTACCTTTTTCAGATTTTTCTCAAGACAATGACCAAGCCTATTTCGCAAATGGGCTTAGTGAAGAATTACTCAATTTACTTTCTAAAATCAAACAGCTTAAAGTAACCTCTAGAACTTCATCTTTCTCATTTAAAAATTCAGATTTATCAATAGTAGATATTGCCAAGAAATTAGGTGTAAACTACATTCTAGAGGGCAGTGTACGAAAAAACAAAGACCAACTCAGGATTACCGCACAACTTATTGACGCTGTCAATGACAAACATATTTGGTCCAAAAATTTTGACCATACCGATAACGATATTTTTACCATTCAAAACGAAGTAGGAAAAGCGGTCGTAGAGGCTTTGCAATTAGAAATTTTAGAAGACAGCTTAAAAAGTAGACGGACAAGTAATGAGGCATACGAACTTTATTTACAAGCTAATGAGTTATATAACAATAATAAAGATGTACAATTTAATAATACTGAAATTTTATTAAACAGAGCCATCGCATTAGACAGCACCTACATCCCCGCTCAGTTTTTACTAGCCAAACTTTATCAAACAAAATCAAATTCTGGTTACATGGCATTCGACATTGGTAACGAGAGAGCCTTAGAAATTGTAGAAAAAATACTTAAAAAGGAACCAGACAATGCACTCGCAATAGCTCTAAAAGCAGACATCTCACTATCCTATCAATGGGATTTTAGTAAGGCAGAAGCTCTAATAGACCGAGCCTTAAAACTAGCTCCTTCAAATGCACAGGTTTTAGATTATGCCGGAATATTAGAAACGTCCTTAGGAAATACAGAAAAAGCAATTGTGCTCTATGAATACGCCACAAAACTTGACCCTATTAACTCTCATGTATATTATGGATTAGGTATTGCCTACAACTCTGCCAATCGACTAGAAGATGCCGAAAAAGCGCTCAGGGAATCTATTAAAATAGATGATAATAATTGGGCGAGTCACTTCTATTTAAGTACGGTATTGAGAAGAGCTAATAAACTTGAAGAATCTTTGGTGGCACTAGAAACAGAAAAAGACCCGGGATGGAGAGCGGCCAGCTTAGCCGCTATTTATTATAAAATGAATAAACCTAAAGTTTCAAACACCTATTTAAATATATTAATAGACGAATACAAAAATGAAATGCCCTATCAAATAGCAACAGTTTATGCCATAAGAGAAGAACCTAATTTAGCATTTAAATGGCTTGACTACGCCTATAAAGTACATGATGTAGGATTGAATGAAATTCTTAGCGAACCAGATTTTGGGTATTTACATAAAGACCCAAGATGGAAAGCGTTCATAGACAAACTAGGCTTTTTTAAATAAATTACATTTTCTTTACGTACTCCGTAATAATTACAATTTGCTGTCCATCCACTTTACCTTCAATATAAGTGTCATTTTCGTGGTCCAACGAAATTCTTCGCACCGCTGTTCCTTGTTTTGCAACCATGCTAGACCCCTTTACTTTTAAGTCTTTAATGAGCACAACACTATCCCCAGCTTGTAAAACAACACCGTTCGCATCACGATGCACAAGCGAATTGCTTTTATCCTCCGCATCACCTTCAGCAGCAGCCCATTCCAGTTGCTGCTCTTCCATATATATCATGTCCAATAAATCCTGAGGCCAGCCTTCCTTTTTTAAACGGTGCAACATACGCCACGCCATCACTTGCACAGGCGCGGCAGGATTCCACATACTATCATTCAAACAACGCCAGTGGTTCACATCTCGTTCTTCACTCTCAAATTGTGATTCGCAAGTTGTACAAACATAAATCGCAGTATCTGCGCCCTCAACATACTCTGGCGTTTTAGGCACTTCAAAAACTTTTAAATTCTCCGGTTCTGCGTGCCCGCATAATTCGCATTTGTCTTCTGCTCTTCTTTTAACTTCTCTTTCAATGTCTGAATTCATATATAAAGTACGCAAAACGAAAATTTTAAACCTCGAAGCGATTTTGTTTGTATTAAACCGTAAAAGTAGAAAAACAACTAAGATTACAATGAAAAAACGAAAATAGAAATCAGCAAAAAAATTCATTTAGCAAATACACCCTCAAGAATAGCAATCATTACAATCCCATATTAAATAGTGTTCAATAAAATTTTAATATTTTTAACTCTACATTTGTAGAATTAAAAATTAAACTCTATGTTTGTAGAGTACAATCTAAACTTGTAGAACATGAGCTTAACAAATGCCGAAGAAACTCTAATGCAAATCCTCTGGAAAAAGGAACGCGCTTTTATGAAAGACATCATCGAAGCCTATCCAGACCCAAAGCCAGCAACTACAACCGTTGCAACATTGCTAAAGCGCATGCAGGATAAAGATTTTGTGGACTATATTCAATATGGCCGCTCGAGAGAATACTTTCCGTTAGTGGCAAAAAGAGATTACTTTTCAAAGCACGTAAACGGTCTCATTAAAAATTTCTTTAACAACAGTGCCACACAATTTGCCTCTTTCTTTACCGAAGAAACCAATTTGTCAAAAAAAGAACTCGAAGCGTTAAAGGAAATCATCAACGACCAAATTAAAACCAAATAGCATGGAAGCATATATCTTAAAATCGGCCGCTTGCCTCGCACTATTTTATATGTTCTATAAACTCGTTTTAGAGCAACAAGCCGTACACACCTTTAAACGTTTTTACCTTTTGGGAAGCTTAATCGCGGCAGCAATAATTCCATCCATTGTATTTACCACCTACGTTGAAGCAGCCCCAGTAGTTTTTACAAATTTCCCAATAACTTCGGAAATTGTAATGACCGAAACCAATCAAGTTGTTTTACCAGCCGTCAATTACACACCAATAATTTTTTGGAGCATTTATGGAATAGGAGTACTCATCTTCGGAAGTATTTTCTTCAGAAATTTATTCCAAATGGTTAAAAAAATTCAGCAAAACCCTAAAGAGAAATCCGTTTCGGTGTATCGCGTTTTATTACAAATGGCGACCATTCCCCATACATTTTTCAACTACGTATTTTTAAATAAAACCGATTATCAAAACGGTAACATTCCGCAGGAAGTATTATTGCACGAAGAAGCGCATGCCGTTCAAAAGCACAGTATTGACGTACTTTTGATTGAAATTCTGCAAGTGGTATTTTGGTTCAATCCTATTATTTGGTTGTACAAGCGAAGCATCAAGCTCAATCACGAATTTTTAGCAGACCGTGCCGTTTTAAATACCGGCGCAGATGCTTACGAGTATTCAAATCTTTTACTAGCGTTCTCATCAAACGCCAGCACGCCAGTCTTGGCAAATTCTATTATTCATTCATCAAATCGCCTGTCCACGCTGTTTTCATCAAACACCTTTGGCCAGGTCAAAAAACGACTTACAGTTATGAAAACAACAGCATCAAAAAAAGGAACGCTGCTACGCAGTTTGTTATTATTGCCATTATTGGCAGCATTAGTTTATAGTTTTAGTTCAATTAAAGAAGTGGAAAAAATTTCAAAAAATATTGAATCTCAACAAGCCTATGATAATTGGGACGCTGAAAGGTTAAATGAATTTACTGTTTCCGAAGAAAAACCCTCTCTGAAAGTAACAATTGACAAAAACCTAATCACTGTCAATGAAGTAAAGACTACCATTAATGGTTTTGCAAAAGCCATTGACAATGTGACTGAAAATTGGACCAAAAAAGATTTTCAACTCTACAGATTAAGTATTCAAATTAATTATGCAACTGAGGATTTTAAAACGCAAGTAAATGAGGAATACAGAAAAACAAAACTGCACCAACAAGCAAAGAGTAAAACAGATTTTCTCTCGACTCCCCCAACACCTCCCTCTCCAGTAAGTTTTGACTCGGCAGAAACAATGGATCACGTTATAGCAGTCGCTAAAAAAGGAAAATTCTTTTACAACGGTGCTGAAATTTCAAGCGACAAAGCCATTGAGTTGCTCAAAAACAATCCGGAAATAAATTTAACTACCAGAGGTTTTGATACCGATAGCCCAGTGACGACATTTCAAGATGAGCCAATATATCTTGATGCCAATACCATTAAAATCTTTAGACTATCAGTTGACTTCAACACCGTTATAGTTAATGGCAACCTCTCAGGTTTAGAAACTTTTGCAAATGACGTTGATAAAGCAACCAACGATTGGACAGAAAAAGATTTTAAACAAACACAACCTCGCACTACTTTTAAAAATGCGAATGAGGAATTTTTGAACAAACTGGACAAAGAGTTCAAAGAAACCCGCTATTCAAAAGCGATGGGCGGCATGAGTATTTTTTGGCCTCATTTTAAATGCAAACCAGAACATTTAGCAGCTGGAAATGGGTATCCATTAGTCACAGAATATCAAACTAAAAATCTTTCAAAA
This sequence comes from Patiriisocius sp., assembly GCF_051252435.1. NCBI lineage: Bacteria > Pseudomonadati > Bacteroidota > Flavobacteriia > Flavobacteriales > Flavobacteriaceae > Patiriisocius > Patiriisocius sp. The sequence continues at coordinate 1,135,052 of NZ_JBPOFW010000001.1, read as the reverse complement.
GAAGAAATCATCCAAGGGCTTAAAAATGTAAATGGAGAGGCCACTACCTATTATGTGAATGACAACCGCGCAACTATTGACGAATCGATTGCGTTTGTTCAAACAACAAAAATTTCCAACTTCCAAATAGTTGAATGGAACGCTGAAGGAAAAAAAGATGTGTATGTGGGAGATAAAAAAAGTAATAAATTAAGCAGTGATATTCCACCACCACCAACACCTGCTCCAAAAGTTTTGAAAGGAGAAAAAACTAATATTCCCCCGCCACCACCTGCTCCTAAAGCACCAAAAGTCTTAAAAGGAGAAAAATCTAATATCCCGCCACCACCTCCACCACCGCCTGCTCCAAAAGCAACTGAACAAAAAGGGCCAAAGAGTGATAATCAAGCTGCAACCGATTATTTTTTCAATGATAGAAAATCTGAAAATCTTAGTGAACCTCTCAATAAGGAAAGTCAATTTAATGGACTTTCGGAAAAAAAAACAGATATAAAAGAACCTTATGTACGTTATTACTATAATGATAAATTGATTTCACTATCTCAAGCAGGACAATTATTACAAGAAAACCAGGAATTAAGAATTGAAGTAAATGGAAGTACTGGTATAATTACTATTGTTGACAAAATCAATCAGCCTACAAGTTCTAGCCCCCCAAAAGTCTCAAAAGACGAAAAGTCAACTATCCCGCCACCAACTGCAGACAACATTGTGAGTCACATAAAAGTGATGAATCGTCATGGTCCAACCTTTTATTTAGACAACAAAATGATCTCTTTTGACGAAGCATTGAAATATGTGCGCAAAAATAAAAATGCCATTGTCAAAAGTTCTACAGATAAAAATGAAACTCGAATAAAAAGTGAAGAATAATTCAAACGCAAAAAAACATCCTCTTAGGTATAAAACTGAAGAGGATTTTTTTTATTTAAAAAGAAATATAAAACATATACTGCCTTAAAACATTTGGTATATGTAACCAATTATCTTGCTTTGTGAGTTCTTGTTAAGAGGTACCTTATATCATAGACTTCTACCGAGTGAGTTGTTCTAATAAGTACCCTCCCTCCATTTGCTTCCCACGTATTAAGTGTATATGCATTAAATGAACTAAGATAATAATGCTCTTGACCAAGACCTCTGGTAAGCACAAAATCCCTAGTAAATATCTCACCTACAGTGCCGCCAATATCAATACCCAATGTTACTCTAGTATCATTGTTAGTTCGCGGTCTCATTTTAAATTCAATAACTACATTTAGACCATCGCCATTTCTACCTGTAATTTGTTGGGTCGTTTCATCATAAAATGTATCTATATCAATGGGCTTTTGTGTTTCAATTTTGCTTTGGGCATTATTTGGCAAATAGTAAATTCCCGTTGATGGCACTATCCCTGGAGAAGCAGATGTTAATTGTGTATCATTATACACTCCCCATCCTGTATAATCATTGGGATTATTAGCATTGGTATTGAGACTGACCCAATTTGCATCATCAAAAAAATAAAAAGTATTCTCTATGACATCAAAAACCAATAATCCTTGAGCAGGATTGTCAATATCCAATCGCTGAGTTGTTGTCATTCTAGGCACCAATAAACCTCCCTCGGTAGAATTTATATCCAAAAGAGATGACGGATCTGGACTCGTTGTACCTATCCCTACTTGAGCATATAAAGAAAATGATAAAATCAAAAAAGTAAATACACAAAAGTTTCTTAACATAGCTAATTAAATTTTAGATTATAATTTCAAAAATGTTCTTACAAAAAGTCTGACAAATATACTACAAAACTACAATAAACAACACTTAAACCGATTATTTAACTTTTTGTCGGTAATCATTAAATAAAGAAATAATGTAGTTGTAACAAAATGACTGAATTAACGTTTCATAGTATATCACTCAAAATTTTCTGAAATGCTACAACGCTTTTTTATATTCTGCTCAGGTGCAGATACAGACATTCTCAAGGACTGCTCCGCTGGAGAAAATACAAAATATGCTGGCATTGGAGCCACCGTTTTCTTCACCGCAGTCATGGCAGCAATCGCAGGCTCATATGCATTGTACACGGTTTTCGATAATCTTTTTACTGCCATTTTTTTTGGGATGATTTGGGGATTATTGATTTTTAATTTAGACAGATTTATAGTTTCTACTATCAAAAAGAGAGACCATTTTTTTGACGAACTCATCCAAGCATCACCCAGAATTATCCTCGCACTCATCATTGCAATCGTAATTTCAAAACCTTTAGAAATGAAAATTTTTGAAAAGGAAATCAACCAAGTGCTCTTGACTGAAAAGAACCAAATGACCTTAGAAAACAAAGACCAATTGGCGCTTCAATTCACACCGAGTATCGATGCAAAGACTTCAGAAATTTTAAATCTTAAAAAAGAGATTGCTACGAAAGAAACAGAAGTTAATGCGTTGTACAACAAGTATATTTCCGAAGCTGAAGGAACCAGCGGAACCAATAAATTAGGCAAAGGTCCAGTCTATGCTGAAAAGAGACAAAAACACGATGCCGCACTTGCAGATTTCAAAGTATTAAAGGAGGTGAATGAGGCAAAAATTTCCGAAGCCGAAAATGAAATTGCACAGATAGAAACAGATTACGAAACCCAAATAGCAACCACCCAACCCATCATCAATGGTTTTGATGGATTGATGGCTCGAATTACAGCACTTAATAAATTGCCGTGGCTTCCCTCCTTTTTTGTATTCCTGTTATTTCTCGCAATTGAAACTTCGCCCATCATTGCAAAATTACTATCACCGAAAGGTGCTTACGACTACAAATTAGCCGAACAAGAAGGCACTGTTCAATCATGGGTGGCACAACAAAAAGCACAACGTGATATTCTAAAATCCACTGATATTGAAGTAAACAATCGCGTTTATGGCGACATTGCCGAGGAGCAAGCAATCTATGACTATAAGCGTAAAATTGCCCGCCAACTTATGCAAGAGCAAGCCGATGCATTTTACAAAAAACAAAAAAGTATGCTTTAGATTCTATGGTGTGCAAATTGATTTTGACTAATTTGGTTGTGCAAAAAACGGTACATGAAATTAGCAAAAGAAATTGAAGCTGCGGAAGCATTATTGGCATCACATTTTGGTTTAAAAGGTAAATTGTCAAAACTTCCCGGTGATGTAGATTTGAATTATAAGTTTGAATCTGACACTTCTGAGCGGTTTCTTTTTAAAATTTCAACTAGTAATTCTATCTATTTTGAAGATTTTCAGCATAAAGTACTGGAAAATTTGCAAGAAGCTAAATTAGATTTTGAAACTCCCCGCGTACTACACTTTCAAAACACTGAAGACGGAAAATTTTTACGATTGCAATCATGGCTTTCTGGCAGGATTTGGGCGACGATAAATCCTAAAACTGCTGCACTCCGTAAAAATTTAGGGAAGTATTCGGGAGCTATTTCGCAAGCACTAAAAGATTTTGAACATGATGCAGCTCATAGAAAAGATGATTGGGATTTAGCAAATTCGCATTGGACGTTTAAGCATCTTGACAGATTTGAAGGGGAGGAAAAAAATATCATTTCCTATTTTCAAAATTCGTTTCAAAAAATTCAAGATGGCTATGAAAAGCTACCCAAAAGTGTGGTTCACAATGACGTGAATGATTATAATATTCTCGTTTCCGAAGACTTTTTAAACCCAAAAGTTATAGGTATCATTGACTTTGGAGATGCAATTTTTACACAAACCGTAAATGACCTGGCAATAGTCATTTCCTATGCCTCTATGGAGTTGCCCGACCCATTAGAAGCAGCGCTGGACGTCGTCAAAGGCTATAATAGATCTTACAGATTATCGCCCGAAGAGTTGCAATGTTTATATGTTTTAGTGGGGATGCGATTGGTGGTTTCGGTCACAAAATCTTCTATTCGGAAAGAGGCTGACCCATCCAATAAATACCACGTAATCAGCGAAAAACCCGCTTGGGATTTACTTAAAAAGTGGCACGCTATTTCTAGTGAATTTGCACATTATAGCTTTCGTAGTGTTTGTGATTACAATCCCCATCCCAAAGAGGAAATTTTTATGGAATGGGCAAAAAGCCAAGATTTTAAATTTGCAGATTTATTTCCAACGCAACAAAAAGAAGAAGTACATCTTTTAAATTTAAAAGTGTCCAGCACATGGATGGGAAATAGGCATGAATTTAATAATCTCGACCTATTTGAATTTAAAATCAACCAACTCCAAAAGGAAAATCCCACTAAGATAATCGCTAACGGTTATCTTGAGCCACGCCCCATTTACACCTCAAGTGACTTTGACAAAGAGGGAAACGAAGGCCCCGAAAGTCGCACGGTACATTTAGGTATTGATTTTTGGCTTCCTTCGGGAACTCCTGTGAATACTATGTTTGATGGCACTGTTGTAACCGCTAACAATGAAGGCGGTTACAAACAATATGGCGGTTTAATTATTTTGAAGCATAGTATTGACAACCTTTCTTTTTTTAGCTTATACGGACATCTTTCTGCGGAAAGTTCACAAAAATTAAACATAGGAGACACCATTAAAAAAGGTGATTGCATTGGCTTTTTAGGAACTCCTTCGGAAAATGGAAACTGGTCTCCTCATTTACATTTTCAGATTATGTTAAGCATGTTGGGTAACACTACAGACTTTCCGGGTGTTACTTTTCCGAAGCAAACCGAACCATGGAAAAGCATCTGCCCAGACCCCAATTTTCTTTTTAAAAACCCCAACCTTAAAACCCAATTAGACGCTCCGAGTGATAAAATTTTAAATTTCAGAAAAGAGCATTTAGGAAAAGGATTGAGTGTTTCGTATAAAAAACCATTGCACATTGTGCGCGGCGATGGTGTGTATTTAATGGATGCTGAAGGACAAAAATATCTTGACACAGTAAATAATGTTGCACACGTGGGGCACGAGCACCCAAAAGTTGTGGAAGCAGGGCAACAACAAATGTCCATTTTAAACACAAACACACGTTATTTGCATGAAAATATAACGGCGTATGCTCAAGCACTTTTAAAAAAACTACCCAAGGAATTATGCGTGTTGCATTTTGTAAATTCGGGAAGCGAAGCCAATGAACTTGCTCTGAGAATGGCACGAACCGTGACAGGCCAAAAAGAAATTATGGCAATTGAAGTGGGTTATCACGGAAATACAAACGCGGTAATCGATGTGAGTTCGTACAAATTTGATGGAAAAGGTGGAGCCGGTAAACCTGAACATACGCATATTTTACCGTTGCCGGATCCTTTTAGAGGGCGGCATGCTTGGGAAACCTCGGGGAATAAATATTCCAGTTATGCTCAAAGACATATTGAACATCTTGAAATTATTGATGAAAAAATAGCGGGTTTTATTGGCGAACCCATTATAAGTTGTGGTGGGCAAATTGTTCCTCCACCGGGGTATTTTAAAGATGTGTATCAGTATGTCCACGATGCAGGAGGTGTTTGTATTGCTGACGAAGTTCAAACGGGTTTTGGAAGAGTGGGAAGTTATTTTTGGGCTTTTGAAATGCACGATGTGATTCCAGATATTGTTACAATGGGAAAACCTGCCGGCAATGGGCATCCCCTGGGTATAGTTGCCTGCACGCGAGCAGTGGCAGATGCTTTTGCGAATGGGATGGAATATTTTAACACCTTTGGCGGAAATCCTGTGAGCTGTTCCATTGGGAAAGTGGTACTCGATATAATTGAACTGGAAGAACTACAAAAAAATGCGCTCGAAGTAGGAACGTTTCTAAAGGATAAATTGAAAAATTTACAGCAATCGTTCCCCATTATTGGTGATGTGCGTGGAGAAGGTTTTTTTTTAGGATTTGAACTTGTTGATAGCGACAAAAATCCTTTAGCATCTCATGCAACCTATCTCGCCAATAGAATGAGACAAAAAAATATTTTGATGAGCACCGATGGTCCCGACCACAATGTTTTAAAAATAAAACCCCCGATGGTATTCAGCAAACAAAATGCCAAAGAACTCATCATGCGTTTAAGCCAAGTTTTCAAGGAAGACTTTATGAATCAATATTAAAAAACTAAAATGAAACATCTAATTTTTATACTCTCGGTAGTCCTTTTTACAAGCTGTGCAGTGCAAAAGACTTCAATGCAACAAGACAAAACTGCTATTTTAAAAGTGATGAAAGACCAAGAAAAAGCGTGGAGTCAAAACGACCTCCAAGGCTTTATGCAAGGCTATTGGAAAAGTGACTCCCTCAAATTTTATGGTAGTCGCGGCTTGACCAAAGGGTGGCAACAAACCTTAGAAAACTACAAAAAAGGCTACCCCACAAAAGACTACAGCGGCACTTTAAACTTTGAAGTTGATGATATTTCACAAATTGAAAACAACAGCTATTGGGTTATGGGACGCTATATTCTAAAAAGAAAAGTGGGCGACGCCAATGGTAATTTTATGATTATCTTCAAAAAGATTGATGGTGAGTGGAAAATTGTGGCAGATATGAGTAGTTAGTTATTAATTCCCTTTCAATCGCTCCCACAAATCTGTAATCAATTGCTTGCCGTCTTCTGGGCGTTTTTGGTTTTCTGAAATTTGCAGTTCATCACCCACTTGTTCTAATTTATAACTAAACACATAATCTTCTGCAGCCGTATCAACAGACAATTGCCCAAAACGTAAATCGTTAAAATAAAGTCCGTCGTCTTTTTCTTGAATGATAAACCAACCCTTTGTTAACTTGATAAGTCTTTTTATTTTTTCGTTGTTGGCCAAATCACCGAGCAATTGATGGTTTTTGAGATGTTTTGAAAAAGTAATGGGCTGGGTGTCAAAAAGCGAATAATTGGCAATTAAATAAGCATCTTCTGTTTGCACATTTGCTGTCCATAAAATGGTGTTTAAGGGTGCCGGTTTTGTTTCGAGTTCGATGTAATCAATTCCCTGATTTTCTAAAGCTTCTTGAAATTTAAAATAAGTGATTCCTTTTAAAAGCAACGTGATGCATAAATAAATACTACTCGCCCACAACCCTATTTTATTCAAACGACGGCGCTTGGGGTCGTCACGTTTCCGAAGCATTGCCAAAATAACAAACACTAAAAAGGGAAGTGTGTACAATGGATCAATGACAAAAATGTTTTTATACGCCAATCTTAAATCAAAAGGCCAAAAAAGTTGTGTTCCCCACGTGGTGTGTGCATCCAATAACGGGTGCGTTATGAAGCCGAAAAAGAACAACCATGACCATTGTTTCCAACTCGCGCCATGCTCCCAACGCGATACGAGCCAACCAAACAAAGGCGCAAATAGCACCGAAAATAAAATAGAATGGGAGAATCCGCGATGCATTTCCAGCGCAGTAACGGTGTCCACAAAAAAGCGGGCAGCGACATCGAGGTCTGGAATGGTACCGGCAATCGCTCCGTAAAGCATTGCTTTATTACCCACTTTTTTTCCTAAAACGGCTTCTCCCACTGCTGCACCGAGTACAATTTGTGTTAACGAATCCATAGCGCTTAATCTACAATATTCATTTTCTTCAATAAAAATGAAGCATTCATATTTTGACAAATACCTTTCTTAAGCGTATAATCGAAATGAAGTTCGTCGTTTTCGATGAGTGCGTCAAAATAGTAGTTTTCAATTTCGTTAAAATCATTTGCTGCTTCACAAAGACTTAAATCGTGTGTTGCTATAATTCCCGTGGCGTTACTTCGTACCAATTTTTCAACAAATTTTCGAGAACCGATAGCTTTATCTGTACTATTTGTTCCCTTTAAAATTTCGTCTAAGATGATGAAATAACGTTCGGTTTTGATGGCTTCCACGATTAATTTTAGTCGTTTTAATTCGCCAAAGAAATACGAAGTATCCTCCGTCAAATTATCTGTCGTTCGCATGCTCGTGATTAATTTTATGGGCGTGTATTTTGCCTCGTTCGCGCAGATGGGCAACCCGACATTTGCCATTACTATTTGCAATCCCACATTTCGTAAAAACGTACTTTTCCCCGCCATATTAGCGCCCGTGATAATAAAAAATTCGTCTTGTTTTATGGAAAAGTTATTTGAGACGGCTTTCTCTGGATTGAGCAATGGATGGTTGGAAGCTTTTGATTCTAATACGATTCCTTCTTTTAATAACTTCGGAAATGTGTGCTGTGGATGATTGAAGTGATAATTAGCCAAACTGTTGTAAGCATCAAAAAATGAAATGACCTCAAACCAAGTGACCACATTTTTTGAATGATTTTGTATCCATTTTTCAATATTATAACATTGCTTTAAATCCCGAAGCATAAATCCATTGAGCAATACGCCAATGAGCATATTTGAACGCTGATCGAGCGCATTTAAATGTTTAGAAAACTGTTTCAACAATGCCGAAGCTTTTTGTTGTTCTTCCTTAACCAACAACTGTTTTTCAACGAGCAAAGGCGAAGTAAACTGCACATTTTCTATTTCTAACAATAACTTATTGAATTGCTCAAACGTACTTTGCACCTTACTCGTTTCAGCAGAAAGTTGATTTACTTTTTTAACATAAATTCCAGAAATACCCAATCCCAATAAAAACCAAAAAAACGGAACGAGTCCAGGAATAAATTCAAAATAATACAATCCTAAAAGCACGCCCGAAATTACTGAAAATACCGTGGTCACAATAGGCACCCACGATGGAATAAAAGCCTTATAATTTGTAATCCATTGATGAACGGTGGCAGCAGAAGTTTCAATCGTAACCAAAGAGGCAATCGCAGAAAATTGTTGACGCCACTTTGGTATTGCACTCAGTTCTTTAACAGCTCGCTGCTTTTTTTCTATTCCTTCAATATCATTGCTCAACAGCATCTTAGCCAACGCATCGCTACCACTTTCTAGCGCTGTTCTGTTGCTGTATTGATAAAAAGAACCAACCCCAAAAAGATCTATATCTTCACTATAAAAATGGGTGGGATTTCTATATTTTGCTCCGTCGGGTAATTGATGAAAATTGAAATTTAAAACTTCTAGTTCAATTTCATTTTGAGCGATGAGCTGACGTAAAAGACTTGCGCTGTATTGCAAATTTGAATGTCGCGAAACCAAGAAAAGAAACAAAACGATTCCTATCCCTATCGTCGCTAATACAAGTTTTGTATTTCCAAAGAAAAAATAAATCCCACCGCATATCAGCAAAAAAATTAGTAGTCTTAAAACACTAGAGAAAAGTAATTTTTTCTTTAATTCTTTTAGACTTTTTGAGTGTTCCTCAATCGTACTTTTATAGAATCCTTCTTGCTCTTTTTTCATAATTCTTTCAGTGCTGCTTGCAATTTTTTAGTGAGCGATGCGACGACCAAATCGTAGGAATGGTCTATCAATTCCAGCAATAAAGGATGCGGCACATTGTCTTGAAGCATGACCGTATTCCAATGTGTTTTACTCATGTGATACCCAGGAATAATACGACCGTCATATTCCTCGCGCAATTCAATAGCGCGTTCTGGGTCGCATTTAAGATTCGCTTGTAAAGGAATTCTTATTAAGCCACAGAGCGCAAACATTTTTCCCATTACTTTAAAAACCAACGTATTTTCATCAAATGGAAACGACTCCGTTACTCCCTTTTTTTCCAAACAATATTCTCTAAATTCTTCTACGTGCATCTTGTTCAAATAATTTTATAACCCATTGCCGGTTTTCCCTCAAAATAAATAAGTAGCGTTCTCGCTCCCATTTCCAAAGGAATTTTAAAGGTGGTTTTATTATCAACAGTTTGTTTTTCTTCTTCGGAAATTGTTTTAATTTCTTTACCAAATCTATACCCTACAACATTTACTTTTGTCCCAACTACAAACTCTATAACTCCCTCGCTAAAAGAAACAGCTTCTAGAATTCCTTTGGCAGGTTCAACGACATCATAAATATCAATGTAGCCTCCAATAATAATGGGTCGCATTGAAAATTCTTCTTTTGTAAATTGCATTTCAATAAAAGCATCTTCGAACAATGCAGGGTAATGCGTGTTAATTAACCGTTTCGGATTTGCCTTATAATAAGCATACGAAGGTTCTTTTATAAATTTTCCATTAAATTTTCCAGCGCCCCACGTTGTATCAAACAAAAAAGGTTTGCCGTCAATATACGCTACATTCCACATGTGATTTTTAGCAAATGGCCTGCCTATATCTGTAAAACTAGTTTTTGTATCGCCCCGCACTAAATAGTTATCGATGCCCTGTAATTGGCACAATTTTTCAAAAACCATTGCATATCCTTCGCAGACTGCTTTGCCCGTTTGCAGTGTTCTATCAATAATTTGTTTTCGGCTTTTTTCTTCTTTTTTATTGCGCTCTCGGTAGTTTTTAAAGGTGTAATCGAAATTCTTATATTCTGAAGGGTCGTACGCCACATTTTTAATGATCCATGTGTAGATGGCCCGTACTTTAGTTTCTTCGGAAGTGAAGTCTCTTGTAATCAATTTTGATAGTGCTTCGGCCGAATCTACTGTGGTTGGATATAATTCTATCGTTATATCAACTTCTTCGTTGGTTTGAGAATTCGCAGACCATGTACTGCCCAAAACAACAAACAGCAGCAATAGTATTCCGCGTTTTATTTCCGAAGAAATCCTATAACAATTCATTCTTTGTAGTGCTAATTTTTTTTGTACGTTCTGAAACTTCCAACGCGGTGTAATCTACTTTCCAGTTGATAGTCCCCGCAAGTTGGGCAATCAAATTGATGGTGTCAAGTGCCTGTTTTGAAGCCTCATCGAAAAGTCCGCTAGTGGGGATTTTATCTACAATATGTTGTTTTGCCTCGTTGTTGATTTCTGTCAAATCTGACGCCGTAAACGGATTTGCCCATCCTTCTTTCTTGTCGTAATATTTAAAATCTGTCTCAATGGAAAGCAATTGCGGTTTTGGAAATTCGTTGATGACAATCGTTTTAGTCTCTTCGTTGGCTTGCATTTTTATTTGGGTTAAATCGTAACCCACATAAGCTCTCGCTTCAATTAAGACTAGTGCTTTCTTTTTTCCGAGGAGCAGGTTGAGCCACTTTTGCTGCACGTTTTCGTAGTGGTATATTTCAGAAAAATCGCCTTCGACGGTGATGAATTTGCAAACGCTCCTAATCTTTTCCATCAAGATGACACTCTGCGATGATGTCTTTCCTTTTGACCACATTCGGTTAAATCGAAGAAAAACCACATACGCGATGATGGAGCCAATTGCGAGTCCTATAAAAAGTAATTCCATATTTATTTTTTGCCTATTTCGCCTAAATGTGTGTTCTTAAAACTATCTGGATATTTGAGCCCGTAGCCCAACATTCTATCAAATGCTATATGTGAAAACATAATGATTCCGGCTAAAAGTATGCCATTCTGCTCATAAAAATAACCAATCAAAAGCAAGACCACCGAAATCGCGCGATGATGAAATAAATTGTAGAAAAAAGCACCCGCTTTAGTATTTATTAGATAGCCCAACATGCCCACATCTGGCAATAATAATAAAACGGGGAACCACCACCAATTCATTTCCAACGTAGAAAATAGAACGATTCCAGTAATGAATAATGCGAGCTCTTCTATTTTTAGAATTGTTTTCAACTTTTATAATTTAAAGAGGTTTATACAATACGGGTCTACTTGGCGATGCGTCATTTTCAAAGGGAGCTACTTGCAAATTGAGCACATAACTACCATCTTGAACGTTGTTGGGAACGTAAATAAATTCTGTGATTGTGGCATTTTCTCTAGGAGCTTTTGGGACATCCCAGAAAGCTTTATGCGCCAGCAATGCACCTTCATCTTTCTCCTTATCAACGCTGGGCAAATCAATCAATAAATGCAACACACCAATTTCTCGTAAATAAATTGCCGCTTCTTCTTGCAAATACGGCCAATTTGTGTTTGAATATTTCCTGCTCAATTTGTCGCTCGTGTTGGGTAGCGTTCTAATCACAACGGCTTGAGGAGTTATTCCGTGTAATCTTTCTTTTATTTGTGCTTCTGAAATAATAAGATCACCGTTTTTATTTTCAGGTGCTACCGAAATAACTTCTGCCATAAAAAAAAAGGTTTTTAAAGCATTGTTTACCGAATAAAACTCTTTCGTAATGTGCCCGTAACTTTCCGTATGTGTGCCATGCGCGTGGGGATTGAACGCAATATTATTAAAATTCACCGAAGCGCCAGCCTCGACACTCCCCACCCAATTGTCCATTTTTACCGGTGTAATTTCTGGCTTATCAATATACCAAGCCAGCGGATTTTTGTCCGAATCTTTCAACGTTATAGATAAATCAATAGGTTTTGATAAATCAATAACTTTTCGGGTGTTGTGCAGGGTGATGGTTGCTTTTAGCATGTAGGTTCGCGAAGGTTTTTGTATGGGTTAATTCAGTCTAAATTTAGCAAAAATAAGTCTGATGCTATCCCGTCGCTTAAAAACTTTCCTTTTTTGGTCACTTTTAAACGGGCATCATCAATAAAAAGCAAATTTGTCTCAAGGTGTTGTTTCATCTGTTGCTCTAAATATTCAAGATATTTTGTTCCGAAATTTTCAGAAATTTCAGCAAAAGAGACACCATTTTTAGTCCGTAAACGCGTCATCACGTATTCATTATATTTATCGGTTTTTGAAAGCGACTCACGCTCCACCGGAAGCTCTCCGGCTTCAATCGCTTTGATGTACAATGGGTTGTTATTGATATTCCAACTTCTAGAATTTCCGTCATAACTGTGCGCCGAAGGTCCAATCCCCAAATAGGGTTTTCCCTGCCAGTATGCCGTGTTATTTTTTGACTCCCAACCTGGCTTACAAAAGTTTGAAAACTCATAATTATCATAGCCCGCCGTCTCCGTATGTTCCAATAATAATTTGTGATGCTCCTGCGCAACCTCATCTTCCACGGGTGGCACGATTCCTTTTTTGATGAAATTTTCCAAAGCGGTTTTAGGTTCTACCGTCAAGGCATAGCAGGATAAATGGGGGATGTTTAACTGTAGTGCGATATCCAAATTTTCCAACCAGCGCGCGCTTTTCATCATTGGAATTCCGTAAATCAAATCGATACTAATATTATCAAAATATTCTTTCGCTTTTTCAATGCACACTAATGCTTCGGAAGCGTTGTGAGCGCGGTTCATTAATTTTAAATCTTCTTCAAAAAAAGACTGAACACCAATGGAAAGGCGGTTGATTCCAGCCGATTTAAAATCGCTCAAAATAGTTCTCGATTGCGCTTCAACGGTCACCAAATCATCGGGGTTTGCTTCCAGTGTAATTTCTGGAGCTTCGGAAACGTGATAATTATTATATACCGTTTCAAGGATTGATTTTAATTCTGAAATTCTTAAAAGTGAAGGCGTCCCACCACCAAAGTAAATGGTTTCAATAGTTCCATGTATTTCAGATTTCCGAAGTTCTAATTCTTTGCATATCGCTGCCACCATTTCGTCTCGTTTTTTCAAAGAAGTCGAAAAGTGGAAATCACAATAGTGACAGGCCTGTTTGCAAAAAGGGATGTGGATATAAATACCTGCAGGCCCCATAGCCCCCGAGGGGGGAATTTTATTAATAGCACTCATTTTTTAAGGCGCTTCGATTTCTCCCCCTTCGGGGGTTGGGGGGCTACCCTTTTCTCATTTTGTTTTACAAATGCCGCCCAACCGGAGTAACTTTTTTCAACCGAAACTCTATTGGTATTATAAAAATGACATACTGCGGCTGCGAGTCCATCTGTACTATCTAAGTTTTTGGGTAATTCTTTAAAGCCCTCTAAAATACTCAACAGCATTTTTGCAACTTGTTCCTTACTGGCATTTCCGCTACCGGTGATTGCCATTTTAATTTTTTTGGGGGAATATTCGGTAATTGCGATTTCTCGGGAAAGTCCTGCCGCCATTGCTACTCCTTGTGCTCTGCCCAACTTTAACATGGATTGTACGTTCTTTCCAAAGAAAGGTGCTTCAATGGCAATCTCATCTGGGTGCCATGTGTCTATCAACTCGATGGTACGCTCAAAAATAATTTTTAACCGTTTATAGTGGTCGTCATATTTAGATAATTGAAGTTCGTTCAATTGTAAAAATTCCATCTTTTTGCCCATTACTTTTATCAACCCGAAACCCATGATTGTAGTTCCGGGGTCAATGCCAAGGATGATTCTTTCGGTTTTAGTTGTGGACATTGTTTTTTATTAAAATGGTATTGAGCATTTAGAATCTTTCAAGTACTTTTTTTAATACTTTCGTAGCAACATGTTTTCACTTTCCAACAAAGCTAAACAATATCTACTCGTTGCGCTAAAAGTTTTAATACTTGGAGCGACATTTATGTATATCTATATCAAATTATCTAAGACCGATGCTTCGGTTTGGGGAGTGCTCGTTTCGCCTTTCAAAAATTCTTCGGAAATTTTAATAGTCAATTTTTTAGCAATTTTAGTATTGGTAGTGGCCAATTGGTTTTTGGAAATTTTAAAGTGGAAAGTCGCTATTTCGCATGTACAGCAAATTTCACTTAAAAGAGCAGCGATAGAAAGTTTATCGGCATTAACAATTTCACTCACCACACCCAACAGAATTGGTGACTATGGAGCAAAAGCATATTATTATCCAGCCGAAACTCGCAAACAAATACTATTGCTCAATTTTCTAACAAACGGTTCACAAATGTTGGCAACTTGTGTTTTTGGATGCGTCGGTTTGGTGTACATCGTTTTAAATTTCGACTTGCAATTACAAACGACAACACTCCTACTTTTAGTGGGAATTGCCATTTTATTAGCATTCCTCGGGTATTTATTTAAAGAAAGACAACTGCTCATCAAAGGATTTTCAATTGCAAATGTTTGGCGGTATTACGGTAATATTAAACCGAAAATTAAAGTTGAAATTTTACTTTTTTCAATTATTCGATATGTAATTTTTAGTTATTTATTTTATTTTTTACTTCAGCTTTTTGGCGCAGAAATCCCCACTGATCAAGCCGTATTTTTCATTTTTGCGATGTATTTATTTGTCTCCATTATTCCCTCGATATTTATTTTTGACGTTGTCATTCGCGGCGGTGTTGCCGTTTGGCTTTTTTCGTTAGCGGGTGTTGATGAAATCGTGGTGCTCGCCACGGTGCTCGCCATGTGGCTGCTCAATGTAGTGCTCCCAGCCATCTGCGGAAGCTATAATGTAGCCCGCTATAAACCTGCCAGCTTATGAGTTTCGCCTTGCTCACCATCGGTGTTCTGTACGCCATTTTATTGCTGGCATTGCATGTTGGTAATTTAAAATTAAAGTCGTTTGAAAGCACTTCGGAAATGGGGCCAGCATCATCAATAGTCGCTACAAAATTTACTGTTATTATTCCTTTTAGAAATGAGGAACACCGAATTTTACCGTTGCTTCAAAGTATTAATGGTTTGAAATTTCCGAAGTCATCCTTTGAAGTCCTATTTGTGGATGATGATTCCATTGACGCATCGGTATCATTGATTTCTGAAAACTTGAATCCAACGATTGATTTCCAAATTTTAAAGAATAAAAGGGTTTCAAAATCTCCAAAAAAAGATGCCATTACCCTTGCAATCGCAAACTCAAAATATGAATGGATACTTACCACAGATGCCGATTGCGAATTGAACGAAAATTGGTTGGAAACCTACTCCAATTTTATAGCAATTGAAAATCCGTCGCTGATTTGTGGGCCCGTAAATTATAAAAGTAACGGAAGTTTTTTACATGCTTTTCAACAACTAGACGCGTTGAGTTTGCAATGGGTGGGAATGGGGAGTTTTGGACTCTTTAAACCCATGCTCGCAAACGGTGCTAATATGGCGTACAGCAAAAAATTTTTTATGGACCTCGATGGTTTTGTGGGGAATAATGGAATCGCAAGTGGCGATGATATTTTTATGCTCGAGAAAGCAAAAAAAGAAAATCCGGAAGGCGTACGTATTCTAAAAAACCGAAATGCAATTGTTACAACACAACCCGAAAATTTGTGGGCCAATATAATCAATCAGCGTGTACGTTGGGCTTCCAAAACAAAGAGCGTGGATAATTCATTTTCTAAAACTATTGGATTGCTTGTATTTTTGGCAAATGCAATTATTATAGCTGGGATTTTTTGGGTTCTTTTTTACCCTTTTATGCTGCGGGATGTACTCATTTATTTTATGCTGAAGTTAGTTCTAGACGTAATGGTTTTGTATCGATCGGCTGGATTTTTTAAGGTTCGGTTGGGATTCATTTCCGTGGTGAAAAGTGCTGTGGTGTATCCATTAATAACAGTAGCTGTGGTTATCAATTCTTTACGTGGGAACTATATTTGGAAAGGTAGGAATTTTTGAAATTTCCGAAGAAAACAGATACGCTATTGAATTCTAAAAAAATAGTACCTTTAACCAACCAAAGCCTACAAATTATGAAAAACCTACGTCCCTTATTTACGCTATTATTTTTGTGTATTACAAGTGCAATGTTTGCCCAAAAGCAATATACGATTGACGGTAAACAATACCAACTCAACACCGAAGCCGACGGTACCATTACTCTATTATGGAATACGATTGAGGGTCAATATCGTTTTTTTTCTCAAAAAGGAGATGTAATTCAGGAGCTTGTAAATACGTATTCAAACCGCGATTATAATGAAGAGTACAAGGCTGTTTTGCAACAACAAACAGGATTGGACGCCTCAAAAGTTGAGGATGTAAAATTAACGTTGGGTTCATTACGTAACTTTTTTAACACGTATAATTCGGGAGAAGACGCAAATTACACTTACGAAGAACCCATTAAATTGCAGCACAGGTTGGGCGCTTTTGTTGGAATCAACAATGCCGTATATACAGAAAACCCAAATAACGCAAGTCACACAGCTCTTGGGATTGAATATGAGGTGCTCGACCCAAATAAATTGAGAAGACACTCGCTTGTTTTTAGATTTAAGCAAACACTCGATGCAGACGATCACGCGTATTCGGCATCGCAAGTTTCATTTAATTACCGCTTTAAATTTGTTCAAACCGAGAAGTTGGATGTCTTTGCTAATGTAAAAGTGGCGGAGTATTCGTATGTAAAAATTGAAACCCAAGTACCAAATCCCGTTGGAGATATTCCTTGGGAAGATACCAGTGTCGAAACCAGCGGTGGTACCATTGATGCCGTGGGTGGTTTTGGGATAGGTGCAGATTACAAATTGGGCAATGGTTATCTTACACTTGCATTCAATGATTTACTTGCTGTGGGAAGAGATAAAAATGACGAATTCCCTATCGATGTAACGTTGGGATATAAGTTTATCTTCTAATTTTTATTCGTGCGCAATTTTATAGGCAATGTAAATTCGGTTTTAACTGGAACACCTCTTTTATAGGCGGGAGCTAAGAGTTTTATAGAATCTATTCGTTGCGAAATCCATTCTTTTAATTTCGGAAATTCTAAGGCGGCGAGACTGTCTATTTCAATGTGCTGTACGGCTATAATTCCTTTATCGGAAACTTGAAAGGATACCGAGAGTGTATCATCAAGGTCTTGCGTGGCTACTAAATTGCGTTGTAAAATTGCCTCTGTGACCGTTGCTCTTAATGCATTGATAAAACATTGTTTTGAAGCTTCTTTTTCGGTTGTGTTTTGGCAATTTTCAAAAACGGGAAAGGTGTCCACGTCTTTGAAATCTATGGTTTTTATTTCTTCGGTGTAAAACGTTTCCGAAGTTATTTTTTCAGTCTCAAAATAGTTGCAGGAAGTTGCACCAATGAAAATTAATAAGAGCGCTGCGTGTTTCATTTTTAGTCACCAAAATAGAAACCGAAAAATACACAATTTTAACTAGATGCTTATTCCTTCTGCAAATGGATTTTTTCTTTTAAATCGTTGGAGCGTGCAGTAGCGAGTTGATAGAAATCCCCTTTTTCGCCAAAAAAATCAATGTAACGCTCATAATATTTGAGCACTTCGCTGTCATCCTTAAAATAATTATCAGCCGCAACGGCTAGTTGGTATTGTGCATACTGATTGTTTGGGTTTTCTTTCAACGCTTTTTGCAAAAACTCTATCGTTTTTTGATAATCCCTTTCTCTATTGTAGCTCGCGGCTATGGTTACATATTCTTTATCCAATTGCGGAGTTTGAAGCGCAATGGCTATTTGTATCTCTAAGCGACCTTTTTCAAATTCATCTAATCCCATCAAACATTTTCCAAGGTTGTAATAATAGAAAGGATTTTCTTTGTCATAGTCTTGTATCAATTTTTCAAAAGCTTCGCTCGCTAATTGATATTGATAGGTTTTTGCATAACTGATGGCTAATTTTTCCCATAAATCCTCATTGCCATTATCTAAATCTATGAGCTTTTTGATAGTTAAAATAGCGTCGTGAAATTTATCTTGATAAAATGATGAGAGCGCTTTGAGCAGTAAAAATCTTTTGCTCGAATCATCTACATTCAAGCCTTGCTCAATGTATGGTTTTGCTTGATTGAATTTTCGTTTTTCGGTAAGTATTTTTGCTAATCTGTAAACCGAATTTAGATGCTTTGGGTCATGGGAAAGCGCTTCTTTATAAAACGGAATGGCGAGTGTGTCATTTTCTTTTTCGCCCAATAAGCCTTGGTAAAAGGGATAGTTTGGGTTTTTTGGATTATTTGCTGCTAGCGATGCGAAGACGGGGTTTGCCTGTTTTATATTTCCGAGGGAATACAGCAACTTCCCATAATTATATTGCACAATTGTTTTTGAATCATCTTTTTCCAGCGAGAGTTCGAATTGCTCCAATGCCTCTTTTGAAAAACCCAACGCTTCGTAACTTTTGGCTATTTTGAAATGGGTTTCAGCATCTAACGAACTTTTTTGATACGCACTAATCGCCCGATTGTAATCGCCCAATTCAAAAAGGCTATCGCCTTGTTTTTCATACAAACCCGCATCACGCGCAGTGACCTTATTTAAAGTTTGGGCGTGTGTGCTAGTGACAATTAGACTGCAAAATAGCAATATTACATATGTATTATTCCTTAATTTCAAACTTGATAGGTAATGAGTAAAGCACACTCACTTTTTTACCACTTTGTTCTCCTGCTTGCATATCTGGCAAACTTGAAATAACTCTAATCGCTTCTTCTTTAAGAGAAAGATGAGGAGCTCGTGCTTTTATATTAGTTACTTTTCCTTGTGCATCAATTTTAAATTGAACATAAATTCGTTGTAAACCACTTAAACCTTTAGGAGCAACATCCACGTTAAAATTCTTTCCAACAAAAGACATCATACTTTTTTCCATGCAGGACTTTAATTCCTCATTTGTTCCTGAACATCCTGGATAAGTTGGAACTTTTTCTATAACTCCAAAAGGAATTTCTAGAAATTCGTTATCACTATCAAAATCTGGATGGTCAACTCCTTGGGGTGATGTCAATACTTTAAATGCTTCTAAAGCCCGTTCTTCCTCTGGAGTTAACCCACCATTTTTAGCGATAGATTCAGTTAGCCTGTCTATATTCTGTATTATTTCACTGTTTGATTCTGAGCCAAAATTCGCAGTGTTATATGCTTCTCCACTGGACTCATCTGTGCAAGAAGTGTACACTAACATTCCAAATACTAGTGGAATTAACACTAAATACTTTAACTGTACAATGCGATTTGATTTTGATTTTTGTAACATAATGATTCGTTTTTTGATTAATGAATGATTGAAAAATGTATTGATGAATGAAATAGTTGAAGTGCCAAAAACCTGCGATAAAAGGCTTTGATAATATTGGCTTTTTGGTTGGATAGCGATTACTTTTTCGTCTGCGATAAACTCTTGCAAGGTGCGCATACGGCTTTGATATGTGTAGCTTAATGGATTGAACCAAAAGATGATTTTAATAATTTCAAAATATAGCAAGTCCAGAGAATGTTTTCCCTTCACGTGTTCTATTTCGTGTAAAAGGATGCTTTCTTTTTGGGCTTCGGAAATTTTAGATCCAAGATAAATAGTGCTTAAAAATGAAAAAGCCGTTGTTGTGTTGGGGATTTCAACCAATTGAAATCCGTTCATTTTAGTAATATTTCCGCTTAACCGAAGTTTGAAAATTTTAAACAATTTAAAAACGAAAAAACAAGCAGCAATCGCCACGCCTATTTTCCAAAACAAGAACAAATCCATAAAACCTAATGTAAAAGAACTTGCAGCCTCATTAGTCTCAGCGGCATTCCCTATGATTACTGCTGGCAATTCAACAATATAGGCTGTTGGAATGTTTTCTCTAATCGTTGGAATATTGATCAAAGGAAGCACAAAACTCGCGATGGGTGTGGCTAACAAATACCATCTGTTCAATGTGTGAAAGGTCTCTTTTTTCAAGAACAAATCAAAAACCAAAAGAAAGACCAGCTGAAAGGCAACTACCTGTAGAATATAATGTATCATAGTTATTTTTCTTTATTGATTTCGTTCATAATGGCTTCCATTTCCTTTACAGAAATATCATTCTTTTTCATAAAAAAGGAAACCATACTTTTAAAAGAACCTTGGAAATACCCATCAACCAATTTATTGATAGACTGATTGCTGTATGCCTCTTTTTTAATAATAGGAAAGTAAATATGCCCTCGCCCTTCTTTTCTATACGAAACAAATTCCTTGCTCTCTAAAATTCTCACAATAGTCGAAACCGTATTTGTCGCCGGCTTAGGCTCATCAAATTGTGCGACAATTGCCGCAACATTGCCCTCTCCCAAGTCCCAAAGTATTTGCATGATATCTTCTTCGGCTTTTGTGAGTTGTTTATTTGTATTTGATTTGGACATAATTATCTTTTCTGAAATCAAACTTACAACTAAATATTTAGTTAAACTAATTTTTTAGTTGAAAATGTAACGTTATACTATTTCCGAAGTCTTATAAACATCATTTAACCATCAATTATGGATATTCTTTTCGTGGTCCTCGGATTTATTTTAATGCTTGTAGGAATTATTGGTAGTTTTTTGCCCGTATTGCCCGGGGTGCCGGTAAGTTGGCTGGGATTGGTCGCACTTTATCTTTCTCCAAAAATAGAATTTGACTGGACGTTTATCATCATAACTGGAGCAATCGCTATCGTACTATATATCTTAGATTATATTATTCCCGCTATTGGGACAAAAAAATATGGTGGCAGCAAGGCTGGGGTTTATGGAACTACAATTGGGCTTATTGTAGGGATCATCGCTCCCATTCCTTTTGGAATTTTAATGGGTCCTTTTCTAGGCGCTTTTATAGGAGAAATGATATTCAACAAAACCCAAA
This sequence comes from Patiriisocius sp., assembly GCF_051252435.1. Lineage (NCBI taxonomy): Bacteria > Pseudomonadati > Bacteroidota > Flavobacteriia > Flavobacteriales > Flavobacteriaceae > Patiriisocius > Patiriisocius sp. The sequence continues at coordinate 1,113,782 of NZ_JBPOFW010000001.1, read as the reverse complement.
GTGATATTGCCATAAAAGCTGCCTTTGGCTCTTTTATAGGATTTATCGCATCTACATTTATGAAGTTTATGGCGACGTTAGTCTATCTAGGATTGTTTATTTATAAGGTCTTTGAATATAAAGAAGTTCTTTTCTGAAAATGAATAAACTATTGCAACCAAACGGTTTTTTCGTCAATCGCTGAATTCCTGTTTCCGGGTTCTAGTTCACCGTCATATTTTCCCATGTAGAAAAAACCTAAACACAGTTCGTTTTCTTTGAAATCAAAAAACTCACCCATGTATTTTATCATTCCCGGGCTACTCCAATAAGCTCCAATTTTTAAAGAATGTGCCACGAGCCACATATTTTGAACCGCCATTGCGGTTGCTGCAACTTCTTCCCATTCTGGGATACGTTCTTGGGCATCACGCTCTAAGCAAATTACGATAACGGCGCTGCTCTTTTCACATTTCTCTTTTATCTTTTTGTACTTAAACTCAGAAAATCTAGGACTTGTTTTCTTTAACGTTTCCGCTAAAAAATCTCCTAACGCAAGTTTAGAAGTGCCTTGGACTACTTTAAATCTCCATGGCTCTGTACGTTTGTGTGTGGGCGCCCAATTTGCCGCTTCCAATATTTGATTTAGTTCTTCTTTTGTTATAAGCTGGTCATTATACTGATCTGGAAATACGGAGCGACGGGTTTTTATGAGGTCTTGAATCATTATAGATTTGAGATATTAAATGTGAGATTTGAGATACACAAAAATAGAAAAACCTCTCCAATTATTTAAATTGGAAAGGTTGTATTGTTGTGGTTTTAAAATTATTAATTAAAGCGTTCCTCGCTTTTCTTGTTGTCTTTCAATGGCTTCGAATAAGGCTTTAAAATTACCCACTCCAAAAGATTGTGCTCCTTTTCTTTGAATCACTTCGATAAACATGGTTGGTCTATCTAGAATGTTGTTTGTAAAGAGCTGCAACAAATATCCTTCTTCGTCACGGTCTATTAGAATTCCGTGTTTTTTGAGGACTTCTACGTCTTCATCAATATCACCCACACGTTCTAGTATATCATCATAATACGTGTCTGGCACATATAAAAACTCTACGCCTCTATCTCTCATTGCTGAAACCGTTGCAACGATATCATCTGTCGCTAACGCTAAATGCTGAACGCCTGGCCCATTATAGAAATCTAGATATTCTTCAATTTGAGATTTCTTTTTCCCTTTTGCCGGCTCGTTGATTGGGAATTTGATGCGGCCGTTACCATTACTCATCACTTTACTCATGAGTGCGGTGTAGTCTGTTGCGATGTCATCATCTGCAAAACTGATGATTTGAGCGAAGCCCATTACCTCGGCATAAAATTTACACCACGTATTCATTTCATCCCAACCTACATTTCCTACAATGTGATCTATAAATTTTAAACCTACTGGCTCTGGATTGTAATGTGATTCCCATTTCGTGAATCCTGGCAAGAAAATACCGTTATAGTTTTTTCGTTCGATGAACATGTGCACTGTTTCACCATACGTATAGATTCCAGATTTAATAATGTAACCATTATCATCTTCTTCTCTGGTTGGTTTTAAAAAAGGTTTTGCACCTCTCTTTGTTGTTTCTGCAAATGCACTCGTTGCATCATCCACCCACAATGCTATTACCTTAGCGGCATCACCGTGTAAATTGATGTGGTCATTGATGGGTCCATCTTTTGTAAGTGGGGTTGTCAATACAAGTTTAATTTTGTCCTGACGAATTACATAAGACACACGATCTTTTAAACCTGTTTCAAGTCCTGCATACGCTTCACTTTGAAAACCGAAAGCGGTTTTATAAAAGTGTGCTGCTTGTTTTGCATTACCCACATAGAGTTCAACATAGTCTGTCCCTAAAAGTGGAAGAAAATCTTCGGCATCGCTGAAGAGTTTTTTAAGACCGTATTCGGTATTTTGTAAATCTTTTAAATTTTTAATTTCTGCTGCCATCATTTGTAGTTTTAGGCGAGTGGCTTAAATTATGTTCATGTTTGGCACATTTCCGAAGAAAAACAGAGAATTGCTAAACATCACTAAGTCACTTTCTTGTTACAAATATCGGAAATTTTAAATAACAAAAAAGATGAAAATCCTCTCTTCGGAAATATAACACGTTTGAAAATTTTTAAACAACAACTTATGCAGCACTTACATTTTAATGGGATGCACAGTTTTACGTTGTTTTACATATCCGAAGTAAAGAATATACGCATAACAAGCAATTACTAGGAAAAATGCAGGCTTATACCCTATTGAATCTGAAAGCAAGCCATAAGCCGGTGGAATAAATGCACCCCCAACAATCGCTATACATAACAATCCGGAAACTTGAGGTTTCAAATCACCTTGACCTTCTAATGTTAATGTGAAAATCGTTGGGAACATTATAGAATTGAACAATCCTACGGCAAGAATGGACCACATGGCCACCAATCCTGTGGTACTTATAGAGATTAAAATCATAATAACGGCAATCCCCGCAAATATGGCAAGTACACGACCTGGCCTGATTATCTTAGTAAGGTATGCTCCTATAAATCTTCCTACCATTGCACCACTCCAATAGATAAATACAAAAGCACCTACAATACCTTTAGGGTCAACTTCGCTTAAATCTTTTCCTTGCAAACTGGTTGCAATGCTGTTCATAAAGTCGTTTTCTACAACGGATTGTGCCAAATTCATATCCATAAAATAAAGTACCAAAAAGCTACCTATGGCAACCTCAGCACCCACATAAACAAAAATACCCAGCACTCCCATCATTACATATTTCTTTTTGAAAAGCTGAGAATACCCGTCTTTTGGACTTTCCTGTAATATTTTAGGTAATTTGATAAATACAAAAAGTAGCGCCAAAACCGCTATCGAAACTGCCAATACTATAAATGGTGTTGATACCGCGCCAGCCTCGGCAATGTAGTACGCTTGTTGTTCGTTTTCAGATAATGTTGCGATTCCCTCGCTGCTCATAATGGTATCACTCAATAAAAAAGAAGCTCCAATGATTGGCGCAATCGAAGCACCCAAAGAATTAAACGCCTGTGAAAGATTTAATCGACTCGACGAACTTTCTTCAGAACCCAATACCGCCACGTACGGATTTGCAGCAACTTGAAGAATGGTAATTCCGGCAGCCAAGGTGAAATATCCAAAGATGAAAATCCCAAAAACACGTTCACTTGCCGCTGGCGAAAATAAAAGACATCCTACTGCCATTGTTGCAAGTCCAAGGACAATACCTCTTTGATAACCTATTTTTGACAACAACCAACCCGCAGGAACCGAAAAGAAAAAGAAAGCTCCAAAAAAGGCAAACTGCACGAGCACGGCTTGAAAATTTGAAAGTTCAAAAACGTCTTTTAGTCTCGGAATTAAACTGTCCACCAAGACGGTTATAAATCCCCATAAAAAAAATAGCACTGTTACAATGATAAAAGCCGAGGTGTAATTTTTCTTAGGAGCGTCCATATATTTAGTTGGTTATCTATCAAATTTTATGAGTGTGTAAAACGTAAATGTATCTTTTTTTATAAATAATTCCCCTAAAAAAAATCTCCAAATCCTATATTTTAACTTTAAACGAAATATTATTGCCATTTTTCAAACCAAAAAAAGCTGAATTATTCTCAAAATCAAGATTTTTTTAAAATATAGGATGAGTGAAAATAAATATGAAATTTAATTACTTCTGAAATTTGACGCATATTATATTTAATTGAAACGAAAGTATTCAATTGTTTAAGATTTCAGAAATACATTTTAAAAACGACCTATTGTGTAGGATTATACTTCAAAACATCTTTATAAATCTCATTTTTACTAACTTTATTGATATTTAATTAAAATTTCAACTATGAAAAAAATATACCTCACGCTATTAACTCTACTATTTACATTTGCCATCCAAGCCCAATCTATGGAATCGCCTTTTGAAACCAAAGTAGGCCCAAGAATGAATCTCGAAAAAAGCGAATTCAGCATTGGTAGTGCTAATGTGGGAACAACAACCACCCAATCATACGAATTTATAAACGATGGCACCGAGCCACTATTTATTAGAGATTATGCTTCAACCTGCAACTGCGTAGTAATTAATCTGCCAAAGGAAGTTGCACCAGGTGAAAAAGCCCAAATGACCATCAAATTTACACCCACTCGTGCTGGTAATTTTAAAGAGACGCTCTATGTTAAAACCAATGTAAAGGAAAGACCTTTTATTATGGATTTTGGGGCAGTTGCCGTTGAGAATTAATCTTCTAGGTTGGTAAATCTTTGCACTCAGTTAAGTGAATGGTTGCGATTTAAGATAACCTCTTTTAGAATAGTTTAACATTTGCTGTTAAGGAATGCTAATATTCTTTAGGATTGCTTTTTGTATGTCTATTTTTAATCATACTACAAATTTCACTTACAACTATTTTTTTATTTTAAATGAAGTTAGAAAGTGATTAAAAACAAAAATATGGAAGACTCAAAAAAAATACCCGGACAAGATGAAGCTACAAGTAAAAAAGATAGCGCTATCAATAAAAAAGCAAACGAAGCTGATGGTCGTGAAATAAATCATCAAGTAGAACAAAGAAGAGAGCAACATCAACCAAGAGATAACGCCTAATGATTTAACTTATATCAATAAATAAGTTAGATTAAATTTATTTAAAAAAATATGGGAAAGAAAGATCAAATTAAAAAAGAGAATACACCCGATAAAGCCGAAAGTCTAAATCCAAAGACTGAAAAAGGCCCTCAAAAAGAGACGCACCAAAATCAGTATGGAAATAAGGACAAGGCAACTCGCGTACAGTAATAATATTTAATATATAACGGGCTAAATCTATTTTCTAGCTCTTAAAAATGATATCCAATATATAATTATAGTATGGAAAAGAAAACCCAAAAAGACTTAGAACCAGTAATCATTAATAAAAAAGATAATCAAAAAGCTGGTTATGGTGGGCGCGAAACTCAAAATACGGAGGAAGAATAGCTAACCATACGATAGTATCAATTGAGCTATATAAGCATAGCTTTTAATCAAACACCCAAATAAAAAAAAAGGGTAGTAAATATGAGCGCAAAAAATAAAATTACACCTATGTTGGATAAAGATAAAAAGAACGAGCAACAGATTAAAAATCAGGATTATCCCGGCGAACCCAATAGTAAGCCTGAGGATACAGACCCAATAAGCGAAGACCCAAAAAAAGTTCCAGAATCGAATGACCCAGCTGGATATAGCAAAGAGGGAAAAGTTAAAAAATCTCCCTACAAGAAAAAGGGAACTGAAGATTAAAGAATCACTTTTTATAAAGAAATGCCAGCTTTTTTTAGTTGGCATTTTTAGTTTCGACAAATAATAAGTTTAGTTTGTCTCTTTTTTATTAAAATAATCGATAACTCTTAGGCTGGTCAATCCATGAATTACGATACTAAATAGCACTACATAACTAACAATACCTACAAGCGTATCGTACTCTTTAAAATTTCCCTCTAGCATTGCGTAGCTTAAATAAAAGAAACTACCAATACCCCTAATTCCAAAAAAACCTATTGCCCATTTTTTCTTTTGAGAATAGTTATTTGTCAGCATTGCCAGATATCCAAATACGGGTCTTATTATTAGCACAAAAAGTAAGCTAACCAATATTCCCCAACCATCGGTGAAGGATAAAATACCACTCATTATAGATCCGCCAAAAAATATAACCCAAAGAGCTACAATCATTTTTTCGGTTTCTTCAACAAAAAGTAGCATAGTATCACTATTATTTGAGGAAGTATTCTTATTTTTTTTGTGATAATGCATCATTAATCCTGTTGCAAATACACTTAGAAATCCATAGGTATGAAGACTTTCGGCTATACCGTAAGAGAAGAACACAAGAGCAACAGCAATAAAACCATTAAGAATATATTTTTTACTTTCAGAAGAATGAAAATAAATGGCATAACTATAAATATATCCTATAATTGCCCCTAATAAAATACCCCCAATAATCTTATATATCACATAATAACCAAAAAAATGGGGCCAATCAATTGCCTCAAAATCCCCAGCCTGAGACCATACTATTGCCAAAAACACAAAAGGAAACGCCAAACCATCATTGATGCCCGCCTCTGCGGTAAGTGTGAAGCGCAGCCCAGTGTTTTTTTTATTAAAATGTTGTTGTCCCTCTAATTGCATTTCGCTGGCTAGAACGGGGTCAGTTGGTGCTAATACAGCGGCTAAAAGTAGAGATAAAGGACCGTTTAATTTCAGAAGAAAATAGGACAAACAAAAAATTGCAATCATGCACAACGGCATTGTAATTACGATTAACGAAAGTGGTCTTTTCCAATATTTCCAACTGTAAGAGGTGCCTATTTTTAAGCCGGCTGTCATTAAACTGATAATGACGATTACCTCACTCACTACTTTCCCAAAACTGAGCTCCCATAAAGGATCTGGCCATGGCAAAGGTGCTTTTAACCAAAATAGTACTGCGCCCAGAATTAATAATGGGATTATATATGTTATTTTTATTTTTTTTGAATATACTGGGATAAATGCCAAGAGCGAAATAGCAAAGCCCACATAAGCGAAGGCCACGAGATATTGTGGTATTTGTGAAGTGTCCAATTAAATTGAGTTAGCGCCTATAAATATACGCTCTTTTTAAGCATATTCTGACAAAAGAAAAATACCGATTTATTTATGTGTTGGAATAAACAAAAAAATCAATCATAGTTAATTCTATCTCTAATAGTTCCATCTGCCCTATGGATAATGACATCTGCTTTATGTTTTCGAGCAATAGTTTTGGCTCTATCAATGGCCGTGGATTGTTTTCTGTGTTTTGAAGTAATGCGTTTATTCCCCTCGCGTCGCACCGCCCAATCATCTTCATAAGGTACTACATGCTGGTGCCAAGTTCGCGGGCGTTTATTGAGTGATTTTAAAATGACTTCGATAATTTCTCGGATGGCGGAGAAGATGGATTTTTTTGTGGTTGAATTAGGCATTTTTTTTTCGCTAATGAAGGTTTTTTTGGTTTGATTCAAATATAGGATTTCGAGCGGGAGGAGGCAACCATTTTTTCTTACTTCTGAAATGTGACTGGTTTATTAAGATTTGTGAAGAAAATAAATGAGAAGCATTAAAAGAACGCACCACATCATTCCTTAAAACTATTTAGAGTTGAGTTGTCGTATTACAAATTACTGAATGTAAATCTTTTGACAAAGTAATAATGTTTTCTATATATTTCTTTCCTTTGCGTTAATAGTTGAGAGTTATTACTGTCAAACATTTTCATTAAGCTATATCTCAAATCGTCATTTTTCTCCGAAGTGAATGTACTTAGGTCTGCATATTCAGTATTAGATTCGTAAAGCCACTTTTCAAAGTCTTTTACAAGCTTTCTATATTTCCCCAACGGTAGTGCTATTAAAAACATAACGACTGAAATTTCGCCTTCTTCAATATCTTTAGCATATTTGAAATCCTCGTGGGCTTTGATGACTCTATAAATGTTTACAAAACGTTTTATTGCTCTAGGGTTAGTACCCAATATGTGTGACATGGTTTGTAGAATCTCAATTTCTTTATCTGAAAATTTTAAAGATTCTATGGTCTCTTTAATACTAATAGGGTTTTCATTGGATGGTTCATTTTTACCCTTCTCAGTCCCTTTTTTATTATTGCCAGTTATATTGATTGCCCCCTCTCTAGATTTTTTATTATCACTTTCTAATGTCTTGGGTTGCGACTCAGCAAGTGTTTTGAGCATGTGCTTCACACTATCATTTGAGGCCGATTTTAATTGGAAAGGCACTTGAAAAATTTTCTCTAAATACCCTGATGGCTCTATTGTTTCCACTTCTTGAGAGTCTCCATTACTAAATTGCAATTTATATTTTTTTGTCAGTGCATTTTTAACCCATCTAGGATCAACACCCACGACGACGACAAATAATGGATATGCCATTAACAAATTAACTGCTTCCAGCACTTGCACAACACGGTCGTCTGAGCAGCGATCTAAATCATCTATATATAGAATGATACGCTCTAAAGGTTTATTGAATTTTTTTTGAAATTCCTCAGACTCTTTTGATTTAATCAATTCATCATGATGACCACTGAACAGTTCGCTTAAAATTTCGAAATCTTTTCGGATCACCGAAACGATGCCCAAGTGTTTTTTATAATCGTCACTGACAGAGCGTTTTTCAATAAAGCTAAAAAGAGCTTCGGTTGTTAATGTGTTCTCTAGTCTGTATTCTATTTCTAACTTAGATTGTTCGGCCTGGCTTATTTGATTATTAATAGTTTCGATTTTGGTTTTATGGTTGTCTATTTCAAATTTTAGTGCTTTTTCGGCTTGATTTACTTTAAAAATAGCATCTTTTTTTTGTAATTCATAATCTTCTTTAATTTTCCAAAATGTTGAAATTAAAGGTTGTAATTGTTTAACTGTTTGATAGTTTCTAAAAATAAAACCTCCCACTATTGTGACAAAATACCAGGCTTTAGTTGGTATTTCAAAAGACGTTTCTCCTAAAAAAAGACCCATTAAGAATATAACTCCTTTGATTAAAATTATTAGAATAATGATGGAGCTAAGCCATAGAAGATTTGACTCCCAACTAGCGCCTTTGAAAAATGTTTTAACATAAGCTACTTTGGATTTTGTTTTTTTATAGAGTTTCGTTGGATCTTGCCAATATTCTTCAGGGACTATTTTACTAAATTTATCTGTAGATTTTTTGAAGGAGTCATTTGCCTGTAACGCATTAGACACTTTTTCTGAAATCATAAACGATGCATCTAGATTGTTCAGTACTTGCTTTATAGACTTACTTTTAATCGCATCAATTTTTTCTTTTAGTGTTTTTTCTGCAATTCCCTTTTGCGATTCTAATGTTTTTATTTTATTGTTTATGCTTTGCTTTTGATGTTCTAAATCTAGTATTTCATCTTGAGATATATTCAGTTTTTTTGTTAATGCCTTTTCAATTTCTTTTTTGTTGACACTTGCCAGTGTATCATTGGTAATATACTCTTGCAAACCCTCAAATATTTTTGTTATAATTCCTGCCCAGAGATTAGAGTCCATATACGACCACGCATTAAAATGAACATGAGCAATGCCATTACAATACGCATTATGTGACACCTCGTTTTGTGAAAGTTCTTGAATGCGCTCTTTTAATTTGCGCATAAAAAAACTTTTTCCAGAGCCCCATTTTCCCAGGAGTGCGATTGCCAAGGGAGGACTAAAACTTTTTGCTGACATTACTTTTGCAAAGGCATTTACATCTTTTGTTATGTCTAAGTAATCTATGCCAGAATCTGCGTCACTTATTAATCCCGCAATGGTTGTTATAATAATTTCTTCTTTTTCTAAATTGACCCCTTTCCCAATTGTTTTATTTGAAGACCCTTTTTTAAGAGATAAATCTTCGTTGAAACCCTCGGGGTCATTATCTTTTTTAGAAGATTTCTTGCTAAATTCTGTGTCAAATTGTACTTCATCTAGCTGTACTTCTAGGGATGTAATCTCAGGTATTTTATCAAAGAGTTTCTCACCTTCAGCACTTTTGGGAATAGATATATGGTAAATTATACCTTCGACAAATCTACTGAGCACATCTAACGTTATTGTAAAGCTTTCTATTAAAGTGAGATTGCCATCCCCTGTACCCATAAGTGGTACCCAAACATTCTTATTTTGTAAAATCCGTAAGTTATGCTCTATTGCATTGTATAAATTACTAGTAAGGTTTTCAGCCGTTGCACCACTGCCTACTGTAACAACAAACAATATTGCTTTTCTATTTTCTTTTTGTAAGAATGCATATCCTTTGCTAAGTTCTTTGGGATTTAAATCATTAAAATTATACCCATATGCATTTAAAACCTTCTTATTTAGTATACCTGGAGTTCCGTATTCATCAATAGATACAAGCGCAAGCTCACACTCGTTTGCGTGATAATTTAAATGGTATTGGATTGATTGTGGTTGTTGCATATTATAATTAAATTGAAATTCAACAATAGTAACTTTTGCTATCCATTTACATACTAACTAATCTCTTGGAAATGTGTCTATAATAGCTTTGATGATCAAGAGATTAATATTTATAGAATTTCTGTAGAAAAATGATGACAGAGTGAATTACAAATAATTATTAAAGGGGATACTATAAATATAAGGATATTCTAAAAAACTTCAACAAAGTTTATCTAAACAAAAAAACCACACGAGTTAACATTTTATTTGTCGTAGGTTGTTTTTGAGTATTAAAAGAATTTAAAACTTCTTATTCATTAAAAATTAAGATTTGAAAGTAGAGAAACTTTAAGTTGTCCAAATTTGGTTTCAGCTAATCCTTTCAAAGGGTCACCTCCATCAAAATATTCATACCCAAATGTGATTGCCGTCTTACCGTTCTTTTTGAGTTTTATATTCAGGTTTGCTGCGTAGTTATGTGTAGTACCAATAAATAGACTTGTTTGAGTGGAGTCTAGTTGTTTTCGAAAAATAACATTGTACCGCAATTGTATGATGTTGTATTGCTTAAAAGCACTATATAAAAAACCACTAAAGGGATAAACTTCTATAGCAAAAGAAGCGTTGAACAACAATACTTCCTCATAATTTATATGTTCTAATCCTATACTATTAAAATGTTGGACTTGTACCCAATCTGACAGTAATTCTCCCGATTTTTTTTCATTTGGATTTTGATTCTTTAACGAGTCACTTTTTTTTGAGTAAGATTCACGTTCATTAGAAGGGTAAAAGCCTCCTGGTTCCAAAATCGACGCAAAACATTCTCCTTTTGCAAAATCATATTCTACAGAGGTGTAAAATAAGTGTTGCATTCCTTTTTTGTCATTTATTCTGTCTTCAGTATATTTCAGCGAGAATTCAGGTTGCAAGTATAATTTGGGATAATTTTTTCGTACACTCATCCCGTAAGCAACTCGCATTCCTATTTGACGTACATTTTGTTTGCTGGAGATTAAGGTATTTCGATGTAACTCTCCAATTGCTGAGATATCTAGATTAAGAGCTTCAATTTTGTATAGTGCTTCAAGAAAACCTTTGACTGCATAACTAGTTGAAATAGTATTACTTTGAGGATAAGTCGCTACAAAACTAGCTGGGTTTATCCTTGTAACTTTATTGTCACTACTACTACCTATATTTATTGAAATTTGTGTTATACCTTCTTGACCAAAAAATAACAATGAAGTAAAGAATAATGAAATTTGAAAAATTCTATTTAGCTGCCTCATAAGATTTTTTTATTAAACCAATTAAGTCCTCTACCTTGACTGCCGCTTCAACTTCTTTTCTCTTTATTAATTTATGCCTTTTTCCAGGCTTCAATTGTTGTACAAGATTTTGAGCAATAAAATTACACCGCCTAGGTAATTCTATACGTATAAAACCAAGCTTGAGCCCAAGGCCCTGTCTTAATGTACTTGACTTTTTTATTATCCTATTAGTAGAGTGAGCAAGCGTATTAACGACTTTTCCAAAAATTAAATCCTCTAGACCCACGTCATTCTGAATCTCTCTATAAATTGGAATAATGCTTTTTTTTACTTGTTGACTTGTGGTGTTTTTTAAAAAATTAGATAATATTCCTAAAAGTAAACCTGCGTCTCTTTTTGTGACCTCAAATTCAATCGTATATTTTTCCATAACTGTTAATTATAATATATAGATAAAGATAGAAGCTGTTATAATAATAATAAATACCCACTAAAGGGTATTTATTTGAAAAACAATGAAATACGATTAACTATTGAAGATTAACAACCCTACTAACCAACTCCCATTTTCCATCCACTTGCTTACTTTCAGTAACCGTAATTTTACTCGGCCCCGTCTTTTTAATCACATCTATAAGCTTGATATTTCTATGGACGTTGGTATTAATAAAAAGTGGTGGCGTAAGGAGTTTGTTATTAGCAGCATCATAAATATAGAGACTTTTAGAGTTGTCTTTAAAACTCCAAAAACCAATCTCATCAGCACCGTCGCCATTGAGGTCTCTTAGGTTTTCTAGTTGCGATTTGTAAGCGTCGTTTATAGTGATAGCTTCAACTCCATTATTACTAAAACGAATCACACTCATGCATCCACCTTTGCATTCAATAGCAGTCTCACCTTGACCTTCAGCAATTTTAGTTGAGGTTACAATAGGCGATTCCACATACGCATAGTCCGAAAGCTCATCCCCATTAAAATCACCGTAAAGTCTTGGGCTTTGCGTAATCTGGGCATTGTTTAATCGCTGTTTTGGGAAGATAGGTGCATCAAGATTATCCGCCTCGGGTAAAACGCCTTCTCTTAGAATTCTAAATTCGCCGTTTTTAAAACTTACCGCCAAAAAATAGGGATACGATGCCTCGACATCGTCGTACGTAACACCAATCTCAAACGTGGCCAGATAATTTCCAGCTTCTTTCGCCACAGTAATTTCGTCATTTAAAATGGCTTGTTTGTAGTCTGGAAATTGCTCCAACAACAACTTTTTATCAAGAGCTACCTGCTCTTTTGTACGCTCTATATCATAATATTCTACCACATCCATATATTGCTGTTTAAGATACGGCGCGCGCAATGCCGTGTGGTTTGAATTCCATTGAGTAACAAAAGCTTTGACAGTTTTTTCGCCCTTTGGGTCAATCTCATTACAGCTAGAAAAGGACAGCACAATCAATAAAGCAACGACAGTAAAAATTCTCATAAACAAAATTGTTTGGGGTTTTAATCGATTCATAAAGATACTCATTTTAGATGTCGGTCTCACTTGTCAATCCACAAAACCTTATCATCGTCTTAACAGAAATGTGCAAACCAACACCCTACCTTTATCGTATTTTTAATAGGCATAAAGCCGAAATATTAATTTCATTCCACATCATGCAAAGATTTCTACTCGTTCTGATTTTCTTAGTTTCACTTTCTAGCTGCGCCGTAAAAAAACATGCCGATATATCCTATTTAAGTTCTCCCGAACTCGAAATCAAATCTGATGGAGAAATCCCGAAACTAAATGTTTTTAATGCCCGTAAAATTTCCGAAGAAAAAAAACCTGTGCTCATCTTTGTTTACGGCGGAAATTGGAATACCGGAAACAAAGATATCTACGGATTTTTAGGTCGTAATTTTGTGAAGCATGGCGTTGTGAGCGTTTTGCCAAATTATACGTTGAGTCCAAAAGCAAACTATGATACCATGGCAAAACAAGTTGCCGAAGCCATCAAATGGACCCAAGATAATATTGCAGCATACGGTGGCGACCCCACTCGTATCTATTTAACAGGACATTCGGCTGGAGGACATTTGGTGGCGCTTGCAGCATTAAACCCTAAATACAATATTAATCCAAAAGACATTTCGGGAATTATATTGAATGATGCAGCTGCGCTTGATATGAAACACTATCTAGAAAACAATCCACCCACAACCGAGAATGACTACCTCACCACCTGGACCAATGACCCAGCCAAGTGGCAGGACGCATCGCCAGTTTATTTTCTTTCTGAAAAAAGCCCACCATTTAAAATCTATCTGGGCAGTAAAACCTACCAATCTATCAAAACAGCAAATGCGCGTTTTCTAGAAGAACTGCACAACTATCAACCCGAAGTACAAGCACAAATCCTTGAGAAAAAACACATTCCTATGGTGTTACAATACTTTTGGCCGTGGAGCAAACGGTACGATGAAATTGTTGAGTTTATGGGCGTAAGCAAATAAATCATAACTAAGAATAACTATAATTTAAAGCCATGATTGATGAATAATTATAGGTTTTCAACGAGCCCTTTTATAACACCTCTTGCCCAATCGTGTGTTTCTGGGCTAAAACATTCTAATATCGCGTCTACGCCCAGAACACTTCCTTTAGCATTTCTTCCCAATACTGCTATTGGAATTTTTTCACTATGATTATCCACGGGTACAATCGTACCATCCGGATTAGTTAAAACACCCAAATCTTCATGAACAGATTGCATAAGTTTTTCATTGACTAAATTATTGAAAATCGGATTTTCAAATTTCTCTAAAACTGGCCCATCCATAACCGAATTACAAAGCATCCCAACAATTACACTCTGACCATTTTTAGTCAATTTCCACCCTTTTTTTATTGTTTCAACTTCGGGATCATTTACATAATCTAAATTTAAAATTCCTGCTTCTACAAGCGCTATGAGTTGTAAAATGCTTTCAACTGGAGGACCGTACGAATATCGTTTAATCTCTTGATCAATTTCTATTAATTCTTTCATCAACTTCGCGGAGATTCCACTAAAAGCAAATAATCGATACATAGTGGGTTGTAAATGACGCCACACTTGCCCAATCGTAAAATCTAAACTTGCGGGTTGTTTTCCCATTGACATTTCCACAGTTTGCTTCATGTATTCTAATGTGGGTAATTGCGTGTCAAGTATTAAATCATGCTTTGTATTTGTGTCCTGCACCCATTTTTTTATGACTTCGGAAATTTCATCTTCATTATAATTTATAGAATTATTTTTTATAAAAATAGAGGTTGCAGCGGCAGCAAATGCATTAAGAATAAAGTTTAAGTTTTTAATTTTCTTTGGTTCCGAAAGTTCATTTCTAATGGCTAATTCAAAAGAATTTATTTGTACTAATGAAGGTTCAAAAAGTTCATCAACTTTTCGTCCATAAGGTTTGGGAACACACGGCAAACCATCAAAACTATAAGGGATGATTTGTTTAACGCAACCTTTGTCTGGAATAAAAGTTAGATAATTTGATATTGATTTCTTTTTGAATTCACCAAATTTATAATTGGTCAATTGCCTTGAAATATCTAGCATTGAAAGCCCAAAACCTTTAATGGCCACGCGCATATCGCTCAAATCCTCCCTTGCAATAAGCTCTTCATAAGGATTATGGATGTAAATAACATTTTGTTCTTTCGCGTGCTTCTTAAATTGTTTGGTTTCATCACTATCTTTAATAGCCGTATGTCCCATTGTCAATAAGCACTCATGAACTTCAATGGTGGTTTTATTTGTAAAAACAGTCACGTTTCCTAAGACATATTCAACTTTATTTACATGCTCTTTATGTAACGAAAGAAAATTATTTTTTAGGAGCACATCGCATAAACTGGTAGCACGTCCGTTAAGATATTTTCCCATTTGTGATCTTTCTGGATAGACGTCTTTGTCATCTTCCATATTTTCTACTTTGTTCGTATCCAGACACCATTGTATGTATGAGGGAAAAGAAGGGATTGTCATGTTATTCCAAATCATTTTCTCCCTTCCTTTTAAATCTTGAAGTGCGTGGTCTGAAATATTAATATAATTAGTTTCAGGCTGATCAATTTCCCAGGCTTTTCCCGTCCCTAAATTTTCAGAAGTTTCAAAAATTAAAAAATGTGGTTGTAAGTTCTTTGAAAAATTACTTAACTCATAGACCAGATCTTCAAGGCAAGATAAACCTCGTGGCCCAAAACCAATTATTGCTATTTTTATATTTTTCTGCATAGAAGTAAAATTCGGGCTTTTGGTTTGCTAACAGTCATATTACTACGTTAAATTTTGGGCATTAATATCGTTTCTTTAAAATTATTAATTAGCAAATTCATACTTCTTAAAAAAACTAGATTATTTGTAGTTAATGTTTACATAACGGCGTTACAACTAACGTATTTAATGATGTACTTTTAATCAAAAAAGTATGGACATTAGATCAAGCGAGCCTTTTTGGCTCATTAAAAATTCCTTATCAGAGAGCTACCCTTCCCTCAAAGAAAATATATCAAAACAAATTGTGATTATAGGTGCTGGGATATCGGGTGCTTTAATTGCATATCAATTAATTAATGATGGACACGAAGTAGTCATGATTGATAAGCGTGATGTTTTTAACGGTAGCAGCGCAGCTAGCACAGCAATGTTGCAGTATGAAATTGATGTTCCCCTACATAAACTTATTGACAAAGTAGGTCTTACTCTTGCAGTTTCAAGTTATCAAGAATGCGAAAAAGCAATTTTTGAGCTGGAATCTTTAGCTAAAAAAATAAAGAGTGAATGTGATTTTGAGAGAAAAAAGAGCATCTACTTTACCACTAATAAAAGAGATGTATCTTTCTTAAAAAAAGAATTTGAGGCTCGAAAAGAGCATGGATTTAAAGTTTCTTGGTTAGAATCTGAAGCGCTGCTGAAATTAGGAATTACCAAAGGTATTGCAGCTATTAAATCTGATTCTGGAGCCTGTATGGACCCCTATAAATTCACCCAAGATTTATTAAAAGTTTGTGTAGCTAAAGGACTTAATATTTATGACCGTACCCATATTACGAATATAGAAGTGAATGAAGACGGTTGCGTTTTAAAAGACGAAAATGGAAATACGATACACTCTCAACACTTGGTACATTGTACTGGTTACGAAAGTGTACAAACATTGAAAGAAAACATTGTAGCTTTAAAAAGCACATATGCCTTAGCTTCTGAAGTTGTGCCAAAAATGCCAACCGCTTTCAAAAACAATATTTTTTGGGACACATCAGAACCCTATCTCTATTTCCGGGATACTCCGGAAGGGCGAATAATCATGGGTGGTGGCGACGGAAAATTTAAGAACGCAAAAGCGAGAAACGCACTCATCGAAAAGAAAAGAAAATCCCTGTCAAAATCATTTTCTAATGTTTTTCAAGAAATACCGTTTGTAGCAGATTATACATGGGCGGGTACCTTTGGAGAAACCAAAGACGGATTACCCTATATGGGAAAACCTGTTCCAGAAAAAAACGAGCACTATATATTAGGTTTTGGAGGTAATGGTATCACCTTTAGCGTAATGGGAATGCAGGCGATTAGTGCCAGTATTGCAGGAAAGCCACACCCGTTTTTAGAGTTTTATAAATTTGATAGATAAAATAATTACTGCCCAAAATCACATTATTTATTTAAAGATTGATCTTTAACAGTATCTTGAACCACTCCCGAAATTGAATCCACAGGGATAACCATATCTCTCAATTGGAGTTGTTTCAAATATGTGGAATCGTTTTTATAGAAATTGGTGGCTTCGCTCGCGGGTAGTTCACTAAATGTGGGGCATCTAAAATATGAGGTTTCATATTCAAAATTAGTAATCATTGGTCTTGTCCAACTACTCAATCCTTTAAACATAGATGCCACCATTGGCATTGCTGTTCTTGCTCCGCTTCCTAAACTGGTACTTTTAAAATGGACACGTTTATCTTGTGTACCTACCCAAGCACCAATCACAACTTCAGGGGAAGCACCAATAAACCAACCATCGCCATTATTTTGGGTCGTGCCCGTTTTTCCTATAATATTAAATGGTATTTCGTATGCTCTAAATGAAGTTCCGCTGCCTTCAGTCAATACTTCACCCATCATTTGTTGCAATTGTTTAATGGATTTCTCTGAGGCTACTCGTCCTTTATATTTCGGCTTTGCCTCAAACAATACGGTTCCAGCTTCATCTGTGATTTTTTGAATCATATAGGGTTCTACCAATTGCCCACCATTTGAAATGCTTGCGTACGCTGTGACCATTTCAAGCAGATTGATATCTGCCGTTCCCAAAACAATGGACGGCACATCTGGAATAGTAGCGGTAATCCCCATTTTTTCTGCCTGCTTCTTCACTTTGGGAACCCCCACCCGCATCTGCAATGCCACCGAAACCGTGTTCACTGAATTCGCCAATGCACCCTGCACGCTGTAACTACCACCGTAACTGCCACTGGAATTTCGCGGTTGCCAATTTTCATATTGAGAATAGGTGCGCAAGGTATTGTCATAAAAATCGCACGGCTCAATGCCTTGTTGGAGTGCGGTGAGATAGGTAATTGGCTTGAAAGTGGATCCCACTTGTTTGGGCGCTTTTATATTATCAATTTGTGAAAATCCATAATCAATCCCTCCCAAATACCCTAAAATGGCTCCACTGCGGCTGTTCATGGCAAGAATGCCCGTATGCAATCGCACGATGGCACTTATCACACTGTCTTGATAGCTTTGTTGCCGCGGTTCAAAACCTTTGTTTACTTCCCAATATTTTCTCGCTGTTGTTCTTTGCAGGAATGCTTCAATTTCTTCGAGAGATTTTCCTTGGTCTTGTAGTTGTTTTACTTTGGGCTGTTGTGCCATCAATTTTTTTATGAATGCTTCTTTTCCGCCTTCGGTAGTGTTGCTATCCCAATATTCTGCCATCGATTTCTGAAGACGTTCTATATTACGAACCATCGCATTTTCGGCATATTTTTGAATGTTGGGTTGTAAGGTAGTATAGATGTTGAGTCCGTCTTTTTCGAGGTCATAAATTGCTCCATCTGGGCTTGGATTATTTTCTGCCCAAGCCGTAAATTCCTTTTTTACAAACTCTTTGTAGTATCCCGATAAAGAGGAGTTTTTTTCTGGCGGACTGTAATTTAAAACTATGGGTGTTTTGGCTTTGGTTGCTTCCTCTTCTGTAATTGCGCCGTATTTGACCATTTGGTCAAGTACCGTGTTTCGGCGATTTGTGGAATTGTTTGGGTTTCTTCGGGGATTATAATATGTGGGTGCTTTGAGCACTCCTACAAGTGTTGCAGATTCGGTCAACGTTAATTTCTCGGGTGTTTTGCTGAAAAACCGTTGCGATGCTTTTTCGATTCCGTAGAGATTTTCACCAAAAGAAACCGTGTTGAAATACAACAATAACAATTCGTCTTTTGAGTAAATACTTTCGAGCCTTTTTGCGATGATTACTTCCCGCATTTTACTAATGGGTGTGCTCAGCAACCACAAATCTTTTCTTCCGAAGACATTTTTGGCAATTTGCTGTGTAATGGTACTTCCACCCCCTTTTCCTTGTTGCAATAATACCGACTTTACCAAAACTCTCGCGTAGCTTTTGTAGTCAATGCCCGAATGTTCATAAAACCTTGCATCTTCGGTAGCTACGAGTGCTTTTTTGAGAAATGGGTTTAGCTGAACGCTGTCTATATTGCTTCGGTTTTGCATGTAGAAATAGGCAATTGGTTTTTTGTCGCTTCCGTAGATGGTAGAAGTAACGGGGTTTTTAAGACTCGCCAATTCTTTTTTATTGGGAACGTGACCAAACAAACCTATGTACGTACAAAAAAATAAAAGTAGCACAAATGATATGCCCGTGAGAATAGCATATCCCAAAAACTTGAAGGGTTTTTTACGTGCAAATTGAAAAACTTGCTTCAATGAAGCGGATGTCTTTTTTAAATATTTCTGAAATGTAAACGATGCCAAATTGATAAATTTTATATCACCAATTTACAGTAATTTTTTGACCCTTTTAATCAATTGGACTTTAAGATTTAGAAAAGCATTGATTTTTCTAAAAATAAACCGAACACCCCTTTAATTCATTTTTAATCCTCGCTTGCTCTTGAGGTGAAAAATTGTTTTCTGTGAGAATTAATGTTGTGAGTTTTGAAAGGTTTTTTAAATTTTTTGGAAGTTCTTTTAAGTTGTTGTTTGTGAGAATGAGCAGTTCAAGATTTTCTAATTCTGTGATGCTTTCGGGCAGTGCGACTAAATTATTGTCGTTCAACTTTAAAGTTGTCAGCGCATTTAATTGTCCTATGTTTTTTGGAAGTATTTTGAGATTATTGAATTCAAGATTGAGTTCTTTTAATGCGTTTAATTGTAACCAAGATTGATCTATTTCATAAAATTGATTGTACCCTAAATCGAGCAGCTCCAATGCCATAAGTCGTTGCATATTTTCTGGGAGATAACTCAGTTGGTTATTGTCCAATTGCAGGACTTTTAACTTCGTGCAATTTGTAATTTCATCTGGAATACGGGTAAGTGTATTTCCTGAAAGATGTAGATTTTGCATTTTTAGAAGCAACCCGATAGATTCTGAAATTTCAACCACCCCATTATCCGCTACATCGAGGGAAGTGAGGTTCTGTAATTTTTTTATATCGGCTGGGATTGTTGTCAGTCCGTTGGCTTTCAAATTGAGTACTTCAAGTTGTTTTAGTTGAAACAATGCGCTATCCCATTTTTCAAAATTATTGCGCATGGCATTTAAAAATTTGAGGTTTTCAAGTTGTACTATTTCCGAAGGAATAACAAACAAATGTTGGTCCCTCAAATTAAGATGTTTTGCGTCTGGGTTTTGGGAGATTGCTTTTTCTATGGAATAATAAACTTCATCTTGCAACGGGTTTGCGTATTGCGCGTTAGAGCAAAATATACCCGCGCTGGTGACGATTAATATCGCTATTAAATTTTTTAATTTCATTGTATTTATTTGATGTTTTATATTTCTGAAGTATTAAAAAAAAGGACTGACGGTCTCCTCAAACCATCAGCCCTCTTCCATAATTAACTTACACTTAATTTTTAGTGAGCAACTTATAAGTTGCCGTGCTTTGACCTACTTGCACTTTAAGCATTAACACTTGGTTAGCACTCATGTATGCTGACAGATCCATCGTTGCAGTCGCTTTGTTACCGCTAGTTTGAACCTCGTTTGTTGTCATCAAATGTCTTCCTAACATATCAAAAACCGTTATGGTTACTCCTTCGTCACCAAGTTCGTTCAAGTCAATATTTACAATACCGCTGGTTGGGTTTGGATATACTGTTACGTTGTTTTTAAGAACCTCATCGATACCTAACAATTGAACTAAAATATAGTCATCTTTCAACTCCATTTGACTTTCTCCCGCAATGTTAGATACCACAAGTGAAACATTGAAAGCGCCTTCGTCAAGATATGCTACCGTAGGAGATTGCTCTGTTGATGTTGCTGGAATACCACCTTCAAAGGTCCATGCCCAAGTTGCAGGTGTGTTCTGGCTCAAATCTGTAAAAGTCACTGCTGTTCCAGGTGCTGTATTTGTGATAGAAGCTTCAAAATCTGCTACTGGCACTTGCGCTCCCAAGTTTTCTTTAATTGCAAAAACTACCGTTGCTGATGCATTGAATGTAACGTCATTGAATGTTGCATCTTGTTGTGGTGTATTGCTTCCGCTAGGATGTTGTACCGAAAAGAAACCAAATTTAAAATCTGGTGTAAACGTCAATCCAGTTGGCTCAGATCCATTAGGCATAGAAGCGAAAAGTTCAACTTTAGGATTTGCTTGTGTGTGGTCTGGGCGTACTACCCAAATGTAGTTGTTACCTCCATCTTGCAATACCCAAAGATTTCCTTTGTCATCAAAAGTAAGGTTGTCGTTTCCGCCACCCCAAGACTCAGTGAATGTTCCATTTTCAGTTGTGATTTCATAGTCCATTCCACCTACAAAAGTTCTGAAATTTGATATGCTAGTACCGTTGTCAGTAAATTTATAGGTTCTTCCTTTTCCCTTTGAAGTAAAATAGATTTCTCCTGTAACAGGATTGATTTCACAATCTTCAACACCGTTAAAATCTGTCCCACCTAAAGCCGCTGCTGCAGCTCTTACGTTGTTACGTTCTGCTTTAGTAGTATTTGGTACTTGAATCCACTGTGCCGAAGGTGATGAAGGATCATTATTCACTAATGGTGTGTCTAATTTAAGCACATAAAGTGTTCCTGAAGAAAGGTTTCCTGGAGCATCTGCAACAAACTTGTAAACACAATCTGTTCCACCGTCTTCACCATAATAAGCCGTTACCATATCATCAGAAACCACAACATTTTCATGGTTCATACGTCCCATTGCCCATAGTTTTTCTTGTCCGTTACCGTAATTGATAACACGTGCAGTTTCAGGATCAATTTCAACTAACCAGCCCACATCTTGATATCCATCATTGTTTTGGTCTCCACCATTGGTAGACTCTTCCGCAGTGATTACTGTTCCCCAAGGAGTTACTCCACCAGAGCAGTTTCTAGTTGTAGTAACTAATGCTGTGTTGTATAAATCAACTGGTTGAGACTGATCTACTACCCATAATTGAGTAGCTTCATCATAATGAACATCTACAATCGAGACACCACCGGGAGTTGTCTCATGATTTACAGAAACGTACCCTTCCGTACTTGAACCTGCAATTGGTATAAAACCAGTAAAATCATTATTTCCAGGGACAGTTCCACCACCTATAGTATATTCATCTCCTTGCTTAAAAATTAATTGAAACTTATGTTCTGAAGCGATAATCATATTCTCCGTTTGACCTGTTGGATCAATAGAGGTAAAACAACCTATTTCCCCATCAACACATGTAAAAGGATCTACTGGAATTTCTGCATTTTGCATGTACATATCAAATTTTAAATCTGAACTCTGTGCATCACGGTTGTGTAATTCTACTGAAATACGATTGATTCCATTTACGAATGCTGTTTTAGGTACTTGAGTTACAAAATATGTGCTTTCGTCAGCACCACCAACTGTACTTTCTGCTCCCGTTAAATAATCGAATGCTCCTGCCGGCATGTTATCACGAAATACTTCTACTCCATTTACATACACAATAGCACCATCGTCACGTACTAAACCAAATTCTACCATATCTGCCATCATTGCAAGATCAACCTCTATTTCTTTTGAGAAATAGGTTGTAATATATTTGTTTGCTGGATCTGGTCCGAAAGAAATTTCAGTAGTCACAGGGTCACCATAACCAAAATTTCCAACACCTATTGCCCAAGTAGAAACATCATACGTTCCCTCCGTCCAAGGTGCTGCGTCAAGACTCACACCAGTATCTAAATATCTCCAAGCTGATAATGGAGCAACTGGATATGGTGCAGGGTCTAAAGTTACAGGTACAAAA
Source organism: Patiriisocius sp. (assembly GCF_051252435.1). NCBI lineage: Bacteria > Pseudomonadati > Bacteroidota > Flavobacteriia > Flavobacteriales > Flavobacteriaceae > Patiriisocius > Patiriisocius sp. The sequence goes on along the minus strand of NZ_JBPOFW010000001.1, from coordinate 1,090,974 downwards.
TCTGTAAAAAAGTCAAATCCTAAATCTGAGCTACCTGGTGTTGCTTGATGTAATTCTACAGCGATTACATTTGTTCCATTCACTAAAAGGTTTGAAGTTGTAAAAAGATCAAAATCATTTTCGTCACCACCACCTATAGTTCCAGATGCATATGTATTATAGTTTATAGTACCTGCAGGCATGTTAGCACGGTGTATTTCAGTACCATTTAAATATACAACGACACCATCATCAAAAAGGATGTTGTACAAAAGGTCGCCATATTGTGCTGTATTTGTAACTTCAAATTCATATCTGAAATAATACGTTGGATACTTATTATTTTGATTAGGACCAAAATTTAAGGTTGTAGTTTCGTTTCCGTCGCCATAACCAAATTTACCGTTACCGGTTTGCCAAGCGCTATCGTCATAATTGATTGTTGACCAGCTTGTGCCTAAGTCAACTCCCGTATCATTATAACTCCAATTGCTACCTGCCGCAAATGGATAAGGGCCTGCCATTGTTGTCGTGTTTGTTGTTTCTGAAGCTGTTGCAGATACGGTAAATAGTACCGAAAGCATGCACAGAAAACCTACTAATAGTCGTTCTTTTTTCATGTTTAATTTTTTTAAAAAGTTTAAGGTTTATTTTAGTTCCCCAAAACTACAGCGACTAAAAGCGAAATATGGAAACTCAGGATTACCTGTTTTTTACTAAACTTTTAATGCAACGTTAAAGACGTTACCTCAACATTAAGCAACAGTCCTCCTTGATACTGAAATGTGACCCCAATTTAAGCTTAGTGTTACCTCAGTCTTAATAGAACTGGCAGCTAGAAGGTTATAGAAACAGCTATGAAATTGAGAAGTAAAACAATTTGAAAAAGATTAAATCCCTAACTTCTGAAATAGAAGAAAAGAAAGATAATTTTTTGAAAATCAAATAAATAGATGAAAATAACTGCTATTAAAAAGAAGCGGTTGAAACATCGGTTAAAGAATTAAGAAATGAAATAATATCTCTTATCTCATTTTCAGTAAGTTCAAGCGGAGCGTCTGAAAGTGTTTGATTGGTGACTTCTAATCCCAATCCTGCGCCGCCGCCTTTATTATAAAAATCTAAAACTTGTTCCAACGTTTCATAGGCACCATTATGAAAATAAGGTGCGGTCAAAGCTATATTTCGAACTGTTGTGGTTTTAAACGACTTTTCATAGATCCAAGCAGCTTCAGCATTGATTCCGTTTTTCCATCTTCCTTCATCGGTGTCTAATACTGGAATTCCATTTGAATTTTTTAACACCCCAAGAATTTCGGTTTCCGTGTCAATAAATAATGGCGGCACCAATCCTGAAAATGTAGGTGCAAAATGGCAGGTAGCGCAATTGCCTTTTCCCATAAATATATTGAACCCATTTTTAACTTTGGGATCAATAAAATTAGATTCTCCACGCACATATTTGTCAAACGGACTATTAAAAGACTGTAAAGAAAGTACATAACTCGCAAGAGCAGTAGAAATTTTTCTCCTTGAAATATCCTTATCATCAAAGGCCTTTTCAAACTTTTCTTTATATACTGGGGTCTCGCTAATGGATGCTAAAAGTTGCGAATAATCTGTGTCAAACTCATCACTATTGAAAATAACATGCTCAGCTTGTTGTTCCAGATTGAAAGCTCTCACATCGTAAAAAAATCGTTCGGCATACACTGCGTTTAACAACGTGGGAGCATTGCGAAGCACATTTTTTCCATCCACATTACTCATTGAAGTTGTAAGTCCGTCCGTAAATGCAAGTTCTGGTTTGTGGCAGGAAGCACAACTCATTTCTTTATTTTTACTGAGAGAAGTATCGTAAAACAGCGTTTTTCCTAATGCTCGCAAATTAGGACTGTCTTCACTTTCTGTGAGTTGTGTAAAAAAATAAGGGTCAAGAAAATCGGTTCCAAAAATACTTTTACTGTTCAGGTTCCAAGCGGTGGCATTTGTCTTTTCTGAATTTTTACTTTCTTCTGAAATGTTACCCAATAATTCATAAAGCGGATCAATTGTTTCTGTTAAAAATTGGAGCCTATCAAAATCTTCAAATGAAGCTTTCTCGATTTGAACAATAGCACGGGCAGTGATGTTATTTATTTCAGCTTTATTCCTCTTGGAAATAGCGTTTGATTGCGCCAAAATTATGCTCATTGCTTGCAGCGAAATTGCAGATTCCTCTAAACCGTTTGCCGAACCGGGGGTGTCAAAACCGGTAACGCCCAACGAAAAAATGCGCACCAATTGCATGCGGCTTGCATTGATTAAAGTGCTTGAATCGGCTTTGCTACTTTGTAAAGCAGTTGAAATAGCGTTGAAATTTGCTTTCAGTTTTTTAGTGAGCGCTGCGATTTTGACTTTCTCTTCTGCTGGTGCATCGCTGTATATGAGTTCGTCAAGTATCTGTAATCCTTCGGGGGGAACTACTGTGGGCTGATTTCCAGATTTTTTTGCTTTTAGTAAAGGTGCTCCGTTGAGGTGGGAGTTTGCATATTTAGGATATAAATACGCTACATAATATTCTGCTTTTTTATATGAATTACGGGCGTTCGTGAGTGCTTTTTGTAATGAATCAACACTTACATTATCCTGCTGAAATGCGGCAGCTGTCAAATCTAAAGTATTGATTTTATCTTCGGTTTCTTTTAAAAAATCTTTAATGGTGATTGGTCTTTCACTATATACAGTAGCTTTTGAAGTACACTGAATCAAAAACATAATACTACAAAAGGCGATAATAAAATATATAGGAGTGGTAATTTTCAACATAGCTGCGTCTTTGAGAAGCAAACCTATTGAATTACTGTAAGTGGATTGTTAGGGTAGTATTATGAAAATATTAAGGATGTGGGGATTTAGAAATTGATAAGAATATCCCAAAAACAAAAAAAGCCCATCAACCACTGGCTGATAAAGCTTCTCATCGGTCTAATTTCTTAAACCACATCACGCCTTAGGCGTAACAACACAACATCATTCTCACCCTCAGGTGAGATGTCTTTCTAAAAAAGACATAAATTGCGGTCTGGACGAGACTCGAACTCGCGACCCCCTGCGTGACAGGCAGGTATTCTAACCAACTGAACTACCAGACCGTGCTACTATTTTAAAGACTTTACTAGCATGTCTTTGCTAAAATTGCTCTTAGCGAGGGCAAATATAAGACTAGTTTAAATATCTGCAAACAATTATTTTAAAAAAAGAACTATTTTTTTAGACAACTACTTATTGTACTTGATAATCAATGTAATTGGCTTCAATAAAAATCAACCAAATTTTCCTCGCTCCACTAAATAGGTTGTCAATATTTTATTAAAATGCTCATTGATATCCACGGGAACATATTTAATGCGGTATTGTCCACACTTGACCGAAAGCTCATCAAAATAGCGTTTAACAGCCGATTCATAATTTTCTTTTATATTATCAGCATATAGATTAACATGCTCTCCTGTTTCCACGTCAATAAATCTTTTAGGGCGGTTATTGAAATCAAACTGCAACTCTTTTTCTTTATCGTAAGTATGGAATAAAACCACTTCATGTTTGTTATACTTTAAATGTTGTAAAGCTTCAAAAAGTTTTTCCTCTTCAGTGTCACTTTGAAACATGTCTGTAAATAAAAATACAAGACTTCGGCGTTTTAACTTTTCAGCAATTAAGTGGAGATGCGAGTATGTTTTGGTCTGTACTTCCTTACGTGATTGTAATAATGCATTATTAAGATGTTGTAATAACATATGATGATGCCGTTCACTTCCTTTTTCACTAGAATAAAATTCATACGTATCACTATAAATACTTAATCCCACAGCATCACGCTGGCGTTTAAGTAAATTCATAATGGAAGCGCCTGCCAATACTGAAAATCCAATTTTATTTAGAGAATCAATTGAAAAATCCTTCATTTTAGGATAATGCATGGAGCTACTGTTGTCAACGATTAGATGACACCGTAAGTTAGTTTCCTCTTCGTAGCGCTTGGTGTAAAGCTTATCCGTTTTTGCGTATAATTTCCAATCAATATGCTTTGTACTCTCGCCGTTATTATAAATTTTATGTTCTGCAAATTCTGCTGAAAAGCCATGAAATGGAGATTTATGTAATCCAGAAATAAACCCCTCCACCACTTGGGTGGCGAGCAATTCAAGGTTTTTAAAACCTGTTATTTCATTTATTTCCTTTTCTATATCCATTTACAGAGATTTGAGATTTTTAGGAATTTCTAAAGAACTCCATCTACAATCCCGTACTTTATACTTTCGTCTGCATCCATCCAATGATCACGATTAAAGTCTTTCATTACTTTTTCGTAATCTTGTCCGCAGTTTTCTGCTAGAATACGTGCGCTCAATTCTTTAGTTTTAAGAATTTCCTGTGCGGTAATTTCAATATCACTAGCTTGTCCTCTTGCGCCACCACTAGGTTGATGTATCATAACGCGTGCGTTAGGCTGAATGAAACGACGCCCTTTCTCGCCAACCGAAAGCAATATACTTCCCATACTTGCAGCTAGTCCTGTGCAAATTGTTGACACTGGACTTTTAATGCTTTTAATAGTATCGTACATTGAAAAGCCACTAGTAACATAACCTCCTGGACTGTTGATATATAATTTAATTTCATCGTGGTTCAATGAATCTAAATACATCAAACGATCTACAACGTGTCTTGCGCTTTTATCATCTACTTGACCCCATAAAAAAATTGTTCGGTCTTCGAGTTGTTGATTTTCTATCTTATCCTGTACTTTTTGTTTTTTATCTGTGCTCATGCTAACTGCCCGAGAAGTCGGGTAACTATTTTATAACCCTTTTGAGGATGTTCCAATTTAAAACTTCATTTCTTTTTTCACTGAATAAAGAATGATTCAGTTACCCAAAGATAACAAAATTATATCCCTTTTATCGGTGCAAAACAATCCAATTGCAATGCATATTTCCGAAGTAAATCGCAAAATATTTCATAAAAAAAGACTCAACAAAATGCCGAGTCTTTTACGAATTTATTTCTAGAATTGACTATAAAAGTGAGTCAATCGCCTCTGCGTACGTTGCTTTCTGTGCAACACCCACTTGACGTCCCACTAATTCACCGTTGTTGAAAATCAAAACCGTAGGAATGTTTCTCACACCATATTTTGCTGCAAATTCTTGGTTTGCATCCACGTCCATTTTCCCAACAACCGCCTTACCTTCGTAGTCATTGCTAATTTCGTCAATGATTGGTCCTACCATACGGCAAGGTCCACACCAAGCTGCCCAGAAGTCAACTAATACGGGTTTGTCACTCTTTAATACTGTTTCTTCAAATGTAGCGTCTGTGATTTCTAAAGCCATCTTATTTATTTTTTAGTTTGACCAAAGCCAAAATTGTGTTTAACATTTTTTTCTATACACAAAAGTAGTCAATAATTATTCCAAAACTTACAGTGGACATATTACTTTCGGTGATACAAATATCAACACAATTTATATGTATTCCAAATTTCTAAATATGCTTCTCTATATGTTTTAGGGGGATTCGCGCAGAAAAAGCGCGACCGGGCTATCTGCTACAATCCGCTAACAAATTTCATAGAACAATGGCATTATTGAGCGTTGTTTTAAAATTTCGGCGAAAGCCTTACTATGTGCACTGGCGGGATTTCCACTACTATCCCTATCCCGGAGTTTAATTGCAACGGCTTGTGCTTGTTCCATTTTGTACAAAGTAACTTTGCTAAAGTTTCTACAAACTACTAGGCAAATATTAGTAAAGTCAATACATTTATAGTATGAAAAATTTAGTGCTACTTTTAATCGCAACCGCAACATTAATTTCTTGTGCAGACAGTAATCCATTGTTAAAGCAGGAAGCACCTCAACGCACACTCAATGTGCTGGAACAATCTGATTTTAACTTTCCGAACGAAGAAGAAGTGTACGTTTCCATCTATTCAGACATCTACCACCGCACCAAAGATTTTAAAGTATTGCTAACGGCAACATTGAGCATTAGGAACACTAGTAAAACCGATACTTTGTTTTTAAAAAGTGTAGATTATTATAACACTGCTGGCGATTTTGTGCATGATTACCTCAAAGCCCCAGTGTATTTAAAGCCTTTGGAAACAATAGATTACGTTATCGATGAAGAGGATGACACTGGCGGTAGTGGTGCAAATTTTTTAATCTATTGGGGAAGCAATAAAAAAATAACCCCCATTTTCGAATCCATCATGGTCGGTGGAATTGGCTCTCAAGGAATCACATTTACAGCGCAGGGGTTGACCGTGTTTTCGAAACAAGATGCCAAACAAATAGATACTGCTACAGTTGAAAGCAACAAAAAAGATTTGAAAAATTAATTCAGTCGAAATGGCACGTCGTTGGATTCCAAGGCTGTCAACAATTCATTACAAATATTGACTTTCTGTTTACGGCTTGGCATTATTAGTTTTGTTTTACTTTCCATTTCATAAATGGTAAAGTACAATGGTTTATCGCCTTTATGTGTTTGTAAAATTTCTTTTAAAAAATCTATTTTATCTTCTTTAAGTGATTCAATGGGCATCTGTATCGTCAATTTTCTAGTTTGACTGTCCATGACATCGTGTAATAATTGGAAACTATTATATTGTAATCTTGGCTCGCCTCGTTTTTGGGTATCACGATTGATCCAACCTTCTTTTACATACACTCTTCCGTAAACAAAACTGTTGGGCACTAAAAAATGACGCCATTTTAAATAGTCTTCACCAAAGATTTTAAACTCGTAACTGTCCATATAATCCTCAACAGTAAATATGGCCCATCCTTTTCCTGCCTTGCTTTCACGATGTTGGACATCGCTTACCACTCCGCCAAAAGTCATCTCTTTATTTACATATTTCTCCAACTCATTAAAATCGCTCACTTGACAATTAGTGAATGCTTTTATTTCGGTTTTGAAATCGTCCAAGGGATGCCCCGAAATATAAACTCCAACAACTTCGCGTTCTTGCTTTAACTTTTTCATGGTTCCCCATTCTTCACAAGGCGGAACTTGGGGTTCGGGAATTTGCACTTCACTTGCTTCACCAAATAAACTTACTTGACTACTGTTTTCAGTTTCTTGATGACGAGCGGCATATTTTAAAACTTTTTCGTAAAATGTTGTCCCATCGCCTTCATCGTGCATGTATTGCGCACGGTGGTTTTCAAAACTGTCAAAGCCACCCGCTAGCACTAAATTTTCAAATGCTTTTTTATTTGCTGCACGCAAATCAATTCGCTTTGCGAGATCAAAAATAGATTTGTATTTTCCATCTTTTCTGTTGTCTACAATAGTAGCAACGGCATTTCCTCCCACTCCTTTAATGGCTCCCATCCCAAAACGAACCGCGCCTGCATCATTTACTGAAAACTTATAAAAACTTTCGTTAACATCGGGTCCTAAAATATCAAGCCCCATACGTTTGCATTCGTCCATAAAAAATGTTACCTGCTTAATATCACTCATGTTATTACTGAGTACCGCCGCCATGTATTCTGCTGGATAATGGGCTTTCAAATAGGCAGTTTGATATGCAATCCAAGCATAGCAAGTGGAATGCGACTTGTTAAAGGCATAACTCGCAAAGGCTTCCCAATCTTTCCAAATTTTCTCTAACTTCTCCGCATCGTGTCCTTTAGCAACAGCATTTTCAATAAAACGAGGTTTCATTTTGTCGAGTACTGCTTTTTGCTTTTTACCCATCGCTTTACGAAGGACATCGGCATCACCTTTACTAAAGTCGGCCAGCTTTTGCGACAAAAGCATTACTTGCTCTTGGTATACTGTAATTCCGTAGGTTTCCTTTAAATATTCCTCCATTGCCGGAAGATCATATTCTATTTCCTCTTCCCCATTTTTTCTTCGGATAAAACTAGGAATATACTCCAAAGGACCAGGGCGGTACAAAGCGTTCATTGCTATTAAATCTGCAAATACCGTAGGTTTTAATTCCTTCATGTATTTCTGCATCCCGGCACTTTCATACTGAAATATTCCCACCGTTTCGCCTCGCTGGAAAAGCTCGTATGTTTTTACATCATCCAACGGAAATGTATCTGGATCAAGGACAATATTATGTTTATGCTTGACAATTTTTACGGTGTCTTTAATGAGCGTCAAGGTTTTCAACCCCAAGAAGTCCATCTTCAACAATCCTGCACTTTCCACAACCGAGTTGTCAAACTGCGTTACGTACAAATCACTATCCTTAGCAAGTGCCACGGGAACAAAATTTGTAATGTCGCTCGGCGTTATAATTACCCCACAGGCATGAATCCCCGTGTTTCTAACCGAACCTTCTAAAATCTTCGCCTGATTAATAGTTTCAGAAGTTAAGTCGTTTCCTTCGGCGAGGTTTATTAATTCTTGAACTTTGGGTAGCTCGTCACTTCTAAATTTTCTTCTTAACTCTTGTTCGCTGAGTCCAAACACTTTGTTCAGCTTGGTCATGTTTGGGATTAACTTTGCAATTCTATCGGCGTCAAAAAGTGGTAAATCAAGCACACGCGCGGTATCTCTAATGGCTGATTTTGCAGCCATCGTACCATACGTTATTATTTGCGCCACTTGGTTGCTTCCGTATTTCTTGATTACATAATCCATCACGCGACTTCGTCCCTCGTCATCAAAATCAATATCAATATCCGGCATGCTCACACGATCTGGATTTAAAAAACGCTCAAAAAGCAAATCGTATTTAATAGGATCAATATTGGTAATCCATAAGCAATACGCCACTACCGAACCTGCCGCCGAACCACGTCCCGGCCCTACCGAAACATCCATATTTCGAGCTTCTCGTATAAAATCTTCGGTAATCAAAAAGTACCCTGGGTACCCCGTTTTTTCAATTACATCCAGCTCAAAATCGAGTCGTTCTTTAATGGCAATTAACTCCTCTTGCTTTTCATTTCTCAGTTCCGTTTCCGCAGTTTCATCTTCAGAAATTTTAAACGCATCATACCTTTTTGCGGCACCAACATAGGTGAGATGTCTCAAGAATTTATTCTCCCCTCTTTTTCCACCGTCTGTTTCATCTTCAGCAACTTTAAATTCTTCGGGGATATCAAACTTAGGGAGTAAAACGTCTCGTGCTAAACTGAACGGTTCAATTTTTTCTATAACCTCGCTAATGTTTGCAATGGCGTCTGGTAAGTCTTTAAACAGCTCCTTCATTTCGGGTTGAGACTTGAAATAATATTCTTGATTGGGAAGTCCGTAGCGATAGCCACGACCACGACCAATGGGAGTTGCCTGTTTTTCTCCGTCTTTTACACAGAGTAGAATATCGTGCGCATTGGCACTTTCTTTTTCAATGTAATAAGTGTTATTCGCAGCGATTAATTTTACATCGTGTTTTCTAGAAAAATCAATGAGTGTTTGGTTTACGCGGTCTTCGTCTTCTTGATTGTGGCGCATGATTTCTAAATAAAAATCATCACCAAAATCCTCTTTCCACGATATCAAAGCCTCCTCCGCTTGATTTTCACCAACATTCAAAATCTTACTTGAAACCTCGCCATACATGCTCCCCGAAAGCACAATTACATCTTCTTTGTATTTTTTTATTACCTCGCGGTCAATACGCGGCACGTAGTAAAATCCCTCAGTGTAGGCAATACTTGCCATTTTTGCGAGATTGTGATATCCTTTTTTGTTTTTTGCCAGCAGAACAATTTGATAGCCGTTGTCCTTTTGCGTTTTATCGCTATGGTCATTACACACAAAAAATTCGCAGCCCACGACAGCTTTTAAATATTGAGGTTCCTCTGGTTTGTCTGGCATAACGCCATCAAAATCGGTTGCCGTATCGTCAAAATCATCGTATTCCTTTAACGCTATTTCATATTCCTTTTTTAGATTGGCATTGTGCGTATTGACGGCGCGAGAAAAGTGAAAAGCGCCCATCATATTTCCCGTATCGGTAATGGCGACGGCGGGCTGATTATCTGCGACGGCTGCATCCACTAAATCCTGAGTTGAAGATGTGGATTGTAAAATAGAATACTGGGAGTGATTATGCAAATGCGCAAAAGGTGCATCTTGCAAAACCTCCAAATTCTCTTTAATTTCTGCTGAAGAAATCTCAACCGTTTCTTGCGAGGCTTCCAATTGCTCCCGGATTTTTTCAGAAGCTTTTTTGAGGTTGATATGTTTGAGACCAATCAGTTCAATTTCCGCAGGATTTGCTTTACTGAATTTCTCAAAATAATCTGGCTGAACATCAAGCTCTTCAATGGTAAAAATCTGACGACGAACCAGCTCTAAAAAGCAACGCGTAGTTGCTTCCACATCTGCCGTCGCATTGTGCGCCTCTCCAAAAGGTTCACCAAAAAGAAATTGGTGCAATTCCGTCAACGTGGGTAATTTGAATTTCCCGCCACGACCTCCGGGAATTTGACAGAGCGTTGCCGTAGTTTCGGTACACGTGTCTAGCACTTTAAAATTGGGCAGTATGTTTTCTTGCCCTAAACGAAGCAACTCCGCACCCATAATATTTAAATCGAACCCTACATTTTGACCAACGATAAATTTGGTTTTCCCTAAAACTTCGATGAACTTTTCAACCATTGCTTCCAGCGTGATTCCTTCGGCTTCGGCGAGTTCTGTGGAGATTCCGTGGATTTTTTCTGCATCAAAAGGAATGTTGAAACCTTCGGGTTTTACTAAGTAATCTTGCGATTCGATTAGATTTCCCATCCCGTCATGCAATTGCCAAGCAATCTGGATACACCTTGGCCAGTTGTCACTATCGGTAAGTGGTGCGTTCCAGTTACGTGGGAGTCCGGTGGTTTCGGTATCAAAGATTAAATACATGCTGCAAGTTGTGAGTTGTACGCTATGAGCAGTAAGTCCATAACGTTTTAATTTGTGCTTTATAAATCAAGAATGATGACTTCGGAAATATAACTTTCATTAAAAATAGTGCTATTTGACGACTATTTTCGGTTGAGAAATACATTTTCTAAAGCCGAAATATTAATGAAATTAAACGGTTTCAATTCTTGGAAATTTCCGAAGTAAAAATAGAAAAAAACATACTTTATCTCTTGATGAATTTATGAGGAGTTGTTCACATTTGCAATCGTTATTTATCATTCAGAATTTTTGACACTGTATTAATAATCGCTATGTTTGAAAAAAAACTATGAGAAATTCTACATTCCTCATGCTACTGCTTTTCATTTTTTGCAGTTGTGGCGGAGATGATTTTGATGTATTGAGCGATGTGCGCTTGTACACTTCTGGAACGGTTACCGATAGTCAAGGAACACCTCTGCCAGGTATTGATGTCGCTATAAAAGATGGCCCTCGCTCATTAGGAAGCAGTGAAACAAATGCTGCTGGGTTTTTTGAATTTGTAGCCGTAAAAAGCAATGCGGATTTTTTTGACGTCGAGGTCAACACAATAGAAAACGAGGAGCTTACTGGTCGTCTTTATAGAAGTTTTGACACAGAAGTGCTTGATCTTTCTTTAGGTACTGTTGTTTTAAAACGTGCCGCCAGACTCAACTTAGATATTATCAAAAGCTCAAATACTGCGGACGACTTATTTTACAGTGTGCGCTATGTTGAGCCGGGAGAAGGTCGCATTTGTTATGAAACGCTAACTGGAATAAATCCAGACCCAAATAATGGCTTTGAGGCTTGCGAACAAACCGTGATTTTCGATGATGAAATCGTAACCAATGGAACCGCATCTGCACGCCGAAATATTATAAGTTTACTAGGAGAAAAGGTGATTTTTACCTACACACTAGGAACAAATAACCCAGTGATCGTTGAGATAGAACTAACTAATACCGAAAACAATTATGAATTTGAATATTAGATTAGTCGCCTATTTATTTTTGGTTTGCGGAATGACCGCAACTGCTCAAATTTTTGGAGAAAAAACTGGCGGTATCAATAGCTATAAGGTCGCTTCGCTTTCTACGGGATTATTGATTCCCTCAGGTGTTGGGGATAATTTTGTGAGTAATGGTGCCAAATCAAGATTAGGATTGAATTTAAATTTCAGTCTTAATGTTTATGACAATTTATATTTAGGGTTTCGCTTTGATGCTTTTGGTCTTAAGATTGAAGACGAAACTTTTTCTGGCTCTTATAGCCGTTCCACTACTTACGCTGCAAGTGGTGTCGTAGGCTATAAGTTTATTAACAAAGAAAAATTTGCTGTAGGTTTTTTTACAGGAATTGGAGGAGTTAGCTATGGCAATAAACGAACTACCGGAGTATTATTTACCGAAGACGGTACTTCGTATTTTCTTACTGCTGATGCTGAATTAAAAATCAACAGATATTTTCAGTTTTATGTTGCGCCCGAGCTTCGTTTTGACAGACTTAATATTGACGCACCAGCTCAAGTAAGCGACCAATTGAATAAAATCTCTTATTTTATTGTCAATGCAGGTCTTAGGGTTTCTTTTTGGAATTCAGAACCCGAAGATGAAGAAGAAAAAGAATAAACGTGAAAGATTAATTCTAAAAAATAAAACGGGCAATCCAAAGTTATGGATTGCCCGTTTCAATTAGCTTTAAATTTTTATTTTTCTGCCCAAGCATCAAGTGACCTTGCATTTGCCAAAGCTTCTTGTATACTCGTAACTTGATTTTTAATAAGTTTTTGAGTGGTGGGCGCTAATGTTGCTTCTTTTAAAATTTCTTGATATTCTTCAACAGCAGCTTCTTCACCACGAACCACTTCCTCCAACATAGCTTTATTGTCGGTTGCCGAAAATGTGTCTTTGATGGACATCCATGTTCTATGTGCATCCCCTTTTAAACTTGTTCCTTTATCAACTTCGCCTCCAATACCTTTAATTTCAGATTTTAAAGCATGTCCAAAATCATATCGGTTTTTAGCTTGTGATTGGAAATACGTTTTTAATTGTGAACCTTCAACCAAATCTGCTGCTTTTTTATATCCTGCTTCAGCATCATAATTTTTAGTCAATAATTCGTTTAATTGATTTGTCAATTTTTTTACATTGTCCATAGCTTCTTTTTATTTATTAGTTGGAAACGATTTATCAATAGCGAAGAGTTGTTTCCATTTCTCTTTATAATCCTAAAGATAAAATCAAAATACGAGTTGGCGAGCGCCTTTAACCCCTCCTTAACTGGAATTAACAGAGTTTAACTTAGAACATAAAAAAGGACCGAATATTTTTAAAATATTCGGTCCTTTTAAAATTATTTATTTGTAAATAATTACGACATAACGACTTCAAAGTTCTTCGTTTTTTGAATTGCCTCTTCTATATGCGACATTTGTTTTCTAAGTAATGTTGCCGTCGTTGGTGGCACTTCTGGACTGTTGATGATTTCGCGATATTCATCAACGGTTGCTTTTTCACCTCTTTTTACTTCATTCAAAATTGTTTCTTCATCCTTAGAAGTAAAAGCCGTTTTCATTCCCATCCAAGCTCTATGTGCGTCTGCTGTAAAACTTGTGCCTTTATCTGGAGTTTCTCCAAAATTTTTAATCTCGGATTTTAATTCGTGTCCAAAATCATATCGTTTTTGAGCTTGGGTTTCAAAAAATCTTTTGAGTTGTGGGTTTTCTGAAATTTCAGCAGCTTTTTTATATCCTGCTTCGGCGTCGTAATTTTTGGTTAATAGTTGGTTTAAATTTTTTGACATTTCCTCTGTGTACTTCATCTTCATTCTGTTTAAAATTATGCAGAAAATAATTTTTATAAATCGAAATGACATTTCTGCTTTGCTTTACTCGATATACTTTAATATACCATAAATAACGGGCTCACACAAACAATTAACCCAAGCTTAACGTGGTTTAACAACCTTTAACGTTATGCTTGGGTTTATATATTTTTAAATAGGAAATTTTATTTATTGATACGTTACTTCAAAACCACCTCCACTTATTTCTTCGGTACCCGTATTGAATCTAAAAGTACCTCTTATTGACCTAGCGGGTATATTATGGTCTAAAATTATAATCGAACCTACTTCGGCTTCTCTGGTTTGACCGATAACTAAATCAGTATAGGTAGCTAAAAAATTATCTTGTGGAATTACATTTGGACCAATCCCAATATTGACAGGAATTCTCAATTGAATTTCTTCGTCAAAATCTGTTGCCGTAATAACTATTTGATTCTGAAACCGAACCCCTTGAACACAAATATTTGCTCCTGTATCAATTGCATCACCATCAATTAAAGCAACAAGAAATCCTGAATTACAAGGTCCAATTGGTAGTGTAGGTTCAACAATAACTGGTTCAATTTCCTGTGTGTAGGGCACTCTAAAAAACACTCCGTTCCTTACAACGATACTGTCAATAGATGTTTGGATTGCCTTGTAATTAAAATTTCCGGAGATATACATTTCCTCCGTGTTCAATTCTGTTACAATGACTTCTCCTTCTCCATTTGGGTTGGTAAAGAATTTGTTTCCATTAAAATCCTCAAACGTTGCGCTATTTAAAGATGTTCCTCCGAGGTTATAACTGCCAGGTGTACCAGAAGAAAGATTAATTATTAAACTTTCACTCTGTGTAAGCCCTTCAATTAAAAAGTCACCATCGATGCCTCTTTTAGCATTGGAATCAACGGCTCGATAAAGCTCATTATCAATAAAACCTTGTATTGCAGGATTATAATCCTGAATATCCTCAGCGCAAGAAAATACTAGCATCATGAGGTTTAAGAGTAAAAAAACTTTTTTCATAGCATACCAAAATAGGTGAAACAAATGTATAAAAATTAATGTAAACGATTGAGTTACAAATAAATTTTACAGTATCTTTGCAGACCCAAAAACAGAGAACACTATTTGGGAATCACAATTGTCATGTATGGCACTAGAGTGATCATAGGTTTTCAACAAAATTAGAACCGGAGTCGCGTACTCCAAAAATTAATTATATGCCTGTTAAAATTAGATTACAGAGACACGGTAAAAAAGGAAAACCTTTTTACTGGATTGTAGCGGCTGATGCTCGCTCAAAGAGAGATGGTAAATACCTTGAAAAATTGGGTACTTACAATCCAAACATCAACCCAGCAGAAATCAACCTTGATGTTGATGGCGCTGTAAAATGGCTTCAAAATGGAGCGCAACCTACTGACACTGCAAGAGCTATCTTGTCTTACAGAGGTGTAATGATGAAAAATCACCTTGCTGGTGGCGTACGTAAAGGTGCATTGACCGAAGAGCAAGCTGAAGAAAAATTTAACGCTTGGATGGAAGACAAATCTAAAGCCGTTGATGGTAAGAAAACAAAACTTGCTGATGCCAAAGACAAAGCTAAAGCTGATGCTATTGCCGCTGAAAAAGCAACAAACGAAGCACGTATTGCTGCAAATGCTCCTGTAGTTGAGGAAACTCCAGAAGCTACTGAAAATGTTGATGCAACAGAAGAGGTTGAAGCAACTGAAAAAGTTGAATTGAAAGATGCTCCTGCTGCTGAAGCTGAAGCAACTAAAGAAGAAGAATAAAACTAAAGACTTATGCAAAAAGAAGACTGTTTCTTCGTAGGCAAAGTCGTTAAAAAATATAGTTTTAAGGGGGAGTTACTAGTGAAACTAGATACAGATGAACCCGAATTATTTTTAGAAATGGAATCGGTTTTTGTGGAACAACACAAAAACTTGATTCCATTTTTTATTGAAAGCAGCTCATTACATAAATCTACACTCCTTAGAGTTCAATTTGAAGACGTCTATGACGAGGCCACGGCTGACACACTCATAGGTACAGAATTATACCTCCCGCTTTCATTCCTTCCCCCACTTAGCGGAACAAATTTTTACTACCACGAGGTGATTGGTTTTACGATAATGGACGTCGATTTTGGCAATGCGGGCATCATTTCGAATGTAAATGACCATACAGCACAGCACTTATTTGTATCTATCCTTGACGGAAAAGAGCTCCTCATTCCCATTAGTGCTGAATTCATCAAAGAAATTGACAGGGAAAACAAAATAATTACAATGGACTTACCATCCGGGCTGATTGAGCTTTATTTGTAGTTGTTTATCAAAAAAATCTCTACGATTTCTTAGGAAATATTAGCCATTGAATGTTTTCACTTCAAATAAAAAAGTTATGTCAACATCCTTCAAATTCAAACAATTCTCCATCTTCCAAGACAAATGTGCAATGAAAATAGGCACCGATGGAGTTTTACTGGGTGCTTGGACTTCGATTGAACATGAACCACAAAGTATTCTTGATATTGGAGCAGGAACTGGAATTATTGCGCTGCAACTTGCCCAACGCAGCCTTGCTCAAACCATTGATGCTATAGAAATTGACAGTGATGCCTTTGAAGAATGCACAGAAAATTTTGAAAACTCACCTTGGGCAGACCGTTTGTTTTGTTATCACGCAGCGGTGCAAGAATTTACCCAAGAAATTGCGGAAGAACAAGATTTTGAAGGATATGATATAATTGTTTCAAATCCGCCGTTTTACACAGATAGTTTCAAACCCGATGATGCCTCTAGGAATATTGCACGATTTGAAGACGCGCTTCCGTTTCAGCATTTGTTGGTTTGTGTTTCTCATTTGCTTTCACACGAAGGTGTGTTTTCAGTAATTCTTCCGACGAAAGAAGAAGTTTCATTTATTGAACTTGCAGAGACTGTTGGTTTATTCCCTCAACGCATTTGTCACGTAAAAGGAAGTCCGACTTCAGAAATAAAAAGAAGTTTAATGGAGTTTACATTTCAGAAAAGAGAAATTGAATTTCAATCTCTCACGATTGAAAAAGAGAGACATAATTATACTGAGGATTACATCGCTCTCGTCCAAGATTTCTATCTCAAAATGTAGGAAACTAATGGCGTGGTATTTACCTTTGCAATTCAATAAAAAACTACGCGATGAAACCAGATTTATTCGAATCTCCAGATTATTATAATATAGACGATTTATTAACCGAAGAGCACAAATTAATTCGTGATGCGGCTCGTGAATGGGTGAAGCGAGATGTTTCTCCAATCATAGAGCAGGCTGCTCAAGATGCAAAATTTCCTAAATCAATCATTCCAGGCTTGGCATCTATTGGTGCTTTTGGCCCCTACATTCCGGAGGAATACGGCGGTGCTGGATTAGACCAGATTAGCTACGGTCTCATCATGCAAGAAATCGAGCGTGGCGACAGTGGCGTTCGTTCAACAGCTTCAGTTCAATCTTCATTGGTTATGTATCCTATTTGGAAATACGGAAATGAGGAACAACGAAAAAAATATTTGCCCAAATTAGCCACTGGAGAATGGATGGGGTCGTTTGGTCTCACAGAACCTGACCACGGAAGTAATCCTGGTGGAATGACCACTAACTTTAAAGATAAAGGAGACCATTATTTATTGAACGGGGCAAAACTTTGGATATCAAATTCTCCTTTTTGTGACGTTGCGGTTATATGGGCAAAAAACGAAGAAGGGCGCATCCACGGTTTAATCTTGGAACGTGGAATGGAAGGTTTTTCAACTCCAGAAACGCACAACAAATGGTCATTGAGAGCGAGTGCTACTGGTGAGCTAATATTTCAGGATGTTAAAGTTCCTAAGGAAAATTTATTACCAAACAAATCTGGATTAGGAGCACCACTTGGGTGTTTAGATAGTGCTCGTTACGGTATTGCTTGGGGTGTTATTGGTGCTGCAATGGACTGTTATGACACAGCACTGCGTTATTCAAAAGAGCGTATTCAGTTTGGAAAACCTATTGGTCAATTCCAATTACAGCAGAAAAAGCTTGCTGAAATGATTACCGAAATAACAAAAGCACAATTACTTTGTTTACGTTTAGGCCAATTAAAAAATGAAAATAAAGCGACCACGGCACAAATTTCTATGGCAAAAAGAAACAATGTAGACATGGCGCTAAAAATTGCTAGAGACGCAAGACAAATGTTAGGTGGTATGGGAATTACAGGCGAATACCCAATCATGCGCCACATGATGAACCTTGAAAGTGTTGTGACCTATGAAGGAACACACGACATTCATTTATTGATTACAGGACTAGATATTACTGGCTTGAATGCTTTTAAATAATAATTCTATTATTAAAATTTATACAAAGGCGCTACAAATTAAAGTGGCGCCTTTTATTTTTACAAAAAAAACATGATTTCAAGAATAACTTCTGCGATTGCGCCATATCAAGAACAATTGCTCAGTCACCCATTGTACGCTACTATCAAAACGCCCAAAGACCTACAGGTTTTTATGGAGTACCATGTGTTTGCTGTTTGGGATTTTATGTCACTTTTAAAGGCATTACAAAATAATTTAACGTGTACGACCACGCCATGGATTGCAAAAGGAAATCCAAATACTCGCTATTTAATAAACGAAATTGTACTAGCAGAAGAAACCGATATTAACAGAATGGGGCAGCGTCAAAGCCATTTTGAAATGTATATCGATGCTATGAAAAAAGCAGGAGCGCAAACAAATAAAATAGACAGCTTGATTGAAAGCGTTGTTTCGGGTATTGAAATTTCCGAAGCGATTAATATTTTGGGAGTGCCTCATTCCATTAAAGAATTTCTATCATTTACTTTTAAAACTATTGCAGAGGGAAAACCGCACGCCATTGCAGCCGCATTTACCTTTGGCCGTGAGGATTTGATACCGCAGTTATTTACTTCGATTATCAAAGAAATCCAACAACATTTTCCAGAAAAGGACCTTGTAGATTTTAAATATTATTTTGATCGCCATATTGAACTTGATGGCGACGAACATGGCCCAATGGCACTCGAAATGATTAGCCAATTATGCGGTACTGACGAAACTAAATGGAAGGAAGTTGAAACCACTTCAATCGAAGCACTAAAAGCTCGTAAAACGCTATGGGATGGAATTGAAACTGTGATTTCAGAAAAAAATAAAGCTGTTTTTTAATTCTGAAATTTTACAACAAAGTCAGCTTTTGAATTACTGAAATTTCAGAATTAATTTCTATTTATTTTAAAATTTAACCTCGCATCTTGCGGGGTTTTTTTCTGAAATTTTAAAAATCAAATAGTATCTTTAAACAAAGAAAAGGAATGTCATCTCAAAAAAGAATTAGCAACGCTTACGAAACCGCTCGAAGAGTAGCTTTCAATGATGACTCTAAATTTATCATCTTTAGCGATTGTCATCGCGGAGATAATAGTTTTGCAGACGATTTTGCCAACAACCGAAACATTTATTACCACGCATTAAAGCATTATTACACAGAAGGATTTACCTATTGCGAAGTGGGTGATGGCGACGAACTTTGGGAAAATATTGAATTCAAATCCATACTGGAAGCCCATAAAAATGTTTTTAATCTCATGAAACTTTTTTATGCTGAAGGCAGACTCCACCGGCTCATAGGAAATCATGACATGGTGTACAGGAACCAAAGTTATGTAGAGAAACATCTTTATAGTTATTTTGACAAAGTAGATAATGTGGACAAACCACTCTTCCCCGGTATTACTTTTCCCGAAGGTCTGATTCTCGAACACGAAACCACCAAACAAGAAATTTTTCTTCTCCACGGTCATCAAGCAGACTGGATGAATTATCGTGGTTGGAAATTTAACCGATTTATGGTAAGAGCCTTGTGGCGACAGTTGCAAGTTTTTGGAATAAGCGATCCCACAAGTCCGGCGAAAAACTACAAAGAGTTAATCAAAGTAGAAAAACGAACCAAAAAATGGATTACAGACAATAAGAACATTTTTACAATCACGGGGCATACCCATCGGCCACGTTTTCCAGATCCGGGAGATATTGCATATTTCAATGATGGGAGTTGCGTTCATCCTCGGAGTATCACAGGACTCGAAATTGAAAACGGAGCGATTTCGCTTATAAAATGGCAAATCTCAACATTTGAAGACGGCTCATTGAGAGTCATAAAAGTAGTATTAGAAGGGCCTCAAAAAATTAAAAACTACGTAACCGAATAGCAACTCTGTCTGATATCAATCATGAATATATTGAAATTTTTATCTGTTATTCTTTTGTCATTTTGTTTATTCGGAAGTTGCCGCTCCTCGAAACAAATAACGAATAATGCTCCAGAAAAAAATTCTAAAAACTTTAGCTATTTAGCTTTGGGAGATAGTTATACAAAAGGAGAAAGCGTTTGCAAAACCTGTGGCTTTCCTTCCATAACCGCAAAAGCTATTGAATCGAAATCACAACAGCGAGTTTCATTAAAACAAATTGCCCAAACCGGTTGGACCACCACACAATTATTGGAAGCAATTGCAAATGAGAATTTAGAATCAGAGTATGATTTGGTCACTTTATTAATTGGAGTAAATAATCAATTTCAAGGCAAGCCATTTTCTTTATATGAAGTTGAATTTTTAGCGCTTATTGATATTGCATTTACACTTGCTGGTGGCGATACTTCTAAAGTAATCGTATTGTCAATTCCGGATTACGGGTTTACGCCTTATGGAATTAACAGTGGCAATATGAAGAAAATTTCAGAAGAAATAGATTACTATAATAACTACGCTAAATCTATAGCAGCATCAAAAAACATTCTATTTTTAAACATTACAGACATCACGCGCAACGGAATATCAAATCCCGATTTGGTAGCTAACGATGGTTTACATCCATCTAAGGAAGCCTATCAATTAGTTGCCGAAAGATTATTGAAACAAATTAATTTTTAGCAATTACTCTTCGGGAGCTAGGGTAACTTTTAGGTTTTCTAAATTTTCAGTAATAAATATTTGGCATCCCAATCTGCTATTTTCCTGTACATGAAAAGCTTCGGCTAACATGGCATCTTCATCGTAGGACATTTCTGGAAGTTCGTGTTCACTTTCAATATAACATTGACAAGAGGCGCACATTGCCATGCCTCCGCAAATACCTATAGTACCTTCTGGAGCAAGTTCAAAAGAGCGAATTACTTCCATTAAATTCATGTTCATATCAGTTGGTGCATCCACACTGTGGGTCACCCCTTCCCTATCTGTTATGTGTAATTTTACGTCTAACATTATTAATTTATGGATTTTACGACAGCCTTTGGAGCTTCTTTTTTACTGCCATCAAATCCTTCAACGCCACCTACTGTTGTGTATTTCATCACATATCGCTTTTCAGGAAAAATACGTTGATAGGCACTTTGACACATTAATGTAGCTTCATGGAATCCGCAGAGAATTAATTTTAATTTCCCAGGATATGTGTTCACATCACCAATGGCATAGATACCGGGAATGTTTGTTTGATAATCCAAACTATTATTTACAACAATCGCATTTTTTTCTATTTCTAATCCCCAGTCTGCAATCGGTCCTAATTTTGGCGCCAAGCCAAATAAAGGGATAAAATGGTCACACGGTTTATTGAAAACTTCGGCACCTCTTTTAATACTCACACCTTCCACTTTTCCGTTTCCAATTACATCTACAACATCGGCAGGTGTTATCAATTCTATTTTTCCGGCGTCTTTCAGTTCCTGTACTTTTTCTACGGAATCTAGCGCTCCGCGGAACTCGTTTCTTCTATGTATTAACGTTACACTTTTTGCAACATCTGTCAAGAAAATACTCCAGTCTAAAGCCGAATCTCCACCACCGGCAATCACAACATCTTTGTCTCTGTACAATTCCGGATCCCGAATTATGTACTCAACGCCTTTATCTTCATAATCAGCAATACCCGTAATAGGGGGTTTTCTTGGCTCAAAGCTTCCTAAACCTCCTGCAATGGCAACTATGGGCGCATGGTGTTTTGTGCCTTTGTTTGTAGTAACTATAAATGTTTCGTCTTCTAATTTTTCAATCGTTTGAGCTCTTTCACCTAAAGTAAAACCTGGCTGGAAAGGTTCAATTTGTTTCATTAAATTATTCACTAAATCGCCCGCAAGAACTTCGGGGAACGCTGGAATATCATAAATTGGCTTTTTGGGATAAATCTCGCTGCATTGGCCTCCGGGCTGTGGTAATGCATCGATTAAATGGCATTTTAATTTTAAGAGTCCTGCTTCAAAAACGGTAAATAAACCTGTAGGACCTGCTCCTATAATAAGTATATCTGTCTCTATCATATT
Source organism: Patiriisocius sp. (assembly GCF_051252435.1). Classification (NCBI taxonomy): domain Bacteria; kingdom Pseudomonadati; phylum Bacteroidota; class Flavobacteriia; order Flavobacteriales; family Flavobacteriaceae; genus Patiriisocius; species Patiriisocius sp. The sequence goes on along the minus strand of NZ_JBPOFW010000001.1, from coordinate 1,068,888 downwards.
CATTGCCCCGCACTAAGGGGTAAACTTTTTAAATTTCAGAATAAAAAAATACTTATCCCTCAACATTAATAACGTTTTCAATCTGTGGCGCGTGTTTTTTAATCGTCATTTCAACACCACTTTTTAAAGTCATTTGATTGACACTACAACCCACGCACGCCCCTTGTAATTGAACGCGCACTGTTTTTCCATCGTCCACTCCCAATAATGATATATCGCCACCATCACTTTGAAGGAAAGGACGAATTTCGTCGAGGGCGATTTCAATTTTTGCAATTAATTCTTCTTGAGTCATTGTCTTATTTTACAGCGCTACAACCCGCCATTGTTGTTATTTTGATAGCCTCGGTAGGTGGTAGTGTTTCATTTCTACGTACCGTTTCGCTCACTACATTTTTTGTGATTTCGATAAAGGCATTTTCTAGGATAGTTCCTGTCTGCAATGCTGCCGGATGACCTGCATCCCCAGCTTCGCGAATACTTTGCACAAGTGGAAGTGCCCCTAAAAAAGGTACATTTAAATCATCGGCAAGGTTTTTAGCTCCCTCTTTTCCGAAGATATAATATTTATTGTCAGGAAGTTCCTCTGGAGTAAAATAAGACATATTCTCTATAACACCAAGCACTGGCACGTCAATGCTCTCTTGTTGGAACATGGCTACACCTTTTTTGGCATCTGCAAGCGCAACGGTTTGTGGCGTACTCACAATCACCGCACCAGTAATAGGAAGCGATTGCATGATACTCAAATGAATATCTCCGGTTCCAGGAGGTAAATCAAGTAGCATAAAATCGAGTTCGCCCCAAGCCGCATCAAAAATGAGTTGGTTTAAAGCCTTTGCGGCCATAGGACCTCTCCAAATTACCGCTTGATCTGGTTTTGTAAAAAACCCTATCGACAAAACTTTTACACCATAATTTTCAACCGGCTTCATTTTACTTTTTCCATCCACTGTTACCGAAAGTGGTCGCTCCATCGCCACATCAAACATAATGGGAATTGAAGGTCCATAAATATCGGCATCTAAAATCCCCACTTTGAAACCCATTTTTGACAACGTAATCGCAAGGTTTGCTGTAACTGTAGATTTACCAACACCACCTTTCCCCGAAGCTATCGCCACAATATTTTGAATCCCCGGAATGGCTTTTCCTTTAATCAAATTGGGATTTGCAGGTTTCGCAGGAGCCTCAACTTTTATATTTACTTGCACCTTTGCATCCGCATTCACATGCTCATGTATCGCTTTAATCACATCTGCTTCAGCACGTTTTTTTATATGCATCGCAGGCGTCGCCATGGTCAAATCCACCACAACCTCATCTGCAAAAGTCATAACATTTTTTACAGCACCGCTCTCCACCATATTTTTCCCTTCGCCCGCAACACTAATAGTTTCAAGGGCTTTAAGGATATTTTCTTTATTTAATTTCATGAATTGAATTTCATTGATTTAGAATCATTCTAAACGCAAAGATAGCACATAGCCTTTGGATTTAAAAGGTTGCTTATCAAAATGATTTATGGTTATATAGCGATTATTAAAAAGCAAAGGGAGAAGTAAATTGACTCTAGAAAAAATAATTTTATATAGATTTTTTCTTCGGAAATTTAAAAGCTAAAAAGAATTATGTTGTTCGAAATTTTTAAAAATTGTGCGTCTAAATCATTTCATGGAAGCAGCTCATTTCCGAAGTCTTAAAATTTCTGAACTAGAAATTATGGAAGCTCTTTCATTGGATCCCAAAAGTGATTTTCCAGATTTTGAATTTTATTATTGATAATGTTAATCCCTTCAGATTCCAGTAATTGTTGCATCAAATTTGTACCGTCAAAATGATGCTTTCCTGTAAGCAAACCTTGCTTGTTGACCACTCTGTGTGCCGGAACATTATCCTTTAAACCACTTGCATTCATAGCCCATCCCACCATTCTTGCACTTCCTGCTGCACCCAAATATTTGGCGATGGCACCATAACTGGTTACTTTTCCGTAAGGAATTTTCTCGGCCACTTGATAGACCTTTTCAAAAAAGCCTTCGTTAGTCATTACGTTATTGTATTTAATATTTTGACCGCCGTAACGACCGCAATAACTGCGGTGATAATACCGATAACATAATTCATGTTTATGGTATTTCGCTTTCTTATTTTTCTAGGTTTTGGTTTAAAAAATTGGATGTAAATCATAAGCATTACGAATGTCCCCAATCCTGATGCAAGAACAGCAACCCAGAGCTCCAATTGCTCAAAACTAAACCAGCCAAATGCAGAAAATGTGATACTCACATACACCCAGTAAGGTAACGGCAATAGATTGAGTGCCGCTATGAACATGCCCTTAAAAAACCGATTCCTTTTTGATTTTTTAATTTCGACAGGAGCTTCTCTTCGCGAATCTTTTGCTATGAAAAAAAAGTAAATAGTAAGACAAATAAAAATACCCAATGCAACTTTTTGCAATATGTCAATGATGTCTGGATTTTTATCCAAATATCTAGCAAGGACAAGTGCCACAAAAGTTTGAATCATTACCGTAACACACACACCCACAGAAAACAAAGTCGCTACTTTGCGCCCTTCTTTCATACTAATTTTTGCTGCAGACATGTTAAGCAATCCTGGTGGAATAACCCCAATAAAGGCAGCTAAAAAGCCAATAATAAAATTATGTAGCAGGGTCATACGTTTGCGTTACTCTGTGAAGATAGGAAAATTTTAAGAACGAAACTTAAATCTAATATAGGTGATTTTCTTTCCTATCTCCAGATATTGACTTTCATAATAGGTCTGGATTCCAGTAACAGCTGCAGGAGCTTCATCTCCTATACCGTAGACATCGTGATGGGCAAACTCGATATCTTCTTTTAACCCGTGGAGCAAACCAAGGGTGTAACCGTGCATAAATTCGCTATCGGTTTTTAGGTGAACCACGCCGTCTTTCTTTAAAATTTTCTTGTATTTTTTTAAGAAATCTTCATTGGTCAATCTATGTTTGGTACGTTTAAACTTTATCTGTGGGTCTGGAAATGTTATCCAAATTTCGTCCACTTCATTCTCCGCAAAAAGATTGTCAATCAGTTCAATTTGAGTTCTCAAAAAACCTACATTCTGCATATTTTCTTCGAGAGCGGTTTTTGCTCCTCTCCAAAAACGCGCACCTTTAATATCAACTCCTAGAAAATTTTTATCTGGAGATTGCTTTGCAAGCCCAACAGAGTATTCTCCTTTTCCGCAGCCCAGTTCTAAAACGATGGGATTGTCGTTTTTAAAGAAATTTTTATTCCAATTTCCTTTCAAATTCAGTCCGTCGTTAACAGCTTCTTCTCTAGTGGGTTGTACCACGTTTGTAAAATTATCGTTTTCTCTAAAACGCTTCAATTTATTTTTGCTACCCAAAATTTAATTTTTTGGTAAAATTAAGGAAATATAGCGCAGTGACAATTATTAGTACTTTTGATTTATGATGCAACGCAAAACAATTTTAGTCGCGCCCTTAAATTGGGGACTTGGCCATGCTACGCGTTGCATTCCTATTATCAACGAGCTTATCATTCACGGTTTTAAAGTAATTATTGCTGGTGATGGAGCAGCACTATTGTTATTGCAGAAGGAATTTCCGAAGCTAGAAAGCGTTGAGTTGCCTTCTTACGATATCACGTACCCAAAGAATGGCAGCAATTTTAAACTAAATATGTTGCTCAAAGTGCCTCATTTTTTGAGGACGATTTCAGCCGAAAAGAGAAACATCGCAAAACTCGTCGATGAACACAACATAAAAGGAATTATTAGCGATAACCGATGGGGTGCTCGAAGCAAAAAGGTACCGTCCGTTTTTGTCACACACCAACTAAACGTATTGAGTGGTAGCACGACAAAGATTACTGGAAAATTACACCAAAAATATATTCGGAAATTTACTGAATGCTGGGTTCCAGATTTTAAAAGGTCACCAAATTTAAGTGGTAAATTAGGCCATGTTGAAGATACCGAATTTCCTATTAAATATATTGGTCCACTGAGCAGGTTGAGGAAGGAAGATATTGTCAAAAAAAATGATATTCTTATTTTACTTTCTGGCCCAGAACCTCAACGCACACTACTTGAAGAAAAGCTTTTGCTTGAGTTTAAAGATACTACCAAAAATCTACTATTAGTTAGAGGCGTAGTTGAGCGTGAAGAAAAAACAACACAGCAAGGCAATATAAAAATTATCAATTACCTTAAAACCGATGCCCTAAGTCAAGCGATTAATGAAAGTGGTTTTGTCATCGCCAGATCAGGCTACACTACTATTATGGATCTTGCTGCGCTAGAAAAACAATGTTTTTTTATTCCAACACCGGGACAATTTGAGCAGGAATATCTTGCAAAACGTTTAAAGAAAAAGGGTTTAGTACTTTCTTGCAGTCAGAAAGATTTTACGCAGGAAAAACTATTAAACATGTTTGCAATGCCAAGATTATCTAGTAAAACCCACGAACAAGATTTTGGTAAACTATTTAGCCTTTTCCATAGTAAATGAAAATTCAGACCCAATACCAAATTGACTTTCAACATATATTTTTTCATTGTGAGCTTCAATAATATGCTTTACAATAGACAGTCCTAGACCGCTACCGCCTTCTTTCCTAGAACCACTTTTATCCACTCTAAAAAAACGTTCAAAAACTCTATTGATATGTTGTGGTTCAATACCCTCGCCGTTGTCGGTAACTCTCACAATCACTTTGTTTTTAATAAGGTGTTCTACACTTACTTCAATACTTCCGTCTTTTCTACCGTACTTAATGGAGTTAACAATGAGATTTGTTAATACCTGTTGTATTCTTTCTTCATCAGCAAAAACCTCAATAGGCTCGATAGCTTTATAATTAATATCAAAAAGTAAGCGAATATTTTTCTTTGCTGCTTTCATTTCTAAAAGGTCAAAAACATTTTGAATGAGCTTAGTGATATTAAATTGTTCTTTTTGTAGCTGTAAACCACCCACCTCAAACTTTGAAATCATATCTAAATCTTTTACAATATAGATTAGCCTCTCAACGCCTTTATTTGCTCTTTTGAGGTATTTTTTTCTTACTGATTTATCTTTCATTGCTCCGTCAAGCAGTGTCAAAATATAACCTTGTACTGTAAAAAGTGGTGTTTTGAGTTCATGAGAAACGTTACCTACAAACTCCTTTCTATAATTCTCACGAATTTTAAGTGTTTCAATCTCTAACTTTTTGTTTTCAGCGAAAAGACCAATTTGTTGTGTGAGAGTTTCCATGTCTGTGGAAACTTGTTGTTGACTTAATGAAGTAGCATCGAGCAAGGAAACTTCGTCATAGATATCCTTAATTTTTCTATAAATGAGTTTTTCTAATCTCAATTGTAGTAACAAAAAACAAATGACAAAGCAAACTATAAAAAAAAATGATAAGTGCAGAAAATTAATTTCTCCTTGATAGAAAGAAAATAACCCAAGAATCACTGTTAATACTACAGAAATATATAGTGCCGAAAAACCCGCAAATTGATATGATTTTCCCGCTTTTTTTGCCATTATACTACAAATTTATAGCCTACTCCTTTAATCGTCTTGAATTTTTTATCACCAATTTTCTCTCGCAATTTTCTAATATGTACGTCAATAGTTCTGCCTCCAACGATTACTTCGTTCCCCCAAACTTTGTCTAGAATATCTTCTCTTGTAAACACCTTTCCTGGTTTTGAAGCTAATAATGAAAGTAGTTCAAATTCCTTTCTCGGCAAAATCATTTCCTCTTTACCTACTGAAATCTTATACTCTTCCCTATTGATGGTAATATTACCCAATTTCACGTTGGGAACATCATCGTCGTTTTCTTTAAATCTGCGGAGTAAAGATTTTACCTTACTTAATAAAACTTTAGGCTTAATGGGTTTTGTAATGTAGTCATCAGCTCCAGCTTCAAATCCTGCAACTTGCGAGTAGTCCTCATCGCGGGCCGTTAAAAATGTAATAACCGTTTCAGCCAATTCAGGTATAGCACGTAATTTTTCGCAGGCTTCCATTCCATCCATTTCGGGCATCATGACGTCTAGCACTATTAACTTTGGCTTATGTTTTATCGCCATTGTTATTGCTTCCACTCCATTTTTTGCCGTCACAACTTGATAGCCTTCTCCGGTTAAATTATAACCAATGATTTCTAGAATATCCGGTTCGTCGTCCACTAGTAGGATAACCGTGTCCCTTTTTTTCATTTTTAGTTTATTGAGTTAATTAAACCTTGACAGTTACAAAGGTAATAATCGTATGTCGTTCATCAAGGTTTTAAAGATAGATACTTCAATGATGCCCAATATTAAGTGATTGTTAAATTATTATACCAATCATCCAAGAGTACAAGTAATATGTATATTTGCGGCATAAATTTAAAATTTAGTCATGAAAAAAATTACATTATTACTTGCACTTTCAATGAGTGCTGTTTCTATTGCTCAAATCGCTAAAACTAGCTTTGAGAATCCTCCAGTTGTTTCAATTCAATACGTTGATACTGGCAATGCAAATGTTGCACACGATTTAGTAAACAACGTGGACGAGCCATTCATAAATTTTGATGGTGATGCTACTGAGATAGGGTTCAATGCTCGTTACGAGCCATTTGACACTCCAGATGTAGGTCTTACTGATGGAGATTTCGTTGGTGTTACTACTTTTGCACCTGGTGTTGATTTCCCCTATACAGATGGAGACCAAGGATACCAAATTAGTGATGCTGACGGAAATTTTATTCTTGAATTTGATACCGTTGATTTAACAGGAGCAACTACTCCAGGTCTAACTATAGATTATTTCTTAGCCGAAACTGGTTACGAAGGTGATGGTACTGTAAATGAATCTTCTTCAGATAGATTGCGTATCTACGTAAAAGACTTAACAAATAATACTGAAATTGACATCCTTGACACTACAGGAAATGACATCAATGATTTAGGAATTGAAGGTGCTTGGAATAATGGTGTTGCTTCTCTTTTACCAAATACGATGGTACAACTTGTAATTGAAGCAAGAATGAACGCTGGAGCTGAAGCTTTTTTCTTTGACAACATTGTATTTAGTGGCACTCTAGGATTCAACGACAATACAGTAGATACTTTCTCAATGTTCCCTAATCCTTCAACTGATGGAACTTTGAACATTACCTCTAAAAACTCAGGAGCACTTAATGTTGCTATTTTTGATGTTTTAGGAAAACAAGTAATCAATTCAAACGCGACAAACAAAACAATGAACATCAGTTCATTAAAAGCAGGTGTTTACATCGTGAGAATCACTCAAGACAATGTAACTGCTACAAAAAAATTGATTGTTAAATAAACGGTCAAATCTTTAATTTATAGAAAAAGGGCTCCGGTTTGGGAGCCTTTTTTGTTCTATCTCCATGAAATTAATTATGTATTTTTGACATCAATTACTTCGGAAATTTTAACATGCCCATACCTTCCATTTTTGAAATAAAAACCCAAAATGATTTTGAGGCTGCCGCACTTGAAACATTTCGGCATCAATACAAAACAATTGAGGTGTACCGAAGGTTCTGCAATCACCTCAATATAAATTCAGCAGCAGTGAAAAAAGTTTCGGAAATTCCTTTTCTCCCTATTGAATTTTTTAAGTCCGATCGCCTCATTTCCGAAGAAAACAATTCTGAAAAAATTTTTACAAGCAGCGGTACAACGGGTTCTATTACTAGCAAACATTATATAGCGAGTCTTGCACTTTATGAGGAGAGTTTTATTAAAGGTTTTGAGCGTATGTACGGCGACATTGAAGACTATACTATTCTTGCTTTGTTGCCATCTTATTTAGAACGCGAAGGTTCTTCGCTGGTGTATATGGTGGATGCGCTCATCAAAAAGAGTAAGCAACAAAAAAGTGATTTTTACCTTAAAAATTTGAAGGATTTAGCCAACGCTCTTTTAGAACAAGAAAAACACGGAAAAAAAACAATCTTACTTGGGGTTTCGTATGCACTTTTAGATTTGATTGAAATGCAACAATTCAATCTAAAACATACCATTGTAATGGAAACCGGCGGCATGAAAGGCCGACGTAAAGAGATGATAAAAGAGGAGCTTCATAAAGTACTAACAATTGGATTTGGAGTTTCAAAAATCCATAGCGAATACGGCATGACCGAACTTTTATCACAAGCTTATTCAAGCGGCAAAGGGTTATTTAACTGCCCTCCGTGGATGCAAATTTTAACTCGAGACACAGAAGACCCACTCACTTTAATAGAAGGAAAAACCGGAGGAATCAATGTCATTGACCTTGCCAATTTTCATTCCTGTTCCTTTATAGCAACGCAAGATTTAGGAAAGAAATTTGCTGATGGAAGCTTTGAAATTTTAGGTAGATTTGATGCGAGTGACATTCGTGGATGTAATTTAATGGTGCTGTAAATGGAATCAAAAAAGCAAGGATTGGGCAATGGCTGTTTGTGGATTTTTCTCACATTCATTCTTACCGTTGTTGCTTTTGGAGTGCTCAAATTTACCGTCAATCTCCCTAACCTCATTACCTTATTTCTTGCTATCTCGCTATCCATTGGATTTACGTTTAAAATTTTAGGCAAACCATCACTAAAATCCATACTCGCTAATTTTGTAATCCTTATTATTCTTTTTAGTGGGCTCAATTATCTAGGTAGTATTTGGGTGGATATCGTCAAAGAAAATGACACTGCCGTTTTTACCGAAGAAGAATCTGTAGCTACAGATATTCTAATAGAAAAGAACGACTCAATACCCGTATTTACAAGTCGTCGCAACTGGAAGGATAACTACGGAAATCCATACACTGGAAGCCTAACGGTACGCCAAAAGGATTATGACCGACTTAAAAATCAGATAGCAAACTTTCGATATGCAAATGATCAAAACTTCTGGGGGAGCCTCTATAATTACATGGACAGAAATGACACCCCGAGTTTAGATTTGGTAATGAATACTTTTAAAGAAATCCATGCCGAAAAGAAACTCAACCAAATGGAATTTGCCGAAATGGTTGTAAGTTGCATTCAAGATATTCCCTACGCATTTGTTTTTCAAGATGCCTGTTTAGCTCCCGAAAATTATGAAGAATCCATTAAAGACATTCTAGAAGATTGCCCAGATTGTTGCATTGGCGGTGTGCCTTACGGAGTGCAAAATCCGGTTTCATTTATTAAAAATTTAAAAGGAGACTGCGACACCCGCACCATGCTCATCTATTCTATTTTGAAGTATTTTAATTATGATGTGGCAATTGCCAATAGCGATTTTTATCGTCATTCCATAATAGGCCTCAACATCGCTGCAAGCGGCAAAAACAAAGTGTATAGAGGCAAAATTTACACACTCTGGGAAACAACTTCAAAACATTTTAAAATTGGGGTACTCCCCACAACCTCCAGCGATGTTAAACACTGGAACATAGTTTTAACCAGCAAATAAAAATCATGAATTCACAACTATTTACACTCGCGCTTTTAGAAATTATTCTTTCGATAATCATTGCCATCGTCATTATGTTTGCTTCTTACAAAGTACTCATAAGGCTCTTTTTTAAGGATGGAAATCTCAATGGCGAAAACTTGGCATTTACCATTTTCACTTCTGGATTTGTGATTTCGATTGGATTGATTCTTTCTGAAATTTTACCATCCATTACAAATGTGGTTCGCATTTCAATGGCAGAATCAGAGACAGTAAATATTGCAGAAATCCTTAGCTATTCTGGATTATATCTTTTTATTGGTTTTCTCGCTTCGGTACTCATTAATGGAGCGGTATTTTTATTGTTTTCGTTGTTTACCAAAGGCATCAATGAGTTTAAGGAAATTCAGAAAAACAACACATCGGTTGCCATTTTAGTTGTAGCGATAATGGTAAGTATCACTTTGATTGCCAAAGACAGCATCGCGCTACTCATAAGTGCATTAGTGCCCTATCCAGCAGTAACAAACTTTTTATAAATAATTTAAAGTTTTCTGTAAGCCGAAATATAACAAACCGACTACTTGTACAATTGTTATGAAGAAGGAGACTAAAACTCCAATTCATGATTGGTTGGTTAGTTAATGAAGAAAATCCCCAGACTTTTGTCTGGGGATTTTTGATTTTGAGATTACTAAATAGTCAACAAATTTTTAGGGTCTGCTTTTTCTCTTTCATTTTTAGATGTTACTCTAATTACAAAATAATTTTTCTTTCCTCGTTGCAAAAGCACAAAAGCACCATTGATTAAATCTGTTTCGGTAATTTTAAAACTATCATTTACTTTCTCTTTGTTTACCGAAATAGAATTCTCTTTCAATGCACGTCTTGCTTCACCGTTTGATTTTAAAAATCCCGTTTTTTCGGCAAGTGCCGCAATGATGTCGAGTCCGTTTTTGATATCAGCTCTTTTGATTTCAGCTTGCGGTACTCCTTCAAAAACATCAAGAAATGTTTCAGAATCTAGTTTTTTCAAATCGGCAGACGTAGATTTCCCGAATAATATTTCCGAAGCCGCTAGTGCCTTTTCGTATTCCTCTTCATTATGAACTGTTGTTGTTACTTCTTGCGCAAGTCTCTTTTGTAACGCGCGTACATGTGGTGCTTTTTCATGCGCTGTTATAATACTTTCAATCGTCGCTTTGTCTAAAAACGTAAAAATCTTGATGTACTTCGCAGCATCTTCATCACTTGTATTTAACCAATATTGGTAAAATTTGTAGGGTGATGTTCTCTTTGGATCAAGCCAAACATTGCCGCCCTCACTCTTTCCAAATTTACTCCCATCACTTTTTGTAATCAACGGGCAGGTCAAGGCATATCCTTTTCCGCCACCAATACGACGAATGAGCTCTGTTCCCGTGGTGATATTCCCCCACTGGTCACTACCACCCATTTGCAATGTGCAATCATGATTTTTATAAAGGTGCAGAAAATCGTAGCCTTGCACCATTTGGTATGTAAATTCTGTAAAGGACATTCCGTCAGCATTTTCACCCGTCAATCTGTTCTTCACGCTATCCTTTGCCATCATGTAGTTAACGGTAATATGTTTCCCCACATCACGAATAAAATCTAAAAAAGAAAACTCTTTCATCCAGTCGTAATTGTTAACCATTACGGCTGCATTTTTAATTGAGGGTGAGAAATCCAAAAACTGTGATAGCTGTTTATGAACACATTCTTGGTTATGACGCAATGTTTTTTCGTCGAGTAAATTACGTTCGCTGGACTTGCCGGATGGATCACCAATCATCCCCGTGGCACCGCCTACTAATGCAAACGGTTTGTGGCCGCTACGTTGGAAAAACGACAATAACATAATGGGTACTAAATTCCCTATGTGAAGCGAATCTGCCGTAGGATCAAACCCAATATAAGCACTTCGCATTTGTGCCAGTAAGTGTGCTTCAGTATCTGGCATCACGTCGTGTACCATACCTCTCCATTGTAACTCTTCAACAAAATTTTGTAATTGCATTTCAATAAATTTTCGGCAAAATTACAATAAAAAATTTCTTGATACTTACTAACTCTGAGACAAAACAATAGCCGTTTACTTCACATTTAATTCTCGATAAAGAAACCAAAATTGAAATTTTTTATTTTTCCCCTCTCGTAATTATAGAAAAAGCAAATACGACCTCCCCGAAGTGCAGGTAACTTAAACCCAATGGCAAATTATAGAACAATTATTTAAAGTAATTTTTAGTTAATTATAGCCTTAAAAATGTATTTTAGTCCTATGATTTTAGTTACGGGAGGCACAGGTTTATTGGGCAGTCATCTGCTTTATTTTCTACTACAGGAACACGACACGGTGCGTGCCATCTATCGCGAGACCAGCAATAGAGAAAAGTTAAAACAAATATTTATGTATTATACTTCGGAAATTTCCGAAGTTGAAAAAATCTATAATCGCATTGAATGGGTGCAAGCCGATATCAATACAATTCCCGAACTCGAAGTCGCTTTTAAAGGGATTACCCACGTCTATCACGCCGCGGCCTTGATTAGTTTTGACCCTAAAGATTTCAGAAAACTAAAAAAAACGAACATTGAAGGAACGGCTAATGTTGTTAACTTATGCCTCATCCACAACATTAAAAAACTCTGTTATGTTAGTTCCATCGTAACGCTCGGCAGCACTGTGGATAGCAGTCTTATTGATGAAGAAAACGACTGGAATCCTGAGGCCCATAATAATGTGTACGGCATTACAAAATATGGCGCCGAAATGGAAGTGTGGCGTGGCACCCAAGAAGGGCTTGATGCAGTAATTGTGAATCCTGGGATTGTTTTTGGTGAAGGGTTTTGGAACACGGGCAGCGGTGTAATCATGAACATCGGTTCTCGCGGAATACCCATTTACACAGGAGGTGGCGTAGGACTTGTGGATGTAAAAGATGTTGTAAATGCGATGCAACAATTAATGCAAAGCGAAATTATAAACAACCGCTATATTCTAGTCGCACAGAATATCACCTACAAAGATTTAATGACAAAACTTGCCGAAGTATTCAATAAAAAACCACCCTACAAACCAATTGCAAAATGCAAATTAATGGCATTTAGCAAGGTTGATTGGTTCTTTAATTTGGTGTTTAGAACGAGGCGAAAACTTTTAAAAGCAACGGTAAATTCTTTGTACGACAGTTCATTTTATGACAATTCAAAAATCAAAAAAGACCTTGATTTTAAATTTATACCATTTGAGGAAACTTTAAACCGTGTTGTGGCTCGCTATAAAAGTGAATCTTGAGATATAGCCGCATCTTCTGAAATTCCAGATTGAAGAAGAGGCGTTGCTTTTGCATTTTCAATATCCAATAAAATCTCTAAACTATCCCTGGACATCTTAGGCAAGGCAATTGCCATACTATCAATCTTGGCCTTATAAATACTATCTAATTTTCGTTCTTCTTCCTTATTGGCAATAAATATTTGATATAGGGTGTCTCTGTTGGCTTTTTCAGTAATGAGGCGTTGCTCTACTTTCAGAAAAATATCGTTATATGTATTTAAATCATTTGTATAATAGGCATTGCTCTTTGCAAACTGTAAACTGTCAATTTTAAATTTGGCATAAATTAGCGAGTCCAGTGAAATACCTTCCTTTCTTATTGTTCTAATGTCAACACTGCGAGCAGCGTTCATTAAATAGGCATCCGTCATAATATCCACCATTTGTGCTTCCGAAATTAAATTGTCGGGTGCTTCGGGGCGTTTCACATCTTGGCAGGATGCAACTATGAAAAAGAATATGAAGACAGCGTATTTCATAAATTCAAAACATTTTATCTATTAAAAGTAAGTCGTTCTCCAACCGAATTTCCAACTAACTTTCCATTATCGTATACCAAATTCCCATTTACAAATGTATGCGTGATTCTCGACCTAAATGTATTTCCTTCAAAAGGAGACCAGCCACATTTGTAAGCGGTATTTGCTTTTGAAACTGTCCATGGAGCATTCGGGTTTATTAAAACCAAATCTGCTTTATACCCCTCTCTTATATATCCGCGATCTTTAATTTCGAATAAAATCGCTGGATTGTGCGCCATTTTTTCAACTAACTTTTCTACCGTGATAAACCCTTTGTGGTGCATTTCAAACAATGCCTCCACAGCGTGTTGCACTAAAGGCCCTCCGCTGGGTGCTTTTGTGTACACATTATCTTTTTCTTCAATCGTGTGCGGCGCGTGATCCGTAGCGATAACATCAATACGGTCATCGTTGAGGGCTTTCCACAAGCCACTTTTATCTGCAGCTGTTTTTACCGCGGGATTCCATTTAATTTTTGTGCCTTTTGTTTCATAGTCGGCATCTGTAAACCATAAGTGATGAACACAAACCTCTGCTGTAATTTTTTTATCTTTCAGCGGTTTTTTATTGCTGAAAAGTGCCGTTTCCTTTGCTGTAGAGAGATGAAAAACATGCAATCTTGCACCAGTCTTCTTAGCAAGTTCAATAGCTCTTGAAGAAGAAATGTAACAAGCCTCTTCACTCCTTATTTTTGGATGCTCACTAATAGGAATATCCTCGCCGTATTTTGCCAATGCCTTTTCCATATTTGCTTTAATGGTAGCTTCATCTTCGCAATGTGCAGAAATCAACAAGTCTGTTTTACTGAAAATATTTTCAAGCGTATCCAAATCGTCAACCAACATGTCTCCCGTGGAAGAACCTAAAAACAATTTAAGACCGGCAACTTTAGTTTTATCTACTTTTAAAATTTCATCTAAGTTGGTATTCGTACCACCAAACATAAACGAATAGTTCACAAAACTATCTTTAGACGCGGTCGTAAATTTTTCTTCGAGTAGCTCAATGGTTGTGGCTTGAGGAACGGTGTTTGGCATTTCAATAAAAGAAGTAATTCCGCCAGCTGCAGCAGCTCTAGACTCTGTAAATATGGTTGCCTTGTGCGTCAATCCTGGTTCTCTAAAGTGCACTTGATCGTCAATCATCCCAGGAATCAAATAGCTGTCATCTGCATCAATTATCTTTGTATCAGCAGATTTCACGCTAATAGTTTCTGAAATTTCAGCAATTCGGTCTCCATCGATCAAGACATCTCCTTTAAATATCTTACCCTCGTTGACAACGTTTGCGTTCTTAATTAAAATAGTCTTCATTATATTTCTAAGCGGTTAAAAATGCTTTTTAATTTCATTTTAAGTACCCCAAAAATAGCTTCGGAAATTATACCCGAACTCATTTTTGATGTTCCTTTTGTCCTGTCGGTAAAAACGACGGGGACTTCTTTTATTTTAAACTTACTCAAATATGCTTTGTATTTCATCTCAATTTGAAATGCGTACCCAACAAATTTTATTTTGTCTAGATTAATTTTTGACAACACCTCATTTCGGTAACAAATGAAACCCGCAGTGGTGTCATAAATATCCATTCCCGTCACAAATTGTACATATTTTGAAGCTCCCCACGACATCAACACTCTACTCATTGGCCAATTTACCACGTTGACTCCCGTCACGTAGCGCGAACCAATCGCCATATCAAAACCATCTTTATCACAGGCATTGTATAGCCTGATTAAATCGTTTGGATTGTGTGAAAAATCGGCATCCATTTCAAAAATATACATATACTTTTTCGCAAGCGCCCATTTAAATCCAGCGATGTAAGCAGTCCCTAATCCAAGCTTTCCTTTTCGCTCAATGATAAAGAGTTTTTCTGGAAAAATGAGTTGGAGGTTTTTAACCAAATCTGCCGTCCCGTCTGGCGAATTATCGTCAACAACAAGGATTTCAAAATTACGCTGCAATGAAAACACATTGCGAATGAGTCGCTCAATGTTATCTATTTCATTGTAGGTAGGTATGACCACCAAGGCATTTGGCATGCTTCTCTTTTTTTGGCAAATGTACCGTTTTTGGACAAGATTGCGATTGCAAAAATGTGTAAAGGTTACTTTTTAGCGGTTAGTAATTGCAGTACCTTTAACGCAAAAATGTAACGTGGAGTACGAAGATAGATTTATAAACTCAAATGACTGGATTACCCTAGTTATCATGGGCTGTATTGCGTTATACACCTTGGCAAAATATTTATATCCCAACCGTTTTCAAGAACTACTACGCTTGCCATTAACAAATAAATACTTTTTGGTCCACGGAAAAGTAGATACCATTGTCCATCCTTTTAACATTATCTTATTCGTTGCGCAAGTGCTAAGCGTGTCCTTGTTTATTTACTTGTTCTATTCGTGGCAATTTCCCGAAAAAGCAATTGCGAACAAGTGGCTTTATGTTCAAGTTTGCACACTATATGCGGTTTTCATTTTTGCGAAATTTGCCATTGAAAAAATAATAGGGAATGTATTAAATGTTGATTCGCTCATTAACAGCTATTTGTATCAAAAATTGAGCTACCGAAACCTTTTAGGCCTTTTATTTTTTATAGTTGTAGTTTTTTCAACTTATTTTAGCCCATTAAACGGAACATTTTTCATCATTTTCTTTTCGCTCATCCTACTGCTTAACAGTATTGCCTTGTTTTCCAGCTACAAAACACACGGAAAATTGATTTTAACAAATTTCTTCTATTTTATTTTATATCTTTGCGCTCTTGAAATTTCACCCTACATTATTCTATATAAAGCTTTAACGTAGCAATAAATTTTAATCAAACACGTGCTTATGAAAGTGAAAACTATTTTAGTTTCCCAACCAGAACCCAAGGTTGAAAACTCTCCCTATTTTGATTTGATCGATAGACAAAAGGTGAAGATAGATTTCGTGCCTTTTATTCACGTAGAAGGCGTTGATGGAAAAGACGTAAGAGCGCAAAAGATTGACCTTAAAAACTTTACCGCAATTATCTTAACAAGCCGCAATGCTGTAGATCATTTTTTTAGAATTGCTGACGAATTGAGATTTAAAGTGCCCGACACAATGAAATATTTTTGTCAAAGTGAAGCTGTCGCTTACTACCTTCAAAAATATGTTGTTTACAGAAAGCGTAAAATTTATGTGGGAAAGAGAACTTTCACAGAGCTTTCTCCACTTATCAAAAAATACAAAAACGAAAAATTTTTACTTCCAGCGAGTGACAAACTAAAGCCAGAAGTACCTATGGTTTTAAATGACTTAAAAGTTAATTGGACCGAATCAATTTTTTACCGTACCGTTGTAAGTGACTTAAGTGGCTTAAGAGATGTTTTTTATGACATATTAGTTTTCTTTAGCCCTAGCGGAATTGAATCCTTATTTGAAAACTTTCCAGATTTTGAACAAAAGGAAACACGTATTGCGGTTTTTGGTAACACAACAGTAAAAGCAGCAACAGATAAAGGATTGCGTGTGGACATTCAAGCACCAACTCCTGAAACACCTTCCATGACAATGGCTCTTGAGAAGTATATTAAGGAAGTGAATAAGAAATAATACTTTTACAAAATCAATTTTATAAAACCCTCAATTTTAAATAGAAATTGGGGGTTTATATTTAATATCAAATTACTCTAATTACCCATGAAAAAATATCTACTCTTCCTTATTGCATTACTCATTTCGTGTATTTCGATTGCCCAATACAATCAAATTGGTCAACAAATTAATGGTGCTTTCAGCAACGAATTTTTGGGAACCTCTTTAAGTATGAATGCTCAGGGAAATAGAATGGCAGTTTTTTCTGCTTTTGCAGAAGGAAGTGATTCAAGTGGCCAGGTTAAAGTATTCGAGTTTATTAACGGAGTTTGGGAATTACTTGGAGAGCCTGTAATAGGACTTCCTAGTTTGGATCAACAAGGAGCTGGAGTCGTTGAATTAAATAATCTTGGAAACCGGTTTGTTTTTAGCTCGCCATTACACAACGGAAATAACATAGAAGCGTCTGGGGTAACTAGAGTTTTTTAAATTGCAAAATAATGAGTGGACACAAATTGGTCAAAGCCTTTATGGCACAGAGGAATATGACTTTTTCGGTTATGCCGCTGATATTAATGATGATGGCTCAAGAATTGTTGTCAGTAGCGTTAGAACAAACGGCCCAAATCTAAACCCAGGATATGTCAAAGTTTTTTCTTTACAAAATAATCAATGGACTCAAGTTTACCAACAACTCAATGGAACCTCAGATTCAGTTGAGTTTGGAATTGGAGTTCGCATGGATGCATCCGGCAATAAAATAACGATCGCAACTTCAAACACAGAAGGAAGTCTTGGTGGGTACGTAAAAGTATTTGAGGAACAAAACAATTCATGGGTGCAACTAGGCAACAATATAATTGGGGAAAATATTGAGGACTCAGTAGCAAATGTTATTGTAACTGGACAGCATGCTATTGATATGACATCAGATGGAGAAACTATTTCATTTCGTGCTTATAATAATAGTTCATCAATTTCCTATGTAAAAGTAGTTACATTGGAAAACAACACTTGGACTCAAAAAGGAAATAGTATTATCGAAAATATCGAAAATGCTTCTTTTGGAAATTCTATATCAATAGATAATACTGGAAATATTATGGCAATAGGGTCTCCATTTAATGGATCAAATCTCGAAGGCAGTGTCTCTATATACAATTACACCAATAACTCATGGCAGAAAAGTATTCCTAATATTGACGGCGATGCTTCTGTAGACAGATTGGGTTGGTACACAGCAATAAATAGAATTGGTTCCACAATTGCGGCAAGCGCACCTTTCGCAGATACTGACCTAAACGCCTCAGGTTATGTAAAAACTTTCGGGCTAGACCCAACACTCTCGATACAAAATCTTACTTTTTCTGAAGATTTAAAATTATTTCCAAATCCCAATACTGGAACTTTCATAATAAAATTTGAAAATGTTTTTTCTGAAATTAATTTTACAATCTCAAATACATTAGGTCAAAAAATATATAGTGAAACATTTTCAAACCAAAACCAAATAGTTTTCAGTAAGCCATTAGCAACAGGCCTTTATCTCGCTACGTTAGATTATAATGGAACCCGGCGCACTTTAAAATTCAGCGTTAAATAGGATTAAACTCCTTTTTTAACAAACAATCTACATTTCAAAAAAAGAAAAACCGCGCTAATAATATACTAGCGCGGTTTTTTTAACTTTTAAAATTATAGTTATCCTTTTAAAGGAGCTCCTGCCATAATTTCATCATTTGCATTTTCTTCAAACTTTTTAAAATTGGCTTTAAACGAACTTGCTAATTTATGGGCAGTTGCATAGTAACCTTCGTCATTATTCCAAGTTTGTCTTGGGCTTAAAACATCGGTAGGAACATTAGGGCATGTTCTAGGTTGCTTCAATCCGAAAACTGAATGCACATGATAGTTATCTTTATTAGCGGCTTCAAGACTTCCATTCATTGCTGCAGAAATCATTGCTCTTGTATATTTCAATTTCATACGAGAACCTACTCCATAAGGACCGCCGGTCCATCCTGTATTGACTAACCAAACGGTAACGCCAGCATTTTTCATTTTATCACTTAACATCTCAGCATATTTTGTGGGATGTAATGGCATAAATGGTGCTCCAAAACAAGCCGAAAAGTTTGGTGTTGGCTCATTAACTCCTGCCTCAGTTCCAGCAACTTTTGCCGTATAACCACTAATAAAGTGATACGCCGCTTGTCCAGGAGTCAATTTTGAAATAGGAGGCAAAACACCGAAAGCATCTGCCGTCAAGAAAAATATATTTTTTGGATTTTCACCCACACTTGGTTCTTGTATATTATCAATGTGATAAATAGGGTAACTCACACGGGTATTTTGTGTAATTGAAACATCAGCGAAGTCAACGTCACCATTAGCATCCATTACCACATTTTCTAAAATAGCACCCGGTTTGATTGCATTGTAAATGTCTGGTTCATTTTCCGCAGAGAGGTTGATCACCTTTGCATAACAACCTCCTTCAAAATTGAAAATTTTATTGTCAGCCGTCCAACCGTGCTCATCATCACCAATCAATTTGCGTTCTGGGTCTGCAGATAACGTAGTTTTTCCAGTTCCGCTCAATCCAAAGAAAATAGCAGTCTCACCATCTTCTCCCACGTTTGCCGAGCAGTGCATAGGCAATGTGTTTTTATAAACAGGAAGAATGAAATTCAACGCAGAAAAGATTCCTTTTTTAATTTCACCTGTATAACCAGTTCCACCAATTAAGGCAATTTTCTTTTCAAAATTAAGGATGGCAAAATTATGTTGTCGCGTTCCATCTACAGCAGGGTCTGCCATAAAACCTGGAGCATTGACAATGAGCCATTCTGGGTCAAAACTTTCAAGTTCTGCCTCTGTAGGACGTAAGAACATATTATGAGCAAACATGTTTGACCAAGGATACTCGTTGATTACTCTAATGTTCAATTTATAGTCCTTGTCGGCACACGCATAACTATCGCGTACATACACTTCTTTTTCGCCAAGATAGTTGGCTACTTTTTCGTAAAGAGCATCAAATTTATCCGTGTCAAAAGGGATGTTTATGTTTCCCCACCATACTTTATCTTCGGTAATCTTATCCTTTACAATAAAGCGGTCCAAGGGAGAGCGTCCAGTAAACTCGCCAGTATTCACTGCAAGAGCACCGCTGTTCGCTTCTTTTCCTTGTCCTTTTTCTATTGTTTCTTTGTGGAGAGATTCCGCAGAAAGTTGGTAGTTAACTTTTGCATTTTTGATTCCGTATTTATCTATCGAAATCGTTTTCGTAGTTTGGTTATTAGCCATCATACTTTGATTTAATTGTTGTTCGGCAAAAATAACAAAACATACACACTTTAAACCTCAATATCCTCTTAATTATCCCTACAAATTGTTAATAACATTAGCTAAACAGTAAAATATTTGCATGTGATAATCAGCTGTCATTTTGAGTTTCAGTAGCGAATATTTTAAAAACGGTATCTTTTCTTCGGAAATAGTTAGTGTGCGATTCTTGAGTATTTCATTAAAAGCCTAGACTATGTATAATAGAATTGAATGCCTGTAGAATTTATAATTGTATAGATCATTTTAATTCCAGCAAATTTCCGAAGCTATCAAACTAACCAATTTTATACTTCCAAATTCCAAAACCAAGGCGCAACCATCCAACCATAAATAACAGTCCGCCAATGGGTGTCACTGGTCCCAAAAACGAAATATTGAATGAAAGGACATCTTTTAAGGCGAGAAAATAAATAGACCCGGAGAACAACAGCATGCCTAAAAGAAACAAAACAAAAACCCATTTTTTAGTTTGTGCATCGATGGTATTTACAAATCCAACAACCATCAAGGCAAGTACGTGATACATCTGGTAGCGCACTCCGGTTTCAAAAGTTGCAAGTGATTGCGATGTAACAAGTTGCTTTACTCCGTGTGCACCAAAGGCACCAATTGCAATGGTCACAACACCCAAAATGCAAGCGGTCAATACTATTTTTTTATCTTGATTCTTCATACTTTGTATATGCAAATTTGTACTTTCGCTATCGTCTTTTCAAGACATAAAGATACCAAAACATACTTTCATGAGAAACATTTTAATCATTGGTGCAGGACGTTCTGCAACGAGTTTGATCAAATATTTACTAGATAAAAGCGAAGCTGAAGAGTTGTTCATAACCATAGGAGACCTCAACATTCAAAACGCCCAAAAATACACAAGCAACCATCCCAACGGGCGCGGCATTTTGCTGGATGTTTTTAATGACAAA
The DNA here is from genome assembly GCF_051252435.1 of Patiriisocius sp. NCBI lineage: Bacteria > Pseudomonadati > Bacteroidota > Flavobacteriia > Flavobacteriales > Flavobacteriaceae > Patiriisocius > Patiriisocius sp. Next base: position 1,047,701 of record NZ_JBPOFW010000001.1, on the reverse strand, counting down.
CAACGCAAACTTGCTGTTGAAAATAGTGACCTTGTTATTTCTATGTTGCCAGCGCGCTACCATATTGAAGTGGCTAAAGATTGTATTGAGTTTGGAAAACATCTTGTAACAGCTTCCTATATTAGTGACGAAATGCAGCTACTTGACCCTAAGGCAAAATCTAAAGGGTTAGTGTTCATGAACGAGATAGGTCTTGACCCAGGTATTGACCACATGAGTGCGATGCAGATTATTGATCGCATCAAGGAAAAAGGTGGTAAAATGTTGTTGTTTGAAAGTTTTACCGGCGGCCTAGTGGCTCCCGAAAGTGACACCAATCTTTGGAATTATAAATTTACTTGGAATCCTCGTAATGTAGTTTTAGCGGGACAAGGTGGTGCGGCCGAGTTTATCCAAGAAGGAAAATTTAAATACATACCTTATAATAGATTGTTTCGCCGCACTGAGTTTATACAAGTTGATGGCTACGGAAAATTTGAGGTATATGCGAACAGAAACAGCCTAAAATATCAAAAGGTGTATGGACTTAAAGATGTCCTAACATTGTATCGTGGAACCATTAGACGCGTAGGCTTCAGCAAGGCTTGGAATATGTTTGTGCAGTTAGGAATGACAGACGACACATACACATTGCCAGATAGCGAAACATTAACGTATCGCGAATTTGTAAACTGTTTTCTCCCCTATTCGCCAACCGATAGTATTGAATTAAAACTGCGTCACAACCTTAAAATTGACCAAGACGATTTGATGTGGGAAAAAATACTCGATCTTGATATTTTGAGCACTAAAAAAGTAATTGGAATTAAAGATGCTACACCCGCGCAAGCACTTCAAAAAATACTGGAAGATAGCTGGACGCTTTCACCTCACGATAAAGACATGATTGTGATGTACCATAAATTTGGTTATGAATTGGATGGGAAAAAATATCAAATAGACAGCAATATGGTAGCTATTGGAGATGACCAAACGTATACAGCCATGGCAAAAACAGTGGGACTTCCGGTTGCAATGGCAGCGCTAAAGATATTAAACGAAGAAATAACAACTCCCGGAGTTCAACTTCCTATAAGGAAAGAAGTGTATGAGCCTATTTTAAAAGAATTAGAAGATTTTGGAATCAATTTTATTGAGACTGAAGTCGATTATCTTGGGTATAATCCTTTAACTGTTGTGGGGTAAAAATAGCCTCCCCTAACCCCTCCTAGGGAGGGGACAAATTTCTGAAATAATATATATTTATAAATTCTCCCTTCTGTTGAGATGCATTTAGGCAGAGGGGCTTTACCTCCTATTAAGAAACATCATTACAAAATAAAGCAGCGTTGCAAGAGAACCGAGCGCTGCAACTAAATATGTTCTAGCTGCCCATTTCAATGCATCTTTTGCTCCAGCGTGTTCTTCTTGAGTGGTCATGTTTGCACTTTCTAACCATGCCAGTGCTCTTTTACTCGCATCGTATTCAACGGGCAACGTGATAAAAGCAAATGCCGTAGTTACAGCAAATAAAATAATTCCTACCAAAAAAATATTTGTTCCAAACGCAGACCCGCCAATTGACAAAGCCAAACCAATCATAATCACAATATTTGACAATTTACTGGCAATCCCAACTGCTGGAACAATTTTGCTTCGTAATGTCAACCAACTATAAGCAGTGGCGTGTTGTACAGCGTGACCCACTTCGTGCGAAGCTACCGCCGCAGCAGCCGCGTTACGTTGCATATAAACACCTTCACTAAGGTTTACTGTTTTATTGGCTGGATTGTAATGGTCTGTCAACATACCATTAACGCTGATGACTTCAACATCGGTAATGTTATTATCGGCGAGCATTTTCTCGGCAATCTCCTTACCGCTCATCCCATTTTTTAAATGTATCTGTGAGTAATGTTTAAATTTACTTTTCAGCTTATTACTCACATAACTACTCACTAAAAAGAGAATCCCGGCAATTACATAATATCCTATCATAAGTATAAAAATTGTATCGCTTTCGCGGAAATTTTAATCATTTAACATTTCAGAATTAAAGATAACAAAAAGCGTGCTAATTAATAAAATGTACGATTTGCGATGTACGATTTTAGATTACTCACTCAGATTTTAATGATTCTATCCTTTTGTGATTTCCAAATATAAAAAATCACACATCTTAAATCATTACAAACAACAAGCTATTCCCCTCTGTCAGAGTAAAATTTTACGATCTGCCATTACGTAGCAGATAACGTTTGGTGAGGGCTTTTACCCCACAATATTTACAATCTTCCCCGGAACTATAATTACCTTTTTAGGTACGCGCCCGTCTAAATATTGTTTTGTTTTTTCATTTGCCATTACGACAGCTTCTATTTCATCTTTACTTAAATCTAAAGATAGCTCAAGCGTAAACTTCATTTTTCCGTTGAACGAAATTGGATAATTTTTACTACTCTCTACCAAATAACTTGCGTCAAATTTAGGGAACGGCGCTGTTGAAATACTTGTTGTATGACCCAATTTACTCCAAAGCTCCTCCGCAATATGTGGCGCGTATGGCGAAATCAAAATAGCCAATGGTTCTAGAATAGCTTTCGCTTTACACTTTTGAGAAGTCAACTCATTCACCGCAATCATAAACGTAGAAACCGAAGTGTTAAAACTAAAGTTTTCAATATCCTCTTCTACTTTTTTTATGGTTTTATGTAGTGTTTTAAGAGCCTCTTTTGAAGGTGCAGCATCATTAACTTCAAAACTTTCGTTCTCTCCGCTGTGGTATAATTTCCAAAGTTTTTTTAAGAACGAACTTACTCCCGTTAATCCTGCTGTATTCCATGGTTTTGCTTGCTCTAATGGGCCGAGGAACATTTCGTATAATCGTAAAGCATCTGCTCCGTATTCTTCACAAATTTGGTCTGGATTTACAACGTTGTATTTAGACTTAGACATTTTTTCGACTTCCCGGGAAACTCTAAATTTCATATCATTATCAGTGAATAAAGTTGATTCAAAATATTGTTGTTGAGAATTCTTAAATTCATCCTCATCCAATACATTTTTTAAATCAACAAATTCAATCGGAACATGTGTTTTATAGAAATTATATTTATTCAGAAGAACATGAAACTGAAACTGTATGCCTTCAGGAAGATTTAATTTTTCTAATTCAGTTTCTAATTTTTCAAAACATAGGTTGTTGATATCTTCTCTAATTTTCAAGCTTTCTTGATTATTATCGTTTCCTTTTTTGAAGTGTTTTATCAAATCATATGAGAAGAAGTATTTTTCAATAATTTTATATTTTTCTTGGAGTTTAGATAATCCTTCCTTTTGCGCATCATCTAATCGCCACGAAGCTCCATGCCCTGAGGTCATTGTAGTTTTTTTATTTGGGTTTGGCACTGTGTCCCAAAATAAAATATTATATCCTATTCTATGTGCAAAAGCACTCTCTCCCAAAATCATCCCCTGGTTGATCAACTTTTTAAAAGGCTCGTCAATTTTCACAAACCCTCTATCTTTCATAAATTTCACCCAAAAACGGCTGTACAATAAATGGCCGGTTGCGTGCTCGCTTCCTCCTATGTACAAGTCCACACTTTCCCAATAGTTGAGAGCAGCCTCGCTGGCAAATACTTCGTCGCGCATTGCGTCTTCCATGTATCTAAAAAAGTACCAACTACTACCCGCCCAGCCCGGCATTGTGTTTAGTTCGAGAGGATAAACAGTTTCATTATCAATTAACTGATTACTGACTACTGTACACTTTTTTGTGTCCCACGCCCAAACATCGGCGCGGCCCAGTGGTGGCTCGCCTTCTTCAGTGGGGAGGTATTTTTCTACTTCGGGCAGTCTAATGGGCAGGTGTTCTTTTGCAATCATTTGTGGCATTCCATCCACATAATACACCGGGAACGGCTCTCCCCAATAACGCTGTCTTGAAAACACGGCGTCTCGCAATCTATAATTGGTTTTGCCAGTTCCTGCACCAATTTTTTCCAACTCATAAATAGCAAGCTTTAAGGCTTTTTTATAGGGCAATCCGTTTAAGAAATCACTGTTTGCGATGACGGTTCCCTCTTTATCGGCGTGTGCTCCTTCGGAAATATCAACTCCTTCAAATACATTGGGAATGGGGATCCCAAGCTTCGTTGCAAAGTCGTAATCGCGCTGGTCACCGCAAGGTACAGCCATGACAGCACCTGTTCCGTAGCCTGCCAACACATAGTCTCCAATCCAAACAGGAATGGGTTCTCTTGTAAATGGATGCTCGGCATACGCTCCCGTAAACACCCCACTAATGGTTTTTACATCTGCCATACGCTCGCGCTCGCTACGTTTTGAAGTTGCTTCCACGTAAGCTTCGACCGCTGCTTTTTGGTCTTCTGTGGTGATTTTTGAAACCAATTCGTGTTCCGGAGCTAACGTCATGAACGACACTCCAAAAATGGTATCGGGTCTTGTTGTAAATACTGGTATTGTCCCCCTAGCCCCCGAAGGGGGAACTGATGCCGACTTAACCGTTTTGCCTGATTTTAAAAAATCTAAAGCTTCTTTTATTTTAGTTATAACGGATTCTAAATTATTTAAGACTTCGTCATTTGTAAATCTTAAAACTTTAAAACCTTTTTTCTCTTTTATTAATAGCTCTCTTTCAGCATCTTTATCTAATTGATATTTATGAATTTCTCCATCAACTTCAATAACCAATCGTTTTTCAATAGAAACAAAATCAACAATATATTTATCAATTGGATGCTGCCTTCTAAATTTGACATTCAATTTCTTTCCTCTCAACGCTTCCCATAAAACAGCTTCAGCACGAGTAGGTTTCAAACGCATTTCCTTTGCACGCTCCAAAAGAACACCAATGATATTCTTATCACCAGTAAAGAACTCTTTGTGTCTCTCCGAAACTGTGCCAGCAGTTTGCAAAAGAGTTTCCCCTCCCTCGGAGGGGGCTAGGGGGAGGACTTTGAATTCAACAAGCGCACCCACAGATTTTCCAATCCAGTTGCGCTGTGTTTCTTTTAGTGATTCTGGCCAATCTATGGTTTCCAATCCTTGTAACAAACGTTCCGCATAAGCAGAGATTCGCATGCTCCATTGTGTCATTTTTTTACGAACTACAGTATGACCGCCACGTTCTGAAACTCCGTTGACAATTTCGTCATTGGCCAATACAGTTCCTAGTGCTGGGCACCAATTTACTTCTGTTTCGGCCAAGTAGGTTAGTCTGTATTGTAAGAGGATTTGTTGTTGTTTCGTTTCAGAAAAACTGTTCCACATTTCAGCAGAAAAAGATTCTATATTGTCATCACAAACCGCATTTACAGTTGCGTTTCCTTCTTTTTCAAAAATGGAAATCAACGTGGTAATTTCTTCGGCTTTATCAGTACCGTTGTTGTACCAGCTTTCAAAAAGTTGGATAAAAATCCATTGTGTCCATTTGTAATATTCTGGGTCTGATGTGCGAAGTTCTCGTGACCAATCGAATGAAAAACCAATTTTATCAAGTTGTTTTCTATAGCCTGCAATTTCATTTCCAGCCTTGTCAACACCTCCTTCAATATTCACTTTTGTAGTATCTGCCGGATGTTGTCCTGTCTGGATTGCGTACTGCTCGGCGGGCAATCCAAAGCTATCGTAGCCCTGTGGGTGCAATACATTAAAGCCTTTATGGCGTTTGTATCTCGCATAAATATCACTTGCAATATAGCCTAACGGATGCCCCACGTGTAATCCCGCACCAGAGGGATACGGAAACATGTCAAGTACGTAATACTTTGGTTTATCGCTGTTATTTTCGGCTTTAAATGTTTGGTTTTCTTCCCAGAATTTTTGCCATTTGGCTTCGATATCGTTGAAGTGATATTTGCTCATCGCTTGTCATTATTTAAACGGCAAATTTAACGGTTATGTACGAAAGAGAAAACTTTAAACGTTCATTCATTATACATAGAAAATTCCTTGTATTTTTACCGTTGAAAGCACATTTCAGCAACCACTAAAACCTACCAATTAAATATGGCAGCATCTTTTGATAAATTTCAGAAACGCAGACTCATCTCTTCTTATTTTTCAGTGGTACTGAGTATTTCGTTAGTCCTTTTTTTATTGGGATTGTTGGGTCTTTTGGTTCTTAACGGAAAAAAAGTAGGCGATTATTTTAAAGAACAAATTCCCATCGTAGTGTTTATGAAAGACACTGCGAAAGAAGTTGAAATGGAGCAATTAAAACAAAGCCTTGCCCTTGCCGAATATACAAAAGACGCCATTTACGTTTCAAAGGAACAAGCCGCCGAAGAACACAGCGCAACTATTGGCGAAAATTTTATGGAATATTTGGGCGACAATCCATTGCAGAATAGTATTGACGTGCGCCTTAACGCCAATTACGTAACGCCAGAAAAAATTGAAGAAATAGTAAGCGAACTCAAAGCAAAAGATTTTGTGGATGACGTTGTTTACGATAAACCGTTGATTGAAAAATTGACAGACAACGTAAAGAAAATAAGCCTTTGGATTTTAGTCATTGCAAGTCTCTTTTTGTTTATCGCGGTGTTGTTAATTAACAGTTCGATACGACTTTCGGTGTATGCTAAACGATTTACAATCAAAACAATGCAAATGGTGGGCGCAACCAAACGCTTTATTCGACGTCCTTTTATATGGAAGAGTGTTCGATTAGGTCTTATAGGCGCTATTGTTGCCATGGCTGGAATGGCTGGCGTATTGTATTATGTCAACAAAAGTTTTCCAGATTTACAATTATTGAATGACAAAATAATGATTGGAGCCGTCTTTTTATTTGTTTTTTTAATGGGACTTTTCATCACGTGGTTGAGCACTTATTTTGCCACACAACGTTTTTTAAATCTTAGAACAGATGACTTGTATTACTAAAATTTCCGTAGGCCTTTGCAGCCTTTTATTGTTGACCAGTTGCGTTATTCAAAATCCAGATGCAGAAGACTGCACATTCAAAGAAATCACTGTGACCCGTGTTTATGAGGGTGGTGTAAAAGACATTGTTTTTGCGGAAAGCGACGGCAGTTTTTACTATATTAATAGAGGTTTGGAAAATGGAATGACCATTGAAGGAATGGCCGAACAAACAATAGGGAAACGAGCAAAACTGCACTTAGCAAAAACAAGATTTATGGCTTCGGAAACGAACCATATTTCGCAATTGGTAGTGGAAAATGACACGCTCTTTTCAGAATTATAATTGATTATATTTGCAGGCACAAGACCGAAATTTTAAACACCAACACTTTGGGAGAGAAAAAACGAAAAAACGAAAGCGAAGCAAAACATTACTTTATGTTCGAGCGTAAAAACTACAAGTTTATGCTCATCGGGATTGCCTTTATCGCGCTAGGATTTATATTGATGTCCGGCGGTGGTAGTGATGACCCAAACGTTTTTAACCCTGAAATCTATAACTGGAGACGCATACGTCTTGCACCAGCGTTGATTTTAATTGGCTTTGGGATTGAAGTGTATGCTATTTTATTGAATCCACATAAAGACAAAGAATAATGACTATTTGGGATTCAATTATACTCGGTGTCATTCAAGGATTTACCGAATTTCTACCTGTATCATCTAGTGGCCATTTAGAACTTGGAAAAGCCATTCTCGGCGACAGTTCAGTCCCAGAAGAAAGTTTACTATTTACAGTGGTCTTGCACTTTGCAACAGCTCTGAGCACTATCGTAGTTTTTAGAAAAGATATTATTGAAATTATCACGGCGCTCTTTAAATTTAAGTGGAATGAAGAAACACAGTTTATTGTAAAAATTATTGTTTCCATGTTACCCGCAGTCATTGTTGGGTTACTCTTTGAAGAACAATTGGAAGCATTTTTTGGAGGAAATATTGCCTTTGTGGGTGCTATGCTCATCGTTACTGCCATATTATTATGGTTTGCTGACCGTTCAAAAAATACTGGCAAACCCGTTACTTTTAAGGACGCATTTATCATTGGCGTTTCGCAAGCCATTGCTATGTTACCGGGAATTTCTAGAAGTGGCGCAACGATTTCAACTTCCGTTCTCCTCGGAAATGACAAAAGCAAAGCGGCTCGATTTTCATTTTTAATGGTCGTTCCTTTAATCTTCGGAAAAATCGCAAAAGACATATTGGGTGGCGAATTAACAAGTGATGCTACTAATTTTACAACCCTCGGCGCAGGATTTATTGCAGCCTTCATTTGCGGTCTGATTGCCTGTACTTGGATGATTAGCTTAGTGAAAAAAAGCAAATTAAAATACTTTGCACTCTATTGCTTAATTGTTGGAATTATCGCCATCGGCGTGGGGCTTTATCTTTAAAATTTCAGCTATGCTAACTAAAGAAGACTACCTCGAAGGGCAAGTAATTCTCATTGACAAACCGCTGGGTTGGACATCATTTCAAGTGGTGAATAAAGTGCGCTGGTTGATTAGAAAGCAATTTGATTTAAAGAAAATAAAAGTGGGGCATGCTGGTACATTGGATCCTTTAGCCAGTGGATTGCTCATTTTGTGTACTGGTAAATTCACCAAACAAATTGAAACCTACCAAGCACAGCACAAAGAATATACGGGTACAATTACACTAGGCGCAACAACGCCAAGTTATGATTTGGAAACCGAAATAGATAACACCTACAATATCACTTCGATTTCTAAAGACGATATCCATCAAGCAACCAGCCAATTTGTGGGCGATATTATGCAACAACCACCCGTTTTTTCTGCATTGAAAAAAGAAGGCAAACGTTTGTACGAATATGCGCGTGCCGGAGAAGAAGTTGAAATTCCAAAACGTGCCGTACATATTTCAGCATTCGAAATTACTACTATTCACTTGCCCAATGTTGACTTTAGGGTCGCTTGTAGCAAAGGGACGTATATTCGTTCATTGGCACACGATTTTGGAAAAGCTTTAGACAACGGCGCGCATTTGAGTGCCTTGCGCCGCACAAAAATTGGTGATTTTGATGTTGCAAACGCTATTTCAATTGAAGCTTTTGAAACGAGCCTAACCAACTAACTTGGTACAATTAATAGTATTTTGGCTTTAACTTTGCTGTAAATTCAGTAATTTCAAACGATGAATTTTAACTATTCATATCGCGCATTTTTAATCACTTGTTTGCTTTTTGGCATTTTAGTGCTCACGTTGTGGAGTATCAAATTGTCTTCGGAAATAGTACCCGAAGAAGAAACAGCTCCCATAGAATATGAGGACCTAATCATTGAAGAGCCCGAAGAAGACATTGCGCTCACAGAACAAAAAAAAGTAAGCATAAAAACAAACAGAGCGTACAATGAAGCTGAAAAGTTCATAAAAGAATTAGAAAATAACCGGGAAGAAAACGAAGAAACAAACGAAAACAAACTGAATGAAAATTTCAGCGAAAGTATTGAAAGTGCGGCCACACAAAATGCTCTCGAGGAAGCAAAAAAAAGAATAGAACAACAAAGAAAGAAAGCTGCTGAAGCTAAAGCTGCAAAACCTACCACTTCTTCATCAAAAGGAGCAGTTACTAGAACGACCATAAGCTATAGCTTAGTCGACAGAAAAGCGATGCGGCTTCCAAATCCAGTATTTACATGCGAAGGCGGAGGCAAAGTAGTTATCTCCATCGAAGTAAATAAACTCGGAAACGTTACAAAGGCAAGCTACAATAAAAGTGCTTCTACAACACGAAATGGTTGTTTAATTGATAGCGCACTTGATTATGCACAACGCTCAAGATTTAACACAAAAGCGGATATCGAAGAACAAATGGGAACAATCACTTACAATTTTCCTGGTCAAAATTAATCTTTCAACAAACTCAAAGCATCTTCCATAATCGAAGCTCCTCTATCTTTTGTATACCACATTTGCAATTCTTGTTTTAATTGAGGAGTTAATGTGCCATGTAGTGCTTTATAATCTGCAACAAACTTTGTGGCAAGAGTAGGTCTTGGACCCCATTCAGCTATTACTTTATTTGTAGCATCGTCAATCACAATCAATTTTGGGATTGACATGGTACCATTAGTCAAAAAATGTTGCATGGTTTCAATATTTTCATCCCGCAGTGCAACTTTTATAGTAATATTTGGATTGAGTTGTTCTAACTTATGGAAAACCGGCATTGACTGTGCTGCATCACCGCACCAACTTTCGGTCAAAATTAACCACGTTACTTTTCTATTATAATTTTTTGCAGCACTATCTAGCGCTTCGGTAATTTTTATTGTCTTGTCAAGTCTTCGCATTCGTGCATCATTCAACTTTGTGTAATTAATGTAATCATCACCTTGATTAGGCCCAGTACTTAAATTTGTAGCAACTTTATGGGCTACTAATTTTATGTAATCTTCATAGCTCATTGACGAAGCAAGCGTTTCGTTCAATACATGTTCTTTCGATTTTTCCACCATGGTTACATTTTTCCTACCGCATAAGACGGGATTGCTTTTGTAAACTTACTATCTTTAGATTGATTTGAAAAAACCATCAATAATTACTTCGGAAGTATTAAACAACAAGAAAATGGATAAAATGAGATGCGAATGGTGTGGCAATGACCCTTTGTATATGGCATATCACGATAAGGAATGGGGTGTTCCTGTTTATGATGATAAAACGCTGTTTGAATTTCTACTGCTCGAAACTTTTCAAGCTGGGTTAAGTTGGATAACTATTCTTCGGAAACGTGAAAATTTCAGAAAAGCTTTTGATGGGTTTGACTATAAAAAAATTGCAAAGTATAATGAGACTAAAATTTCGGCTTTGCTTGAGGATTCTGGGATTATTCGGAATAAATTAAAAGTGTGGAGTGCGGTTACAAATGCACAGGCTTTTATGAAAATTCAAAAAGAGTTTGGAAGTTTTAGCGATTATATTTGGAGTTTCACAAATGGAAAACCTATTACAAATCATTTTAAATCCATGAAAGAAGTACCTGCAAATACTCCGCTGAGCAATGCTATTAGTAAAGATTTAAAAAAACGGGGGTTTAAATTTGTAGGTTCAACAGTTGTGTATGCGCATATGCAAGCGACAGGAATGGTTAATGACCACGCCGTCTATTGCTTTAGACATGCAGAAGTACAAAATTGATTTATTTATTGGATTCAGCAACCCCTAAATATACGCTTGTAGCAGGATCGATTTTTAAAGCCTTAAGTGTTTGCTCGTACCTTTTTTTGTGGGTAGCATTGATGGGACGTTCTGTTTCAAAGAGTTTTTCGTACCATTTTTTAGCGGATAAATAGTCGCTGTTAAAGTAAGTACCGTTTGCTAATTTTTTATAGATAGCTGGGGTACCATAACCCTCAGCAACATATTCTTTATAGACTTCAACTAAATCTATGTCTCTGTTCACATCTATTTTTTTGGCAGTTGCGTTTTGCGCAAAAGCAGAAAAAGAAATGATAAACACCGCAAAAAAAAGAAGCAGTTTAAAAGTTTTCATAAGTAGGTAAATAAGACTTGGAATACGAAGATGCTAAATCATTCAGCAAAAACCAAATGTTTTCGATGTAACGCAACAAATTTGTAGGGTATTTCTTATTGAATCAAAAAAGCATCTCGTATGGAGATGCTTTTTGTATTTAATCGATAAACTCAGTTTTCCCTATCTTAGTACTTAAGTATTTTTTTAGTCACTTTTCCGAAGTCACCTGTAAATGTTGCGAAAAGTGTTCCGTTCCATTCATCTTGTAAATCTAAATTGATTGTGCCGTTTCCATTTTCAATTGTTTTGCTATACAATTGCTGCCCAAGAAGATTTGTTATTGTAATTGTCATTTGTCCCCGTAGACTTCCCACTTTAAAGGTAACGTCGCCATTTGTTGGGTTAGGGTACGGACCAACGATTGCGCTCTCAGCAAAATCTGTAGTTGAAAGTTCTCCCACTTGAATCGTCCAAAATCCCTCTGGTGCAACAATGGGTCTAGCTAGCGTTTTACCCGAAATCGAAGTTCCTGAAATATAATATTCTATATTGTTTGACGTAACAGGAATATCGGTCGTCCAAATATCATTCCCTGCATCTATCATTGAAGTTTCGATAAAATTTGAGGCTCCTTCCTCTCTCCAAAAAACTGTACCACTTGCAATTCCACTGTTGTGTTTCATCGATGCCTCTAATGTAACAGTTGTATTTTCTGGAGACTCTGCCACTGGTTGGTGTACAATCCACAAAGGATCTGCTACTCCTATGGTGTGTGTAATGCAATGTATAGCTCCCACCTGCGATATTAAATTTTCTCCGGGATTGTCAACATCAATGCCTACTATTGTATAGCCCGGCATCATCTCTTCCCACTGTGCCAAGGCTGGGTCGTCAACTTCGGCTCTATACGTAGGGACTAGGATTGTTTTGTTTAAAAACAAAGCGTTTGTATACGTACGGTAGTATCCATTTGTATCAGGATATGCTCCACTTGTACTTGGTGGAGCAGGAATTCGCTTTATTTTATAAGGAGTACCAAATGGCGTTTGATAGTTATCTAATATATAATCAATGTTCTCATTAATTTGTGGTCCATCTGCCACGCCCTCTGGATAGCTACTCAAAACAAGTGTTTCCTCATCCAGTAACTTCATGTGCATATCAATGTGGTTGATTACATCAAAAGGCATGGGTGTCATTTTAATGTAGGTTTGAATTCCCATATAATCTTCCATGATTTGGTCAATTTGAGCTTCTGTTTTTGGAGATACTCCGTAAGGATTTCCTGCTTCATTTTCTTCTAGGATAAGCTCCGAGGCGAAAGCATTTCCAAGACCGTCGCTCATATAATTACCACCAGTATTCACTAAATCGTTTGTGCCACTATTTGTTATGTAGATTGGAAGTCCCAATAATGCCGCGTGCGCTTCTGGCATTACATTATCATTAGGTCTTGGTCTATTGTAAATCCAATCAGCCAATCCGCGGTCACCCACTTCATTTTCATAAATTGTATTTCCCGCATAATCACGAATCCAAATACTGTCCCAATTTGTATTTAAAAACGTCACATTCGTCAAATCTACGCCACCGTTTGTCAAGTAATTTGCTACACTGTTTTGATTTTGTGTAGTAATAATCACCTTACATTCTTGAACTCCCGCTGCCACAACTTGGCGCAGAATCCCTTGAAAATTGGGTTCCCAGGTCACTACTAAATACTCTACTTCTTCCCACTCAGCGGCTGCTCTCACCGGCACAGAGGGTGGCGGGGTCATTCTAGTGGAAGTAAATTCAAAATCAGCTACAAGACCTTTTTCGGCTTCGGAAATGTAATTGGGCAATTGACCAATTATAATGTTTGAAATGAATAACATTAAGACAACTGGAACTAAGTGTAAAATCTTTTTCATGAAAATAATTTTTTTTAAAGCTCTTAAAACTTAAGAAATAGGCTTACAAGATAGGATATTATTATGAGAAATTTAAGGCATAACCACAACTACACGTTGAGATAATTCAAAAATTCTTTTCTTGGAATTTCGTGTGCACCTAAACTTTCTAAATGTTGATTATGGACTTGACAGTCGATAATTTTATAGTTTCCTTTCAGCAAATGTTGAACTAAGTAATAAAATGCCACTTTTGAAGCATCACTCACTTTGCTAAACATACTCTCACCACAAAAAACCTTTTTATCTTTTAAATCGACCCCGTAGAGTCCGCCAACCAATTCGCCATTTTGCCACACCTCAACAGATGTTGCGATTCCTTTTATGTGCAAATCTAGATAGGCATCGTCCATTTCATTAGTAATCCAAGTGCCTGCTTGACCCTCTCTTTTTATGGTCGCGCAGTTTTTTATAACATCAGAAAAAGCGGTGTTGAACGTGACTTGGAAAATCTCTTTTTTAATGGTTTTTTTAAGGCTTTTTGTTATTCTCATTTCCGAAGGAAACAAAACCATTCTTGGATTGGGAGACCACCAAAGTATAGGTTGACCTTCTTCATACCAAGGAAATATACCATTTTGATACGCCAGTAATAATCGTTTTGTAGTGAGTGTTCCACCAATTGCGATTATCCCATCTTCATTGGCTTTGCTGGGATGCGGAAAATGGAGTGTTTTATCAACGAAATACATGAGTTAATTTAAAAATAACATTTCGAAAATACGCATATTTATTAATTGGAAGTATAGGTAATTTTAATTAAAAAAAAAGAACCCGCTTTAAGGGCGGGGTTAATTCAATTTACAATTTGTAATGCACCCTTTGGGCTTTTAAAAATTGAGAAAGAAAAACAAAAAAAGACCCCGCCGTAAGGGCGGGGTTAATTCAACTTACAATTTGTAATTCGCCCTTTGGGCTTTTAAAAATTGAGTTTCATTAAAATGGTAAATCATCTTCTTGGTCGTCATTTAAGTCACTAACTGGCTCAAAAGCATCTGCCGGTGGCATAGGAGGCATTCCTGCTCCAGTGGGTGCACCTTGACCTACGTTTTCAATTCTCCATCCTTGGATAGAGTTAAAATAACGCGTGGTATTTGTTTTTGGGTCCAACCATTCACGACCTCTTAAATTGATACTCACTTTTACGTCTTGTCCTGGTGCAAAATTGTTTAACAAATCGGTTTTATCTTGCACAAATTCAATCATAATGTGCTGTGGATATTGTTCCTCAGTCGTTACAACCAATTCTCTTTTACGAAAACCGTTGCTTCCAAAAGTTTGCGTTTCTCCTACTAATTTTACTTTCCCTTGTACTTCCATAATCTGTAATTTTCCGTCGTAAGCTTTTGTTTTGTGACTTTAACGGCAATCGTTTTAAATTAATTATTATGAGGTTTTTACCTCTCTATTGATAAAGCGAAAATACGCTATTATTTCGTTTTGATTAATTTTTGCCAGGCCTTTTCTACCGCATCCAATAACAAAAATTGTTGTGCTTCTTCATGAGCATCTTCACTAGTTTCGACACCATTGACAATATTTTCAGGTAATGCTTCAATGTTCGCGAGCATGGCCAAGTCATTTCCTGTAAATACGCTGCTATTTTTTACGGCATCCGGCAAATTATCGATCCCAATTCCTAACGTGGAAAGTGGTTTTGGCACTTCAAACATTCCTTCTTTTGCTCTCCCGTACCAATTGCCTCCCATTCTAGAAACAGCATCCAATTTTATAGGGTCTATCTTCCCGTCGCTATCTAAAATGGCTTCACTTACATGTACTTTTAAAACTTCACAAATAACGAGGTTTCCAGCACCCCCTTCATTTCCGAGGGAAATAACTTCATTTACCTTGCACTCAAATTGTACGGGGGCCTCCGCAACTCTTGGAGGTTTTACCGTTTCAGAAGCCAGTTCAGTAAATCCAGCTTTTTTAAACTCATTTACACCCTTAGCATACTCTGTTGAAGCAAGTGACATTTGCTGCACCATCGCATAATTGCAGATGTTAATAACTACCTCTTTAACCTCGAGTACATTTTCTAGCGTGTGCTTCACCGTGTTGTCACGAACTCGCCTCGCAGGAGAAAAAATCATGATGGGTGGGTTAGCGCTAAACACATTAAAAAAGCTAAATGGCGACAGATTTACATTGCCATTTGCATCCACAGTACTAGCAAATGCAATAGGTCGCGGCGCTACGGCTCCCAGCATATAGCCGTGAAGCTGTCCTGTGGAAACTTGTTTTGGGTCTATTGTTATCATTACCCCAAAGATACGAGAACGCAGGTTTTCTTTGAAAGCACACCGCACAATAATATCAACATATTTACATTATATTTATCGTATAAACATTACCAACACTATGCATCAAAATGCCTCTACGGGACGAATTATCTTTTTAATAAGTTCGGTTGTCATCATTTCTCTTATTTTGTGGAATACGCTCGTTTTTTTCAATCAATTGAAAGATAACGAGCGTGCGAAGATGCAAATCTGGGCAGAAGCACAACGAGAGGTTGCTTCCTCTGGAATTGATATTAACGCAAGTTTGAGCGAGATAGCGCTGCGCGTTATTCAAGGAAACACAACCACACCCATGATTAGCTATAGCCCTCAAAGCGACAGTTATGACAGTAAAAATTTAGACTCGCTCCTTTTAAATTCTCCAAAAAAAAGAGATGCGTTGATTGCAAAATTTACTTCGGAATATAAGCCCCTGGAGGTACGGTATGAAGATGAACTCATACAGAAGATTTACTACGGAAATTCGCCGCTCATTAACAAGCTAAAATTTTATCCAGCAATTTTGATTCTAATTTTAGTATTGCTCAGCATTGCACTGTATTATTTTAATCAAACAGCAAAAAGCGCTATCCAAAATAAACTTTGGGCGGGAATGGCAAAAGAAACGGCACACCAAATAGGCACACCACTTTCTTCTTTAGTAGGTTGGACCGAAATATTAAAAACCGAAAATGTCAACCCAGAATATATTGAAGAAATGGGCAAAGACATTAAGCGGCTTGAAATGATTACGGACCGTTTTTCAAAAGTGGGCTCTATGCCAAAACTTAAGAAAATGGATATTGTCACCGAAACTCATAGTGCTTTTGATTATCTTAAAAGCAGAAGTTCAAAGTTGATAAATTTCAGCATTAAAGCCCCTAAAGACCCTATTTATGTGGATCTCAACAGTCAGCTTTACGGTTGGACTATTGAAAATCTTGTAAAGAATGGAATCGATGCTATGAAAGGGAAAGGTGACATTAGTGTTTTAGTAGAAATGACTGGAAATAATGCACTTGTGTATGTTTCAGATACGGGTAAGGGAATTCCCAAACGCAACCAAAAAAGGATATTTTCACCAGGATTTACAACAAAAAAGAGAGGCTGGGGATTGGGGCTTTCATTAGCAAAACGTATTATTGAAGAATATCACAATGGTAAAATACGTGTACTTAAAAGTTCGCCCAAAGATGGAACAACATTTTTAATTTCTATCAAACTCAGCGACACTATATGATTACAAATCATTCCTTACACACTGCAAAAATAAAAAACAACTGTCCAGAATGTTTTGCAAATGATGGATTAGAATTTTCATTCACTCAAAATGAAAATTCTCAAAAACTATTTACAAAAGCAGACAAAAAAATTGTCGAAAAGCTCTATTGCTCTAGTTGCAACACACAAATATTTCCTGTGAGCTGGGATGATGATATTGAACGGGTTTATGAATACAACAAAAAACAAGTAATTCCAAAAAAGACATCGTTGCGATTGACTTCCTTGGGATATATTGTGGTTTTAATAAGTATTGTAGTAGTGGCTGCGCTTGTTTATGGGGTTATTTATTTAAGTTTTTTCCAATAATACTTTCCAATCCATTTATTAAATCGAATTCTGAAATTAAGAGGTTTGTCTTTAAAAGCATTATAACCACATATTCGGCACTTTCTTGAATGATATTCAACTTCGTAAGCAGTATAACTATGAATCTTTAATTTACTATCTACGATCGATTGAAAGTTATTTGACTGGCACCTTAGACAGCGGTCATTATAGATAACACTATAATCTATTTTAGTTTTTATTTCACCATCTGTAAGATTTCTTCCCTCTTTTTCTCTTTCGATTAATTCTAATGAATTTTTCATAAATTCAAATCGTCGATAAGTATAAAAAAAAGAAAACTCTTTGTCAGTTAAGTTCTTTAAAAAACTTAGTAGCGTTTCATTTACCAACCTCCTATTGTAACTTATAGTTTCGAATTAATACTTTTAGCTAGCGCGCTAAACTCATCTTCTGTCATTTTTATTTTATGTTGAAATGTCATTTCCTTCATTTCGTTTAAAGGAATTAAATGAACATGCACGTGTGGCACCTCAAGCCCAATGATACTTACTCCCACTCTTTTACAAGGAACCGCTTCTTCCAAAGCAATCGCAACTTTTCTTGAAAATTGCATCAACGCTAAATAGCCATCCTCATCCATATCAAAAACACGATTGATTTCCTGTTTAGGAATACACAATGTATGCCCTTTTGCATTGGGATTAATATCTAAAAATGCAATGTGCTTTGCATCTTCTGCAACTTTGTAACAGGGTATTTCGCCATTGATTATTTTAGTGAAAATGCTTGCCATCTTTTAATTATTTAAGTTCTTGAAATTTCTAAAATTTCAAATTTCATAGTACCGGCTGGCACAACAACATCGGCAATGTCACCAACCTCGCAACCTAGTAATCCTTTACCAATGGGAGAATCAACCGAAATTTTTCCAGACTTCAAATCTGCTTCGCTTTGCGCTACTAGTTTATAGGTCATTTGCGTGCCGTTTGCTTGATTCTTGATTTTTACGGTTGAATGAATCAAAACTTTTGATGTGTCTAATTGCGACTCATCAATAACACGTGCATTTGCAACCACTTCCTCTAATTTTGAAATACGCATTTCCAGCATTCCCTGTGCTTCTTTTGCCGCATCATATTCTGCGTTTTCACTCAAATCTCCTTTGTCACGAGCTTCGGCAATTGCGTTTGAGGCTTTTGGACGTTCAACATCTTTTAGCTGCGCTAATTCTGCTCTCAATTTTTTTAGTCCCTCGTCTGTATAATAAGATACTTTACTCATTTTTATTTCGTTTTAATTTATGAAATTTCTAACGTCTCCTCGTTTTCTGTCGTGACCTTAGAATAAGAAACCCGCCACTTGCTTTTAAAATGTATAAAGCGGGCAGGAATAGAAAAAATCCCATGCACGACGGGATTTTTGTCTAACAAATATACTAAAAAATAAACAGTTGCGTAATTTTTTGATAATTTCGCTTTGCGCTAAGAAACTTCACTATGAAAAAGATACTATTTGCCCTAATTGCCATTTCCACGTTATTTGCATGTAAGTCTGATGATGATATCAATCAAAATAACCCTAATTATCCTAACGCGTTTGTTCAACTCAGTCTCAACCTAAATCTTCCGGAATACAATAACCTTCGGTTCCCAGGTGGGTCATTTATTACGACCACGCAAGGCACAAAAGGAGTTGTTGTTTATAATGTAAATAATGATTTGTTTACAGCATTTGAATTGACGGATCCAAATCACCCGCCAAGTGCCTGCTCAAGAATGACACTTAATGGGATTATCACAAGTTGTGCATGCGGCGATGGTAACACGTACGACGTGGTCACAGGCTCTCATCAAACAGATGAAAATCTATTTCCAATGACTCAGTATCGCGTTGAAAAGAATGGGAATACATTGCGAGTGACCAATTAAAGTGCGTTATTTTCCTTCGGAAATTTTAAGACCTCCCGATTTATTTAAAATAAAAAACACCCACAAGTTTATTTCTTGTGGGCTTTTTTTTTTAGAATTCTGACTTAAAACTTAATAGTAGCACCTATTAAAAAGTTAGTTGTTGCTTGTGGATAATAACCCACTCCTTCTATTGTAGTTACCTCTCCAGGCACACTAAAATCATCATCGAATGTGAAGAAGTAACCGTTTGAAACGTACTCTTTGTTAAAAATATTATTTACCAATCCTGATAACAAAATCTCTTTTACAACAGGCACATTGGTTAATCGATAAACTACGTTAAAATCGTTAATAAAATAAGCATCCAACTTTGACACCTCGCTGTCAATATTGCCCAAATACTGTTCACTCACATATTTTGAAAGTAACGTAAACTCAAGGTTATTTGTTGGACTATAGCTTAAAGAATTTCCAGCGACCACTGCTGGCGAATAACTAATATTCGTATCGCCAAGGTTTTGTAATTCGCCATCCCTTTGAAATAAAAAGTCTTTGTTTTTATTCATGCTCAAGGCTAGATTTGGACGCAAAAATAGTTTATCGAGTAATTTGATTTCACTGTCTATTTCAATACCTGCTCTGTAACTATCGCCACTTGTCGTTCTTAACAAAGCGCCAACATCATCAATTCCAGAAACAACTAATTGGTCTTTGTATTTCATATAAAACAAATTGGTATTCAGTTTTAATCCTTTAGATGCATGTCGCCATCCCAACTCAAAATCATCTAATCGCTCGGCTGTAAAAATCCCTTCTTCAAAATCGCTTCGGCGGGGTTCGCGGTTGGCTCTTCCGTAGGAGAAATAGAATTGATTGTTAGTGTTTAATTTAAAAGATGCACCCGCCTTTGGATTAAAGAAATCATATTTTACTGAAACATTCAACGGCTCTCTATCGCTCGTCAATCCTGAAACCCTGTGCTGTAAAAATCTACCTTGTACATCTCCAAATACACTCAGTTTTTCATTTATTTCATAGGTTGCTTTAGCGAATACACTTAATTCATTTTTGGTTCCCACGCCCTCATAATATCTTTCCTCGTAATCATAGCCAATCGGAAATTCGCTCCATAAAATTTCGCCGTAGTGATCACCGTCGTAGTAGCTGTAAAAAACGCCTGCTGAAACATCAACTTTATTGTTTTTGTAAGTTACATTTCCGTTTACGGCATAAAAATCGTTGTCCAACCAACGACGGCGAATGTAATCTGTAGATGAAACTTCGTTACCATTAATTGTAATAGGCGGAGCGCCTAAGAAATCGAAACTTTCATCATTTTCATATTGCTCAAAATAGCCACGCCCATACGTATAGTTTAAAGAAAGGTTGGTACTCCAGTTATTGTCAAAACGCTCGTTCCACAACAGTTGGTAATGGTCTTGCGCGTAATTATCAACTTCGTTATCATAGAAACGCACAAAATTTCCATCGGCATCCAGAATTTGTCCTACGGGATTAAATTTTCTATCATTTGCTAATGTTTCTGCGTCAATCCCCTCGTATGCTTGATAGGTTTCCTCACGCCCTCCAAACGTGATTGCCTTTATCAACGTATTGTCATCCACGTAGGCTCCCTGCAAAAAATAAGATTTTAAATCTGATGTCGCCCGATCAATATACCCATCACTTGTAATGTTTGATAGCCTCCCCGAAATTTCAATATGGTCGTTCAATTTTCCCGTGCTAAATTTTACGTTATGCTTTCTAGTACTGTAAGAACCAAACGAATTTGACACTTCGCCATAGGCATTTTCACTCACGGCATCTGTTAATAAATTAAGGCTCGCACCAAACGCGCCACTACCGTTTGTGGAAGTTCCTACTCCTCGCTGTAATTGCAAACTCTCTACGGACGATGCAAAATCTGGTAAGTTGACAAAAAATGTTCCTTGACTCTCGGCATCGTTAAAAGGTATTCCGTTGAGGGTCACATTAATTCTTGAACCGTCGCTTCCACGCACGCGCATGTATGTATAACCAATACCCGCACCAGCGTCACTTGTAGTAACTACACTGGGCAGATTATTTAGCAAATACGGAATGTCCTGTCCTAAATTTCTGGCTTCTAAATCCTCGGCATCCAAGTTGGAATGTGTGATGGGAGAATCTGCTTTTACCCTAAAACTTTGGATTAAAACTTCTTCGAGGTTTTCCGGTTCTTCTCCTATGGTATAATTAAATGTCATATTTCCGTAGACAAAAATGGTACGTTCGTAAGCTTCGCCAAAATTAAAAACAAGTGTGTGCTCTCCTTCGGAAATATTAATTGAATACTTCCCATCGATGTCTGTTTGTGTAGCGTTTGTGGTTCCTTTTTCGTAAACGCTTGTTCCTGGAACCGGAAGTCCTTCAATATCCGTAACTATTCCAGAAACGGTATATTCTTGGGCGAAAAGATTGAAAAATAATAAGCTAAATACTAAAGTAATGTAAGACGTTTTCATTCGTACAATGGTTATTTGTGACGAATAAAAGGGGCGTTATTCTTTGATTAAAATTAAAAAATGTACGCCGAGTGCCGCCGAAATCATTGAAGAAAAATCTACAAATAAAACATCTCGACCGCACTCAATGCGATGGTACTATTCCTAAACAGCATTACCTGTTCCAGGTTCTACGGGTATAATCTCAGCTTTCTTGAGTTTTGTAAAATATTTAAAACACAATCTGGCACCCCTTTGAGATGTGATGCAAAGATAGATGTGTTTCTGAAATATTAAATAGAAAAGAGAATAATTTTGAAAGTATTGATATGAAAAAACATCCCTACCCAACCTTCCCTTCAAAGGGAAGGAGCTAAGATTTTTTCTTTTGAAGATTATAGAAATTAAACAATAGTTTAATTGCAGAACGAACGTAGCTCTTTAGAGGCGTGTTCTTAAATTTATTTAAAAACAATCAATCTAATCTAGGCGGGCGTCTATTTGCTTTTTTAAGAGCGTTGTTCTTTTTAGATTTTATCCGTTCTTCGATGGCGCCTTTTGAAGGTTGGGTTTTCTTTCGAGGTTTCGGAATTTTAATGCTCTTTTCTAATAGCGCAATCAATCTTTGAATGACCAATGCTTTGTTGCGATGTTGGCTTCGGCTTTCACTGCAGGATAATGTGAATATGCCATCTTGGGAAATTCGGTTGGCTAATTTATTTTGAATTCTGCTCATTTCGGCCTCCGAAAAAGCTTGCGAAGAAGTCATATTCAATGAAACTTCAACCTTACTCGATGTTTTATTAACGTGCTGCCCTCCAGGCCCGCTACTGCGAACTGCTTTGAAGGTAATTTCTTTTAAAATTTGGTCAATATTCATTAGGCATTGGGACGGTGTTCGTTGCGTAATAAATCGTTGACGGTCTTTACGGGATTGAAAGTAATGAGTGGAACTTCAACAAAAACAGTGTTCCATTTTGCCATCGCTCCGTTCCACAATCCGGGCAACTCTAAGGCTTTAATCGCCTTACCATCAACCGTTTTATTTGAAATAAATGATGCCGACTCATCCACAAAATGCTCTAAATTAAAGGGATTTCCATCATAGTCTTTAGTTGCACACACAATATCCACGGGATTAAAATGTGTTGCCTCGTTAGCCAATTTGGTTTGAGAAGTATCGCTCTTGTTAATTTGCGACATTTCAACAATTTGAAGAGACATGTTTTCCTCCTCATCTCGAACCCAAAATGGTCCACCACCGGGCGCTCCCGTATTTTGAACAACCCCACAAACACGAAGAGGTCTATTTAAAATTTCGGCAATTCCAGCTGGAGTTTCGGGGTTTTCGCGTATGTATAATTCGTTCCACAAAAATGCTTTCATTTCAGCAAGTTTTTCATGGTTAACTTTATTCTCAATGATAATTTGTAGATAGGAAAAAATCTTTTTTTGGAGCATCAATAGTTTACCTGCCAACACTTTTTTATAGAATGCTATT
The DNA here is from genome assembly GCF_051252435.1 of Patiriisocius sp. Taxonomy (NCBI): domain Bacteria; kingdom Pseudomonadati; phylum Bacteroidota; class Flavobacteriia; order Flavobacteriales; family Flavobacteriaceae; genus Patiriisocius; species Patiriisocius sp. The sequence continues at coordinate 1,024,567 of NZ_JBPOFW010000001.1, read as the reverse complement.
TCACGAATATATTCCTCGGCAGCGACATTATCTATATTTTTAATAAAAATAACATCGGCATTTACGTCATTTAAATTTTTAATCAAAGCGCCGTGCCCCGATGGTCGTAGCAGAAAACTACCGTCTTCATTTCGGAAAGGAGTATTATCGTTATTTACGGCAATAGTAGCAGTGCTATCACATTGAAAAGAGTATGAAATTTTAATTTTCACCTTTGTTTTGCTCGTAATTCTATTTTGCACACGCTCAAATTCTTTCTTGAATAACTCCAAGTGCTCAGGCGCAAATGTGAAATGTAAATGGGCGGTATCATGAGCAAAAGCATATTGCGTAGCTTCAAAAAGCTGCTCTTCAAAAGCTGTTTTTACAAATTTTGAATATTTATGAAATGGGACAAGTCCTTTGGGTAGTTTGTTAAAATTAAGCCCGTTTTTATTGAGCATTGTTTTGACGAGCATTTGCATGCGTTGTCCTTTATTCGACTTTTTATACTCTGGATAATAGTTTCGGATTGCCTTTCTCAACTCTGAAATAAAAGCAAAATCCTTTACATTATCAAAGAATAATTTAAGCTGGTTAAGTTTGTTTGATTTTATGTATTTAAGTAGTGTTTCTTCTTCTGGGTCGTAGTCACCTAAAAATTCGTGAAGCATTTTAAACATACGTGTCGCTGCGCCACTTGCGGGTACAAATTTAACGATGTCTAAACCTGCTTTATTTTTGTCGTAGTAAGCAGCACAATCTTTTTGGGCATTTTCATTAAGAGCTTCAATCCCATTACCAATGGAAGCGGCAGTAACAATCTGGGCAAAAGGAACGCCTTTTTTAAACGTATTAATCTGTTGCTTTACCTGCTCCTCACTCAATCCTCTCTCTCTTAGATTTTGCAAATCATTTTGTGTAAACATTTTTATTTATTCTTGAGCAGTTTGTTAATCTGTTTTATTGCACGTTCAAAACGGTTATGTTTTGAACCCTTTATTATCATATAGGGTAGGTTGTAATCAATTAAATGATGCTCAAAAATACGAAACATATTTTCCCTATCGTCCGGTCTATCTCGTAATTTATCGAATTCCCAAGGTACATCAATGCCCGTTAAAAAGTAAAAATCGTATGTATTAATTTTATTCGCTTCGGAAATTTCCGAAGGACAAAATCCGTCATTGTAATATTTTGAATACACCTCGATTTCTAAAAGGTTGGTATCACAAAAAAGTACTTTTTTTGCGTTTACAGCCAGTTCATTTTCCGAAGCAATCTGCCCTTTTGCGATAGGCAATAAGTCTACTCTTGTAATTTTTTCTTGATGATCATCCCACTTTTTCTCTAAATAAGCACGCATAAATTCTGGCACCCATTGAGTTTCAAAATGAGCAGCAAGTTGCTTAGCAAGCGTTGTTTTCCCTGTAGATTCTGGACCAAAGAGTACAATTTTTAGGCAATCACTTGGTCGCTGTTTAAGTGTTTCTTCCATGTTTGATATCCTAAAATTGAAATGAGTATAAATATTAGATATAAAATACTGCTCAACGTATATCCTTTATAAAAATATAAAGGAACACTTATAATATTTCCTGCCAAAAGGTATATCCAGTTTGCAACTTTTCGCTTTGCAAGCATCCACATTCCTGCAAAAAACAGTGCAGTTGTGACAGTGTCCACATAAGCCGTCCAACTATTCCATTTATTAAATACTGTATAAACTACAAAAACTCCTATCAGTGCGGCGCCACTAATCAACAAAGCTATTGTGTGGTCTTTTGCTGTAGCATTTGTAATGGGAGTATGTTTTTCGGGAGTTATTTTACGGGTCCAAATATACCAACCGTAGATACTCATCACAAAATAGTATCCTTGAATAATTAAATCGCCCAACAATCCCCACTGCCAAAGTAAATACACAAAAATAGCGGTGCTTACAATGCCCGTTGGATAGACCCAAATACTATTGCGCCAAGAGCATAAAGCCGAAATTAAACCAAAACCAACAGCAATAGCCTCTAAAACAATTTGATAGGTTTCATATTCAGCATACTGCCCAAAAAGAAAATCAAAAATGGGGCTCATAATCGCTTCTGTCACTTTTTACAATTTTGATGTACAGTAAACCTCTTTCAACAGCTTCTAGTGCTATTTTCATTTCCTTTTGTAACACGTTCATTACAGTATCATATTCTCCATACACTTGTGTACTCAAAGGATTTTCTAAAACCGTCAACCCAGAATTTCGCAAACTTTTAATAAAGTTAATAATCGCTGGCTCGTATTCGTCTTGTAATGGCGTTAATGTCAATTCTACCGAAATATTCATAGTGTAGTAAAGTTTCTAAATTCAGAATTCAAAGGTAGGAAAATTGATTGGGCATTTTTAACCCCCATTTTTATGTGACCGAAACTACTTTTCAAACACAGTACCCATCACAACCATACTTGCGCCCGCATCATAAGACAACATCTGTTGCTCTGTGGTGCGTATTCCTCCACCTACAATGATTGGAATATCCAGCGCATTTTTTACTGCCTTAATAATTTGTAGAGCTACTGGTTTTCTTGCGCCACTTCCCGCTTCGAGATATAGTAGTTTTGCACCCATTAATTGTGCGGCCAATGCAGTACTCACAATCTCTTCGATATTTTCTTGAGGCATCGGTTTTGTTACTGTAACTTTTGCAACAGCCGAATCATTTCCGCCATCAATAAGTAAGTACCCAGTAGGGATTACTTCAAGTTGAGAATCGATTAATTTAGCAGCCGCTCTTTTTTGTTGTCCTATTAAGTATTCTGGATTATTTCCTGAAACTAACGATAAAAATAGAAGTGCATCTGCTTTGGGAGAAATCTGGCTGGCATCTCCCGGAAAGATAAATATGGGTAATTGTGTTTCAACTTTTAAACTTAAAATTACCTTTTCTGTAAATCCTTTGGGGACTGTGCTTCCGCCAACGAACAAATGAGTAGTTTTTGACGGAATGGTTTTCAAAAAAGCTTTTGAGGTTGAAGGGTCAAACTTTTCAGGATCTATTAATATGGCGAGTAATTGTTTGCCTTTTTTAATTTCAGAAATCAAATGGGTGTACTGAAACGTGCTGCGCATTATTAATCTTTTTCATTGATTAATGCGTACACTAAGGTGAACTCTTCAAATTCTTCAAAATGTACTTTGTAGGTTTCGCTCATTCCGTTGAAAGTAACCGTTGACTCTGTTTGTGTGGCATCCAGTCTAAAATCTTCCACGTAAATATTCTCCAAAAAGCTAACTCCAGGATTTGCAAAACTTTTATACAAAGCTTCCTTTGCTCCCCAAACTATCGTTAATTTTCGCATAATAGCATCATCGTTTGCGAGCGTTCGGTATTCTTCCAGAGGCGTAAATTTATGAGCGATTCTTATAATTTTTTGACGTTGCTTTTCAATGTCTATGCCCACTTCAATGTCACTCACAATAATAGCTGCAAAGTTGTAGCTATGTGTTATTGAAATATGTTTTCCGTCCCTTAAATGTGGTTTGCCGTTGTCATCATAAAATAAATCATGGTCGGTGTAGCTCATTTCGGCAAGCAAATGGCGTACGCTCATAAAACCGCGACGATGCAAATCGCTTTTCATCCCGTCAACCCTATTTTGACAATGGGGCGTTAAAACAATACCTTTTGATAAAGCTTCAAACGATTCTTCTATCTTCCAAATGAGGAGATTAGTCGTTTTGTTCAATGTTATAGTTTTGTAAAGAGACATGATTTTCTAAGAGATATTGCTTATTTTTGCAGTCCGAAATTTTAATGGTTTTCTACTTCGAACCGTTGGATAAAAATAAAGAATATTATTAGAATTTGGGAAGCTTCAAGAAGATGGTTGTTCAATGAAACTAAAGCGGTTTTGTTTTTGGCACATTTTCGCAGAAGCTAAAAAAAGTAAATTAACGAGTTTCCCATTATAGTGGGATTTAAAAAATAATTTTTTTTATGTCAACAAACACAGTACCGTACACAGCTAACAAAGTAAAAGATATCTCCCTTGCAGCATGGGGACGTAAAGAAATTGAACTTGCTGAGGCCGAAATGCCAGGTTTGATGTCTTTGCGCGAAGAATACAATAACGAGCAGCCCTTAAAAGGCGCACGCATTGCTGGATGTCTTCACATGACTATCCAAACTGCCGTTTTAATCGAAACGTTACAAGCCCTTGGAGCTGAAGTTACTTGGAGTTCTTGTAATATTTTCTCAACGCAAGACCAAGCCGCCGCTGCAATTGCTGCCGCTGGAACTGCGGTTTATGCTTGGAAAGGAATGAACGAAGAGGAATTTGAATGGTGTATAGAGCAAACGCTTTTCTTTGGTGAAGAGCGTAAGCCTTTGAACATGATCCTTGATGATGGTGGTGATTTAACAAATATGGTGCTGGATAAATACCCAGAACTTGCTGCAGGAATCAAAGGATTATCTGAAGAAACTACAACGGGTGTTCACCGTTTATACGAACGTATGAAAAAAGGAACGTTGCCTATGCCGGCTATCAACATTAATGATAGTGTAACAAAGTCAAAATTTGATAACAAATACGGGTGTCGTGAGAGTGCTGTGGATGCAATACGTCGCGCTACAGATGTTATGCTTGCTGGAAAGCGTGTAATCGTTTGTGGTTATGGTGATGTAGGAAAAGGAACTGCAGCTTCGTTTAAAGGAGCAGGTTCTATTGTAACGGTTACTGAAATTGATCCAATTTGCGCTTTACAAGCTGCCATGGACGGTTTTGAGGTAAAAAAATTAGAAAACGTTGTAAAAACTGCCGACATCATAATTACTACAACAGGTAATAAAGATATTGTACGCGGTGAGCATTTTGAAGCGATGAAGGATAAAACTATCGTTTGTAACATAGGTCATTTTGATAATGAAATAGATGTGCCATGGCTAAAAAACAATGCTAAGAAAGACGAAATCAAGCCACAAGTTGACAAATATACTTTTGGTGGAAAAGACATTATCCTTCTTGCCGAAGGACGTCTTGTAAACTTAGGTTGTGCGACGGGTCACCCTAGTTTTGTAATGAGTAATTCATTCACAAATCAAACACTAGCACAAATCGAGTTGTGGAACCACGCTGATAAATACGGAAATGAAGTGTATATGCTACCTAAGCATCTTGATGAAAAAGTAGCTCGTTTACACTTAGAGAAAATTGGTGTTGAGCTTACCGAATTAAAGCAAGACCAGGCAGAATATATCGGTGTAACGGTTGAAGGACCATTCAAGCCAGAGTATTACCGTTATTAATTAATTTACGATTTTCGATGTACGATGTACGATTGAAAATTTTGAATTATAATTTCTCCGGAAATTTTAGATACTGTAATTCTGGACTAGATTTAGAATCCATTAAAGCCCTTGAAGAAATTCGAGGGTTTTTTTGTTGCTGTTACTTAGCTTTCTTAAAAATGTAGCTCATCCAAACAGGGTCATTATCATCTGAAACGATTGCTTGGCGATCAAGGAACTCCCAATTAGCTCTATTCATGTAATTGAGTAATTGAGCCGTAGTTTCTAAATCTTCAATAGCATCTACAGTTATAGATTGTCCTTTGAGCGACTCTTGCTCTTCTACGCGTATCCTTTTTACCTTACCGCGATTATTTGCTTTTTGGACGACGATGACTTCTAAAAAGTCATATTGAGCGATTTGTTGAGCCTGTGATTGATTCGACCCTATTAAAAAGAGCGCAAAGAATAAAAATAATACTACAGATTTTTTCATAACAATCTATTTTGAATATCTAAATATAATGAAAGATGCAATTCTAAAATATTAAAATTCAAGTTACGTTATTATAATATGAATTTCTTAAAGCCAAACCTACTTATCATCTTTGCCTCCTCATTGATGATAATGGGTACAATTACAACTTCCACCGCTCAAGAAAGAATGATTATTGGAAAGCGAACTACGCAAGCCAAAACACAGAGAACACAAACTATTCCCAAAAAGCTTCCTAAAAAATCAAACACCCTAAAGCTAGCACATCAAATAACAATTGGCAAAAACACAGATGCAGAAAAAGCAAGAAGTATCTTCAATTGGATTGCAAACACTATTGAATACGACCACGAATTGAGATTGAACCAAAAGCTTCAAAAGGAAATATACATTTCAGAAGCAAATGTGATCACTCAAGCTCTTAAAAGAAAGAAAGCACTTTGTGGTGGTTATGCTTTTTTGTTCAAAAAACTTTGTGCAGATGTGGGCATAAAGACCGAAATTATTCACGGTTTCACAACCCAGCCCAATACATATAAAAACACAAAAGGCAAGCCCGAACACACTTGGAATGCTCTCTATCTAAATGGCGAATGGCATTTGTTGGACATTACCTGGGCCATTAGCCATGGAACCCCCAATAAGCCAAATTGGTATTGGTATCAAACAAACGCTGCAGAATTTGCAAAAACACATCTCCCAAAAGACGGCAAATGGCAGCAAATCAATAGTAAATTTACAACACGTTAGATTACATTTTTTTATAAATCTTTCTTAACCTAAAAAACCCCAACCAGCTTATGCCGATTGGGGTTTGTTATTTTTAAGTTATAATTATATAACTTCAGATGGTTCTACACTTGGTATAATAGAAACATACGATTTGTTGTCTCTTTTCTTAGTGAATTTTACAACACCGTCCACTTTTGCGTGAAGTGTGTGGTCTTTTCCACCATATACATTTTCACCTGGGTGATGTGTATTACCTCTTTGTCTTATGATAATGTTCCCTGCAACAGCAGCTTGTCCACCAAAAATTTTAACACCTAAGCGTTTTGATTCTGATTCTCTACCGTTCTTCGAACTACCAACTCCTTTTTTGTGAGCCATAATTTCTGGGTTTTATTTGTTCAACTTTAGCGTTAGATTATTTTCTTCCGCCGTCTAATTCGTCTTGCCATTTTTTTAGCTCGTCCCACTTACCATCAGCAGCTAATTTAGCTTGCTCTGGCCAAGTGTTTGCCACTAAGTGTGCCAAGTTTGAACTTGCTTCAGCTAGGATTGCTTCAATAGCTTCTGGCTTTGCCTTTGCTACTTTAGCAAAAGTGTCTAATCCTGCAGCAACCATTGCTTCTGCAGCTTTAGGTCCAACACCTTCAATCTTTTTAAGATCATCAGCTTTCGCTTTTTTGGGAGCAGCCTTTTTAGCCGGTGCTTTTTTAGCTTCAGCTCTAGGAGCCGCTGCCTTGGCAGGAGCTTCTTTTTTAGCTTCTTCTTTTTTAGCAGCTGGTTTAGCTTTTGCCTTTGCTGGCGTAGCTTTTTTCTTAGCTCCAGAAGTTGCGATGCTCTCAATAACGATTTCAGAAAGGGCTTGTCTGTGACCGTTTTTCTTACGGTAACCTTTTCGTCTTTTCTTTTTGAAAACAATAACTTTGTCACCTTTAAGGTGTCTTAGGACTTTTGCTCCTATAAGAGCTCCGTCTATAGCCGGGGCGCCAAGGGTAATATTATCACCATCACCTACTAACAAAATATTGTCAAACTCTACAGTTTCACCTTCATCAGTAGCTAAACGATTAACAAAAACCTTTTGGTCTTTTGCAACTTTAAATTGCTGCCCTGCTATCTCTACAATTGCGTACATAGCGTAACGTTTAATTAATTAATAATCTCGCTTCATTTTAAAGCGGGTGCAAATATAATTGTAATTCCCTTAAAAACAAACACTTTATTTGCTAAAATTTTAAAGGGAAATCGAGCGAAACAAGAGACCCGTAAAAAGTGAATATCGATGACTTCGGAAATTTAACAACTTCAATTTTTTTGCTGAAATTAAAAATGATTTATTCTTTTTGTTATTCCTGAAAATGGTTAACTTACATCAAACTAAAACTCATTAATTATGAAAACATTACTCAATTTATTTAAGAGGGGGGGGTATTGCTTTTAGTGGTATTAACCGCACAAGTCTCTAATGCTCAAGATAGTGAAGAATGTATTATTGAAAACTATAATCCCGCAAATTTCATTGTAACTCCAGCACAAATTGCAGCCGCAGCAAATGAATTACCTGTTGTCTTCAATGTTGCATTTTGGCAAGTAAATGACAGTAGTGGCTACTATCCTGACCCTATTTCTGAAAACCATGTCTTGACAGTAATTGCGAACATGAATATAGCCTTTAACGATATTGGTATCTATTTTAAATATCGGGGACTAAACGAATTAAACAGCCCAGCAAATGTAGTTAATAGACAATGGATTGATAGTGACGGCGATGGCGATTCAGAATGCACCACCCTACCTTCAAATGACCCAGATGGTTTTATGATTTTAAGCCGCTGTCAATTGGGCGCTTTCGGCACGTATGTTGACAATAACAATTTAAAAGTAGAAAATTCATTCAATGTTTACATTCCTGCTGGAACTAGCGGTTTTGGTGGTTCTTCCGGAGGAAGCAGACTCACATTTAACAGGTCCGGAGTTACTGGTTCTGGAATGATACACGAATTTGCACACTCTTTTGGGCTTCATCATACGCATGGAGCTGGTCAAGATAATATAAGTTGGAGACACCCTACAGATCCTACAAGATGCGAACATGTAACGAGAGATCAAAATATTACTCCCACGGTTGACCCTGTAAATTATTTTAATGCATACGATAAAGGTGATTTTGAATACGACACGGCATCTGCGCCTAATTATATTGTCGAATATTGCCACTTTAATGGACTGCCAGATAATGATTGTTCTGGGACCAGTAATTTAACATATTACTATGTAGACGAAAATGACTGCAATTACACAGGTGGTGTTATTAATACAGATTGTGCTGGTAGAGAATACGATATTTTCGACTCAGATGTGCGCAATTACATGTCATATTCCCGTAATAGTTGTAAAGACAGTTTTACTCCAAATCAAATCGCAAAAATGCAAGGAAGAGTAACGTCCTCTGCATTTTTAGCCAACCTCCAGGCAGATATCTCTTCGCTCTATGAGCCATATAAAGGAGAATACTATTTTGCAGGACCTGACGTAACGCAATCACCATTATTCCAACCTGGGTTTGATTACCGATTTGTGAGATGCGGAGATAATTATCCGCAACCTACTGAATATAATGACCTTAGCTTTAACTACAGCATAAACAGTGTAGTCGCATCGTACAGTATCAATGATATCACTTCCACTCCCTATGAATATTTAATCCACCCCAACAGAAGTGCCATAGTGATTGACCAGTTAAATACTAGTCTTGGCTACACAAATGTGCAACGATGCTATGACAATAATAACAAAGCACCGCTAGGCGGTTCTATTACCAAGTTTAATGACAATACGTTTAATAATAATGTCACTATAACACAAAAAGATTCCATAGGTATTAATCAAGAAACTTTAGTAGACGAACTACCTTCAGGACTCTATAAAATTGAAAAACAGTATGATGGTGGCTCAATAGAGCAAACAATAATTCTAAAAGGAAATAATGAATAATTTAAATAAAACAAAACAATACCTCTATATTGTTTTTCTCCTTTCAATTCTATCTACTCAAGCGCAGTTTGGAGATTCACAACTTATCACTAATACTTCAGACGGTGTCCGCTGGATTGATAGTGCAGATATAGATGGAGACGGTTTTGAAGACATACTTGCCGCAAATAGATTTGGCAGTAATGTGTCATGGTATAAAAATGTTAACGCAGGTTCTTCATTTCTTACAAATGAAATCGCATTTTTGAATCAAACCAGCATGGTCACTCATGGGGACTTAGACGGTGATGGTGATATAGATATTATAGCTTCTACGATACCTGACCAACTTGTTGTATGGTACGAAAACTTAGATGGACATGGTAACTTTAGTCCTCAAAAAATAATAACGCCTTCAGCCCTTAACGCTTTTTTTATATTGGTTGAAGATATTGATGCAGATGGCGACCTCGACGTAATGACTGGTGGCGATGCCTCAAGAATTGAATGGTTTGAAAATATAGATGGGCAAGGTAATTTTAATTCCTCTACTTTAATTGACAATAGCTTAGGCAGTTCAAGATCACTTGCTATGGAAGATTTAGACGGAGATGGAGATTTAGATTTAGTGACTGATTCTACTGGATCTATAAATGTATGGTGGTTTGAAAATCTTGATGGCTTAGGTAATTTTGGTCCTAAACAAGAAATAGGAGGCACCGGACTAGCAGCAAACCATATTTTATTAGCAGATTTCGATAATGATGGTTTCATAGATGCGTTAGCGAGCTACCCAGCGTTAGATAGAATTGTATGGCATAAAAACACAGACGGATTTGGCAATTTTAGTCCAGAAATAAATATAACATTAACAAGCAAGGCAGGGGGTATAAAGACCGCCGATATTGATAACGATGGAGATCAAGATGTACTTGTGTCTTCCACTAATAGCCCTACCCTTAAATGGTATGAAAATGAAGATGGATTGGGCACCTTTAGTTCAGAAAAGGTTATTGAAGTTGACTTTGTTGGTTCAAAATGCCTAGCCATAGACATAGATAACGACGGTGATATTGATGCTGTACGCGCCTCGCAAAACGATGACACTATCGTATGGTATGAAAATCAAACTATCTTAAGTACAGTAAAGGCTCAGTTAAAAACTATAATCGTCCACCCAAATCCAGCTGACACCGCATTGTATATAACAGGTAAAGGCATCAATATAATCGCCACCATGCGCGTTACTGAAATGACAGGTACAATATTATGGGAATCAAAAAAGTTTTCAAATACTATTGACACAAGCACTTGGAATACTGGTGTTTATTTTCTCGAAATAGAGAACGAGACTAAAGAAAAAAGAGTTATTAAAGTTATTAAAAGATAAATCCTTGGAAATATATTCTAAAAAATCTTGCTTTTCACTAATGCAAGATTTTTTCTGCCTAAGCTTTAGATAACTACGTCATTATCATATATTAAAATTTCCGAAGTGAAAACTACTTATTTTCTATTGGTCAATAATACACCCAGCAAGATAATCCCCGTCGCAAAACCCTTAAATAGTGTAAATCTCTCTCCATCAAGCATTCCCCATAATAACGCTATTATAGGAATTGTATAGGTTACCGATGTTGCAAATACAGGGGTGCTCATTTGTACCAATTTATTAAACATCACCTTAGAAACTCCCGTTCCCACTACTGCTAAAATCACTAAATATCCCAATGCTGTATGTAGCTCTGTATCATTCATCAAATCTTTTGAAAAAAAATCTGAAAACAGCAAAACTATCAATGCCGGGATTATCAAGACCACAAAATTACCCACAGCAATTGACATCGCAGGAATGGTTTGCAAGTGTCTTTTAATAATGTTCACATTAAAGGCATAACAAACAGAAGCGGCAAGCACAAGCCCGGTATACCAATAATTCTGGTCTGGATTGATTGCTGCGCCTGCATAAATAAGGAGCAGACTCCCTAAAAGTCCCACTACTACCCCAAATAATTGGTTGCGGGTATAACCAATACTAAATACAATAGCACCCAGTATTAACGTAATAATTGGTGTTGTAGAATTTAAAATAGAGGCGACTGCACTGTCTATTTCGGTTTCGGCAAAGGCGAATAAGAATGCGGGAATAAAGGTTCCTAAAAAGGCCGAGATGGTAATCCACTTCCACTCGTGCTTTTTAATTTTTTTGAGAGATTTAAAACCTATCAACAATAAAAATGTGGCAGCAAACAGTGTGCGCAACGCCCCTAATTGCAGAGGCGTCAAACCTATAAGTGCTTTTTTAATTAGGATAAATGAACTTCCCCAGACTACAGAAAGTATGGCGAGATAAATCCACTTTTTTTCGATGCTTTTCACTTTGGAAATTTTGGAATTGCAAAGATGATTTTAAAATTTGGGATTGAAGTATAATGGAATTAATATTTCGGCTTTGCCTAAAATGTCAATTTAAAAATATGTAGAGAGCAACTAAACCTATTTAATAAACGAAGGTTTCGACTGTGCTCAACCGGGCATTTAGTAAAATTAATCTCAAAAATTATTTCCATTCCATAGTTTCCATCATTACTCTAATGTCCTCGCGGAGATAAACAACGGCGGGATAGATGGAATCAAAATTGGGTTTTGCCTCAAAATAGAGCGAACCCGTAATAAAATTATTAATGCTATCAGTCAAATAGAAATGTGATTGCGATGCGGCATTACCATTGATACTATAAAAAATACCGTAGGTTTTATTGTCTGGGTTTTCAAAAACTTGTTCTGGAATACTCTGCGCTTTTATGTCGTGGTTGTATGCCAACTTTTGCGCATCATATAATAAGGAGTCCAAGTTTTGATTTTTGATTTTCTGAAATGTTAAATAAACACCCGCGTTCATTTTTGGGTACTCCACTTTGGCGGCACAGTTGCGGCCGGGAATTAACTGCGCGTTATTGTTGATGAGAAAATCATATTCGCAATCTGTATTTGTTTTATGATACGATTGGGTTGGATATTCCAGTCGCAATTTGGCATTTGGTTTTACGATAACATCATCGCCACAGGAAACAACAAATAGAAAAATAAATATGACTATTAAATAACGCATTAAGGTTGAGGGCGTATTGTTAATTTAATTTGTTTTATACGTTTATTTTCAAACGCTTCAATAGTAAACGCATAATGCTCAAAACTTATTATTTCGTTTTTCTTTGGAAATCCTTTTGAAATTTCTAAAAGAAATCCAGCTACCGTTTCGGCTTCGCCTTTGGCACTTTCAAAAATTAGCGGGTCTTTAAGGTTGATTACTTTATAAAAATCCTTGAGCGGTGTTTTTCCTTCAAATACATAATTATTGTCATCCAATTTTGAAAAAACCAGATCTTCATCATCAAACTCATCGCTAATTTCACCAACAATTTCTTCGATAATATCTTCGAGCGAAATCAACCCACTAGTACCGCCGTATTCATCAACAACAATAGCAAGGTGCATTTTCATTGTTTTAAATTCGTTGAGCAAATCGTCCAGTTTTTTATTTTCCGGGACAAAGTATGCTTTGCGAGTGAGTGCGTTCCAGTCAAGTTCTTTGGTATCAATATGCGGCATTAAATCTTTGACATATAAAATACCCGTAATGTTATCAATATTTTCACTAAAGACAGGTATTCGCGAATATCCTTTTTCTATAATATGCGGTAAAATTTCAGCATAAGGTAATTCTTGGTTGAGGGCAAAAATATCCATCCTGTTTTTCATGACTTGTTTGGTATCTGTATTTCCAAAAGTGACGATTCCTTTTAATATTTTTTGTTCCTCGTGGGTGGTGTCAGTTTCATCAGTAAGTTCTAGTGCTTGTGATAATTGATCAACGCTCAAGTTTGATTTTTGTTTACCAAATTTTTCCTGAATATAAATAGTCACAGCGCGCATGGGCATGCTAATAGGTGTAAACAAAAAGTCGAGCACTTTTATGGGCATTGCCATGAATAATGCAAACGACATGCTATTGCGACTCGCATATATTTTGGGGAGGATTTCTCCAAAAAGTAAAATTAAAAAAGTAACAACACCAACCTCGACAACAAAGCGAATATTGATACCAAAATACACTTGATTCAAATTTGCAAAAAACACTTCTCCTATGGTATCAAAAAGGAGTACGATAGCGATGTTTATAAAGTTATTGGCGACTAGAATTGTTGCCAATAATTTTTTGGGCCTATCGAGAAGTTTAGATACAATTTGGAGTTTTTTTGGAGCTTTTTTTTCATCTTCGAAATCTAACTCAGAAGACGTTAGAGAGAAAAAAGCGACTTCAGCACCACTTATCATTGCAGAGCAAATAAGCAACACGACCAATGCAACGAGGTAAATTATCGTTCCAGATGTAAAGGCTAATAAGTATAAACTAGGAGGTTCTATGTCCACAATTTTTTCAACGTTGGTTAGGCTAAGATACTACAAAAATAGTGGATCTATTAAAATGGCAAATCATCATCTTCCTCAGGTTGCTGTACGTGTTGAGTTTGTGCTGGAGCAGCCGGTTTTTGTGACTGCGATGGCGCTTGCGATTGTTGCTGTTGCATTCCATCTTGCTGCTCATTTTTGGGCGTTAGGAAAGTAAAATCAGTACATTGAATTTCGGTACTATAACGGTCTTGCCCTTTGTCATCCTGCCATTTGCGAGTTTTCAATCTACCTTCAATATATACTTTATCACCCTTTTTTAAATACTTTTCACAAATTTCGGCACCTTTATTTCGTACTACAATATTGTGCCACTCCGTCGTAGTCACGCGTTCGTTCGTGGTTCTATTTGTGTAGCTTTCATTAGTTGCCAGCGGAAATCTACCAATACTGTTCCCACCTTCAAAAAAGTGCATTTTTACATCATCTCCCGTATGCCCAATCAGCATCACTTTATTCAACGTCCCACTCATAATACTATGTTTTAATTTTAATCAAAAATTGTTTTCAAAGGTATGTTTTGCGAATTAAATATAATCAAAAATCGGTTACTTAAATTCGGGAAAGGTGGAAATAAAGTTGGATATCAAAACAGGAACGGCAAAGTCGTGTACTTCGGAAATTTTAATCCCGTCATCCTTTATCGGGTTTGAATAACAAATCCAGAATTTAGTATATAAATGTTGATGCGATAATTTATGAACTACCGAAGTATCATTGAAAAGGACAATTTCAGAAATACCGTATTTCTTCACCAACTCATTATAGGCAACAGTAGTTATTAATTTCTTTTCAGAAATTTCCGAAGCACTTTCAATCAAGGGAAACTCGTATAGTTGTTGCCATATTCCTTTTGCCGTTCGTTGGCGCAAAATTGTTTTTCCGTTTGCCGAAATAATGACGATATAATTAAAATAACGTTTTTTTACTTTTAGTTTTTTCAGCTTTACAGGAAGTTCACTTACCTTATTCGATTGGTACGCAAAACATTCCTTATTAAAAATACAGTTAGAGCAATCTGGATTTTGAGGCACACAATAGCGCGCACCAAACTCCATCGTCGCTTGGTTAAAAATACCGGGTTGCTTGGAATCTAAAAGTTCCTGCGCAAGACTTTTAAATTCTTTAATCCCTGCGGTACTATTAATTGGAGTATTTATGCCGTAAATGCGCGATAAAATACGATACACATTTCCGTCCACAACAGCCGTTGGCAAATTGAAACAGATGGAACCTATGGCACTCGCTGTATAATCACCTACTCCTTTTAATGTAAGCAGTTCATTAAAATTATCGGGGAATTTTCCACCGAGCTCATTGGCAACATATTGCGCAGTAAAATGCAGATTACGAGCGCGAGAATAATAACCAAGTCCCTGCCACAATTTTAACACTTGCTCTTGAGGCGCATCTGCGAGGGATTTTACATCAGGAAATGCTTCAATAAATTTAAAATAGTAGGGCATTCCTTGCGCTACACGGGTTTGTTGTAGGATAATTTCAGAAAGCCAAATACGGTAAGGTTCCTTAGTTTCTCTCCAAGGGAGTTCACGCTTGTTTTCTAAGTACCATAATATGAGTTTTTTACGGAAATTTGAGGGGTTTAACGACATTTAACAAAAATACCCTTTATGTCTTTATATTTTAACGCATTACCCTTTGAGTTATTGATTTTATATTTCTTATATTTGCCGTCTTGAAAAAAAATTAATTAAAAAAAAGAACAAACATGACGAAAGCAGATATTGTAGCAAAAATCTCAGAGAAATTAGGAATGGAAAAAGGAGATGTACAAGCTACCGTTGAAACATTTATGGAAGAAGTAAAGACTTCTCTTGAAGGTGGAGACAATGTATACTTAAGAGGTTTTGGAAGTTTTATCATCAAAACGAGAGCTGAAAAAACTGGACGTAATATTTCAAAGAATACTACGATTAAAATCCCCGCACACAACATCCCCGCATTTAAGCCTGCAAAAGTATTTGTAGAGGGTGTAAAGACAAACGTTGAAGTAAAATAATTTAATAACATCCCGTCATCAATGGTGGCGGGATACCATAAAACCTATTTAATATGCCAAGTGGTAAAAAAAGAAAAAGACATAAGGTAGCTACGCATAAGCGTAAGAAAAGAAGACGCGCTAACCGTCACAAAAAGAAGAAGTAGTTTTAAACTACTTTTTTCTTTTTAGAAAGTACGGGATATTTCTTCGGAAATGTCCCAAAAATTAGTTCTTTGAAAATGAAATTACACTACCGTTACTACCTGAAGCGGTAATATGATTTCGACGGGTTTTTCTGGGATGTTTAACATTTCAGAAAACATAAAACCCTGTGAGCGTTCTGTAATAGGAATGCTACAAATATTGTTTAATCCATTCTGACCACATTATTGTGTGTCAGGACAAAAATTAATGACCGTGAACTACGAATTATTCATTAGATCCAGTTCACAAGAAGTTGATTTTGCGCTGTTAAAAGATGGAAGACTCATCGAGTTAAACAAAGAAGAAGAGGCAAACAATTTTGCGGTGGGAGATGTATTTCTCGCTAAAATTCGCAAAACTGTACCGGGACTCAATGCTGCATTTGTCAATGTAGGCTATGAGAAGGATGGTTTTTTACACTATCATGACCTTGGGCCAAAAATTACTTCGATGTTGAAGTTCGTAAAACGTGTAAGCACAGGTAAACTTAAAGAGTATTCTTTAAAAGATTTCCCATTTGACAAGGAGATTGATAAAAACGGAGGCATTAACAATGCCATTAAGTCAAATCAATCTATTCTGGTACAGGTTGTAAAAGAACCTATTTCCACAAAAGGACCTCGTATAAGCAGTGAGCTTTCAATAGCTGGCCGTTATATTGTTTTAGTTCCTTTTTCAGATCGTATTTCTGTTTCTCAAAAAATAGAAAGCCGCGAAGAAAAAGACAGACTCAAACGATTGATTACGAGTATTAGACCTAAAGGATTTGGTGTTATTATACGCACCGTAGCAGAGGGCAAAAAAGTAGCAGAACTGGATAAAGATTTACAAAATCTAGTAGATCGCTGGACAGCGATGTGCAAAAAGCTACAAGGGGCGCACCACCCAAGTAAGGTGCTAAGTGAGTTAAATAGAGGAGCCTCTATGATACGCGATGTTTTTAACGACTCATTCTCCGCAATTCATATTGACGACGAAACCCTTTATTTACAAATAAAAGATTATGTGCAAGAAATTGCACCTGGCAAAGAGAATATTGTCAAATTATATGACTCAAAAGTACCTATGTTTGAAAAACACGGTATCGAGAGACAAATAAAAACCTCCTTTGGTAAAACCGTATCGGGTACTAAAGGAACCTATTTAGTGATTGAGCACACAGAAGCCATGCACGTCATTGACGTAAACAGTGGTAACCGTAGCAATAAATCCAATAATCAGGAACAAACAGCCTTAGAAGTAAACATGATTGCAGCTACTGAGGTAGCAAGACAATTACGTTTGCGAGATATGGGCGGTATTATAGTGATAGATTTTATTGACATGGCACAAGCCGGCAATAGAAAAAAATTGTTTGACCACCTTCGTAATGAGATGAAGGAAGACAGAGCAAAGCACAAAATATTACCCCCGAGTAAATTTGGCTTGATACAAATTACCCGCCAGCGTGTGCGGCCTGAGATGAATATTAAAACTCGAGAAGATGCCCCATCGGGCGAATCTGGAGAAATCGAAGCGCCAATTATCGTTGTGCAAAAAATTACCGAAGAGCTTAAAAGGCTTTTCAAAAAAGACTATAAAAATGTGACATTGAGTGCACACCCTTTTATAGCAGCCTTTTTAACAAAAGGACTTCCATCTGTGCGCCATAAGTGGTTTATGGAGCACAAAAAATGGGTGAAAATACAACCTAGAGATGCTTACACGTATCTGGAATATCATTTCTTTGACAAGAATGGTGAAAGATTAAAATAACCAAAACCCCTCACTGCAAAAGCAATGAGGGTTTTTTTATGTCTTATTTTCTTCGGAAATAGCCCCGTAACCCCCGAAGGGGAACTTACTGGTTTAAGATGCTCCCCTCTTTTTCCCTCCCGATAGCCATCGGGAGGGAAATTTAGCTTAGCTGAATGGGGTGGTTATACTAAATAAAAAACTACACATATATTAAACTCTAGATGTCCAATCTAAACTAGTATTTTTGAGTCTGAATGTACGATACCCACAAAACATACTCCGTTGAAGAAGCCAAGCGCAAACTAGAAAAGTACTGCGTGTATCAAGAGCGTTGTCATCATGATGTCAATAAAAAATTAAGAGAAATGCGTATGATTCCTGAGGCAATTGACGAAGTTATCGGTCACTTGCTGGAACATAATTTTTTAAACGAAACTAGATTTGCACAAGCATTTGCAAGAGGGAAATTCAGACAAAAAAAGTGGGGGCGTAATCGGATTACGCGAGAATTAAAGATGCGTCACATTTCGGCTTATAATTTAAAACTTGCTTTAAAGGAAATCCCACAAGGGGAATATGAGGCAACGTTTGAGACCTTATTTGACAAAAGAGTTTCACAAGTTACTGGTGAAACCAATATCCAAAAAAAGCGAAAAAAAATAGCAGATTACCTCCTATATCGTGGATGGGAATCTGCTATGATTTATGAAAAATTGAGAGACCTTAAATACTAAAAGAAGCTCCAATAGTAAAGTTGAATTGGTTATTCAATTCTTTTCTAAAAGTTTGTTCAATTTCAATATCGTCTTCGTTCTTATAACGAGCTACCGGTAAATTAAATTCTGCAAAAACTCCAATCCCGTCTGTAAAAAAATATCTTGAACCTATATGTGCTCCAAAGTTTTTTAGTCCCAAGTCTAATCCCGGATATACGTCAAAAGCTTCACTTACGTTGAGCACATTGCTCAAATGTGCACTAAAACGAGCGCGCAGATCAAAACGATCTGTAAACTCAGGGTCTTCGTAAGTTGTAAACGTAGGGAGTCCATTTTCATCAACAACAATAACTTGTCCTGCACTAGAATAATTCTCAACCCCTAGCAAATAAAGCCCTTTCACTCCTATTGAAATATTTTCACCCAATCCATAATCCAGTGTTGCTGCGATACCTGTTGCATCAGATTGAATATTTGCTCCTACTCCAAATTTTATGTCTCCTGCCCCACTATATGCGACTTGAGAAATTATGATTGAAGAAATCATACATGTAAAAACTGTAAATAGATATTTCATTTTTAAAATTTTTTTGGTTTAAGTTGCATCAAACGCCTAAGTAAACGTAAGTGTTATATTTTGAGTAAAAATACTAAAATCTTTGAGGCAACAATCAGTTAATTCCAAGCTTTGAATGCGTTATTTCAATTGCTTTCTTATTTTTCCAGTCAATCCATTTTTGACCCCTTAACTTACGCATTAGGTTATCAAAATGTCGCATAAAAAAAACATTATAAACAGCTCTACCCAATCGTAAAGGATTTCTAGGAACTGCCCTTAAACTCATTGAAAAACCAGGTGTTATATATTTCATATAATGCCAATATCCTTCTGGCATATAAAGAACCTCACCGTGATTTAAGTGTGTTTTATATCCCTCAGCTTTTTTTAATGCTGGCCATTTTTCGTAATCCGGATTTGAAAAATCAATATCTTCTCTTGTAATCAATGAATGAGGAACGTGATATAAATAATCATTCTGTTTTTGGTCAAATAGGATGACTTCTTTTTTACCTTCAAAATGAAAATGAAATATATTGGCTAAATCAATATCGTGATGCATAAATGTAAAAGAATCTCTTCCGCCAAAGAAAAGCATGGGCAATCCTTTCATTAACTTTAGTCCAAAGTCAGGCCATTCATAATCATTTTGGAGTGCTGGAACTTCTTTTAAAACATTCCAAAGAAAGATACGGTACTTGGTGGGCTCTCTTTTCAGAAGTGAAATATAATCACGCATTTTCATTTTTGCGTGAGGTTCATTAAAACCATCTTCGTGAGATACCGGGCGGTCATCGTATAAAGGAACTTCTTTGTCGCCCACAACTTCAGCAATATAATCCAAATTCCATTTAGTGTAAGCAGGCCAATCTTCAATAAAGCGCTCTATAACTACTGGAGTTTGTGTTTTGAAGTATTTAGTATAGAAATCCTTAGAAGATATTGTTTCTATTCGCTCTATTTCGTGTAATTGCATGTGGTTTGTTGAAGATAGTAAATGTACGAAACAGTAGGAATTAAGGTTTTAAAATTATCATAAAAAAGTGGCCTTTTAGAAAGATAG
The DNA here is from genome assembly GCF_051252435.1 of Patiriisocius sp. Classification (NCBI taxonomy): domain Bacteria; kingdom Pseudomonadati; phylum Bacteroidota; class Flavobacteriia; order Flavobacteriales; family Flavobacteriaceae; genus Patiriisocius; species Patiriisocius sp. The sequence continues at coordinate 1,004,357 of NZ_JBPOFW010000001.1, read as the reverse complement.
CTCTGTCATATTTCTTCCCAAGTGTGACCCAATAGCGAAATAGAAGATATTGCCAAAATTTAAATAGGATATCGCAACTTTTTGTAATTTGGAACAAAAATAAGGCTTCTGTTTTTATGTGCCTGTTAATAAAATTATTATGGAAGAATTAGAACCTCAAAAAAGCTGGTGGAGCCGAAATTGGAAATGGGTGGTGCCCGTGGGTGGTTGTTTTACATTAATCATACTTGTGGTACTGGGACTTGCAGGTTTGTTTTTTGGGATTTCCTCTGCAGTGACAGACACCTCAGCCTACACCGAAGCAATGAAACGCACTACCGAAAACGAATATATTATTGAAGTACTTGGCGAGCCTATTGAAAAAGATGGCTTTGGGAGTACAAGCGTTAATTACACAAATGGATATAAAACGATTGAATTTACAACTCCTATTAAAGGGCCTAAAGGAACTGCGACCTTAAAAGTGATTGGCGAAGGAATGGATGATGTTTGGAAATATTCGCAAATGGACGTTTTTATTGGGACTGAAGACACAATCGTTAATTTGCTTGAGGATAAAGTTTTAAATGAAGATTTCTAAAATACTTATCAATCGCACGGTACACTTTACTCAATTTCTCTTTAGTAATTACGCATGTAAACCCTTCTCGTGAGACAAAAGAAGTTCTACATTGAATTAACACCTAAGGATACTTTCCATCTTCTTTCCTCTTGCCAACTCATCAACTAATTTGTCTAAGTAGCGGACATTTTGAGTCAACGGATTTGTAATTTCTTCCACGCGATAGCCACAAATTAATCCTTTTATTAAATGTACATTTGGATTCACTGAAGCTTCTTTAAAAAATGTTTCAAATGTTGCTTTTTGGTCAATCTTTTCTTTTTGTTTTTTAACAGTATATCCCGTGAGCCACTCGATGACTTGTTGTAGTTCCTTTTCGGTTTTACCTTTTTTCTCCACCTTAGTCACGTAATGTGGATATACAGATGCAAAGGTCATTTTTGCAATTCGCTCGTCGTGGTGGGCTGTAGATTTCATAAACGAAATTTTAGGCATTATTTTTATTTCTATCCGAAGGTTTGATAATCATTCTAAAATTTTGATCCTTTGACACATAATAACCTATCCAATTATAAAAAGCTTTTACTTTATTTCTGAAATTAACCAACCCCATTATATGTACAAATATCCAAATAATCCAAGCTACAAAACCGTACAATGTGTGCTTTTGGTTAGGGAAATCTAAGACTGCTTTATTTCTACCAATGATAGCCAAGGACCCTTTATCATTATACTTAAAAGGTTTCCAATTTTTCCCATTTCCGCCTAAATTAGTAGCTAGGTTTTTTGCTTGTTGCAAGGCAGGCTGTGCCAATTGTGGGTGTCCCTTCGGGAACTCTTCATCGCCCATGACCAAGGCACAATCTCCCAATGCATAGACGTTTTCAAGTGAATTGACCTTATTAAATTGATCCGTTTTCAATCGTTTGCCCCCACCGTAGCAAACCTCAGAAAATCCTGGAAATGTTTTTGCTGAAACTCCTGCTGCCCAAATAAGGTTTTTTGAAGAAAGCTCTTTACCATTTGACAAATACACAACCTCGCCATCAAAATCTTTTACCATTGTATCCATGATTAGATGTACACCTAGTTGGGATAATTTTTTTGAAGTGTATTCACTTGCACTATTTGACATTGCAGACAATGCGTGTTCGTTTCCATCTATCAAACTTATTTCTCCGAGGTCTTCTTTACTGAGTTCAGGGTAGTCTTTCATGATGACCGACTTTTTCATTTCAGATAAAATTCCTGAAAGTTCAACTCCCGTGGGTCCAGCGCCGGCAATGACAAATGATAGTAGTTTTTTTCTTTCTTTAGGATTTTCAATGCGTGTGGCACGATCAAAACGGGTCAAGATTACATTGCGAAGCGACAATGCATCACTAATGGTTTTCATGGGTAAACTTTTCTCTTCGATATTTTTATTTCCGAAGAAATTAGTCTCCGTACCTGTTGCCATGACTAGGATGTCATATTGCAATTCGCCATTATTTAACACGATTTTATTTTCCTGCGGAATTACTTTCTCCAAAGAGCCCAACCTAAAACGGACATTTTTATATTTCCGAAGAATTTTACGAAACGGATAACTTATGGCAGAAGGTTCCATAAAGCCCGTGGACACTTGATAAATTAATGGCGGAAAAAAATTATAGTTATTGGTATCCACCAAAATGATATCGAACCCCTTTGCATTGCCTAATTTTTTTACAAATTCTAACCCCGCAAATCCCCCTCCAACAACAACCACTTTTTTAGAAGTATCCATATATTTCTATACCTTAAATTAAAGTAAAACAAAGGTAAACATTACAATTTTGTGAAGATTAGATTAAGGTTGGAAAGTGAATCCTAAAGCAAAACCTTACCCAAATAAATGCTTTACCACATCGTTTACCTTCCCTAATTTGATGATTTGTATTCCGTAAGTTGCTTTAGGAAGTTTACAATATTTTGAAATAATGATGGATTCAAAACCTAGTTTTTCGGCTTCGAGGATGCGTTGTTCAATTCTTGTCACGGGACGCACTTCTCCCGCCAAACCTACCTCAGCGGCAAAGCACATTCTTTTTGGGATGGCAATGTCAATATTTGAAGACAATACCGCAGCAACAACAGCTAAGTCAATCGCCGGGTCGTCCACAGTAATTCCGCCAGTGACATTCAAGAAAACATCTTTAGCGCCCAATTTAAAACCCGCCCTTTTTTCAAGGACGGCAAGTATCATATTCAATCGTTTGGCATTGTAGCCTGTAGCACTGCGTTGCGGAGTTCCATAAACAGCGGTGGAGACCAGTGCTTGAATTTCAATCATCAATGGCCGCATGCCTTCCAAGGTTGCTGAAATCGCCGTCCCACTTAAATCCTCGTCATTTTTTGAAATTAATATTTCCGAAGGGTTGCTAACTTCTCTCAATCCGCTGCCTTGCATTTCGTATATTCCAAGTTCGTTGGTGCTTCCAAAACGATTTTTATTCGCACGCAGAATTCTGTAAATATGATTTCGGTCGCCTTCAAATTGGAGTACCGTATCCACCATGTGCTCCAGTATTTTTGGCCCCGCAATGTTACCGTCTTTGGTAATGTGACCAATTAAGATAACAGGCGTTGCAGTTTCCTTTGCAAACTTGATAAGTTCGGTCGTAGTTTCTCGAATTTGTGAAATACTCCCTGCGCTACTTTCAATATAATCTGTGTGCAGCGTTTGGATGGAATCAATCACTACGATGTCTGGTTGCATTTCGGCAATATTACGAAAGATATTCTGCGTTTTTGTCTCAGTAAGGATATAGCAATTTTCGCTATTGGGGTAAATACGTTCGGCACGCATTTTAATCTGTTGCGCACTTTCCTCGCCCGAAACATATAGCGTTTTATATGGTAATTGTAATGCTATTTGCAGCATCAAAGTACTTTTACCAATTCCTGGTTCACCGCCCAACAATGTTAGGCTTCCGGGTACTAATCCGCCACCAAGTACTCTGTTGAGTTCTTGATTTTGTGTGTTGAGTCGCGCTTCTTTTTCGGTTGAAATTTCTGAAACCCTTAAAGGTTTTACCACTCTTTTTTTATTGGATTGTCCCGTTGTTTCGGGAGCTTCCCACGTTACTTTTTCGGCTTTTTGAATGACCTCCTCGGCAATGGTGTTCCATTCTTTACAGGCGGTGCATTGCCCTTGCCATTTTGAATATTGGCTGCCGCAGTTTTGACAGAAAAAGGTGGTTTTGGTTTTTGCCATAGGTGTAAATGTAGGGATATTTTAGGTGGTCTAAAAGTGGTTTTCCTTCTGAAATTTCAGGAATGAAAAAGATTTAAATATTTTGAATTTCTTTAGAAATTTTAAACTCATCAACCCTATGAAATGTTTTTTACCAACGGTGCAAAATGTAAAAAAAGTCACATTTCCGAAATCAAAAAACTGCGTTCACTAAAAAAAACGTGCGTTCACTAAAAAAAAATCTTCGTTCAGGTGCTATTACTTAGTTTAGTGGCTCCCCAAATAATGTTAAACATTTTAAATTACTAATTGATGAAAAAAGTATTACTCTCACTGGGGCTTTTATGTTCCATTACCATGTTAAACGCCCAGGCACCAGCTAATGATGATTGTGCAAATAGAATATCCATTGCAGTAACAACGGTTTCTCCAACAACAATCGCTCCTGTAGATCTAAGCCTAGCAACCGAGGATGACCCTGCCTTTACTACAAATTGCGAAACGAATGCTTCATTAGTGTTTTTTGATGTTTGGTATGAATTTGTAATGCCCGTAAATGGTAATATTGTTATTTCGGCCATTGGTGGTACAGAAACTATAACAGTTTATGACGGCTGCGGTGGTACTGAGATTTTTTGTGGTTATGACGACTCTATAAACGATGGTCTTACTGCTGGAACTACCTATGTTCTTAGATATTCTGAACGCGATTTTTTTGCAAATGTTTCAAGCTTTTCAATCCAAGCTTTTGAAAAGATTGCAAATGACGATTGTTCAGACAGACAAACAATTGCGGTTACAACAACTGAGGCAAATACGTACGCGGCAGATTTTAGAGCTGCAAGTGAAGATGACCCTAATCTTACTACGGATTGCGAAAACAGTGCGTCAATAGAATATCTTGATGTTTGGTATGAATTTACAATGCCGGTAACGGGTAATGTTGTAGTATCTAACACAGGAAATACAGAGAGTTTTACGTTATATGATGGTTGTGGAGGGACAGAACTTTCTTGCGATTCTGGCAATTCTATAATTAACGGTTTAAGTGGTGGAGTTACATACATCCTTCGTTATTCTGAAAGGGAACTTTTTGCTAATGCTTCAGATTTTTCAATACAAGCGTTTGAAAAAGTCGCAAATGACGATTGTGCAGATAGACAAACCATTACTGTGACAACCACAGAGACAAATACGTATGCGGTAGATTTTAGAACTGCGAGTGAAGATGACCCAGATTTCACTACTGGTTGCGAGACGGGCGCTTCAATAGAATATTTTGACGTTTGGTACGAATTTATAATGCCAGTAACGGGTAATATTGTATTGACAGACACAGGAAGCACCGAAGGTTTTACTTTGTATGATAGCTGTGGAGGTACAGAGGTTACTTGTGTTTTTGATAATTCAATCATTAGTGGTTTAACTGCTGGAACTACATACGTACTTCGTTATTCTGAAAGGGAACTTTTTGCTAATGAATCAGATTTTTCAATACAGGCTTTTGAAAAAATTTCAAATGATGACTGTGCAGACAGACAAACGATGACAGTAACGACGACAGAGACCAATATGTACGCAGTAGATTTTAGGGCAGCAAGCGAAGATGACCCAAATTTTACTACTGGTTGCGAGACGAGCGCTTCAATAGATTATCTTGATGTTTGGTATGAATTTGCAATGCCAGTTACGGGAAACATTGTAATTTCAGATGCTCAGAATACAGAATTTTTTACTTTATATGATAGCTGTGGAGGTACAGAAATCTCTTGTAGTTCTGATGACACAGTAATAACTGGTTTAACCCAAGGAACTACATACGTATTGCGTTATTCTGAACGGGAACTTTTTGCAAATGTTTCAGATTTTTTAATTCAGGCTTTTGAAAAGGTTAATAATGATGACTGCGGAAATGCGACAACCTTAAACTTAAGTACTTTAAATACAGTGCCAGTTGTAACTGAATTGAGAGGAGCTTCGCCTGACACCCAAATAAGCTGCGAGAATTCATCTCAAACTTTTCTAGATGTTTGGTATGATATGACGATGCCTGTAGACGGAGAAATCCAAGTAAATAATGTGAGTAATTTAATGTACATCGCATTCTTTGATGCATGTGGAGGCGATGAAATTTCATGTTTCGTAAACGATGGCTCTTTATTCAATGTAGAAGCAGGAACCAATTTGAAAATGAGAACCTCGGTTCGTGATATTCATGCAGATGAATATACTTTTGATGTAAGTATTGTTTCAAATGCATTACCCGCATGTACCGGAACAACTGAATTTATTTCTGGAGCATGGAACAATGGAACTCCAGACAACACAATGAATGTAGTTATACGAAACAACTATAATTCAAGCACCATCGACCCAGCTACCTCAATGCCTTATGGAAGTATTGAAGCTTGTAGCGTTTCAGTTGACACAGGCACAACTGTCACTATCACAGCAAACGAATTTATCGATGTTTCTTACGGCATTACAAATAACGGAACGATCAATGTAAATCATCAAGCTAGTATTGTTCAACGGGATGACGCAGCAGTTGTTACAAATAATGGAACAATACGTGTAAATGTCACAACCCCATCAATAGATCCACGCGATTTTATGTTAATGGGAAGCCCAATGAGTGCTGAAACTCGTGAAGGAGTTATTGTCAATGCGTTTAGAGTTTTAGAACACAACACGGGTAATTTTATTCCAGACCCAACGGTCGCGGCAGCATTCCCAATGGCTGAAAATTTTGCTGATGATAATGGTGATAACTGGTCAGTACACACAGGACTTTTAAATCCGGCTGAAGGTTATTTTGTACAACCGCAACCAGATCTCCAAACTGGAGGTGCATTTGACCTCACTTTTGACGAAGGAACTTTAAATAATGGTGTTGTTGAAATCCCATTACTGTACAACGGAGATAAAAATAGCAGCCCTAATATTATTTCAAACCCATATCCATCGGCGATTTTGGCAGACGATTTTATTACGCTCAATGCCCAAATTGATGAAGTATTTTTCTGGGAACATTTAACCGAGCCAAGCACATCAATACCTGGCTACCTCAATTCAAACTTTTCTATGCAGGATATTTCAATGTATAATTTAATGGGCGGTGTAAAAGCAGCGAGTGACCCATCTGAAAACGACACAAAACCTAACGGGCTAATTGCTACCGCACAAGGATTTGGTATAAAAGCAAATGCCGATATGGGTATGGCAACTTTTAGCAATGTTATGCGAAGAGTAAATGGAAACACAACATTGCGCTCACCAGAAAACACAGATAAAATTTGGTTGAACATTACCAACGAACAATGGGATTTACACGGTGCTACGTTGGTAGGATTTTCTGAAAACGCTTCAGAAATGTTAGATCCTGGATATGATAGTCGCAGATTGGCAACCTTCTTGGGGATTTATTCTCACTTGCAAGATGGAAGCCAAGAGCTGGGAATACAATCGCTTGGAGCTTTTGAAAACACGATGAGTATTCCAGTAGGATTTTCTTCGCTGTTGGAGCAAGATGACGCGACCTATACTATTTCAATCGCAGAAATTGAAGGTGATTTAATTTCAACTGCAACGGTTTACTTAGTTGATAATGTAACTGGAATTACGACTAATCTTTCCAATGAAAAATACTCATTCAACAGCCCAATGGGAACTTTTAATAATAGATTCTTGCTTCAATTTGAAGAAGAAGTTATTTTGAACACAGCGGATATTTCGGCAGAGAGTTTTATTTTGTACCCTAATCCAGCGGAAGATTTCATTACTATCACGAGTCTCAATAGCATTAACATTTCCGAAGTTATCATTTATGATTTACAAGGAAGAAAATTGATTTCTGAAATTTCAGAAACCCAAAACAATCAAATGCGCATTGATATTTCTACCTTGAGTAGCGCGGGATATTTAATGTCTATCGTGACCGAAAAAGGTACCGTCACGAAAAACATATTGAAAAAATAAGTAAGTAAGTTAAGTAGGAAAGAGAGTCGGCTTTTGAGGAGGAGCCGGCTTTTCTGTTTTTGATTGTGTTGTTATACTTCATTTAAAATTTAAATCTTAAAAAAGAAGAATCCCTTTTATATATGAAGCTATAAGAGGGATTTTAAATTTATTTTAATGAGGGTTTAATAACCAAATTCGCTTTTAATGTCATCTGCCTTATCTAGCAACATGTCCACGGTAATAAAATCAACTTCTTCTTTATCAGATGCCACTTGAAAGTTTATCATCCCTTTTTTTGTTTTGCCTGTAGTATTTTTAACTTAAATAAATATATTTATGAATTAACTAAAATGTTAATGAAACATCCTACATTATTTTACTTACTATTTTTAGGCGCTTCACTTTTTGCTCAAGATATTTCTTCGGATAAAATAGTTGAAAAATTTGAGCTGAATATTAATCAATCCCAAAATGGAGAAAGGTTGATATGGATGGATAGTTTGTCCACTCATTTGAGAGAAAAAACTAATTTTCAGAGTGATTCAATTGCTAGAGAGACAGTAAAATATGCTTTAGAGCTTGATTCCCTAGAGGTTGCAACCAAAAATACGGCTTATCTAATTTACTTTCAAAATAATATTACCGGAAACTTAGAAGAAGGAAATCGTATTTTTCTAAATTTTTTGAATAAAGCAGAAGTGTGTAGAAATCATCGCGCTTTATCAAAATTCTATCTTGAAGGTGCAGACAATTACTTTTATCTTGAAGACCAAAAAAATGCTATAAAATATTATAATCTTAGTGAAAGGGAAGCCTTTTTGGGCGATGATGATATAATGATTGGGTTAGCAAAGATGTATAAGGGCAACGCTTTAAGTTTTATGGGGGAGTTTTCTGAGGCATCTAAGGAGCTTCAGGAGGCAATACAAATCTTTCAAAAGAAAGAGAATATTTATTATGTTATTAGTGCTAGAAACTTACTTTCAGTTTTGTATAGTCAGAATTCATTTTTTGAAGAAGCCAAAAAAGAACGTGATGAAGCCATTTTATTAGCAAAAAAGATAGGAAGTTATGGACACTTAAGTGCTTTTTATAGCAATGCTGCACACGATTATCGAAGTCAAGATTATTTTAAAAAAAGTATTGAGAATTTAAAAATGGCTTTGAATGCTTCTAATAAAACGGATAACCCTAAATTTTACGAATCTAAAATATTGACAGATTTAGCCATAACGTATTCTGAAATCGACAGCATTCCACAAGCTGAGTTTTATTTGAAAATGTTTGAAGAAAGATATAAAGATAGAATTGAGAATGTGCGAGAGTTATATTTAGGAGCATCAAAGAATTTAGCATTTGCAAAAAAAGATTATTCTTTAGCGCTAAAATATGGAAAGGAACATCTAAAATTAAAATTAAAAGGGACACATTATGGAAATATTCAGGAGGCAGAAATATTTATGTCAAAAGTGTACGAAGCTCTAGGAGATACAAGACAGTCATATATACATTTTAAAAAATACTCTCAGATTAAAGATTCTATTGGAAAAACAAAGAAGATTAAGGCACTGTCTTATTATCAAACTTTATACGAAACAAAAAAGCGGGATTTAAAGATTAATGAGCAACAAAGTAATATTGCCTTACTAGATGCTAAAAACAGACTTTATAATCAATTACTATTTTTTGGAAGTATAGCACTGCTATCTATATTTGGGTTTATCTTAGTAGTCCGATCAAGGAATGCTGCCAATCGAAGGCAAAAAATGCAAACACTTTTTTCCCAAGATTTAATTAAGGCACAGGAAGAAGAAAGAATACGAGTGGCCCGAGATTTACATGATAGTGTTGGGCAAAAACTAATGCTGCTTACGAAGCAAACTAAAACTATTGGTAATCCAAAGATGGAATCACTAGCAGAGAACACCCTTCATGAATTAAGAATGGTCTCTCGTGGACTACATCCAGCAACTATAGATAACTTAGGAGTAACCGCAGCTATTAAGACAATGATAAATGAAGTAGATGCAAATACAAATATATTTTTTACCAATGAAATAGAAGATATAGATAAGCACCTATCCAAAGCTGCTTCATTACATTTGTATCGAATTCTTCAAGAGCTATTAAATAATATGGTAAAACACGCAGAAGCCAAAGTAGCCTCTGTGAATATTGAAATAAAAAAAGACCATATTAAAGTGATTGTAAAGGATAATGGAAAAGGGTTCGGATTTTCTGAAAAATTAAAACTAAAAGCTACTTTAGGTATGAGAACTTTAATGGAACGCGCAAGCATATTAAAGGCAACTTTAGATATTAAATCTAACCCAAACAGTGGAACAAAAATAAAATTAATAATACCATATAAAAATGTTTAATAAGAAGGATATTTCAATTGTGGTTGCCGATGACCATCCAATGCTTTTAAGGGGATTACTTGATGAGCTTATCGCAAATGGATATAATATAATAGGCAGCGCTACTAATGGCACCCAGGCTTTAGAGCAGATTTTGAGTCTTTTCCCAACCATTGCTTTGTTGGATATAGATATGCCTATGCTAAGTGGTTTTGATGTTGTTAAGATGGCCAAAGAAAAAGGAGCTTCTACAAAATTTATAATGTTTTCATATCACAGAGAAGCCGAATTTATACTCCAGGCAAAATCCCTTCAAATAGATGGGTATTTATTAAAAGAAGATTCATTTGTAGAAATTGAAAAATGTATGGATGCCGTTGTGAATGGACGAGAGTTTTTCAGTTCTTCCTTTGATTCAAAAAAAATAAAGGATATGTCTGTTGAAATAAAAAGATTACAGTGGTTAACTCCTTCTGAAATGACTATTTTAAAATTGGTTGCTCAAGAAAAATCAAATAAAGAAATAGCAAAGGGTCTTAGTGTATCTGTAAGAACTGTCGAAAAACACCGTAGTAATATTATTTCTAAGCTTTGGAGTAAAGTTGAAAGTAAGCCTCTGAATTTTTGGGCAATCACACACCAAAAACTCATTCTTAGCTATAATTAATTTGAAATAGGAATGTATAAAATAAGGGGCAATTGTATACCAACGTATAAATTAAACCCCTTAAATAATTAACTATTAACTATTAACTAATTTTTAATAATCCTTTGTGTCAAAGAATCTTCTGACGTTTCAATACTAAATAAATAAACACCTTTAGCTAGTAATGAAATATCTAGTATACCATTATTTAGCTTAACCTCGTTTATTTGCTTTCCTGTAATATCAACTAAACTACTACCATATACTTCAATTTTCTGCGGAATAGATACATTAACAATGTCTGAACTTGGGTTGGGATATATTGCAATCTTTGAGAGTAAAGTATCTTCTGCGTCTAAAATAATTACGGGCTCACTACGCATGGCCCAAGCCATACTGGAATAAGTGGTTCCTCCAGTGATGCTCGTAATATTTGTCCAGTCAGTAAGACCTTCCCCAAGTATATTAAGGGGGTCTATAATTACGGGCTCAATAGGAGGGAGTGGGTCTGCTGCTGAAGACCCTTTCCAATTCCATCTTGCAATGCCATTGGGGCTACTATCTACTGATGGGAAAAGAGAAATCCAATAAGTGCCTGCTGGCAAGACTACCTGGTTCCCTCCATTGGCATCTGTTACCTGAATATTAGTAAAGTCGGTTCTGTTGCCAAATGGGTATCCATTTTCATACTTTGAATAATAAACCGAAGGAATATCGGACAATTCAAGAATTCCAGTTCCAGGCTGTGTGGGATCTCCGGCAGGAACTCCATTGTCATCGGCATAAATATAGATATTGAACCCTAATTCGAGAGGGCCTAAATATTGAATATTTTCTTTTAAACCCCCAGGAACATCTATTTCACCTATTGCTGTTTCTTCAGTTAGCACAAAGGAATCAGCTACAATTACCATAGTATCATCATTACCTTTCGTTGAAAGCACACTAAGAACTTCACTTATTGGCCTATCAATAACCGTAGTTTGTGCAAGGGAGGTAAAAAATGTAGCACATAAAAGGAGTGCTACTAAAAGCGTATTTTTTTCCATAATAGAATTGGTTTAGTATTTAATATGTTTTTAGTTCAGTTTGAATGTGCTTATCCAGCATTTCATTATTCAACTATATATTTGATGCAATTTAGGTCGTAAAAAACAGTCTTGAAATACGTAGTGGCACGTAGATACTGCGTAAGCAAACGTATGGTATAATAATTTCAAGGCAGTTACCTTAAAAAGGTGTAAATTATGAATAATTAATTGGAATCGTAAAATTAACTTTTATGCAATGTCTTAATTTTATAAAAGGGAATTTTGTCTTTAATCACAAAATTCTACCTATGCACCTAATAATAAGAGAAAATCTGTAATAAACAAACTTTTGTTATTTCAGTTAATTGTTACGCAATATGGAGGAATTATTCAAAAGAGTAGGTTTTGTAAATAGTAGGAATATGTTGTTTTTTATTAAGAAAAATTTATTTTATAAGTATATCTGCGCAGTATCTACGTACTACTACGTATTCTGACTTTAGTGTCTAGGGTGTAAATTGCACCATATAAAAATTTAAATCATGAAAAAAATTACATTACTTGTTTTTGCTTTATTTGGAATGTTAAGTGTACTACATGCGCAACAGAGGAAGGAAATAAATACCACGGAACAATTGGTTGGGATTGATAATATTGACCATCCTACAGAAACTCTAACAGGAGAAACTTTGTATAAAAAATGGAAAGAGGTTCGAAGGAACAAAAAACCTTTGAGTGAATACTTCAGCAAAAAAGAAATAAAAATTCTGAGTACTTATTTAAGTAATAAAAATTCTCAGCAAAAAAATTCTTCAACAAAAAGTGCTGCCTGTGGGCTTTTAGATTTCCCAATTACTGTTGAACCTATTACTTTGGTAGATTTTGCAGGAATCAATAATTTGACAGATGCCGCAATTAATGGAACACCTGCAAATGAAGATTTCACCTCAATTTCTGGAGATGTAGAGCAAGGAATGAGCTACTCTATTACCTTAGAAGGAAATACCAATGGTAATAATATTAATAGGTTTGTGGTTTTTGTCGATTGGAATCAAAATGAAATTTTAGATAATACCAATGAAGTCTACGAAATCACCAATACCCTTATAAATTCTACTGGGATAGATGGTGTTCAGGTTACCGCAACAATTGATGTTCCTGCTGGTGCAAATTTGGGTACTACCAGTATGAGGGTAAAGAAAATACTTGGCACTACAGATTATTTAAATCCTTGTTTGGGAGCAGATAATGGGCAAGCAGAAGATTATACAATTAATGTAAATGGTAGTTTTTTTAATGAACCTAGACGCTATTTAATAGATAGTGTAGATAAACAATTTGCGGCACTAGGAACAATTGGTAGTGATATTAGTTTTGTGGCTCCCTCTCCAATTGCTTCAGGAGAGAATGCTGGGGCGATAGACCCCAATGATGCCTATATTGGATATGTACTGGATGAAGCAGGAAATTTTTATCAAGTTGAAGTAGAAACAGGAACGTACACCCTTTTAGGAAACTTGCTAAGTGGTTGGCATGGGATGGAGTTTGATATAGCTACGGGAGTATTATATGCAATTACCTCTACCGATTTATATATTATAGATCCTAATGCGATTACCGCCACCTTGGTAGGCTCTTTTGGTTTTACAAACGGAGAACGACCCATAGCATTGGGCATAGACAACGGTATAGGGTATATTATTGATACAGAATATGAAGATTCATACTCAGTAGATTTAAGTTCGGGAACAGCTACTTTACTAGGGCAAATGTTTGTTGATTCTGACCAAAATAGGATGGGTGATGTCGCAGGAATGGATGGACTAAAGATAGTATATACAAATCAATCCTCCTATCGTACTGCACCACAGGCTAATTTGGATCCTACTACTGGAAGCGTTAGTGGTGGTCTTGTTATAGGGAGTCTTGGTCTTTATAATGCAGAGTATGGATGGTATTCTTATGGGCAATTATTTCCAGATACCTCTCCTTGTGCATTACCTATCTTTTTAGATGCTTCTGCCTTAAGTGGAACTGAAATTAGTTTTTTCTGGCTTAATTTTGACGAGTCGGATGCTGTTAATGGCTATGATTGGGAAATTTATTATAAAGGGGAAGACCCAGATACAGCTACTGCCTCACAAAGTGGTCATACCCCGCAGTTTGAAACTTTTGTAGACATTACAGGTTTAACTAGTGGTTATTTCTATGATTTATATGTAACCAGAGATTGCGGTGCTAATGGTACAAGTGGAAGAACAACACGAGTAAGGATTCAAACATTTTTAGATAATCCTGAATGTGGAATTCAAAACTATTTTGACAGAGGCGGTGGTAATGAAACCTATGCTAGCAAGTTAGATGAAGCAAACTGGACTATTTATTCTGACAATCCAGTGTTTCCTGAAAATCCAGGACAAGGGGTAGAGGTTAACTTTTTAGAATTCGATTTACAAGATGGACATGACGTGATGTACATATATGATGGTCCAAACCGATTTTTTCCTTTAATTGATAGTGGGCAACCTGAAACTTCAGTTACTGGATTTCCAGCGGGAGGGTATACTGGAAATACATTGCCAGGAACTTTTAGAGCTACCCACCTTAGTGGCGCATTAACCTTTGTGTTATATACTGATGATGAATACACAGACAACACCGGTTGGAATGCTACGGTAAATTGTTTTCAATTACGCCCACCTAACGACTTAATAGTAAATGCCTATGATGTAGATGAAATAAGCGGTTTCCCCTATAGAGACCAAAATGCTATCTTACAATATGCAACTGAAGAAACATTGAACCCTGTAGGGTGTAGTATATTTGATAAAAAAGGAGTATGGTACAAGTTTGTAGCTGAAGAAGATGCCATTGTATATGCTGAAGTAGTTACTCCTTCAGGAGAGACAAACATTACATTTTATTCAGCCCCTAATGAAAATGCAATTGAAACAGATTTAACATATGTAGATCAACCTACGAACTATTGCGACGCAACAAACCTTTCTTATATTAATGTAGAAGAGGGGGAGGCTTATTATGTATATGCCATAAATACAGAAGGTGAAACAGATATTTATATGACATCATCAACTATTTTAGGCTTAGCAGATAATAAGATAGAGGGCTTTAGCTATTATCCCAACCCAACATCAGGAGTATTAACACTCAATGCTATGGACAACATAGGTGTAGTAGAATTTTATAATCTATTGGGTCAAAAAATGGTGTCCGAAAATGTAAATGGTGTCTCCACTCGTCTAAATCTATCTGAATTAAAAACGGGTGTCTATTTAATGCAAGTAGAAGTAAATGGTCAAACTGGAACCTATAAAATTGTAAAGGAATAAATTAAAGTAAGTTTTATTTATAGTTAATAATTAAAGGCCATCGGCAATAAACGTGGATGGCTTTTTTGATTTTATAATAAGATTAGATCTTGCGCATTGAGCATTTTAAATAATTCTGATTTTGATACTCTTAAATTTTTTTGAATATACTTTTAATGTATTTTATTATTGTTAACGCATTTATTTTAGCTATTATTCTGGTTTTATAGTACCGAATTCTAATACGTTGATTTGTATTCGCTCTGAATATAACCTCTATATCTAATAAATGCGCTATCACTTATTTACATTATAATATTTTTAAGTTAATTTATATCACAACAATTGTCACTCTACACATCACAATATCTTGACTTGGAAATGCATAGATATCCTTCTTGCATATTTTTGAGCGAGAGAGTTTAGATAATTCATAAATTTATAAAGGCAAACTATCCATAACAAAGTAATCTTCAAACTCGTTAAAATGATCTGCTAAATTTAAACGAACATTATTGTGGCAATCGAATAGTTTGGAAGTTTTCGAAACAAAAATTTCACTACTAAATTCAACCACTAGACTCAAACTAACTAGCACTAAGTCGCTGAGATTGTTTAAGCTATTAATAGGTTAAAATTTGGCCTTTGATATTCTTCGTAATTTACATTTAAGCTGCTAATTTGTTTTAAACTAATATCCAAATTCGCTTTTAATGTCATCTGCCTTATCTAGCAACATGTCCACGGTAATAAAATCAACTTCTTCTTTGTCGTAAGCAGCTTGATACGTACGCATAGCCTTTTTGGGCTCTCCGGTCTCTTCATAATAGCCCCCCAAGTAATAAGGGCCCAAAACTGTTTCGGGATATTCTCTTGATGCCATTTCGGCAATAACCCTAAGTGATTCCCATTGTTTTCTCTTTTCAGAAGCTGTTGCTGTGGCAATATAATCATTGACACGAATGGCGTTTGTTAAACCAAAAAGGTCCTCAATTATTTGATACTTTTCAGTCAAGTAATCGCTAATGGGCGTGTCCAGTTTCATCAAAACATCTTTATATTCTTGCTTACTAATAGGTCGATACACCGAAAATATTTTTTCAAGTGCGTTGGGAATTCCTCTTCCCACTAACGAATAATGCGTGCCCCTTTCAAAGTTGTCGTAGTAATAATTAAAATTCTTTGCCTCAATGGGTTTTAAGGCTGAGTTTAGAGCTTCAGTTCCTTCCATAAGTCCTTTTATGTCGTCTGTCCCTGTAGCCAAGTAATAAAAAAGTTGTGTTTGAATCATCGGGATTCTTCCCGCTAATCTTGAAGTTTGTTCAGGAGCAAGGTCTGGACTTAAAATTATATATCCATTGAACAATGGTGGGTCTTTAAAAAGGTAATAGTTTAAAAAGTTTGCTGTAAAATCATGACCCACACCAATTACAAATTTGGCCGTGCGATAGTTTTGATCAATATATGGGAGCAATTCTAGTCCAAGAAATTCAAAAAAATCGGCTCCTTTATCTGCGGGCAATCCATTTTCGCTATCATAATTACAATCTTCGTAACGCGTTGCGGCCTGCATCACCCCGACGACAATAGACTCTGGCATATCTTCCCAATAAGAAAAATAATCTACATTACCGGCAACAGGTTCAAACAAATAATCCCCGTCTAGCACAATAACAACAGGATACACTTTGAGCTCGTTTGTATCGTAATTGCGAGGAAGTTGGATTTTCAATCTACGGGTTTCTCCCAGTCTATCCGATGAAAACTCTTCATATTTAATCTGCGCAGATACGCTAATAGAGATCGCTAAAAACAGTAAAAGTAAAATTGCTTTTTTCATAGGTTGAACCGCCGTTGCGGTATTTATTTGTTCAATGAATATCAGTTTTTCCGAAAGATAATAAAATTTTGGATTTCAAATTAGATATATAATTTCAATTAAATGTAAGTACGTTATAAATATATTATTATGATTCAATTAAGCTGCTTCGGAAATATCGCTCCACCAAAAACTATTTTTTTCAAAAACGGTTTAATCATAATTATTTTTCGTTAAACAATCTTTGAAAAGCAATAAAAATACACCCGTAAAAACACCTGATTTTCAAATATTTGTAGGAACATAACCGTTAAAATCTATATATTTACAGTAGTTCACGTTAAGTATAATTAAGATTAGACGTAGTGTTGATTTGCTCAATTTTCTTCCTCAAGGCTCATTTCATACCAAAAAAAGAGTAGTTCGTGACATTTTTTTGTCTTAAAGTCTTATTTCTAGGAAATTGTATTATTATAAAGTGATAGCTGTTCAACTAACTAACCACTCTTATTATGAAAACAAAAAGTATCATCATTGCTCACAAAGACAAATTAAGGCAGTCAACGCTAAAAACAACTCTTTCCATCTTGGATTGCGAAGTAAAAAAAACATTGTCCTCAGGAGTTCGCACATTACGATATATTATTAGAGAAAAACCTGATGTTGCCATTATCCAAGAAAAACTTGGAGATATCTCAGCTTTTGAAATCGTAAAGGAAGTTGCACAAAAAAACGTGGATACTAAGTTTATAATCATTTTTAATGAACCCACTTTTGAAAACCTTTTTATGGCTCGTTCATTAAAAATTAAAGGGTGTTTTTGCGACAGTCAAAATAGCGTTCAAATACTCTCCATTGTAAACGCAGTTATTAATAACGAAGAGGGCTACTGCAACTATATCCTTGGTGATGAGAAAAGCAAAGTTACCTTTGAAAACTTCGGAAAACTATCTGATATCGAAATTGAAATATTGACACTCTTCAATTTTTACAAGGATGCAAAAAAAGTTGCTCAAAAACTGGACGTTTCTTCAAAGAAAATTGAAACCCACCAAGAATGTATCGCTTCAAAACTTAATATAAAATCTTCCGAAAGTGTTTTGACCCATTGGGCCGAAGAGAACGAGGATTTAATTAAAACACTAGCTTTTTAAATTATTTTTTATGACACGACCTTATGAAAAATACATATTTATTGCTGTAGTTGTACTCATCTTTCTATTAATATGCACCCATATTGCTAAGCTTGTTTTGGTGTAGATTTTCTATGCCTATTATAGATAGGCAATAGTAATAACGACAGTACTCCAAAAATTAAAATAGAGGCAATATTTGATGTCCAAACAATCCATCCGAAAGCAGTGCCCACAGTAATTGGAATTGAAAAAAGCACCAATATCCCAGCAATTGCAGCTGGATATGTGCCAAATCCACTATTAGTAAAAGCAAAGGTAAAACTCCCAACTACAAAAGCGATGATAATAGTTCCGAATTCTATGGTTTTGGTTTGCTCAAGTGCTTTTGTAGCAACATAAAAGGAAAGTAAATACAAACCCCATATTATAAATGTGTGAAATATAAATGGTCCTTTTTTCTTCATCGTTACAATACTCAAAACACCATCCTTAAGTCCGATAACAAAATTTTTAATCTTGTTATTTATCTTGGATTTTGAAAATTTCAGAAACAGAAAAACTAAAGCCAAAAATACTACAAAAGCAATAATAAGTTTGTAAATGAGGTTTGGAGGAAAACTGCTAATTACATAGCCGTACAGCACGTCATATTTTAAATACAATGCAACTAACGTAAAAGCCATAAGAAACAAAAGATCTATAATTCTTTCTGAAATAATAGTCCCAAAACCCTTTTCAAAATGCACATTTTCATATTTATCCAGAATTAATCCGCGAGTAACTTCGCCACTTTTTGGGATAAAAATATTCATTAGATAAGCAACTGAAATTGCCATAAAATTATTGGCAAGTTTAGGAGTGTACCCCAATGGTTCCAACATAAAAGACCATCTATATGCTCTTGAAATATGACTCAAAATACTTAGCACTACCGAAAGGACTACAAAACCGTAATTTGCATTTTTAAAATACTGTTTTGTTTCTTCAAGTTGGGTAGGCGTAAATTGTTGAAATATATACCAAATTAAAAAAATGCCAAGTCCTAATGGGATGGCAATTTGGAGTGTTTTTGATAGTGTCTTATTCAATTTATTTGAGGAGATTATCCTTGTTTGGAAACACGAGCGAAGGTTTAAACTTGAGTGCTTCTTCTCTTGTCATCATTCCATAAGTGATAAGGATAAGAATATCTCCCGGAGCGACTTTTCTCGCTGCAGCACCATTTAAAGTTATTTCTCCACTTCCGCGAGGACCAGGAATAGCATAGGTTTCAAGACGTTCGCCATTATTGTTGTTTACAATTTGAACTTTTTCACCTTCAACAATATTTGCTGCATCAAGTAAATCCTCGTCAATTGTGATACTTCCTATATAGTTAAGATCTGCACCCGTTACTTTAACTCTGTGGATCTTTGATTTTACTACGTGTATTAACATAGCGCAAAGATAAATGTTTTAAGCGATCTACAAATGGGAATTTAAAAAAGACGGATTCCCGAGAAAGGATGTCAAACAAAACAATCCTATAATTGCATATTATCTATCAACCGCACCTCTCCTGCAAAAGCTGCAACAAACCCTCGATAGGTATTTCCTTTTATTTTCCGTTGGGCCGTTTTTAGGGTAGCTTCGTTAGCAATTTCAAAATATTCTAACTCAATAAGTTTACTTTCATCAAATCTTTTTTTTGCCAGTGCATTAAGTTGGGGTATTGAAAGTTTTTCAAAATTCTCTTTAACCTCTTTTAAAGTTTTGCTGATTACTGTGGCGGCTTCAAATTGTTCTTTTGAAAGTCGTTTATTCCTTGAGCTCATTGCAAGTCCGTTTTCCTCTCGTACAATGGGACAACCAATTATTTTAACTGGTAGTTTTTCAAGTTCGACCAGTTTTTTAACAATCTGTAACTGCTGAAAATCTTTCTGTCCAAAGTAAGCCTTGGCAGGCTCAACTCTTTTCAAAAGTAACGAAACAACAGTACCCACACCATCAAAATGACCGTGCCTATGTTTCCCTTCCATTTCTTTTGCAATAGCGCCATACTTAAAATGTCTAGAAACAACCGCTCCGTTGTAGAGATGATCAGCTTCTGGAGCATAAACAAAAACTGACCCTTGTAACGTTTCTAAAAGCGCAACGTCTTTGTCAAGTGTCCTTGGATATTTTTTTAAATCGGAAGCATTGTCAAATTGTGTAGGATTGACAAAAATACTTACAACAGCACAATCATTTTCTGAAAGTGCCGTTGAAACCAAAGAAAGATGACCCCTATGGAGCGCACCCATAGTAGGTACAAACCCTATTGTTTTTTTATCGTTTTGAGCTTTTAAAGCTTGGCGTAAATTTTCAGCGTTTGTAAATACGTTCATTAGAGATTTTTATAGCGTTTGTAAAATTAACTTATTGAAAGCAATCTGCATAAATTTTCGTAATTTTGCATTTTTTAAGAATCTAGCTAATAAAGTACATTTATGAAAGATAAAAGAATCTTGTATGTTTCTTCTGAAGTAATACCATACCTGCCAGAAACAGAGATTTCTTCCATGTCGTTTGAGGCCCCTAGAATGGTTAACAATAATGGTGGACAGATACGAATTTTTATGCCGCGTTATGGAAACATCAACGAGCGCCGCCATCAACTACACGAAGTAATTAGACTTAGTGGGATGAACATGGTCATCAATGACCTTGACATGCCATTGATAATTAAAGTTGCATCTATCCCAAAGGAGCGCATGCAGGTTTACTTTATAGACAATGAAGATTATTTTAAAAGAAAAGCAACGTATGCAGATGAGGATGGAAATTACTTTCCGGACAACGATGAGCGCGCTATATTTTTTGCAAAAGGAGTTATCGAAACCGTAAAAAAACTCAACTGGGCACCAGATATTATACACGTTCACGGCTGGTTAGCAAGTTTTTTACCGCTGTATCTCCGTAATTACTACGGAAACGAGCCATTGTTTGAAAATAGTAAAATAGTAACATCAGTATACAATCAAGGATTTAGTAATACGTTAAACCTTGGTGTGAGTAACAAGATAAGATATGACGCTATCGATGATGAAGCCATCAAAGAACTTGACGACCCAACCTACGAAAATGTGATGAAGGTCGCTCTCAATAATAGCGATGCAGTGATTATTGGATCAAAAGATGTCTCTGACGAGTTGGTAAAGTTTATCGGTGGTCTTGACAAACCAGTATTGCCATACCAAGAGATGGAAGACATGGAGCGAGAGTACCTAAACTTTTACAAATCAAAAGTATTAGAGGAAGTAGAAAAGTAACACACTTAGAATGTTACCTTCGAAAATGCAACTTGAATAAAAATATTATTTATTCATCGATATTTCCGAAGGAAGAAAAAAAGAAAAAGAATGAGAATAAAAAATGTATTGCCAGCGCTTTTGGCAATTTTTGGTGCCTTTATATTTTTGGCATCTTGTGAAGAAGATTTAGGGACTATAGGTTCTGAAATTATTGGAGATCAAAATATCAATGCAACTTTAGACGATACAAAAACAGTTATTTCATATAGCCGTAAATTGTTGCCTGTTCAGTCAAATGGATTACCTATCTATCAATTGGGCAGTTATAATGATCCTGTTTACGGGCGTACTACTGCAAACTTGTTGACTCAATTAACAATTAGCCAGAATCAGACTGATCCAATTTTTAACAATGGTGTAGTAGTAGATAGCGTTATTCTGTATATGCCTTTCTTTAGTGAAGGAACTACTGATGATGACGGTAATATTTCTTATAAATTAGACTCTGTTTATGGAGCTGACCCTATTGATATTTCCATATTTGAATCAAACTATTTTTTAAGGGATTTTGACCCCGCTACAGGTTTTGAAGAGATTCAAAATTACTATACCAACCAAGGAAGCACATTTGATGCTTTTAAAGGTGAATTGATTCACACAATACCTAATTTTTTAATTAGTTCCGAAGGTTTTACCATAGTAACAATTCCAGAACCCGATGATGCAGGGGTTCAACCAGACACAATCACAACTAATTTGGGACCAGGTATTAGAGTTGAGTTACCTCCGCAGTATTGGAAAGAAAAAATTATTGATGTACAGGGCGGTCCTCAATTAATAAATAATAATAATTTTAGAGAATACCTGAGGGGACTTTATTTCAAAGTTGCAGGGACTGGAGACAATTTGTCAAAATTTAATTTGGAAAACGCGAGAATCGACATGTACTATTCGTCATATAACCCTTTAAATATGGGCGACGAGCTAGCAGAGCAAATAGATAATAGGTCAATCACTTTTGAATTTAATGCAATTAGTGTAAATTCTATTGAAACAGAATACACCACTGAAATCGGAGACAATTTGATGAATCCAAATACTGTAGATGGTGAAGATAGACTTTACTTAAAAGGGGGAGATGGAATTATGACTATTTTAGAACTTTTTGGTCCAGATAACGATGGTAATGGTGTAGCTGATGAATTAGATCAAATGCGTACAGAAAAGTGGTTAATAAATGAGGCTAATTTAATATTTTATGTTGATAAAGATGCGGTAACTGGAGGTTCAAAAGAGCCAGAGCGTATACTCATTTATGATGTAGAGAACAACACAGCGTTAATTGATTATGCAAACGACACCACCTCGAGTGCAGAAGACCCTCTCGATTCATACACAACACACCTAGGTCGTTTAGAAAGAGGTAATGACGGGAGTGGTGATTTTTACAAAATTAGAATCACAAACCACTTAAGTAATTTGATACATAGGGACTCAACAAATATTTCTCTTGGATTAGTAGTTTCTCAAAACGTAGGAGTTCCCACTTTTCAAGACTTAGAAAATGCATTAGCGCCAGGGGTTACTCAAATTCCTGCAAGTTCCGTTATCTCTCATGAGGGTACGGTATTACATGGTAATACGTCTATAAATGGAGCAAGAAGATTAAAACTTCAAATTTATTACACCGAATCTAATTAATTAAAACATGTGCGGAATTGTAGGATATATAGGGCATAGGGATGCTTATCCAGTAATAATAAATGGCCTAAAAAGATTAGAATATAGAGGATACGATAGTGCAGGTATCGCACTGTTTGATGGAACACAAATCCAATTATCAAAAACAAAAGGTAAGGTTGCAGATCTTGAAAAACGCGCTTCAAAAGAAATCTCTAAAAAAGGAACTTTAGGTATTGGCCATACAAGGTGGGCGACTCATGGAGTACCTAATGATGTAAACTCCCACCCACATTATTCAAATAGTGGAGATTTGGTCATCATACATAACGGAATTATTGAGAATTACGCATCAGTAAAAAAAGAACTTATCAATAGAGGATATACGTTTAAATCTGATACAGATACTGAAGTTTTAGTGAATCTCATCGAAGAAATAAAAAAGAAAGAAAAAGTAAAACTAGGGAAAGCCGTACAACTTGCGCTCAACGAAGTAGTAGGCGCATATGCTATTGCAGTTTTTGACAAAAACAAGCCAGACGAAATTGTTGTTGCTAAGTTAGGAAGTCCACTCGCAATAGGGATAGGTGATGACGAGTTTTTTGTAGCGAGTGATGCATCTCCTTTCATCGAGTTTACAAACAATGCCATTTATCTTGAAGACGAAGAAATGGCAATTATTAGAAGAGGAAGAGATGTACGGGTAAGAAAAATTGAAAATGATAAAGAGGTAAAACCTTTTATACAAGAGCTTCAGTTAAATATTGAACAAATTGAAAAAGGTGGTTACGAACATTTTATGCTCAAAGAAATTTATGAGCAACCTTCTGTTATCAAAGATACATACAGAGGAAGATTACTTGCAGATAAGGGAATTATTAAACTTGGCGGACTTGAAGAATACATCCCTAAGTTTATAAATGCAGACAGAATTATTATTGTAGCCTGCGGAACATCTTGGCACGCGGGACTCGTAGCTGAATACATTTTTGAAGATTTGGCTAGAATTCCTGTAGAGGTTGAATATGCGAGTGAATTCAGGTACAGAAATCCTGTAATTACAGAAAAAGATGTCGTTATCGCAATTTCTCAAAGTGGAGAAACTGCTGATACTCTTGCCGCAATTAAATTAGCCAAGCAAAGAGGCGCATTTGTTTACGGTATTTGTAACGTAGTTGGATCTACAATTTCTCGTGAAACCCACAGCGGAACGTACACACATGCCGGGCCAGAAATTGGTGTCGCATCAACAAAAGCTTTTACAACACAGATTACCGTTTTGACTATGATTGCTTTGAAATTAGCCCAAGTAAAAGGCACAATTTCAAAGACAGACTTTATGATGTATTTGAGAGAATTGGACAGGATACCAGCCCACGTTGAAGACGCTTTAAAGAGTAATGATAAGATTGAAGAAATCGCAAAAGTATTTAAAGATGCAACAAACTTTTTATATTTAGGTAGAGGTTATAATTTCCCAGTAGCACTTGAAGGCGCATTGAAACTTAAAGAAATTTCATACATCCATGCAGAAGGCTATCCAGCAGCAGAAATGAAACACGGCCCAATCGCATTGATTGATGAACACATGCCGGTTGTTGTAATTGCTATCAATAGCGATCATTACGGAAAAGTAGTAAGCAACATTGAAGAAATTAAAGCACGAAAAGGTAAAATTATTGCCGTTGTGACAGAAGGTGACACTGCTGTAAAAGAACTGGCAGATTATTGCATGGAAGTTCCTAAAACTCCCGAAACCTTAACACCTCTAGTTACTACAATTCCTTTACAATTATTGTCATATCACATAGCAGTGATGCTTAATAGAAATGTAGACCAACCACGTAATCTGGCAAAGTCGGTTACTGTGGAATAATTAAAATACAATTTATTGATGAGAGCAAAAACGGTATGTTTTTGCTCTTTTTTTATCCGCTTTTGTAGCCCAAAAATCTATTTTTTGTTTCGGGATTTAACGGCTATTTTTAAAAAGTGAAAATCTTAAACCTCATTGCGGGACCCCGTAATTTATCTACAGCACTCATGTACTCTTTTGCTCAGAGAGAGGATACAAAGGTTTTGGACGAACCTTTTTACGCCCATTATCTGAAAAAACAAAGTGACCGCGCCGTGCATCCTTCGGAAAATGAGATTTTAAATTCTTTGGAAATTTCTGAAGAAAAAATAATTGCAAACATTGAAAAATTAGCTGTTGAAAATACCATCTTCATCAAAGGGATGGCACATCATTATTTGACAAATGAGCCACAATTTATTCTAGGTTGGGAAAACATCATCCTTATTCGGCATCCCGAAAAACTATTGGCATCATTTTCAAAAGTCATCCAAAACCCAACAATAGATGACATCGGCATAAAAAAAGCAAGCCAACTTTTCACTTTTTTATCTCAAAGCGGAAATGTACCGCTCGTTATAGATAGTGACGAGCTCATTAAAAACCCATTAGTATATATCCAAAAAATATGCGACCAACTCAAAATTCCATTTTCTGCAACGATGCTAAAATGGGAAAAAGGAGGCATTCCCGAAGACGGCATTTGGGCAAAATATTGGTATAAAAATGTACACAATTCACAAGGTTTTTCAGTTCAAAAAACAAGCAATCAAAAAATGCCCACTAACCTAAAACCTGTCCTCAATCAAGCGCTGGATTATTACAATATTCTAAAAAATCATATTCTTAAAAACGACTAAATGTTACAAAAATTTAACCCTAAAAATGACAATCTCC
Organism: Patiriisocius sp.; assembly: GCF_051252435.1. NCBI lineage: Bacteria > Pseudomonadati > Bacteroidota > Flavobacteriia > Flavobacteriales > Flavobacteriaceae > Patiriisocius > Patiriisocius sp. The sequence continues at coordinate 978,593 of NZ_JBPOFW010000001.1, read as the reverse complement.
AAATATTTATAAAAGACAGGTTGTACCACCGTAGTGAAGCAAAAATTTCTGTGTTCGATAGTGCCGTGCAGGGCGGTGACGCCGTGTGGGAAGGGTTGCGAGTCTATCCCGAGGGTGTTGTTTGTTTGGATAAACATTTAACTCGTTTGCATGAAAGTGCAAAAACATTGGCTTTTGTAGATATCCCGTCAAAAGCAGAAATTAAAAAAGCCATAAAGCAAACACTTGAAGCTAATGGAATGAACGATGACACACACATTAGACTTACGCTAACGAGAGGCGAAAAAATTACAAGCGGAATGGACCCAAGATTAAATCAAAGCGGTTCTTGTATAATCGTTCTGGCCGAATGGAAACCATTAGTGTACGATAATAAAAGTGGTATTAAAGTAATTAGTTCGAGTCAAAGACGAAATGCGCCACAATTTCTAGATAGCAAAATTCATCATAACAATTTATTGAATAATATTATTGCAAAAATCCAAGCCAATGTAGCTGAAAAAGATGCAGGATTAATGTTAGATGAGCGTGGCTTTGTTGCTGAACTCAACGGAAGTAACGTGTTTATGGTAAATAACAATACTATTTATACACCATTTGCGCATGCATGTTTACCAGGGATTACAAGAAATACCGTTATAGAATTGTGCGAAAATAATAACATCAAAATCAAAGAAGCAGATTTATCTCTTAGCGAATTCATCAATGCCGAAGGTGTTTTTGCCACAGGCACAATGGGCGAATTAACACCTATTGTTGAAATAGACGGGAGAGAAGTGAGTCGAGATAGTGAGTTGATGGATGAAGTATTGTCTCTGTTTAAAAAGAATATTAAAGGATTTTGTGAATCATTGAATTAAGAGAAAAAGTGGTGTTTCTTGTAATTGTATTTTTGCGTTTGTAATAAGTAGAGTCATTTTTATTAAAGTTTAAATATTGAAATTTCAATTTTTTTATTTTCATTTTAAAGCTAAGAGAATCTGTAGTGTTACTATTATCAACCATTCAAAATTTCCGAAGAAAAAAGTTGGATAAAAAACCCTATTTCAAACGTGTAATATTTCCGAAGAAAAAACTATCTTTGCACCGTTGAAAAAAAGGGTGCTTTTTACACCCGTAGATAACTAAAAAAGAAATACTTAAAATGTCAAATAGTACAGGAAAAGTTGCACAGATCATTGGACCAGTTGTAGATGTTGAATTTGCAAATGGTGCAGAGCTTCCAAAGATTTACGATAGTCTTGAAGTTAATAATAACGGAAACAAGTTAATCCTTGAAGTACAGTCTCACGTAGGTGAAAATACAGTACGTACCATCTCTATGGACAGTACAGATGGTTTGAGCCGCGGTGTTGATGCTGTTGCAACGGGATCGCCTATTCAAATGCCAATTGGACAGGATATTTATGGCCGTCTTTTTAACGTGATTGGAGATGCAATTGACGGTATTGGTGATTTACCTAAAACGGGTGCTGACGGAATGTCAATTCACCGTGACGCTCCTAAGTTTGAAGACCTTTCAACATCGAGCGAGGTACTTTTTACTGGAATTAAAGTAATAGACCTTATCGAGCCTTATGCAAAGGGTGGAAAAATTGGTTTATTTGGTGGAGCCGGTGTAGGTAAAACTGTATTGATTCAGGAATTGATTAACAATATTGCAAAAGGTCACGGTGGACTTTCAGTATTCGCAGGAGTAGGTGAAAGAACTCGTGAAGGAAATGACCTTTTGAGAGAGATGCTAGAATCTGGAATTATAAAATATGGTGACGATTTTATGCACTCTATGGAAGATGGTGGATGGGATTTGTCTAAAGTAGATAAAATGGCAATGAGAGAGTCTAAAGCGACCTTCGTATTTGGACAAATGAATGAGCCACCTGGAGCACGTGCGCGTGTTGCCTTATCTGGACTTACTATTGCTGAGTACTTTAGAGATGGAGCAGGAGACGGTCAAGGAAAAGATGTACTTTTCTTCGTTGATAACATTTTCCGTTTTACACAGGCAGGATCAGAAGTATCTGCACTTCTAGGACGTATGCCATCTGCGGTAGGATACCAACCTACCTTAGCAACAGAGATGGGTGCGATGCAAGAGCGTATTACTTCAACTAAAAAAGGTTCGATCACATCTGTACAAGCGGTATACGTACCTGCGGATGACCTTACCGATCCAGCACCAGCAACAACGTTTGCTCACTTGGATGCAACTACAGTATTATCTCGTAAAATTGCCGAGCTTGGTATTTACCCAGCGGTAGACCCATTAGATTCTACATCTAGAATCTTAACAGCGTCTATTTTAGGTAATGAGCACTACGACTGTGCACAACGCGTAAAAGAGCTACTACAACGTTATAAAGAATTACAAGATATTATTGCCATCCTTGGTATGGAAGAGTTATCTGAAGAAGATAAACTTGCTGTAAACCGTGCTCGTCGTGTACAACGTTTCTTATCACAACCTTTCCACGTGGCAGAGCAGTTTACAGGTATACCAGGAGTATTGGTAGATATTAAAGAAACAATTAAAGGTTTCAACATGATTATGGACGGTGAACTAGATCACTTACCAGAAGCAGCATTCAACTTGAAAGGTTCTATCGAAGAAGCTATCGAAGCGGGTGAGAAAATGTTGACCGAAGCTTAAAATAGACTAGAGATATGAGACGTGAGGATTTTTAATCATTCACGTCTCACGTCTTACATCTCAAATCTAATAAATATGTATTTAGAAATTGTAACCCCAGAGGCTTCATTAGTAAGTGGAGAGGTGGAAAGTGTTACCGTTCCAGGAGTGGAAGGTGAATTCCAAATGTTGAATAACCACGCCGCTATCGTTTCATTGTTAAATGCGGGCACGGTAAAGTTTAAAGGAAACCCTACGATTGCCGAAGCTTTCCAAAAAAGATTCATTCAAAAAGACGGTAAATGGACGTTAGAGATTAACGGTGGTACTATTGAATGTAGCGACAATAAAGTGATTATATTAGCTGACTAGGCTTAATACATCATCAATAAATAATACAATCCCAAATTCCTAAAAAGGAGTTTGGGATTTTTTTTGGCTTCGGAAATGTGACTTTCACAGAATAATGGTAACTTTTGTAAAAGTCCATAATCAAAATTCAGATTTTGTTTTGAGCTACTATTTCCGAAGCTATAAAAATTAAAACCGTTTTTTGAAAAAAAATGAAATCTATATCCGATTTTTATACCTTTAACAACCTTCATCTTATGAAGATGTTTAATCAAGGAATATAGTTTTATGAATAAAATTAAAAACTTAGTAGCGCTAGTATTTTTTTCAACAGCCATTTGTATTGCACAAACTGACAGTCTAACTGTAACCAAAGACTCGACGACCACCTCTCAAAATGAAGGTGCTTTTGAGAAAAAAATAGCCAATTTTGAAAAGGAACGTTTTGCCGATTCTATAAGAAGAGCAGACCTTGAGACGCGTATTCAAAATTTAAGCACCGCAAAATCTTCAGAGCGCAGCGAATTAGAGGCGCAACTTAATCTCTACAAAATTAAGGAAGAAGCATTGCTCGCCCAAAAGAAGATGCAAATTGAAGCATTGAAAAAAACAACAAAAGGATTTCCCGTAGCGGGCTTTCATGATGATACGTTGTTTATGATTTATACCCGCTTGGGGAGTTTTTCTTCCGCAGAACGTGCAGAAACTATAACTAACCGAATTAAAAAATTACCGTTAAGAATTGATTTTAGTGGCGACTCTCTTAAAATTGAACAACTTGAAGCTACTGTAGACCTCGTTTACAGCGAACAAACCATTATAAGTATAACAGAATTTGACGCACTCTGGCTGGATACAACGCCTATTGAATTAGCTAAACAATATAAAAACAAGATTGTCAAAGAAGTAACAGAATATAAGTCTGAAACCAGCCTTTTTAATATTCTCAAAAGTGTGGGATTAGCATTCTTAGCGCTTATCATAATTATCATCATTATTAGATATATCCTCAGATTATTTAAATGGACCAGACTTAAAATTCAAAAACAAAAAAAGGAAAAATTCAAACCACTTGTCATTAAGGGGTACACGCTTTTAGATACTGAGCGTCAAGTAACCGTCCTTTTATTTGCAAATAAAATAGTAAAATGGTTTACCGTTTGTTTGTCAATATATATAGCATTACCTATCATCTTTGGGTTTTTCCCGCAGACCGAAAATCTTGCAAAAACATTATTTGGCTACATTTTAAATCCTTTAAAAGGCATCTTTCTTGCGTTCTGGAATTATCTTCCAAACCTTTTTACAATCATCGTCATCGTATTTGTTTTTAGGTTTGTTTTAAAAGGTTTAAATTTTCTAAAAGTCGAAATAGAAGAAGAACGACTCACCTTTAACGGGTTTTATCCATACTGGGCAAAACCTACGTATCAATTGGTGCGAGTACTAGTTTTAGCTTTTGCTTTTGTTGTTATTTTTAAATATCTACCAGGAAGTGATTCGCCTGTTTTTCAAGGAATATCTGTATTTCTGGGATTCCTTTTTACGTTCGGTTCTGCTGGTTCTCTGTCAAATATCATTGCGGGATTGGTGCTTACATATATGCGCTTATTTAAAATTGGGGATCGCGTTAAAATAGGTGATGTTATGGGCGATGTGATTGAAAAATCATCTCTCGTAACACGCATTCGCACCCCAAAAAACGAAATCATTTCCATTCCTAACTCATCAGTCATGAGCAGTCATACCATTAATTATAGTAGTGATGCCCCAGAGAAAGGTTTGATAATCCACACTACCGTGACTATTGGCTATGACATTCCATGGAAACAAATGCACGAAGCATTAATTGAAGCCGCGTTGCGAACTGATATGGTTCAAAAAGAACCGATGCCATTTGTGCTTCAAACCAGTTTAGAAGATTTTTATGTAGCCTATCAAATTAATGCCTATATACAAGAAGCAAACAAACAGGCCGCTATCTATTCACATCTTCATCAAAACATACAAGACGTTTGTAACGAGCAAGGAATAGAAATTTTATCCCCACATTACAGAGCCGCCCGAGATGGTAATCATAGCACTATCCCGGCAGATTATTTACCGAAAAATTATAAATCTCCAGGATTTAATGTCAATTCTGATAAGTCGAAGTAATAGGCTAAAATTTAAAACAAGCTGGCATAATTTCTGCTGAAATATAGCAGAATGAAAAAATCTGGTAACGCATTATTATTCCTCTTACTTATTGGGCTCGTACTATATCTCATCAATCCAGATGTGACCGATATCATTACAAAACCATCCGCTAGAGAATTGTACGAGCGTGACTTCTCTTTAGAAAACAGAACTTTTGTTAATTGGAAAAACAAAAAAACTAAAGCCGAAAAAGATTCGCTACTCATCACATTACCTTTTATAGAAAACGGACGTTTCTCCCAATCCCGAAACGAAATTTATAGCTTCAATTTTGCCGCAAAAGAAGGACATCAAGTTATAGTAGAAGTTGAAACCAAAATAGATTCGGCCAAAGTGTTTATTGAGGTATTGCAATATTCAAATGATAGTATTCCAGTACTACGTTTTGTTCAACAAAATATCCCCAATTCGTTTACTATTTCCGAAGCTATTACAGAAGATGCTTTGTATAAAATCATCGTTCAACCGGAGCTTGTTTTAGACACTCCTTTTCAGCTAAAAATATACACAAAACCTCGCTATAGTTTTCCCGTTGCAGGTGCTTCAAACAAAAACATCCAAAGTTTTTGGGGAGCTTCTCGCGATGGCGGTAAACGGGAACACCAAGGCAATGATATTTTTGCTCCCCGAGGCACTCCTGTGATTGCTGCTACCAAGGGCGTAATTTCTTCCACTGGCAACCGTGGATTGGGCGGGAAACAAGTTTGGCTAAGAGATAAAATTGTGGGTGGTAACACGCTCTATTATGCGCATCTTGACAGCATCAACACAAGCGCTGGTACGTTTGTAAATATTGGCGATACACTAGGATTTGTTGGTAATACGGGTAATGCCCGCACCACTCCCCCACATTTACATTTTGGCATTTATCAAGGTTCAAAAGGTGCTATCGACCCATTGCCTTTTATTAAAATTTCAGAAGACGTAAAAGCGCTGGACCCATTTAACGCTATAACCGCCACAGCAACTAGAAATAAAAGGTCGCTTAGAAAATCGCCTTCAAAAAATTCAGAAATTCTTTTTGAAATCAATACAAGGGACACCGTTTCAATCATGGGCAATTTGGGTGATTATCTGCACATTTCAGCAGCCGATAGCATTGATGGCTTTGTAAAAACTTCGGAAATGAAGTTCATTCAACCAAATTAACACTTCATTAAGCACACTACTCCATTTTTCAGACTACTTTTAAGGGAGTGAAATTTCAGAAAAAATTGCTGAAAATTTTACTTATTAACACTTAAATACAAAATATGTCTGTCTTCAATAAAATAAAAAGTACATTCTCTATTCTCAAATCGGTTGATATTGCTGCTATTGCAAAACTTTCGGAAAAAATTGACCTTGGCGAAGTGATGAAAACCGTAGGCGAACTTGATGATAGGCAAATGGCGGGATTGATGCGAATGCTAAAAACCAAAGCACGCAAAGGACAACATAACCTACCTCCCATTGATGGCGATTTTTATGACCTCAGCTTAAAATTGACTCCCGAACAACGCGAAATCCAGTTAAATGTGCGGCAGTTTATGGAAAAGGAAATCAAACCCATTGCAAACGATTTTTGGAATCGTGCCGAATTTCCGCATCATATCATCCCTAAAATGGCGGAGCTTAACATTTGCGGCATGGCTTATCAAGGCTATGGCTGTCCCGGGGAGACGTTCTTGATGGAAGGAATTATGGCGATGGAGCTAGCAAGAATTGATGTATCTATTTCAACATTTTTTGGAGTACATTCCGGACTCGCCATGGGAAGTATTTATCTATGTGGTAGCGAAGAGCAAAAACAAGAATGGTTGCCAAAAATGCAACGCATGGAATTGATTGGTGCCTTTGGACTCACAGAACCCAATGTGGGAAGCGCAGTTGCTGGCGGTATGGAAACAACCTGTTATAAAGAGGGTGATGAATGGGTGCTCAACGGACAAAAAAAATGGATTGGAAATGCAACATTTAGCGATGTAACAATTATCTGGGCCCGCGAAAAAGGAACAAACCAAGTTAAAGGCTTTCTCGTAAGAAAAGGTAATCCAGGCTACAAAGCCGAAAAAATGCCTGATAAAATGGCTTTGAGAACGGTACAAAATGCACTCATTACATTAACCGATTGCAGAGTCCCAGAAAGTGACCGCCTCCAAAAATGCGATAGCTTTAAAGACACCGCAAAAGTGTTAAAAATGACGCGTGCTGCGGTTGCTTGGCAAGCTGTGGGATGTGCACGTGGTGCTTATGAAAATGCATTGAAATACACCAAAAAGCGTGAGCAGTTTGGCAGACCCATTGCGCGTTTTCAATTAATTCAAAATCACTTGGTAGAAATGGTTGCAAACTTAACTGCAATGCAAACCATGTGTTTTAGACTTTCTGAAATGCAAGACCAAAATATAATGACTGACGAACACGCATCACTCGCAAAAGTATTTTGTAGCATGCGAACCAGAGACGTCGTTAGTCGTGCCCGCGAAGTCATGGGCGGAAACGGAATTCTATTGGAATACAATGTAGCGCGTTTTGTGGCAGATGCCGAAGCCATTTACAGCTATGAAGGTACCAAAGAAATCAACTCGTTAATCGTTGGTCGCGCTATTACCGGATATAGTGCGTTTGTGAGTTAAATAGACGGGAGATGCTAGATTTTAGACGTTAGATTAAATCAAAAAAAAAAATTTTAAGGCGCAGGATTGGGTATCGCCTCATGTACTTTTTGAATTTCGTTTAAAATTTCTGGAGAAAGTGTTACGTTGATACTTTCTATATTTTCTGAAAGTTGCTCCAGGGTTGTGGCTCCTACAATATTTGAAGTTACAAACGGTCTAGAATTTACAAAAGAAAGCGCCATTTGAGTTAATGAAATGTTATGCTTTTTTGCTATCTCATTATATTTTATTGTTGCATTTAATGAACTGTTACTACTGTATCTTGAATAATTAGGGAATAGTGTTACTCGAGCATTTTCAGGTTTTTTATTGTCTAAATATTTACCGGATAGCATCCCGAAAGCCAATGGAGAATAAGGCAAGTAACCTATGTTTTCCATTTGTAAAACTTCGGTCAGGCCCACTTCATCGCGGCGCTGTAATAAATTATAGGCATTTTGAACCGAAACCATTTTTAGTTTTCCATTGCGATGTTCTTCCATGTAACGCATCACTCCAAAAGGCGTTTCATTACTCAACCCAATATGTCTAATTTTCCCTTCTTTAACGTAGGTTTCTAATCGCGCTAATATTTCGGCTATATTATCTTTCCATTGTGCATTTGGCTCGTGATTATAGTCACGAACTCCAAACACATTGACAGACCTTTCTGGCCAATGCAATTGGTATAAGTCAAGATAATCTGTCTGCAATCGCTTTAGAGTTTTGTGCAGAGCATCATCTAGCGAAGCTTTGCTAAAATCAAGATTTTCGCGCATGCTTTGGAAAATGCCACGCCCTGCTCCCGTTATTTTTGAAGCCAAAACCACCTCATCTCTATTACCATTTTTAGCAAACCAACTCCCTATATATTGCTCTGTCAACCCTTGCGTTTCTGGCTTAAATGGCACCGAATACATCTCTGCCGTATCTATAAAATTAACGCCTTTTTCAAGTGCAAAATTTAACTGTTTATGAGCATCTTCCTCTGTATTTTGACGCCCAAAGGTCATCGTACCAAGGCAAATTTTACTCACTTTTAAATCTGTATTTGGAAGGGTGGTGTATTTCATTTTTCAAAGTTACAAAAAGACCTTTCAAGTTTGCGTACTTAAAAGGTCATCCAATTCATTAAAATATTCTTAACCCTACTCAACCCCCTCCAGCAATCTGCTAATTTCATCTAATTTAGGAGTCAATACCACTTCAATGCGGCGGTTTTTTGCTTTGCCTTCGCTTGTGGCGTTTGAGGCAATGGGTGCGTACTCGCCACGACCTGCTGCTGTGAGATTTTCTTTTGGGATGCTTTCGTTTTCGGTAAGTATATTTACGATAGAAGTGGCTCTTTTTGTGGATAAATCCCAGTTGTCTTTGATCAATCCTTTTTCGCCGTAAGGCACATTGTCTGTATGTCCTTCAATGAGTACAGCTATTTCTTTATTCTCTGCTAGCACCTTTCCTAATTGCTCCACAGCTTCGCGACCACGGGTGTTGACTGCCCAGCTTCCGCTTTCAAAAAGTAGTTTGTTTTCCATCGATACATATACTTTTCCGTCACGCTGCTCCACGGTGAGTCCATTTCCTTCAAAATTTACCAAGGCGGCTGAAATAGCATTTTTCAAATTTTTCATTTTTGCATCTTTTGCTGCGATGATGCTTTCAAGTTCGGCAACTCGGCGTTCACCTTCTTCAAGGTCTTTTTGTGCCTGTTCTAATTTTTGAGTCTGAACTGCGAGGGTTTGTTCTTGGGCATTCAACATTTGTTCCTTTGCGTTTAGTTGGCGCTCTTTTGCTTCAAGTTCGGCAAGGAGCTTTCGGTTGCGCTCCATATTTTCGGTTAGATTTTCGGAACTGTTTGATGACAATGCGTCGTAGGATGTTTGCAATCTTTCGAGACTCTCTTTGGTTGCTTTTAGTTCCATTTCGGCTTTTGTCTTCTCAGCGGTACATTTATTAAAATTTTCGCGTAAGCTTTCTATGCCCATTTCTCCTGTGGAAGATGCGCCGTCCAATTGTGAATAAAGTGCTTTGTTTTCTGCCCGCAAGGCATCATTTTTTTCTTTCAATTCGTCATAAATCTTTGAGGAAACGCAAGAGGTTGAAAATGCTGCGAGGATAAAAAGTATTAGTAGGTTTTTCATGTTCATTTCCCGCGGAGGCGGATATATTTATTAATTGATAATCACATTTCAATTTTAGTAGCATTTAATGTATCGTTGTTAAATGAAGGTTTCGACTGCGCTCAACCGGACAAACATGCTACATCAAATATCCACTTTATTTTGAGTTCCCCCTTTGGGGTTAGGGAGCCAATTCCAGTTCCACCATCAATGGGCAATGGTCACTGTGCATGGCGTTGGGTAATATAACGGCGCGACGCAATTTATCTTGTAATGGTTGCGCCACCATATTATAATCAATGCGCCAACCCTTATTATTCGCGCGCGCATTTGCTCGATAACTCCACCACGTATAGTTATCCGGCTCTTTGTTGAAATGACGAAAACTATCAATAAAGCCACTATCAATAAAATTGCCAATCCACTCGCGCTCCACGGGCAGGAATCCGCTAACATTTTTGTTTCGTACGGGGTCGTGGATATCAATTGCCTTATGACAAATATTATAATCGCCGCAAATCACTAGATTGGGAATCTCTTTTTTTAACTCGTTTATATAGTTTTGAAACAGAGCCATAAATTCAAATTTATGCTCTAATCGCGCTATATTAGTACCGCTGGGTAAATACAAACTCATCACCGAAACATCATCATAATCCACCCGTATGTTTCTACCCTCAAAATCCATCGATTCGATTCCGGTGCCGTATGCAACATGATTAGGTTCTTTTTTACATAAAATGGCAACACCACTGTATCCCTTTTTCTGTGCGCTAAACCAATAATGAAATGGATATCCCGCAGCTTCAATTTCGGAAATTTCTACTTGGTCTTTATTTGCTTTGGTTTCTTGAATACACACCACATCTGGGTCTGCTGCCTTCAACCAATCTAAAAATCCTTTTCGCATTGCAGCGCGAATTCCGTTAACGTTGTACGATATTATTTTCATAGTTTTTCTTTCTTCGGAAAAGTGACCACTTCAAAGCTTTTTACTTCTGAAATGTTACACCCATGCTACATTCGGCAAAATTAAATAACAATGTATCTTTACAACAGGCGTTTATTGAAAGGTTTTCACAAAATAATCAACAAATTGCAAATTGGAGCGTTGTATAAATAACGCCGGTTTTCAATCGTTAAAATTTCAGAAAACAATACTATTCGCTTGTGCCCTTTTATGAAGTTACATCTCTCTATTCTTGCCATATTTTTTACCCTAATGGGGTACGCGCAGGATGTAACTTCAAATTACAAAACCAAACGTGTTGCCGTGCGAGATACTATTATCATTGATAGTGTTTCCATAAACCCAGCACAGTTTAAAGTTTTTGGTAACCGTGAGACAGTCATTGATTCATTACAATACACCGTGGATTTTAACAAGGGAATTTTAATCCCTTCGGAAATTTTAAAGACCGAAATAGATTCAATCACGATTGACTATTTGCGCTATCCAGATTTTTTAACACGCGACTATTTTCAATTTGACGAAAGTATGATTGTTGAAAATACGGGAGCAATCGAAAAGTTATATTCTCTTGACCAAAGCACCCGAGTTAATAATTTTACTCCTTTTGACGGTCTAAACACCAACGGAAGTATTTCGCGTGGGGTGACTATTGGTAACAATCAAAACGCGGTGGTCGATTCTCAACTTGACCTTCAAATTACTGGAAAGTTAAATGATAATGTTTCTATCAGGGCTTCGATTCAAGATGCAAATATACCCACACAAGAAGGGGGATATTCTCAAAATTTAGATGAATTTGACCAAGTTTTTATCGAACTCTACAGCGATAATTGGAACATAAGAGCAGGAGATGTGGACCTTCAAAATCAAGATAGTTACTTTGCACATTTCACAAAAAAAGTACAAGGGATTTCTTTGGGTGGCACCATTAATCATTCAACTGGCGCGAAAACTACGGCCTTTGCTGCAGGAGCTTTGGTACGTGGGGTTTTTACAACGAGCCAGTTTGTAGGCCAAGAAGGAAATCAAGGTCCTTATAAATTAGTGGGTCCCAATGGCGAACTGTTTGTGTTGATTGTTTCTGGAAGTGAAAATGTATATGTAAATGGAATTTTAGTAAAGCGTGGAGAAAATGAAGATTATGTAATTGACTATAATGCAGGCGAAATAAAATTCAACCCCACGTATCCCATTACTTCAAATATGCGGATTACGGTGGACTACCAATTTACAGAGCGAAATTACACACGCTTTATTGGTTATGGCGGCGGAGATTACACGAGCGACACGTTTGATATTGGTGCGTATGTATATTCAGAAAATGATGCTAAAAATCAGCCGTTACAACAAAACCTTAGTGAGGAACAAGTTGCAGTATTACAACAAGCGGGAGATGATATGTCTTTAATGAATGCGCCGTCGGCAGTTCCGGCAACGTTTGTGGAAGGACAAATTTTTTACAGAAAAGAACAACTTAACGGCGAAGAAATTTTTGTTTTCTCCAATAACCCCGATGACGAACTTTTCAACGTTCGCTTTACACTCGTGGGAGCCAATCAAGGGGATTATATTTTAAGCGATGCAGCAGCTGTAACACGTATTTTTGAATACGTTGCTCCCATCAACGGAGTACAGCAAGGTAATTACGCGCCTTTTGTTCGTATCAACGCCCCCACCAAATTACAAATAGGCGGCGTGAAAGGAAGTTTTCATCCCAATGAGAAAACAAATGTCAATTTTGAATTGGCGTGTAGTCAAAGGGACCTCAACTTATTTTCGGATATCGACGATGAAAACAATGACGGTTTTGCCGTAAGACTTAACGGAAGACAAGACATTTTTACCAGTGCCGATAGTCTAAAAGTTACTGGAATAGGAACCATAAATTATATTAATAAGGATTTCAGAAATGTGGAGCGCTTGTACAATATTGAATTCAATAGAGACTGGAACTTAATTGACCCTTTGGGTGACCAACGTTTTATTACTGCAGGTGCTGAAGTTTCAAAACCGAGACTGGGGAGTTTTAGTTATATATTTCAGAATTTAAACTTTTCAGAAAATTATAATGGTACCCGTCAAGAAGTGGCGACGAACATTGCCAATGATAGTTTAAGGATTCAAGGACAAGCCAGTTATTTGAAAAGTGAAAGTGATTTGTTGGACACGCAGTTTGCTCGTGGAAATATTCGGGGGGCATATTCCTTTAAAAAATCTTGGACAGGAGCAAAAATAGGGTTTGAGGATAATAAAGTGACGGCAATTGAACAAGACACGTTAACGCCATTAAGCTTAAAATACAATGCCTACGAAGTGTATGCGGGTATTGGCGACAGCACCGCGCTCTTTGTAGAAACGGGTTATCAATATAGGACAAACGATAGCCTTAGAAATGGAAGCGTGCAACGTGTAAATACGAGTAATACCTTTTATGCAAAATCAAAACTCATTAATAGTCAAAATTCGCAATTAGAAATTTTCGCTAATTATCGCACACTCAAAGATGCAGAGACTGAAGAAAAAGAGCAATCCTTAAATGCGCGTATTCTCTATAATCAAACATTATTTAAGGGTTTTGTAAGAGGTACTACAACACTTGCATCCAATAACGGAGTGATTCCACAGCAAGATTTTACGTATGTTCAAGTGGATCAAGGCGAGGGGGTTTATACTTGGAATGACTATAACAATAATGGGATTCAAGAATTAGAGGAGTTTGAAATAGCGCAGTTTCAAGATGAAGCTGATTTTATTCGCATATTATTACCTAACCAGACATTTCAGAAAATACGGGAGAACAAATTTGGGCAAACATTGATACTTAATCCGCAACAATGGAATGGGAAAGATGGATTTTTAAAAGTGCTGTCTCATTTTTACAATCAAACATCTTATACTATTGACCGAAAAATAAAGCGTGCAAATGAAGATTTTAACATCAATCCTTTTGAAGATGGTGGAGACAATCAATTGGGGCTTGCGCTCAGTTTTAGAAATGCTATTTTCTTTAACCGCGGAAAACAAAAATACACTACGAGTTATACCTATTTGACGAGTGCTTCGGACAATCTGCAATCACTAGGATTGCAGTCTTCAAGACTCAAAAACCATCAATTGAATTTTACGCATAAATTTGGTGAGAGTTGGTTGGTTAACGGAAAAGGTGTAACGGGAAGCACGGAGAGTACTTCTGAAAATTTCAGCAGTCGTAATTATAGATTGGATAGTTATGAAATAAACCCTACGATTTCATACTTGCTCAGTTCGCAAACACGTTTTGATGTTTTCTATCATTTTATTAATGAAGACAATGTAATTAATGGTGCCGAAATGTTAGATCAGCAAAAAATAGGTGCTTCATTCTCATACGCAAATGCTGAAAAAATTTCATTGAATGGTGAGTTTACCTATATCGATAATGCCTTTGAAGGTAATGCGTTTTCTCCCGTTGCTTACCAAATGCTAGATGGATTGCAACCGGGTACAAATTTTACGTGGCGTGCTTTGATTCAAAAGAGAATTACAAAATATCTCGATGCAAACATTACCTATAATGGACGGAAAAGTGAAACTTCAAATACTATTCATACAGGAAGTGTACAGTTGAGAGCATTCTTTTAAACCCCATGTATTTCCGAAGTTATTCCTATAAATTTAGAAGTAAAAAATATCCCACTGATAGAGCGGGATTGGTTCAATCTGGCACATTCACTGCTCCAGTATGATAACTATATATTCCATTTGGGGTTTTACACTGTAATAAAAATCCCGCTGAAAGAGCGGGATTAGTTCAACCTTCCTCATTGAGTGCTCCAGCAAAAAAGCTGGATTCTCAGTGAGGGGTTTCACTAAAAAAAGGGAAGCCACAATATGACTTCCCTTTAAATATTTATATTAAAACTATTGGATTATTTCACAATAATCTTAGCAGACTTTTCAAGGTCTCCATTTCCTAATTTTACTAAATAAACTCCTGAAGCTACATAAGACATATCTAGCTCATAACGATATTTATTTCCATCCTTAGCAAGGTTGTTGAATGCCAACAATTTTCCTCTTATATCATAAACAGAAATTGGAAGGATTTTATCATAGGTAGTAGTCATTGTAATCACGAAGTTTTTCTGATCCGTTGATGTCACAATCATTTCAGCATTAGCAAGTTCTAGGTCTGAAATAGATAATATCTCTTCATTATCTACATTTTCTCCATACACGTTGTTAAACGGATTAAGGTCTCCCGCATTATTAGCAGCAGTTTCAATACGATACTCACCTATAGCAGATAAATCTGCTGTTTGAGCAAAACTAAAAGTTCCCGTAGCTCCTGGAGCTATAGATCCAGAAAATGTTTCAGAGACAACAGGACCTCCATTCACCGAATAAGTCACTGGAAAACCAGACTGAGGAGCAGTACCATAATTTTGAACCTCAATTGTAACTACTTCGGTAGCTGTTAAGTTTGAACCCGTATTTGGAGTTAAATTAATTACCGCTAAATCGTTTGCAACAGGATTGGCATGTTTAAACACACCTACAACATCTCTTCTGTTTGGATTAAAATACTCTGCAATATGCCACATTGTTTGATCATCTAAAGGATCAACAGATAAATGTACATAATCTGCAAAACGAGTGTTTGGATTGTTTTGTGTGCTCTGTGCAATTAAATCTTCAGCGATTGTCATTTGACCAGCTGGGTCACCTGCAAAACGACCTGTATAGCGAATTGAAATGCGCTCTGTATCACTTACAGACGAATATGCCAATCCAATATTTCCAAAGATATCCATTACCATACTTCCAGAAAAAGCGTCTCTTCCGTTTGGTGCAGTATATGTTCCTTCTTGAAAAATAGTCCAAGGTTGTCCCTGTGCAGTTTGTCGTAACTCATACCAACGAATACCTGCAAGTTCTCCTCCTGTAGGATCTGTATCAACCACAAAGTTTAGTAACGCTGAGTTGTAGGTGTCAAATTTTCTGAATTGTGCTTGATTCATCACTGTTGCCTGCAAGGCATCAATATCAGGACCTCCTGGTTGTTCAAGATTCGCAAAACTACCTCCATCAAAAACAGAAATAAAATCAGTCGTTGGAAGTATTTGTGCGGCTGATACTGTAGAGTTACTTGGAGTTTCCCAATCTACATTAAAAGTCCAAATCTTTAAGTGATCATCGTTTACACCACCCCAAGCATCATCTTGTAAGTACACTACACAAAAATCACCTTTTTCTGGTTCAGATCCACCAGTTGCTGAAAATCCATGTGGGCTATAAAAACCATTAGTAGCTATACCAGGAAGTTGGAAAGAAATACGTTGTGCAGGTAACCCATCTGCCATTTGCTGGCGTTCTACGGCAAACACTCGGTTTGCTTGGTTAATATTTGCTGTTACATAATAAGCATCACTCCATACAGAAAATTTTGTGTAATCTGGAAATTGTCCCGTTGTAAAGCCTGTAGTGTAAACCCACCAGCCATCATTTACCGGGTCAATACCTTTACACACAGCCATGTTAAATCCATTGGGGCTGCTATCAAACTCTGTAATTACAAAACGACCTCTAGGCTCTCCTGGACCATTTTCAATATAAGGGTCAAAAAATACAATGGGATCACCTATTGCATTTCCTGGAAAAATTGTACCCAAAGAAGCTTCATTAGTTAATGGAGCTCCTGTTTTATCAAAAATTCTAAAGGCAGAATTCCAAGCCCCTATAAAATGATTAGGTCCCACAGCACCTGTAGGATCTGATGGCGTAGCTTGAGAATTTGTATCTGCATCAAAAACTAATAAAGGTGCTTTTGAGTTATGGATAGGAGGCGCAGTTTGTAATGCCTCGTCTATACCAGCAGATCCTTTTCCTGGAATCACTTGATTTCCTTGTTGTCTTTTTGGACGACCTTCTCGAGGCGTATTGTCTGCTTCTATAAAAGTGCCAATTCTTATTTGTTCCGCAATACTTGGCACGCTAATAGGCGTACCCAACATACCATAATCGGTAGCAGGATATTGCTGTGCTTCTTGAGCTGTTAGACTCACTGTTACCAGTAGCCCTAAGCCCATAATGTAGTTAGTAAATTTCATGATACGTAAATTTAAGTTTAAATATTTTTTTGAACTTCTAAAAATACGGCGAAATAAGCTAAACAACAAACGTTAACTGGTTGCATTTTCTCACTTTAATCTCCTAAATAAAATGATATCCAGTTGAAACGAACAGAAATTCTTTTAGACGATATAAATTAAAATGCAACTAAACAATTTTTAAAGGCACAATATTTGTAAATTTCAAAACTGAATAACCTTAAAAACATTTAATCATGCTAATTAGAACGTTGATACTCACAATCTGTATTTCAATAACTGCCTGCTGTACATCAAAGAAAACCGCAACCGATGCCGCAAACGGCGATGAAAAATCTCAAACAATAATGACTGATGCCAAAATGATGAAAGCCGGCTTTAAACAAGGAACAATTGTAGCAAGCACAGCTGAAGGAGATTGCCCTTATGTAATCGAAATGGCTGGCGAAGATTCTTATTTTTTAGACCCAATCAATCTTGAAGAAAGCTATAAAAAAGACGGAATGAAAATTTGGTTCACCTTTAATGGTCTTAGAATGATGAACCGTTGCGAAAAAGCAAATCCAGTAAGTATCGAAAAAATAGAAGTTAGAAAATAATTTCTTAAATAGTATAAAACTAAAATTTCCGAAGTAAAACAAATGGTTTCGCTTCGGAAATTTTTATTTAATAATACTTTATTTTACTTAAGCCACTCCTTCATTGAGATTGCTTTTGAAACAATACTATCTATTTCTGAAATCTTTATACGCTCCTGCTCCATAGAATCCCTATGTCGTATAGTCACTGTTTGATCCTCAATAGTTTGATGATCAACGGTTACGCAAAATGGTGTTCCATTGGCATCTTGGCGGCGGTATCTTTTTCCAACCGCATCTTTCTCATCGTAGAATACGTTATAATTCCATTGTAGGTCCTCTATAATGCTATTGGCGATTTCGGGCAAACCATCTTTTTTAACAAGCGGAAAGACAGCTACTTTTACAGGTGCCAATATTGCTGGCAATTTTAAAACTGTGCGTGAAGAACCGTCCTCTAATTGCTCATCGTCAAGTGCCGTACTCAATACCGCGAGAAACATTCTATCTAGCCCAATAGATGTTTCAACCACATACGGCGTGTAATTCTCTTTTAAATCTGGATCAAAAAACTGTAGCTTTTTACCACTATGTTTTTCGTGTGCTTTTAAATCAAAATCTGTCCGACTGTGTATTCCCTCGAGTTCTTTAAAACCGAATGGAAAATTAAATTCAATATCTGCCGCTGCATTTGCGTAATGTGCTAATTTTTCGTGGTCGTGGAATCTATAATTCTCTTTCCCCAAACCAAGCGAAAGGTGCCAGTTGAGTCTTGTTTCTTTCCAATACTCGTACCATTTCATTTCCTCGCCCGGACGTACAAAAAATTGCATTTCCATTTGCTCAAACTCACGCATTCTAAAGATAAATTGTCGTGCTACAATTTCATTTCTGAATGCTTTTCCAGTCTGTGCGATACCGAAAGGTATTTTCATCCTCCCAGTTTTCTGTACATTCAAGAAGTTCACAAAAATACCTTGCGCTGTTTCCGGTCTTAGGTATAAATCGGTTGCCGTGTCGGTAGAGGCACCTAGTTTTGTACCAAACATCAAATTAAATTGTTTTACCTCCGTCCAATTTCTTGAACCGCTTAGCGGACAAGCTATTTCAAGCTCTTCGATCAATAACTTTACATCGGCAAGGTCTTCTGCTTGTAATGAACGCGCCATGCGTTCTAAAATTTCTTTTTTGTTTGTTAAATAACCAACGACTCTTGGGTTTGTTGTAACAAATTCTTGCTCGTTGAAAGCATCACCAAAACGCTTTGCTGCTTTTGCAATTTCTTTTTGCGCCTTTTGCTCTAGTTTCTCAGCATAGTCTTCAATCAACACATCTGCACGATAGCGCTTTTTTGAGTCTTTATTATCAATCAATGGATCATTGAAGGCATCCACGTGACCTGAGGCTTTCCAAGTAGTTGGGTGCATTAATATTGCGGCATCGAGACCCACAATGTTTTGATGCATGTGCACCATACTGCGCCACCAATATTCGCGTATGTTTTTCTTTAATTCAACGCCATTTTGCGCATAATCATAAACAGCACTTAAACCGTCATAGATTTCACTCGAGCCAAAAATATATCCATATTCCTTAGCGTGAGAGATTACTTTTTTAAATTGATATTCATTATTTGCCATAGCGCAAAAATAGAAAATTGGCGTGGGGAATTCACTTCTCCTTAATTATTTTTTCTGAAATTTTACGCATTTCATATTTCCGAAGAAATCAAAAATGATTGAACACAAAAAACCCTTTACATCTGAAAATTTCAGTAGCAAAGGGTTTCTTTGATTTCATATTTCGGCTTTGCCAAAAAATGAAACTTCTATTTCAATTCAAAAGTAGTTGTTGCAATTTGCTTTGCGCCGTCAAAAATGTTGACGATATACCTACCTTCTATAAGGTCACTTTCTTTTGCGTCCACTAGTGTACAAACGTCGAGCGCTTCATTTTCATAAAACACATTTGTAGTGGCGCTGTAATTTAATTGTTTGCCTTCAAATGTAATTTTTGCATTGTCGCCAAGTACATTATTTCTTGGATTGAGCACTTGTACATATAGCATTCTATCCCCTTTTTTGGCAATTGTGTTTGGTGCTAGCGTGTAGCATGCTCTCAATTTATCTGCTCTGCTTGATCTTTGAGTATCTACAATTTTTCCACTATTTCTAACAATCACCGCCTCACCTCTAAGGTTGGTAACTCCAAGCACACCAGCTTTCTTAATTGTTGTTGCCAATACTTCGTTAGACTCATTTACAGAATCTACCACTTTGATTGTTTCGGTCAATACATTTGTAGTGCTATCTCTTTCAATCGCTAGTCTTTGATTTGCAAGAATTAGACTATCGGCTCTTTTAAAGAGCATTTTACGTTCGTCTTTTAGTCTTCCAATTTCAACTTTATATCGCTGAATTAATGACGCATTTGCTTCACTATCTTTTACCGAATCTAATAAGATGACAATTCTTTCTCTAGCCGCAAGTAATTCTTTGTCTTTTAATTCATTATCTTGAATTATTTCGTTGTAATTTTCAATAAGGTCTTCAAGTTCTGTTTCTACATTAGCCTTTTGCACTTCGAGTGCCGAAATAGAATCACTACTGTCTTGATATAGTGTAAATGTATACACGGCAAGACCTATTAATAATAAAGTAAGAACACCGATGAGCACTTTAAAGCGTGTGTTATTTTTTGTTTCGTCTGTCATAAAATTGATATTTTACGGTTTAATAATGTTTGGTTGTAATTGACAAAAGTAGGGCGAATGTAGTTGACAAAGTCTAAAAGAAATGATAAATTATGATAAAAGACCTGTTAAATATCTTATTTCCAAAAGTTTGTAACGGCTGTAATAGCCTGCTCTCTGCTTCTGAAATAATACTTTGTGTAAAATGCAGGCACAGTTTGCCATTGATTGAACAAAAGAACAACGCAAATAACATCATTAAAGAAATTTTCTACGGAAGAATCCCCGTAATAAATGCGACTGCACTTTTAAAATTTGGAAAGCAAAGTATAGTGCAAGAATTAATGCACAATCTCAAATACCGAAAACAAGAGGAGATAAGTACTTTTTTTGGTGCATGGCTTGGTGCTGAATTAAAAACTTTAGAAGGTTATAAAGACATCGACATTGTGGTTCCCGTGCCCATCCATAAAACTAAAAAACGAGAACGTGGTTACAATCAAGTAACTGGCTTTGGTTCTGAAATTGCAAAAGCGCTCGAAATTCCATTTCGGGAAAATGTTTTATTAAAAACCGTAAATACAAAAACGCAGGTTTTTAAAGGCCGTTTGAAAAGAATGGACACAACTCAAACACTTACCTTAGAGAATTTGCAACTTATTCAAGATAAACATATTTTGCTCGTGGATGACATTATTACTACGGGAGCGACTTTAGAAAATTGTGCGCTCAAACTTCTTGAAAATTCAAATGCCAAGATTAGCTTTGCTTCCATTGCAGTGACAGTCTCGTAAATTAAATCTGTAATTTGCAAAAGCAGTTTTAGCATTTATACATTAAAAGTTTACCTATTTTTGTCGTTAAATTTTAGTCCTTTCTTTGTGAGAATTCGTTTCCTTTATATAACTATATTACTTCTTTTTATGCTGTCCTTTGTGGATTGCGCAAAAAAAGGACGCCCTAGCGGGGGTCTTAAAGACAGTATTCCGCCAGTAATCACGAGAAGTTTCCCCGAAAATTTTACGACAAATTTTTCTGAAGATGAAATTAAAATAACCTTTGACGAGTATATAAAACTTAAAGATATTACAAAGGAGCTAATCGTTTCGCCTCCATTAAAATATCCTCCTATTATTACGCCTACGAGCATTTCAAAAACGTTGCGCATCAAAATTCTCGATACGTTGAGAGAGAATACCACGTATTCATTTAACTTCGGAAATAGTATTATCGACAACAACGAAGGAAATATTTTCCCCAATTATAAATACGTTTTTTCCACCGGAACATTCATTGATAGCCTAACTTTAAAAGGAACTGTCATCGACGCGCTACTTGCCGAAACAAAAGATCAAACTTCAATTTTACTTTATGAAATTGACGAAAATTACACCGATTCTATAATTTTCAACGAGAAACCGAACTATATCACCACCACCGCAATAGACGGTAGCGACTTTGAACTCACGAATATAAAAGAAGGTACTTATCAATTAATTGCAATAAAAGAAACGACCAACAACTACACATTTCAGCCAGATACCGATAAGATTGCATTTTATCCCACACCAATAACGCTGCCTTCCGATAGCACTTTTCAAATAAAACTGTTTAAAGAACTTACAAGTTACAAAGCTTCAAGGCCAAAATTAGAAAGTAAAAACCGAATCAGTTTTGGTTACAAAGGTAATGGCGATAGTTTGAAAATCAGACTTCTTTCTGAAATGTCACCCGAATTTGAATCCATTGTTTTAAAGCAACAAGACAAAGACACGCTCAACTTTTGGTTCAAACCCGAAGTTACAAACGACTCCTTACTTTTTGAAACGCAATATAAAACCGAACGTGACACTTTTGCTGTTCGTATGCGCGAATTATATGCAGACTCGTTGCAATTGACTCCAAAAAACGTGGGCGCAGTAGCTCTAAGAGACACGCTTGAAATTCAAACAAACACACCTTTAATTTCCTTAAATAAAGAGCAAATTTCCATTATGAATGGAGATAGTTTAGCGATAGAATTTACCTCTCGCATCAATCCAAAAACAAACAGTGCGCAAATTATTTTTCCAAAAAAAGAAGAACAATATTATTCGGTTACAATGCTCGAAGGAGCTTTAGTTGATTTTTTTGAAAATGAAAGTGATTCCATTGTTTATAAGCAAAACGTAAAACCATTGTCAGATTACGCAACCTTGACGTTAAATCTTGTCAATGCAAATGAGTTTCCCATAATTGCGCAATTGGTCGACGAAAAATTTGAAGTAGTTGATGAAATGTATCTTACCGAAACCAAACCCATCTATTTTGAATACATAAAACCAGGCAATTACTTTGTCCGACTTTTGTATGATGAAAATGAAAATAAAAAATGGGATACGGGAAATTTTTTGTCTAGAACAGCACCCGAAAAAGTGGTTTACTATCCCACAAAAATTGAACTCCGCCCTAATTGGAGTTGGAACGAAACCTTTATGTTAGAGTAAATTTATCCGCATCATTTAAGAAGTTGAGATGCTTTCTATTTGAGTCAATGTGTTGCTTTGACAAACTTATTGTTTGATGAAATTCTTTTTCAAAATCTGTCTCTGATATCAAATTACCCAACACATCATAAACGGCGGAATGTCCTGTATATTGATGCCCATTTCCGTCAAGGCCTACTCTGTTAACACCTATACAATAACTCATATTTTCTATGGCGCGTGCTTTTAAAAGAGCATCCCAGGCATTTATGCGCTTTTCAGGCCAGTTTGCAACGTACAACAACACATCGTAATCTTCCGTGTTTCTTGCCCACACAGGAAATCTTAAATCATAACAAACTAGTGGTTTAATTTTAAAACCTTTAAAATCTATAATTAGCTGCTGGTCTCCGGCAGAATATACTTTATGCTCGCCGGCTAATGTGAAGGTATGTTTCTTGTCGTAGGTTTTAAAAGTACCGTCTGGCAACACGAAAAATAAACGGTTATAAAAATAGGCGCTTTCTTTGATAATTACGCTTCCGGTAATTGCGGTGTTGTGTTTTTTAGCTTCGGCTTGCAACCATTGTAGGCTGGCTCCATTTGTTTCTTCGGCTAGCGTTTCGGCATTCATTGAAAAACCTGTAGTGAACATTTCAGGGAGTACAATTACGTTGGTTTGTTCTTTTATGGTTTCAAATACTTCGGAAAAGTGCTGTCTATTGGCAATTGGATTTTCCCAATGCAAATGAGATTGAACGATGGTTACTTTTAAAGTTTTTTCCATAATAATCAATTGAATGTCCAGCTAATTTCCGAAGAAAACTAAAAAAATCATGCAAGTAAATCTGCCAAACTTTTTATGCCTTGCATTACTGCGTGGTCCTTTGCTGTATTTCCTTTATCGTCTTTTATCGAAGTGTCTGCGCCGTTTGCAAGCAACATTTTTACGATAGCGGGACGATTAAAAGTCGTTGCAAAAATGAGTGCAGTAGCGCCGTTGAAGTTGGTTTTATTTACATCTGCACCATGAGCCATCAATAAGGCTGCCATTTCATCAAAACCTTTGAAACAAACACCCATCAAAGCGGTGTTGCCAGATGCGTCTTGCATATCAATATCTTGAGGATGCTTGAGTATTTCTTCAGCGATGTCTTTGTATCCATAATATGTAGCAAGTAATAAAGGAGTAGACCCACGGTCGTCTTTTGTGCTGACAAAGCTTGGGTCGTTGGTTAAAATTTCGGCAACTGCCTGCAAATTTCCTTCTCTAATTGCGTTAAAAAGTGCTTCTTTGCTCATGTTATAAATGTAAAAAAAGAAAGCAACACCTTGCGATGTTGCTTTGCAATTATTTGTTAAAAATATTATTTTAAATCAAATCGGTCAAGATTCATCACTTTATTCCATGCTGCGACAAAATCATTCACAAACTTTTCTTGCGCATCTTCAGTAGCATATACCTCAGCTGTTCCTCGTAATTCTGAATTTGAACCAAAAATAAGATCTGCTCTAGTACCTGCCCAAACCATGTCTCCCGTTTTACGGTTGCGGCCTGCAAATGTTCTTTCGTCCTCAGATGTCGCTTTCCAAGTGGTATTGATGTCTAACAGATTTTTAAAGAAATCATTAGTCAAAGCGCCTTCATTTTTAGTAAACACTCCGTGACTTGAACCATTATAATTTGCTCCCATAGCACGCATTCCTCCAACTAATACTGTCATCTCTGGAACGGTAAGCGTTAATAATTGAGCCTTATCAACTAATAATTCTTCAGCTGTTGCTATTTGATTAGGATTAAAATAATTTCTAAATCCGTCTGCAACAGGTTCTAAAAATTTGAAAGAATCAACATCTGTTTGTTCTTGTGTTGCATCTCCTCTTCCAGCTGTAAATGGCACTTTTACAGCATGACCCGCATTTTTTGCAGCCATTTCCACACCTACACATCCAGCTAAAACAATAACATCTGCCATTGAAACTTTTGTGTCGCCAGAAGCAGAACTATTAAAGTCGCTTTGTATTCCCTCAAGTGTATTCAAGACTTTTGAAAGTGAATCAGGGTTATTTACTTCCCAGTTTTTTTGAGGTGCTAAACGTATGCGTGCTCCATTTGCTCCACCTCGCATATCTGATCCTCTATATGTTGATGCAGAGCCCCAAGCTGTAGTTACCATTTGTTGTATTGAAAGCCCAGAATTTTTGATTGATTCTTTTAATGCTGCTACATCATTATCACTAATGCTACTTCGCGTTTCATGTGAAATTGGATCTTGCCAAAGTAATTCTTCTTTTGGAACTTCTGGTCCTAAATATCTTGAAACAGGTCCCATGTCACGGTGTGTCAATTTGTACCACGCACGTGCAAAAGCATCTTCAAACTCTTTGGGGTTCTCCATAAAGTGTCGTGAAATCTTTTCATATATTGGATCCATTTTCAATGCCATATCTGCTGTTGACATCATCAAATCCTGGGACTTTGAGGGATTGTGTGCCATTGGAGCTTTTGGTGCATTTGAAGCATCAGTTGGTCTCCATTGGTGTGCTCCTGCAGGGCTTTTTGTCAATTCCCATTCGTTTTCAAATAACATCTTAAAATAATCATGATCCCATCGCACTGGATTTGGGGTCCAAGCGCCTTCAAGTCCGCTAGTAATTGTATCATCGCCACGTCCAGAACCAAAAGTATTTAACCATCCTTGTCCTTGCGCTTCTATTTTACTCCCTTCGGGTTCAATCCCAACGTGCGCATCGCCATCGCCCGCACCGTGAGTTTTACCAAAGGTATGTCCACCTGCCACTAAAGCTACCGTTTCATAATCGTTCATTGCCATACGCCCAAATGTCTCACGAATGTCATGCGCAGAACCTATTGGGTCGGGTTGTCCGTTTGGTCCTTCTGGATTTACATAAATCAATCCCATGTGAGCGGCTGCAAGTGGTTTTTCTAATTCACCATCTTTTTCGTAACGTGCTTCGTTCCCCATCCATTCAGACTCTGAGCCCCAATAAATATCTTGTTCTGGTTCCCATACATCTTCACGACCTCCAGCAAAACCAAAAGTTTCAAAGCCCATAGACTCTAATGCGCAATTACCTGCGAGTATCATTAAATCTGCCCATGAAATTTTATTTCCATATTTCTGCTTAATTGGCCAAAGTAAAAGTCTCGCCTTATCAAGGTTTCCATTATCTGGCCAACTATTTAATGGAGCAAATCTTTGGTTTCCAGTATTTCCACCACCACGTCCATCTGTCACTCTATAAGTTCCTGCACTGTGCCATGCCATACGAATAAAAAACCCTCCGTAATTTCCATAATCTGCCGGCCACCATTCTTGAGAATCTGTCATTAAATCAAGTAGGTCCTTTTTTAAGGCATCAAAATCTAAACTCTTAAAAGCTTCAGCGTAGTTAAAATCTTTACCAAGAGGATTGTTTTTTTCGGCGTGCTGGCGTAACACATTTAATTTTAACCTATTAGGCCACCATTTACGGTTTGACATTCCGCCTCCTGCTGTTTGTTGTTGAACTCCCTCGGCAAAATATGGGCACTCGCCTCTTACTCCATTAATATCCCAAGCTTCTCCTTTATGACTCATATTATATTTTTTAATTATTTAAATTATTTCTCAAAAACTAAAGATACATATTCTTGTTAGCTATAATTTTTGAAATTGATTGTAAGTATTAATAAAGCAATTGATATTCGTTATACTTAAATCATTTTAACATAGGCTAATTAAATGCTATTCAAAATAGCAGCAGCGGCTTCGAGTGTATCGTTGGTTTTAGCAAAACAAACACGTATCTGTTTAAAGTCTTTTTTGTCGGCGTTAAAAACCGAAGTAGGTATTGTGGCAATTCCGTTTTCTTTTGTCAACCGTTCTGCAAATGCAATATCACTTTCTTCTGAAATGTCACTAAAATCCAATAGCTGAAAATAAGTACCTTTTGACGGAATTATTTTAAATCTGGATGATTTCAGCTTTGCTAAAAAATAATCCCTTTTCTGCTGGTAGAATTTGGGCAAACCCAAATAATGAGCGGGTGTTTTGAGATATTCCGAAAATGCAATTTGCATAGGATGATTGACGCAAAATACATTGTACTGATGTACTTTTTGAAACTCTTTCATCAATTTTTGAGGCGCCAAGCAATACCCCATTTTCCAACCCGTATTGTGGAATGTTTTTCCAAAAGAAGCGGTAATGAACGTCCTTTTTGAGAGTGCCTCAAACTTCGCTGCGCTTTGATGCACGTGACCGTCAAAAATGATATGCTCATAAACCTCATCACTAATAACGAGTACATTATTCGCTTCGGAAATTTGCTGTAATTGTAACATATCGTTTTCCTTAAAAAGCATGCCACTTGGATTGTGGGGACTGTTGATAATAATCATTTTTGTTTTTCCTG
The DNA here is from genome assembly GCF_051252435.1 of Patiriisocius sp. Lineage (NCBI taxonomy): Bacteria > Pseudomonadati > Bacteroidota > Flavobacteriia > Flavobacteriales > Flavobacteriaceae > Patiriisocius > Patiriisocius sp. Next base: position 951,439 of record NZ_JBPOFW010000001.1, on the reverse strand, counting down.
AAATGGTATCTCGCACCAAATCCCAATCTGGCGCATAATGTGGTGATTGCAGTTGAATGGATTTTACAACGCCACCAAACAGCTCAATCGTGGGCGCATAACAATCATACGCCGGCGTAAAAATGATAACCTCATCCCCTTTGGAAATTGTTGCTGCGATTGCTGTAAAAATTGCTTGAGTTGCACCGGCTGTTATTGTGATTTCGGTCGCTGGGTCGTATTTTTTATTGTAAAGTGAATCCACTTTTTGAGCAATGATTTCTCGCAAAGCAAATGTTCCCGCCATTGGAGCATATTGATTGTTACCCTCTTTCATTGCTTTTGTAACCAATGCAATTAATTTAGGGTCGCTGGGGAAGTTTGGAAATCCCTGCGAGAGATTAATGGCATTATAATCGGTTGCCATTTTACTCATCACTGAAAATATGGACGTTGGAATTTCGGGTAATTTAAATTTCATAGAAACACAGCTTTTTGCTAAGATAGTTAAACTTTTGAGTGTTGCTTAATGCACTAAATTAAATACGGATATACAGAAATGTATTGCAAAATATCATTCACACATTTTTGTAAATCGTTCTTGATTTCGCTTTCCCAAAATCTAAAAACTGTGAAATCTAATTCGCTGAGTTTTTTATTTACCTCAGTATCTTTTTGCATATTTCGTTCAATTTTTGGAATCCAAAATTCTCTATTGGTTTTAATTTTATCTCTCCGAACATCCCAATCATAACCGTGCCAATATTCGCCATCCACAAATATGGCGAGTTTATATTTTGTGATAGAAACATCTGGCGTGCCGGGAAGCTTTTTATTATTGACGCGGTATCGCAGGCCATTTTTCCAAAGCGCTCTGCGAAGGAGCATCTCTGGCTTTGTGTTTTTTCCTCGAATTTTACTCATAATCTTTGAGCGTTTTTTCGTGGTATAAAAACCAGATTCCTCATTAAAACGAGGGACAATTATTTTTCCGTTATCGTCGTATTTAATCATTCGATTTAAAAATACGGATGAATTCGGATTATTTCTGTTAAAGGAATTACAAGTTTCCTTTCGATGAAAATAGAATTATTTGAACTTCGGAAATATGCCAAAATGAAAAAAATCCTAAACCCATATGTAATGGATTAAGGATTTTTCATGTATTTAAAATTTCCGCGAAAGCGAAATAGACCTTTTAGCCTTTTAAACTCGCAGAAAGATATTCGCGGTTCATTCTAGCAATGTTTTCTAACGAAATTCCTTTAGGGCATTCCACCTCGCAAGCACCTGTATTTGTACAATTACCGAAACCTTCATTATCCATTTGCTCTACCATGTTCAAAACACGGGTAGTCGCCTCAACTTGTCCTTGTGGCAATAACGCATATTGCGAAACTTTTGCCGAAGTAAACAGCATGGCACTCGCATTTTTGCACGCTGCAACACACGCTCCACAACCTATACAGGTTGCTGCGTAAAAGGCATCGTCTGCGTTTTCCTTTTCAACCGGAATGGCATTTGCATCAATTGTATTTCCAGAAGTATTTACCGAAATATAACCTCCAGCTTGTTGAATACGATCAAACGCAGAACGGTCAATCATCAAATCTTTTATTACCGGAAATGCCTTTGCTCTAAAGGGTTCAATGGTTAAGGTATCTCCATCGCTGAACTTGCGCATGTGCAATTGGCAGGTAGTAACCAATCTATCTGGCCCATGGGGTTCACCGTTGATCTGCAGGGAACAGCTTCCGCAAATCCCTTCGCGACAATCGTGATCAAAAACTACGGGTTCGTCACCATCATTGATTAGTTTTTCGTTTAACACGTCAAGCATTTCTAAGAATGACATATCTCCTTCTACACCATCAATAGGATATGTTTGCATGCTTCCTTTAGCAGTTGCATTTGCTTGTCTCCAAATTTTTAAATTTAATTTCATCTGTATGTTATTTTTTAAGATTGATATATGTTTTTCAACATAAAATCATCTTATTTATACGATCGTGTTTTTAACTCAATGTTTTCAAATACTAACTCTTCCTTATGCAATACTGCATCTTTGGGTTCACCTTTGTATTCCCAAGCAGCTACGTATTTAAAGTTTTCATCATCGCGTAATGCTTCTCCTTTTTGTTCTCCACTCTGCTCAACACTTTCTTCTCTAAAGTGACCTCCAGCAGATTCGTTTCGGTTCAAAGCATCTTTAGCAAACAGCTCTCCCAATTCAAGAAAATCTGCTACTCTTCCTGCTTTTTCTAGCTCCTGATTTAATCCATCTTTAGTCCCAGGCACTTTTACATTTTCCCAGAAATCTGCTCTTAATGCTGAAATTTCATCAATGGCAGCTTGCAAATCTTTTGCATTACGGGACATTCCACATTTGTTCCACATAATTTTACCTAAAATTTTGTGGTAATGATCTACTGAATGCTTTCCGCTTCCGCTCATTAGTTTATTGATACGGTCTTCGACATCCTTTTCTGCTTGGTCAAATTCTGGAGTGTTTGTTGGTATTTTTCCAGTTCTAATATCATGAGAAAGGTAATCTCCTATTGTATATGGCAATACAAAATAACCATCGGCTAAGCCTTGCATTAATGCCGAAGCTCCTAGTCTATTTGCGCCATGATCACTAAAGTTAGCTTCTCCCGCCGCATATAAACCTTCAACTGTGGTTTGTAAATTGTAATCAACCCAAAGACCTCCCATTGTGTAATGTACCGCTGGGTAAATCATCATTGGAGTTTTATATGGGTTTTCGTCAACAATTTTCTCATACATCTGAAAAAGGTTACCGTATTTGTTTTCAATAACGGCTTTTCCTAAATCGTAGATTTCTTCTTCTGTTGGATTTTCATTATGATTTATCAAGGCTTGCTCTTTTCCGTAGCGCTTAATAGCACTTGCGAAATCTAAATACACTGCCTCACCTGTTTTATTTACACCAAAACCGGCGTCACAACGTTCTTTTGCAGCTCTAGATGCAACATCACGAGGTACTAAGTTACCAAAAGCAGGATATCTGCGTTCTAGATAATAATCTCTTTCTTCTTCTGAAAGTTGTGTTGGTTTTTTCCTTCCAGCTCTAATAGCTTCCGCATCTTCTTTTTTCTTCGGAACCCAAATTCTACCGTCGTTACGAAGAGATTCAGACATCAACGTTAATTTTGATTGATGGTCCCCTGAAACTGGAATACAGGTAGGGTGGATTTGTGTGTAACAAGGGTTTGCCATAAATGCTCCTCTTCGGTGTGCTTTCCATGCCGCTGTTACATTACTTCCCATGGCGTTTGTGGAAAGGAAAAATACATTTCCGTAGCCACCAGTAGCAAGAACCACTGCGTGAGCAGAATGTCTTTCAATTTTTCCTGTTACTAAATCCCGAGCAATAATACCTCTTGCTTTTCCTCCAACTTTTACAACGTCGAGCATTTCATGACGGTTAAAAGGTTGGATTTTTCCACGATTTATTTGGCGATTCATTGCTGAATAAGCACCTAACAATAATTGTTGTCCTGTTTGGCCTTTTGCGTAAAAAGTTCTTGAAACCAATACGCCTCCAAAAGAACGGTTATCTAACAATCCCCCGTATTCACGAGCAAAAGGAACTCCTTGAGCCACGCATTGATCAATAATATTTGCCGAAACCTCTGCAAGACGATATACGTTTGCTTCTCTTGAGCGATAATCACCACCTTTTACGGTGTCGTAAAAAAGACGGTAATTACTATCTCCATCTCCCTGATAATTTTTTGCTGCATTAATTCCTCCTTGAGCTGCAATAGAGTGTGCACGACGCGGCGAATCTTGATAACAAAATGTTTTTACATTATAGCCAAGTTCTGCAAGCGTTGCGGCAGCACTTCCTCCTGCAAGACCAGTACCAACAACAATAACATCAATGTTACGCTTATTAGCAGGGTTTACAAGGTTTATATTGTTTTTATGATTTGTCCACTTATCTGCTAAGGGTCCTTCAGGTATTTTTGAATCTAATATCGACATAGCTTGATGTGTTTAGTGTGGCAATTGATTAAGGTGTAAGTAAAGCGCAATAAAAATAAAACCCGCTGGTATAGCGATTGCATATACTTTTGCGAATTTTGTCAACGCTACTGAATATTTATTGTTGAAACCTACACTTTGAAAAGAAGAAGCAAATCCATGCCACAGGTGGATTGCTAATAATATAAACGACAAAACATATAACCCAACTCGTACTGGATTTTCAAATTTATGAACAGTCTCGGCATAATATCTTGTAGGGTCCTCTGGGTTTGACTCGACATACTTGTGAATCATTTCAGGAATCCAAAAATCGTAAAAGTGCAACCCTAAAAATGCAAGGATTACCAATCCAGAAATTATCATGTTTCTAGAGGCCCAGCTAGCATTTGCGCTTCCTTTGTAAGAAACATATTTAACTGCACGAGCATTACGGTTTCTGATTTCTAAAATAAAACCCATCACAAAGTGAAATACAACTCCAAAAATTAAAATGGGCTGTAAAACTCCTTGAACAAGACCATTAGTTCCCATAAAATGCGACCAGCTGTTAAACAAATCTGGAGCAATTACAGAAGTTATATTAATTGTAAAGTGCTGTCCTAAAAAGAGTACTAAGAACAAACCAGAAAGCGCCATGGCAACTTTTCTAGCAATTGAAGAGGATATTATTCCCATTATCGTTGTGTTTTCAAAATGTTTAGTGTTACAAAAATACGGCTCAAAATGCTGTTAAGCAAATATTACGGCTTATTAAAACTAATTTGTATTCGTTTTATATTACTCTAAAACTAACGTCTGAGAAACGGTGTTTTCACCTAATATAACCATGATTTTGTAAGAGCCTTTACTTAAATAAAATTGGCCATTATCTCCTTCAAAAGCATTTTTCTCATCGCGCTCCAATTGTTTTTTACCTTTTTCAGAAACGCCCATATTATAATCCATGATATTGAATCCCTTTTTTAAATCTAATTTCCAAGAATTTAATTCTTTTCCGTCCTCATTGGTGATTAAAATTTCGGCTTTGCCTGATTTGGGTGCGTAAATTTGAAGTATTAAAGAAGGTTCAAAAACATCTCCGTATTGATCAAATCCTGTGCTTCCCCAACGACGTGAGGCTCTTTGATCTGGAATTTCAGCAAGCATTAACGTATTCATATTTGTTTCAGAAATTTGCTGAATCAAACTAATATCTGCGATATAAATAGATCTTCCGTGTGTTCCAACAACCAAATCTTTATCGCGCTTTTGAACTACCAAATCATGAACGGCTACTGAGGGCAAACCATCGCTAAACGCTTCCCAACTTTTTCCTCGATTGAAGGATACATAAGCACCGTTGTCCGTTCCTAAGTATAGCACATTTTCATTCGATGGATCTTCCCTAATTACATTTACGGGAGATGCAGGTAAGTTATTTGAAATTGGCTCCCAAGATATGCCATAGTTATCACTCATATAAACATAGGGAGTAAAATCATCCCAGCGATACCCATTTAATGTAAGGTAGACACGTTCTTTTTTATGCGTGGAAGCAATTACTCTACTTACCCATAAATCTTGAGGTAAAGTGCTGGAAATATTTTGCCAGTTACTGCCACCGTCTTTGGTCACTTGCACTACGCCATCATCGCTTCCTGTATATAACAATCCAAACTGAAACGTAGATTCGTCTAAAGACGAGATAGTTCCATACGCCACATTTCCTTGTTTTCCTCCATTGGTAACATCTGGCGAAATCGCAGTCCAGTCATTCCCTTTGTTCATGGAACGCATCAATTTATTTCCGCCTAAATAAAGAATATCTTGATTGTGCGAGCTCAATAAAATTGGAGTCTGCCAATTAAAGCGGTACGGATTATCGCCCAATTCGTGCTTGGGTTGAATATATGCTTGCTCATTCGTTTTTCTATTAAGTCTGAAATAATTTCCAAATTGAAATCCCGTGTAAACCACATTGCTATCACGGTTGTCAATCTGAACCTGCATCCCGTCACCTCCCATAATAAACTCAAAGGGATATTGTCCGTTTTGCTTCCACCTGGGATTTTCTTCATTGGTATGTGCGCCTACCCAAACACCATTATCCTGTAATCCACCATACACACTATAAGGCTCTTCATTATCAACATTTACAGCATAAAATTGTCCCACAGCTGGCGCATTGTTTTTAATCCAATTCTCACCGTCATCATAACTTATATTCACACCTCCATCGTTTCCATTTATTAAGTGGCCAGGCATATTTGGATTGATCCATAGAGCGTGATGATCTGCATGAACATTATCTGCCGAAATGGATGTAAATGTTTTTCCTCCGTCTTTTGACTTTAAAATTGGAACACCGTAAATATAAATCCCATCTTTATCACTCGGATCTACATGGATTTTTCCAAAATAATAGCCATAACTGTAATAAATTCCGTCAAGAAATCCTTCGTGGGTCTTTTTCCATGTCTTTCCGCCGTCTGTGCTTTTATAAACTTCTGTACCAATTACTGGCGTATCAAATAACATTGAGTTTGCGTCTTCTAAATACTTCGCTAAATCAATAGGCTTTACCGTACCACCACGAACCATCGATTTTACATTGTCTGCTCTATACTTTTCTTGAAAACCATTATTCTTCAAATATGCGTTTAGCTTTTTATCATCAAGTGCTAAAAACTGACTTGAGGTCATCGTTTTAAACTGTTCTTTTGAAAGGTCATCGCCACTCTTTTTTTTATCTCCACCTTCTCTTCTTGCTTGATTATCATGCACTGCGTAAACAATATTTGCATCGACAACGGCAAGGCCTATTCTACCGACACCTTCTCCTGTGGGGAAACCACTTTCTAGTGTTGACACTTTTGTCCAAGAATTACCTGCATCTGTGCTTTTATAGATGGCACTCCCACTTCCACTTCCTCGAAAATTCCACGCCTTTCTATCTTTATCCCACGATGAAGCATATACCAGGTTGAAATTATTAGGGTCTGCGTCCATTTCAATAATTCCGCTTTGGTCATCTACAAAAAGTGTTTGCTTCCAAGTTTTTCCACCGTCCATTGTTTTGTAAATACCTCTTTCGTTGTTTTTAGAATAAAGATGGCCAACTGCTGAAACTAAAATTTCGTTTGCATTGTTAGGATTGATAATGATTTTTGAAATATGATGACTGTCTGCAAGCCCCATATTTTCCCAAGTCTTTCCATTGTCGTTAGATTTCAGTAATCCGATTCCGGCATAACTTGATCGCGATGAATTTACTTCTCCTGTTCCTACCCAGATAGTTTTGGTTTTCCAGTCTACCGCTAGCGACCCCACATTTTGAGTTGGACTAGAATCTAAAACGGGAGTAAATGTGGTTCCATTATTTTTCGTGTGCCAAACGCCCCCACTTGCATATCCCACGTAAAATTCGGTGGGGTTATTTGGGTTTACGGCAAGATCCACAACGCGCCCACTCATAATAGTAGGGCCAATATTTTTAAAAGGTAGATTTTTGACCAAAGAAGTTTCGGTCATTGACTGTTTCTGTTCAAGTGAACTTAAAATTTTATCTGCTGAAGTAGCAGGTTGTTGAGCATTAACATTTCCGAAGAAAAAAATCAGTAATAGTAAATAATAAATATGTTTCATAGATTGGTTTTTTGAACCTACAAATTAACCATTTTGCACTTCACACACAATATGTGAAAATTTCACCAAACAACTTTGATTATGGAAGTTTTTATGAAAGGATGACAAATTCAAAAAATTGGATTGAAAATTCAAATTAAAATTTTAGGATAAGTTTTACATGCTATAACATCTCATTAACAAGAGAATACGATGTGAAATTTTATCTTTGAGTATAACAAAAAATTCAAAATCATGAAAATCAAAAATTTAATTTTAAGTTTAGTCTTATTAGTTGGATTGGCATCTTTTGCTCAAAATAAAGATGACATGAAAATTATTAAAGCTGCGGAAGAAGCAAAAGCTGAAATGCTAAAAAGTAACCCAGAAATTCAAAGCTATTTTGATAGCGCAAAGGTGTATGCAATTTTCCCAAATGTAGGAAAAGGAGCAATGATTATTGGTGCAGCATCTGGAAATGGCGTTGTTTACGAAAGAGGGGTTTTAGTAGGTATGGCAGATTTGAAACAATTAGATATTGGAGCACAAATAGGAGGCGAAGGATATTCTGAAATTATATTTATGAACACTGACGTTTCTGTACAGAATTTTATGGATAATGATCTAGAGCTCACTTCGCAAGTTAGCGCAATAGCTCTGCAAAAAGATGCAACTATCAATGGTGCTTATGACGATGGCGTAGCAGTATTTACATTAACAAAAGGTGGCTTAATGGCCGAAGTTTCAGTTGGTGGGCAAAAATTTAGATATTCCCCAATCAATCAATAAAATCATTAATTTTTTGAAAATAGTCTTTTCCATAAAATATGGAAAAGACTATTTTTTTTGTTTCGAATGATTTCATCACTGCACTTTGCCACCATGATTAATTTATCTTAATTTTGAATTTATCACAAATTTTAATTAAAAACCTCTCGTTTTTACGAGCATTATCATGAAATATCATCCAATTGACCGCGCACTCTTTATTAAAAACCGTAAAAACTTTATGGCTAAAATGAAGCCATCGAGCCTTGCTGTTTTTAACAGTAATGACATCTATCCTGTTAGCGCAGACAGCACAATGCCTTTTGAGCAGTCGAGAGATATATTTTACTTAAGTGGCGTAGATCAAGAGGAAAGTATTTTGGTTTTATTTCCAGATGCCCCAAACCCAAAGCATCGAGAAATGCTTTTTTTAACTGAAACCAATGAGCATATTGCTGTTTGGGAAGGCGAAAAATTGACAAAAGAGAGAGCTTTTGAAACTAGCGGTGTGAAAACCGTTTTTTGGCTCAAGGAATTTGACAAAGTTTTCTACGAAGTAATGACACAAGTAGAAACCATTTACTTTAACACCAATGAACATTATCGCGCAAATGTAGCGACCGAAACCCGCGAAGCACGTTTTATAAAAGCAACAAAAGATAAATTTCCAGCGCATAGCTGGGCAAAGAGCAACCCCATTTTACAAAGATTGCGTTCTGTAAAAGACCCCATTGAAATCGATTTAATGCAAACAGCTTGTGATATCACTGAAAAAGGTTTTAGAAGAGTATTAGGCTTTGTAAAACCTGGCGTTTCGGAATTCGATATCGAAGCTGAATTTATGCATGAGTTTTTGAGAAATCGTTCAAAGAAATTTGCTTACACTCCTATTGTTGCTAGCGGAAACAATGCAAACGTTTTGCATTACATTGAGAACAATCAAGAGTGTAAAGCAGGAGATTTAATTTTGCTGGATGTTGGTGCAGAATATGCAAACTACAGCAGCGATATGTCACGTACGATTCCAGTAAGTGGTCGTTTTACCGATAGACAAAAACAAGTGTATAATGCCGTCAACCGTGTTAAAAACGAAGCTACAAAACTGCTCGTTCCAGGAGCAATGTGGGCAGAATATCATGTAGAAGTTGGAAAAATAATGACTTCGGAATTAATAGGACTCGGATTACTTGATAAAGCCGATGTGAAAAACGAAAATCCAGATTGGCCAGCTTATAAAAAATATTTTATGCACGGTACATCACACCATATTGGGCTTGACACACATGATTACGGATTGTTATATGAACCAATGCAAGCCGGAAATGTTTTCACCGTAGAGCCAGGAATTTATATTCCAGATGAAGGTTTTGGAATTCGATTAGAAGATGATGTAGTGATTCAAAAAAATGGAGAGCCATTTAATTTAATGCGCAATATTCCTATTGAAGTTGAGGAAATTGAGGATTTGATGAATTCTTAATTGGTTTTATTTGAAATTCCTCTAGTATTTAGATTGGCTAAAACAAAAACCAGCAATGCAGGCAATACCCAACCCATGCTCTCTTTAGAAAGTGGAATAATAGCACGCACTTCGTTTAATGTTCCTTCGGCAACAAAAAATTGAAGAAAGTCTGGAATACTAAAAATCAATGTTGCAATTGTTACTGCCTTAAACACCCATGGAGAGGCATATTTTGATGGTACTACATTTAACAATATCAATACAATTGTAATTGGATAAATAAACATAAGCGCAGGGACAGCGGCGGCAATAATATAAGCAACGCCATAATGACCCACGGCAACACCAATGATACAACCCAATATCGCCGTAATTGTATATGCTTTTTGTGAGTTTTTCGCTAATCCTTTTACAAAATCGGCTGTTCCCGTTACGATTCCAACCGCTGTTGTAAAGCACGCTAATGCTACGAGGACTCCTAAAAATGCCGTCCCAACATTACCTAAAGTTTTTGTACTTAAGAGTGTGAGTAGTTCGGTTCTATTTTCTACGGAAATCGTACCGCTATAAAAAGCTCCCAGAGCAATAAGACCTCCATAAATAACAAATAACCCTATACCCGAAATCAATCCAGCTTTAGCAATCATGGATTTCTTTTCTTCATAATTAAACTTCCCTTGCAAAGCGAGCGAAACTACAATTACGGCTCCTACTACAACACCACCAATGGCATCAAAGGTTTGATATCCTTCGAGAATTCCATCAGTAAATGAGTTTTCAAAAATACTGGCCCGCATAGGCTCAACATCGGTAAAAAGCCCGATGCAAATAATACATAATAATATGAGTACTATTAAAGGAGTAAGAAATTTACCAATAACACTTAATATTTTGGTTCTGTTTAAAGCGAATATCAAAACGAATGTAAAATAAATGGCACTCACCCAAAGGGATGAAATTTCAAAATAAGGTTGGATTGCCATTTCATAAGTAACTGAGGCTGTCCTTGGCGCGGGCAAACTAATTGCAATAAAATAGACAAACACCGCATAAACAACAGCAAATATGGGAGATACCTTATTTGCAAAATCAAGGATTGTTCCCTGCAAGCGCGCATGCGCATATATTGCTAAAATGGGAATTATGACCGCAGAAATTGAAAAACCCAAAGTTACAAGTAACCAGTCTTCACCTGCATTGAATCCCAAAAACGGTGGTAATATTAAATTCCCTGCTCCAAAGAAGAGCGAAAATAACGCAAATGCGACGATAAAAGTTTGTTTCTTGATATTCAAAATAGATAGCTTTGCTCAAAATTTACTGCCAAGATAACTAAATGAACTTAAGCTACAACAACGCCTCTATTTTTTATGACATACAAGGCACAGGCCCCGCGCTGGTATTGCTGCATGGCTTTTTAGAAAGTAGCGCGATGTGGGCTCGCACCATCGAAGAATTTAAAAAAAACCACACTATAATTACCATCGACCTCCCCGGTCACGGCAAGAGTGGCGTTGTTTCAAAAACCCACACAATGGAACTGATGGCTGCAATAACTGCGGAAATTTTAGACAAACACAACATCGAAGTAGCTTCAATTATTGGTCACTCAATGGGCGGTTATGTGGCGCTTGCTTTTATTGAATTATTTCCAAACCGTGTGGACAAAGTGGTGTTAGTCAATTCCTCAACGCAAAAAGATAGTGATGACCGAAAAGAGAATCGCGACCGAGCCATTAAATTTATGAAAACCCAAAAACATGCTATCGTGAGCATGGCAATTGGCAATCTTTTTACCAATGAAAATCGTTTGCGGTTCTCTTCGGAAATTTCTGAATTGAAAAAACAGGCGATGGATTTTCCAACGGATGGTATCATTGCAAACATTAGAGGAATGCGGGATAGAAAAGATAGATCTTCGGTTTTAAAAAACTTTGGTGGTGACAAGTTGATAATTGCTGGTAAAAGAGATACGATTGTTCCTATTTCGGTTTCCGAAGAAATTTCCGAAGAGACAAAAACACCTTTAAAAATTGTTTTCGGAGGTCACATGAGCTGGATGACTGATGAAGCTGAAATGTTAAAGTTTATGCACTTTATCGATTAAATATGTTTTTTAACGTTAATATCGATTAGTTTGTCTAGATTTATCTACCAAATCTAATTACCATGTTAAAAAACAACAAAAAAACCAACCGACCAATCGCCACTTTATTCTGCTCTTTTATAGGTCATAGCTATACGGTGACGAACAAAATCACCAACCACATCAATGAATATAAATGTGGAAATTGTGGAAAAGAAGTTTGTGATGACACTAGAGGTTATCTTGAGGAACTTACTCTGAAACAGCGAGAAGTAAACGAAACGCTCTCATTGTTTTTTAAGAAAAGAAGCAAAAGACAAATAACTGCATAAAAACTCTGAACTATGTTAAGATGTAAAATTAAAGGGCATGAACTTACCGAGCTTGCCACCGCCCACGTACAAATAAAGAGATATGAATGCTGTCATTGCAAAAAGCAATATACAACCGATGGTTATGGCAGACGTGTTTCATTGACTCCTTATTGGGAAAAGAACCACCAAGTTTTTTTGAACTATTTCCAAAATCAACAACAGGCGGCTGCCATATAATTAATCGTTTTCTTTTAATGAATTCCAGCCTCTCGCCACAATGGGAATTTTAGTATTGGCACGAGTGACTAGATGTGCTCCCTCATTTTCTTTGTTCATATGACCTATGACCGAAAAGTTAGGATTTCCTTTAATCTTAGGAAAATCCTCCATGGATATTGTAAACAATAATTCGTAATCTTCTCCGCCATTCATTGCGATGGTGGTACTTTCCATATTAAATTCTTCACAAGTTGTAATCACTTGTGGATCCAAAGGAATTTTATCTTCATAAACCGTACAACCCACTTTGGATTGTTTGCACAAATGAATTACCTCGCTCGATAATCCGTCACTTATATCAATCATTGATGTTGGCAAAACGCCGAGATCTTTTAATAATTTTGGGATGTCTTTCCGTGCTTCAGGCTTCAATTGTCGCTCAATAAGGTAAGAATAAGGTTCTAAATCTGGTTGTGCATTAGGGTTCACCTGAAAAACCTGGCGTTCTCTTTCTAAAATTTGCAGTCCTAAATAAGCCGCGCCCAAATCACCGCTCACAACGAGTAAGTCATTTTCTTTTGCGTTACTTCGATATACAATTTCTTCTTTTTTTGCTGAACCTATTGCAGTAATACTAATTATCAAACCACTCGTGGAGGATGTAGTGTCTCCACCCACAACATCAACATTGTATTGTTTTACAGCCGCATTAATACCTTCATATAATTCCTCGAGCGCTTCTACGGGGAATCTATTGGAAACCGCAATTGAAACGGTAATTTGCGATGGAATAGCATTCATGGCATATACATCGCTTACATTCACAACCACGGCTTTGTACCCTAGATGTTTTAAGGGCATATAGCTCATATCAAAATGAACTCCTTCAACAAGCAAATCGGTGGTTACCACTTGTTGGTTTTTTAATTCGAGAACAGCTGCGTCGTCACCAATACCTCTTATGGTTGACGAATGTTCAATAGTGAATACTTTTGTCAAGTGGTCAATAAGACCAAATTCTCCCATTGAGCTTATATCTGTTCTTGATGTATTTTTATTTTCTAGCATTATGAATTCAATTAAGGAATGCAAAGGTACATCTTAAGAATAAAACGATGTAGTAATTAAATCAACACCTGCCAATTAATTAGCACATTTTGAAAAAAGTAATTTATAGAATTATTGTGTGCTAAGGCTAATTAAATAGAAAACTTTAACAGTCATTGTGTAATTAATTAGTGAAATTTGCGTCTCACATTAAACTCATTAGATTCGTAGCTTCACCTTATTAACAATAGGTTTACATAAAATAAAATTTCAAAAAAAAATTAAATATGAAAAAACTATTCCCTTTAGTATTAGCAATTGCATCATTTTCATTGACGGCACAAACTCCCTGCTCAGGAGGCTCAGCAGGGCCTTTCGATTGTGACGGATATGATTTGCAATCTAGAATCTCACTGGCAGACATGAACGCTGGTAGTGGAAATGACTCTTGGGGATGGACAGACCCGACTACAGGAAAAGAATACGCTTTAATGGGATTGAACAATGGTACAGCATTTGTAGATATTTCAGACCCAATCAACCCTATTTATCTAGGAAAACTTGATACTGAAACAGACTCTAGTTCATGGAGAGACATTAAAGTTTATCAAGATCACGCATTCATTGTAAGTGAAGCAAGCGGTCATGGAATGCAAGTATTTGATTTAAGAAGACTAAGAAATGTATCTAATCCGCCAGAATCTTTTGATACTGATGCATTTTATGGTGGATTTGGTAACTGTCACAATATTATTATCAATGAAGACACTGGTTTTGCTTACGCAGTAGGCACAAGTACTTTTAATAATGGTGGACCTCATTTTATCAACATCCAAGACCCACAAAATCCGGTTGCTGCAGGAGGATACGCAGGTGATGGTTATAGCCACGATGCACAAGTAGTTACATATAATGGTCCTGACACAGATTATACAGGAAGAGAAATTTTAATAAGTAGCAATGCAGATGAAATTGTAATACTAGACGTAACAAATAAAAATACCCCTGTTCAGATTGAAACGATAGATTATCCAAACTTAGGTTACACACACCAAGGTTGGTTTACTGAAGACCAGCGTTATTTTATTTTAGGAGATGAGTTGGATGAACAATTTAATGGCTTCCCTACAAGAACAATTATTTTTGATTTTGAAGATTTAGACAATCCTCAATTAGATTTTGAGTATGAAGGACCAACCAATGCAATCGACCATAACGGTTATGTTTTAGGTGATAAATATTACATGGCCAATTACACTGCAGGTTTAAGAGTAATAGATATTTCTGATATTGCTAATGGTAATATCGAAGAAATTGCATCTTTCGATTCTTATCCAGAATCTAATAGCGCCGAATTTGAAGGAGCTTGGAGCGTATATCCTTATTTTGCTAGCGGCAATATTGTAATTAGCGACATCAATAGAGGTCTTCTTATCGTAAAAGACCCGCTTCTAGGAACTAATGAGGTAACTACTAATGATTTTACATTATCTCCCAATCCTGCGACAGGTACTTTCTCCATTAAATCTTCTGCAAATCCAATTACATCAATTGAGATTTTTAACATTCTTGGTCAACAAGTAGTTATGGAATCTTTTACTGAAACTAGTAACAAATCAATTGATGTTACTTCATTAAATGCAGGAATGTATCTTGTAAAAATCAACGGTAACACTACAAAACGACTTATCGTAAAATAAAAATTAAATATTTTGAACATCCCCACATACTTAAGAATTCTTGCACTCATCGGCTTAACAGTTTTTATAAGCTGTGAAAAAAATGATGAGAGTGAACCTATGAATCCTGAACCCGAACCAAGTTCTTTTTTAGGTGAGGTAGAATACATTAAAACCTATGGTGGGTCTGGCATTGACACCGCAGTTGATTTACTTTCAACCTCTGACGGAGGCTATATGATAATAGGGAATACAGAAAGCAACGATGGAGATGTTACTGGAAAAACAACAACCGATAGAGATTATTGGCTGCTGAAATTAAACGCAGATGGAACCATAGACTATACAAAAATCTATGGTGGATCCGCAGATGATACAGCGACGGCAATATCCAAAACTAGCGACGGAGGATATATCGTTAGTGGTTACACGCGTAGCAATGATGGCGATGTAACTCAAAATCAAGGGTTTCATGACTATTGGATAGTCAAATTAAACAGTTTAGGCGATTTGCAATGGCAAAAAAGTTTTGGATTTCCAGGGAGTGATCAAGCTTTTAAAATTATAGAGACCTCAACTGGAAACTATTTTGTAACGGGCTTTCTAGACGTAACAGCGAGCAATCAACAAGGTAATGACGGAAATGGCAGCAATAGAGGAGCCTTGCACGGAGTTGGTGAGTTTTGGGGTATTTTGTTAGATAATACTGGCACCACTTTGTGGAGAAGATATTTTGGAGGATCAAACAATGACCGTAGCTATGATGCATTAGAAACTGCCGATGGCGGGATTTTAATGGTAGGCTCATCAGAAAGTAATGATTTTGACATTACTGACGGAAAAGGTTCTTACGATTTTTGGGCAGTACGCTTAACACCAACAGGTGATATCGTATGGGCGAAATCATTTGGCGGAAGTGAAATAGATAATGGATATGCCTTGACTATGACCACCGATGGAAATTATATGATGGTTGGAGACACTAGAAGTTCTGATTTTGATGTTACAAATCCTAAAGGTAATGCAGATGCTTGGGTTATCAAATTTGATGATAACGGAAATATTATTTGGCAAAAAACCTACGGAGGACCTGAGTTTGATTCTGCTAGATCAGTTACCAAAGGACAGAATGGTACTTATATTATTTCTGGCAATACAAGAAGTTCTAGCGGTGATGTTACGGGTGGAGCGGGTCAAAATGATGCTTGGGTTTTTGTTATCGATGAAAGTGGAGCTATTCAATTTCAGAAAACAATAGGTGGCACAAGTCTAGATTTTGCAGAAGGTGCTATTCAAACCCAAAACAACGAAATTATTTTCGTTGGAAACACAGAAAGTAATGACGCTGATATTTCAGAAAATAAAGGAATAAAAGATGCGTTAATCATTAAGATTAAATAATCCCCACTTAAATTTAAAAAATATTATGAAAAAAATTGCAATAACGCTATTCGCAGCCGTTGCTCTGATGGCGTGTGATAAGGACGATGATAACGAAACAGTGACACCAAACGTAGCAATTGACATTAACTTTAGTCAAAACTTTGACGGTACAGAAGTTACAAGTGCTGACTTTAATTCTCTAGACTATACTGTTGAGCATGGCGAAATGATTAGTTTTTCAAGGATGCGCTATTTAATTACTGATATTACGTTTACGAATGCAGATGGAGTTTCGACAATCGTAGATGAATATAATTTTGTGGATGTCGGTGCAGGAATGGGAGCTAGTATTGAGAACATATCTTTACCTGCTGGAACTTATACAGTATCTGCAAGATTTGGTTTTACTGAGGAAAAAAACACTACAAATGCTTATAATGATTTGAATGCCGCGTCTTGGAATGTTCCTGAGCCAATGGGTGGAGGATATCACTACATGCAGCTGGAAGGACAATACATCAATGACATAGGAGTCACTACTGGATATGCGTATCATACAATTAGTGCGGCACAAGATGCTATGACACCAAATGTAACAAGAGAAGATACTTCTATTCCTTTTTCTGCAAATAATATTGTGATATCGAATGATAATGACACAGTCGATATCAAAATGAATATCGCCGAATGGTTCAAACCATGGAACTTGAATGAGCGCGATGGCATGTTAATGGGTAATTATCAAGCACAACTGGATATGGAAACAAATGGTCAAACTGTTTTTACAATAGAATAACTATGTTTAAAAAGGGAATTCTTCTTGTTTTAATTACAATCACGTTTGTATCCTGCAATGAAGATGACGAACAAGAAGGATACATCCCTACCCCACTTGCTTTTCAAGGTCCAGCAATTTTTGAACAGCTTTTAACAAGCCCCATTTTTCCTGCGGATAATCCGCAAACTGTAGAAGGAGTTTCTTTAGGGCGCAAACTATTTTACGACAGAAAACTCTCAGCAGACAATACGCTAGCATGTGCAGGTTGTCACGCGCCAAATCAAGGATTTTCAGACCAGAGACAATTTAGCGTAGGGATTGATGGTATTGCAGGATTTAGAAATTCAATGCCGCTTGTTAATCTTGCTTACAATACAAACAAAAAATTTAATTGGGATGGAAGTGCTTCTTCATTAGAAGAACAAATACTCGAACCTGTCATCAACGAGATTGAAATGCATAATACGTGGCCTAATGCTGTAGCTACATTACAAGCTCAATCTGATTATCCTTTGCTTTTTGAGCAAGCATTTGGGACATCTAACATTTCAAAAGAGCTTGTAACCAAAGCAATTGCACAGTTTTTAAGAACCATTGTTTCCGGTAATTCAAAATTTGATAAACATTTAAGAGGCGAAGCTACATTAACAGAAGCCGAAGCAAATGGACTTGCAGTTTTTTTAGATGAGAACAGAGGAGACTGCTTTCATTGCCACGGTAGTGATAGTAACCCTACGTGGACAGACAACGATTTTCATAACAACGGTCTTGACGAAGTATTTAATGATCGAGGTCTTGGCTTAGTCACAGGAGATCCCGCGCAATTTGGATGGTTCAAATCACCGTCTTTACGCAATCTTGCTTATACCGCCCCTTACATGCACGACGGGCGTTTTGAAACTTTAGATGAAGTTATCAACCACTACAGTGAAGGACTAGTTTTTTCTGAAACCATTGACCCACTTATGAAAACAGTGGCACAAGGTGGTGTTCAATTGACCGAGGAGGATAAAGCAGATTTGAAAGCCTTTCTATTGAGCTTATCCGATCCGTCTTTGGCAAACAATCCCGACTATCAAAGACCAAATTAACCAACGTCGTTGATTCAATTTTTTTTTTCATTTTTTACTTCGGAAATGTGCTATAATGTCTATAATTAAAGCCTATTAACCTATCTTTTTAAATTATCCCATCTTATTGAAAAAATGCCGTTTTTAACGTATCTTTGCCATCTAATTTAGAATAAATCTAAATATATGATTAAAGTAAGCGATACTGCAAAAACAAAGATTGCGCAACTGATGGCCGAAGATGGTTTCAGCATTGCCAAAGACTACGTACGCGTAGGCGTAAAAAGCGGAGGGTGTTCTGGATTATCTTACGAGCTAAATTTTGATGGAACTGTGGGAGAAAACGATAAAATTTTTGAAGAAAACGAAGTGAAAATTGCCGTTGACAAAAAGAGTTTTTTATATCTCGTAGGAACAACACTAGAATTTAGTGGTGGTCTTAACGGAAAAGGATTTGTTTTTAATAATCCAAATGCAAATCGCACATGCGGTTGCGGTGAAAGTTTTTCACTTTAATAATGCCTGAAAAAAAGCTATGAGTAAGTATACTGAAGATGATTTAAAGAAAGAGCTCGAAACGAAAGAATACGAGTACGGATTTTATACAGATATTAAATCTGAAACATTCCCTATTGGATTGAATGAGGATATTGTGCGCGCTATCTCAGCAAAAAAAGAAGAGCCACAATGGATGACAGATTGGAGATTGGAAGCCTTTCGTCATTGGCAATCAATGGAAGAACCAGATTGGGCAAATGTAAATTATGCAAAACCAGATTTTCAAGCAATTGCATATTATTCTGCCCCAACAAAAATGGATCCCAACAAAACTTTGGACGATGTAGATCCTGAATTGCTAGCGATGTATAAAAAGCTAGGAATTTCAGTAGATGAACAGAAAAAAATGAACAACGTAGCAATGGATATTGTTGTTGATTCTGTTTCGGTTGCAACTACATTTAAAAAGACTTTGGCCGAAAAAGGGATTATTTTTATGAGTATTTCTGAAGCCATAAAAGAGCATCCTGAACTTGTTAAAAAATATTTAGGTACCGTTGTTCCACAAAGAGATAATTTTTACGCGGCATTAAACAGTGCGGTTTTTAGTGATGGGTCTTTTTGTTATATTCCTAAAGGCGTTCGTTGCCCAATGGAACTTTCAACGTATTTTAGAATCAATCAAGCGGGAACGGGACAGTTTGAAAGAACACTCGTCATTGCAGATGAAGGAAGTTATGTAAGTTATCTTGAAGGATGTACGGCACCAAGCCGCGATGAAAACCAATTACACGCAGCTGTGGTTGAATTAATTGCCTTAGACGATGCCGAAATAAAATACTCTACAGTTCAAAACTGGTATCCAGGAAACAAAGAAGGTAAAGGTGGCGTTTATAATTTTGTGACCAAAAGAGGAATTTGCGAGAAAAACGCAAAAATTTCTTGGACGCAAGTTGAAACTGGAAGCGCCGTTACATGGAAATATCCAAGCTGTATTTTGAAAGGAGACAACAGTGTAGGCGAATTTTATTCTATCGCTGTAACGAATAACTTTCAGCAAGCAGATACAGGGACAAAAATGGTTCATATTGGGAAAAACACCAAGAGCACTATTATTTCAAAGGGAATTTCAGCAGGACAATCTCAAAACAGTTATCGTGGTTTGGTGAAAATTAATTCAACTGCAGATAATGCGCGTAATTTTTCACAATGTGATTCTCTACTAATGGGCAATGCTTGTGGTGCGCACACATTTCCGTACATAGAAGCAAAAAACAAAACTGCTCAAGTTGAGCATGAAGCAACTACAAGTAAAATTGGTGAAGACCAAATTTTCTACTGTAACCAAAGAGGAATTGACACCGAAAAAGCAATTGCGTTAATTGTAAATGGTTTCAGCAAAGAGGTTTTAAATAAACTCCCGATGGAATTTGCTGTAGAGGCTCAAAAATTGTTAGAAATAAGCCTAGAAGGCTCCGTTGGATAATCAATAAATAAACAACCTAAACATTATTTTTAAAAATGAAAAAGTTAGTATTCATTGCAATTGCTGTATTAACGATTGCATCATGTAAAAACAACGAAACCAAAGTTAATGAAGACCTAGTAACAACTGCAAATTCAAACCTTGCTGTTTATAAAGGAGAGTTTATTTATACTGCAGATGCAGCGGTTTTAAAAGGTAAAGATTTTATTTATGGCGTGGCAATCGATGAAAAAATGCACGAGTTAGCAGATAAAGTCGCTCCCGTAAAAAAAGATGATTATGATATGGTACCAGTTGTAGTTACTGGAACACTGGCAAACAAACCAGAAGGAACAGAAGGTTGGGATGAAATTTTAACGATTATAGATATCGTACAAGTGAGTAAAACCCCAGCGAAGGCAGATGTAAAAATAGAAGACAAAAAAGCGAAAGCAAAGCAGACAAAATAATATGTTACAGATAAAAAATGTACACGCACGTGTAGAGGAAAAAGATATTTTAAGAGGTATTTCACTTCAAGTTAATGCAGGAGAAGTACATGCTATTATGGGACCAAATGGTTCTGGAAAAAGCACACTAGCGTCTATTATTGCCGGTAAAGAAGAGTTTGAATTAACGCAAGGCGAAATTACCCTTAACAATGAAGATATTACTGAGCTTGACCCAGAGGAGAGAGCCCATAAAGGTATTTTTCTTTCATTTCAATACCCCATTGAAATCCCAGGGGTTTCAGTAACAAATTTCATTAAAACAGCAATCAACGAAAACCGAAAAGCAAAAGGTTTGAAAGATATGCCTGCGAGTGAAATGTTGAAGATGATTCGTGAGAAAGCAGATTTATTAGAAATTGATCGTAAATTTTTATCCCGTTCCTTGAACGAAGGTTTTTCGGGAGGTGAGAAAAAACGTAACGAAATATTTCAAATGGCGATGCTAGAACCTAAACTCGCCATCCTTGACGAAACAGATTCTGGATTAGACATTGACGCATTAAAGGTTGTTGCCAATGGTGTAAACAAATTGAAGAACAAAGACAATGCTGTTATAGTTATTACGCATTACCAGCGTTTGCTCGACCATATTGTCCCAGATTTTGTTCACGTTTTAATGGATGGAAAAATCGTAAAATCTGGCACAAAAGAACTAGCGTATGAGTTAGAAGAAAAAGGATACGACTGGATTAAAGAAGAATTAGTAAAATAAGTTTTAAGTTTTTTGAGACCCTAAAAGCGAATAAATTTTCGCCTTTAATTACTTCATAACTTAAAACTCATAAATTGACACATGAGCTTAAAAGAAAAATTACAATCCTCATACATTGCTTTCGAAGATCATTTGGAAGCAGACTCACCGTTGCACGATTTAAGATCTGCTGCGATGAAGAGCTTTGAAACCCAAGGTTTCCCAAGCAAAAAAGATGAGGCATGGAAATATACATCGCTTAACGCTTTACTAAAAGTAGATTATAATGTTTTCCCTGATGGAGAAAATGCTATCGAACTCAAGGATGTGAAAAAGTATTTTTTACATGAAATTGACACATACAAACTTGTTTTTATAGATGGCGTTTATAGTTCATTTCTTTCAGAAACTACGCACGATACTATTGATGTTTGTTTAATGTCGTCTGCTTTGAACAAAGCAAAATACAAACCGATGATTGAGGCGTATTTTAATAAAGTAGCTACAAAAGAGAGCTTGACTTCATTGAATACTGCATTCACTAAAGAAGGAGCATACATTAGAATCCCAAAACATAAAGAAGCACAAAAACCTATTGAGATTATCAATTTCGCAACAGGAAATGAAGCGGCGACTTTATTACAACCACGTAATTTGATTGTTGTAGAGGAAAATGCACATGTTCAAATTATAGAACGTCATCAAAGTTTGAGTGACAATGCAGTACTTACCAATAGTGTTACTGAAATTTTTGCTGAAAAAAGAGCTAATATAGATTACTATAAAATACAGAACGACAAAGAAAATGCATCATTGATTGACAGTACGTATGTCTCTCAAGAGCGTGATAGTATTTGTAGCGTGCACACGTTTTCTTTTGGAGGAAAGCTCACAAGAAACAATCTTAATTTTAGACAATTGGGAGAAGGATGTGATTCAATTCTAAATGGTGTAACTATTATTGAAGGAAAGCAACATGTGGACCACAATACTTTAGTACATCATATTGCTGAAAACTGTGAGAGCCACCAAGACTACAAAGGTATTTTCGACGAAAGTTCGACAGGAGTTTTTAACGGAAAAGTATATGTTGAAAAAGATGCTCAAAAATTGGATGCATTTCAGCAGAACAACAACATATTGATTAGCGACAAAGCCACAATCAATGCAAAACCACAATTAGAAATCTTTGCTGATGATGTTCGCTGTTCGCATGGTTGTACCATTGGGCAATTGGATGAAGATGCATTATTCTACTTGCGCTCTCGCGGAATTGCCAAAAAAGAAGCAAGAGCTTTGCTTATGTACGCCTTTGCAAACACAGTGCTAGAAACTGTGAAAATCCCAGAATTAAAAACAAGAATAAATAAACTCATCGCCAAAAAAATAGGGGTAAGCTTAGGATTTCAAGTCTAACACTTAAAATCTTAAAAAAGCCTTTCTGTAGTAACCGAAAGGCTTTTTTTTCATGTTCAAAGTATCAAAGATTAAAATTAGGAATACACTATGTTTGACGTAAACGAGATAAGAAAACAATTCCCCATCCTATCAAGAGAGGTCAATGGTTATCCTTTGGTCTATCTTGACAATGCGGCCACATCTCAAAAACCGCAATACGTTATAGATGTTATTGTAGATTATTATTCTAATTATAATGCTAACATACACCGTGGTGTGCATACACTTTCTCAAGAAGCAACAGATGCTTATGAGGCGGCGAGGAAAAAAATTCAAGAGCATTTCGGTATTGATAAATCTCATGAAGTGATAATGACTTCGGGGACAACGCATGGTATCAATTTAGTGGCTAACGGATTTTCATCGTTGCTTGAAAAGGGCGATGAGATTATCGTTTCGGCACTAGAGCACCACAGTAATATTGTGCCTTGGCAAATGCTTTGCGAACGTACGGGTGCTATTTTAATAGTTATCCCAATAGATGAAAACGGTGTTTTGAAAATGGATGTTTATGACAATTTGCTTTCAGAAAAAACAAAACTTGTTTTTGTAAATCATATTTCAAATGCACTTGGGATTATCAATCCTATTAAATATATAATTGATCAAGCACATAAATATGATGCGGCTGTTTTGATTGATGGAGCACAATCATGTTCTCATGTTAAACCAAACCTCACCGAGCTTGATTGCGATTTTTACGTCACTTCAGCCCACAAAATGTGCGGGCCAACTGGGGTTGGAATGCTCTACGGAAAAGAGAAGTGGTTAGAAAAACTACCTCCGTATCAAGGTGGTGGGGAGATGATTGACCAAGTCTCTTTTGAAAAAACTACCTACGCAGGCTTGCCCCACAAATTCGAGGCGGGAACCCCTAATATTTGTGGTGGAATTGCTTTTGGAGCGGCCATCGACTATCTAAACAAAATTGGATTTGATTCCATAGAAAAACATGAAGCGCATCTTTTAGAATACGCGACACAAAAATTATTAGCAATTGAAGGACTGAAAATTTATGGAACTGGTTCTGAAAAGACGTCGGTAATTTCATTTAACATCGAGGGAATTCATCCGTACGATATTGGTACTATTGTTGACAAATTAGGTATAGCAGTAAGAACGGGACACCATTGTGCACAGCCCATTATGGATTTTTTCAAAATTCCAGGTACGGTGAGAGCATCGTTTGCGTTTTACAATACTAAGGAAGAAGTTGACAAATTAGTAAGCGCCGTTGAACGTGCAAAAATGATGTTGCAATAGTTTTCTAAGGAAATTTTAACACAATTATACCTTTTTAACCGTAATTTTATTGACCTCTTTGTAAAAGCAAACTGGAGATTTTTAAACAGAATTAACAAACACTATTATGAAAAAAATACTTTTAGTAACAGCACTTATTTCCGCAGTACTTATGACCGGATGCAATGAAACTAAAAAAGTTATTGAAACCGCAGGAACCGTAAGATTGACTGGCAATTATACGGTAACACAAATTACCGGCACTCCTTTAGAAAATAAAGATATGTCATTGGCATTTACAGCCCTTGATAAAATGGTTACCGGAAACAGTGGATGCAATGAATTTTCAGGAAATTATAGCATCGATGTTCTTGCTATTAGCGTTGGACAACTTATGGCTACAGAGATGTACTGTGATGAACCAGTTATGGTTGTCGAAAGAGCATTTATGAAAGCCTTAAAAGAAACAGGTTCTTTTAATATAGAAGACGGAATATTAACATTATATTCAAAAACAGACCGTAGCGCACTACTTAAGGCAAAGCGAAACGGATAGTTGAAAAAAGAAATACATGACGATTGAAGAAATACAAGAAGAATTGATTGATGAGTTTTCCATGTTTGACGATTGGATGCAGCGTTATGAATATATGATTGACCTTGGAAAATCATTACCGCTCATTGATGAATCAAAAAAAACCGAAGATAAAATAATCAAAGGCTGTCAGTCAAAAGTATGGCTGGATGCAGGACTCGAAGGTGGTAAAGTAAAATTCACAGCCGATAGTGACGCCATCATTACTAAAGGAATTATTGCGATTTTGATCCGGGTTTTTAATAACCAAGCTCCAGAAGATATATTGAGCGCAAATATGGATTTTATTGATGAGATTGGATTAAAAGAACACCTCTCTCCCACTCGAGCCAACGGACTTGTATCCATGATTAAAAAATTAAAATTATACGCGCTTGGCTATCAAGCGCAGATAAATAGTTAGTTGTTTGTGATCTAAAATAATTTCTTCGGAAATGTGACTACAAAATTACTTTATAATAAAACACACCCTTTTGAGGGTAACGAATATGGAAACAAAAGAAAGAGATACAGCTGAATTGGGAGAAAAAGTAGTGAAAGTTTTAAAGACTATTTTTGACCCAGAAATTCCAGTAGATATATATGAATTGGGGCTTATCTATGATGTTTTTGTCAATGAAGATAACGACGTAAAAATATTAATGACATTAACCACACCCAATTGCCCAGTTGCAGAAACACTTCCGTTGGAAGTAGAGGAAAAAGTTAAATCATTAAAAATGGTCAATGATGCCGAAGTTGAAATCACATTCGATCCACCTTGGACACAAGATTTAATGAGCGACGAAGCTAAGTTGGAGTTAGGGATGCTATAAAAGAAAGATATAAAAAGTAAAATTTGGAAAACGAAATTATAAATAGAGTTGCACAAAGCAAACTTGTCACCTTAGACTTGGAAGATTATTATCCTAAAGGTAAGCGTGTGTATTTTGATATTTCAGAATGGCTATTAGAAGGTATTATATTAAAAGAACATGATTTTAGAGCTTCAGCGTCCAATCACGATTGGTCGCAATATGACAACTCTTACGTAGCTTTGCATTGTAGTACAGATGCCATCATTCCGTCTTGGGCATTTATGTTAATTGCTTCGCATTTAGCTCCTTTTGCGAATGAAATTATTACTGGTGATTTACAAACTTTAGAAACTGTTTTATTTACAAGAGTAATTTCAGAATTAGATATATATCCTTTTAAAGATATTCCTGTTATCATAAAAGGGTGTTCAAACAAACCTATTCCACCCTCTGCCTATACTATGTTGATTCAAAAACTGCAACCTGTTGCAAAGAGTATTATGTTTGGGGAAGCTTGTTCTTCGGTGCCTCTTTTTAAACGCAAGTAATTAGCCTAAATTTTCTTCACTTTCAACGAAAGCACCCGTTTCAAATAATCCTTTTTTATTTAATTGCTAAAGTTCTTTTACATTTGCAAAAACTTTTAAAAAATAAAAATGAAAAAAATTTTACTTAGCCTTGCAATCGCAGCAGTACCGTACTTTGGTTTTGCACAAGATGAAGAAGAGGCTCCTAAAGAAGGATGGTCAAAAGCTGGAAATGTGTCCCTTCTTTTTAGTCAGTCAGCATTCAACGCTGAGTGGCAAGGTGGTGGAACAACAAATTACTCAGTAAACCTTACCGGTTCGTACGACGCAAACTATAAAAAGGGACGTGTGGCTTGGGATAACCGTTTAATGGTTGATTATGGAATTACAAATCAAAGAAATCAAGAGTTTTCAAAGAAAACAAATGACCGTTTAGAATTCAACTCTATTGTTGGGAAGCAATTAAGCGACACAAGTAAATGGTACTATTCATTTTTCTTTAACTTTAGATCACAGATTGCAAGCGGATATGTTTTTGGCGAAGATGCCGATGGAAATGAAACAAGAACAGAAACAACTAAATTTTTATCTCCTGGATACTTTCAAGCAGGTCCTGGCATGTTGTGGAAAGATAGCGATAACCTAAAAGTAAATATTGCACCTGCTACTGCTCGTTTAATCGTTGTGGATAGTCAATTTACAGAAGTTGATGCTAATGATGCCGTTGCACTTGCAGCATATGAGCCTTACTTTGGTGTAGATGCAAATGAGTCAACTCGTTTTGAATTTGGTGCTTCTATAGGCGCTTATGGCAAATTTACCCTTCTTGAAAATGTTTCAATGGAAAACGTATTGAACCTTTATAGCAATTACCTTGAAGACCCACAAAATGTGGACATCGATTATACAATGAATCTAGTAATGACGGTAAACAAATGGATTACTGCAAACACTACGTTTCAAGCTATCTACGATGACAACGCTGTACAGGGATTTCAAATTAGAGAAGCGCTTGCTATTGGTTTGACTTACGGATTTTAGTAGCACTAAATAATTGGTTGTCTAAAATTTCTGAAGAGAAAGTTTAAATAAACCTAAAAAAAAAGCCTCGATAGTATATACTATCGAGGCTTTTTCTATACATTAAAATACATTTACTATTCTACAAACTCTTCTGGATATAAAAAGTTGTTATACGGAAATCTAGTGACATGAATATCTCTAACCTTATCATATACCAGTTTTCTAAAAGCCTCAAAATTTTCTTTTTCTAATGCTGAAATGAATATAACATCACCATCCATTTTATTCATCCAAGTATTTTCCCATTCTTCAATAGTGTAGTGTACCTTTGTTTTCTCTGTGACCAAATCGTCATCGTCAATCGTTTCATTTTCATAAGCATCAATTTTATTGAACACCATAATCGTGGGTTTGTCAGCGCTGTCAATTTCGTCAAGAATTTTATTCACCGAAGCGATGTGATCTTCAAATGTTTCATGCGAAATATCCACAACGTGCAACAGCAAATCTGCTTCCCGAACCTCATCAAGCGTACTTTTAAATGATTCCACTAATTGTGTGGGGAGTTTTCGTATAAATCCCACCGTATCACTGAGCAAAAACGGCATATTGCCAATCACTACTTTACGCACTGTTGTGTCAAGTGTTGCGAAAAGTTTGTTTTCGGCAAACACCTCACTTTTACTAATGGCGTTCATCAGGGTTGACTTCCCTACGTTGGTATATCCCACGAGCGCAACTCTTACCAAGGCACCCCGATTGCCACGTTGTACTTCCATTTGCTTATCAATTTTTTCAATTTTCTTTTTAAGCAAAGAAATACGATCTCTTACAATACGCCTATCGGTTTCAATTTCGGTTTCACCCGGTCCGCGCATTCCAATGCCCCCTCGTTGACGCTCTAAGTGAGTCCACATTCCAGTTAATCTTGGGAGTAAGTATTGATATTGCGCTAGCTCAACTTGTGTGCGGGCGTAACTTGTCTGGGCGCGTTGGGCAAAAATATCGAGGATGAGGTGAGTACGGTCAATAATTTTGATATCAAGAATTTTTTCTATGTTCTTTTGTTGCGCAGGGGATAATTCGTCATCAAAGATGGCTGTACCAATATCGTGTTGTTGTACATAGGTCAAGACTTCTTCTAATTTACCTGTACCTATAAATGTTTTGGGATTTGGTTTTTCCATTTTTTGGATAAAGCGTTTGTACACTTCACCACCGGCGGTATATGCCAAAAACTCCAGCTCGTCCAAATATTCTTTGGACTTTTCCTCATCTTGTTGTTGGGTAATCAACCCTATTAAAATTGTCCTCTCGTAATCTATATTTTTTTCTTCAATCATATATATAGCCTTGTTGGCTGGTTTCTTATTAACATATAGTAATAAAGTACATCTTGTAAAGGTAGTAAAGAGCTACAAATGACTATCTCAAGTTTTTCATAAATTTCTATTCACTAATCAGACTCCAAACCAGTAAATTAAATTGCAGAAAATTTAAAATGTTAAAAAAACTATAAATTTTGTTCAATAAGTAAATAAGTATATTTTAGCATTTCATAAAAACAAAAACAATGAAAAAATTTATTTTAAGTTTAGCAGTATTTGGAGTGGTATTAACATCATGTGGTGGTGACGACGACGCAGGTTTTGACTGTGTTGCAGCTAGTCAAGATATTTCAACAAAATTAACTGCTTTTATTGAAGACGACTCAAATGCTAATTGCCTTGCTTACAGAGCGTCATTACAGTCATTCTTAAACAATGGTTGTACGGGTGCTCAATCTACTCAATTTCAAGCAGCATTGGATGATTTAGATTGTAATTAAAAAAACGATTTTTACAAATACTAAAGACCGCTTTTCTACAAGGCGGTCTTTTTTATGGGTTCTTCGGAAATATGTTACATTAAAAATTGAGCTGTTTTTTCCTACATAATTTAGTACTTATGCAATTTTAGTATCTTGGTTTTTTATCTAAATTATTTTTCAAATGTCTAAAATTTCCGAAGCGAACATCATCAAACATAACATTGGTTTTTACAACCTTAAAATCTATTTGACACAGTTGATGACCCCTATACGTATGATGACGATTTTACTTCAGAATCTCACCGTCGATTTCAGAATCTCACCGTCGATGGAACCAAGCGCGGTTTGAGAAGAAGGTGCGCAACCTCGGGCATATTATAAACCAAATAGGGTTTGAAGACACACAAAAACCTCCTTCCCTCCTAGGAGTTGCCGAAATTGAAAACGCCTTCGTGCTTCAACAACTCATAGATTCTGAATATTTAAAAAACACCAATTATAAGTTTGCACATGTTGATTCACGTGACGAGCGAGGCATAGATACGGCACTTTTATATAATGCAGATTGTTTTGAGATTTTTGAAACGAGAACTCACGAGGTATATCTTAAAAAAGAGGACGGTACGCAGGATTATACCCGTGATGTGCTTCACGTTAAAGGAAGGCTTGAGGGAGAAATTGTTGATATTCTGGTAAATCACTGGCCTTCCAGAAGAGCAGGTGAAAAACTTACTGAATATAGCAGATTGATTGCCGCATCAAAAAACGTTGAAATCATTACTGCAATTAGAAATACAAATTCAAACGCTAAAATTATTGTTCTTGGGGATTTCAAAGACGACCCTAAAAGCGAGAGTATCAAAACCATAAGTGGTTTAAATGTGTACAACCCTATGGAGTTGTTATTAACAAAAGAAGATGGCAGTCTTATTTTCCAAGGAAAATGGAAGCTTTTTGATCAAATAATTATGTCAAAATTTCCTTCAAAGCTATGGAAATAACTTTAGATTTGAGTCCGCTAAAATATTCAATATTAATGACGTAAGGGTATTAGAAGGGGTATATAAGGGTCATCCTTTTCGTACATACGTGGGGCCTAGGTATTTAGGGGGAACAAGCGATCACTTCCCCATTTATGGTGTTTTTACCATACATGATTAGTATGGTAGATATGCGTTTCGTCGTAAATTTATGCACTTCATCTAAAAGTCAAAGGATCCAATTTTCATTAACATATTTTAACTAAATTTAGCCGAAAAATAACTCCAAAAAGATTCTTGATGAAGCTACAATTACCTTCCGAAAATTCTAACAATATAAATTCTCTTGCTAAAATAAAGCGTTCTCAATTGCTTTTTGTTTTAGCTTTTTTCTTTGTTGGTTTTAGTTATGCACAAACGACTGTAGTCTGTGCAGATGGCCCTATAAATGACACGTATTGTTATGGCAATTTTGACACAACAGCATTCGAATATTCTAGTGACACTGGATTTCCTCTAGTTTTAACCTTTAATGCAGGTACAACTGAGGTCAGTTTTGATGAAGTCATTGTTCTTGATAGCGATGGCGTAACAAATTTAAATGCAGGCGCACCTTATGGTGCTGGAGGACAACTTGCAGGACTTACCTTTCAATCTTCAGGTGATACAATTACCTTAATGATTGATTCTGATGTATCAGTGAGCTGTCAAAGTGGATCACAGACTGAATGGGATTGGGATGTATTTTGTCAAACATGTAATCCTCCTACAATTGATTTTGTAAGTAACAACATGTGTTTTACAGGTCAAGATTTTGAAATTGACGTAAATGTAACTGACCTAGGAAGTACAGGCACGATGACCATTACAGACAACCAAGGTTCTGCTCCTGTTGTCGTTACTGCTATAGGCACGACAACTTTTGGCCCTTACGACCCTAATATGGATGTAATCTTTACAGTTGACAATGGTGATGCAAATTGTTTGATAATAAGTGACCCAATCGCATGTGAATGTGTACCGCCAACCGTGGATTTTGTGTCTAACGATATGTGTTTCCCAGGGCAAATGTGGAATATTGATGTAGTAATTACCGACTTAGGTGGTGCGTCGAGTTTAACTATTTTTGACACAAACGGAAGCCCTAACCAAACGGCGATGGCACCTGGAACATTCACTTTTGGACCTTATGCACCAGGAACTGTTGTAAATATTATTGTAGATGGTGGAGTGACCGATTGTATCGTTCCAAGTGGACCTATTGCATGTGACTGTGTTCCCCCAACCGTAGATTTTGTGTCTAACGATATGTGTTTCCCAGGACAAATATGGAATATTGACGTTGTTATAACAGATTTAGGTGGAGCAGCTAGTTTAACTATTTTTGATACCGCAGGAAGTCCAAATCAAACAGCAACGGCACCTGGAACTTTTACATTTGGCCCCTATGACCCTAATACTATTGTAAATATTATTGTTGATGGTGGTGTACCAGACTGTATTGTTCCAAGTGGACCTATTGATTGCGAATGTGTTCCTCCAACTGCAACCTTTACTCAAGATGGAATGTGTGAAGTTGGTGAAGAATTTTCAGTCTTAGTTGATATTACAGATTTAGGAGGTGCGTCAACATTAACAATTACCGATGACCAAGGAAGCCCAGCACAAACGGCAACTGCACCAGGTATGTTTACTTTTGGAACCTATGCTCCAGGAGTAACTCCAATTATTACGATAGATGGTGGTGCAACTGACTGTGTTATTGATAGTGGAATTATTAATTGCGTTTCTAGTGGAAGTTGTGATATTTTGAGCGCAGGTGATGATGCCTTTCTTGATTGTGATACAACCTGTATAGATTTAAACGGAACTTTCTTAACAACTCCTTTCTTAGATACTACAAGTTATGCTATTCAAGGTCCTATTTGTGATTTACCGCCTATTGATGGTGGAGCACCTACAAATATTACAATTGACGATAGATGGTCTAACGTAATAGCTATTGATTTTGAATTCAATTACTACGGAAATGCATATACAGATATCGTAGTGGGAGCCAATGGACAAATATCATTTAACACAGCTCTTGCAGGTCAAAATAATGGATGGAACATGGATCCAACAGACATGATTCCAATGAACGATAATGAATTTCCTTTAAACACAATTTTTGGAGCATTTCACGATTTAAATCCAGGAGTTAATCCAGATCCTGATAGAATAAATTATTTTGTCACAGGAACAGCTCCATATCGAATCTTTGTTTTGAATTTCAACGAAGTACCTCATTTTGGGACTGCTTGCCAAGATACTTTCTTCACATCACAACAAATATTGTTGTATGAATCTCTTAATGTTATTGATGTTAACCTAATAGACAAACCTACCTGTACTGCATGGAATGATGGTCTTGCTGTGGTTGGACTTCAAGGTAACAATGTTACTCAATTTGCTGTACCGGAAGACAGAAATGTTGGTCCATGGTCAGCACAAAATGAAAGTTGGAGATTTGTACCTAGTGGTGCTCCTACAAACGCAAGTACATTTGAGTGGAGAGACGCTGCTGGTACTGTATTAAGTAATGATCCTATTTTTGAAGTATGCCCTACTGAAACAACTACATACACAGCAGCCTTAGTTGTCGAGTTGCCAGGCGGAGGTTTTGACGAAATTACTGATGATGTTACAATAACTAAAGAAGCAGGATGTGGCATTTTTGATTGTGCTGAAAATGTATTGTATGAAGACTTTGGTACTGGAACTGGATTTGAAACGCATCCATTTACCCAATTAGATTTTAATGATGGTACTGTTCAAATTGAAGGAAATGAATACACCGTAACAAGTATTTCTGACAACCTAAATACTGGATGGCATGTAGGTATGGAAGACCACACCCCTGGAGATACAAATGGTCAAATGATTTTCTTTAACCCCTCTCAGGATCCTAGCGAGTTTGAACTTTATCGTCGTGATGTTACCGTAGCTGCAAATACTCAATACGCTTTTGCTTTTTGGATGTCAACAGTTTATGACATCGATACAAACATTTGTCCAGCTGGTGGGGATCCAACTAGATTAGTTTATCAAGTTGAAGATTCCGCAGGAAATGTAATTGCTACTGCAAATACAGGAGAGGTTCCTAATCAATCAGACCCTGAATGGATAAATTTCTCGGTAGTTTTTGATAGTGGTACAAATACACAAGTACAAATTGTAATAACAAATGATATTACAGGTGGCTGCGGAAATGACCTTGCAGTTGACGATATTGTTGTTTTTACCGATGGTACTCCACCAGCAATTATAGCTCCAACAGATCTTGAAGCATGCGATGAAACAGGAAATGAAGAAGCAACATTTGATTTAACATCTACAATTACTGAATTACTAGATGGTTTAGATCCAGCTTTACATGTTATTACATTCCATAACAATCAAGTAGATGCTGATAGTGGAGACAATGACATTGCAACGCCAGCTGCTTATGTAAACACAACAAATCCTGAAACAATTTTTGTTAGAGTTGAGAAAATCAATCAACCTAATTGTTACAGTACCGTTAGTTTTATGTTGAATATAACAGATGCCATTGTAATCACAACTGGTTTACCAGCACAAGTAGAATTTTGTGATGGGGATGCATTTACACCGCTTGATGCTACACCTACTAATCCAGGTATTGATCTTACTACAGTAACATACTCTTGGATGGACGCTGCTGGGAATATAGTTTCGACTGATGCATTATTTACACCAACCATGTCTGGAACGTATACGGTAACAATTACGGTTCCTCCTTGTAGTACTTTGATGCTAGCTGTAAATGTAATCGTAAATCCTACCCCAGACGTTGATTTAGGCCCAGACACTACAGTATGCGATGGAGAAGACTATACTATAATACCTGACATAATAGGAGATACAGCAGGAGCTTCTTATCAATGGTTTTTAAATGGTAATATATTGCCTGGTGAAACAT
This sequence comes from Patiriisocius sp., assembly GCF_051252435.1. NCBI lineage: Bacteria > Pseudomonadati > Bacteroidota > Flavobacteriia > Flavobacteriales > Flavobacteriaceae > Patiriisocius > Patiriisocius sp. The sequence continues at coordinate 917,457 of NZ_JBPOFW010000001.1, read as the reverse complement.
CAGACATGTTAACCGTTAATGCATCGGGTACTTATTCTTTAACCCTAACTACTGATGATGGATGTACAGTTACAGATGAGGTAGTTGTTGTAATTTCAGACCCAGTTACTGCTTTCATAGAAATTAATGGAGAGCTCGTTTCAGACACAGATAATTTTGAAACTTGTCCAGAATTTGTAAATACATTAGTAGCAACTGCAAGTGTGGATGGTGTTACATACCAATGGTTTTTAAACGATGTATTACTTGACGGTGAAACATCAAACACCATTGAAGTAAGCTTGCCAGCAAACACTATGGGAACACAAACCTATTCTGTTGTTGTCGACAATAATGGATGTATGGGAATGACATCAGTAGATGTAAACTTATATTCAGACAACGCCAATTGTGTTATTTCGCAAGGTATTTCAGCAAACGGTGATGGTATCAATGATACTCTTGACCTTTCGTTCTTAAATGCTAGAACAGGAATTGAAAGTCTTCAAATATTCAACAGACTTGGACGTGAAGTTTATGTGTTTGGACAAGGATACACAAACCAATGGGAGGGACAAACTACAGATGGTGAAGAACTTCCAACTGGAACTTACTTCATGGTTCTTAAAATGAGCCAACCAGACCCAGTATTTGAGCAAACGTATTCTCATTGGATTTATATAAATAGAGAAGCAAACTAAAAATATAACTCAAGTAAAATGAAATCTTTTTCAACATTTATACTGTTGCTTTTGAGTACATCTGTTATGTGGTCACAAACAATTATTGTCAATGACCCAGCAGACCCTCAATCAGCTTTTACTGCGGAGGAACTTATTTCAGAGGTTCTTGTAAGCGGAAACTCTTGTGTGGATATTACACTAACAGATTTGTTTGACAATCCAAACGGGGCGACAAATAATGCGGAGAAAAGCTGGGGTTATTTTAAGAACAACAATACTTCATTTCCTTTTCAAGAAGGTATCATATTGTCTACTGGATTCGCTACAAGCGCACAAGGCCCAAATGATAATGGTGGAACCTCAGATGGAGATCAATTTAGTTGGTTAGGAGACTCTGATCTAACCACTATTTTGAATAATGAGTATGGTGACAACGAGGATACTTTCAATGCAACTGTTTTTGAATTTACATTCTCATCAAGCCTTTCTGAAGTAGAATTTGAATTTATTTTTGCATCTGAAGAGTATGAAGACCAATGGGAATGTACTCAAGACTTTAGAGACGGATTCGCTTTTTTAGTTAGCGGCCCAGGTATACCAAATGATTCGGGTGCTCCATTTGGAGGCACCAATATTGCTTCTGTTACGGGTTCAAACAATGTGCCTGTAACAACAGCATCTATTCATGCAGACTATTTTACGTGTGGTTTTGAAAACCCAGGAGTCAACTTCTTTCCTGAATTTTATGTAAGCAATGAAGATGCAAACAATACTAATGAAATTCAATTTGACGGCCTTACCTCAACATTAACGACAGCTACGGTTTCTATTGTTCCTAATGAAATTTATACCATAAAAATGGTCATTGCAGACAGAGGAGACGGTGGTTTTGATTCTGCTGTATTTTTGAATGCAGGGAGTTTTAATATTGGAAATGTAGATTTGGGAGATGACATAACACTTGGGGATCCAGAAGCAGTTTGTGAAGGAGATGTTATAACACTTGATGCTGGAAACAATCCAAACGGTGATTACCAATGGTTTAAAGACAATGTATTAATTCCCGGAGAGACAAATTCAACATTAGATGTTTCAGAAACTGGATTGTATAGAGTTGATTTAACATTTCCACAGTCACCAGATTGTCTAATTTCTGATGAAAAACTAGTTGAATTCTTTTCTAATCCAGAATTTGAACTAGGTCCGGACCAACTAGTTTGCGAAAATAATTTTTTAGTTCTTGATGCAACCGTAACAAATCCTAGTGAACTTGACAATGTTTCATACAAATGGTTTAAAGATTCGGTAGAACTTGTTGGTGAAACAAATGCAACACTCACTGTGAGTGAAAACGGGGTTTACACCGCAGAAGTAACAGGTAATAACTGTGTTACGACTGATGAAATTTCTATAGAAATTGTTGTCTTTAATGTCAATATAGGAGATGTCATTGCATTGTGTGGTGAAGAATCTTTTACAATAGTACCGGAAATCACTGGGTCAGCAAATATTCCTTCTGCTACATATTTATGGAGTACTGGAGAAACTACACCGACTATTACCGTTACCCAAGATGGAATTTATACACTTGATGTTACTATTGACAATTGTACAATTAGTGACTCTGTAGAGATTATCTTTAGAAGCTTTGCTCAAGTTGATTTAGGGCCTACCGTAAGTAAATGTGCTTCTGAAATTTCAATCTTAACTGCAAATGTTCCAGATGGTGACTCAACGGTTTATGAATATCAATGGTTTAAAGATGGAGGGCTTTTAGCAGGAGAAAATAACAGTACTATAGAGGTTATTGAAGAAGGAATTTATGCTGTAGAACTTAATGATAATGGCTGTATTTCTTCGAGCAGCGTTTCGGTTACATTTTACGAAAATCAAAATTGTATAATCAGTCAAGGAATTTCCCCTAACGGTGACGGAATGAATGACAACCTTGACCTTGAGTTTTTAAATGATAAAAGTACAATTACAAATTTTTCAGTCTTTAACCGTCTAGGACGATTAGTATACCAAAAACCTCAATATACTAACGAATGGAGAGGTCAAAGTGATGATGAAAATATACTTCCAGTAGGAAACTACTTTTACGTAATAGAATTACAAGCAGAAGAATCTATCACAGGATGGGTGTATTTGAACAAATAAGAAAGTAAACAATAAAAAAATAAATACCAATCTAATGAAAAAACAACTATCGCTATTATTAGTACTCCTATGTATTGTACTGTGTACCGAAGAAGCAACTGCGCAGCAAGACCCACAGTATACCCAATACATGTACAACATGAACGTTGTAAACCCAGCGTATGCAGGTTCTAAAGAAAGCATATCATTTACAGCTTTATATCGTAAACAATGGTCAGGATTCGATGGAGCCCCAGAAACTTTTACATTTTCTGCTCATGGCCCTTTGAGTGACAAAGTAGGCTTAGGACTTTCTGCGATTAAAGATGAGCTTGGTCCAATTAGTGAGACTAACGTTTATGCAGATTTCTCATATACATTACAAGTAGGTTCAGAAACTAAACTGGCCTTAGGTTTAAAAGCCGGAGCGACATTTCATGATGTGGGACTAGTGGATGTAGGTATCAATTCTCAAGACCCTAATGACCCGTTTTTCTCTCAGGACATAAACAATACATATCCTAATATTGGAGCTGGAGCATTTTTGTATGCAGAAAACTTCTATATAGGTTTCTCGGTACCTAACTTATTGAATACCGTTCACCTTGACGAAAATGGAATTCGCTACGGAAATGAAACAAACCATTATTTTGGTACTGCTGGTTATGTATTCCAATTAAATGATAACTTTAAACTAAAACCTTCTGTTTTAGTGAAAAGTGCCTTTGATGCACCTGTGTCTTTCGACGGAAACATAAATGCATTGTTCTATGACAAATTTGAATTGGGAGTTTCATATAGATTGGATGATTCTTTCAGTGGTCTTGTTGGATTCCAAGTATTACCTGAATTAAGAATAGGATATGCTTATGACCGCGTAGTTTCTGACATCAATGTAGTTTCAGACTCCTCACACGAAATTGTCTTAACTTTTGATTTATTCACTAAGAAGCGTACACTACGTTCACCTAGATACTTCTAATAACAACTTTAATTTCATTCAAAATGAAAAAAATATATACCATATTTCTACTTCTTGCAGTAAGTACCTCATTCGTTACTGCTCAAAATAGTAAAACAAAAAAAGCAGATAAATTATATGCAAACCTTGCCTATACAGACGCTGCCGAAGCATACCAAAAGCTCTTAAAAAGAGGAGACGGAGACCTTTATGTTTTTGAAAGGTTAGCGAACAGCTATTATTTTATCAATGACACAAAAAAGGCGGAGACATATTACAAACGTGTAGTAAAGTCGAAAGACGCAAATCCTGAGGCTGTTTACAATTATGCTCAAACACTTAAAGCAAACGGGAAATTTTCAGATTATAACACGTATATGAAGCAGTTTGCTTCTATGAAGCCAAATGACACTCGTGCTAAAGATTTTATGAAGAACCCAAACTATGTTCCTCAAATTATTGAGAATATGGCGCGTTATACTGCAACGAACATGGAAGAAATAAACAGTAAGTATGCTGATTTTGGTGGAATTGTCTATGGGAAGGATTTCTACTTTGCATCTGGACGCAATACAAGCCGAAAAAAATACCAGTGGAATGAAGAGCCGTATCTTGACTTATACAAAGCAACTGATGTAGGTGGTACTATGAAAAACCCAGTTCTTGTAGACGGGGATGTAAATACAAAATATCACGAATCAAATGCAGTAATTTCAGCAGATGGGAAAAGAATGTATTTTGACCGTAACGATTATTTTGAAGGAGACTATGACAAAAGTGAAGAGGGTGTAAACCAAATTAACTTATACTATGCTGAGCAAATTGCTGGTAAGGGTTGGTCTGGAATAGTTTCTGTGCCATTTAATAGTGATGAATATTCAGTGGGACACCCAGCGTTGAGCCCTGATGGAAAAACTCTTTATTTTGTAAGTGATATGCCAGGAGGAAAAGGAATGTCTGATATCTACAAAACGAGTATCAATGCAGATGGAACTTTAGGAACTCCTCAACGATTGGGAGATAATATTAATACAGAAGGAAAAGAATTGTTTCCTTATGTAGATAGCAACGGAACATTATATTTTTCAAGCGATGGACATTTGGGTATTGGTGGTCTAGATGTTTTTATGGCTGAAACGCAAGGAAGTTCTTTCGGTACTGTTAGTAATTTAGGTTCTGGAGTAAATACATCAGACGATGATTTCGCATATAAATATGACCCTGCAACCGAAACAGGATATGTATCTTCAAACCGTAAAGGTGGAAAAGGAAGTGATGATATCTATATGGTAAAAGCTGTTGAGATTCCATGTGTAGTTAAAATCAACGTTATGGTTGTTAACGAGTACACCAAAGCGCCAATTGTAGGAGCAAGAGTTGACTTGTATGATACGATGGAAAACAAATTAAGCACTAAAACTACTGGAGCAGATGGAAAAGCAACTTTTGAAACTGCATGTGACCAAGAGCACGAATTACAAGCAGTAATAAGTGATTTTGAAAGTAATGCAACAAAAGTAGCTTCAGCTAATGATGAAACGGTATCCGCAACTATATCATTGCGTCCTATCGAAGAAATTATTGTGGAAGATAAAATTGTTTTGAATCCTATTTTATTTGATTTAGATAAATCAAATATAAAGCCTCAAGCAGCTTTTGAATTAGACAAAGTAGTTTCAATAATGACGAAATATCCAAATATGGAAATCGATATTGCCAGTCATACTGACTTTAGAGGAAAAGATGAGTATAACCTTGCACTTTCAGAAAGAAGAGCGCAATCTACGCGCCAATACATTATATCGAAAGGAATCGATGGAAAGCGATTGACAGCTAAAGGATACGGTGAAACTAAACCACGTGTTGCATGTGGTGACAATTGCACCGAAGAAGAACACCAATTAAACAGAAGATCTGAGTTTACAATAACAAAAAGATAAGATGTAAAAATTAGCTTAACCAACCAAGAAGCTAGGCCCTCATAGAACGATTTATCGGGAAATGAGGGTTTTTTATTTTAATACAGTATGCAGAAAACATTTCATATTTTAAACGGAGATTCACTGCTCGAACGTTTCCCTAAATCCATCAATGGAGAAAAAATAGTTTTTAGAGAATGTTTTGTCGACGGAAATATTAAAGGCGAAACACTTGAAGAATTATACAAGAACAGAGCGAAATTTTTAAACGAAAATTATGGAGAAGTTACCGAAGCTTCCTATAATTCAAAAACAGTCTCGCAATTTGAAATGATACAGAAACTGCCAGAAAAATCAAACGTATTTTTATGGTTTGAAGATGATGTATTTTGTCAAGTTAATTTTTGGTTTGCTGTCTCTTTATTACATGAGTCTGAAACAAATCCTAATAATATATTTTTAATTCGTCCCCAGGAACATTCTCCCTATTCTTTCTCGCACCATTCAAATGAACAACTTTTAGAAATTTACAATAACCCCTTAAATATTACACATCATATCGCAAATATTGCCCAGCTTTGGATGTTGTATCGTAACTCTGAATTAAAATCATTGCACAAAGAATCCTTAAAACTAAAAACAAAATATCCATTCATTTTTAAAGCTACGGAAGCGCTCATTGAAAGCTTTCCTACCAAATCATCTTTAGGACGCCCAAAAGAAGCCCTGATTGAATTAAAAAGAGAATTGAATACCGGAAATTTCGGTACGCTATATAGCGCTTTTAGTGAACGTGAGGCGATTTATGGTTTTGGCGATTTGCAAGTGCTTCGATTATTGAAGGAAATTGAATAATTAAGTTAGCTAACTCATATTTCCTCAGCAAAATCATCCTACTCAAAAGATATAATTAGTTTAACTAAAAAAAGGCTCCCAACAATGGGAGCCTTTTTTAATGTATTTAAAATTTCAGTTTTATTCCAAAAAGAAATTTAATTTCCAGTTAGGACAATGTTGTCAACATGGTAACGTGTTGTTGCATCTGGATCATTACCTTGATAGAAAAATGCAAAATTTACAGTTCCATCAATACACGATACATTAATAGGGCCCGCAACTTGAAAGCCTCCAAAACCTCCAGAAGGTCCAACGGGCACATTTGCGTCTAACTGAACCCAATCTGCCGTTGTTACATCTCCTGTAAAGTTTGTAGATGCTAGAACAGTTAAAATCAATCCATTATCGTAAGCAGCTTCAATATTGAAATTTAACTCCTCTTCAATAGTGTTGTCCATATTAATTGGAGGTGTAACCAACCACGCTTGAATATCATCTTCCCCAGAGTTAAACCCACTAACCTGTGCATAATTATTATTACTAAAGTTTCCAATGACCCATACCTCAGACCCATCGCCAACATTAACATTAGTCCATCCTGCAGCTACATAATCTTCAATTGCTTCAAAGGCTTCAAAATCCTCAGAGAAAAATGCTGTACCTCCGCCACTTGGGCCTGTACAATTGAAAGAGTCTGGATCACAACGGTCTGTACTATCAAAGTTAATATCTTCTGGACTGTTTACTGAAACTATAAAGTTATCTCCTTCAAAGTCTGTTGATAAAACGGCATTTAAAGAACCTCTTCCGTCAGGCAATAAAACACTTTTAAAATCAGCAAAGGTGCTCGTGCTTAAAGTAGCAGTGCCTCCAGTTTCACAGCTTTCTAAAATACGTTCTCCATCAAACATGTCTCCTGGCTCACCCGCAAATGTTTGACGATTGGCACCCAATACTATGTTACGGTTAAATTGCACATCGTTTAATTGAACATACGTATTTGTATTTGCTATGCTAAATTCTGCAGGAGTTATTGGCTTTGCTACAATATCTGCTACCTCAACATCTCTAATGACGAATTCTTCTAACCTAGACTCGGCAATTTTTTCTGCAGTCGTACCTCCGTTTAATATTCCCAAAGTAAAATTACCCGCTAAGTCGCCAGAATTAACAAAACCCGCAGTCAATCCATCAAGTTTTATAAAAACTTTACGGCCAAACTCAAAAGAAGTAAACAATGGATTTACATCTACTAACACACGCACTCCACGTGTAGGATTAGAGGGTGCATCTTGGATGATTAATTCTTCAAAGAAGTTTCCTCCTTCATCACTAGAGACAACATATCCGGATATATAATTATCAGTACCCTCAAAGGTTATAGCTCCCCCATTTTGCAAAAATGCGTCATACATCGCATTTATTGAAATAATATTCCCTTGAATATTTGGCGCAACAACAGTTGTGTCTGGCGTGTCAAAATCATCATCCTGTACACAAGATGATACAAATACTGCTACTGAAAGCAATACGATTAGTTTGTAAAAATTTAATGTTTTCATCTGAAATATATTAAAGTGTTCTAATTTTTATTGTTTAAAATCTTACGTATAAATTAAGGTAATACGTGGTACCGTTTCCGAAGAAATAACGATTGCCAAAAATTCTACCTCCTGGCGAATTTGTGTCTTCTTGTACGTCTCTATAATTTGTTTTTCTCCCTTGTTCAAAACCACCTGTTTTGTATTCCTGATCAAATACGTTGTTAATGGTGGCAAAAAAACCCGTGTAATAATCTCCTATTTTCCAAGATTTACCACCTACAACATTGACCAATGAATAACTGTCAAACTGTTCTTGTTGTAATAGTTCTCTAGCTTCTGTCTCGTCATAATCATTGAAGGTATTTCCATCAAAATCTGACGTAAAGTTTGACGTTCTCGCCAAATTATTTACATCAATATACGCATTTGAAAAAAAGTTTCCTGTTACGCCAACCCACCAAAAATCTGGATCGCGGTATTCAAAACCTATTTGATATGCTCTCTCAGGACCACCCGCTACATGGTAATCTTTTAATTTTGCAGTCCCATCTCCAAAAGTTACACGGCCATCAATATCATCACTCGTTAAATAAAGATTAGGGTTGTTGCTAAATGTATAATTACCCATACTCGCGGCTCCTTTTAATTTAATAGTGGGTGTTACCTGTGCTTCTATACCAAGCTCTGCACCTACATGACGTTGATCAATTCCTGTCATTACTTCTTGCACAAAAGCATCTTGCTCAATGCCTATTCCTGAAATATTCTCCGTAAAGTAAAACCCTATATCTGTTTTATCGCTCATCTGAGTATAGAAACCTGTCAATCTAGCTTTTACTATAGGAGACCTAAAAATATAACTTAGGTCAACACTATTCACTTTCTCGCTTTCTAGTCCAAAAACAGTTTCGTTATTGATACGGGCATTGCTAAAAGAGTTTCTAAGGTTTGGTGCCTTTGAATAGCTACCTAAATTTAAATCCACTAAGTGACGTCCCGAAACTTTATACGTAGCACCAGCCTTTAAACCAAAATTTGTAAAACTCAATTGCTCACTTTCACCAAAGGAAGCTGCTCCTGGGTAATTTCCGTTTTCAAACAATCCGTTACGTTGATAAGTTGTGTTCGAACCTGTAACCGCAGCATAAAAATCAACTTTTTGATATTTAAATTGACCTTGCGCAAATCCAGAAATCACATCGGCTTTCATTTCATAATTATACTTATAACGATCGCCTTCCTGAGCAATACGATTACGGTTTCTTAAATCACTCTGCGCAATATCGCCTACAACAACTTCTTGTGCTTGCTCATCATCTCCTGCGAAGAAATCAACATCCAAGTATCCTGCTCCTCCAAGTAAATCAGAAAGCTCAGCAAAATTTTCACTTTTAAGGCTTCGGTAATTAACAGCAGCGTTCAAAATAATATTTTCTGAAATTTCAGTATTCAAAATAGAATTTAGCGTTATCTGCGTGTCATCTGTTCTATCTTCTTGAATTGCGTAAATGGAGTTTCCACCGTTGGCCACGTTGGTAGCCGTTGTGTTGGCAAAGTATAATGAGTTCCAGTCCAATTGTCCGTCATTGATAAATTCTTGTTGTGCTTGATATGCCAGTTGGTAATCATAGGGTGAAGGACTATCTTCTCTTAAAAAATAACTAGGTAGTCTTTGATAGTAATTTCCGAAGGGATTACGAGCTCCTCCAATATATGATTCCTGACCATCTATGATGACAAGTCTTGTCCCTCCATTGTCAATTCTAGTTTGACCAGATTTTCCAAATTGGTACGCTACGTTCGTATTCAACGTTGTATTTTCACCCATATTCCAATAGTGATTTAACATCAACACAGGTTCCTCGATTTCGCGGATACGACTATTTCTCTGATCACCATCTTGAAATCCCCAATTAGGGTTGTAACGAATCCCTCTTAAATCGCGCATTTCTTGAGTGATTGCTGTTGAACGACCTCTACGATTAGGCGTATAAAAACCGGTAAAGTTTAAGCTATGCGCGTCATTTATTTTCTTTTCTACGGAAACGAAGAACGAATTAGCATCGTACAACGTTCCATCTTGATAACCTTCATCACCAAAACGGCGCGCTAGGGAAAATGAATACGCCCATCCACTTTGAAGTAATCCACTATTATACGTTCCCATAATTCTTCCACGGTAGCTTCTGTCTGACGATGCAAAAGACACTCTTCCTCCTTCTCTGTATTGAGAAGCTCTCATGATAATATTTGTCGTTCCTGCAACACCACCAAAACTGGCATCGTTTGCGCTAAGACCCATTGAAAATTCTCTGTTTCTTTGAACATCGTTTAAACCTCCCCAATTGCTCCATTGTGGGCGACCGGTAAGTTGTTTGTTCATTTCAATTCCATTGATCAACAATTTACCGTCCGCATTGTCAAGACCTCTTGGTCTAAAAAATGTAGCGCTAAAATCAAAAGCCGCGGCATTTAAAAATGCGTCATTGTTCGCTTGCAATAATCCTGAAGTATTGAAAGATGTTCCTTCATCTTGGTCAAGTTCGTTATCGCTCAAACTAATAATCCCTATTTGAGCTTCAATTTCGGTTAAGTCAAGTTCCAATTGTAGCGGATCAAGATTTAACGTGTTTCCGCTTTGGATAGTGATGGGAATTCGTTTTGCAACGTATCCTTGTTTTGTCACCCGAAGTACTTGTTCACCTTGAGGTAATTCTGTACTGCTAATTAAAAAAAGGCCTTCAGCATCAGTTTCTGTGCTGTAAATACTAGACTCGATGCTAATAGACACATCTGGAATCACATCGCTAGAATTGGTATCCACTACCCTTCCTTTTACAACTGCTTCCTGCGCCAAGGTTGAACTTGTCGCAACAAAAAGTGTAAAAAAAGTAAAAATGAATTTTTTCATTCTGAAATTTTAAAGAGTTATAATTATTAAATTGTTATGAAATGCGAGCAAAAGTAGGACTTTCAATTCAATTATTTACTTTTGAATCTTCAATTACAGAATCCTTTACATAAACTTAATATTACACATTCAATGAAATTTCCGAAGTACATTTTACCCCTATTATTATTGTCTTTCTCAGTAGCACTCGGGCAAAAAAAGAAAGAATACAAAGTGAATACTATTGCCTTTTACAACCTCGAGAATTTATTTGACACAGAAAACGACCCCATCACTTTTGATGATGATAGAACTCCAGACGGAAAAGATCATTGGACAGAAGAAATCTATCAGGCCAAATTGAAAAATATGGCGAAGGTAATTTCAGAAATAGGAAAAGATATTACAGGAACTTCTCCAGCAATAATAGGTGTTTGTGAAACCGAAAACAGAAAAGTATTGGAAGATCTTGTAAACCAAGAACCATTATTACTTAAGGATTATGGAATCATCCAATTTGATTCTCCAGATCGTCGCGGAATTGATGTCGCGCTTTTATATCAAAAACGTCTTTTCAATCCTACAAACTATAAGGCGCACGAGTTAGTTATTTATGATAACGACGAACCTACTAAAAGAATTTTTACACGGGACCAACTTGTAGTTAGCGGAATGCTCGACGGAGAAAAAATCCACTTTATAGTCAACCACTGGCCATCAAGAAGTGGTGGCGAAGCGCGTAGTCGCAAAAAGAGAATAAGCGCAGCAAAATTGAACAAACATATCATGGACTCTATTTTTGTTGATGAACCTTATGCAAAAATCATTACCATGGGTGATTTAAACGATGACCCAACCAGCCCAAGTGTGCGTGATGTATTGCAGCCTAAAGCCGAAAAAGAAGGAATGAAAATGAAAGAATTATATAACCCTATGTATAATATGTTCAAAGACGGTTTAGGAACGCTTGCTTATAGAGATGGTTGGAATTTATTTGACCAAATGATTCTTTCTACCGAGTTTACAAAAGAGGATTACAGCAGCTACCGGTTTTACAAAGCAGGTATTTATAACAAATCGTATTTAGCAAACTCAAGAGGACAGTACAAAGGATATCCGTATCGTTCTTTTGGGAATGGTGCTTTTACTGGTGGATACAGTGATCACTTTCCTGTATTCGTTTATTTAATTAAAGAAAAGGAAAGCAATTAGCTTTGGGTTATCAATAAAAAAAAGCATCCAAATTTCAAAATGAAATTTGGATGCTTTTTTTTTTAATAGCTACAAGTGGAGCGTCCTAAAAACTAATAACTATTTAAAACCACTGTGCCCAAGGAATTCTGCTCAAGATAAGCACCAAAGCAATTGTATAAAAAATTGCCAATGTTTTCAATTTGGGTGCAGATGTCAATTTCTTTTTATGTTTTGAATATCCTATGGTAATAAACACAGTTGCAAGTATCATCACTGTAATGTGTTCAACCGCATATAGGCGCAACATTGAATCTTTCATCACTACAGACATTCCATTATTCTTTATTGATTGAAATCCTAGTGGCGATATAAAATAGAGCACAAGACCAATCAACAACTGAATATGAGTGACGATTAACGCAAACAAAGAAATCCTGAAATCCTTATAACTGTACTCCTTTTTACTGAAATGCCCAACAACCGCATTGATTGTGGCTAAGAAAACAACGAGGACCACTAAATAAGCCCAATAGGAATGAATTATTTGAACAGCATCGTACATCATTATAAGTTTTAAGTTGGTGACCCAAAGGTACAAAATAAAAGAACCCGCTAAAGTAGCGGGGTTAGTTTAACTTTTCATTTTGAGGAATTGTTCATTGGCAAAATATTCAAAATGAGTTTCACTAATAAAAAAAACTGCCCCTTTTTAGAGGCAGTTTTAATTTTCAGTTACATTTCAAATTAGAAAGCATAACGTAAACTTGCGTTATACGTTCTACCGTTTCCAAGTCCAACACCAAAATTATCTTTTCTAGTTATGAATGCCTCATTAGTTGCATTATAAGCATTAGCACGGAAAGTTAATTTGTTTCCGCTAAAGTTAAATTTGTAAGTAAGACCTAAATCTAATAATCCGTAAGGATCAAGTCTTTCTGACTGAAATCTTACACCGTCTTGTGCAGCTTCAATTACTTGATCAGCATCAACTCTTGCATATAAGTCTGTATATACATTGTAATCACCATCGATAGAAAGTCCTTCACATAATTTAATCATAAGTCCAGCTCCGAAAGATGTTTGTGGCGCACGACCTACTTTAACCCCAGAAAGATCAAGTGTATTATCTTCGGGAGTTATAAATTCTAAAGTGTCATCATTTTGACGTGTAAATGGAGTTGCTCCGTCATATTTCCAGTTTCCTAATGAACCATATCCTTTAAGTCTGTAAAGGTCACTATCTGGACGGTATTCAAAGTCAAATTCAAATCCTTGGTGTATTTGAGTAACGTCTGTAAAACGATCTGTAAAAAACACATCAACTGGATTTTCTGGATCACTTAAATCAGTAGTTCTTCCACTAGAAGCTACATAACGATTTCCCCACTCTGTTCTATAAACATCAAGATTTATTCTAAGGTTTCCTGCTTTATAACGATATCCTGCTTCAAATCCTAAAATTTCTTCATTCTCAACTTCTGGTTGAACTAATGCATTTGAATTTCTGATATCTTGAAAAATATTATCTAAATAAGGTTGCTTTGAATAATATCCAGCGTTTCCGAAGAAAGTACTTGCATCATTAATTGCATAACCCAATCCACCTTTAGCATTATAACCTAGTTTGCTGATTTTTTCAGATTCTCCTAAACCGTCAACACCATCAATCGTAGTTCCTGTAAAACGTCCCGTTCTTTGAAAAGATTGTGTAGAAACGGCACCTTGCACAAAAGCTGAGAATCCACCAGAAACATATTCTGCTTGACCAAAACCACCTACATAATTAATGTTCTCACTATAATCATATTGCGTACGGTTTGCTTCATTTGCATAGTCAAATAAGGCTGACCATGGATCTGCATCATATTCATTTTGAAACGTGTAACCATCTGGACGATCCGTTCCAAAGTTGTCATTAAATCCTGTAAGACCCAATAAATCATTTACCTGACGGAAATGATCTCCTTTATAAAGTCTTGCGTCAACACCAATACTTAAATCCCAGTTTTCATTTGCTTCATAATTTAAGTTAGAAAGTAATCCATACCAGTTGTGATTGTTCACTGAAGCTCTCCTAATAAAAGAATCACCAAAGTTTCCAACACCATTATCAGCTCTTGCGATGTTGTTATCTCTTATTTGCTCAAAATCGATTTCTTGGTTTGGATTGTTGTTAATTCGTACACGATTTGAACTTGAACCCAAACCTCCTGTACCACCACCGCGGCCCCATGAAGCATATGCCACTGTAGATAAATCCGTTTTATCACTAACCTCATAATCCCAGTTTAAGTTTGCCACTGGCTTGTGGTAGTAATTACGGCGTTCTGTGTAACGCTCTCCGTCTAAGAAACCTGTTTGAGTATTGTGTTTTCCACCAAACTCATCATACACCTCTTGTCTATTGCTGAAGTTTTGATCGTGAAACTGTGGAGCACCAGTAAGTAAAAAGTTGAAAGAACTTCTATCACTTGGCTTATAACCTACTGCAAACAAATAATTTTGTCCTTGCCCAGCAGTACCAATAGCATATTTTCTGTGTGCTTGCCAGTGATCTAATAATACTGAAAATGCCCAACCATTTTCGTTCAATCCTGAATCATATGAAACAGTACCTTTAAAGTAACTATCATTACCGCCAAGTACACGCACAGACCCACCTTGTTGTTTATCTGTAGTCTTAGATATAATGTTCACGGTACCACCTACTGAAGAAATGGCAAGCTTAGAAGCACCAAGTCCTCTTTGTACCTGCACAGCATTAGCTACATCACTCATACCAGACCAGTTTGACCAAAACATACGACCATCTTCCTGGCTATTGATAGGTTGACCGTTCAATAAAAATGCTGTGTTAGTGTCATCAAATCCTCTTAAGAAAACCTCACTATCACCAAAACCACTTCCTTGGTTTGCAACATAAACCGAAGGTGTGTTTTTAAATGACTCAGTAAATTCTGCATTACCAGCAACTTTCAAGCGGATTTCTTCCTCTCTAATTGTTGAAACGGCAACTGGAGTTGTACGTCCTTCTGCTACTTGAATAACTCCACTTCCTACAATGATAACCTCATCAAGTGAAGCTGCATCTGGAGTAATATCAAGTGACCCTAAATTTGCAACACCATTTTGAAGCGTGTACTTAACAGTTCTTCCTGTAAAACCTACGTAGCTTAGTGTAAGAGTACCCGTATTATTTGCTACCTCTAATGTAAAGTTACCATCAAAATCTGTAATGGTTCCATTTGTTGTTCCTGTTACAAGAACATTAGCGCCCGGCAAAGGTCCACCAAGATCTGCATCAACAACAGTTCCTGTTACGGTACCTTGAGCAAACGATGAAGCCATCCCTGCTATTGCCATAAAAGTAATTAGTAATAGTTTTTTCATGTGTTTGTTTTTTTAATTTAGAATTATTTTGCAAAAGTACGGTTAACTTATACATTGACACAACATCAATGTTAAGAAAATGATACTAATTTATTAATCTAAAAGTAAATGATTTTTATCCCAATAGAAGAACTAGGAAAGTGGAGTTAATAACAAGTTTATCAACACATTATACTAAAATTTGATACAATCTAACTGCGTTTTTAAAGGCTCTATTTTCGCGTAATAGTCTTCACGAAATTCTGTTGGTAGCGGTTTTGAAGCCGGCAAATCTTCCTGAAAAGGATCAACTTGCTTTCCATTTTTCCAAAAACGATAACATACATGTGGGCCCCCAGTATTTCCTGTCATTCCTATCCAACCAATGACATCTCCTTGACGAACATAATTACCAACACGAACATTGCGGCTTTTCATGTGTAAATATTGTGTATCGTAAGTGCTATTATGTTTAATTTTTACATAATTACCATTACCGCCACGACGCTCAGATTCGGTTACGGTACCGTCTGCTGTTGCTAAAATGGGGGTTCCTATAGGTGCGGCAAAATCTGTCCCTTTGTGAGGACGCAGTTTATATCCATAATATTTAATACGCCTTTTAAGATTATATTTTGAAGAAATACGACTAAATTTTACCGGAGCCTTTAAGAATGCTCGTCGTAAATTTTCGGCTTTTTCGTCATAAAAATCAAATCCGTGCAGGCTGTCATTATTATATCCAAATGCATACAAAGGCACTCCCTTATGTTCAAAATATGCGGCTTTTATCTTGTCAATCCCTGCAGGTATGGTATCGTCAATATATTTTTCAGTATAAACAACCTTAAAGCGGTCGCCCTTTTGGAGTTTAAAAAAGTTGACCGTCCAAGCATAAATATTTGCCAATCGTTCAGTCATCGCCGGACTTAGATTGTTCTCTTCCATCGTGACTGAAAGCGAATTTGTAATAATCCCAGAATCCTCGCGCTCAACATATTTTATGGGTTTCTGAAATAAGTTTACCGACACATCATCTCTAAAATCAATTACCGCATAATCCACTTTACTCTTTTCATATATGAAAACTTGGGTAGTATTTAAAGTGTCTTTAGAATTTAACAATACGTAAGGCTTGCCCACCACGATCCTACGTACATCAAAACTATCTTTAAAGCGTGTAGCAACTTCAAAAATCTTCGAGTTGTTGACGCCATTTTCGTTTAAAATTCCTCCAAAGGTGTCTCCTTTTCTAATGGTATCACGCACTACGTTGAAATCATTCAACGTATAACCGTATTCTCTTGTTATTATTTCTTCTTCGGAAAGAGGAACAATGGAGTCGTCTTCTTTGATTTCCTCTTCACATGATAGTAGTAAAAATAGCGCCGGCAGTATATATAGTAGGTATTTCAAAAGGGAAATTCGTTTAATATTTCCGAAGAAAAACTTCAGAATCAAATGTTATTATTCTTTAAATTATTAAATATCTGTTCCCCATTCTGAGAGCTCTTTATCGCTCCAAACGCTGGGGAAAAAAACGCGTTTTTGATATTTGGGGTGCATATATTTTTTCCAATCGCTGCCACCCGTCGCTTCGATTTCTTTAAGGGTATCATCACCACCTATGTAAAATTTTGCAGCATTGTAATGTGCCATCACCCAAGTAACATTTACCGTATAATCGTAATGACGCATGGCTTTTACAAGTGTTTCATTTTGTTTTACATTTTCTGGTAATTCTTTAAACTTGGCGTATAAATTTGTGGTATTATATTCTTGCGTAAAGATGATAAATTCGTCTTTATAACGCTCCTCAAAAGCTGTCAACAAATAGCTCTTTTTACCGGTTTCAAAATCTTTTCCAGCTGCTTGCCAATACAGATGGTCAAGCGCGTGCTCGTAAGATGTGTCGCGGTCAATCGTTTTTCTGAAACGTGCATCAATCAAATTAATCAAATCAGTTGAAGCAAATTCTATTTTTCGGTATTGTGCACTTTGAAAACCACTCGCTGGGGTCAGCGTCATTCTAAATTTCATATATTGCTCACGGTCCATGCCGTGCTGCATAATGGTAAAGGAAGAGGTTAACATATCAAAATACCTACTTATACGCATCAACTTTTGAGAAAAGAATGCTACGGAAATTTCCGCCTCTTTTGAAACTTGCTCAATTTCCCATAAAATCATTTTAAAAAGCAACTCGTTGATTTGGTGGTACATAATGAACACCATTTCATCGGGTAATGTGGTACGTTGTATTTGTAAATTGAGTAGGGCATCTGTTTGAATATAATCCCAATACGTGATAGGTTCTGAATGCAACAACCCTTCAAGATGTGTATCTAAATCCTGCCCTATGGCATCAAATTTTTTTTCTAGTTGAGCTAAAAGATCTTTGGTTGTTTTTTCTATTTTCATTTGTTAGTCTACAATAATCTTAAATTGATGCTGTAATCCTTTATACTCTGTCAATGTTGCTTTAAGAGACCCTACCATTAAATCTGCCTTGATTAAAATGGGCATCTTGTTATCATCGTCTGTCACCCAAACCGTTAAACTCTCTTCTTCTTTAAAGACTCTTCCGCTCTCCACATAAGGTCTAAATATAAGTGTGGGCACTTTGCCAAAATTAGTGTTTAAGGTTTCCCTACCCAAAAATTTTAAACGGAATTTATGCGTGCCACGGTCAAAAAACATATTCATATCAATCACATCGCCTATTTGAATATTTTTTGTGTCTAATTTATTACGTAAATAATAGAACGAAGAGACCATATCCTGTGCATTTGATGGCAATGCTACCTCTTCAATGGTACCGTGTTTTTTATTATTGACCCTCGCCATTTGCGTTTTATAGTCAAAATTAATTTCAATATCTTTTGTGTATCCACCTTCATCAATCTTACGGATAAAACGGTATGGAATATTTTTGTCTTTGTCAATGTAAGACTGGTAATGATCCTCGACGGGAAAAACCCAATCAGTCATACCCGTGGTTTTACCCACGCCCTTGACATGATGTACTTGCTTTCCGTTCACAGTAGCATTTTCTACAGTGAGTGTTGCATAGCCTGCGGTAATTAATCCATAGTGAATTCTAAATTTAAACCACTCTCCTGTATCATAAGCCCTTTCTTGTGAAAAGACCGCTGTGGTGATAGCCAACAATGCTATTGTAACATATTTTTTCATAGTATTCTATTTGATGTCATCACCAATTACAATAGTTGTTCCAATTTTTCAATATTAATTTTCTCTTCGGAAATGTACAGGGTTTATTATAACTGCACAGTTTTCAAATCTGTTATATTTCAGAAGAAAATAATTCTCAAAATGATATTTTAATGATCTAACCAACTCTTAAAATAATCTTCGTCTGCAATTTTCATCGCCTCTTCGGTAACCATTAACGGTTTAAAAGTATCCACCATAACGGCAAGTTCGTCACTTCCTTTTTTACCTATACTTCGTTCCACAGCTCCCGGGTGAGGACCGTGCGGAATTCCAGCAGGATGCAAAGAAATATGACCTGCATCAATATCGTTGCGGCTCATAAAATCGCCATCCACATAATATAACACCTCATCGCTGTCAATATTGCTATGGTTGTACGGCGCAGGAATACTATCTGGGTGATAATCGTATAATCGTGGGCAAAAAGAACACACTACAAAAGCATCTGTCTCAAAAGTTTGATGCACTGGTGGCGGTTGATGAATGCGCCCAGTTATCGGCTCAAAATCGTGAATTGAAAAGGCATACGGATAATTATACCCATCATATCCAACAACATCAAATGGATGAGAGGCATAGACCATTTCAATAATTTCGTCTTTCTTTTTTACTTTCATTAAAAACTCGCCCATCTCATCATTGGTTTCTAATTCATAAGGCTTACGAATATCACGTTCGCAAAATGGGGAATGTTCCAGTAATTGCCCAAACCAATTTCTATATCTTTTAGGAGTATAAATAGGTCTGCGAGATTCAACTATAAAAAGACGATTGTCCTCAGTATCAAAATCTATTTGATAAATTATCCCGCGTGGAATCAACAAATAATCGCCGTATTTGAAATCTAGATTTCCTAAATGTGTTCGCAGTTTTCCGCTGCCTTTGTGAATAAACAACAACTCATCTGCATCTGTGTTTTTATAAAAATAATCTTTTATGCTATGCTTGGGCGCTGCCAGAATAATGGTGCAATCGCTATTAGTCAACACTGCTTTCCTGCTTTCCAAATAGTCATTTTCGGGTTGTACTTGAAAACCTCTAAAACGGTAGGATTGAATGTTATTTTCTTTTGCAATTTTTGGTTTAACACTGTACTGCCGTTTAATTTCTTTGACCATTGTTGGACGATGCTCGTGGTAGCTATTGCTGTACATTCCATCAAAACCAATTGTACCAAAAAGCTGCTCACTGTATAAAGAGCCGTCAGGTTTTCTAAATTGTGTATGTCGTTTGGGCGGTATCTTCCCTAGCGTGTGGTATAATGGCATAAAATTTTCTTTTGTTGAATAACAAATATCGGAAAAATAAATCTCAATATTAAGGATGGGAAAGTTGAAATACGACCAGAAACCTCAAACCTTAACAAAATCCAAATCTCAATTGTAAACTTTAAATGAGACTTTGCAAATAATTTCGGTACTTAAATGATTTAGATTTTCAGAAATGCTTCCTAAAAAAAATTCTACCATATACCCTCTTCATAAAAAAGATAATCAAAACCTAAACCCCGCACTCACGTGCCACTCTCCTGTGCTTCTTTCTGGCGAGTGGGCGTATCTCACTTCGACGGGACCCATAAAAGTTTCAAGACCGTAACCGATTCCGAAACCACTGTAATCTATTCCGTCAATCCACTGAGCGTCAACAAGCAAATCATCTCCCACGTTTGCTATATTTCCGAAGATTTGAATATGGCTCTTCTTAAAAATTTCATAGTCAATTGACAACATAGATTTTAAATACGTGTCACCGCGAATGCTCAATGCCTCATAGCCATAAAATGGAATGATGTTATTTAGATTTTTAAAACCGTATCCGCCCAATAAAAAATCTAACGATTTTGTAGTGTCATCACCTATTTTAAAGCCTCCTCCGGCCGTAACATACATTGAAAATTTATCAAATATTTTTGTGGCATAACCAAATTTTGCCTTTGGAATTGCAAATTGCTCAAAGTCATTATTCCGCCCTTCGGCGAAAGCATAAAAATGAATATCACCATCTAAAAAGAAACCGCTAGATGGAAAAAATGGGTCATCGAGACTATCGTATTTAGCGTACCCAAAAGCGCTATAATAGTTAGTACTTTCAAAAACTGTGCGCAGGTTATTTTGTTCGTCAATTCCTAACGTTTCAGAAAGTAATCTCAAATATTTATGCTCAACACCTGTTCCAATGGTAAATGTTCGCTTAAATAACGTTTCAAAAAACAGCCTATTTGTAAAGTCGTTATATTGTAACTCCAATTGGTTGAGGCCTTCGGGAGCGATAAAACCTGGGTCATTTACCAAAGAAATGGGGATATCCTTTTCAAAAAAATCAAACGAACTATTCAACCCAATACTCCAATAATAGCCTTTGTCAATATAGTAGTTGGCATTGTAGCGAAAATTATCCCCAATAATAACATCTACACTTGCTACATCATTATTGGTCAATAACCTTTTATAGGTTAAATTCACTAACGCAGATGTGCGATATAAGTCGTCATAATGAACCCCAAAGCGCAATGACATTCGTTGTTTTGTTTCATTCACATTGAAAACCACCTTGTAGCTTCCATCCTCATCCTCAATAAAGCGGTAGTCAATACTGTTGTAATTACCCGTAGCCGAAAGATTATTGACTCCATTACTGAAATCTCTAAAAGTTGTCAAAGCAGGCAGTTTTAATTTTAACTTACCCAGCACATACTTTTCAGTGTATTTATTTGTGCCATTGACTTCTACACTTCTAATCTCTATATTATCATTTTGCTGAAATTTAACAACCTCACGGGCAGAGGTTTGTTGTTGGCTCGAATAGTTGTTCAAGACATCTTCAAATACCATTGCAGCTTCGTAACCATTTTTTATAATTCTTCTTCCTTCATCAAAAGAAACAACGCTAAAGTCTCTAATTTCAGGCCGAATGTACACGTCAGTAGCTGCTTTTTTAGCCACCATAGCTTCGATGGTGCGATAATTATTTATTTGCACTAATGCATCAAAAGCAGACCGAAGCCCATCTTTATCACGTAGCACATCTTGAACGTCAACGCCAATGATTACGTCGACTCCCTTTTTTCTTAATTGCTCAATGGGGTAGTTATTAACTACACCTCCATCGATAAGTACTTGGTCATTTATAATAACTGGAGAAAACAGCGAAGGTAAAGCACCACTCGCCAAAATTGCCCTGGGGAGATATCCATTTTCAAGCAATACTTCCTTTCCTGTTTCAAGGTTAGTCGCCATGCAGAAAAACGGAATGGGTAGCTGCGAAAAATCATCGGTTGTGTCAACGTGCGCCATTAATTTGGAAAGTAAATTATACACATTCTGTCCTTTAGAAAGCCCCGAAGGAAAACGTATTTTAAATCCATCAAACGGAAGCGTTACCCCGTATTTTTCGTCCTCCGCTTTTTCATAGAAAGTAGTAGCACTTCTAGGGATATCATCTTGTATTAATCTATTGAAATCTACTTCCTTAAAAATCGAATCAATCTGTTTTCCAGAATATCCCGAAGCATATAGTCCACCAATGATGGCTCCCATACTGGTACCACCAATATAATCCAAGCGCACCCCAGCAGAATCAATCGCCTTAAGAACCCCAATATGTGCAAGTCCTTTGGCACCACCACCACTTAAAACAAGACCTACTTTTAAATCTTTTTTAGGAGTGCTTTCGGGAACTTGCGCAATGGTCATTGTGCAAATCAGCAACATTATTATGTGTACGAATAACTTCAATCTATTCGGTGTTTTTATTTTGGAAATGTGTTATAATTTTCTTTGCCCTACTCGCTCCCACTACCTTGGCCAGGTCTTCAAAACTTGCCTGCCCAATTCGCTTTGTACTTTTAAATTTCCGAAGCAATTCTATAACTGTTTTTTCTCCTATGCCAGGAATGGTTTCTAGTGCGGTATTCAGTGCTTCTTTACTTCTTTTTTGCCTGTGAAAGGTGATACCAAAACGGTGTGCCTCATTCCTTAATTGTTGTATGATTTTTAAAGTTTCACTTTTTTTATCAAGATACAAAGGGATTGGGTCGTTTGGGTAAAATAATTCTTCTAATCTTTTCGCTATTCCAATAATGGCAATTTTACCTCGTAATCCTAATGAATCCAGTGCTTTTAAAGAGGAGGATAATTGTCCTTTTCCTCCGTCAATAATAATGAGCTGTGGCAGCGGTTGCTCTTCTTCTTTTAACCTTTTGTACCGGCGGTACACCACTTCTTCCATGGATGCAAAATCGTCTGGCCCCACAACCGTTTTGATATTAAATTTACGATAATCTTTTTTACTGGGTTTTCCGTTTTTAAAAACAACACAGGCCGCTACGGGATTTGTTCCTTGAATGTTACTGTTGTCAAAACACTCTATATGCCTTGGCTCTTCACTCAACCGCAAATCTTTTTTCATTTGTGCCATGATGCGTTTTTCATGCCGATCTGGATCAACAATTTTAGCTTGTTTAAAGCGCTCCATCCTGTAATACTTAGCATTACGAATGGAGAGGTCGAGGATTTTCTTTTTGTCTCCCAATTTTGGAATGTGGAACTTTACTCCTTCCTCGGTGGTAATAGGAAATGGTACGTAAATTTCTTTGGATTGCGAATTAAATCGTTGTCTCAATTCCACCACAGCGAGCTCTAATAGTTCTTCGTCGCTCTCGTCCAATTTCTTTTTGATTTCCAATGTGTGGCTTCTTATAATTGCTCCAAAGCTCAATTGCAAAAAATTGACATACCCATAACTCTCGTCACTGATAACGCTGAAAACATCTACATTATTAATTTTTGGATTTACAACCGTAGATTTTGCTTGGTAATTTTCAAGAATGTCTATTTTTTCTTTGATTCGCTGTGCATCTTCATAAAGCATTTTTTCTGCATACGCTTTCATTTGGTTTTTAAACCGAACGAGTGACTCCTTAAAATTCCCTTTTACGATGTTTCGGATGGCTTCAATATTTTCATTGTATTCAGTTTCAGAATAAAGCCCCTCACAAGGCCCAGAACAATTGCCTAAATGATATTCCAAACATACTTTGTACTTACCATCTCTAATTTTATCTTCGGCCAAATCATAATTGCAGGTGCGTAATGGATACAAACCTTTTATTAAATCCAACAGCGTATGCACGGTTTTCATACTGGTGTAAGGCCCATAATATTCACTGCCGTCTTTTATGAGTCGGCGTGTGGGGAATACCCGCGGAAAACGTTCGTTTTTAATACAAATCCATGGATAGGATTTGTCATCTTTCAACATCACATTATACTTGGGCTGGTACTTTTTTATCAAGTTATTTTCCAGCAAAAGGGCATCGGTTTCCGTGGCAACAACAATGTGTTTTATATCTACAATGCGCTTAACAAGCATGCGCGTGCGGGCGTTATCGTGCTTTTTAGTAAAATAGCTATTTACCCGTTTTTTCAAATTCTTCGCCTTACCCACGTACAATAATTTCCCTTCTTTATCATAATATTGATACACGCCGGGAGCGTCAGGAAGTGTGGAAATTTGTAATGTGACAGAAGCTTGAGCCATAGCGTAAAGATAATGGCATTTTTAAGGCTTCGGAAATGTGACTGGTGGAAAGTTTTGTTAATTTATTGAACATTTCAATTGGCAAAAACGTTAAAACTTACTTCTTTTGCTACGCATGAAACGAGCAGTTATCATTCAATATATCTGTTAATGTAGGGTTAAATATCCAGAAGATAAAACCTAAACTACTGCCCTTACGTACTTTTACTAAGTACAAAAACTCAATGAACCAACCGCTCGCTTATTTCAAAAGCTCAATTATCGTCCTGCTGGCGGCGTTCTATTTATTGACCCCACTTTCGGGCGCTATTCTTGAAGGCTTGCATAAAATTTCGCATGCGGTTTCACAGTCTACCACACACCATCATCATCATGGTCACAACGCACATTCCCATGGTCATGACCACGAAACCATCTCATTTATAGCCGAAATTTTTTCTGAAAAACAACAATCAGATTCCAACGAGAAAATAGCCACGGTTAAAATCGATAAGCATTTTTCTGAAATTTCTTACACATTAAAAACGCCTCAAAGAACATTTATTTTTCCCAACTTTAACTACAGTTTTGCCGAAGTTACATGTCTGCAGCTATTAGAATCCCCTCCCCCCGAAGTATAATTTTTATCTAGAAAAACCCCAAATTCCCAAAATACTCGCAATGTATTTTGGCTGGGCAACTATTCATTCTTTTTAAAAATTATACCCATGAAACTATCATTATTATGGAGTGTACTACTTTGCTGTTTCGCGATGCAAGCGCAAACGTTCAATGGTGTTGTAGTAACCCAAAACAATATACCGCTCGCAGATGTGGCCATATTTAACGCCACAAAAGGCAATCACTCACATACAAACCAAGCAGGAGAATTCACGCTCGAAAACGTAGACGTCAACGATAAAATTTCGTGCTCATATTTGGGCTACGGCACCGTTTATTATACTGTAAAAGCAACCGATTTTAACAACCCTGTTACTATTACATTAACGCAAGGTGCTGTTTCGTTATCTCAAATTGTACTCACCAACGAAATAAATACGCTCAACCAAATTGCAGTCGTTGACCTCAACAAAAATCCCGTAAAAAACACGCAGGAAGTATTGCGACAAGTTCCGGGATTATTTATTGGACAGCACGCAGGCGGCGGAAAAGCAGAACAGATTTTTCTACGCGGATTTGACATTGACCACGGAACAGACATCAGCCTCACCGTTGATGGGATGCCTGTAAACATGGTATCGCACGCGCACGGTCAAGGCTATAGCGACCTTCACTTTTTAATCCCCGAAACGGTAAAGAACATTGAGTTTGGAAAAGGACCGTACTATGCAAAAAAAGGAGATTTTACAACGGCTGGATATGTTGATTTCCGCACAAAAGAACGCATTGACAAGAGTAGTATTTCTGTTGAATATGGCGATTTCGATTCTTTTAGAACGGTAGGACTATTCAACGTTTTGGATACCGAAAAAAGCGATGCATACATCGCAGGTTCGTTTAATACTTTTGATGGGCCTTATGTGTCGCCTCAAAATTTTAACCGTATCAATTTAATGGGGAAATACACCTACAAACTTCCGCAGGACCAAAAGGTAAGTATTACGGCTTCGCATTTTCAAAGTAAGTGGGATGCTAGCGGGCAGATTCCGCAACGTGCTGTAGATGCTGCTGGGTTGATTGGCCGTTTTGGCGCCATCGATGATACCGAAGGCGGTAATACGAGTCGTTCAAATATCTTGATTGCTCATGAAAAGCAAATTTCAGAAACCAAAAAACTAGTGAGTAGCGCTTATTTTTCGCACTATGATTTTGAGCTGTTTTCAAACTTTACATTTTTCCTCGAAGATCCTGTAAATGGTGATCAGATTCGTCAATTTGAAGACCGAAATTTAATGGGCTTTCAAACGGCGTTTACAGAACAAACCTCATTACTGGAAACTCCTTTTGAATATACAGCCGGAGGTGGGTTGCGCTATGACGATGTGAATGACATACAGTTGTCACGCACAAAAAACAGACAGGAATTACTGGAGCGACTTGCCTTTGGCGATGTCAATCAAATGAATGCGTTTGCGTTTTTGAATACGGAGTTTGACTTCGGAAATTTTAAACTCAACCCAGGCGTGCGTCTTGATTATTTTAAATTTGATTATGTAAATAGATTGAGCGAATTGTATGACAATAAGAGTGAGAGCAAAGTATTTGCAACCCCAAAACTGAACTTTTTTTACAAAGCAAATCAAAACATACAGCTATTTTTAAAATCGGGAATCGGGTTTCACTCCAACGATGCGCGTGTGGTGGTTGCCAATAGTGGCGAGGATATTTTGCCTGCTGCCTATGGCGCAGATTTGGGTGGAATTTTTAGAGCCAACGACCGCTTAATTTTTAATGCGGCTCTATGGACGTTATTTTTAGACCAAGAATTTGTGTACGTGGGAGATGCTGGTATCGTTGAACCCAGCGGAAAAACAAGAAGATTAGGTGTTGACGTTGGCGCTCGTTTTGAAGCACTGGACTGGTTGTACTTTTTTGGAGATATTAACTACACCTACGCAAGAAGCACCGAAGAACCCAGCGGACAAGATTATATTCCGTTGGCTCCAGATTTAACGAGCACCGGTGGTGTGACATTTGAGGATTTACAAGGTTTTTCTGGCGGACTCAACTACCGTTATTTAAAAGACCGCGCTGCCAACGAAGACAACAGCATTATTGCCGAAGGCTATTTTGTAACAGATTTTAACGTAAATTATTCTTTCAGAAATATAGATTTCGGAATCATTATCGAAAACCTATTTGACACAGAATGGAACGAAACGCAATTTGCCACAGAAAGCCGATTGTTCAATGAACCCGAACCTGTGGAGGAAATTCATTTTACACCGGGAACGCCTTTCTTTTTGAGAGGAAAAGTGACAGTTAATTTTTAAAGAAGCCTCTATAGCCCTCTCCAAAGGGAAAGGGAGTTTGTTAATAAATATTGAAACCTCTTAGATTTTTATTAATCTGAGAGGTTTTTTTAATAAATTTTAAATACCTATATTTAATAATTAAATTTTTTGTTTATGAGACAAGTATTACCCCCCCCCTCAAGAGTACTAGTACTGTCAATGTTGCTTTCTAGCTATTGCATATTCTTTTCGCAACAGATGTTATCACAAGAAGATTATATATGTGTTTATGAAGGAGACGACCCTGGTCTTGGCGACCCTGGTGGAGGCCCGCCAGCTGAGCCTCATAATTCTGGTAGTATAGATCCAGCAGATCTTGCCGCATTTGAACCCAAATTATTTAATGTGTATTATTGGCAAATCAATGATGCAAATGGCAACTATGGAGAAAATGAAGTGGACGGAGATTTTGTTTTTGAACAGACTGAAATTGACGCATTAAAATCTATTGCCAAGCTCAATCAAATTTTCAACGAGTACAATATCTTCTTTAAATATAGGGGCGCAGATCAAATGGACAGTCCTAGTACTCTAGTTTCATTTCCTGCCCCGGCTTGTTCTGAAACAGCATTGAACAACTTCAATGACCACGGGTTTAGTGTTTTAGATTTATGCTTAAGTGGTGAATTACATTCATATGCTCTAGATTCCGGTAATTATGATGATGGGGCCATCAACGTTTATATTCCCAGTCGCACAACAAGTTTTGGTGGGCAAAGACTTAACTCTGAGGATATAGTAATCAATAGAGCGACACTCAATGAAGGTTCATTTGTCCATGAAGTAGGTCACATCTTGGGTTTATCCCACACCTTTAGTAATTATTATAGTAAGATTACACAGGGCGGTGTAGTAACAACTGCAACAGAGTGTGAACATGTATCGAGAATAATGAGCGACACTAGCTTTAATGCAATACCTATTGATGCTCTAAACAAAGGAAATGGAGATAAAATTTTGGATACAAACGCAGTTCCCAATTTTATAAGAGAGTATTGTTGGAACAATGGAATTAGCCCAGAAGTATCATCACAGGCATGTACTGATACCATCAATACAAATAATCTACAATATTATAATATTGATAATTGTACTTATATAGGATCAGGTAGAGATTGTGAAGAAACTCTATATGACATAGAGCCTAATGACGTTCAAAACTATATGGCCTATACAGAGAATATCTGTAGGAACCAATTCACTATTGGCCAAGCCATACACATGCACGAGGATATTGAAGAGTTCTCTAATGATTATGATCGTATCAGGGCTTTAGATTTTTCTAGCTTGTACGAACCTTATAAAGGGAACTATTATTTTGCAGGTCCTTATGACAATGAAACAAATACAGTTTTATTTCAACCCGGCTTTGACTATAAATTTATTCGTTGTGAAGGTAATTATAACGAGCCTGCACCCTACGGAGAGAACTTTTCTTTTTACACGACAGATGTCATCCATGAAGTGGATGCGTATGAATTTGACTTTACAGAATACTACCACCCCAATCACACAGCTGTTGTAATTGAACAGATAGATGATGCCTTTGGCTTTGCGCGTGTTGAAAAATGCTATAATAATACAAATAGGATCGCTATGGGTGGACGTGTAGTGCGCTTTAATGACGGGGTCATCAATTACAATACCACCACCACTGAAAAAAGTGGAACAGAAATCAACGACCCCACGACCATCAACACCCTTGACCCTGGTCTTTATAAAATCGAAAAAGACTATCAAAATGCACCTACTACACAAACCGTAATACTTAAAGAAAATGAATAGGCTTTTAGCAATAGTTACTGTTCTTATCTCATATTCTTCAATAGCACAAATCTTTGGCCCTCAACAAGTGTTGATTGATGATTTACAGAGTGTTCAAAATGTAACTTCTGGAGATATTACGGGTAATGGTTTTGAGGATTTGTTGGCTACAGAATTTTTTGGCACTCGTGTAATATTATTTGAAAATGGAGAAGATGGTTTTGAGTCTTCAAGAGTTCTTTTTAATGGTGATGTACCTAGAGGAATAGTATCAATTGATATAGATAATGATAATGATTTAGACATTGTTTTTTCCGATGTAAACACTAGGAACCTTAAATATATGATAAACACTGGAATAGGTTTTTTCCAACCTCCTATAACATTTGCAACAGATATATTAAACATTTTTGACCTCAAATCGAGTGATTTTGACGATGATGGAGATTTGGATGTGCTGGTTGCAAGTGCCGGTGTAGAATCCCGGTGGTTTGAAAATGTCAATGGCACTTTCCCTATAGAGCATATTATCAATGGCCCTGCCGGGAGGTCCTTAGAAGTAGGAGATTTAGACAATGATGGAGATATGGACATCGTGAGCTCAGCGTCTGGAAGTACTACATGTGTGTGGTATGAAAATGATGGGACTGGTGTTTTTTCTGCGCCAAAGACCATACGAGGTGCCGGTGCTGCGAGCAGCTCTGTTTTTGTAAGTGATTTGAATGGTGATAATCGATTGGATGTACTGGTAACAATCAATGGAAACAATTCTGTTAGTTGGTTTGAGAATGTTGGCGGAGCTACTATGTTTGGTTCAGAACAAGTTATCGACACTACAATAGAAACTACGTTACGAGTAATTGCGGCAGATCTGGATAATGACAATGATAAGGATGTGGTGTGCAATGGGTTCAATGAAATAGTATGGTTTGAGAACTTAGATGGACTCGGTAACTTTGGTGCTAAAAACTCTATAAATGATAATGTGGGCGCACCATTTTCATCAATTGCAGTTGACCTTGATAATGACGGTGATTTAGATTTAGCTACCGCTGCGAGAAATGATAACACAGTAGCTTGGTATGAAAACCTCACCATTTTAGGTGTAAATGGCCCAAAAGCAGTGGAGTTTAAAATCTACCCCAATCCCAGTAGTGATTATTTTATTATACGGGCTACTAAAAATGCTGTCAAAAAATATACACTATATGATATTCAAGGTAAAAAGCTTAAAGAATATCCCGCTAGTACAACTTATGTTGATGCTACAGGATTAAAAAGCGGTATATATTTGCTAGCGTTAACCACAAATACTGGAAATGTGATGTACCAAAAGTTGGTGCGGGAGTAATTGAGTAATGTTAAAAATATTATTTCTAAATTCATAAACTTTTTACTCCAATCATCATATTTTAACACACATTTAATTCCCCATCCCACATACAATTTGATTTTTTTCTACCTTGCAATTGCTAAACAAATAGTATGAATATTGCAGTGTTATCGCGTGGCGAAAATTTGTACTCCACGCAGAGTTTGATCAAAGCTGGAGAAAAACGAAATCACGATATGGAGGTCATCGACCCCACGTATTGTAATGTGATGATCCAGAACAACAAAGCATTATTGCAATATCACGATGAAATAGTTGACGACTTGCACGCTGTCATCCCTAGAATTGCATCTTCAAATACATTTTACGGTACTTCGCTCGTGCGTCAATTTGAGGCTATGAAGGTTTTTTCTACGGTCTCATCCTTTGGTATTCTTGAAGCACAAGACAAATGGGCTACGTTTCAAATACTTGCTGGTGCTGGAATTCCTATGCCTAAAACAACATTGGGTTCGCATTTTTATTTAGCAGATTTTTTAAAAGATTTTGGCGAAGGGCCTGTCATCGTAAAGCTCGTTGCGGGAACACACGGCAGCGGCGTTATCCTTTGTGATAATTATAAAAATGCACTTTCCACGGTTGAAACATTACAATCAACACACCACAACTTTGTAATGCAAGAATACATTGCAGAGTCAAAAGGAACAGACATTCGAGCTATTGTTGTTGGAGATAAAGTAGTTGCTTCAATGAAACGGCAAGCAGCAAAAGGCGATTTTAGATCTAATCTGCACCGCGGCGGTTCAGGGATTCCCATCGAGTTGAGCGATGCCGAAAAAGAGGTTGCCATAAAAGCGGCAAAAGTTTTAAAATTGGGCGTGTGCGGTGTTGATATTCTCACTTCAAAAAGAGGGCCGTTGGTGCTGGAAGTAAATTCAACTCCAGGGCTTGAAGGCATTGAAACTGTTACCGGAATTGACGTTGCTGGTAAAATAATTCAGTATATTGAAAAAATGGTAATCGTCAAATAATCGGATTAAATTATTTGACAATTTAAAAAATACTCGCTTTCGCGAATCATACGTATGACAGAAAAAAAAGAGATAATTAAAAAAGTAATTGGTCGTGTTGATAAGGCAGATTTTCCTTCGCTGAAATTAGAAAATATTGATATTAAAATTGACACGGGCGCCTTTACCTCGAGTATTCACTGCCGAAATGTGAAAGTTGAAAACAATTATTTAAAATGCACATTTTTGGATGAGGAACATCCCAATTATCATGAAAAAGAATTTACATTTGACACTTACGACGTTCGCGTAGTTCGAAGCAGTAATGGTGAAACTCAAACAAGATATCGTATCTTGACCGAAATTATCCTTTTCAAAAAATCGTACCCTATATTTTTAACACTTAGTGACAGAGGCGAAATGAAATACCCTGTACTTATAGGCAGGAAATTTCTGAATAAAAAATTTATGGTAGATATCAATGCGAAGAATACATCGTATAAATTAAAAAAGAAAGAAGCATCAAACTAATATTTCCGAAGTACTAATACTCGGTTCTAAAGCAAAAATAAATTCATGAATATTAAAATATTATCGGCAAATTCAAATCTATATTCCACAAAAAGACTATTAGAAGCTGCTAAAAAAAGAGGGCACAATATTGAAGTTATCAATCATACCAAGTGCGATATTGTGATTGAAAAGAAAAATCCCGTTGTCTATTACAAGGGTAAAAAACTAGAAAGCGTAGATGCTGTCATACCACGTATCGGAGCTTCGGTAACGTTTTATGGGACCGCCGTGGTACGCCAATTTGAGATGATGCACTGTTTTACTTCTACGGAGTCTGTGGCTTTGGTGCGCTCGAGAGACAAGTTGCGAAGCCTACAAATATTGTCGCGTGCCGGTTTAGGGCTTCCAAAAACTATTTTTACAAATTATAGTAAAGATGTAAAACATATTGTGGATCAAGCAGGCGGAGCACCCGTAATCATTAAGCTTCTCGAAGGAACACAAGGAATAGGAGTTATTCTTGCTGAAACTAAAAAAGCAGCCGAGTCTGTAATCGAGGCTTTCAACAATTTACAGGCCAGAGTTATCGTACAAGAATTTATCAAAGAGGCTGGAGGTGCTGATATTAGAGCATTCGTCGTTGATGGACAGGTTGTGGGCGCAATGAAGCGTCAAGGAAAAGAGGGAGAGTTTAGGAGCAATCTTCACCGAGGAGGAATCGCCACAGTTATTGAACTCACAGACGAGGAAGAACGCGCAGCTTTAAAAGCCGCAAAAGCAATGGGCTTAGGAATTGCAGGGGTTGATATGCTACAATCTTCTCGCGGTCCATTAATTTTAGAAGTAAATAGTTCTCCAGGACTTGAAGGAATTGAAGCTGCCACAGGCAAAGATATTGCAACAATTATTATCAAGTATCTAGAGAGAAATGTAGATTAAAAATCTATTTGAAATTTTCATAAAAGATTTTTAAATTGAACGTATATACTATCTGAAATTAAAAATGGCTAAAAAAAATACCGATTTAATAATTCTTGGCGAAAAAGTAAAACTTGGTGAGAGCAAGACGATAAACTTCAGTTTTGCTAAACTTTACACATCTACCAAAGTTGAAATTCCAGTCATTATTGAACGCTCAAAAATTCCCGGACCTACAATTTTATTGACCGGCGGAATTCACGGCGATGAAATAAATGGTGTTGAGATTGTTCGGCAAATAATTGCAAAAAAAATCAACAAACCTGCAAAAGGGACCATCATTTGTATCCCTATTTTAAACATCTTTGGGTTTTTGAATGCAGAGCGTGCTTTTCCAGATGGTAGAGACCTCAACCGCGTATTTCCAGGCACAAAAACGGGTTCGTTGGCAAGTAGGGTTGCCTATCATTTTACAAAAGAAATTTTACCCCTTGCAGATTATTGCATGGATTTTCATACGGGTGGTTCTCAACGTTTTAATGCGGCTCAAATAAGAGTTTCTCCAAAAGACAAAAGATTATTAGAACTAGCTGAAGTTTTTAATGCGCCGTTCACGGTACATTCTTCAAATATGGGTAAAACATATCGCTCTACTTGCGAGCAGATGAATATTCCCTGCTTGCTTTTTGAAGGTGGGAAGTCATTAGAGAGCAACAAGCACATTGTTAAAGAAGGCGTTGAAGGAATTGTTAGAGTACTCAATCATTTAGAAGTTTTAAATTCGCATGTTACATCAATTAATGCTGTTAAAAAGCCTGTAATAATTGAAAAAAGCAGGTGGGTTCGTGCGCAACGTAGTGGTCTTCTTCACGTAAAAATTGATTGCAACAAGCATGTAAAAAAAGGAGAATTTTTAGCCACGATAACAGACCCATACGGCACTATGCGTTTTAAAGTTACCGCACCTAACGAAGGATACATTATCAATGTAAATCATGCCCCCATTGTAAATCAAGGGGATGCCATTTTTCATTTGTCTACTACAATAAATGACCCTTCTGGGTCTGAAGAAATTGATGAAATTGAAAATTAATGGACAAAAAGGCTTTAAGAGAAAAGTACAAGGCTTTACGCGAAGCCATTTCTGAAGATGAGTTGGAAGAAATGAGTTTAGCCATTTCAAACAACGCACTCAAATTACACATTTGGGAAGCAACAAACTATCATATTTTTCTACCAATTACAAGCAAAGCCGAAGTCAACACAGAGTATTTGTTACACATCCTACAAGGAAAAGATAAAACAATAATCATCCCAAAAGCCCACTTTGAAACGGGCGAAATGACGCATATTTTATTACAGGAAAATACTGTTTTAAAAAAATCAAAACACGGAATCACTGAACCAGAAAACGGTATCGAAATTCCCCCACAGATTATTGATGTAGTATTTGTTCCTCTACTAGCTTATGATAAAAAAGGACATAGAATAGGCTACGGAAAAGGATTTTACGATAGATTTTTGAGTGCCTGTAAACCCTCTTGCGTTTTTGTTGGACTGTCATTCTTTGAACCCGAAGAGTTGATTGAAAAATCAACTTTTGATGTGCCCCTTCATTATAGCATTACGCCTAGCAAAATTTTTAAGTTTAACGAAGGATTAGGTATAGCTTAGGAAACAACAACGTTTTTCTCTTCCTTTTTTGGGAATGCTTTTTTATTGAAGACCAACAGCAAACCAACACCGGTACTTATCGCAACATCGGCAACATTAAAGACCGGATCAAAGAATGTAAAAGGTTTTCCTCCCCAAATAGGAATCCAACTAGGCAATATGCCATCATACAATGGGAAGGATAGCATATCAACTACTTTTCCGTGGAACAGTGTTCCGTAGCCACCTTCTTCAGGGAGAAATGTTGCTACGTTGCGCACGCTATCTTCAAATAAAACACCATAAAAAACAGAGTCGATAATATTACCCATCGCTCCTGCAAATATCAATGCGATAGCTACGAGCAACACTTTTGATGCATTTTTTCTCGTGCTATCCCATAACCAATAGCCTATTCCTACGATTGCGACCAATCTAAACAAGGTTAAAAAAAGTTTTCCGTACGTTCCTGGAATTTTTGCGCCCCAAGCCATTCCTTCATTTTCCACAAACAAAATTCTGAACCATGAAAACACTTCTACTTCTTCATGAAGCTGAAATGTAGTTTTAATATAAATCTTTGAAATTTGGTCAATCAATAAGACCAAAACAATAAGAAAAACCGACTTTTTTAATGACATAAACTAGGTATAATTGCTGGCAAAAATAACACTAATTTTCGGTTTGGGTCAATGTTATATTTCCATCTCTGCTCTCTGCTGAAATGTTAATTTCATTCCCCTTTGGTAACTTATTTAAAACCATTCCGTTTTTTGAAACGGCCGTTCCCGAAACATTTTCCACTACCGAAATTTCAATAGCGCCCTTCAACGTCATGATGGTTGCATTTCCGAAGTAATCGGTAATAAAACAATTGCCGCGTTCCAATGAAACTTTCAAGTTTTCAAAAAAACCACTTCCCCAAAAAGAGCCAATATCTGAAAATACCTCAACATCTAGATTTTCGGGAATTCGATATTCTAAAATAACGGATAGCACCTTGTGGGCAGCAAGTTTGTCATTTACAGCAGTAAAATATGGGGCGTATTTAATACCAAATTTTATATTGTTTTGAAGTTCTTTTTCGGTAATCATAACGTCATCGCCAGTCTCTCCAGCGATGGTCGCTTTTAAAGAAATAGTATTTCTCTTTTCTGAAATTACATGAATTTCAGAAACCCCTTTTCCGTCAATTTGCAGCGTTTTGATTGTTTGGGCGTCGTACTCTTTTTCAAGAATTTTCTGTGAATGAACGCCAACCGTTGATAAAAACAGCAGTAATAATAGTGATGTTTTAAATTTCGGCATTCAATGAAAGATGTGTAAAATACAAACGCCCTAACTTTTGTTAGGGCGTTTATAATATGCAGGTTTTATTGTTGCATGTTCTTAGCTTCAATGCTCAATGTTGCGTGAGGCACAAGCTTTAAGCGTTCTGGATTAATTAGTTTACCAGTCACACGACACACTCCGTATGTTTTATTTTCAATACGAATTAATGCGTTCTTTAAGTCACGGATAAATTTTTCTTGACGGATGGCAAGTTGTGATGAAGTCTCTTTGCTCATCACTTCGCTACCTTCATCAAAGGCTTTAAAAGTAGGAGAGGTATCATCTGTCCCGTTATCACTATCATTTCTGTAAGCGCTTTCAATGAGTTCAAGTTGTTCCTTAGCAACAACAATTTTTTCGTTGATTAATTTTCTAAATTCGTCTAGATGCGCATCGCTGTATCTTGTTTTTGATTCTGTTGACATATTGTTTTAAATTTTATTGATCTTCAATTTGGTTATTATTCCATCAAAAGCAATTTCTGTACCATGAAGTACGGCCTCCTCAAATTGAAGTGTATCTGTTAGTGTTTCTTCCTTAATATAAGTTGCATTTTCTGTCACTGCTTTTTCAAGCGTTTCTTCTTTTTGTAACGTAACAATGATGTGATCTGTTACTTCAAAGTCACTATCTTTTCTCAAATTTTGAATTCTGTTGACTAATTCTCTCGCAACACCCTCATTTTTTAGGGTTTCAGAAATCGTTACATCAAGTGCAACAGTAATCCCAGCGTTGTTTGCAACGAGCCAACCTTCAATGTCTTGAGAGTTAATTATCACGTCATCGAGGGTCAATGTAGTATTTTTTTCTGAAATGCTAAGCTCCATCTCACCATCTTTTTCTAACAATGCTATTTCTTCCTGTCCAAAGCCTTGAATAGCAGCTGCCACCATTTTCATATCGCTACCAAATCGCGGGCCAAGCTTTTTAAAATCTGGTTTTATTTGTTTAACCAATAAGCCCGAACCTTCATCAATTAGCTCAATTTCTTTTACATTTACTTCGCT
Source organism: Patiriisocius sp. (assembly GCF_051252435.1). Taxonomy (NCBI): domain Bacteria; kingdom Pseudomonadati; phylum Bacteroidota; class Flavobacteriia; order Flavobacteriales; family Flavobacteriaceae; genus Patiriisocius; species Patiriisocius sp. Next base: position 880,683 of record NZ_JBPOFW010000001.1, on the reverse strand, counting down.
CTTAATCAAATCGCTAACGGCTTCTATTTCCTTTCGAGTAACTTCATCAAGTACTGGAATCATTATTTTTTGAAGCGGTTGACGTACCTTTATTTTCTCGCGTTGACGTAACGATAAAACAAGCGAGGAAATAGTCTGCGCCATTTGCATTCTGTGCTCCAAGCTATTGTCAATTAAACTTACATCAGCCTTTGGAAAATCACTTAAATGTACAGATTTTTTTCCATTTCCATTCGTCAAAACAGCAGTCAAATCTTTATATAATCTATCCATAAAGAAAGATGCAATGGGCGCTCCTAGTTTTGCAACCGTAACCAAACAAGTGTATAATGTTTGGTAAGCACTAATCTTATCCTCGCCGTAACTTCCTTTCCAGAAACGCCTTCTACTCAAACGTACAAACCAATTACTCAAGTTTTCTCCCACAAAATTTTGAATGGCTCTCGCCGCCTTGGTAGGTTCATAATCTGAAAATGCTTCATCCACCGTTTGAATCAATGTGTTCAGTTCACTTAAAATCCAGCGGTCAATTTCTGGTCTTTTTTCTATTGCGATATCCGTTTCAGAATAATTGAAATTGTCAAGATTCGCATATAAACTGAAGAAGCTGTAAGTATTGTAAAGTGTACCGAAAAACTTATTGCGCACTTCTGCTATTCCGTCAAGGTCAAACTTTAAGTTATCCCAAGGATTTGCATTGCTAATCATGTACCAACGTGTCGCATCTGGGCCGTAGGTTGAAAGCGTTTCAAAAGGATCTGCCGCATTGCCAAGACGTTTGGACATTTTCTGTCCGTTCTTGTCTAGCACCAATCCATTGCTAATTACATTTTTATAGGCAACGTCATCAAAAATCATGGTTGCAATGGCGTGCATGGTATAAAACCATCCACGAGTTTGATCTACACCTTCTGCAATGAAATCGGCTTTGCGCCATGTGTTTTCAACTTTTTCTTTATTCTCAAAGGGATAGTGCCATTGCGCATACGGCACAGAGCCACTATCAAACCAAACGTCAATCAAATCTGCTTCGCGCTTCATGGGTTTACCACTTTTTGAAACTAAAACAATTGCATCTACAATGTTTTTATGTAAGTCCACTTTATCGTAATTCTCTTCGGAAAAGTCACCTACTTTAAAATTCTCGAAAATATCATCAGACATCATTCCCGCCGAGATAGATTTTGCCATTTCCTGCTTTAATTCTTCGATACTCCCTATAATGATCTCTTCTGTTCCGTCTTCAGTTCTCCAAAGCGGTAATGGGATTCCCCAGTAACGAGAACGTGATAAGTTCCAATCATTTGCGTTGGCGAGCCAGTTTCCAAAACGCCCTTCTCCTGTTGATTTTGGTTTCCAGTTGATTTCCTTATTCAACTCGTGCATACGGTCTTTGAAATCCGTTACTTTAATGAACCAAGAATCTAATGGATAATATAAAATAGGCTTGTCTGTACGCCAGCAATTTGGGTAACTGTGTACATATTTTTCAACATGGAATGCTTTGTTTTCGGTTTTCAACTTGATGGCCAATTCGACATCCACACTTTTTTCGGGCGCTTCGCCATCATCATAATATTCGTTCTTGACATATTTACCGGCAAATTCGCCCATTTCGGGTCTAAATTTTCCTTGTAAATCTACCAATGGCACTAAATTTCCGAAGTCATCCTTAACGAGCATTGGAGGAACTTCTGGCACTGCTTGTTTTGCAACCAAGGCATCGTCTGCCCCAAAAGTGGGCGCTGTATGCACTATTCCTGTTCCGTCCTCCGTTGTTACAAAATCTCCAGCAATCACTCTGAATGCATTTTGTGTACCCGCGTCTGGAGTTGCATAGTCTAATAATTGCTCGTAACGAATCCCTACTAAATCTGCCCCTTTAAACTCCTTAACAATGCAATACGGAATTATTTTATCACCTTGTGTGTAGGTGTCAACTGCATCTTCATTTTCAATTTGATTGTATTTTGAACCGAATTGCTTACTCACTAAATTCTTAGCCAATACAACGTTAACAGGCTGAAACGTATATTGATTATACGTTTTTACTAGCACATAATCAATCTTTGGCCCAACAGTCAATGCTGTGTTTGAAGGCAATGTCCAAGGTGTTGTAGTCCAAGCGATAAAGGCGATGTTATTGCTTTCTTCGGCAAGGAAATCTGGTAACGAATGAGGTACAGCCTTAAATTGGGCAACGACGGTAGTATCGGTTACATCTTGATAGGTTCCTGGCTGATTTAATTCATGACTACTTAATCCAGTTCCCGCTTTTGGAGAATAGGGCTGTATCGTGTATCCCTTGTATAGTAAGTCTTTGTTGTAAATCTGTTTCAATAACCACCAAACAGATTCCATATATTTTGGTTTGTAGGTGATGTATGGGTCTTCCATGTCCACCCAATAGCCATACTCCTCCGTCACTTTATTCCATACATCTGTATAGCGCATTACCGCTTTTCTACAAGCATCGTTGTATGCTTCTACTGAGATTTTCTTCCCAATATCTTCTTTCGTAATCCCTAATTCTTTTTCAACGCCAAGCTCAATGGGCAAACCGTGGGTGTCCCAACCTGCTTTTCGGTCAACTTTAAATCCTTTTTGGGTTTTGTAGCGACAAAAAATATCTTTAATTGCACGTGCCATTACGTGGTGAATTCCAGGCATTCCGTTTGCAGATGGCGGTCCTTCAAAAAACACAAATGGCTCCGCTCCTTCACGAATTGCAATACTCTCTTCAAAAATATTTTCTTCTTTCCAAAATTTGAGTATTTCCTCTCCAAGTTTTGGGAGGTCCAATCCTTTGTATTCTTTAAATTTTGTGCTCATAGCCGTCTCTCGTTTCACCAAGGTTAATTAAAATAATGAATGTACTATTTTGAGGGTGCGAATTTACGGAATTTTGATGGAAAAAGAGTTTAAAAAGGTAACTTCGAATGGATGTTAACCTTTTCAAATTGGGAACATTAATATAAAAGCAATTATATAGTATGAAAACAATTATACACGTAGTATTTATCAGCATCTTTATTTTTAATGTTGCTGAAATTTCAGCTCAAGAAAAAAACGAAACCGTTAACGATGTTATCGAAGAAGGCATGGAACAACGTGCCGAAGAAAAACAAGAAGAGCTCAAAAACAAGCGTGGAAAAGATTGGGCAAAAAAACCTACCATTGACATGACACCTACTGATAACGAAATTAGAGATGTTTTGCGAATTACTACAGGGCAAGACAAAGCAAAAGCAAGAGACAATTACACCTTTGAAGTTGCCATTACAACACAAATACAAGACTTGTCAAAGCGCAAGCCTAAAAAGCAATTAATGACACAGCATTATGGGGAAGCTGCAACAATGATGGCGATGGAAAAAGGGCAGTTATTACTTACCGACCTCAACACCGAAACTATTGTAATGATAAACACGAATAGCAAAACTGCCCAAACAATGTCCGCCGCATTTATGGGAAAATTTATGGGAAAGGCCATCGATTATATGGCTGAACAAAATGATGACAATTATCAAAGACCAATCATCACAAAACTTGATGGCACTCAAACTATTGCTGGATATACTGCTGAAGGATACCATATGGAAACAGAAGATGGTGCTGTTGAAATATGGTATTCAACAGCAATACCTACTTCATTTTTCAAAAATGCGGCCGGGTTTATGTCACAGTATATAACAATGCCAGCGAATATTGAGACGTTGGGATATCCACTACTCATAACTCAAATTGACAAAAAAGGTAAAAAAACTACTGAAATGAGAGTAACCGAAGTTGATAGGACACCCATGACTATCAATATGAGCGACTATAAGGTGATGAACATTTTTGGGAATTAGCGACATTATATCATTGGGGGAGTATTCAAATTATTCATTTATATTTAGTGACTAATTAAAGTACTCTTGAAAAAAACACTTTTACTTTTACTGCTTACTTCGGCAGTGGCGAGCGCCCAAAACTATGTTGACATTCTTAAAGTAGGCTACGGAAATTCCTTCAATCACAGTTTTGAAGGATTTCCAGATAAAATGAACATCAAATCGCTCGACGTTGATTTTACATATCCCATAGTTATTGATGATGATAATGCCATTATTACGGGGTTTTTGCACAGTAATAATAATCTGAACATATTTCCAGAGTCGTTTACAAACCAAAATCCTCTAGCCCCAACTTCACTCTCTGAAAACGTAAGTCTTTATAGTACCATTTTAAAACTTGGGCTCGCAACAAATTTCAATGAAAAATGGAGTGGAACATTTGTGGTTTTACCTAACCTCTCATCAGATTATCGAGACCTTTCGGGAGATAATTTTTACTTGGGTGGCGTTGCCGTCATCAAGTATCAAAAAAATGAACATTTAAAATATCGCTTCGGAATTTATGCGATGGACCAAGCCTACGGAGTTTTTACGACCCCCATTTTAGGCTTCTATTATTTAAGTCCGAATGAACGGTTTGAAATGGATGCCTCTTTACCCATTTCGGCAGATATTAATTATCGTTTTGACGATTGGGCGATTGGGTTTGACTATTTTGGAATTGGTAGAACTTTTGATATACATCAAGAAAACACACCAGACTACTATTTAGATTATGGTTCGTTGGATTTCTCGCTTTACACACAATATAGTTTACTAGAAAAAAGCGTGCTGATTCGAGGAAAAGTGGGCTACAGCGATGTAAATGTGGAAGCGTATGCGGACGGCGATGATATTGATTTACGGGTTTCTGCTTTCGATTTTGGCCCCGAGCGCACCCAAATAAACCCAATTGTGAGCGGTGGAATTTTCGCAAAAATTGAAGTGCTGTATCGCTTCAACTTAAGTAAAGAAAAAGAATAATGTTAGCTTCGGAAATATGCGGGGTGGGATATTTATGATATACGATTAATCAAATTTGTATTAGTATTTCCGACTTAAATATTTCCTTAAAAACGAAATCATCCTGCCCACTACAAGCTACCGACTAACAACTATTTTTCCTATCTTTAATGTATGGATAGAGCTTGCCCAGAATGTGGAAATAAAATTATAGGTCGTGCGGATAAAAAATTCTGTAGTGACGGTTGCAGAAATTCCTATAATAACAACCTAAACAAAGACCAAAGTAATCTCGTTAGAAACGTAAATAATAGACTACGCAAAAACTACCGAATTCTTCAAAAAGCTAACGGAAAGGAAAAAACCAAAATCAAAAAAGACACCCTCTTAAAACATGGTTTCAACTTTAAATTTTTTACGGGACAGTACGTTACAAAAACCGGAAGTGTTTACTATTACGTTTATGACCAAGGGTATTTAGAATTGGAAAACGAATGGTATTTATTGGTAAAAGTCGATTTGCAAGTGTAGCTTATTGCTGTTCTTTTGATATTCGTTTTTAAATTAAACACTTTACTGAAAGAATTCGTAAGACCGCTTCGCTTCAAGACCTAGGAAGCAGAACTAAAAATTTTACAATCATCTTTTTGATATTTAAACCCAAAAATTTTCTGAAATAGTTACGTTTCCGAAGTACATGTAATGTAGCTTTAATAAAAGTGCTATTTTTATACGGCTAATCCAACCGCTCCTCATGAAACATATAAGTGCAATTATTTCGTTTATTGTTGTTTTATTATTGGTATTTATCAGTTTTGATACCTTAATGCCCAGCGAAGGTACGCTCGCCTCCACCCCAGCAACCGAATTTTCAACCGAACGCGCGTTGATTCCCTTAAAAGAAATTAGCCAAAAACCGCACTTCCACGGTACCGAAGAACACACGAGGGTTCGTGAATTTCTCGTTTCCGAATTAAAAAAATTAGGTTTAGAAACCGAAATCCAAGAAGGCTTTGTCCTCAGTGGCGCCAAAAGAGGCTTGATAAAACCAAAAAACATTGTCGCCCGCCTCAAAGGGAATGGCACTGGGAAATCATTGGTTTTGTTGTCACATTACGACAGTGCATTGGTGCCATCTTTGGGTGCAAGCGATGCCGGAAGTGGCATTGTCACGATTCTTGAAAGTTTACGAGCCTACAAAGCCAGTGGCAAAACTCCCAAAAACGACATTATTGTACTTTTTAGTGATGGCGAAGAAATTGGACTCGACGGTGCATCGCTTTTTGTCAATGAGCATCGCTGGGCAAAAAACGTGGGATTGGTGCTCAATTTTGAAGCCCGTGGAAGTGGTGGTCCTAGCAACATGATTGTGGAAACGAACGGCGGAAACACCAATCTCATTAAAGCGTTTGCTGATGCTGATGTTGAATTTCCAGTAGCATCATCCCTTATGTACAGCGTGTATAAAATGTTGCCCAATGATACAGACTCTACTGTTTTTAGGGAAGACGGCGATATTGAAAGTTTCTTTTTTGCATTTATCGATGACCACTTTGATTATCACACAGCAAACGACAACATAGAAAATCTAGATATTGAAACGTTACAACATCAAGGTAGTTATCTATTGCCAATGCTCCATTATTTTGCAGAAGCCGACCTCAACAATCTAAAAACTGCAGAAGACAGCGTATATGTAAACATGCCCTTGGTGAAATTTATCCACTACCCTTTTTCGTGGATTTTACCTATGGTGATTTTTGCTGGGATTTTATTTTTTGTTTTACTTTTTTATGGACTTTCTCGGCATAAATTAAATTTAGCTGGCATAGGTCGCGGCTTTTTAACTTTTCTCATTTCATTAATTTTATGTGGATTGGTAGGGTTTTTTGGATGGAAATTCATTGAATGGTTATACCCACAATATGCCGAAGTACAACACGGATTTAAGTACAATGGGCATTGGTACATTGCTTTTTTTGTGAGTTTATCTTTGGGCATCATTTTTAAAGTCTATCATGCTTTTTCAAAACGAACATCGGTTGTAAACTTATTAGCTGCGCCGTTATTTTTCTGGATACTTTTAAACATTGTAATTCTTATTGTCATTAAAGGTGCTGGATTTTTTGTAATCCCTGTTTTCTTTGGATTGTTATCCTGGTTTATTTTACTGAAATGGAACACACCCAGTTACATCGGGATGGCATTATTAGCCGCGCCCGCCATCTTTATTTTTGCACCGCTCATTCAATTTTTCCCTATCGGGTTGGGGTCTGACCATATTTTTATTAGCTGTATTGTTTCGGTATTGCTATTTGGGTTGTTGTTGCCCGTTTTCGGATTTTACAAAATGAAAAACACCCTGTCTTATGTGTTTTTTGGGATAGCATTCGTCTTTTTCATGGTGTCACATTTCAAAAGTGATTTTTCTGAAACCCGTCAAAAACCTAATAGTCTCGTCTATTATCAAGATGCGGATAATGGAAATTCATATTGGTTGACTTATGATACAATGCTTGATGCTTGGACTAAAACATACGTAGGAAAAGACCCAAAACCTGCCACAGATTATGTGGAAGCTTCTGCGGGAAGTAAATACAATACTGGATATACGTATGCTGCTGTTGCTCCAAACATTGATATTCCATCATTTGTCATAAAGAAAGAAAAAGACACCACTATTAATGGAATGAGGGACGTCACATTTACGTATTTGCCACAACGGGATGTGCATCAATTGTTATTATATGCCGACAAGGTTATCAATTTTGAAAAACTCACTTTTAACGGGGTTTCTCCGCAAGTAAATGACAGTATCGGAAAGCATTTTTTCAATCGCGATAGCAACAATTTATTGCGTTATTATATAACAGATACCGACTCGCTGGAAGTAAGATATGTCCTACCCGATACTATCCCAAATGTTGAGTTTAAAGCATTGGAGTACTCCTTAAATTTAATGGAAAACAAAGCTCTCAATGTAAAACCAAGGGACAAAACGATGATGCCCAAACCGTTTATAAATACAGATGCGGTAATATTGAGCAAAAGTTTTAAAGTAGCCGAAATGAATAACAACCAAGCAGATAGCATTCAATAAAAATATGGGTAAAACAATTGCAATAGCAGGATTAGGTTGGCTCGGAAAACCATTGGCACAACATTTAATGATTCTTGGCTATCAAGTAAAAGGTTCTGTTACCAGTCAAAAAAGTGCGGCAAGATTACAGCAAAATGGAATAGATGCCTACGCAGTAAACATTACAGAAGAAGGTGTGCTTGGATCACCACAAGGATTTCTTAAAAACATCGATATTCTTATCGTGATGATTCCGCCGGGATTACGGCGTAATTCGGGCTCAGATTATGTGCAAAAGATGTCTCATTTTTTATCGGAAATCAAACAAGCTGAAATTAAAAAAGTATTGTTTATCAGTAGTACCTCGGTGTACGGGGACCAACAAGGCAGCGTGACAGAAAGAGACATTCCACAACCCTCTACCGAAGCCGGAAGGCAACTTTTTCAAGTAGAACAACTCTATTTTAATACTCCAAATTTTAAGACCTCGATTGTTCGTTTTGGCGGATTGATGGGAGGAACCCGACAACCCGTAAAATACTTAGCCGGCAGAACCGATTTGAGCGGTGGCAACGACGTGGTTAATTTAATTCATAGAGATGACTGTATTAAAATACTGCTTCGGATTGTAAACAAAGATGCTTTCGGCACTATTTTCAATGCCGTGCATCCCGAACACCCACTTAAAAAAGATTTCTATTTTAAAGAGGCCACAAAACTTGAACTCGAACCACCTCAATTTTCAAACGAAGAAATTTCCGAAGTAAAACAAGTGGATTCCCTGAATTTGAAATCGGTTTTAGGGTTTCAATTTACAGGTGATTTATAAAACTAACTTGTCTCCTCTACCTGCGCCATCTCCCCGAGGGGAATAAATTATGAAGTTAATTTAAACTAGGTGATGGATTCTTAACGTATAAAAAAAGGAACCAAATGGCTCCTTTTTCTTAGTCTTTTGTCCTATGTCCTAAAGCGAAGCGGTCTTACGTCCACTCCACAATCAAACTTACCAAATTCTTACTCTGTTTTCTGGCGCAACATACATGGAGTCACCTTCTTTAATGTCAAATGCTTCGTAAAAAGCATCAACATTTTTAAGTGGCTCCGTTGCTCTCCAACGTCCTGGTGTGTGAGGGTCTGTCTTTACTTGAGTTCTTAAAGACTCATCGCGTTGCTTTGTTCTCCACACGGTTGCCCAACTCATAAAGAAACGTTGCTCTGGCGTAAAACCGTCGATAGGTTCTGGTCTTCCGTTTTCTTTGTAATAACGCTGTAAACCATCATACGCAGCAAGTACTCCGCCTAAGTCACCAATATTTTCTCCAAGAGTAAACTTACCGTTTACGTATACGCTATCTAAAACTTCAACAGCATCGTATTGCTCAGCAAGTGCTGCACCTCTTTCGCTAAATTTCGCTAAATCTTCTTCTGTCCACCAGTTTACTAAATTTCCGTCGCCATCAAAACGCGATCCGCTATCATCAAAAGCATGCGAAATTTCGTGACCAATTACGGCTCCAATTCCTCCGTAATTTACAGCCTCGTCTGCTTTGTAATCGTAGAAAGGTGGTTGTAAAATTGCTGCTGGAAATACAATTTCATTATTAAATGGATTAAAATATGCATTTACTGTTTGTGGAGACATGCCCCATTCTGTTTTATCAACTGGTTCGTTGATTTCACTTAAATTATCTTTTAATTGCCAAGCTGCAACTGCAAGTGTGTTGTCGTAATAACTTTTATCTGCCGAGACTTCCATTGTGCTAAAGTCTTCCCATTTGTCTGGATACCCAATTTTTACTGTAAACTTGTCAAGCTTTTCAATGGCTTTCACTTTAGTTTCTTCGCTCATCCAATCCAATTTTTGTATACGGTCTTGATATGCTGCAATTACGTTTGCTATCATGGTTTCAGCTTTCTCTTTTGCTTCTGGCGGGAACATTTCATCAACATATAATTGACCTAATGCCTCACCCATGGTACCATTTACAGTTGCTAAAGCACGCTCATCTGCTGGGCGTTGTTTTTTTGCTCCACTTAATGTTTTGCTATAAAAATCCCAATTGGCTTCTTCAATTTCAGTAGTCAATGCATTAGCTGCATCATTTAACGTTGCCCAACGCATTACCGTTTTCCAAGTTTCAACATCACCTTCTGCAAGTGTTTTTTGAACAACATCCATATATTTAGGTTGCATTACAATTACAGTGTCAAGTTCTTTTTCAACACCTAAATCCTTGAAAGCTTTTTTCCATTGGATGGCGGGAGCCATTTTTTGAACCTGTTCCATAGAACGTGGATTGTTGAAATTTCTGAAATCTCTACTCGCCACTTTATCTAAACGTGGTGTTGCGAGCTTCGTTTCAAAAGCTAAAATTGTCTCAGCTTGTTTGCGCGCACTCGCCTCATCGTCACCAAGAAACTGTAACATTCTGGTGATATGATCAACATATTGCTGGCGAATTTCAACCGATTTCGCATCCATATTTGTATAGTAATCTCTGTCTGGAAGACCCAATCCTCCTGGCGTTATGTACGCTGAATTTATGGAACTATTACTAGGATTTGAAAATGCTGCAACACCCAAAAACGGTTGAGAAACTGATACCGCATCTTCGGTCATCAAACGTTGAAAATCTTCAACATTTTTCATCCCTTCAATCTTTGCAAGGATAGGTTTAATAGGCTCAATACCTGCTTTGTCTCTTGCAACGGTATCAAGTTTGGTATTGAAAATTGCCAAGGCTTTTGCTTGGTCTGTATCGGCTGCATATTTACCGCTTTTTTCAGCCTTGTCAAGAATGGCAAGTACATCTGCATCTGTTTGTTTACGTAATACACCAAACCCTCCCCAACGCACTTGGTCGTCTGGAATTTCGGTATTTTTCATCCAATTTCCATTTACATAATTATAGAAATCTGCCTTTGGACTTACGTTAGTGTCCATGTTTGAAAGGATAATTCCGCGTTCTTCAGTATCCTTTGCAACGTCTTTTTTTGTTTCGTCACATGAAACAAATAGCGTTGTTGTAGCGGCCACAGCTGCAGCCATAATCCATTTATTATTCTTCATTTTTATTTATTTTATTAGGGTATTAGTACTTATAATTACAATATTGTTACACAAATTATTGATTATCTTTTAATTCGGCTTTAAAAATGGAATCTGCTTTTTTCTTTTGGAGTTCCAATTCCTTTTTTTCATTATCGGTTCGTTCAAAATCGATGGCATCTTTTTCAAATTTGCCATTAATTTGTGTAATTAAATTAGAGGTTGCGATGTTCATTTCTGAAATGTGCTGCTGTATTTTACTCGAATCAATGATTGCTCTATTTGCTTCTTGAAACAATAGCGCCGCACGTGTTTTTGCCACTAAAACTCTTGAATATATCTGTTGAGTGTTCAATGTGTCAGGTATTTTTTTGACCAAAGAATCCACACGAGATAGCAGCCTTTCGCTTATCACTTTTAATTCGTCTATGTTATTTCCGTTGATTTCGTAAGCTTCAGATGTAAAATCTTCAAAAACTGCCCAATTTGAAATATAGTTTGATGCTTGTGGTGAAATTTCTGGAAATTTATACGCTTCATTTCCGAAGCGCATGTTTTCAATATTTTGATTTTGGGATGTTTCAGAAGATTGAATTTCTATGTTTTCACAACTGGCCATGCTAACAATGGCAAAAAAAATAAGGACTGGGAATTTCAGAAACTTCATAAAACCTTTAAAGAAAGACAAATATACTTTTTCTTGCATAACTGCACATTTTTTTAAGAAAGTTATAGCAGTTTTAATCGTTATATTTACGTTCAAATTTTGGCGTATGCCAATCAAATCCATTGAAAATTTTAATATGTCTTTAAAAAAACGAATTCTCATCATTGGCGCCTGTGGGCAAATAGGAACTGAATTGACCGCAAAATTGCGCGAAATTTATGGCAACAATAAGGTAATTGCTAGCGACATTCAAAAAGGTGATGCAGATTTAATGAATAGCGGGCCTTTCGAAATTATTGACGCGATGGATTATGATGCTATTCAAGATGTGGTTATCAACTACGAAATTACCGATGTTTATTTAATGGCAGCGATGCTGAGTGCGACGGGTGAAAAATTTCCCATGAAAGCTTGGAATTTGAATATGAACTCACTTTTTAATGTTCTCGAACTTGCCAAGGAAGGGAAAATTGATAAAATATTTTGGCCTTCGAGCATCGCGGTTTTTGGACCTACAACTCCTAAAACTGAAACTCCGCAACGTACCGTTATGGAACCTTCAACCGTTTATGGAATAAGTAAACAAACGGGAGAACGCTGGTGCGAATATTACAGCAAACGTTATGGTGTTGATGTACGTAGCATACGCTATCCTGGCTTGATTAGTTATAAAACAATGCCTGGAGGAGGAACTACAGATTATGCGGTGGATATTTATCATAAAGCCTTAAAACACAAAAAATATATTTGTTTTCTCAATGCAGAAACAACGCTACCTATGATGTTTATGGATGATGCCATAAGAGCCACAGTAAATATTATGATGGCCGCAAAAGAGGATATTAAAATTAGAAGTTCTTATAATTTGGCTGCTATGAGTTTTAATCCAGAAGAGATTACAAGTAGTATTCAAAAACACATTCCTGAGTTTTCGATTACCTATGAGCCAGATTTTAGACAAGCCATCGCAGATTCTTGGCCGCAAACTATAGATGATGCATCGGCGCGGGAAGATTGGGGTTGGGAACACCAAGTTACGCTTGATGAGATGACTGAGATAATGATAGGGAGCTTGAAAGAAATGTATTCATAATATAAATTTCAAAATAGAAAAAGGCTTCAAATTCCTACTGAAATTTGAAGCCTTTTTTACATCGCTACTGTTCTAAAACTCTTATTTTGGTTCTAAAACCAATGTCACTTTATTAAAATCTGCTGCGCTATTGATAACTGTTCTGTATTCTTCATAGAGGTTTGCCGGCACTATATTTACTTTATAATATTCGTCAGCTGTTATTTCTAGGGTATTCCCATTCATTTTGTAATGTGAGTCAAATGCAAAATAAGGTTGTCCATCTTTTTCAAAACTATGGTCGATATTTAAATCTTCAAGATTTGCAACTTGATATCCTTCTGGAATTTCAACATTGATTGTTCTCAAATAGGTGCGATTAAATTCGCTTTCAACCGGAAGCACTCTCTTTTTTTCTTGATAAAGTTCCATTTGGCTTCCAATGAGGTCACCCACCTTAAAAAGGTATTTATTCCCCGCTTTTTCGACAAATGCTTCGGAATCAAAATTAACTACAACTTGAAATGGCGCCACTCCAAATGATTCTGGATTTCCATTATTCATCTGCATGTTATTGATTTTAACATCTTCTTTTAATCGTTTTGCAAAACTTTCAGTCAAATTATCACGGTCTTCCTGCTTCGCTAGATGAATAAATGGCTGAATATATCCTGCATAATAACCCGTCATAGAATGGTCTAATTCAATAGTGGTTTTTGACAAATCTTCTGCATCAAATTTGACATCAATAATCATTGTATCAGTAGATTTTTCTGCATCTATGGCATCAATATAGCGTACTTCACCTACTCCAGATTTGAAATCTCCCAAGGCAACTTCTTTAATAAACAAACCATAATTGTCTGTAAATTGTGCTGGGGGAAATCCGTAGCGACTTTCATAATCGGTAGGTGAAAGATAGGTGTCAAACTCGGGGAAATAAAATAAAAATTCGTTTAAGAAGTTCTGAGATTCAAAGTCCTTATCAAATTTTGTGTTAAATCTATTTGTAGTAACCACAAGTTCGTGTTTAACACCTAAGGCGCGTAATGCGGCAACATATAATTTAATTACTCCAGTACCATTTGCTACTTTTTTGTTCAATACTTGTTCCAAATCTTTAAGGTCGTCGCTGGAATTTTCGGCTAGGAAAATATTTGTTTTTATATAACTATCAAGGTTTCTTAGCAAGGGTTCCCCGCTTTTTACATTTCCGGTAGCTTGAGATAAAAACTTTTTTAAGGACTTTGTTGTTCTCTTGTCATATTTTTCTGGATAGTAAAATGGGTAGATATTCTTCACAACAGCACTATATCCTGAAATTCCCACTTTTTGAGTCGTGAGATTTTTATATAAATTATAAACCAAATACTTTTTAGAAGCCCAATAAGCTGAAGTCTCTTCATCCTCTAATCCAGCCACGCTAGGCACAGAGACTGACCAGTGTAATTTATTATCATCCACATCCTCAAGTTCCACCTCTGGCAAACCATTATAGCTTTTAAATTGAAATTGTAAATTAGACGGGCCATACAAATCAAATGAAACGTTTTTCTTCGGGAATTCTGACTGCAGTGTAATGCGTTTTCCTTGATACTGTGGATATCTTTTGTAAACGTATAAGCGTTCAACCACACTTCCCTTTTCAATTCCTTCTAAAGCAAAATACTGGACTTTGTTGCCTGTTTCTTCATCCACCGAATCAAAAATCTTTGATTTATCTACAACAATGACTTTTCCATTCTTGTCAATCACGCGAGCCATATTGACAATAATTTCAGAACTATTTGAATACGGTAAATAGATTTTATTATATCCCTCAATTACCTCATCTGAATTAAGGAATACAATTTCATGTTCTAAATAATACTCTATAAAAGAATCATCCTTCTCAAAGATAAACTCCGTCACAATTTTTTGCTGTAAAGTAACAAGGTCTTCATCGCCTAGATTTACAGTATCATACTTTGGACTATCATCCCAAGTGTAAGTTTCATAAAAAGGTGTTTGGGCTAGTGATATTTGCGCAACAAGGATACAAAGTAGTGTGTAAAATTTATTTTTCATAGCTTATATTTTCTTTAGCACAACCACTTCTTTTTGTGCTTTTGCTGCTTTTTTTATTAATGAATTGACCTCTTTTTGTTGCTCTACATCCAGCGTTAAAAAGTTTTGGGTATTTTTAATTTCGTAAATAATTTGATTTCCTTCTAAGGTATAATTGATAGAAAAATAAACATAATTATTATTGAGCAATACATTTTCTGGTAGATACTCTACGGTATAACCTTCTGGAATATTGAACGTCGTTTTGTACGTAAAAAGCGATTGATATTCATATTCAATAGGCAATTTTCTGTCATCTTCAGTTTTAAAATATGAGAGGTAATCGTTGAGATTTAGGTTGATGTAAATTTCATCACCAAGCACTCTTGCATAATCTTCAATGCTGAAATCGTACTGCACCAAAAGATCTGAATCGTATTCAAACATATTACGTTCCTCGATAGCATCAATGATAAATTTATTATTTCCTTTTTCAAATGTTGCCTTGTAATATTCTTTCTTTTTGGAATCTGACTTTATGCGTTCTAAATCGTTGAACATATCGGTTTTTACATAGCCAGAAAGAACTGCATTTGAAGTTCCAACCAATTTATTTCCTTGCAACGATAGCACCGTTGTTTCTTTATGTGCATTCTTTTCAGGTGCTATTATTGGCACTTGTGCAATTTCAAATGTGGTGTTGTCCTTTGCAATGAGTACTTCTTTTCCTTGAATGAATGAGGTAGGAAAATCAATAGGCGTAAATCTTCCGGTAGCATCAAGATAATAAATATCGCTTCCGTTTCGGTAGGATAAAATCATGTGATTATCCACTAAAGGAGTAGGGACTTCTTGATATTTATAGGGAATAGAACGGGTGCCTACCCAGGTTAAATTTCCTTTTAGGCCAGCTATTTTAAGCATTTCTTTTAAGATGCTCGAATTGTCTTTACAGTCGCCGTATTTTTTATTAAAAACATCATTTGCTTCCCTTGGGATAAAGCCGCCCAGCGCATATTCAAAAGCGATGTATTTTATGTTTTGCTGCGTCCAATAGTAGATAGCTTTCACTTTTTCCAAATCTGAATCTAAACCATCTGTCAACGATGCAACTACTTGTTTTAATTCCTCGCTGCTCTCTTGTGTATTGACATCTTTTACCATTGTTGCATACCAACTGTATAAATCTGCAACATCACCAAGTACCGAAATTTCTTCGCCTTTTACGGTGTATGACGTAATCACTGGAATGATGTGCGGTAAAATAGTTTTAAAGGAAGGCGTGCCAGGTTCATAATCAAACTCTTTTGCATTTTTAACTTCCCAAGTATAGATAAAATTGCCACGCTTTTCTGTTTTATCAAATGTAACGTCAAGCCCTTCCATATTGAACTGCAAAAACCGAAGTTTAATATCCTTGTCTGCTTTTATTGTAATTTTATTATTAGCTATGGGATATACATTTCCGAAGTAAAATGGACTCAAAAAACGCGGGTTTTTTACTTTCTCGCTATATTTTAGTCGTGTCTTTGACCCTTTTTTAAGATTGTCATAGATAAAATTAATGGATTTAGAATCATCATAAAACGACTGGTCAAGTTCATCTTTTTCGTTGAAAACGGTCACCTCTTCTTCACGGTATTTTCCGTTTGAAAAATTGAAAGCAGAGGCTTCAATTTCCTGCATTTCGAAAAAAGAAGAAAAGCTTAAAGTTTCTTTCGAACCCAAGGTTGCTGCATCGTTGAGGTAAATATCTTCCTCTATAAATTCTTGGGTTATTGCAATGTCATTAGCATCTATGGAGATATCGACATTACTTTCTTGGTTATATCTCACGGCTCTCGCCTCAGGATACATTTCTTTAAACTTTATAAAATCTTCACTTTCTTGAGCTTGGGCAAATACCCCTACACAAAGAAAAAAGAGGAGAGCTAGTTGCAGCTTATTGATTTTCAATTTTTGTGATGTTTCCATTAAAATAATATTCTTTTTTAAGCAGTTTACCACTTTCATCATATACCAAACATTCGCCTTCTTTGTTCCCATATTTATAATCACATTGCTCTTTAAGCTTTCCGTTTTCGTGGTATTTTTTTGATATTCCGTGGCGAATATCATTGACGTAATGTTGTTCGTATTTTAAATTTCCGTTTAAATAGTACTCAATATCTATACCGTTTCGGTCATCAAATTTGTATTCGGTTACGTACAATGGTTTTCCATCTTCGGTAAAGGTTGACGCAGTACCCTCTAGCATTCCATTTACGTATTCCATTTCTCTTGAAATGTTTCCGTTGGGGAAATACGATTTTATTTTACCTGTTTCTTTTACAATTGGGGTAATGGGTTTTTCATTTCCGCCGCTATCAAGATACGTATATCCTACGATACGAGCGTAATCGTACACGCGAATAAGACCGATGTTTCCCTTTGGGGAATACGAAATAAATTGACCGTCCCTTTTGCCTTCTGCATATGTTGCTTTTGTACGGATTTTACCATTGTCGTAGAAAGACAAATACTCGCCATCTAAATTATCATAGATATAATTGGCTTCGCCTATGAGCGTTCCATCTTCTACGTAATCAAAATATTTACCGTGGCGCTGATTTAGAACATAATCTTGCACAGATTCAATTTTACCACTTGGATGAAACCAAGTCCATCTTCCCTGCTGAGAATTATTAATGTAAGCACCTTCCACTCTTTTATTTCCGTCAAAAGTGAACTCTTTATAAGGACCATCCTTTACGCCATATTTATATGTAATGACTATTCTTGGGGTTTCGTTAAAGTGATTGATGGTAACCGTATAATTGTCTGAGTTTTTTAAAAAATCTACTTCTTGATACATTTTTCCTGCCTCATTATATAATTTTTCCTTGATAAGATTTCCTTCGTCATAGACCGAAACGCGCTCTATTTTTTCATCAACACCATACGATATTTGTTCACCTTGCAAATTTCCCGCTTGATAGAAATATATGTAACTCAAATTGCCATCTGGATAATACAAGCGCCATTCGCCATGCATATTCCCATTAAAATACCATCCTTGAGAATTCATCTGTCCATTGTTGTGATATTCTATATAGTACCCATCAATCACATCCTCTTTATAGTCGCTTTTGCTCTTTACTTTTCCATTGGGGTAGAAATGAGTGTACTCTCCAACTGCTTTATCATTTACATAATTTCCCACAGACTCTTTGACTCCTTTATCTGAAAAAAAAGTCCATTCTCCAGTTCTTCCTCCTTCTACATCATAGAGTCCTTTTGCTTTGGGAAGTCCCTCCGCAGTAAAAGATTCGTAGAAAAATTCGCCTCCACGTTTTTTGTCTTCTTTTATAATATTTCCTTCCCGGTCATAAAACTTATAGGCAATAATTTCACCTTTGCGATACGTATAATCTGCTAAAAGCGAACCATCTCTATTATAAATTTTTGAAGATCCGTCAATTTTACCATTCTCATAAACATGTTCGTTTTCAACCGTTCCGTTGCTATGATAGCTTATCCAAGGGCCGTTGAGTTCGTCATTTAAGTAACTTCCCGTTTCGCTTACATTTCCATTAGAGAACCACTGTTTATATGGGCCTTCGGCAGTATCATTTACATACGTTATTTCTGCGGCTTTTTCTTTTAAAGGTCTGTAAGTGGTTTCCAATCCTGATTTTTTTCCTTCCTTATAGGTAAGCTCTTTAAAAGCGTTACCATTTGAATGATACTCAATAAACTTGCCTTCGATCAAATCGTTTTTGTACGATAAATCATATTCAATAGCATCTTTTCCTGTTCGGAAATATGCCTTATAAGGACCCTCAAGTTTATCATCTTTAAAAGTGTTTGTTCTAAGTAGTGCGCCATTTTCGTAATGAATAGTATACTTCCCGTTTAAAAAATCATCTTTTAGTTCTGCTTCTATATATTTTTTCCCGTCGTCATGAAATATCGTATTTACACCATCCTTTTTACCATCTTTATAAATTGCAGTTTCTTTTACAATTCCTGAGGGATAATACCAAGTCCATGTGCCGTCTCTATTGGAATTTTCATTATAATTTCCTTTTAGGAAAAAAAGTCCGTCCTCTGTATAATAGTTCCATTCTCCAATAGGCTCGCTAACGCTTGAAGAACCTACTCCTTGGACATACCCGTTATTGTAGTAATAGCTATTACCGTTTTCGGCTAAAATACTTTGCCATTTGTCAACAAATGCAGGAATAAATTCAGCAATTTCTTTTTCGTTCTTTTTAATGATTTTTTGAATTTTGGAATCTTCAATTGTTAACAGAGAAGTGTAGGTAAACAAATCAAAATTATCATTCTCCATCACCCACTTAAAAAACGGAACATACTTTCTAGCCCAGAATCCATCTTTGCCTTTGTAGTCCAAAAGCTTGGTCATCATCGCGTGATTTTGCTTTACAATGGCAAGGTCTAATTTAAAACCAGTATCGTATTTTTTGTTCAATGCTATTTTTTGATTCAAAATCAAATCAATGTCTCCAAAACTTTTATCGTCTTTTGAAATGGTAATTTTTGGATCTGCGGTATTTGTGTTTTTCGAAGCAACCACATCGTTTAACGATTCTATGATTGCTGAAATTTCGGACTTACCAGCATTAAGCATGACATACATATTGAAACACATAAGCGCTTGTGTCATGAGCTCCTGTTTGAAACAGAGATTTCCCAGTTTAAGATGTGCCGCGCCGTCAAGCGGATCTACGAGGATAGTCTTTTTGTAAGCATCTGAAGCCTCGCCTATGCGACCCAATTCTTCCAAGCAAAATGCTTTATTGTAATTTAATTGTTTATTTAATGGAAAACGTTTGAGTCCTTCTTCGGCTACTTTTAG
This sequence comes from Patiriisocius sp., assembly GCF_051252435.1. NCBI lineage: Bacteria > Pseudomonadati > Bacteroidota > Flavobacteriia > Flavobacteriales > Flavobacteriaceae > Patiriisocius > Patiriisocius sp. The sequence goes on along the minus strand of NZ_JBPOFW010000001.1, from coordinate 861,065 downwards.
TCCTTCCTCAAAATTTTTAGTATTAATATATGTTGCAGCTTTATTGATATAAAAAACATTATCAATTTCATAGCATTTTGAAGAAAGTCCTAGGTTTGCAGTAGCCAAAGTTTCGTCGTGCTTTTCGTCCAAAAGAAGGTAATATGATTTTACGGACAATGCCGTGCAATACGCAGTATCGTTCTTTTTTATTTTATCTAACAGTTCAACTGCTTTTGCGTAGTTACCTGCCTCTTCTTCCTTATTGACAATCTCAACGATTTCATCAAATTCAACAAATTCGATTTTCTCTTGGGCTAAAAGTATGCTCGTTGTAAATACAAGCAACAAAAAATTAATGTGTTTCATATTTACAATTAAAAAAGATTTATTCAATCTGCATAAAAATTTCTATACTTTTTTTTGAAAAAATTTGAGTAGGGTAATTTTCATTTCAGAAGAAAATTGGAATGTTTCACCTAGGTTTGACCCACCCAAATAGAAAAAGCCTCTACATCTCTGTAAAGGCTTGTTCTCGCTAAGCTCCTCTTCTTGGACTCGAACCAAGGACCCTCTGATTAACAGTCAGATGCTCTAACCAACTGAGCTAAAGAGGAATTTCATATAGAAAATTAAAAGGTGTTACCCTTTTAGCGGATGCAAATATAAATTATTTTTAATCTGTTGCAAAAACTTTAAGAGAAATTTTTATTCATTTTTTTATGCTTAAATTCTAACAGCGTTTTTCTCAAGTTTCAACCCACTCTTTTATCCCAGATACCTTCTACTTCTTCCAAGGTTTTACCCTTTGTTTCAGGGACAAACTTATAAGTGACGAATAAAATAATGATTATAAAAAAGATGAAAATGTAATATGGCAGTGACCCATTCCAATATGCGCTGTTATTGGTCTCGCTGCCCACAACGATAGGGAAAGATTGTGACACTACATAATTTGCCGCCCATTGGGCGGCAACGGCAACAGACATAGCCACACTTCGTATTATATTTGGGAACATTTCGGACAATAATACCCAAACTACTGGCCCCATAGATAATGCAAACGATGCGATAAACACTAAAATCCCTAATAACGAAACTACCCCTACAGCCTCCTGTTGTAATGATATTCCCAGCATTAAAAACCCAACAATCATTCCTACCCCTCCTATGTAAATAAGCGGTTTTCTGCCCAATTTATCTACAGTATACATTGCTATAAACGTGAAAATGACATTGACAAAAGCCAATAAAATTTGCTGTTTCAAAACATCTTCTTGCCCAAAACCTAAGGCTTTTTCAAAAATATCGGCACCATAATAAAGCACTGCATTAATCCCTGTGAACTGTTGCAACATAGAGAGCACGGTTCCAATTATTATAATTCCTAATATCGCTTTCGAAAAGTAATTGGTTTTGGCAACTGTAACATTCTCATTTTTTAATGAAGCTAAAATTTCCGTGAAAGCGTGATTCGCATTTTCCTCATCCTGAAGACTGCTTAAAACTTTTAATGCTTCGTCATTTCTGCCCTTGAGGCATAACCATCTTGGTCTCTTTGGAATAAAGAATAACAGCGCTAAAAACAACCCACTGGGAATTAACTCTGACCAAAACATCCTTCGCCATCCAAACTCAATATTCTCTTCAACCGAAAGGTTATTCCCAATAAAATACGTCACTAAAAAAACACTAAAGAATCCTATAACAATGGCGAGTTGGTAATAAGTGACCATTTTGCCACGTATGGAACTTGGTGCAATCTCAGCAATATACATTGGGGCATTCATGGATGCTATGCCTATTCCTAATCCGCCAATAATTCTAAACACTACTAATGTTGAAATAGTTTCGGGCAAAAATCCCGGCAGCCCAGAACCTAGCGCAGAGATGGTAAAGAAAATAGCCGAGATGATTAAAGAATATTTCCTCCCTATTTTAATGCTCAAAGTTCCCGCAACAACAGCACCCACAAAACAACCTAACAGAGCGCTACCCACGACCCATCCTTTGAGCGCATCGCTCAATCAAAATATTTGCTCAAATAAAATTGTGCGCCATTTATAACACCGGTGTCGTAACCAAATAACAATCCGCCTAATGCTGATATAGCTGCAATGAGTAATAGGAATACACTTTTTTTCATGATGGTTTATGTTTTAAAACCCTTTATATAAGATGGGATATTCTTATAACTATAAATTAATGAAAAAATCTATTTTAGATATTTCATTGTTACGATTCAATTATTTTTTCAATTTAACTCTTTTCAGTATTTATTTAACGCATTTGAATTAATTGCTGAAATATTACATAATTAATGATTTTCAATATTAAAAAATGAAATATGTTATATGCCATAAGTCTAGCGTATTAAACAACAGGTTGTTTTAATCCATAAATTAAAGTCATAAAATAATTATTTGATAAAGTCCCATATCAACTTTCCATACTATTTTTCCTTTTTGGAATTTAAAATCAAAAATAGGCTTACAAAAAGACCAAAAAAAAATTAGCAAGTTGTAAAACTAATTAAAGTCAACATATTATACTCTTTGGTTCGAGCCCAAGAAGAGAAGCGAAAAGAAGCTTTCACAGAAATGCGAGGGCTTTTTTTACGGAACTCACTCCTACAAAGTCATCCCTAAATCCTTCTTTAAATAGTTCGAGTCGAGACTAAAGCTCGTACGGTTTTTTCTATCCGTAAAAAGTAGCTGATAAAAAGAAATGTGTTACCGTTAATTAAAAACCATTAATATTTTTAAAACTCTCGGTTTTTCAATTATCTTAACATTTATTATTCATAAAAGTATGGCAGCCACATCAAATAATTTTCTTTTTAAATTTACAGCCCTAATTATCGCAGTTTTCTTTTTGACCTGGGGTTTAATTGAAGCAAAAACCTTTTTAGCACCATTAACGATTGCAGTAATTTTATCATTATTGTTGCTTCCAGTAATGAAAATATTAAAATCTTGGGGAGCTGGTAAATCGTTATCGGCTATAGTTTGCACTTTGCTCTTAATGATAATTTCTGGATTGTTTTTTTGGTTAGTGATGGCACAGGTAAACAGTATTGTTGAGCAATGGGGTCAAATTAAAGAAACAATGATTCCCAAAATTGAACAGGCTTCTGACTTTCTTACGGAAAATACACCTGTGACCGATGAAAAAATGGATTCATTGGAGAAAAAATTAAATGATATCAAATTATTAAATGCCTCTGTAGGTAAAAATGCTATTTCTTTTGTTTCCAATGCTACTGGCTTTTTCGGACAGTATTTATTAGTTTTTATCTACATTTTCTTTTTTCTAAGTTATAAATCTCAATTTAAACAATTCTTCGTTTCAGTATTTGGCAAAGAAGAAAAAACCAGAAAAACCCTCAACGAAATAACAGATGTGGCACAAGGATATTTGGTAGGTAAGTTTAAATTAATAGCCATTTTAGCAGTGCTCTATGCAATTGGATTAGGAGTATCTGGGGTAAATTCGTTTGTTTTCGTAGCACTCATCGCAGCTTTATTGACCTTAATCCCTTATTTAGGAAACGTTATTGGCTTTTTACTTGCTCTTATATTTGGCTACTTAACTCAAGGCGAAATCGGGATTTTAATAGGTATCATTATTACGTTTACCATTACACAATTTGTAGAAAGTTACATTTTACAACCATATGTGGTTGGTGATGAAGTGGATATCAACCCGTTTTTTGTTATCCTCGCAGTTATCTTAGGCAATTTACTTTGGGGCGTTATAGGAATGGTTATCGCTATTCCTATTTTGGGAATAGTTCACGTTATTGTTAAACACGTTCCGTCTTTGGATGCATATGCAAATTTGATAGGGAAAGGGGATTGAGGAATACTTTTATCAATTATAGTAATCAAAAAATGCTCAAAACATATTTTAATACTCAAGGTTACTGCAACGACAGCCCCAACAAAACATCAAATGAGAGCACTACCCACAATCCAACCTTTCAAAGCATCGCTTAAGTCAAAGTACTTACTCAAATAAAATTAGGCGCTATTTATAACACCGGTGTCATAACCAAATAACAACCTACCGAGTGCTGATTTTGCTGCAATGAAAAGTAGGAATGTGGTTTTTTATGGCGAAGTTTTTTTAGATATAATGGCCAATATACATGTATATTTAATCAACAAATAAAAACCAAATCAAACAACAAAGCCTAATTGGGTCAATTAAACTCTTTAAAGCAAAAGGCTAGCCCTTAAACAGCCACCTATAAATATCGTTACCATTTGCAAATAATACGAGCCCGATTAAAAGGAAGAAACCTACCATTTGCGCGTACTCCATAAATTTGTCGTTAGGCTTTCTGCCCGTTACCATTTCGTATAGTAAAAACATTACATGACCTCCATCAAGTGCAGGAATAGGAAGGATGTTCATAAAAGCAAGAATGATTGAAATCAACGCGGTAGTTTCCCAAAAACTCAACCAATCCCAAGTATCAGGGAACAAGTTGCCTATTGCTCCAAAACCTCCCACTTGCGAAGCTCCTTTACTCGTAAACACATATTTAAATTGACGCACATAATCTCCCAGAATCCCTATTCCGTAGCTAATACCGCCCGTAATACTTTCGCCAAAACTGTAGTGTTCTCTAATCGTTTTATTTATGGTATTTAATCCCACAACACCATCTTCATTTGGGGTCACTTTAATGGTTTCTAAAGAACCATCGCGCTCAACGATAAAGGTGTTTTCTTTTAATCCATTAGCCTTAACTGCTTCTTGAAAATCATGCCAATATGTAATAGGCGTTCCGTTTACATTCTCTATTCTATCGCCCACTTTAAACCCTGCAGCTTCCGCAGGATAATCCTCACCCACTTGTTTGATGATAGGTTCATTACGAGCACTAAAAGGTCTTAAAACATCATTTTGAAACATCGTTGTTCCAATATCCTCTGGCATGGTGATTGTTTCCTTAGTTCCATCGGCGTGTAAAACTTCAATTGTATTTACATCTCTTAGAAACAGATATTTATTGATCTGGGTCACATTATTAAATTCCTCACCGTTAACACTCAAAATTTTATCCCCATCTGCAAAGCCCATTTCTTTAAACGATTGGTCAACCGCAAATCCGTTGGGCAATTGCTCGTTTGTTGTGATATCCCTTCCATAGAACCCTAAAATGCAGATGTAAATTAAAAAACCTACAATAATATTTACCGTAACTCCACCAAGCATAATGATTAAACGTTGCCATGTTGGCTTGCTTCTAAACTCCCAAGGCTGCGGTGGTTTTGCCATCTGCTCCTTATCCATGCTCTCATCTATCATTCCAGCTATTTTCACATAACCACCCAGCGGCAACCAACCTATACCGTAAACTGTTTCGCCTATTTTTTTGCTGAAAAGCGCAAACTTTACATCAAAGAATAAAAAGAATTTTTCTACACGCGTTTTAAATAATTTGGCTGGAATAAAATGTCCCAATTCGTGCAAAACGATCAATAGGGATAAGCTCAACAATAACTGTATTGCTTTAACTGCAAATGGACTCATATATAATTTTTTTAGTGAAACTCATTTTTGAGAATTCAACATTGTCAAAGTGCTCAAAAATGTAAGTTGAACTAATCCTGCTTTTCAGCGGGATCTTGATTTTTAATTTTACAATAATTCAAAAACCGAACCCTAAATTACACGACTGCCATAATGCAGGGCTCTTTTTAAGATTAACGCACAAAAGTAATGCAATCAACGCGGTTTAAAAAATATCATTTTGAAGACGAAGATTTGCTTCGGAAATTTTAAAATCATAATCCATTTCTAATAAAACATTAACGGTCTAAAGCCTTAAAAATAAGTTTTAGGTAGTAATTTTGCTGAAATTATAAAAACCGAAACATGCTTCAGTTTTTTTCAAAATATAAGTTGTTAGCCGTTGTTTTATTGGTGCTTTCAGTCATCACGATTAGCATCATTTACACCATTTTAAAACCTGTCGAAGTTTTACCCATCTACCAACCTTCAAAAGTCAATGCAGAAATGGTAGATCCATCCATTCAGCATCAAAAAAAATACCACACCGTGGGTGATTTCAGTCTTACCAACCAAAACGGAAAAACCATCACTCAAGCAGATTACGAAGGTAAAATTTATATAGCCGATTTCTTTTTTACTACCTGCCAAACCATCTGTCCCATCATGACGGACAACATGGAACAATTGCAAGAAAAGCTTAAAAACAACCCTGAAGTTCTCCTTCTCTCTCACAGCGTAATGCCAGAATATGATACACCCCAACGCCTCAAAGAATATGCAATTGAAAAAGGAGTAGATGATAGCAAATGGAATCTTGTCACAGGAGATAAACTAGAAATTTACAATTTAGCGCGCAAGGAATACCTAGCTGCTAAAGAAAATCCCGGCGACCCGCTCGGCCTGGTCCACACAGAAAATTTTGTGCTCGTGGACAGACAAAAACGTATCCGTGGTTTTTACGATGGTACCATTGAAGAAGACATGGATAAGGTTTTAAACGATATTGAAATACTTCAAAACGAAGGAAAAAAGTCGCTTTTTTTTGGATTGATTCGTTATTAATAAAAGGTTGCTCATTTCAGAAATAAGAAAACTCTTTCAAATTCCTAATTCAGTAAATAAAATTTCCGTTACTTTTGCTTATTTAAAATCAATCTAGATAACAAATGGCTACCATAGCAACATTGAAAAAAGGCCAACGGGGAATTATAAAAGAATTTTCTGTGGATATAGTGCCTTTAAAGTTGCTAGAAATGGGATGCCTTCCCGGTAATGAAGTCGAGCTGGTGCAAACTGCACCGTTTCAAGACCCATTGTATTTAAATATAAATGGAAGTCATCTCGCGATTAGAAAAGAGACCGCGGCGCAGATAGAAATTGAGATTATTGAATAAAAATTTATAAAATATTAAAAATTCCGAACCCCGGAATAACTTTGCCAGGTTACTGAGCGGAGTCGAAGTATGGCTAAACAAATCAACGTTGCACTTATAGGAAACCCAAATACTGGGAAGACTTCGGTATTTAATAGATTGACGGGGTTAAACCAACAAGTGGGTAATTATCCCGGTATCACCGTTGAAAAGAAACAGGGGATTTGTAAGCTTCCACGCGGCGTAAAAGCACATATTCTTGACCTTCCTGGTACTTATAGTTTAAACGCTTCTTCGCTAGATGAAAACGTGGTCATCGAGTTATTACTCAATAAAAATGACAAAGATTTCCCAGATGTTGCCATCGTAGTTACCGATGTTGAAAACTTAAAACGAAACCTCCTCCTCTTTACACAAATTAAAGATTTAGGAATCCCGACCATCCTCGCCATCAATATGGCAGACAGGATGAAAAGAAAAGCAATTTCTATAGACATTGATCAATTAGAACAGCGTCTTGAAACTAAAATAGCTTTGATTAGTTCTAGAAAAAATGAGGGTTTTGACACACTGAAAGAACTCATCATCAACCATAAAATGATTTCGACCAAGCCAAGTTTAAATGCTTCGGTTATTGCGCCGGAATATTTTGACCGACTTAGAAAAGCATTTCCAAATCAGGATTTGTATAAACTTTGGCTCGTAATTACGCAGGATGTTAACTTCGGAAAATTAGACCGAAAAGAAATGAAAGGAGTTGCTTCGTTTCAAACCGAAAGCAGTAGCAACCTCAAACGTTTACAGCAAAAGGAAACCATTGCGCGCTACCAATTTATCAACGGCGTCCTTAAAGAAACGCTCACCATTGACAGCGCAAACGCAAAAGATTTACGAGGCAGATTAGACCGCGTACTCATGCACAAAGTGTGGGGATACGTTATTTTCTTTGCTATTTTATTACTCATTTTTCAAGCCATTTTTGATTGGAGTAGCTACCCAATGGAATTCATTGACAGCTCTTTTGCCTCTTTTAGTGAATGGACAAAAAATAATCTTCCCGCTGGTGATTTTACAAACCTTATTAGTGAAGGCATTATTCCCGGGCTTGGTGGCATTGTGATATTTATACCACAGATTGCATTTTTATTCTTCTTTATCTCCATTCTCGAAGAGAGCGGTTATATGAGTCGCGTGGTTTTTTTAATGGACCGCGTGATGCGAAGATTTGGTTTGAGTGGTAAAAGTGTTGTTCCGCTAATTGCAGGAACCGCATGTGCCATCCCAGCGATTATGGCCACCCGAAATATCGAAAACTGGAAAGAACGATTGATTACCATTCTCGTAACTCCATTTACAACGTGTTCGGCTAGATTGCCCGTTTATCTCATCATTATTGCACTAGTAATTCCTGAACAAAAAGTGCTGGGAATAATCAGTTTACAAGCATTGACTTTAATGTTTATGTATCTGTTGGGCTTTGGCGCTGCAATCGTTTCAGCTTGGTTGTTAGATAAGGTTTTAAAGATTAGAAGTAAAACTTTTTTTGTGGTTGAAATGCCAAACTATAAGCTCCCGTTATTAAAAAATGTGGGGATAACGGTACTCGAAAAAACGAAATCGTTTGTTTTTGGAGCAGGTAAAATAATTCTGGCGATTTCAATTATACTTTGGGTGTTAGCTTCTTACGGTCCGGGCGACTTTAATAATGCTTCAGAAATCGTTAGACAAGAAAATATTGAGAATAACATTTCCGAAGAAGACATTGAGACTCAAATTGCCTCTTTCAAATTAGAAAATAGCTACATTGGTCATGTGGGGAAATTTATTGAACCTGCCGTAAGACCTTTGGGTTACGACTGGAAAATTGGGATTGCGTTAGTAAGCTCATTTGCTGCGAGAGAAGTATTTGTGGGAACACTCGCCACTATTTACAGCGTGGGGAGTGACGAGGAAGAGACCATCAAAAACAGAATGGCTGCAGAGGTAAATCCTATTTTAGGAACCCCGTTATTTAATTTTGCGAGTGGCGTTTCATTATTATTATTCTATGCATTTGCTATGCAGTGCATGAGTACACTCGCTATTGTTAAACGAGAAACAAACAGCTGGAAATGGCCTATGTGGCAATTAGTAGTAATGACGGCAATTGCTTATGTTGTAGCACTTGGCGCTTACCAGTGGTTAAAGTAAAAATCTAAAATATGCAAACAATATTGGTTATTATCACATTTCTTCTTGCGGCAGGGTACCTGCTCAATAAATTTGTGCTTGCTCCTTTTTTAGATAAGCAAAAGGCTTCTGTGGGGACTCTTGACGGTGGAAATACAAAGTGTGGAAAAAGTGATTGCGGATGCCATTGACATCTACTCATCAACAATAGTTTCTTCGGAAACTAATAACTCATAATCCATTTTGCCTTTGGTTGCACTCGTGGGATAAGGTGCTAATTTGACTGCTCGAAACGTGCAAGTTTTAGTAGATGCTAAAATGGGTTGTTTTCCTCTTTCAAAAAGTACAACTTCGGTCGTTTTTTTTCCGTCGTTTTCAATGATAACTTCCACTTTAGAACGTCCCGCCCAAACGCAAGTTACATCACTGGGACATCTTGAATCTTGTAATATTTCAGAAAGCGTTATCGACACGCCATCTTTTACAATCGTTTCTCCCAAAGGCACTTTGAATACAATGGTGGGTACATCAACTTTTCCATTTTGGGCAAAGCCGAAATTTGAAACAATCAATAAAGCGAGTGTAATTATACGTTTCATAGTTAATTTTTTGTAAAGACTCTTAGAATCGTGCCACGTTGCATTATCCCCTAAAAAGAAAGAAATCATCCTTTAAATGTTCAATTTTTTCGTCCTTGTTTGTGATAATATATTCTAAAGCGGTATTTGTAAAGTCTGACCCTTTGTTTGTCAATGAAATAATTTGATCATCAATGGTAATCATATTATTTTTCAACGCCAAATCCACCACCGTTTTGGCTTTCACTTTCTGCCAATTAATATGTTCTCGCAAATGATTGATGTGCCGTTCTTTGATTTCTTTGTGGTTGTTTAAGTGTAGCAGAAATGTTAATAATGAAACTTCTGTGCGCTGTTGTTTGAGTCTGTATAAAACCGAAAGCAACCCTTTGCTCGGGGCAAATAAATAGACCAACAAAAACACAAACCCAAGCATCGTAGAAATCGAACCCGCAATCGAAGCATCCAACCAATGGGCTAACCAATATCCAGAAATCGCAGCAAATATTCCGAAGAAAACCGAAAGCCCGAGCATCTTTTTTAAATCTGACGTCAACAAATAAGAAGTCGCTGCAGGTGCAATCATCAACGCAACAACTAAAATAGCTCCCACCGCATCAAAGGCTCCCACAACCGTTACAGATGAAACAGACATCAAACCATAATGCATAATCGCGGGAGAAAAACCTAACGCAGATGACAGTCCAACATCAAAAGTGCTCACCTTTAATTCTTTGAAAAACAAGAACAACAGCGCAAGCGTAATCAATAAAATGACACCCATAATAATAAGCGATTTTGGACCCATATCAATTCCGCCCAAAACCAATCTATCAAACGGTGCAAAAGCTAATTCTCCCAACAAAACGGCATCCACATCCAAGTGAACATCATTTGCATTTTTAGCAATCAAAATAACGCCAATGCTAAAAAGCGCAGGGAAGACCAATCCAATCGCGGTATCTTCTTTTACGAGTCCAGTTTTTTGAATTCGTTCTACGAGAACTACGGTTATAATTCCTGTGAATGCTGCAAGAATAATTAGTAATGGTGAGTTTAAATCTTCGGTAATAAAAAACCCTAAAACAAGTCCGGGGAGTATGGAATGACTAATGGCGTCACTGATCAATGACATTTTCCGAAGGACCAAAAACACCCCGGGAATTGCACATGCAACAGCCACTACCGCCGCAATTAATTGAATTTCTATTTGTGGGCTATTCATTTGGCCGTGATTGCGTATTATACAAATTTGAAGCTTCCTCAAACCCTTTTTCTGTCATTGCCCAATTCTGTTTATCAAGGATTATCCATTCATTTTCTTCCATTTCTCGCAATGATTTTTTCGTAAATCCTTGAAAATTATTCAATATTTTTATAGCATGTGGATGCGAAATATTCTCATGTGTTTGCGCAATACCAAACATGAGTTGGAGCGTTTTTTTCAACTGCAAATCACGACGATTTCTTCGGAAACGTAACTCCCTAAAAAGTAACCCACGACCCGGAGAAAATATAAACGAGAAAAATACAAACACACTGGCAACCAAAACAATGACAGGACCCGTGGAGAGATTATTTTGACTCGCACTAATCGCCGTTCCGAAAACTCCCGAAAATGCACCAAAAATTGCAGCCAAAAATACCATCACACTCAACTTATTGGTCCATTGTCTCGCAGCAGCTGCAGGCGCTAGAAGCATTGCACTCATTAACACAACTCCCACTGTTTGTAAACCGAGCACAATGGCAAGTACGATAAAAAATGTAATGAGAATATCAATAAAGCGCGTATTAAACCCTAATGTTTTGGTGTAATCTGCATCAAATAATAGCAGCTTAAATTCTTTCCAAAAAAGTACCATGATAAATAATGCAATCGACGTAACAATTATCATTAAGTTGACATCGCTTTCTACTAAAGTCGCTGCTTGGCCAAACAAATACTTATCCAATCCCGCTTGGTTGGCATTGGGTTGTTTTTGAATAAACGTGAGTAATAACATTCCGAAGCCAAAAAAAAGAGAAAGCACTAATCCTAGCGCAGTGTCACTTTTTAAATGAGTTTTTGTAGTCATTCCTTTTATCCAAAAGGTACCAATCAATCCACTCACTAGGGCTCCCAACAATAATACATTGGTATCTTTTGCACCCGTAATCAAAAACGCAATTGCAATACCAGGTAACGCTGCATGCGAAATAGCATCGCCCAATAAACTTTGTTTTCTCAACACAGCAAAACTGCCCAGCATTCCACAAATAGCGCCCAACACAGCCGTCCCTAGTGTAATGGTACGCAAGGTGTAGTCGTTGACTAGAAGTTGAAAGTATTCGCTGATGCTCATGTTTAGCTGGTAATCTTTATTTATTAACGGCTACTTTATAATTAATCCCATAGGTTTTCGTCAAATTATCATCGTTAAAAATTTCTTTGACGGGACCCGTTGCAATTTTCTTTACATTCAGAAACGTTACCCAATCAAAATATTCGGGTACTGTTTGTAAATCGTGATGTACGACGACAACTGTTTTTCCTGCTTTTCTTAATTCTTTTAAAATATTGATGATTGCGATTTCGGTTGTCGCGTCCACTCCTTGAAAAGGTTCATCCATAAAATAGATAGCCGCGTTTTGAACCAAAGCTCTCGCGAGAAATACCCGTTGTTGTTGTCCTCCACTTAACTGATTAATCTGTCTATCTTTAAAAGCCAACATTCCCACTTTCTCTAGAGCTTCCAACGATGCTTTTTTCTCTTTTTGCCCCGGACGTTTAATCCACCCTAAGCTTCCGTAGGTTCCCATCATTACAACATCAATCGCTGTAGTTGGAAAATCCCAATCAACACTTCCTTTTTGGGGAACGTAAGCTACTAATTTGCGTTGTTTCTCATAGGGTTTTCCGTAGATAGAAACGCTTCCAGCAATCGGGTCAATAATTCCTAAAATTGATTTAATCAATGTAGATTTTCCAGCACCGTTAGGCCCTACGATTGCCATCAAAACTGCTTCTGGCACGACCAAATCTATATCCCACAAAACAGGTTTATAGTTGTATGCCACCGTTAAATCATCAACTTGTATGGCTATCTTTTTTCCCATATTATTTGAGTGCATTTACAATAACGCTCACATTATAGCGAAACATTCCAAGATACGTTCCTTCAATACTTCCAGCGTCTCCCAAAGCATCACTGTACAGAGAACCTCCGATGGTTACTTCATGATTTTTAGAAAGTACCGCTGCTTGCAAAGCTTCAATCGTGCGCCTAGGCACAGAACTTTCTATAAAGATTGCTTTAACTTTATTATCAATAATAAAATTTGATAGTTTTTGTACGTCTTGCACACCAGCTTCGGTTGCGGTTGACAATCCTTGTAAACCCACTACATTAAATCCGTACGCTTTTCCGAAGTAATTAAAAGCATCGTGCGCCGTCACTAAAATTCTCTTTTCTTCGGGTAATTTGGCGATTGTATTTTTAACTTCCGCCTGCAAAACGTCTAACTTGATTAAATAGGCTTTTTCGTTTGCTGCATATTGCGAAGCATTTTTAGGGTCTTTTTCTGAAAGTACCCGCGTCACTTCGATAGCAAATTTTTTAAAGAATTCAATATTGAACCATACATGTGGATCATAATTTGAAGCGAAATATTCTGAACCTATCAATTGATCCTTTGGGAGAAATTCTCCCAAGGCGACGGTTTCTTTTTTACCTTCCATTTTCTCGAAAACCTCAACGAGTTTGCCTTCAAGATGAAGACCGTTATAGAATATAACATCTGCATTAAAAAGTTTTGAAACATCGCCTTCACTGGCTTTGTACAAATGTGGGTCAACACCTGCTCCCATTAATCCTTGCACATTTACCATATCGCCACCTATATTTTTGACAAGGTCTGTTATCATGGATGTAGTAGTTACAATGTTTAATATTTCGGCTTTGCCATCTTCCTTTTTGTCGTTTTTACAACCTAAAATTATAATTGAAAGTACTATTAATAGTATTTTTTTCATCTGCTGTTTATGTTGTTTGTATGAATAAATTTTCTGCAATTTTCTGAGATATAAAAAACTGGTCGCGCCCTACTTGAATGACCATAGAACCATCAAAAAATTCCTTACCGAGTACGCTTATTTTTGTACCAATAGTTATTTTCTTTTTATCCAAATATTGTAAATATTCTGTACTTGTTTCTTTTACTCCTACGCAAACACCGCTTTGATTTTTATTTAATTCAGAAAGTAATTTTTTCTCTGTCTTTTTAAAATTTCCTTTGTCATCTGGAATGGGATCTCCGTGAGGATCAAAAGCAGGATTTCCTAAAAACTGATCTAGCCTTTTTATTAGCTCTTCGCTATGTACGTGCTCCAGTTGTTCAGCAATTTCATGAACTTCGTCCCAGTGAAACTTGAGCTTATTAACTAGAAAAACTTCCCACAATCTGTGCTTTCTAATTACACTAGCAGCGATTTTTTTTCCTTCATCGGTGAGCTGGGTACCTTTATATTTTTTGTACGAAAGTATTTTCTTCTCTGCCAGTTTCTGCACCATATCTGTTACTGAAGATGGCTTAGTGTCCATACTCTCAGCTATGGCATTTGTGCTTACCTCCTTACCTGCTTCTTGCTGTAAATGGTAAATGGTCTTTATATAATTTTCTTCGGCTAATGAATACATACGGCAAAGGTAATTTTATTTTTTGATTTATAATCATTATTTTTTTAGACAAAGCTAAAAATAAATTAATTCAAAAAAATAAGAGCAGAATTGCTCTTATTTTTTTGAATATCATTTTCCTAAAACCCCCGCTCTTTTTGCAATTGCTCGTAGGCTTCTTGCACTTTCCTGAATTTTTCCTCAGCACCTTTTTGATAGGCTTCATCCATGTGGACCAATTTATCTGGGTGGTATTTTTTAACCATTTCGCGATACGCTTTTTTAACTTCGGCATCTGTTGCGGTGCGATCTATTTCAAGAATTTTATAAGCACTATCTGGATTTTTAAAGAACATGGCCTTGATGCTTTCAAAATCGGCCATTTGAACACTCAGATATCCAGCAATACGCTGAATCATATTCACTTCAGAAGTTGAAACAGAACCATCTGCATTTGCAACACTAAAGAGAAAATGGAGCATTTGCAATCTAGATTCGTAGCGAGTTCTTGCTCGCAACATCATACAAATACGTTGAGGATCCATTTCTCTGCTCTTGATTACTTCATTAAAAGTTTTAAAAGTAGCATTTGCTCTTTCCTTTCCGTAGGCTTGAACAAAATATTGACGTACATAGTCAAGCTCACTTTGGCTCACTTTACCGTCTGCTTTGATAACAAAAGATGACAACGAAATTAAATTGAGTTCAAAATCGGCAGGAGTTACCCGCGTGCCTCTGGTTGCTTGCTCAAACACTTCACTAAAAGGCCCACGACTTTGTCTTTGCCCGCCTGTTCCGTTTTGGTTGGCTCCCTTTTTAAAATTTAATCTATCAATAAAACTTCCGAGGAAAAAGCCTGCAACCGCCCCTGGAAATCTATAGATGGAATAGCCTATGATGGCTCCTAAAATACTAAACATAGTTGATTTTTAATATATCGTTGCGTAGCGCAAAGATAGGTAATGAAATAGGAGTTTTTGTTACAGGTATGCTGTAAAGTTTTACTTCGGAAATTTTAAACATTCAAAAAAAATGGAATATAAATTTACCTTATCGTTCCATCTAATTTAGGAATTTGTTAAGGATACTTTCAGGCTTCAATTTTGTATCTTTGTCAACTAATATTTTAATACAAACATTATGTATCCAGCAGAATTAGTAAAGCCTATGCGCGAAGATTTAACCGCGATTGGTTTTAAAGAATTATATACAGTTGAAGATGTAAACGCGGCGATGAGCAAAGAAGGAACTACACTTGTGGTAGTAAACAGCGTTTGTGGTTGTGCAGCAGCAAATGCACGTCCCGGTGCTAGAATGGCGTTGCAAAATGCTAAAACACCGGATAATCTAGTCACGGTATTTGCAGGGGTTGACCGTGAGGCAGTCGATGCAGCACGTGCGCAAATGATGCCTTTTCCACCCAGCTCACCATCAATGGCATTGTTTAAAAATGGCGAATTGGTACACATGCTAGAGCGTCATCATATTGAAGGAAGACCGGCAGATATGATTGCCGAAAACCTAAAAGGCGCATTTGACGAGCATTGTTAAACCGCTCAAAACAAAAATTTAAGTGTTGATTGTAAAGGTTAAAAGTAGACGGATTTCCGTTTCGCTTTTAGCCTTTCTCTTTTTACTGTATTTTTAACCCTATTTCCGCAGGGTGATTTCGCAAAACGGGAATTTAATGTACCTCAAATTTTCTGAAGTATTTATGAAACAATTTTTACATTTTTTGAGTTATCCTTTTTCTGCATTGTTTTATCTCTGTTTTGGGTTTTGTATTGTTGTTTTTCATCCCATTCAATGGATTTGTTTTAATGTGTTTGGGTATAAAGCCCATAAAGATTCGGTTGATATTTTAAACTGGTTTTTACTGCGTTGTTTGAATGTTTTGGGTACTCGATTTAGCTTTACCTTTGAAGGTGAAATCCCGAAAAATGTACCCATCATCATTGCCGCAAACCACCAAAGCATGTGGGATATTCCTCCTATTATTTGGTATTTGCGTAAAATTCACCCTGCCTTTATTTCTAAAAAAGAATTGGGCAAGGGGATTCCTTCCATTTCATATAATTTAAGGCACGGCGCATCGATTTTAATAGACCGAAAAAAACCGCAAGAGGCAACAGCAAGAATCATCGAAATTGGCAAATATGCACAAGCTACAAACCGAAGCGTAGTCATCTTCCCCGAAGGAACCCGAAGTAGGGACTGGAACCCAAAGCCTTTTAAATCCCGTGGTCTGTTAACATTATTTGAGCAAATGCCAGATGCGTATGTTTTACCGGTAAGCGTTAATAATTCATGGAAATTGCAACGTTATGGAATGTTCCCAATGCCACTGGGAGTGCATTTAAAACATCGCGTTCATCCAGTTATTAAAATTTCGGCGTATGCCAACAAAGAAGCTCTGGTTGCTGAAATTGAACGTGTTGTCACTACAAACGTTACTGAAATTTAAAGATGAATTCTGAAATAGAAAAAACGCAAATAGCAAGTACCATTGTTTTTGTAAAAGAGACCTTAAAACATGCTGAAGGTGGCCACGACTGGTTTCATATTGAGCGAGTTTATAAAAATGCATTGCTTATTTCAAAAAATGAAAAAGTGGATTTGCTTGTAGTTTCTTTAGCAGCATTGCTTCATGATATAGCAGATTCAAAATTCTATAGTGGCGATGATACAATTGGACCTAAAAGGGCAGCAGATTTTTTAAAGTCGCAGCAAATTTCAGAAGAGATTATCACGCATGTGGTGCATATTATTGAAAATGTTTCTTTTAAAGGTGGGAATGCGTTTAAAACATTTCACTCAAAAGAACTAGACGTAGTTCAAGATGCAGATAGACTAGACGCTCTTGGAGCGATTGGAATTGCCAGAACATTTAATTACGGTGGATTCAAAAATCGCAAATTGTATGACCCTTCAATTATTCCCCAACTGGATATGACACCAGCCGAATATAAAAAATCGACAGCCCCAACCATCAATCATTTTTATGAAAAACTATTATTGCTAAGAGACAAAATGAACACCGAAACCGGAAAAAAAATTGCTCAAGATAGGCATGTGTTTATGGAGCAGTTTCTTGAGCAATTTTATGCGGAATGGGAGGGTAAAAAATAGTTTTAATACACAAAACTATCTAGTGTAGCTTTGTCCAATTGTGTGTCTAACCGAACTAGTTTTACAGTCTTTTCTTCATTGACAGTCCCGTAGTCTTTATAAATTGTATACTTTAAATAAGGTGGTATGTGGATTTCTCCCTCTTGGCCAGTATATCTAATATTAACCAACCACTTTCCAGAATCTGCATCGTCCACGATAAATTCTTCCGAAACATTTTTAGTGTTCTTGCCTTTCTTTTCAATATCAGATTGCCAAGTGTAAAACTTTTTCTTCGGGTCTACAAACTGAAATTCAAAAGGTGCGTTTGGGTCGCTCCAATCTAATGTAAGGCGAACATCAATATTAAAGTTGACCTCTAACCAGTCATTGGGAAGTCTGTCAAAATCAATATTACGTTTGTGCAGACTTATTAATCGTTTAAGTTCGTTACTCACTGGAACTTCAAGTGCAGAAAAATCAAGACCTTTTATTTGATTACCCAGCATGTTAATGTATAACTCTAAAGATTTATTATACTCTCCAGTTTCTTGATATATTAACGCCATGTCCCTATATGATTGAGGTTGAGATGGGTCTAGTTCTAAGACACGCTCATATATTTTTTGGGCATTTAGGTACTCTCCAGCGTATTCATTAAGGTACGCTAATACACGAAGTGCCTTAATATTATCTCCGGCAATTTGAGCAAAATCTGACCTGACTACTGTTGCAGCTCCCGCATCTAAATTTTGAAAGTACAACGCCATGTCAACATAAAAGTCTACTTTATCGATATATTCAGACTTTAATTTTTGGTATGTTTCTAATTTAACCTTAATACTATTTTCTCGAGTCAAATCATCTATATAACCATCTGCAACAGCGTTGAAATTCAATACTGCCACTTCTTCTTTATAATCGTTATTTTTGATTGTATAGTCCTTTTTTTTATTTGTAACACTAGCCCCTACATTATTTTTTGTTGTAATCAACAGCGCTCCTCCAAAGGCTTGACTTCCATATTTCACTGTTGATGCGACAGACCCGAGAGATGTTATATTAGTGATTGTTTGTGGGTCTATTGTTCTTAGGGTTTCTTGAGATATAGGTATGTCATCAAGTACAATCATCATAGGAGATGCACTCATAGCTCCAAAACTTCTTTGGTGAAAAATGGTTCCTGAGCGTTGATCAACGACAATATTGGGAAGTCTATTTGCAACCTGAGTAAAATCAATATCAGCTGGATCTATAAAATTTGATAATCCATCATCTACACTATAACCCACAGATTTTCTATCCTTTTTACCAAAAGCAGTTTCAGTTAGAATCTTTTTTTCCTTCTTTTCAGACTCTATAACCGCCGTATCTAGTACTTGTGTTTTATTAATTAATTCAATGTGATAGTTATCTTCCTCACTTATCAAAACGGTTTTAGGATACATCCCTATATGCTTTAAGAGTAATATATCTCCTTCTGCAACGGTTAAATTAAAAGATCCATCAACAGCAGTTACTACTTCATCCAATGCTCCTTTTTTAAAAATACTTACATATTGTAAAGGCTCATTATTTGAGGTTACAACACCGCTAATTTTCTTTTCATTAAAATAATTATTTCTATTAGTCCCTATTTGTTGAATCTCCTCTGTATAAGTGTTATTTTTCAATGCAATATCATTGTCTTCTAAAAACTTTTTATAGATATCTGGGTGGTTACGGGTGGTGATAAAAATCTTAGAATCTCTTTTATTTGGGGCTATATAAATACTAACACGTTCAATTACTGCAGGGTTTATAGCATTAGCAGTTCCATAACCTCCATCTACAATTGTTGTAAGAGGAATTAATTGATTGTTTTTTCTATAATAGAATTGCATTTCGGGTTGAGACCTAGGGCCAACAACAACAATTCTAGGTGATGTAGATTTTAATACTCCAAAAATATCCTTTCCAGACATATTGAGCTCTTTCTTTGAAAATACTTCTACAACATTATATTTTTTACCATCAACATACTCAACTCTATTTTCTTCATCATAAAAATCATATTTAGAATCAATTTTTTCAACTCTTGTAACTAATTCAACCTCATTTAAAACCTCGGACTTTGCGGCTAACGAAATATTGTAATTATTCTCTTCAGTAATTAATACTGTTTTATGATACATCCCTAAATGCTTA
The DNA here is from genome assembly GCF_051252435.1 of Patiriisocius sp. NCBI lineage: Bacteria > Pseudomonadati > Bacteroidota > Flavobacteriia > Flavobacteriales > Flavobacteriaceae > Patiriisocius > Patiriisocius sp. The sequence goes on along the minus strand of NZ_JBPOFW010000001.1, from coordinate 841,487 downwards.
AAAACCAAAACATCTCCATTAGATGCAGGCAGTGAAAACTCGCCTTTATTATCAGTTGTATACTCTTTTAATGCTCCTTGTTTAAAAACACTCACATTTTGAATGGGTACATTATTTGAAAATACGGTACCGGTTATCATGCTTTCTTTAAAATATACTCCTTTCTTACTTTCAAGACTTGGAACTTCTTCCGTGTAATTATTATTTTTTAATGGGTCAATTCCATAACTTCTTAACTTTTGATCAATAATATCTGGGTGGAATTTAGTCGTGATAATTATTCTTGATGGGCAAGGCACAACGCTCATATAAGCTGCATAAATTGTTATTCTCTCTATCACCGAAACATTTATCTGCTCTCCAGGCATTTCTACGCCATCAACTATAAAACGAGCACATGTTCCTTTAACCGTTGCTCTAATCCATCCAAAACGGTCTACCCCTGAATCCACTCCATGCCATCCATCAATTATTTCAGATATCTGACCAGCTCCTTTTTTCCAGTCTTCTTTATAAATAGTTCGTATGGGAACTCTTCTCCCGCCATCTATTTTATCTGTCTGAGCTTTTTCATCATAGTTATATTCTGGTGTTTTACTCATCTTACCATTTAAAAACACTTCGTCAAGTATTTCAGCCTTAGCGGCTAATGTTACGTTATAAAAATCTTGCTCGCTTACAGTTATTTTTTTTGGGTAATGGCCCAAACAATAAAAAGTTAATGTATCGCCCGGTATAGCTGGCACGGTAAAAATTCCTTGTTCGTTTGTATAATATTCTTCAATACTCCCCTCTTTTACAACCATTGCATAATGAACTCCATTGTTGCTCGAAGTAACCATTCCTGAAACTAGATCTTGATCATTCTCTTCAGGAATCACTGTTTGCATTCCACTCTCAAGAGAGTCTTTATAACTTCCGAAAGTGAAATTTGTGATGTCTTTAAAATAAGATTCCGCGTCTTCTCTTGCATTAAAATTTACAATGCTAAATGGAGTTTCTTGATCTATCTGTGGCTTTCCGAGAGTAGGTTTTTGTTGTGAAATTAACAAGACCTCATCAACTTCATTATAATTAATATTCCCGAAGTCTGAAAAACCTTTGTATTTTATGGCGTCAATCGCTGCAATTACTTCGGAAATGGCACCATCGTGTTTTTTGTATGTTTGTGAAAAAACAATTGTTTCGTTAAAAATGATCAACGAAATTTCAGAAAAATTACGATTTGACAGATACTCCTTTAAATAGATTTTCTCACTATTAATGTCTCTGCTTCTGCTCCTTTGTGAGGCATCCCAAAACACAGCAACTTTTTTTGGATGTTTTTCAGCATCTGAATCTTCTTGGGTTTTAAGATAAATGATACCGCGATTATTCATCATTTGACGAATGACCGAAACATCATTAGTCAATGTTTTGTAACCTGGTGCACTTACTTTTAGAATGCTACCGTTGTCAAGCACTTCGTGATATTTACGGTAGGTAAAACTTCCGTTGTCGTTGGTGATTGCACCCACGCCTTGACCAATTACGCCCACCCTTGCGTTTTCTAAGGGCTCATTTGTTTCTTGATTGATAACAGTTCCTCTAAATACGGTTTGGGCCGCGGTCGTGAAAACTGTTAAAAACACTATTAAATATATATTGAATTTTAAAATAGATGTCTTCATAACGTTAATTTTGAGGGTGTATAACAATGTTATCTAATGTTAACTTTTGGTTTAAGGCACTCATATTAAAAACTCGGGTAGTTTCTGTCTGCGATGAAAGACCAAAATCTTTATATAAAGTATATTTTAAATATACGGGGTTTTTTTCATCTTTAGTTTCAAAGGACTCAATGTTGATAAGCCAATTTCCTACTTTTTCATCGTCTACTTCAAATTCTGTACTGTGTAATCCGCTTTCAATTTCAGAAGTAAAGAGTTTTGTGTCTTCAAATTCTGTGTGCGAAAAAGTAAAATATTTTTTATCTGGATTTACAAATTGTATTTTAAATTCGGCAAGTGGATCATTCCATTCAAAAACAAGCCTGAAGTCTTTCTTAAAATTAAGCGCTAATATTTCTGGAGGAAGTTCCTTAAAATCGACCTGAGATTTATGATTAGTTACTAGATATCTAAGATTGTTGATTACTGCAGCAGATGCATCTGTAAAGTCTACATTTGGAATGGTATTAAAATACATCTGTGTGTATAATGAACCTGCCGTTTTATAATCCTTTACATTAATGTATGCTCTAGCGACATCAAGATAAGATTGTACTTTTGACGGAAAAGTATTTACTACATATTCGTATAAGGCGAGCGCTTTTTCTTTACTACCCATTTCTTCGAGTTTGTAGCCCGCGGTTTTGAGAGCTTTTAAATTGTTGGGCGCAAGCTCAATAATGGTTGAATAGATAGTTGCAGCAAAATCTTTATCCCATTTTTTAAAATAGTCACCTGCATTCGCATAAAATGAAACCGTTCTTGAATCCTGGGTTTTAAGTAAAGAAACATATGTCTCTTTTGCTTCTGAAAAGGAGTTTGCTTTTTCAATTTCTGAAATATAACTTGACTTTTCAAAATTGGGTTGTGCATCATAAAGCAAAGGCACACTTTCATTATAATCATTCCCTTTTATGGCAATATCTCTCGCGACGGGCTGCGCAGTTGTTCTTCTTCTATTAGGTTCACCAGGGTTTTTCATTTCAACAACTATTGCACCATAAGCTGCTAATTGACCATATTGTAAAGTAGATTGTGATGTCTTTAAGAGCGTGATGCTTTCAATCCTTTCTGTATTAATAGGTGGTGGTTGCTGTCCAGCCATTTGATTGTATAACATACCGTCAATTACAATAACCGGGAGTGTTACCCCTCCATTTTGGAAAGAATTTCCGTTAGTCTTGGTAAAATAAACACCTTTACTGCCAATTCTTACACCATGCATCCTACTAAGTATTGAATACAAATCCAGCTCGTCTGGCCTTATATTTTCACTAGTAAGTTTATTAAAAATGGAATATCCTAAACTACCTCGCTTTTTTAAACCAAAAGGCGTTTCAACAAGCTCCTTTGCATATTCCTTAGTATTATTCTCTGCTTTTAAAATGATTTCTTCTAGCTTTTCACCATTGGGTGTTAAGGGAATATTCATCTTTTTTAGAGGTGTTACTATAGTGTCTTTTGGCAACATCCCAATGGCATCAACCGTCAATTTATCGCCTGGGTTTGCTTTAATAGAATATGCTCCTTTTTCGTCTGTTTCTACAATATAAAAACTATCATTCAATATTACATAAGCCCCTTGCACAGGACCTTCATCATTGTATATTATACCATAAACGTTTTCTTTTGTGTCTTCTGTGGATGATGCATATTCCTTTCTGTTTTCAACATCTGAAATTAAATAGTTGATAGCTTCCTTCGCTTTTAAAGAAGTAAGGTCTAAATATGCTCCGTTATTGTAACGGGCTATGTCATTTAATTTTTCATGATTTGCAAGCTCTTTACTATTGATGGTGAAAATTTGACTTTCCACATTGGGAGATAAGGTTGAAGTTTGAGAAATACCATTTGAGAATAGCAACACTGCATCAGCTCTAAACTCGTTTTTTTGTAAAATTTCTTTAAATGAAGCTATCCCATGATAATAACTTTCCTCAAGATAATCGACCAGGTCATTGCTGTTTCCATTTTCAATATTGAAAACTTTTGTTTCATAAATATCTGTATTGAACTTTGAAACTTTTATTGTGAGGTTGTTACATTTCCGAAGGTATTTTCTGAGCAATTTTGTCTCCTCATCGATATTCCTATCTTTCATAGAAAATGAGGTGTCCCAATAAATATGGACGTCATTGGGAACAGACCTTGCAATGGATTCATTTTGTTTTTTTCCATTGGTGTAGGAGCTGATCAAATTAAAACCAAGCCTAAAACCAGGGTAGTGGCGCCAGCGGTCTTGGCTAATTTTTTTAGTGTAAGAATCGCCTTTGTACGGGCTTGCCGAAATTGCAAAATAAATGGCATCCCCATAGACCTCAATCAATTCTAGGCTCACTATTATATTGCTATCAACGGTAATATTATAGCCTTTTAAATCAATAGTTTCCTCACCTTTTTTCTTTGAAACGGTGTGATAAATATTATCCCGCAACAGGTTCTCTCCGGGAAAACCGCGATGATAATCGTAAATGTTTACACGTACCAATAAACTATCTGAAAGGTTTTCCTCAATATTAAAAGTGAGGTTGTGCAATAGGGTGTTTTTATGGTCAATACGAATCAAGGTTGCGAGTTCTCCACCCAATCCTTCAATATTGCGCCAATAGCCCATATCTTTTTTATGGTACACACTACTGCCCAGTTTTTCAAGTTCTCTTTTTTGTGCCGAAATATAAATCTCGTCCAAACTATAGTTCTTAGGAACTAGTGGTAGTAAATTATTATAAGACGTGTAATTTTTGATTTCGTCATAAGGAATTTCCATCGACTCAAATCCTATAGCCGAAATTTGAAGTGACGCTTTTTTAACATCCTCTGTAAAACAAATAAGTTTAAATTGTCCTTGCTCATTGGTAACGGTCCCGATAGCCTTTTCAAAAAAACCAACATTTACAAATGGAATGGGTTCTTGGGTTTCAGCATCTATAATAGTGGCTCCAACATACAGTTTTGATTGTCCAAAAGCATGTACGGTAATAAGTATAAATAAATATAACAAGTAGTGCTTTTTCATATTCTAGCATTTAAAAATTGAATAGAAGTAGTTCTTTGTCTTTTAAATTTAACCAAAAAGAATGGGTATTTACACATCTTGTTTCCTCTCATTTATAAATAACGGGGAACTATTATTTACTTTAAAACCCTATTTATTAATAATTTAAAAATAAAAAAAGCCCTTGCGAGTTGCGAGGGCTTTCAAAAAAATAGTGATTGTTAATTATTATTCAGTCACAGGAGTTACAGTATAACCTTCTTTTTTAAGTAGCGAAATCACCCCTTGCTCACCCCCTAAATGTCCTGCTCCCACGCCATAAAATACACTCCCTTCTTTTGAGTTTTGACCGATTAATGGAATCCAATTTTGGTTTCTGAAATCTAACATACGTTCTAACTGCTTTGTATCATTTCCGTAGTATTCTTCCATATATGTATACAGTTCTTCAATATTTTCGCTTTTGTAAATCTCTATCATTTTATGAAACATATCTTTCATGTATCCTTCTTCGCTGAGTAGTTTAACTACTTCATCCATTTGCTCATCATAAGGTTGTTCGTCAAAAATTGCCATTTGAGATGCTATCGTTTCAAGACCCTTAATCTCTTTTTGCTGTTCTTTCGCCATCGCAATTAATGACATTTCATAACTCGCAGCGTCTTGACCCATATACCCCATCATAACCATAGTTGAAACCATTAATGGTTTGTATGTGCCAAAACTTTCTAGACCCACGCCCATCTTAGCTTTTAAATAGTCATCAATTAATTTGTACTCGCTCTCATCCATGTGGTTTTTAATATTATCACCTTTTGCTAATGAAGATAGTTGTACCATTTCAGTCTGTAATGATGGGTCGTCCATGTCAAGTTCTAAGAAAATAGTTTCACTTTCTGCAATAGCTTTTTTTACCTTCTCTTTTATTATAGAATCTTCCTTTGGGAGCATATGGAATGTACCAAAAACATAACTTGTTTTAATCCCGTTACCTTCTACTTTCCAGAGTAGGCTGTTCTCGTTTTCTTGCGCTGTTGTTGTTGACATGGCACAAACGAATGCCACTAATGCTAAAATGTTTTTAAAGTTTTTCATGATATAAAGTTTTAATTGTTATTAATAAATAATTGTGATTGTGATTTCAATAATAAATTTTACAAGTGTGATCATTTGTTTAGGCTTTAAAAGATTAGTTTAATAAGTAGGTACATAATCACACCGCAAACGATGCCTACTCCAAATTTTATTAGTTGAATTCTAGTTGATGTCCTTGATGTTTTCATATACAGTGATATTTAAGATGAACATATTGAGTGATTAAAAAACAACCTACAATAGCCCATGCTATTGCGTATTGCATTTGTTTTGATTTTTTGATTTTCATTTTTTCTTGTTTTTTATGTCATACAATTGATTTGCGATGACGAAATACAGCCCTATAATTAAGAAAGCGAACCATGCTTTTGCCTCGAGCGTTGCTTTATTACCCATGAGATAGTCAAGTCCTATTTCTCCGCCTAAAAAAGTAACAGCAATAGCTATTATTCCTATGTATGTTGATTGTGGTACGTTATTATCCATAGCTTTACTAATTTAAAATGCTGCCATTTTTAAATTTTACGGTCTCGATATTTTCTTCGGAAATAAAATTTAATGTCAACACATCAATCTCATCATAATTTGTCACTTTATTCTTAAGGATAGAATTGAGCCTCAAAGCTTCATCGGTCACAGAAGTCTCCGCGTTATAGTTTTTTAAATTAAATTCGGCCGTTTCACCATTTATACCATCCTTTTTGCTCCAGTGAATCCCAAATGAAGAAAATTCAAACTGTGCATCACATTTGCAATGTTTGCTCAAAACATTTTGAATAGAACCAGTTGTTCCATTATGGGCTTGTACTTGCTTATAAAACCCCTTTCCTACGTAGGTTCCAAAATTGAAAAGAAAAACGGCTCCAATGATGGTTGAAACTATTAGTACTGTTTTTTTTGCTGTTGTCATGATATGATTTTTTAAGTCCCGCTCATTTCGGGGTTGTGATTATTTGATGGAACAAACATCTGGGATAAAAAACCTATAAAAAAGAGAAGCCTCCCCATTTTAGGAAAATTGGGGAAGCTTCAATAAGCTGTTAACAGCAGTAAATAATAGTGTTGTTAGTAATTTCTGAAATTTTAAAACATCAAAAATCCTGCAACCCTAAATTCGTAAATTTAGGGTTCAAAGCAACTTTTAAGCTATATTTTTAATATTCTTGATATAGAACGAGGGATTTAAACCCGTATCTTTTTTGAAGTATTTTGTAAATGAGTCTGCACTTTTGTAGCCAATCTCTTCGGCAATCGATTGAATGGAATAGGCTCTGAAAAACACATCGTTCTTTAATCGAACAATCGCATAATTAATGCGCAGATCATTAATATACGTATTGAAGTTTTTACCATAATGCGCATTGATCACCTTTGATAAATACGAAGTGTTTGTGCCTATCTTTTTTGCCATGTTATGCGAATTACATTCTTGGCTCAAAAAGTATTCTTTGGCTTCTAGTTTTGCCAATCCATCAAGAATGAGCTGTTGTGTTTCTTCGGGGATATCGATTGTGTTCTTTTCTTCGAGTACATCATCTTTAGTGTCTATAATATCTTTTGACGCTTCGGAAGTATTAATTTTTTCTAGCAATGCTTCAAATTTAGCTTCATTTGCTTTTTTGGTTTTGTAAAATTTCAGCAATATAAATAGTAGGATTAAGATTATGACTGAACCTCCTAGTAATAGATATTCAAGATTGTTTTGACTTTCTTCTTTTTGCTCTTTTAGCCTTGCTATTTCCGCTTGAAATTCCTCAAGTTCTTTTTCAATAAATGTTGTTTTTATCGTATCCTGAACTTTTGCTAATTTAGTTTGTGTAGTAGCATACTTTTCAAAATAATAACTTGCTTTATCATAATCATTGGTTTCTTTATACGAAATTGCCAGCGATTTGTACAAATCATCCATGTACGCTTCTTCCTTATCGGTGACTTGATAGGTGTCAAGCGCTTGCTCGTAGAATGTTATGGCCTTTTCAAATTGATTTTGATTGTAGTAAAGTTCGCCATAATTAATTCCCAACAAAAGACTATCAAAACGGGTGTGAGGCAAACAATATTTTTTTGAGTATTCTAAGCTTTTTGTTGCCGCTGCATAATCCTTTAATAATATTTCAGACTTGCCAAGCATCATATACAATGGCTTTACGATGCAAGAATCCTTTTCAGATTCTAAAGAACTTTTTAAAATATCATTGATATAATAGTTTGCTGAGTCTGCCATTTTCTCCTTCAACATCACATCTGCCAATCCCATTTTTGACAATATAATTCTTTGATTTAAAGTACTATCATTTGGAACTTTCCTCTTTTCTTTTTGCAACGCTGTGAGTTGCTGGCGATACTGTTTAAGCACTTCTCCTCTATCTGTTCCAATGGTTTTAATTGTATTAATAAAAAAATCTACACCTTGCAGCATTTGTTCATTTTCTTGTACCTCTGCAATTTTTTTTGCCTTTTCAAAATAGGTGAGTGCCGGGGCTACAGAGCCTTCTCTCATTCTAATTAATCCCGCCAAATAGTAAGTGGTTAAATAATATTCCTCAAGCTCATTTTCCTCAGTAAATACGCGTAGTTCTTCAACAGCGACCGTACCTTTTGTCCAATCCTCGGCAGCATTATATATAACCGCTTTTGCTTGTAATCCCGCCCATTGTTCTTTTAAATTTTCATCTTTCTTTGCCCTTTTTAAATAATAGCGGGCAATGGGTAACGCCTTTGAAGAGTCGGCTGTAAGTTCTCGCATCGTGAGAATAAGTTCCTCATAACTTTTTTTTGCCAACGTATCTTGTTGCGCACTTCCAATAAAGGAAATAAAGAAGACTAGTATTAACAAAAACTTTTTCATGGAACAAAAGCTGAAATTTTATAAACGAAACTAATGCCTCAAAGATACCATTAACTAGCTTTTTCAAGTTCTTTCTTGCCTACTTTCCAAAATAGGAGTTTTTTAATTTCTGAAATTTCTATTTCATTTAAAATCCTTAAAACAACCGCATTTGTGGATTTTTAAGTGCTACGTAATGCGAATTGTCCAATGGCAGCAATTTATTTTCCGTAATATATTTCCGCTTTGCGATTGCCATGGTTGCTTTTATTTGCTCCGCGATAGTGCCCTCTCCGCGCATGCGTCTCCCAAACTTACTATCATTTAATTGTCCGCCGTGACATTCGGCAATCTGGTTTAACAACCTATCTGCTTTATCGGGAATCGTTTTTCTTGCCCAATCCTCAAAAATTTTTGCAATCTGCCCATTTAATCGCACAATAGTGTATGCAACGTCGCTAGCGCCCATTTCAGCAACTTTTTTGACAAGTGGTAAAATTTCGTGGCTGTTGAGTGACGGAATAATGGGCGCCATCATTACCCGCACTGGAATATTATTTTCTGAAAGTACCTGCACCGTTTTCAAGCGTTGTTTGATGCTCGCAGTTCTGGGTTCGAGCAATCTACGAGTGTCTTCAGAAAGTGAGGTGATGGAAATATTGACTTGAATACAGTTGTATTTTGCCAACTCTTTTAAAATATCTAGATCACGAAGTATCAAGCTATTTTTTGTGATAATCCCAGTGGGATGCTTCCATTTAAGCATCACTTCGAGGCATTTTCTTGTGATTTCCATTTTGCGTTCCAGTGGCTGGTAACAGTCTGTATTTCCTGAAAAAACAATGGGATGGCCTGTCCAATTTTTTGATGTAATCTTTTTCTCGAGTAACTGCGGCGCATTCAATTTATAGAGAATGGTTCTCTCAAAATCCAAACCCGCGCCATAGCCCCAATATTCATGGCTGTTACGGGCATAACAATACACACAACCGTGCTCACACCCTTGATACGGATTTGCAGAAAAACCCATCCCCACATCTGGACTTTCTACTTTGTTAACAAAAGTTTTAGGGTGGACCTCGATGTATTTTGTATGATTTGTATCCGCCTCTTCGCCTTCTAATTCGCAATAATTAAGAAAATCATCACGTTGTTCGTGGCTCAGCTCAAAAAACCTATTGTGGACTTTTTGTTGCGCTCCGCGTCCCTTTATGTGTGTGGGGTTTTTCATTTGTAATCATTGGCTCGATTACAAATATAATATTAAGATAGGACTATGTCCATATTAAATTGGAAATATTCCTATTTTAAACAAATTAAAAAAGTCAAAAATTCCCAGAAATTTCCGAAGAACTTTTGACTCTTATAGATTACTAAACCATTTCACTTCCCAGTAAAAACTGGTTTTCTTTTATTTAAAAATGCTTGTGTTCCTTCTTGGAAATCCGCTGTTCCAAAACATTTTCCGAACTCCATTACCTCAGCGTCAAAGCCGTTTTCGCCATCTTCAAAACCAGCATTGATAGCTCTAATGGCAGCAGCGATTGCCATAGGCGAATTACGCATTATTTTTCCAGCGATAACTCCCGTAAATTCCAATAAATTTTCCTGCGCCACCACGTGGTTTACAAGTCCGTATTGTAATGCCTGGTTTGCATCTATCATGCCTGCTGTCATGATTAACTCCATTGCGCGGCCTTTGCCCACCAATTGTGGTAATCGTTGGGTACCGCCGTATCCAGGTATTACTCCTAATGATACTTCGGGTAAGCCCATTTTTGCGTTGTCGCTCGCGATTCTAAAATGCGCTGCCATTGCTAATTCGAGTCCGCCACCCAATGCAAAACCGTTTACAGCAGCAATTACAGGTGTATCCAAGTTTGCTATAAAATCAAACAACTTTGCTTGACCTTCTGCGGCCAATTTTCCTCCTTCTGAAACTGAAAAATCAGCAAATTCGCTAATGTCTGCTCCAGCCACAAATGCTTTTTCGCCGCTTCCGGTAACGATGATTACTTTGGCCGCTCTATCTTCGTCAGCTTTTTTTAACGCTTTGTGCAATTCGTTAATGGTTTCGCGATTTAAGGCATTTAACTTTGACGGTCTATTGATCGTGATTGTGGCAACGCCTTCGGTGGTTGTCGAGAGTATGTTGTTGTAGCTCATAGTTTTTTTGTTTAGTACTAAATTGAAGTTGAAATGCTTCGGAAATTTTAAGGATTAAAAATTTGAATCTCCATTAAAGTGAATTGCAAAATTACTAAAAAACACTAGTCCTTCTTAGGAAATCGAACGGTAAAAGTTGTTTTCTTTCCCATTTCCGAAGTAAAACTTATCGTTCCTTTAAAAGCTTCAACTATGTTTTTTACCATGGCAAGGCCAAGTCCCATCCCGCTAGATTTTGTGGTAAACTTTGGCTCGAAGATGAGCTTTCTGTTTTCATCGTCCACACCCACTCCATTGTCTGTAACGGTTATTACAACATCTTTTTTATCTTTAAAAACGTTGACATCAATTCGAGGTGTTTCAGGATTATTGGAGTCGATTGCTTGGATGCTATTCTTTACAAGATTGTTGACAACCCGGATAAGTTGCGCACGGTCAAAACGCGCTCTAATTTGGTCAACCGAAGCATGAAAATAAATATAATCTTCGTTAAAAATATCTAACGCCAATTTTGTAATCTTAACCACATCAAGGGTTTCTTCCTTTTGTGCGGGCATTTCGGCATAGTTTGAAAATGCTGACGCAATATTGCTCATCGTATCGATTTGCTGAATAATGGTATCGCTATACTCGCTTAGTTTTTCGTTTATATCTGGGTCATTTGGGTCAAATTTCCGCTGAAAACTTTGTACTGTCAATCGCATGGGCGTCAACGGATTTTTAATCTCGTGTGCCACCTGTTTTGCCATTTCGCGCCAAGCAGCTTCGCGTTCACTCGTAGCGAGCTGTGCAGCACTGTTTTCCAGTTCGTCGATCATGCCATTATAGGCATTGACAAGCGTTGAAATTTCTTCAGGCGTGTTTGAAACTGTAATCTTTTTATTGCGTTTGTCGAGACGGGTTTCGGTAATTTTTTCACTTACCTCGTTGAGCGAACGAGTAATATATTTTGAAAGAAAATATGCTAATACAATCGCTATTCCAATCATAAACAAATAGGTGACTGCAAGTCTTGTGAGGCTTTCTCTGAGTTCTTTTTTTATGAAACCATCGTCTTCAATATAAGGTAAATTGAGTATGGCGAGTGGTTTGAAATATTTATCCGTTACGTAAGAATAAGACGTTTGATACTGCTGACCGTCTTTGTGAAATTCTTCGACAAAATGTTTGTTTGGCGATACATCGAGTGCATTTAACACATACGCTGGAAGGCATTTTCCTATAGAATCTTTCACAAAAGAAGCTTTCGATTTAATGAGTAGCGAACCCTCAAGATCATAGAGATAAAGTTCTAGATTGTGAATCTGTTTGATTTCGTAAATCTTTTCTTTGAAGATGAGCGGGATGTATTCGGTTTCGGTAGCATACGTGGTTTCATCCAGTACGTAATCTATATTTTGCTTTATGTTCTCCTCCTTTCGCTCTAGCCTATCCCGGTGATAATCTTCAGCTTCCTCCCGGTATTGATATACCGTAACTACCGCGATCAAAATAGACGCGATCACGACCAAAAGTAGCATGGACAGAAAAATACGACTGCGTAAAGAAGAGGTGTAGAATTTCAAATTATGGTGTTATTTACTTCGGAAATATTAAATATTTGTGAAAGATAGCAATAATCAAACCACCTTTTCAATTTATGATTTTGAATCAAAAATCTAGAACTACTCCTCTCTAATCCGCTTATACATCTTAAACCCAAGCATCAATAAAACAGCAAAGAGAACAATCCCGATAGTTCCGTAAATCCAATCAACCGCATTCTTTAAAATCACTAAAAAGACCACAGAGAAAAGTATTAATGTCGCGCCTTCGTTGAATAAACGCATCCAATTTGAAGAATATTTATACATGCCATTTTCATGCGCCTTAAAAATTAAATGACATTTAATATGGTACGCGATGAGTGCAACTACAAATCCTAATTTTACCTGCATCCAAGCATCAGTTAGCCAAAAAGTGCGCAATGCAATCAACCAAATCGCAAAGCCTATAGCCAAAATCATTGAAGGCCACGTGATAATATACCACAAGCGTTTGGTCATTATTTTATACTGTTCACCCAGAATTTCTCTTGCAGGAGACTCTTTTTTAGTTGCTTCAATTTGATATACAAAGAGCCGCACGATATAAAACAACCCGGCAAACCAAGTGATGACAAAAATTAAATGCAGTGATTTTATGTAGTTGTATTCCAAATCGTAAATTTTAAACTCTCGTTAATCTAAGAAGGTTTCGACTTCGCTCAACCGGACATCCTCAAATTATTAAAGTGTGTAAAGATAATCCAAAATAAAAACCTCTCAAGTTTTTAGGGTTGAGAGGTCATTAAAAATTTAATTTGTTTATTACTCTTCCTCAATAAAAAGATACTCCAATTTACGAGCGTTGAATTCAGCATTAAACGCTTTAATCTCTTCGGAAACGAGCCTGTCAAATTTCACTAATTCTACATTAATCAAACCTGTTAACTCATTTTTTACAGCCACATCTTGTGTGGTGGGAGGGAAATCGTCCATCCCAACCAAACTCGTTAAATGCGCTAATTTATTTGTCAGTTTAATAGGGAAATTCAATGGGTCTTGACCACTTTTGTTTTGAGTTTGGTACAATGCCTTTTCTATTTCAGAAAATTGACTACTCAATGTGTCTGCCTTTTCAACAAGGTCTTTCAATGCTTCATTTTCACCATATTGCTTTTTAAAGGCTTTCAATTGTTCGTTGATGTTTCTAATTTTTTTAATTGATTTATGTGCCTTATCCACGGTTGCATTTACATCGGTAATAAAATCAAATTGACGTTGCATTCCAGCTATATCCGTTTCGGCATTTTTATCGGGAACTATATTAAAATTTTGAGTCATTGCCGGTTTTTCTTCAACTTCTAACACCACTTTGTATTGTCCCGGAACAGCCTGTGGCGCATCTGTACTTGCCCACCATAAAATCATTCCTTTTAAACGTTCTGCACCTTCACCTCGCATATACCACGTATGGAAATTAGCGCCTTCTTCGACTTCCAATTTCTTGGTGTCGCTGTCTTTTGGAGGTTTTGTGCTAAATGCCTGAATGGTATCATTGCTCATTGATAAGTACGAAAGTTTGACTTTTTTATCTGAAATATCTTTCAAATTAAAATACGTCATCACACCGCTTGGGTGATTCATCCCGTCAGTCAATGAACCACTTCGCGAACCTCCACCCATTCTATAGGTATCTTTTGGTTTGAATAAATGATTATCTTTTCCTTTGGCTCCCTGCAACTGGTGAATAACACTCATATCGTCTAAAATCCAAAGACTTCTCCCTTGTGTTGCCACGATTAAATTACCGTCTTTCACCGCCAAATCTGTAATAGGAACAATAGGTAAATTAAGCTGAAACGGTTTCCAATTATTACCATCATCAAACGAAATATACATTCCTGTTTCAGTTCCAGCGTAGAGCAATCCTTTTTGTTTTGGGTCTTCTCTCACCACTCTTGTAAAATGTTCTGCCGCGATTCCGTTGGTTATTTTATTCCAGCTTTTACCGTAATCGGTTGTTTTATATAAATAAGGTGCAAAATCTCCTGTTTTATATTTCGTCCCTGCAATGTAGCATGTTCCCGCATCAAAAACCGAAGGCTCCACACTATTGATCATCATCCATTCTGGCATTCCTTTTGGCGTTACGTTACTCCAATTCTTCCCACCATCCTGCGATACATGTACCAATCCGTCATCACTTCCTGTCCATAAAACGCCTTCTTTCAAAGGGCTTTCGGCAGCGGCAAAAATGGTACAGTAATATTCTACACTCGTATTATCTTGGGTGATTGGGCCTCCAGATGATTTTTGCTTTTCGGCTACATCTCTAGTCAAATCTGGGCTTAACAACTCCCAACTCTCACCTTCGTTTGTAGTAGCGTGTAAATGGTTTGACGCCGTATATAATTTTTTAGGATTATGTGGCGAAAAGAATATAGGAAAATTCCATTGGAATCTATATTTCATATCTTCTGCGCCATGACCCATTGGATTATCCGGCCAAACGCTCACACTACGAACCGTGTTTTTTTCATGATTGTATCTTGTTAAAAATCCGTCGTAGCTTCCTCCGTACACAATTTCATTGTTTAATGGGTCTACAGCAATGTGTGCGCTTTCGCCACCTGCGGTGCTTTCCCAATCGTCTTCACCTATACTACGACCTTCATTTCTATGCGAAATTCTAATGGTTGAATTATCCTGCTGTGCCGCATAAATACGGTATGGCGAAGCATTATCTGTCGTAACTCTGTAAAATTGCGCCGTGGGTTGATTATGATAGGTACTCCAAGTTTCTCCTCCGTCATAACTCACTTGCGCACCTCCATCATCGCCTATAATCATTCGGCTTGGGTCTTCGGGAGCAATCCATAAATCATGGTGGTCTCCGTGGGGTGCATTGTAGGTTTCATAGCTTTTTCCGCCATCTCTAGTTTTATGGTAGCGCACATTTAAAACGTACATAATATCTTCGTCTTTTGGGTCTGCATAAATGCGTGTGTAATACCAAGCACGTTGTCTCAACTTTCTCTCATCATTAATTTTTGTCCACGTTTCGCCACCGTCATCACTTCTATACACGCCACCTTCCTCTTTGTTTTCAACAATTGCCCAAACGCGTTCGCTATTTGCTGGAGAAACGGTTACTCCAATTATCCCCAAAGTGCCCTTTGCGAATCCTTTGTTTATTGAAATCTCTTTCCATGTTTCGCCGCTATCGGTACTTTTCCAAAGTGCAGACCCATCACCACCGCTACTCAAACTGTATGGTGTGCGACGAACATTCCAAATAGATGCATATAATATCCGGGGATTGTTTGGATCCATAATCAAATCTACCGCGCCTGCATTTTCATTTGCAAACAACGTGCGACGCCATGTTTTTCCGCCATCGGTACTTTTGTAAACACCTCTTTCTTGGGTGGGTTTATAAATATTTCCCATTACAGCAGCATACACCGTATTATAATCTGTGGGATGTATTGCAATTCTAGGGACATGTCTGCTATCTTTTAACCCAGCCGAAGTCCAGGTTTTTCCTGCATTTTCAGATTTCCACATTCCGTAGCCGGAGGAAACGTTTCCTCTCACGGTTTTTTCACCACCTCCCACATAGATTACATTGGGGTCACTTTTTGCGACTTCGATGGCGCCAATGGAACCACCGAAAAAGCCATCAGATATATTTTTCCAATGTCTGCCTCCATCTTTGGTTTCCCAAATTCCACCACCTGTGGAACCAAAGTAAAATAAATTTGGTTTACCGGGAACTCCTGTTACGGCTGCACTTCGACCACCTCTAAAAGGGCCAATGAGGCGATATTCTAACGCACTGTAGAGAGATTCGTCGTAGGTTTGGGCTTGTGTTTCGTTGGTTACATTTCCGAAGAAAAAAAGCAAAGCAAGCGCAATGAGGGAAAGATACTTCTTCATAAAAAATAGCAATTGGTTATGAAGTGAAGTTACATAAATTGCTATTGTTTCACAATCCTTTTAACAGTTGACGCGTCATCTTGCTCGAGGACAAGGAAGTAGATACCTGCTTGTACTTCGGAAATATCAATTTGATTGTCAATTGTGCCGTATGATTTAACTAAAGTACCGTCAATTGCAAATAAATATGCAATATCAATGGGTACCGAAAGGTTACCAATGTTTAAAATTTCCGAAGTAATTTAGAAAAACTGAAGCTATTACATTTATGATACGAAAATCAATCACTAACCAAATCCCGCTTAACCGCCCTATTTAAATAGTAGCCAGTTACTATGGTGGAAAGTACATCTGCAATGGGGAATGAAATCCAAACACCAAATACTCCGTAATATTTAGGGAGTATTAAAACCAATGGGATTAAAAAGAAACCTTGTTTGGTTAAACTCAACAAAAGCGCAGGCACAACTTTACCAATGGCTTGAAAATAGGAGCCGCCAATTAATTGAATAACGATTACCGGAGTCGCTGCAAAAATCCAACGTAGCGCATTTGGTGTTTGCTTTAAAAGTGCTGCATTATCTGCTGTGGAGCCAGCGTCTTGACCTATGCGGTCACTTATGAATATGGAGACAAAAGGTTCGGCAAATATCATGATGAGGATAAAAATACCTAATGCCAAAATACCAGAATAAATAATTGAAGTATTAATCGCTTCTCTAACTCGACCAAATTGATTTGCCCCAAAATTAAACCCAGCAATAGGCATAAATCCCTGATTAACACCTATAACGGGGAAGAGCGCAAACATTAAGACTCGACTAATTATTCCATAAGACGCAACATCAATGGCATCTCCCACATCAATCAAAACGTTGTTCAATAAAATGGTGAGCACCGCTATAACACCCTGCCTTCCAAGTGTTACAAAACTAAGACCGCTAATTTCTGAAACGATTTTCTTTTTAAGTTTAAAGCATTCGGCCTTTAGGCGTAGTTCACTTTTAAAAATAAAGAACCAAAGTATAAACGCGAAACATACTGCATAACTTATAAAGGTAGCCCATGCCGCACCTTCCATCCCGTAGTCCAGTATATTGATGAGTAGGTAATCCATTGCAATGTTACCAACAGCGGGCAACATCATCGCGTACATGGCAAATTTTGGTTTTCCCTCGGCTCTAATAACATTGTTACCCATCATACACATGGCGAGCATCACAATACCATACATGACAATGCGATAATAGACGAGCGCGAGATCTTTAAAACTTTCGTCAGCACCAAAAAATTCAATAAGTGTATCTTGGAAAATGAGGCCCAAAACAGCCAATAATCCCGAAGCTAAAAAGGTCAATGTTACTTGATTTCCGAAGACCCGCAACGCTTTATCATCATCGCCGGCACCCAGTGCTCTTGATAGGACCGAGCTTCCACCAATTCCCACAGCAAGACCAATCGCAGCAATAAAAAACGTTACTGGCAAAACCACCGTAATCGCAGAAATAGCCAAAGGACCAATCCATCGACCCACGAAAATGGTATCAACAATCATGTTGAGGGACATCACCAAAATTCCAATCGAAGCCGGAACCGCTTGTTTTATCAACAAGCTGCTAATGGAATCTGTACCAAGGGTAGACGATTTTTTATTCAATACTAGTTGTTATTTTTCTTTCTGAAATTTCAGGGATTGAAGTTTAAAGTGTTTGATTTAAACATGAAAACATCTCCCTAAACCCCTCTTCGAAGAGGGACTTTCGACATCTCTTTCAGATAGATACAATTAAAATTTTTTACCATAGTTTTTTAGTCCTTTCCTTTCGGGGAGGCCATGGGAGTCATTTATGCAATAGCAGTATCAATATTTACAATTTGCCACTCTTCAATCCAATCTGCCAATAGTTGAGCAAATTCATCTCGGTCATTTAAACACGGTATTGTTGTAAACTCTTTACCACCAACTTCGTGAAAAATTTCCTCTCCTTCCATGGCTATTTCCTCAAGTGTTTCCAGGCAATCACTCACAAAAGCTGGAGTTGCAATTGCCATTTTTTTAATTCCTTCTTTTCCCATCCTCTCGATGGTTCTGTCTGTATAAGGCTGTAACCATGGGTCAAACCCTAAGCGTGATTGAAACGATGTTGAATAGGTTCCATTTTTCAACCCTAAATATTTTGCAACATTCACGGTTGTAATTTCGCATTGATGGCGATAGCAAAACTCATGTTGTTCACTGCCTTTTTTAAAGCAACATTTACCATCCATTTTGCAATTTCCGTTGGTGATATCGCTCTTTCTAATATGTCGCTCGGGAACTCCGTGATAACTGAACAATAAATGCTCATAATCGAGCCCTTTTAATTTTTCGCCAATACTTTCGGCAAGTACTTTTATATAATCTTTGCGGTGATAAAATGCAGGGGTACGCGTTATTCTTAACTGTGGGAAAAATTCAGCAACAAGTTCATCCACTTTTACGTCAATCGTCTCTGTAGTCGCCATTGCAAACTGAGGATATAATGGGATAGTTTTAACTTCGGTAACACCTTTGTCCACTAATTCCTGTAGTCCTTTTTTCAAAGTCATACTCCCATATCTCATTGCCAAAGCCACAGGAATGTTTGATTTTTCCTGTACCTTTTTTTGAAGTCGCTCGCTCAAAACAATTAATGGCGACCCTTCGTCCCACCAAATTTTTGCATACGCCTTCGCAGATTGTTTGGGCCGTGTATTTAAAATAATACCTTTAACTAGTAAAGTGCGTGCCCAATAAGGCACATCAATAACTCGTTCGTCCATTAAGAACTCGCCAAGATATTTTTTTACATCTTTTGGATCTGTACTATCTGGCGAACCCAGATTTACTAAAAGAACTCCTTTTTTCATTTATTTTATATGTCTCCTCGAGTTTCGTCGAGAGGTTATTGAAGTGCCATTTAAAAAGTTCTAGATTGTGCAGGAACTGACACTAAAATGTTTTCAAAAACAAAAATAATGCTTAAATGTGGTTTCTGAAATTTGAGCTTATAGATTAACCTAATATTGGGATAACCAAGTTTAGATTATTTTGACAACCCCATCACAAACTTCTTGGGTGTGGTACCAAACTTCTTTTTAAACGCAGCAATAAAATGACTTGAAGTACTATAACCAACTTTCAATCCCACTTCATTCACATTGTGCGACCCCGAAGCTAATAATTGCCTCGCCACTTCCATTTTATAATCAAAAAGAAACGTAAAAACTGGGTCACCATATACTTGCTTAAAACCCTCCTTTAATTTGTTCAACGAAAGCTGGATTTCATCAGCAAGCTCTTGTAATGTGGGAGGCTCCGCCATGTTTGCAATGATAATCTGCTTGGCCTTTTTAATTTTTGCAACATTATCCTCATCCACTAAAAACGGACATTGTTCAACGTCCACATTTTCGGCCCGATTAAAATACAAACTCAACAGCTCATAGGCTTTTCCTTTAAAATACAAAGGCTTTATAGATGGATGCAAATTAAAATTAATGAGCTGATTTAAAACAATGGACATTGACGGAGAAATAAGCGCATCTTTATAATACTTTCGGTCTTTATTTTCGTCACTTAAAAATGAAATATAATTGGCTTCTGAAGAAAAAAGAGAATGGAATTTTTTAATAGGAAGCAATACCGAAACCACCCAAGAATGTGCCGCTACCGAAACTTCGATGGGCAATTCTCGCTGCGGATTATACAACAAAAGTGATGTATCCTCTTTAATCGGTAATCGATAAGAACCATTATTAAAACTGAAGGAACCAGACCCTTTTGCACAAAAATGAAACTGTATATAGTTTGCACTCATCTCTCTCATAAATAATTGAGAATCATCGGTTTCATTCTGAAATTTCAAAATAAAAAAGCCTTCTTCAATCAAAGTTTCTTTGTAAATACCTTGAGCGATACTTTCTTCTGAAATGTGCTGTTGTTTTAAATCCATTTTATTTAGAATTATTATAAATAAGGTAAGACAGGAACTTGTACAAAGATACATATTTATTGACTTGACAACGCTTTTCGCTAAAATCAAATATTTTTTAACGTTGACCGACACTAATCATACCGCTGGCGTTATTTTTTAGTATTTATTGCTTGTACTTTTGCATCTTTAAGAGCTTTGATTCCCACATTTAGGGAAACTGAATATGATAAATAACGCTACAAGCATTTCTAAACTCAAAAAAACTTCGGCATCGACGGGTCATTTTTTTGCCATTGGCTTAAACTATAAAAAAGCTGATGCAGAAATTCGTGGTCATTTCAGCATTTCCGAAGAAGCTCAAAAAGCTATTCTCACTTCAGCTCCTTCAAAAAACATTACATCGCTTACCGTAATTTCTACCTGTAATCGTACTGAATTGTATGGTTTTACAGATAATGCTTCAAAAATTATCAACCTCCTTTGTGAACATACGCATGGCACCGTTGAGGAATTTGAAAAAGTAGCCTATGTCAAAAAAGGCAAGGATGCAGTTGCGCATCTCTTTAAAGTGGGCACTGGGCTAGACAGTCAGATTTTAGGCGATTTTGAAATCATAAGCCAGCTCAGGTCTGGTTTACGCCGCTCAAAAAAAGCGGGTTTATTAAATCCATTTATGGAGCGATTGGGGAATTCGGTTATTCAAGCTAGCAAACGAATTAAAAATGAGACTGAAATTTCAACAGGTGCTACGTCAGTGAGTTTTGCGGCTGTACAATACATTATGGCTCGCGTGCCGTATGTGAACGAAAAAAATATTTTGCTTTTCGGTGTTGGGAAAATCGGAAGAAATACATGCGAAAATTTAATAAAGCATACTAAAAACGAACACATTACTTTAGTCAACCGAACAAAAGTAAAAGCCGAAGAAATCGCTGGAAAATTCAATCTTATAGTTAAAGATTATTCAAACATTCAAAGCGAAATCGCAAATACAGATGTACTCATCGTGGCAACCGGAGCGCAACAACCTACCATTACAAAAGAGTTGTTATACCTCAAAAAACGGTTGCTTATTTTAGATCTATCGATTCCTAAAAATGTATCCTCTTGTGTCAAAGAAAATGAAAACGTAACACTCATTCACCTTGATGAACTTTCAAAAGTGACCGATGCTACTTTGGAACACAGACAATCTCAAATTCCATTAGCTGAAAAAATTATTGCTGAAGTTTCTGACGAGTTCAACCTTTGGGCAAAAAACCGAAGTTTCGCACCCACAATAAAAGCGTTGAAAACAAAACTTGCCGAAATAAAAATTGGTGAAATTGACAATCAACGTAGAAAAATTTCAGATTTCAACGAAGACCAAGCCGAGATTATCAGCAATCGTATTATTCAAAAAATTACCACCCAATTTGCGAACCACTTAAAACACGCAAATGGAGATACCGAAGAAAGCATAAATCTTATTACTAAAGTATTTCAGTTAAACGACGAAGTCAATGGATAAGGTAATTCGCATAGGTACTCGCGATAGTGAATTAGCACTTTGGCAGGCAAACACAGTTAAATTTCAGCTAGAAAAGCTAGGCTATAAAACGGAGCTTGTTCCAGTAAAATCGACGGGAGACTTAATCCTTGATAAACCTTTATACGAAATGGGAATCACCGGGATTTTTACAAAAACACTGGACGTTGCTATGCTCAATGGGACGGTTGATATTGCCGTACACAGTATGAAAGATGTTCCCACTGCGTTACCAATAGGCATTGTACAGACAGCCGTTTTACAAAGGGCAAATTACAGCGATATTTTAGTTACAAAAGGCGAAATCGACTATACAAAATCGTGCACCATTGCCACGGGAAGCTTGAGAAGAAAAGCACAATGGTTACATCGCTATCCGCATCACACAGTAGTGGATTTACGCGGAAATGTTAATACCCGATTACAAAAACTAAGCGACAACGATTGGCAAGGAGCCATTTTTGCAAAAGCGGGATTAGAGAGAATCAATGTTTTGCCAAAAAATCATGAAGTTTTGGACTGGATGTTACCCGCTCCCGCACAAGGTGCGATGGTTATTGTTGCGTTAGAAAAAGATGATTTTTGTAAAGAAGCGACGGTAAAACTAAATGATAATGCTGCGGAAATGTGCACTACCATAGAAAGAATGTTTTTAAAAACACTCGAAGGGGGCTGCACCGCACCCATAGGAGCACTTGCTGAAATTGTTGAAAATAAATTACAATTTAAAGGGTGTTTATTTTCGTTAGATGGAGCACAAAAATTAGAAATAGCTCGTTCTTTTTCGATGAGTGATTATCATAATGAAGCACATAATTTTGGTGCAGAAACAGCTTCCGAATTGCTGAATAATGGTGGAGCAGATTTGATGAAGGAGATAAAAGAGGAAATGAATTAAATGATATCGATTCTCTCAACAAAAAAATTAAAACTCAATCAAAGAGATTTACTTTTGGGTGCTGGTTTTGGTGTCGTGGATTATGATGCTATAGGGATTGAGTTTTTAAATTTTGAAATGCCTTTCACCGTTGAATATGCAATTTTTACGAGTCAGAATGGTGCCAAAGCATTTTTAAATACCGCGAAAGACCTCCCTCTCCTTGAGGAGAGGGCTGGGGTGAGGTGTTTCTGTGTGGGTCAAAAAACAAAAGCACTTTTAGAAAAAAACGGACTGAAAGTGACTAAAATGGTCGATAACTCGGCAGAATTAGGAGAGTTTTTAGTAAAAACCCACAAAAACGATTCATTTCATTATTTCTGCGGATTACAACGAAGAGATGAATTACCCAGTATTTTGAAAAGTAATGGAATTGAAATTTCCGAAGTGAAAACATACAAAACAATACTCATTCCGAAAAAATTTGAACAAATATGGGACGGGATTTTGTTTTTTAGTCCAAGTGGTGTTGAAAGTTATATTTCAGAAAATAGTATTTCTAAAAATGAAACAACAGCCATTTGCATAGGAGCCACAACCGCTAAGGAAGCTTCAAAATATTTTGAAAATGTTGCAGTTGCGAATAGCACTTCGGTTGAGAGTGTTATCGCAAAAGCAGTGAAAATATTAAATAAATAAAAGACCTCTCCCCTCTCCTTGAAGGAGAGGAGCTGGGGTGTGAGGATACATTATGAGCACAATAAAAAACGATTTATTTTTAAGAGCGCTAAAAGGAGAAACCGTTGACCGTCCACCTGTTTGGATGATGCGGCAAGCGGGTCGTTATCTTCCAGAATTTATGGAGATAAAAGCCAAATACGATTTCTTTACACGCTGTCAAACCCCAGAGCTTGCTAGCGAAATTACCGTACAGCCCATTCGCCGTTATGGAATGGACGCTGCCATTTTATTTAGCGATATTTTGGTCATTCCGCAGGCGATGAATATTCACGTGGAGATGAAGCCCGGTATTGGACCTTGGTTGCCAAACCCTATCCGTTCGCAAAAAGATTTGGACAGTGTGATTGTTCCCGACATTCACGATACACTTGGGTACGTGATGGATGCGATAAAAATGACAAAGGAAAAATTGAACGACGAAATTCCGTTGATTGGTTTTGCAGGAAGTCCGTGGACCATATTATGCTATTGTGTGCAGGGCCAGGGTTCAAAAAACTTTGACAAAGCAAAAGAGTTTTGTTTTACACAACCCATCGCTGCGCACCAATTACTTCAAAAAATTACCAATACCACCATCGCATATTTAAAGGAAAAAGTAAAAGCGGGAGTGAATGCTGTGCAAGTTTTTGATAGCTGGGGCGGTATGCTATCTCCAGTAGATTATCAAGAATTTTCATGGCAATATATGCAGCAAATTATCGATGCTTTGAAAGATGAAGCGCCTGTGATTGCCTTTGGAAAAGGATGTTGGTTTGCCTTGGATAAAATGTCAAAAAGTGGTGCTGCGGCTTTAGGAGTTGATTGGACGTGCTCTCCTAAAAACGCGCGTTATTTGACCGGTGGAAATATTACACTTCAAGGAAATTTTGATCCTACAAGATTATTTAGTCCGCCTGCAACGATAAAGAAAATGGTGCATGAAATGATTGATGCCTTCGGAAAAGATAAATACATCGTAAATCTCGGTCACGGAATTTTACCAAACATTCCTATAGAAAATGCAGGTGCGTTTATTGAAGCTGTAAAAGAATATAAAGTAGAGTCTTGAATATTTGGAAACGAGTTACACAATTGAGTATCGGGCAACTTTTTAAGTTATCCCTTCTCTTTTTGTCGCATCCATTATTAATTGTACCAACCCTAAAAGCCACTAAAAAGACGATGCAAATATGTGATGAACTTTACGGAAAGACGCATCATAAAAGTAACAAGGCAAACGCTTTTAGACATGCACTATGGAATGTGCTTATTTGTCGAAATGCTTTAAGCGTGACAAAAAACAAACAAAAAAGTGTTTTTTGGGCACAAAAAGTGGGTGATTTATACGAAAAAGTGACACAAAATGAACAATTAGATGAAGCAATGGATTTGCATAATAATAGTTTTGGGAGGCTCTATTTTTTCAACACCCTAGATTTTTCCGAAGAAAAAATTATTGGCCTTATAAAAAATGAATCAAATCAAGCTGTTCAAATTCATACCATAAATGAAAGTGCATCTTCTAAGAATAGGTTGGTTTATATAAATTAAGGATGAAAAATTTTATTTCAAGAGCAAACACAAAATATCTGGCCTTAAAACGAGGTTGGTCACCGCAACAAAATTTATTTTATGGATTTTTAACCTATATATTGTTAGGGACGTTGCTATTGTGTTTGCCATGGCTTCAAAAAACCTCAACTTCTTTATTAGACAATCTATTTATTGCAACCTCAGCTGTTTCAACAACAGGGCTCGTTACCGTGTCGGTTTTTGATAGTTATAACATAATAGGACAGGGTATTATTATGCTACTATTTCAATTGGGAGGAATTGGATATTTAACGTTTACTACGTTTATGCTTTTGTCAACTACTAGAAAAATAACGCCGTGGCATAAAAGCATATTAAATACTGAGTTTACATTACCAAACACGATTGAGATAAAAGATTTTTTAAAATCCATTGTTCTCTATACTTTAATTATGGAAGTTCTTGGAGCAATATTATTTTTCATTGCGTTTAAATCACAAGGAATGTCATTGGGAGAAAATTTATGGCTGTCCATTTTTCATAGTATTAGTGCGTTTTGTACGGCAGGGTTTAGCCTTTTTAATAGTGGTTTTACAGAATATGTTGATAATTCACTCATCAATTTTA
This sequence comes from Patiriisocius sp., assembly GCF_051252435.1. NCBI lineage: Bacteria > Pseudomonadati > Bacteroidota > Flavobacteriia > Flavobacteriales > Flavobacteriaceae > Patiriisocius > Patiriisocius sp. The sequence goes on along the minus strand of NZ_JBPOFW010000001.1, from coordinate 815,992 downwards.
CCATTTCTATGTTGGCCATTACTGGGTCTTTAGGGTTTATTGTAATTACGGATGTGGGAATGTGGATTAAAAACAAATCGCATAAATTGAGTTTTACTACGAAAATCGTGGTTGTGGTTTCAACCTTACTAATGCTATTTGGATTTTTATTTTTCTATTTTGTAGAACCTACTATTTATAATCTTGAAGGTAGCGCAAGAGTAACGGCTGCATTTTTTCAATCTATGACTGCTATGACAACAGTAGGATTTAACACCGTAGATTTTGGAACTTTCATTTTGCCCATGATTTTAATTACAGTATTCTTAATGTATATTGGAGCTTCACCTTCAGGTACAGCTGGAGGTATGAAAATCACAACACTAACTGCTGTTTTAGCTATTATGAAGAGTAGATTAAGGGGCAGAAAAAATATTACATTTTTAGGAAGACGTATTCCTTATGAGAGACTTTATGTGGCAACCTCTTCGTTCATTTTCTACACTTCAATTATTGCGATAGGTACCTTTTTATTGACGCTAACTGAAGATTTCAGTTTTGAGAGTATTCTCTTTGAAGTGTCCTCTGCTCTTGGTACAGTAGGATTAAGCACAGGAATCACTGGCAATCTTAGTGTTTTTGGTAAAAGCACAGTTATTGTATTAATGTTCATAGGCCGTTTAGGGGTTTTAACCTTTGGACTTGCAATTTGGTCAAAATCAATCACTGCAAAAGAGCGTGAAATATTAAAAGAAGATTTAGCCGTATGATACAAGTTGTTCTTAAAGGAATAAAGGCCTACTTCGGGACTTTCAAACTTATAAATCAATTGAGGCTTTGGAAATATTTTGGAGTGCCTATTTTGATTTCCTTTGTTACTGCTATATTAATAGGGTTTTCTGCTTGGGGATTGAGTGATAATATAGGTGGTCTTATCGCAAAGATTTGGTTTTGGGATTGGGGGAAAGAAACTTTTTCAACCATTAGTGAGTTTTTGGGTGGAGCAATTGTAATAGCTATAGGTTTGATTTTGTACAAACACATTATCATGGCATTTAGCGCACCGTTTATGAGTCCCGTTTCAGAAAAAATAGAACATCATCTTTTAGGAGTAAACCATAATCATAGGGATACAACAAACACAGCACAATTGGTTAGAGGGATTCGGATAAACGTTCGCAACCTCATCCTTGAATTGCTTTTTACCATCCCATTATTGCTCCTCAGTTTTATTCCCATTCTAAACCTCGCCACCACTGTTTTAATCTTTTTAATCCAAGCCTATTACGCAGGGTTTGGTAATATGGATTATACATTGGAGCGTCATTTTAAATATAGAGAAAGCATCAATTTTGTAAAATCAAATCGGGGAGTTGCAATTGGCAATGGTATTGTTTTTATGGCAATGCTTTTCATTCCGGTCATTGGTATTTTAATGGTGTTACCGCTTTCGGTTACAGCGTCGACAACGGAAACGGTGCGTTTGATTCAGCAAACCGGGAAATTAGAAAGCAAAAAGATAACTTCGGAAATTTTAAAACAATGAAAGAAAAATTTGTAACATACATACGTTCACTTCAAAACACAATCACTTCAAAACTTGAAGAAATTGATGGGAAAGCCAAATTTCAAGAAGATAATTGGGAGCGTCCCGAAGGTGGCGGCGGGCGCACACGTGTAATTCAAAATGGTGCTGTTTTTGAAAAAGGAGGCGTGAACATTAGCGAAGTTCACGGAAAGTTACCCGAAAGCATGCAACAGTATTTTGGGGTAAAAGATGCCGATTTCTTTGCCTGTGGACTCAGTCTCGTAATTCACCCGCACAGTCCTATGGTGCCCACCGTGCATGCAAATTGGCGTTATTTTGAAATGTATGATGCCAACGGGACAATCGTTGACCAATGGTTTGGCGGTGGGCAAGATCTAACTCCGTATTATCTTTTTGAAGAAGATGCACGCCATTTTCATCAAACGTGTAAAACAGCTTGCGACAAACATAATGTTGATTTCTATCCAAAATATAAAACCCGTTGCGATGAGTATTTTTACAATGCCCATCGTAATGAAGGAAGAGGAATTGGCGGATTATTTTTTGATTATTGTAAAGTTTCCGAAGAAATGAAGATGCAAGATTGGTTTAACTTTGTTACGGAAGTTGGCGACAGTTTTCTCGATGCCTATGTGCCAATTGTTGAAAAAAGAAAGAATTTAACTTTTACAAAAGAGCAAAAAGATTGGCAAGAGATACGCCGCGGCCGTTATGTAGAGTTTAATCTTGTGCACGACAAAGGAACACTGTTTGGATTAAAAACAAACGGCAGAATCGAAAGTATCTTAATGAGTCTTCCCTCACATGTGCAATGGGTGTACGACCATCAGCCGGCTGCCGGCAGCGAAGAGGAAAAATTAGTTGGTGTTTTGCAGAATCCTGTTGATTGGGTTTAAATAAATACGATTTTCCCTCCAGCGCAGTCGAAACCTTCATTTAAATAACGAAATTTTAAAGTTAGAAATTTCAGAAAACAAAATAAAATGTATCCACTTAGAAGAAACAGAAGATTAAGAACGACCGAAGCAATGCGAAGCTTGGTAAGAGAAACTATCATATCTCCAAACGATTTTATTGTTCCATTGTTCATTGTTGAAGGAAAAGGAATTAAGGATGAGATTTCTTCAATGCCTAATTACTACCGTTTTAGCTTAGATTTATTGGCTACTGAAGTAAAACAACTTTGGTCCATGGGATTAAAAAGTGTTCTGCTTTTTGTTAAGGTTCCAGACAATCTAAAAGACAACAAAGGCACTGAGGCTTTAAACGCAGATGGTTTGATGCAACGAGCGATAAAAACCGTAAAAGATGTGTGTCCAGAAATGGTAGTAATGACAGATGTGGCAATGGATCCTTATTCTAATTATGGCCATGATGGTGTAGTGGCCAATGGCCTTATTGCAAACGATGAGACGAATAAAATTTTGAGCAAAATGGCACTTAGCCACGCACAAGCCGGTGCAGATATTGTTGCACCAAGCGATATGATGGACGGTCGGATTTTAGAAATGCGCACGATTCTGGAAGAAAACAAATTTCATAATACGGGTATTATGAGTTATAGCGCTAAATACGCTTCGGCATTTTATGGGCCTTTTAGGGATGCTTTGGATAGTGCACCGGTTGATTTACAGGATGTTCCTAAGGACAAAAAAACCTATCAAATGGATTCTGCAAACAGAGAAGAAGCTATTAAAGAGACCTTGATGGACATCGAAGAAGGTGCAGATATTGTGATGGTAAAGCCGGGATTGTGCTATTTAGACATTGTTCGTGATATTAGAGAAGCCGTGGACGTTCCCATAGCCGTTTATCAAGTGAGTGGCGAATATGCCATGTTAAAAGCCGCTGCCGAAAAAGGGTGGCTGAACCACGACGAGGTAATGATGGAACAAATTTTAAGCATCAAACGGGCAGGCGCAACGATGATTGCGAGCTACTTTGCAAAAGATGTTGTAAAATTAATTTCTTAAAAAACTAAAAGTCTTCTGCTTATTTATTTGTTTGATAGAAAGGCAAAGTGATTGTGTTGAAAAAATATGACTTAAATTATTCCATTGTATCGCAGCAAGGCGGCTTAGGCCAAAGCGTTTCACTGAGATTTTATCTCACAAATATTGTTTAAAAAATAAGTGATGGCATTAGGGATGGATGACATTGGAAAAAATAGATGCAGCAGTTGAGTCGGCTTTTTTTTAGTTTTTCTTTAATACTTCATTTTATTCAATTCCCTTAACTTGCCCAAAACTCTGAGCATGACGTTACTTATACTTTACGCAGTACTTTCTATATTTTTCTCATTTCTGTGTTCCATACTTGAGGCAGCTCTTTTGAGTTTTACGCCCACTTTTATTAAAATGAAAACTGCTGAAGGCAAAGCTTATGCAAAAACTTTGGCGGATTTAAAGAAGAATATTGACGCACCGTTAATTTCTATTTTGACAATTAATACCATTGCGCACACGGTGGGTGCAATATTAGTAGGAGTTCAAGCAGAAAGTTTACCTTATAAGATAGATATTTTAGGAGTTAATATTGTTGGTATTGTTTCGGCAGTGATGACGCTTTTAATTTTAATTGTTTCTGAAATAATACCAAAAACCATTGGTGCCACATATTGGAAAAGTTTAGGTGGTTTTACAGCGACGGCTCTCAAAGTCATTATATTTCCGCTGAAATATACCGGGATTTTATGGTTGCTAAATTTGACCACCCGATTAATCGGAAAATCTGCACACGTGAGTACCATGAGCCGAGAAGAATTTATTGCGATTACCGATGCTGCAGAACAAGAAGGCGTTTTTGAAGAAAAGGAAAGCGCGGTAATACGCAATTTGCTTGTTTTTAAATCGATTGAAGCACAAGATGTGATGACGCCATTTCCCGTGGTAGAGACAGCGAGCGAAGCGATATCATTAGCAGATTTTAGAGAAACGCATAAAAATTTACAGTTTTCAAGAATCCCCGTTTTTAGAGGAAAAAGCCACAATATTACTGGCTTTGTTTTAAAAGATGATGTGCTTGAAGAAATTATTGAAGACCACGGGAATAAGTCCTTAGGAAATATTAAGCGCGAGATTACTGTAGTTGCTGCAAACAAACCCATTCCAGAAATGTTTGATACGTTTATACAACAGCGCACACATATAGGGATGGTTGTTGATGATTTTGGAAACACAATTGGAATCGTCACCATGGAAGATATTATTGAAACGCTGCTAGGCCTCGAAATAATGGATGAGAGCGACTCGGTCGAAGATATGCAAGTGCAGGCTAGAAAAAACTGGGAACGTCGCGCAAAGCGTATGGGTATTACAATTGAGAAAGAAGAATTGGAGTAAATTAAACTTCCATGTATTTCACGCTCAAATGCCTTAAAATAGTGGTTAAAAATTGAGAAACATCGTAGGGTTTTAAAATGATGTCGTTCATTCCAGAGTCCATGATTTTCTTTCTCATTTCATCTACCTCAACTGCTGTTAGGGCAATAATGGGAATGTTTTTGTTAAATTTTCTAATTGCGATGGTTGCTTCAATACCATCTACATTGGGCATGTGGACGTCCATCAAAACAAGATTGTAATGATTGTTTTTCACTCTGTCAATTGCTTGTGCCCCATCATCTGCTAACGTACATTTAAAGTGCCGAGTTTCAAGAATTTTTTGAGTAACTTTTTGATTGATTTTATTATCATCGACAATTAAAATCCGCATGTTTTCAAAAGCATTTAAAGGTGTTTTGATTTCCTCAATGTCTGCTTCTTTTTCATTGGCAGTAGCGAGTTCATAATCAATAATAAATGAAAATGTTGATCCCTTTCCTTCTTCACTTTCTAAAAGAACTTCACTATTATGTAATGCAAGTAATTTTTTGACAATGGGAAGTCCAAGTCCCGTACCTTGATAATTATAATTTCGGTTTTCAACTTGAGTAAACTCTTCAAATATGGAGGTTTGCTTTTCTTTGGGAATTCCAATTCCGTCATCGATGACCAAAAACTTTAGACTATAAGTCCCGTTCTTGTTGATTTTTTCCACTTCAATTTTAACATCAATAGTCCCACTCTCATTAAACTTGACGGCATTTCCAACGAGATTCATCAAAATTTGAGATAGCCTTACCGAGTCACCTATTAATTTATCTGGAACATTCCCAGCGATATGAAGATTTAAAATGTTTTTGTTTTGTTCTAATCTATAAGCAAATGAGGACGTAATATTTTTTAATAGTTTGCCTAAGCTAAAGTTCGTTTTCTCTAGTGTGATTCCATTTTCATCGGCTTTATTTAAAGTAAGTACATCATTGATTAATGCCAATAAATAATCTGCTGAAAATTTGAGTGATTTTAAATCATCTTTATGGGCTCCAAGTTTTTCATCTTCCATTAAAATTGATGAGAGCCCAATCACTCCGTATAGTGGTGTACGTAGCTCATGACTAATCGTTGAGAAAAATTGTGTTTTGGATTTTGACAAAAGCTCAGCTTTGTCTTTTGCAATCTCTAATTCTTTATTTTTATTATTTAAGCTTATTAAATAGTTCTTTCTGTTTTTAAAAAGCATAAAGATAATGACCAATCCAACCAACAGAACACAACTTAGTATTGTAAAAACAGTACTTCTTTCTTTTGACTTTTCCGCCAGAGAATCTGCGTAGGCCTCTTTTGTTTTGGCTATCTCTACATCTCTTTGATATTCATCGACTTTAAACCTTGCATTTGTTTCACGGACCTCTTGAGTTCTAATTTTTTCTTGAACCCTTTCATCCAGTTCTCTTTCCTTTTTTAAACTAGTAATCGCAGCATCTAAATCTCCATTAGCTTCATAAGCTCGAGACAAATGCTTTTGCGCAGTTATTGCTTCATTTAAAAAGCCTAAGTCCTCAGCAATTTTAGCTTCGGTTGATAGCAGTTCTATTGATTTTTTAAAGTCCTGTTTCTGAAGATAATACCTTCCTAATAAAATATTTGTATTGATTGGATAAAGAGGATGCACTGAATCCTTCTCAATGATTTTAGAAACTTTATCGAGGTATTTAAAAGCTTTTTCTGGCTCCTTAAGTTCAATATGTGTCCAAGCGATATTGATATAATTTGCCAATAGCCCTTTTTCATTTCGCCCTCCCTTTCTATTGAGTTCAAGACTTTTTTGAAAATTTTCTATCGCTTTTTGGAGATTTCCATCTGTCTCCATAATCATATTTCCTATGTCATTGTAAACTCCCGATACAAAGGTATCTTGCTCGGTTTTTTCTGCATATTCGAGTGCCTTCAAGTAATATTGAAGACTATTTACCGTGTCTCGCATAGAGAGATATGTAGATCCAAGTCTTGTATAGCCCAATGAGGTATAAAGATTGTCATTTTGCTTTTCTGCTACATGAATTAAATAGTTACTCGATGCAATAGCGCTTGAATAATCCTGAGCATGTATATAATCAAAAGTTTGCCTATGAAGTATTTCAAGACTATCTTTTGAAATAACCCCGTTTTGAGCTATGCCGAAGAAAGAGATTAGGGCAAAAGCAGTAATCAAAACAAATGGGGATCTTTGGTACATTTTGAGGACAAGTTAACTAGACAAACTTATGAAATATTAACTATTAAAAAAAGGTGAGATATTTTGCGTGATGTATTGCTTATTTTTTACACATCTTTGTAACATGCGCACCTTATTTTTACAAACACCTATAGGCATCTTATCCATTTCAGGAGATGAACATGGCCTTCAAACAGCTTTATTTTCTGATGTGAAAAGTGGTATTTCAACTTCAGAAATAGTCGCTATGGAAGTTCCGGCTGTTTTAAAAAAAACCGCTCAACAATTAAAAGAATATTTTAACGGCTCCCGAAATAGTTTTGATATTCTACTAAATCCTCAAGGGACTACATTTCAGAAAAAAGTATGGGAAGAGTTGCAAACCATACCCTATGGAAAAACGTGTACGTACCAAAAAATGGCAAACAATCTTGGCGACCCAAAAGTGATTAGAGCTGCCGCATCGGCAAATGGAAAAAACCCCATCTCAATCATCATTCCTTGTCACAGAGTGATAGGCAGCGATGGTTCGTTAACTGGATATGCGGGTGGCTTGCAACGCAAAAAATAGTTGCTCGAGCATGAAAGTCCAGTGACACAAGGTGCTTTATTTTAAAAAGAAACGTAACTAGAATTAGTATTTTGATACTAACTTTTAAAAAACTTATATGAAGAAATTCCTATCTTATTTTGCAGGAACAATAATGTTATTGATTGCCATTGCCTATATCACAGATTACGATTATATATTAAAAGGAGTACGCGTGGTATATTTTACGGGCCATACAACAGCCTTTATTGACGACGCAAAGTATTTTGAAAATGACACTGTTGCCGCTGCTACAAATCCGCAACCTTGGCCAACGCATACCAATTACAACAGCATACAACCCACACCCACTCTTTCTAAAATAAATACTGAATTAGGCACCGTAGCTTTTGTAATCATCAAAAACGATAGTGTTTGGTATGAAAAGTATGCGGATGGCTATTCGGCAAGTTCGCAAACAAACTCTTTTTCCATGGCAAAAAGTATTACTACTGCTTTGTTGGGAAAAGCAATTAAAGACGGTTTTATCAAATCACTCGAACAACCTGTGCGGGATTTTTACCCCTCGTTTGATAATTTTGAAATGACAGTTGGCGATTTGTCTTCTATGTCCTCCGGACTCAATTGGGACGAATCTTATACAAGTCCCTTTAGTGTTACAGCGCGTTCTTATTACGATGATAATCTAGCCGAAACCATACTCGGTTTAAAAGTGACCGAAACCCCGGGAAAATCTTTCAAATATTTGAGTGGAAATACAGAACTTCTAGGAATGGTGATACAGAAAGCCACTGGAAAACCTATTTCAAAATATCTGGAAGAGCGTTTTTTTCAACCTATGGGTTTTGAACATCCTGCACTTTGGCAAGTGGACGATGCCGAAAACAGACTCGCAAAAACCTATTGCTGTATTGCCAGCAATGCTAAGGATTTTGCCCGGTTTGGAAAACTTTTTAAGGACTTCGGAAATTTTAATGGCACAAAACTTTTAGATTCGTCTTTTGTCGCAAAAACCATCAGACCGCGCTTCGCTGATAGCCCCGAATATGGTTATGGATTTTGGTTGAGCAATCATTTAAATAAAGAAATATTCATTATGCGCGGAATTTTAGGGCAATATGTCATCACCATCCCTCAAGACGATTTAATCATAGTTCGTTTAGGGCATCAACGTGGGGGTCGTTCGGGTAAACCATTTAGTGACGATTTTTATGTGTATGTTGAAGAAGCCTACAAAATGCTCGGAGAAAAATAATGCTAAAATTAGTCAAGAAAATTTTAATTTAATAGCTCTTTAAGTCATGGTATTTTTTTCCAAATATTGAAGTCTCAAAAAAATTACGTAGTTTTAAAATCACTCCCCTTCATTAATTTCCTATTATGCTTAAGCGAATCAACCTTGAACATATCCTGTTTTTGGATATTGAAACCGTACCACAATTTGAACAATATGAAGAACTCGACGAAACCACGAAACATCTTTGGGAGTTAAAAACAAACTACCAGCGCAAGGATGAATTTACTCCAGAAGAGTTTTACGACCGTGCAGGTATTTGGGCAGAGTTTGGTAAAATTGTTTGTATTTCGGTGGGGTATTTTAAGATAACAGGAGATGTTCGAAATTTTAGAACTACTTCTTTCCACGGAAATGAGTATCAAATTTTAACCGATTTTAAAACCTTACTTCAAACTCATTTCAACAAATCTCAACATGTACTTTGCGCCCACAATGGTAAAGAGTTTGATTTTCCATACATCGCGAGGAGAATGATAATCCACGGTATTGATTTGCCATTTAAACTCAACTTGTTTGGAAAAAAACCTTGGGAAGTTCCACATCTTGACACGCTGGAATTATGGAAATTTGGTGATTATAAAACCTTTACCTCTCTCAAATTGATGGCGCATGTTTTGGGAATTCCTTCGCCCAAAGATGACATTGATGGGAGCCAAGTACGCGACACTTATTATATAGAAAAGGACATTGACCGTATTATCATTTATTGCGAAAAAGACACAGTGACGGTAGCTCAAATAATATTAAAACTTCGGAATGAGTCGTTGTTGATTGACGACGAAATTCTTTCGGTGTAATCAATTTACTTCGGAAATGTGACTTTTATTTAAAATTTCAGCATTTAAAAAGTATATAAAATTTCCGAAGAAAAATTAGCTAAAATTATATGCAAAAAAAGCCCGACTCTTTCGAATCGGGCTTTCATAAATAAACTTAAACTTACTCTTTAACAAAGCGCTCAATGAATTGAGTGCTCTGAGCATTTACCTGAAGTACATAGACTCCAGTACTCAAGTTAGTAACATCAATAGTGTTTGTAAAATCACCTTTCAATACTACTTGTCCTTGAATATTATAAACCACATAGTCTGTTGCAGTTGCTCCTTGAAGCGCAACATTTAATGTGTTGTCTGAAACTGGGTTAGGATAGATTGTAAAAGCCCCGTATACTGGTGGTCCATCTGTACCGTTGGTTCCAGTATTTTGTGTACTGTTTGAGTTTTGAGTTCCGCAAGGTCCTAAATTTGTCCAACCAGAAGCAGTGCGCTCGTATAATGAACCATTATATGTTACGCGGTCTCCTACACTATAACTTGTGCTACTGTTATATGGAGCAACTCCCGCACATTGGTCAACAGAATTTGAAATAACCACGGTATAATCTTCTACTTCACCATATGTAAATGATTGACAAGAAGTAGGGATTGCATTGTATTGCATTGATACTCGCATACGGGTTGCTCCATTTGTTGCACCTGTTGGTACTGTAAATGTGCCACTATTAGGCGTGTCCTTTGATGGTGCTTTTGACCAAACAAGTTCTCCACTATCTGTAAAATCTCCATCTGCATTGTAGTCAATCCACACTGCATACCCTTCATCGTAAACGGTTCCAGTCCATGTTGGAGTTACTGTAATCGTTTGTGATTGTCCTTTAGAGAGCGTTGTGGACAGATTCGTAAAATCTGAATAAAACTGTGCTCCAGAAGCATTGTTAATCGTATTTAATTGTACTCGACTAATGTATTCGTCGTTGGTATTTGTACTTGCAGAAGCACAATAATTAGCCACCCCTCCAGTAGTTGTTACTGAAACCGTATTGCTATAACCTGAAACATTTCCAGCAGCATCCTTTGCACGAACTCTAAATTGATATGCCGTTGCAGCAGTTAATCCTGTAATATTTGCTGAAGTTGCATTTACTGTTCCTAAATTAACTGTTCCTTGATATACGTCATATCCCGTTACACCTATATTGTCTGTAGAAGCCGTCCAATTTAACGAAACCGAAGTTTCGGCAACATTTGATGCTGATAAGTTTGTGGGCACACTTGGCGCTTGTGTATCTGCCGTAGCATTACTAATAACAACCGTATAGTCCTCAACTTCACCATAGGTAAATGTTTGACAAGATGTAGGTATTGCATTATATTGCATTGACACACGCATACGCGTAGCTCCGTTTGTAGCTCCCGCTGGCACTGTAAAAGTTCCACTGTTTGGAGTATCTGTTGACGCAGCTTTTGACCATACTTGTTCTCCGCTGTCAGTAAAATCACCATCAGCATTATAATCAATCCATACCGCGTATGCTTCAGCATAAACTGTCCCTGTCCATGTAGGTGTTACAGTAATGGTATGAGGTTCTCCCTTTGCAAGTGTTGTTGAAAGGTTTGTAAAGTCAGAGTAAAACTGTGCTCCAGATGGATTATTAATCGTGTTTAATTGTACACGACTTATATACTCATCATTTGTATTCGTACTTGCCGAAGTACAATAGTTTGTGCCTCCACCACCACCTGCGGTAGTTGTTGCTGAAACTGTATTACTAAATCCTGAAAGATTTCCAGCGGCATCCTTTGCACGAACTCTAAATTGATATGCAGTATTTGCAGTCAATCCTGTAACATTATAAGATGTTCCAGAGGCTGTTGCAATTACTGCATTTCCTTGATATACATCATACCCTACAACACCCACATTATCTGTAGAAGCAGTCCAGTTTAATGATAATGAAGTGCTGGCAATATTTGAAGCTATTAAAGACGTAGGGTTAGAAGGTGCTTGATTATCTGCAACTGCATTTCCAAGTCCTGTAACAATAAGGCTAAAGTTTTGACTTCCGCTGCTCAATGAACCTTTGTGCGTTACTGTAATGGTATAAGTTCCAGATGCATTTGCAACATCAATTCTTTCATAATTATCTTTTGAATTGTCTCCTTTTCCATTAGTAGTGATTCCTGTCAATCTCCAAGGGCTGAATGTTGATCCAGCTTTTGTAACTCTTATATCAAGGTCATTTACTAGTGCGGCATTTGAAGAGTTCGTTGCATTGTTAACCGCTCCAGGAACATCTGTCCAAGAAATAGATGCCAATAAATCGTTTACTCCGTCAGAATCAACAGTAACAGTATAAGACTGTCCTGAACTCAGTGATAATTCATCAATTTTTGAAGCGCTTCCATTTGCTGAAATTACTTCGGCAGCTCTTTTTGAGTTCATCAATCCCCATCCGTAAACTGCATCAGGACCTGTTGGACCGGCATCGTCGGCTGTGTGTAATGCCAATCCTTTTAACGTTGCTGAACGCATGAAATTTCCATTTACATTATTATAATGTTGTTGTAATAAAAGTAAAGAACCGGTTACGTTAGGAGATGCCATAGAAGTTCCTGTAATACTAGCATACGCTGTGTTACTATTCTCGTAAGTTGAATAAACCGACGTACCGTTTCCAGTTAAATCTGGCTTGATTCTAAGGTCGTCTGTAGGACCTTCACTGCTTGAACTATTTATAGTTACCGAAATTAGGTCACCATTATTATTCACGTTTGCATCCTGCGCATTCGCGATGACAAGATTGTTTTTTGAAGTAGAGTGACCGGTTAATTTATCATACGCCGAATTTCCTCCAAGAGGATTTCCATTATAGTTTGTACTTCCATCATTTCCTGCAGCTACAACCATTAAATAGTAAGGAGCGTTGTACATCACATTATCCCAATCTCTAGAATCTTGAATGTAAGCACCAAAATATTGATCCGGTACCAAATCTGACCTAAAGCCATAACTATGGTTTGAAAGTAACATACCATTTGCCGCAGCAGAAGTAGCTTCAGCAATATCGTTATTCCACATATATCCATTAACACGTGAACGCGGCGCCATACCTTTTGCATTCGCAACAACTCCAGATGCCGTGATAGTTCCCGTTACATGGGCAGCATGAAAGTTGAGTTGAGTTCCACCTTCTGATGCGGCATCTTGAATAGTAACTCTGTTGGTACCTCCAGCACCATCATATTCTTGATGACTTGCTCTCGCGTGACCACCATCCCAAACATAAGCTGTCATATTCTGCCCGTCAAGGTTGAGCCCTAGACTTCCACCTATGTTGAGGTGATTTGCTCTTGTTGAACGTGCTGCCGCAACATTAAATGTGCGGTAGTAAATAGGACTTCCGTCTTCAGCTATTCGTTGGAGTTCTGCAATCCCACCATCTTCTAATGTAAGTTTAATGGGTAAATTTCTTTGTTGAGCAATAAGGATTGCCTGTTGCTTTTCAGCAGCTTTTGTTTGCGCAAAAGAATCACTCAAGTTAGTGAGTTCCTGCACATTTGTATTAGACATGATTTGCAGTCTTTCTGCTTGGGTTTGTGCGGTAACACAAACTCCTGTAAGAAATAGAGATGCTGCAACAACTGCAGACCTCAAGGTAGTTTGATTTTTCATTTTGTTATGAATTAGTTATTAAAAAAATTAGGCTATGCATATTGCATTTTTTTGAAAAAAGCACAAGGCACGTAATTTTAAGCACTAAAAAGCACTTAATTGAAATTGAATTTCTATAAAAAAGGTACGGGGGAGTACAAATGATGATCGCGAGAAAATTGGCGATGTAAGAAAGCTTTTTGGAAAAGCTTTGCGATAGCGGGGATAAATTGGTTTACTAAGGTTTGAACTTGTAGCAGCTCTGGCGGCTGCTTCACATTTCTCTTTTCGTCTATCTTGTTTTGAGACTTTACAGCGATGTTTTTTACTACGAACACGCTATTAGACAAAAAGAAAAAACCTGACAACATGGTAGATTTTTTCATAATAATATGAGATTTTAATTAAAAACAGCTAATAATATTATCAACTCTCTACGAAAAAACAAAATATATTTTAAAAAACCTATTTATATATCTTAAAGTTTTTAGGATAATTTTAACTTAAAAACGCACTTCCTCAATTTTTCTCCTTTAAAATCAATACGTAACACTTTTTCCTACAATGCTAAAAATGTACCTTTGGATAAAACCCAACTGCCCATGTTGTTATATGTTGAAAATCTTTCTATTTCCTTCGGAAGAAAAAAAGATGCGGTTGAAGTAATTCATAACATTTCCTTTTCAGTTGCTGAAAATGAGATTGTTGGAATTGTGGGCGAGTCTGGTTCAGGGAAATCTGTAACTTCAATGGCAATTATGGGCTTGCTTCCAAAGAAAAACACCAACATAAATGGAACTATTACCTTTAATGAAACAGCACTTTTAGATGTAAAACCCAGCACATTTCAGAAATTAAGAGGAAACGAAATCTCCATGATTTTTCAAGAACCCATGAGTGCTCTCAATCCTTCATTGACTTGCGGATTTCAGGTTGCTGAAATTTTAAAAATCCACAAAAATCTCTCTGCTTCCGAAGTAAAAAAAGAAGTCCTTTCGCTGTTTGAAAAAGTAAAACTCCCCAGACCCAACGAACTATACAATAGTTATCCGCACCAAATTAGTGGCGGGCAAATGCAACGCGTTATGATTGCCATGGCGATAGCGTGCAAACCCAAATTACTCATTGCAGACGAACCCACAACAGCGCTTGATGTTACGGTTCAAAAAGAGATTTTGCAATTATTAAAAGAGCTTCAACAAGAGACTGAAATGAGTATACTTTTCATTTCGCACGACTTGGGATTAGTTTCTGAAATTTGTGACAAAATACTGGTAATGTATAAAGGGGACATCGTAGAACAGGGAACGAAAAATGAGATTTTCCAATCTCCAAAAGACAACTATACAAAAGCATTATTGGCTTCGCGACCTACGCTGGATGTTCGATTGGCTACTTTACCTACTATTTCATCTATCGCAAACGAGCAATTTATACCCATCGAAATAACTCCTACCCAACGAGCAAAAAAACATAAAGTGCTTTATACAAAAGCACCATTGCTCGAAGTACATAATGTAGCAAAAACTTACTTTTCAAACACCGGATTATTTTCAAAAAAACGCGCTATTGAAGCCGTAAAAGAGGTTTCATTTAAAGTATACGAAGGCGAAACAATTGGGCTTGTGGGCGAGTCTGGCTGTGGAAAATCAACCTTAGGAAGATTAATTTTACAATTAGAAAAAGCAACTGCGGGTAGCATAAAATATAAAGGAAGAGAAATCACAACATTAAAAAACAGAGAAATTAGGGAGCTGCGCAAAGACATTCAACTCATTTTTCAAGACCCTTATTCTTCCCTAAACCCAAGAAAAATAATTGGCGAAGCATTGACCGAACCTATGGAGGTACACAACATAGGTTTCAATAAAAAGGTGCGAAAAGACAAGGCGCTTTTATTGTTGGACCGTGTAGGACTGGATGCTTCATTTTACCATCGCTATCCGCACGAACTTTCGGGCGGTCAGCGGCAACGAGTGGGCATTGCGCGTACTATTGCGATGGAACCTAAATTGGTTATTTGCGATGAGAGCGTTTCTGCTTTGGACATTTCAGTACAGGCGCAGGTACTCAATTTGTTGAATGAATTGAAGGATGATTTTGGCTTTACGTATATTTTTATCTCTCACGACCTCGCCGTCGTTAAATATATGGCGGACCAACTATTGGTCATGAATAACGGTGAAATTGAAGAGATGGGAGACGCTGATGAAATTTATGCAAATCCTACAAAAGAGTATACAAAGAAATTGATTGATGCCATTCCTGGAACTTAGTTGTAATTATAGAATTTTAATCATTTCGTTTTCACGGAAATGTAACTCACATTTTACAAATAGTTTTTAATAAGTAATAATCATTTGGAAAGTTGCGTGAGATTCCTGCCTACGCATTAAAAAAAATAAGCCCGTTCTAACCTCACAAAGAACGGGCTTGGACCTTTATCTGTATCGTAGCAGATTCGGGGTAAATAACATTAAACCTTTATGTCAATAAAAAAACTTTTTTAGCAACGTAAAACACATTTTTCAAAAGTGTTGATGTGTTTTTTATAGTATGTAATACCGTTTGCATAGTAAGTAAATTCATTTTGTTTGGGATTTCAAATATGCAAACTATTATAATTTTAAACCGACAAAAAACATATATTTTCGATGAAATACATATAATTTTAACATTTGACAGTGTTTTTTACAGACGAAATAGGTATTTCGTCCTGAAATGTGTTAAAGAAAACTTATTTCAGAAAAATATTGTTAAATATATATGGGATGGAAAGTTGATATATTTGTGTTCTATCTTAATTCTAGCCGTGATTAAAGTCTAGAATAAAATGCAACTTATTGTCTGTTTACGAAAAATTTAAGTATCCAAATACTTTTATATGTAGTAATACGATTAAAATGTCATTTCCGGAATATCACCATCAATGATAAGATCGCCTTCGGTAGCTGCGTTAATTTCTTCTACGGTAACGCCCGGAGCTCTTTCTAGCAATTTAAATTTTCCGTTTTCAATTTCTAAAACGGCCAAATTCGTTACTACTTTTTTAACGCAGTTTACACCGGTTAATGGTAAGCTGCATTGTTTGAGCATTTTTGATTCTCCTGCTCTATTTGTATGCATCATTGCCACAATAATATTTTCTGCACTTGCTACTAGATCCATTGCACCACCCATCCCTTTCACCATTTTTCCGGGGATTTTCCAATTGGCAATGTCGCCATTTTGAGCTACTTCCATCGCACCTAAAATGGTTAAATCAACATGTTGTCCTCGTATCATTGAAAAGCTCGTAGCGCTATCAAAAAACGAAGCTCCTTTCATCGCGGTGATGGTTTGTTTTCCAGCGTTTATTAAATCTGCATCTTCTTCTCCATCGAAAGGAAATGGTCCCATTCCTAGAATTCCATTTTCACTTTGAAACTCCACTTCAATATCATCGCGTACAAAGTTGGCTACTAGCGTAGGGATCCCTATCCCTAGGTTAACGTAATATCCATCTTTAACTTCTTTAGCGATGCGTTGTGCTATTTGTTCTTTTGAAAGCATAATATGTATTTAATAAATTAACAGCCACATTAGGGTCTCGACTGCAATAGACCAGACAAAACCTTATCGTTGTCTTACTGTTCTCTGCTCAATTCTTTTTTCATATTTCTCACCTTGAAAAATACGTTGTACAAAGATGCCTGGTATATGAATTTGATTGGGATCCAATTCTCCAGCCGGAACTAATTCTTCAACCTCAGCGACTGTAACTGTTGCTGCTCCACACATATTTGGATTAAAATTGCGTGCTGTTCCTTTAAAAATTAAGTTCCCAGCAGTATCTCCTTTCCATGCTTTTACAAATGCAAAATCTGCTTTAAAAGCATGCTCCAGTAAATGCATTTTCCCGTTAAATTCTCTGGATTCTTTTCCTTCGCCAACTTCGGTACCGTAGCCTGCAGGCGTGTAAAATGCAGGAACGCCGCTTTGGGCCGCCAAGCAACGTTGTGCTAAAGTTCCCTGCGGAATCAATTCCACTTCAAGTTCGCCGCTCAACATTTGGCGTTCAAATTCAGCATTCTCGCCAACGTAAGAAGAAATCATTTTTTTAATTTGATGCTTTTGAAGCAATAGCCCAAGGCCAAAATCGTCCACCCCTGCATTATTAGAAATACACGTTACTTCTTTTACATTGAGTTTAACGAGTTGGGCGATGGCATTTTCTGGAATACCACTCAACCCAAATCCTCCCAACATAAACGTCATACCGTCCTTCACCCCGTGGCACGCGGCAGTTACATCTTTTACTGTTTTGTTAATCATTGTGTACTTTATTTGCTATAAAAATAAGGAAAAGTGGGGAGAGATGAGGCGTGGTAGTTAGTTTTTTAGAGTTGTATTTTTCGATATGCCACTAAACAAAATTGCCTCAAAATTTCTTTCGAGGCAATTATATTTATGATTCAAATTTCCGAAGGGAATAAAATTAGCCTTTTGTTTTGTGTCCTTTAGCGTAGCGGTCTTGGGTCTACCCACAAACAAACTCTTTAAAAGTCAAACTCGTCTGGCACTTCTTCTTCGTCTTTATCATTATTGTCCTCTCTCCATTTAGCACAGTCGATTTCAATAGTGAGATTTTCTGGTTTTTTAAAACTTCCTTTTGAAATCTCTAGGCTTTCATTTGCATATACATCTTTCATATACATCCCCCAAACGGGCAACGCCATCGTTGCTCCTTGACCATAGGCAGTACTGTTAAAATGCACTGAACGGTCTTCTCCTCCTACCCAAACTCCTGTCACTAGATTGGGGACCATCCCCATAAACCAACCATCACTATTATTTTGTGTGGTACCTGTTTTACCTGCGATTACATTTTCAAATTTATAAGGATAGCCCGTAACCGCATCTTTGTAGGCTCCGCTGGTCCTTCCCGCATGACGTAAACGTGATCCCGAACCAGATTGCGTTACCCCTTCCATTAATTTAACGGTTACATACGCTGTTTCACTGCTGATGACATCTTTAGTTTCAGGAACATGTTGATAAAGTATTGTCCCATTTTTATCTTCGATTCTTGTGATTAGAGTAGGTTTTACGTAAACTCCTTCATTTGCAAAAGTGCTGTAGGCGCCTACCATTTCGTATAAAGATAAATCTGCCGTACCCAAAGCTATTGATGGTACAGGAACGATATCTTTTGTATCAACGCCCATTTTTCCAACGAGTTCAATCACGGGTTCTGCTCCTACTCGGTCAATCAACCTCGCTGTAATTGTATTTACTGAATTTGCAAGTGCCTTTGTCAATGTTAACATTCCGCCATAATCGCCACTTGCGTTTTTAGGGCACCAGTCTTTTGTGTTCCCACGTTTTCCTGCTGGAATGCAATAGGGTGTATTTGGTAGTGTATCGCAAGGTGACATGTGCATTTGGTCAATAGCAGTAGCATATACAAATGGTTTGAAAGTAGAACCTACTTGTCGTTTTCCCATGGTCACCATGTCGTACTTAAAATGTTTATAATCAATCCCTCCCACATACGCGCGAACTTCACCAGTTTGAGGCTCCATTGACATTAATGAGCCCTGTAAGAAATTTTTATAATAGATAATGGAGTCTTTTGGCGTCATAATCGTATCCCTATCACCTCCCCACGTAAAAACACTCATTTTTTCTTCCTTGTCAAAACTCGCTAAAATCTCTTTATCACTTTTTCCTTCTTCGCTCATTACTCTCCAGCGTTCGCTACGACGCATAGAGTTATTGATTATTTTCTCAATCTCTTCTTCGGTTACGTCTCTAAAAGGTCTTGTTTTATTCTTTTTGTTCTGACTGTCAAATTCTTTCTGAAGATTAGTCATGTGCTTATCCATTGCATTTTCTGCATAGGTTTGCATTCTAGAATCAATAGTGGTGTACACTCTTAGTCCGTCGCGATAAATATTATAATTTGTACCGTCACTTTTAGGATTGTTCTTTGTCCAGTCTGCCATAAAAGCACGTGCATATTCTCTAAAATACGTAGCAATTCCTTCAACGTGACCCTGTGGAGTATATTTAAATTCTAACGGAAGCCCTTGTAAACTGTCTTTTACTTGCTCGCTTATAAAATCGTATTTCGCCATTTGGCCCAGCACTACGTTACGTCTATTCTTGACACCTTCCGGGTTTCGCAATGGGTTGTATAAAGATGAATTTTTAAACATCCCTACGAGCATAGCAGATTCGCTCGTGGTCAATTCGCTTGGGGGTTTATCGAAATAAATATTACTTGCAGATTCAATACCAATGGCTTGGTTCAAAAAGTCATACTCATTGAAGTACATGGTTAAAATTTCGTTCTTCGTATAACGTCTTTCAAGTCTTGTCGCAATAATCCACTCCTTTACTTTTTGAAGTCCTCGCTCCAATTTACTTTTTGAAACATTATCAGTAAACAATTGTTTTGCCAATTGCTGGCTTATGGTACTTGCACCGCCTTTACTCCCTAAAAATACCGCCGCGCGCACTGTACCGCGAATATCAATCCCACTATGGTCGTAAAAACGTATGTCTTCGGTAGCTAATAGTGCGTTGATAAGATGGTCCGGAAGTTCTTCAAAAGGAACTGGGGTGCGGTTTTCTTTGTAGAATTTACCAATTACTTTCCCATCCACTGCAATGATTTCGGTCGCTAGATTTTTCTCTGGATTTTCAAGACTTGTTTCATCTGGAAGACTTCCAAAGGCACCAATAGATGCCAATAAAAACAATAAAATGACAAATAAAATTCCGCCGCCAAGTAGCACCCAGAAGATTTTTAATGGAGACCACTTTCCTTTTTTTGTCTTTTTCTTGGTTTTTGTGTTTGGCTGTTTTTTTGCTGTTGCCATGGTTGATTCAGAATTGTAAATTTTTAGTTTCCTTTTTATGCTTCGGAAATTTCAAATTTTTTAAATTTAATTTATGTCTGACAAAAAACGTATTGTTTATTGAAAACTGTATTGTCTATTTAGTATTCGTAGTGTATTATCTAGTATTCGTTTTCGGTCATTTAAAATTTCCGAAGAAATTCAAAAAAAGTCACATTTCCGAAGCCTTTTAAAATTAGTTATTTTCAATTTCTTCCACGCTGTACCCCACATCACTAATTCCATCCAAATTAATAACTCCTTGCACATCGCCATTATTGCGAACGGCGTGTGTAATATTGAGGGTATAATTTCCATCTTCGGCAAAGCCAAAATTCTCTTTGTAATATAATTTACTTTCTTTAATGCTGCCCAATCCTGTGCCCAACCATGAGCCATCTGGGGCTGCCATTCTATATTCCAAGGTGTCCACGACAGTTTTCCCGTTGGGATATTGCAACGAGGCAATCAAGAATAAATTACTAAAAGGATAGTCGTTCGTGTTCCGCACATTTAGAAATATATTGTACTGTTTTAAGCTATCTAGTGCGGGCAATTCAAACGAAACTTTTTCATTTACATCCCACGAATTTTCATTAAATGAATGTGTGTCACCAGCAATGGTCGCGTCATTACAAGCAACAAAAAAGCACGTTATTATAAATCCAAAAACTATTCTACCCATCACTTTTTTTAGGCCCTGAGTTGCGGGGATTAGGTTTGTTGTTTGCGTTGCGTTTTTTATTTCGGTTATTTCCAGAAACTTTTGGTGTTGTTCCGCTCTTCGCTTTGGGGCTTGCGCCGCCTTTTGATCTAGGCTTTCCACCTGCTTTAGCTCCTTGCTTTGCATTTCTATTATTGCCTTTGTTTTGTGGAGCTCCTGCGGTTGCTGGTTTCTTGTTACGGTTGCTTCTTCTTTTTTTATTTCTCGTTTGTTTGGGTTGGTCAAAACGTGTTAAACTGTCTTGTCCCACAACATTACTAAATAATTCTTTCTTGTCCACTTTAACGTATTCAACAAACTCTTCCAAGCTACTAACCGTGTTACCTTTTTTGTTGATGGCAATAATTTCGTTTACTTTTTCAAGCGATAATTCATGCCAATTCATTCCTTCTTTCTCGTATGCGAACCAAAGTAATCCTTTAAAAATATCTGTCTTTTGACAAACGGCTGTTCCTTTTTCGGTCTTTAATTTTACATCACTTCGCGGAAAATCTTCAAGGGCATCAAGATAGGTGTCCAATTCATAATTGAGACAGCATTTTAACTTACCGCATTGTCCAGCTAGCTTTTGAGGATTTAATGATAATTGTTGATACCGTGCTGCCGAAGTATTTACAGATCTAAAATCTGTCAACCACGTTGAACAACACAATTCTCGACCACAACTCCCTATGCCTCCTAAGCGTGCTGCTTCTTGACGGAAACCCACTTGTTTCATCTCAATACGTGAGTTGAACGTACGGGCAAATTCTTTTATCAATTCTCTAAAATCTACGCGTTCTTCCGCCGTATAATAGAAAATAACTTTTGATGCGTCGCCTTGAAACTCCACGTCGCTAATTTTCATCCTCAATCCTAAACGAATGGCAATTTCTCGCGAGCGTTTTTGAACTTCGGCCTCTCGGTCACGTACTTTTTGCCAGATATCAATATCTTTTTGAGTGGCTTTTCGATAGATTTTTGGGAGTTTTGTCGCGTCTGGATTTTCCTTTTTCTTTTTCATTTGCACACGTACCAATTCGCCCGTGAGGGTTACTTGGCCAATATCGTGTCCAGATTCCGCTTCAGTAGCAACGACATCGCCGATGCTCAGGGTTACTCCATCGCTATTTTGATAAAAGTGTTTACGTCCATTTTTAAAACGAACTTCGACCCCGGTAAAGAGGGTCATATCTGCCGGAAGTGACATATTTGAAAGCCAATCGAACACCGTTAATTTATTGCAACCATCAGTACCGCAAGTTCCGTTGTTCTTGCAGCCTTTAGGTTGTCCATCGGCGCCAGTGGCACAGCTAGTACAGCCCATAATTATTTGTATATATAAAGGAGATTAAAAAGATTGTGCAGTGCCCGAATTCAAACTTCGTTATTCCATCATTGGTTTCGACTGCCGTGCCCATGCCTTTAAATGGGTGCTCAACCTGACATTTTCTAGTTGATAAATGTCAATAATCTCTCGAAAAATTAAACAATACTTTAATAGGTAAAGATATTAAAATTTCCGCCCTAAATCTCTTTGAGGGAATGCTTTTTAAATTAACCTTTTTTATTTAAACTGAAATGACACAAGACCACAGGGAAACATGAAACAGGACTTTTTTAGTATCCTCCCTAAATCCCTCCTAGGTAGGGACTTCTCAATTCTGTGTACATATTGATGAAATAAATTATCGTTATTTGTCAAGTCTTGCTTCTTGGAGCGCAGCGATCTTACATTTTTTAACTTATTTACCGAACTTCAACTTTTCGCTTCTTCCCTTTTTGAAAATTTTGTTGCTGTTGTGACTTCCGGCTCGTAATGCTTTTTGTTCATCAACTGGCAATTTTATTATTTCTTGACATTCTGTAGAGCAACAATTATCCATTTGTTTGGCGCACTCCTCGCACTGAATAAATAATAAATGGCAGGCTTCGTTTTCACAATTTACGTGATTGTCACAAGGATTTCCACATTGGTGGCAATTTGCAATAACATCATCTGTAATGCGCTCACCACGGCGATGGTCAAAAACAAAGTTTTTACCAATAAATTTATTTTCTAAACCTTTTTCATTTACTTCTCTGGTGTATTCAATAATACCTCCTTCGAGTTGGAAGACATTTTTAAACCCTTTGTGTTTGTAATAAGCACTTGCCTTTTCGCAACGGATTCCGCCCGTGCAGTACATCACTAATTTTTTATCTTCTTTGTGGTCTTTAAGTTGTTCTTCGATAATGTCCAGCGAATCTCTAAACGTATCAACATCTGGCGTTATGGCATTTTTAAAATGACCAATTTCGCTTTCGTAATGATTGCGCATGTCAACGAGCACTGTGTTTGGGTCTTCGATGAGTTCGTTAAATTTTTCGGCAGCTACGTGGACTCCTTTGTTTCGCACATCAAAAGTTTCATCATTGAGACCATCTGCGACTATTTTATTTCGGACCTTAACCTTAAGTTTTAAAAATGATTTTAGGTCGTGCTCAATGGCAATATTGAGTCTTACGTTTTCTAAAAAGTAAATTCCGTCAAGAAATTCTTTAAAATTTCCGAAGTTCTTAGCAGGCACAGAAAGTTGGGCGTTGATGCCTTCGTGAGCGACGTAGATACGCCCTAGGACGTTCAACTCGTCCCATTTTATAAAGAGATGATTTCTAAAAAGTTCTGGGTTGCCAATTTTGGCATATTGATAAAATGAGAGCGTCAAACGGTCTTCCCCGGCTTCTTCGAGCAAAGCCGCGCGCTCTTTTGCACTTAAGGTATTGTACAGTTGCATGCTATACGTTTTTAAGGTTAAAAGATTATTGAGGTGCAAAGGTATAAAAAATGAGTGCTTTCTTTTGTAATGCACTGGATAATTCAATTTACTTCGGAAATTTTAAGGAACGACCATAATCATTATTGTTTAATAAATAATTGTACCTTTAAAACCCCTTCCCAATTTATATTCTAAAACTTTAAAGAAATTAAAAGATGTTTGGAAATATTCCAAATTTATTTATCTTTACATTCTTATTTAATGGAAAAATTCCATTAAACTTTATAATAGGATGCAACTTTTGGATTAATTCCAAAAAACCATAAAATATAAAAATAAGCTCTCATGGCAGACGATAAAGAGAAAACAGCAAAATTAAAAGCCCTACAATTAACCCTTGACAAACTTGACAAAACCTACGGAAAAGGGACTGTTATGAAAATGGGTGACAAAACGGTAGTAGAAGTTGATACAATCCCTACCGGTTCTTTAGGGCTTGATGTTGCATTAGGTGTAGGAGGATATCCAAGAGGAAGGGTTATTGAAATCTATGGGCCAGAATCTTCCGGTAAAACGACATTGACCATTCACGCCATTGCTGAAGCTCAAAAGAAAGGTGGAATTGCAGCATTTATAGATGCGGAGCACGCTTTTGATCGCTACTATGCAGAAAGTTTGGGAGTAGATATTGAAAACCTCATCATTTCGCAACCAGACAATGGGGAGCAGGCACTTGAGATTGCTGATAATTTAATTCGTTCTGGAGCGATTGATATTATCGTGATTGACTCCGTTGCCGCCTTGACGCCTAAAAGTGAAATTGAAGGAGAAATGGGAGACAGTAAAATGGGATTGCACGCAAGATTGATGTCGCAAGCGCTTCGAAAGCTTACGGGGTCCATAAGCAAAACCAATTGTACTGTGATTTTCATTAACCAGTTACGTGAAAAAATTGGTGTGATGTTTGGAAATCCAGAAACTACTACGGGTGGTAATGCCTTAAAATTTTATGCTTCGGTACGATTAGACATTCGTCGTTCTACTCAAATTAAAAATAGCAATAGCGACGTAATGGGTAATAAAACCCGTGTTAAAGTGGTAAAAAATAAAGTGGCGCCACCTTTTAAAATGGCTGAGTTTGACATTATGTATGGTAAAGGGATTTCAAAAGTAGGTGAGATTGTAGATTTAGGAGTTGAATTTGAAATCGTAAAAAAAGCAGGTTCTTGGTTTAGCTATGACGACACAAAGTTGGGACAAGGGAGAGATGCCGTAAAAGCATTGCTATTGGACAACCCAGAATTAATGGAAGAACTTGAAGGTAAAATCAAGGAAAGTATCAAAGCGCTTTCAGAAGCTTAAATACTTAATAATCTTAAAAAAATTAAATCTCAAATACCAATTATATTTTGGAATTTGAGATTTTTCTTTTGCATATATTCGCTACTAATTCTCCTCAAAACCTCCACTAGTTGTAAATTAACTTTATAACTTTGGATACTGATTACAGAAATTTAAGTCAACCACGCAACCCAATTAACAATCAGGCATCTACTAACAGTAGAAACCAAAAGTTATTACGGTTGTTGCTTATTTTTACTGTAAGTTGCTAAAAATCTAACTAACCTAGGTGCTGCATTTGACTTTAGACGAACTCATACAAGGCTGCAAAGATAAAGATATCAAGGCCCAGGGAGAATTGTACAAGCGTTACAGCAATGTGCTTTTTTCAATCTGTCTACGATATTCTCCAAACAGCACCGAGGCAGAAGACAATCTGCAAGATGCGTTCATGACTATTTATGATAAGGTAGAACAGTTTAAAGACAAAGGTTCTTTTGAAGGTTGGATAAAGAGAATTACAGTAAACACAGTACTTCAGAAATATAGAAAACAAAAAGTGTTTGATATTAAAGATGAAGGACAAATTGAAGATACGGCAGATGATGATGTGATTGATGAAGGATTGCCGCTAGATTTTTTACTGAGAATAATTCAAGAATTGCCAGATCAATATCGATTGGTCTTTACCATGTATGTCATGGACGGCTTTTCGCATAAAGAAATAGGAAATTTGTTAGGTATTAGCGATGGTACGTCTAAGTCAAATCTAGCAAGAGCCAGAGGAATTTTAAAAGCGAAAGTCATTGAATATAGAAATATTGAAGAATAGAATAAAGATATCCGCCTGCGCGGAACTAGATACTCACCTTCGTGGGTAATTAAAATGAAAGAAAAGAAAAACATAGACCAACTTTTTAAAGAGCGTTTCGAGCAATTTGAGGCGACTCCTCTTCCGCACGTTTGGGAGAATATCCAAGCGCAGTTACAGGAGAAGAAAAAAGACCGCAAGGTGATTCCGCTTTGGTGGAAAGTTGCCGGTGTGGCTGCTCTTTTGGCTTTGATGTTTACTATAGGAAATTCAGTTTGGGACATTAACAATAATAATACTATTGTAAATGGCGATTCGAACAACACCGAAACGATTAAACAAGAAAACAATCATTCTCCTTTAATAGACACCGACAAACAAATTCTTGAAAACAAAAACACGCAAGAAATTGTTGAAAACAATAACGAGGAAAATTTAAAAAAAATAAAAGGTTCTTCCGAAATTTCAAACAGCGAAACTACGTCTTCAACACAAAATGAAGTTGTGACTAATAATCCTAAAAAGTCTCAAAATTTCAATAATACAAGCGTAGCAGTTCAGAAAAATAAAAATTCAGAAAAGACCCAAAATAAAACATCAATTGTAGATAGCAACAAAACAAACAATGCTGTCGCTGTTCAAGATCAAAAGAATTCAGCAAATAAAAAAGACATTCAAAATCCCAGCCTGATTAAAGAAGGTGTTGCGATAAATACTTCGGTTGAAAAGGACAAAAACCAATTAATTAATAAAAGTCTTGATTCAGCTATTAAAAAGGATAATGAAAGTATTATTTCTGAAACAGGAATTGCACAAGAAACGATTTCCGAAGAAAAGAAAATAGATAATGACGCTACAAAAAAATCAATTTTTGATGCTATTGACGAACAAAATAAGATAAATTCAGAAGCCATAGCTCAAAAAGAAGCCATTAAAAATCGCTGGGAAGTTGCTCCCAATTTTGCACCGGTTTATTATAATTCATTGAGTCAAGGATCTTCTATAGATGCTTCCTTTGCTGATAATTCTCAGAATGGCGATGTTAATTTTAGTTACGGAGTGGGTGTAAGTTACACTGTAAGTGACAGATTGAGCATTCGCACTGGGGTGAGTAATGTTGATTTGAGTTACAGTACTGGTGGTATTGAATTAGGAAATGGACCTATTTCAGCAGCTTTAAGAAGTGTTGATTATGATAATTCCCAGAGCGTTTTAATCCCTCAAGATACGGGAACTTTTGCAGCATCAAATGATGGTAGCTTTGGTGACATAAGCCCAAAATCAACAAATGGTGAGGCATTTTTAAATCAAAACATTTCATATTACGAAGTTCCACTAGAATTAAAATATGCACTTTTCAATACCAAATTGGGTGTAAATGTTATAGGCGGTTTGAGTACACTCTTCTTAGGAAACAACAAAGTGAGTGTTACTGCGGGAGATTTTAATGAAACGTTGGGCGAGGCCAACAATTTATCTAATGTAAGCTTCTCTACTAATGTTGGACTAGGGTTTGATTACAAATTGTCGAGTAAGTTTAAGTTTAATGTTGAACCTATGTTTAAGTACCAACTTAATCCATACACAGATAGCTCTGTTAACTTTAGACCCTACTATATTGGGGTTTATACTGGATTAAGTTTTAAATTTTAAGTAAGTAGGTTATATTTTAATTGGTGTTTGGGAAACCAAACAAAATGATTGAAAAGCCATCTCGTCGCCATGAGATGGCTTTTTTAATTTTATAGTTTTATTTTAAATAAGCCCAATCAAATAGTGGCAGACCGAGATCAGTTTCCATTAATTCCGACTTCAATTTATGGGAACAACTACCCAAAAGGCTATGAAAAAGCAATGGATACCATTCCTGTTTCGCTCGTTGTGGAGAAAGTGTTGGGGGTTTTGTGAAAAATAAAGTTTTAATTAAAGTAGCTATATATTTCCACAATATCATTTAGAACAAAAACAATTGCTCCGCTAATTATTTTTATACTTTGCGATTTAATAGACCTATTTTGTTTGCCAAAATTATTCCATTGCGATAATTTCTCTATAAAGTATTATTAACCCAATAATTAATGCGCAAACAACCAAAATTTACTCTAACTTAATTCTAGTTATTTCTTTGGTGTATTCAAAATTTAAACATCATCATAATCAACAGTCAATGTTGCTGTGGTGGGATGTGCTTGACAGGTAAGGATAAGTCCTTCGGCGATTTCGCCGTCCGTGAGTATTTGGTTTTTTCGCATTTCGGCTTTGCCTTCTGTGACTCTTGCGATACAGGTGCTACAAATTCCGCCTTGGCAAGAAAAAGGAGCATCCAGTTTTTTCTCTAATGCAACATCAAGCACAGATTTTTCTTGGGACATTTGGAATGTGGTGGTTTCATCATCAATAATGATTGAAACTTGAGTAAAACCATCATGACTTTCAACGAGCATTCCTTCTTCTGAAGTTTTAAAAAGCTCAAAATGGATTGCCTTTTCGTTAATTCCGTTTTCTTTTAAAGTGGATGAAACTTCATCAATCATAGGTTCTGGACCGCAAAGGTAAAAAGCGTCGAACCTGGTATATTCAAATTCATTTTTTAAATAATAATTGACGATAGAGCGATCAATACGACCAAATCTTGAATCTTCTTCTCTGCTTCGGCTGTAAATAAAATTTGGGAAAAAGCGCTGTGGATTGTTCTGCTTTAGCTTCATAATAGCATCGTAGAACATTGCATTTTCTTTAGTTTGGTTTCCGTAGACCAATAAAAACTTACTGTCCGGCTCATCTTCCATTACAGACTCTATGATAGAAATAATTGGAGTAATCCCACTACCGGCTGCAAATGCCGCGTAATTTTTAGCAGTATTTTTTTCTGGGATTACTATAAATTTTCCTTGAGGTGGCATTACCTCGAGTGTATCTCCTTCTTTTAAAGTTTCATTCGCGTACACAGAAAATAACCCGTCCTCAACTTTCTTGACACCTACCTGTAATACTCTGTCGTGAGGTGCACTGCAAATTGAATACGCGCGGCGCACTTCTTCTCCATTAAAACTATGCTTTATCGTAAGGTATTGACCAGCTTTAAAGGCAAAATCACGCATTAAATTTCCGGGCACGGCAAATGAAATGATGACAGAGTTAGGGGTGTTTTTATCAATTTTAGAAACAGTTAGCGTATGAAAGTCGCTCATAGTAGGAGTTATTTTTACGCAAAAATAAACAACAATGTGTTTTAAAGCGTGTCACAAAAGCCTATTTTTTAAGTCAATCTTTAAATAGATCACAAAAAGAAACGTATTTTTACGCCCTTGACGTTGATTTACATACTAAAAGCACCAATTTTTAGTTAGTATAACATACAAATTAAAATATTTTGAAGCGCATAAAATACACTACCCTCATTCTTGTTGTAATTCTAGCGGTAACGGCTTGTTCCCGAAAGAAAAACACATTTTTAAATCGTAATCTTCACGCTGTCTCTACGGAGTACAATACGTTGTTTAACGGTAACAACGCCTTTGATGCTGGAAAAGAAGGTCTTTCATTGGGCTACAAAGATGATTATTATGAAATTTTAACCGTTGAACGCATTGAAGTTGTTGATGAAGTTCAATTGGACAAAAATGGGAAGGATCCCAATTTCAATAAAGCCGAAGAAAAAGCTGTAAAAGCAATTCAAAAGCACTCTATGTTTATCAATGGGCAGGAATATAATCCTCAAATTGATGAAGCCTATATGTTGCTCGGAAAGGCGCGTTATTATGACAACCGCTTTATCCCTGCGCTGGATGCATTCAATTTTATACTCGATAAATATGCAACGAGTAATAACATTAACAATGCGAAAGTGTGGAAGGCTAAAACAAACATTCGTTTAAAGAATGAAGACTACGCCATTGAAAATCTTAAGGAAATGCTTGAGGAATCTGAAATTAAAGAGGATGCCGTTCTAGCAGATGCGCATGCTCAAATTGCACAGGCTTACATTAATTTAGACTCATTGCCACAGGCATTACCGTATATGAAAATAGCTTCGGAAACTGTGGAGGATAACGAACTTAAAGGTCGTTTCAACTTTATAAAAGGGCAGCTCTACGATAGACTGAAAATGCCTGATAGCGCAAATATGGCGTATGATGAGGTTATTGATTTAAATCGTAAAACGGCAAGGGTTTATATGATAAATGCCCACATAGCAAAGGCAAATAATTTTGATTACGATAAAGGTAATAAAGAAGAGTTTTTAGCTTTGTTGACAGACCTTGAAGAGGATAGAGAAAATCGTCCGTTTTTAGACAAAGTTTATAACATGATAGGCGATTATCACCGTAAAAATGATAGTGACAGCACGGCTGTGGCTTATTACAATAAGTCCATTAGAGCATTTAATAATGATTTGACCTTGCAATCCTTCAACTATCAAACGCTTGCTGAAATGAACTTTGATGATGCGGAATATAAAACAGCTGGTGCCTACTACGATAGCACCTTGACCAATCTTGAAGTAAATTCAAGAAGATGGAGAAGAATCACCAAAAAAAGAGAAAACCTTGACGATGTAATAAAATACGAAGATATCGCTACAATGAACGATAGTATTTTAAGACTATCAAATATGAGTGAAGCAGAACGTCTTGCTTATTTTACGGAATATACTGACGGATTGAGAGCCCAAGCAATCGCTGATTCTGTCGCTGCCTCTAAACAAGCAAAAAGAGGAGGCATAACAAATAACGAATTTTTTAAAGGAGGTGCTGTAACTTCTGGCCCAAGCGCTGGTGGGGAAAAATTTTATTTTTACAATCCTTCGACTGTCGCTTATGGAAAAATTGAATTTGAAAAAAATTGGGGAGACAGAACAAATGAAGATAACTGGAGAAGAAGCGCACGCCAAAATTCTGGAATTTCAAGTAATGATGAGATAGAAGATGTTGGAGTGGCTGTTTCAGAATCTGCCTTTTTTGACCCACAAACATATATTGAAACAATACCTTCAGACCCTAAGTTGCTAGATAGCTTGACAAAAGACCGTGACTTTGCTTATTATCAATTAGGATTGATATATAAGGAAAAATTTAAGGAGTATGATCTAGCTGCAAATAGGCTTGAAAAACTACTCACCTACAATCCAGAGGAGCGATTGGTCTTGCCTTCAAAATACAATCTCTATAAAATTTACGTAGAATTAGAAGACGAGTCAAACGCATCAAAATACAAGAATGATATTTTGACAAATCATTCGGATTCTCGCTACGCGGAAATTTTAAGAAACCCAAATACCCAGTTGGCAACCGATGAGTCTAGCCCAGAATTTAAATATAATGCGCTCTACAAAGAATTTGAAGCAAGTAAATATGCCGAAGTAATAAAAAAAGCGGACGAATACATTACCTTATATAATGGAGATGATATTGTTCCAAAATTAGAATTACTGAAAGCGACGGCTTTAGGAAGACAGCAAGGTTTTGAAGCTTATAAAAAGGCATTAAATTTTGTTTCTTTGACTTACCCCAATTCCGAAGAAGGAAAACAAGCACAGCTTATTTACAGCAAAACCTTGCCTCAAATAGAAAATGCAGCTTTCATTCCTGCTGAAGAAAGTACAAAGTTCAAGTTGATTTATGAATTTGAAGCGAATGAGACATCAAGCATATCTGATTTCAGAAAGAAACTTGATGAAGCCATAAAGTTTTATGGTTACGACATTAAATTATATACATCTGTAGATTATTACACACCCGGAAAAGAGTTTGTTGTAGTTCATGGTTTGGATTCTAAACTAGGTGCTGAAGGATTTGGCGATAAACTTGCAAATCCTGCAAAAGAAGCTTCGGCACATAAAATAACAAGAAATTCTTTCGGCATTTCTTCGGAAAATTATAAGATTGTACAAATTCATAAAAACCTCACAGATTATTTAAACCCTGGGATAAAATAAAACGTAGGAAACTCCCCAAAACCTGTAGTATTATGTTATCAGACAAAAAGAATAGAAAACCCAGTAACGTTTCCGGAGAACCTGGAGCAAATCAAAACAGAATCAACGAAGGAACTTCCATTACGGGTGATATAGAATCTACTGGATTTTTTAGAATTGATGGTACCATAAACGGAAATGTAAAAACACCATCCAAGGTTGTTTTAGGAAAAAATGGAATTATCACTGGCACATTGACTTGTGAGCAGGCAGATATTGAAGGTACATTTAATGGTACGTTGACAGTGACCAATCTTTTAACATTGCGCTCTTCGGCAAACATTGAAGGCGATGTTGTGGTCGGAAAACTTGCTGTAGAACCCGGAGCAACATTTAATGCAACCTGTTCAATGGGAAATGATCATCTAAATGGGGCTGCGGTAAACTCAAATACCAAAAAAGAAAGTCCTTTTGATCGTTCTAATAGATCAAAAAAGACGGGAGCTGAACAGCTCAACTAATAATGGCTGACAAAAAGAACAACAGTGTGAGGCGATGGGCTATCTTGAGTGCTATAGCCATACAAATGGGCGTCATCATCTATCTTTTTGTACAATTGGGTAAATGGCTGGACGCCACTTACAGTGATGGAAAGATGTTTACCATTATATGTACACTTGCAGGAGTTGCTATTTCTTTAGTGCTTGTAGTGAGACAGACAAATCGATTAAATTCTTGAATCGACGCGAATGAGTTTTTCTGGGGGTAAATTTTTATTATTTCTTTTAGCAATTTTAATAGTTGTATTTGGTATACATATAGGGTTGCTTTTCACATTTAATAAAGCGCTATTTGGTAATATGATTATAACTTCATATTTAATCAATTATGTGTTGGCTGCTTTGCTGTTGTTGATTGTGAAACTCAATATTAAAAAAGAATCCTCAAACACAGCCTTTATTTTCCTTGCGATAAGCGGTCTCAAATTCATTGTTTTCTTTGTTGAGTTTTATCCGTATTATCAAGAAGATGGTATCATGCAACGTATTGAGTTTGCAGCTTTTTTTGTGCCGTATGCCACATGCCTCATCCTTGAAGTATTCTATCTTTCCAAACAGCTTAATAATCAGGACTATTCGAAGCCGATTTCCGAAGAAAAAAAAGAAATAAAATAGTTTTTTGTTTTTAGGGATTAACTGTATTTTTGCACCGATTTTAAGGACACCTTTAATTTGTCTAGAAATGCAGAAAAAAATAGTGGTTAGATTACTTACGGTTTTATTAATGGCAACATCTATTTCAGGATTTGCTAAAGAGGCTTCAAAAGTTGCAGCTCAAGGGGGTGACACAAAAGCCGAAAGAAAACAAGAAGTGAAGGATTATGTAGCGCATCACTTGCTTGATTCGCATGATTTTGGATTATATTCTTACACGGACGACTCAGGTGAAGTACATCACGTAGGATTCCCGTTACCTATCATTCTTTGGGACGGTGGCTTGAAAGTTTTTTCTTCATCTAAATTTCATCACGGAGAAACTGTTGCTGAGGTTGATGGTAATTATTACAAAATTGACCATGCAAAAATCTATAAGACGGATGCTACAGGAACGCTTAATTATGATGAAGATGGTCACGCGACAAATGCAAAACCTTTAGACCTTTCTATTACAAAAGGTGTTTTCATGATGTTGTTGACATCAATTTTAATGATTTTACTATTTAAAGGACTTGCATCTAGCTACGCTAAAAATGGCGGAATTGCAAAAGGCGTTGGTCGATTTTTCGAACCAATTGTATTGTACATTAGGGATGATATCGCTATCGCAAACATTGGCGAAAAAAAATACAAAAAATACATGCCATTCTTATTGACCGTATTCTTTTTCATCTGGTTTTTAAATATGTTTGGCTTAACTCCATTGGGGGTTAATGTAACTGGAAATATAGCTATTACAACAGCATTGGCATTAATTGTTTTCTTAATTACAACATTTACAGGAACTAAAGATTACTGGAAACATATTTTTGACCCACTAGGTGATGGAATGCCATGGGCAGGAAAGATATTTATTTATATCATACTTGTTCCTATCGAAATTCTAGGATTGTTCATTAAGCCATTTGCCCTTTTAATTCGTTTGTACGCAAACATGACCGCGGGACACGTAGTATTAGGGAGTTTAATTGGTTTGATTTATATTTTCCAAAATTGGATAGGTGGAACACTTTCTTTTGGATTGGCATTCGCCATTTCTTTGATTGAAATTTTAGTAGCATTATTACAGGCATACATTTTTACAATGTTAGCTGCGCTTTACTTCGGTTTTGCGAGTGAGACGCACGACCACGCTGAAGAACACGAAGGAGAGATTGCACATTTATAATAGTAAGTGTTTTAAGGTCCACACTATATAAAGGACTTTGCAAATTTTGAATGTTTAATTTTTAATTATATATATTATGACAATTCCAATGATTGTACAAGCAGGTGGAACAGTAATCCCTTCTATTATAGGAGCAGGATTGGCAGTAATCGGTGCCGGTATTGGTATCGGTATGATTGGTGGGAAAGCTATGGAAGCTATCGCACGTCAGCCAGAAGCTTACGGAAAGATTCAAACAGCAATGCTTATTGCAGCGGCGCTTATTGAAGGTATTGGTTTCGCCGCGATTTTCGCAGGGTAATCAAAAAAGATAACACAGCGCTGTAACGGTTGGTTGCAGAGCTGTGTTTCTATTAAAATTTAGCATACTTATTTCTTCGGAAATTTCAAAGAAGTTTCTAATATTTAGAAACGTAAACATATAGTATAACCAAAAAGATTCCCACCAATGTGGGAAGTGAATATGGAAAAATTAATAAACGAATTTTCAGTAGGCCTTTTCTTTTGGCAAGCAGTAGTATTTATTTTATTGCTTTTATTGCTTCGCAAATTTGCATGGAAACCTATTTTAGGTGCTGTGAACGAGCGTGAGCAAGGAATTAAAGACGCATTGGATAGTGCAGAAAAAGCAAAACTTGAAATGCAAAATCTTCAAGCTGATAACCAAAAGTTATTGCAGGAAGCAAGAGCTGAGCGTGAGTCAATGATGAAGGATGCAAGAGAGATAAAAGCTAAAATGATTGCTGATGCTAAAGAAGAAGCACAGGAAGCTGCTAACAAAACAATAGCAAATGCACAAGCAACAATTGAAGCCGAAAAGAAAGCAGCTGTGGCAGATATCAAAGCACAGGTAGCAAACCTTTCAATTGAGATTGCTGAAAAAGTTGTGAAAAGTGAGTTGTCAAACAAGGAAAAGCAAATAGCACTTGTTGACACTATGTTGAACGACGCAACTTTAAACTAAGTTTAATTAAACAGTTATCCAGACAGAATTGTTTGGACGATAAATATGAGCAACAGAGCAGCCATACGATATGCAAAAGCAGTTTTGGATCAAGCCAACGAAGCCAGTTTAGGTAGCGTTGTTTTTGGCGATATGAAATCTGTTCAAGACACCATTGCTGGAAGTAAAGAATTACGAAATGTTTTAGCAAGTCCTATTATTAAAGGAGAAGATAAACAAGAAGCATTGATTAAAATCTTTGAAGGTAATAGCGAAGTTACTAAAGGATTAATCCAAATTCTTACAGCAAACAAACGTATTAATTTATTGAGTGGTGTAGCTTCAAGTTACATTAATCTTTATAATGATGCGCAAGGTGTTAAAGTAGCACAGGTTACTACAGCAGTAGCTTTAACTCCAGAGTTGGAAGCAAAAGTACTTGCCAAAGTAAAAGAAATGACGGGTAGTGACCAAGTGACTATCGATAATAAAATTGACGAGAGTATCATAGGAGGGTTTATCCTTCGTGTTGGAGATTTGCAATACAACGCAAGCATCGCAAACCAACTTGGAAATTTAAAAAGAGAGTTTACAAAGTCTCTATAATGCTTCGGAAATGTATCAAGTATCAACTTGATATTTTGAAAAAACATTATAGTGCATTTTAAAATAATAAAGGTGTCGGGTTTTTATATTTCGGCAAAAACGAAATAACAAGTACAATTAACTGATTGATTTTAAATGGAGTATGAAAGCTCAAATCTAGAATCTCAAATCTAAATAAAAATGGCAGAAGTTAAACCAGCTGAAGTTTCAGCAATCTTAAAACAACAACTTACCGGTTTTGAAGCAACAGCTTCACTTGATGAGGTAGGAACTGTATTAAATGTAGGTGATGGTATTGCACGTGTTTACGGGCTTGCTAACGCACAGTACGGAGAATTGGTAGCGTTTGAGGACGGTATGGAAGGAATCGTATTGAACCTAGAGGAAGATAACGTAGGGGTTGTATTGTTAGGTCCTTCAAAAGGAATTATCGAAGGTGCTACTGTAAAACGTACACAACGTATTGCTTCGCTTCAAGTAGGTGAAGGTATTGTTGGACGAGTTGTAAACACACTTGGTGAGCCTATCGATGGTAAAGGTTCTATTGAAGGTAAAACGTATGAATTGCCACTAGAGCGTAAAGCACCGGGTGTAATTTATAGAGAGCCAGTAACGGAGCCATTACAAACAGGTATTAAGTCTATTGATGCGATGATTCCTGTTGGTAGAGGACAACGTGAGCTTGTTATTGGTGACCGTCAAACAGGGAAGTCAACGGTTTGTATTGACACCATTTTGAACCAAAAAGAATTTTATGATGCTGGGGAACCAGTATATTGTATATATGTTGCCATTGGACAGAAAGCATCTACGGTAGCAAACATTGCTAAAGTACTTGAAGAAGCAGGTGCATTAGCCTATACTACTATCGTTGCGGCAAACGCGAGTGATCCTGCATCGATGCAAGTATATGCTCCTTTTGCTGGCGCAGCAATTGGTGAATATTTTAGAGACACGGGTCGTCCTGCATTAATTATCTATGATGATTTATCAAAGCAAGCCGTAGCATACCGTGAGATTTCGTTATTGTTACGTCGCCCACCAGGACGTGAGGCATATCCTGGGGATGTATTTTTCTTACACTCAAGATTGTTAGAGCGTGCGGCAAAGGTAATTAATGATGATGCTATTGCAGCAAACATGAATGACCTTCCAGAAGTTTTAAAGCCTATTGTAAAAGGTGGTGGTTCATTAACAGCACTTCCTATTATTGAAACACAGGCAGGTGACGTTTCGGCATATATTCCTACAAACGTGATCTCTATTACAGATGGACAGATTTTCCTTGATGGTGATTTGTTTAACTCTGGGGTACGTCCAGCGATTAATGTAGGTATTTCGGTATCTCGTGTAGGTGGTAATGCTCAGATTAAATCGATGAAAAAAGTATCAGGTACTTTAAAACTGGATCAAGCTGCCTTCCGTGAATTAGAAGCGTTTGCAAAGTTTGGTTCTGACCTTGATGCAGCTACATTGAATGTAATTGAAAAAGGAAAACGTAACGTAGAAATATTAAAGCAAAACGAAAACACACCTTTTACGGTTGAAGATCAAATTGCAATTATCTATGCAGGTTCTAAAAACTTGTTGCGTAACGTACCTATTGATAAGGTAAAAGAATTTGAAAGAGATTATTTAGAGTTCTTGAACACGAAACACAGAAGTACATTAGATACATTGAAAGCAGGAAAATTAACAGACGAAGTAATCGACACATTGACTACTGTAGCTGCTGATTTGTCTGCGAAATACAAAAAGTAATTCCAATTCCCACAACTTTTAAATAAGTCGTGGGAATTGTACTAAGATATTGTCACCCTGAGCTTGTCGAAGGGCTTTTATAACAGATGTGATTTTAAATCACTCTTTAATTAAAATGAATGGCGAATTTAAAAGAAATACGTAACAGAATCCAATCCGTTGGGTCAACGATGCAGATTACCAGTGCCATGAAAATGGTATCTGCCGCAAAGTTGAAAAAGGCACAAGATGCGATTACCGCAATGCGTCCTTATTCTGAAAAATTAACCGAGTTATTACAAAATCTAAGCGCAACCTTAGATGCTGATAGCGGAAGTACTTTTTCAGAACAACGTGACGTAAATAAAGTTTTGGTTGTTGCCATTACTTCAAACCGTGGACTAGCCGGAGCTTTTAATACAAATGTTATTAAAGCATCTGTAAAATTAGCGAACGAGACTTTTGCTGGAAAGCAAGTAGATTTTGTTACCGTTGGAAAAAAAGGAAACGATATCATCAAGAAAACAGGAAAAGTTATCGAGCATAACGTGGCCATTTTTGACGAACTTACATTTGATGCCACTGCAACAATTGCTGAAATGTTGATGGATAAATTTAAAGAAGGTGCTTACGACAAAATATACGTTGTTTACAACCACTTTAAAAACGCAGCAACACAAGAGGTAATGACTGAGCAGTTTTTACCCATCTTGCCAAGAAAGCAGGAAGAAGTTGAAACGGCAGGAACAAATATCAATTATATCTTTGAACCGTCAAAAGAAGAAATCGTTGAAGGATTGATACCTAAAAGTTTAAAAACTCAATTGTTCAAGGCTCTTAGAGATAGTGTTGCAAGTGAGCACGGTGCGCGTATGACAGCGATGCACAAAGCAACTGACAATGCAACTGAGTTAAGAGATGCACTTAAGTTACAATATAATAAAGCACGTCAAGCTGCTATTACCAATGAAATCTTAGAGATTGTTGGTGGTGCAGAAGCATTGGCCGGATAATCATCCTCAAATAAAAAATTAGAAACCTCTCAAGTTTTAAAATTTGAGAGGTTTTTTATTTCTCAGCCTTTTTCTTCGGAAATTTTAAAAAGGATATACTACTTCGAGGAATTAAATACCTGATTTTTTGGAATACAATATTTCCATTAACCATCGGAATAATAATTGATGTAATTTTTGTCTACCCTTAAAACCAACCAACTATGAAATTTCAACCACTGTTACTAGTTTGCGTTTTGTTTATTTCGGCCACTGCCATTTCTCAACATCAAAAAGGAGACTGGATGCTTAATATTTCGGCTTCGCCTTATCCTACAGAACAGAATAATGGAAAAGATTTTGGCATTGTTGGACTTACGGGGATGGAATTTTTTGTTTCAGATAAAGTTTCCATAAGTGGAAATCTGGTGCTCTCAGACAATAGTACTTTTAAGAATGAAAGTAATATAGAAGCTACTTCCTATAGTATTGTGCCTAGTGTGCAGTACTATTTTTTAAATCGCTCAAAATTAAACGTGTTTGGTCATGTGGGTTACGGACTTGGATTTAAAAGTGATACGAGCACACCGCTAGACAACGAGGCTTTACGCATTTACAGTGTGGGTCCTGGCGCTCATTATCGCATCAATGAAACTTTATGGGTCAAACTCTTTTTGCCATACTTTAATGCAAAGGATATAACATTTGACCAAAACGAAGCAGACGGAGTCGCCGTGTTCATTGGTTTACAATTTAAATTGTAATTTTAGTCAATGCAAATACTCAAAAATTATACGTCAATAGTAGCGGTTTTTATTATAAGTGCCGTATTTATACAATGTGGCACCGCACAAAAAGAAACATCTAAAATGGTTGAAAATCCACCCTTCATTATTACCGAAGCTACTTATCAAACTTGGGTTGCCGGAATACAAGGAGGTGGCGCGGGAACTTACGTAGTTATTACATTTGGTAGTATTGACAGCAATGTTGAAATCAATAATTTTTACTTCGGAAATTTTAAGGCATCGGCAAAAATGCAGCCTAATAATAGCTTACTCTATCGGGCAAATGTTTTAAATAACACCAATAATGAGCGCTTAATGAATATTGATCCAAAACAGGAAACAAATACATTACCGCAACCTAAAAGCCAATTTGAATTGGAACAGGGAAATGCGATTATAGAATATAATTTTAAGGGTAAAACCTATTTCCATAAAGTGACTAAAATGATTGAAAAGTCTCCTTTAGCATATCCAAGTGCAAATCCTAATGGGAGAGGTAATTAAGTAGTTTGAAATCTCCTGATTTCTACGTTCGTTTTTCTATTTTTACCCACCTAATGCACTCCAACTTTGTCCGTCTTTAAAAAACTTTTTCAGCAAACTTTTATTTATGGCTTGGCTACGGTATTGCCGCGCGCGTTAGCGATTGTTTTGGTGCCATTATATACATCTGTACTTGCGCCTTCAAGTTTTGGTATTTATGCCACATTGATGTCTTACATCATCTTAGGAAACGTTTTACTTTCCTATGGAATGGAAACCGCTTTTTTTAGATTTATAAATAAGGATGATTCAAAAAAAGGAATCGTTCAATCGACTGCGCTTACTTCGTTAACGGTGACCTCATTTTTATTTTTTGCGATTACTTTTTTAATGAAAGATTCGCTGGCGATTTGGTTAGATTTTAAGCCTGAATATATTTTATATGCATTGCTCATTTTGTTGCTCGATGCCCTCGTGGTATTGCCATTTGTTTGGTTGCGCGCAAATGAAAAACCTATGCGATATGCAGTGATAAAAATTTTAAATGTGTGT
This sequence comes from Patiriisocius sp., assembly GCF_051252435.1. Classification (NCBI taxonomy): domain Bacteria; kingdom Pseudomonadati; phylum Bacteroidota; class Flavobacteriia; order Flavobacteriales; family Flavobacteriaceae; genus Patiriisocius; species Patiriisocius sp. The sequence goes on along the minus strand of NZ_JBPOFW010000001.1, from coordinate 775,744 downwards.
GTCAATTTGGGAGCAAATCTATTCTTCTTTTTAGTCCTTCCAGAATTAGCCGAAAGCAATTCAGAGAGCTTTTGGGCCAGTATTTTTTCCGAAGAAAATAAAGTGGTGTATGTATTTATTTCAAATGTCATCGCGAGTGGATTTACGTTACTGCTATTATTACCGTTGTATCTTAAAATCAAATTCGGATTTGACAAAACCATTTGGAAGCAAATGCTCAAATATGCATTTCCAGTATTGATTGCGGGCATTGCATTCTCCATCAATGAAGCTTTTGATAAAATTTTGCTGAAATATTTATTACCCGAAAACATTGCAGAAAAAGAAGTAGGCATCTACGCGGCCTGTTATAAATTGGGTGTATTTATGACCTTATTTGCCACAGCGTTTAGATTAGGGATTGAGCCGTTTTTCTTCAATCATGCTGGGCACGAAAACGCGAAAAATACGTATGCGACGATTACAAAATACTTTACCATCTTTGGGAGCTTTATCTTACTTTTTGTTATCGTCTATATTGATTTTTTCAAACAATTGCTCATTAGTGATAGCCAATATTGGGAAGCATTATGGGTAGTGCCTTTTATTTTGTTGGCCAATTTGTGCCTTGGGATTTACCACAATTTATCGGTCTGGTACAAAGTGACAGACAAAACAAAATACGGAGCATATATTTCCATCGTTGGAGCAATAATTACGCTTGGGGTCAATTTTGCCTTGATACCTATTATTAGCTACAAAGGTGCTGCAATTGCAACGTTGGCAGCGTATGCTACGATGATGTTTTTGTCGTATTTCTACGGAAAAAAGCACTATCGCGTTCCTTACGATTTGAAAAAGATAGGTGGTTATGTTGTGCTTTCGGTGTTATTTTCAGGTTTGGTGTTTTATAGATTTGACCGAAATATCTACCTTGGGACTGCGTTATTATTGGTATTTTTGTTTGTGGTAATTGTTTTGGAAAAAGACGATTTCCGAAGGATTTTAAAGAAATAAAAGCATGGCCGTACCCATAAAAATCATAAATAAATCGAATCATCAACTACCGAGTTATGAAACAATAGCGAGTGCGGGAATGGATATTCGTGCCAATGTAATAGAATCCTCTACGCTAAAACCATTGCAACGTGCTATTGTTAAAACCGGTCTTTATATAGAATTACCAGTAGGTTATGAAGCGCAAGTACGCCCGCGAAGTGGCCTTGCCGCAAAAAAAGGGATAACGGTGTTAAACAGTCCAGGAACGATTGATGCAGATTACCGAGGAGAAATTGGCGTAATCTTAGTAAACCTTTCAAATGAGGATTTCACCATTGAAAACGGGGAACGCATCGCTCAATTAGTAATCGCAAAACATGAACGCGCAGTTTTTGATGAAGTTGAAATGCTTTCGGAAACAGATCGTGGTGAAGGAGGTTTTGGTAGTACTGGGGTGAAATAAATGCATTGTTATTATATCTTTAGACCATGAAAACATTACAAGAAATTAAGGACATTATTGCGTCAAAAAAAGAATATCTTTTTGACAAGTATCCTTTGGTATCTATAGGAATATTTGGCTCTTATGCTCGTAACGAACAAAGCGAGAATAGTGATGTTGATATAATTGTGGATATTAATGCCAAAATAGGGTCTAATTATTTCATACTTGCTCGAGACTTAGAGGAAATGCTTGGGCTGAAAGTGGATTTAGTTTCTTTGAAAGGAATTAAAGAAAAATACAGAAATGCCATAAGCGCAGATATCAATTATGTCTAAAAGGGAAGACATATATTTACTTGAGGATATTATTGAAGCAATTCAAAAAATCAAAGAATACACTCATGAGATAAACTTTCAAGACTTTATAGAAAACACAATGATTATTGATGCCACAATTCGAAATTTTGAAATTATTGGAGAGGCATCAAATAGACTTTCAGAAACTTTAAAGACTAAAGATTCTTCTATAGAATGGATTAAATTATCTGGTTTCAGAAATAGGTTGATACATGAATATTTTGGGGTTAATCTAGAATTAGTTTGGGAAATAATACAAAGTGATATTCCAGAATTAGATTCTAAAATAATTTTAATAATAAATAATAAGTGATACCCGCCTTTCGCGGAAATGAAAATTACATAAAATAGACACTCGTCTTTACGAGCAATAAATATGAAAATAATAGTCCCAATGGCAGGTCGCGGAAGTCGTCTTCGCCCACATAGTTTAACAGTACCAAAACCATTAATCCCGGTAGCTGGAAAACCTATCGTTCACCGATTGGTAGCTGATATCGCCGGTGTTTTAAATCAAGACATCGAGGAGATTGCTTTTATATTGGGTGACCCTGCGTTTTTTGGGGATGATGTTGTGGAGAGTTTAAATGAACTTGCAGCGGAGCTTGGCGCAAAAGCAAGCATTTACCGTCAATTGGAGCCAAAGGGAACTGGACACGCCATTATGTGTGCTGAGCCATCATTGAGTGGTCCTGCAGTAATTGCGTATGCAGATACGTTGATTCGTGCTGATTTTGACTTAGACAAAGAGGCAGATGCGGTAATCTGGACAAAAAAAGTTAAAAACCCAGAGGCGTATGGCGTAGTCAATCTCAACGAAAAAGAAGAAATCGTTGAGCTCGTCGAAAAACCCGAAACCTTTGTAAGCGATCAAGCAGTAATCGGCATTTATTATTTTAAGGATGTTTCGGTTCTTAAAAAGGAATTGCAATTTGTATTGGATAATAACATTATCAACGGTGGTGAATACCAGATAAATGATGGCATTAAACGCATGATGGCTGATGGAAAAATTTTCAAAACGGGAACCGTAAGTGAGTGGATGGACTGCGGAAATAAAGAAGTAACCGTTGAAACCAACCAACGAATGTTAGGGTTTTTACACGAGGCAAATGAGCCGCTAATTTCAGAAAAAATAATTACTGAAAATAGTGAAATCATCAAACCATGTTTTATTGGCGAAGGTGTTGTTTTAAAAAATAGCGTTGTTGGGCCATTCGCATCTATCGGTAAGGGTACGGTTATTGAAGACAGTACCGTTAAAAATAGTATTATTCAAACAAACACGACTATTAAAAACGCTGTTTTAAGTAACGCAATGATAGGAAATCACGCTCATTTTGATGGTAATTTTACAAACGTGAGCATAGGCGATTATTCGCAGTTAAAGTAATATTCAGTTAAAAACTACTCTTCCTCTGGGAGAGTCGAAATAGGTAAGCTTTTGCGCAGCATGTTTCGGTGAGGGTCCTTTTTTATGAAACTAAAATATATATTCATAGCTATTTTCTTCGGAAATTTTATATTTCCGACGACGGTTTTTGCACAAGAAGATGAAGAACCAACGGACGACTTAGGAAACGTTACTGATGCTTTTCAAGAAAACTTCTACGAGGCATTAAAACAGAAGTCAATTGAGAATTATGAGCTGGCGATTAAAGCATTGGAAAAAGCAAAGGCTGCTTCGAAAGGAAATAAAGAAGCGGATGCGATTGTATATTTTGAATTGGCAAAAAACCAAACCGAACTCAAATATTATGATACCGCTGAGGAAAATTACAATAAAGTATTACAAACAAATCCAGACAAATTAGAAGTGCTTGAGGCTTTGTACGACCTGTATTACTTAAAGCGGGATTATGATAAAGCGATACCACTAGTGGAGCGATTGAGTGTCATTGATGAGGATTATAAGGAAGACCTTGCTAACCTTTATAGCCGAACCAAACAATACAATAAGTCATTGGCTATTCTTGATGAACTCGATGAATCTTGGGGAGAAAGCACATACCGAAATGCACTGCGAAATCAAATTTATAAAGTTACCGGCGATAGCCAAGGTGCGATAGAAAATCTTGAAACCAAAGTAGATAAAAACCCTAAAAACGAGAGGGATTACCTTAATTTAATTTATCTCTACAGCGACGAAGAAAATACAGAAAAAGCTTTTGAAACCGCAAAAGAGCTTCAAAAAAACATCCCTAAAAGCGAATTAGTGCATCTTGCACTTTACAAGTTTTATCTCGATGAAAGCAATGCGGAAGAAGCTTTAAAATCGATGAAAGTCGTTTTTAAATCTGAAGAAATCGACAAAGAAAGTCAGTATAAAGTTTTAGGAGATTTTTTAACTTTTGTTGATGATAATCCACAATACGAAACCAAACTTGAAGAAACGGTTTCGCTTTTTTCAAAACAAAATAACGGGCAGGTTTTTGAAAAATTGGGAGATTATTATGTGACAAAAGAAAATAAAGAGGCAGCATTAAAGTTCTATGAAAAGGGGATTAAACTTGATGCAGATAATTTCAGCTTGCTCAAAAACACATTATTGTTGCAAATAGATTTTGGCAATTTTGAAGCCTCAAAAAAATTGAGCGAAACAGGTTTAGAAGTTTTTCCGGCCCAACCGTTAGTTTATTTATTACACGGAGTTTCGTTGAATAACTTAAACGATTTTGATGGCGCTTTAGAAACACTCGACGCAGGAATTGATTTTCTTTTTGATGACCCAAAAATGGAGAAAGATTTCTATGAGCAGTTGAGTATTGCACACACGGGAAAAGGCGACACAAAAAAAGCGAGCGAATTTGCAAACAAGGCGGCGGCGATACAAATTTCAAATTAAGTAGATGAAAGTAAAAATAATTTTGGTTATAGGTTTAATGTCGCTAATTTCCGCTTGCGGAAGTACAAAAGCAGTGAAAGGAACTGCGACAGCTTCACCAACAATGACGACAAAAAATTTGATGAAAGCTCATAACGGAGCAACGCAAAATTTTAATACACTTGCCGCAAGACTTCAAGTAAAATATGAGGACGACAAACAATCGCAGAGTATCACTACGAGCGTGCGGATGGAAAAAGATAAGGTGATTTGGATAAAGGCGTCTATTCTTGGAATAACTCTCGCAAAGGTTTTAATTACCCCAGAAAAAGTGAGTTTCTACGAGTCCATCGACCGCTCTTATTTTGAAGGAGATTTTGCATTATTGAGCGACTTATTAGGTACTGAAATCGACTTTAAACAAGCACAAGCTATTCTTTTAGGCAATAGTATTTTGCCTATTACTGGAGCAAATTTCACCACGCGCGTGGTTAATAATAAATATGAGGTTACTCCAAAACAGCAGAATCCACAAATGCTTTTAACGCTACTTTTCTACCCAGATAATTTTATGGTAGCTCAAGAAACCGTGTCTCAACCTCAAAAGGGCCGAAATCTTGAAGTTACCTACGGAAATTTTGAGATCATTGAAAATGATTATTATCCATCAACCATTAATGTGCGAGCTACTGAAAATTCTAGTTTGACAAATATTGAGATGAATTATAAAAAGATTGACCTCAATGTTTCGGTGACTTTTCCGTTTGATATTCCAGAGGGCTACGAAAAAAGAACCCTAGACTAGCTATGAAATTACGCGCATTACTTTTTTGTTTTTTGTTTTTCGCAGGCGTTAGTTCCATGTTGTCGCAATCAAAGAAGCAACAACAATTAGAGGAGCGACGACAGCAAATTCTTGACGAAATTAAACAAATCAATACTTTGTTATTTAAGACCCGCGGTGAAAAGAAGTCGGTTTTAAGTGAAGTAGAGGACATTGACCAACGTATAAAAGCACAAGAAAACTTAATTCGGGTAACGAATCAACAAGCCAATTTACTCACTCGCGAAATCAACGATAATACCACTCAAATTTCAAATTTAAGGGATGAGTTAACAGAGCTCAAAGAAGATTATGCTGCGATGGTGCGGAAGTCCTATAAAAGCAAGTCGCAACAGAGTAGAATCATGTTTTTGTTGTCTTCTCAAGACTTCTTGCAGGCGTATAAGCGCGTGCAGTATATGAAACAATATGCCAATCACCGTAAAAAACAAGGGGAGAGTATTAAAGAAAAAACAGTACTTCTACAAGATTTAAATCAAGGCCTGATAGAACAAAGAAAACAAAAGGACAAACTCATTGCTGAAAATAAAATAGCCAAAGCAAATCTAACAAAAGAGAAAAAAAATCAAGAAGCACTTATTGCTACATTGAAAAAAGATGAAAGTGGTTTTGCAAGTAAAATTCAACAAAAGCAAAAGGAAGCAAATACCATTGAAAAGGAAATAAATGACATTATAAGAGCCGCAATTGCAGAAGCTAATAAGAAGACTGTCAAAGCAGGAGTAGAGACCAAGGCTTCTTTAAGTGGAGGTTTTAATCTAACTCCAGAGGCTGCGGCATTGGCAAAAGATTTTAAGAACAACAAAGGAAGACTTATCTGGCCTGTTGAAAAAGGTGTAGTTGTTAATCGCTTCGGGAAGCATAAACATCCTCAATTTCCTAATGTTACATTAAATTCTAATGGCGTTGAGATTGCAACGAGTACCAATGCAAATGCCCGTGCGATTTTCAATGGTGAGGTATTAAGTATTATGCAATCTAAAAACACGAACAAAGCTGTAATGGTTCGTCATGGAGACTATATTACTATTTACTATAATCTAGCCACTGTAGCAGTTAAAAAGGGAGACAAAGTTTCTAGTAAAGATAATTTAGGTACAATTTTTACGCATCCTACCACTGGGAAAACGGTACTTAAATTCTTTGTGACCAATGGTGGTACCTATATGAATCCAGCAGATTGGGTGTATAGAATGTAAAATGGCATAAATAAAAAAGGGACTCACATAATGAGTCCCTTTTTTTAAATTTAAGCTCCATTTAAGCTTTCTATTATTTAATCAGTAGCTTTTTAGTTTCAGAAATTCCTTGTGATGAAATAGTCACAAAATAAAGCCCTGAACTAAATCCTGCAATATCTATCACAACTGTTGCGTTTCCGCCTATTTGTTGCTTAGAAACACGTTTAACAATCTGTCCTAAACTGTTAGCGATTACTATTGAAGCATCAGTTGCTGTTTCATTTGTCAATTTGATATTTACAATTTCAGAAGCTGGATTAGGGTATAGTGTAATTTCTGAAAGAGGATTATCATTTACACCTAATATTGATGTCAAGTTGATATTGTCAACAAAGGTTCCGTTTCCGTAGCCATTAATATTGATAAATCTAAATTGAGCTACTTCACCAATATAGGGAGATAAGTCAATTTGTTCATTTCTCCAATCGTCATCGCTTTCTGGCTCCCAAATTCCAGTTTCGTAACCTGGTAAGGTTGATAACTCAAGGTTCTCTTTATCATATATAGTCGTAAAAGTTCCACCACAATCAATAGAAACCTCAACGCGCAATCCATCAAAAAGTGATGATGAGTATTGAGCTTTTGCTAAATCGAAGGTGAGTGAGGCGGTACTCACATCTGTAAGGTCAAAAATTTCAGTAGCAAGAATATCTTCTTCTCCGGGTGCATTATAATTATAATTATCTACAAATGCAGTAGATGTATTAGAGCCTGTACTTCCCACAATTCCATTTGCTTCTGTCCATGTTTCGTCTTCATCGTCATTGATGATTGACCAACCCGCTGGCGGAACTCCACTGGTCTCAAAATTTTCTTCAAAGTCTAAAGCCGTAGCTTCGGTAATAGCGAAGAAGTCTAACGTAGCTTCATTATTACTTGGGTTTTGATCGCCTGTTAAATCTACGGAAATCGTCAGTGTATAAGCACCCGCAGCAGTAATTGAAAGAGGTGTAGCAAAATCAAAATCAACTTGTTCACCAGAGGCGATTGTTGCAGTAAAAGTTTCAGTAACTGCTGCTTGACCACTTAATTTATAGGTAACATCAAAATTACTCTGAGAATCGATACCCGTATTACGAATTACCGCAGAAACAATTACGTTTGTATTTCCAGAACATACTGTTGAAAAGTCACCTACATCATTCCCTACTTCAATAACGCCTATGTCATTAGGTAATGTACAGTTGAGTAATCCACCTGTGTGACTTACAGCGATAGTTCTTCGAGAAGACCAGTTTTCGGTATCATTTTTAGCTACGATTGCTGCCCACATAATAGCTGTTGGGTCTGAAATAGGAACCGTAATTGTGGTTGTGGTTGAATTTCCAACTACTTCCATATACTTTGTCCCTAAAAGATATACATCATACGATTCTGCATCTGCTAGCGCATCCCAAACAAAAGTAACTTCCTCTGGGCAAACTTGTGAAAATGAGAACCCTTCTACTTGATTTGTAACGGAAAAGTTAGCATCGCTATCGTCTGTAAATGCACCACTTGAAACTCTTATTTGTGCTGCTCCAGTAACTGTCGCAGGAACATTCCATCCATAGTTAGTAGTTCCGTTTGGCACTGTTGCAATTGCTGTCCAACTAGTCCCTTCATCTGTAGAATATTCTAATTCAAAATCTGCAGTCGTATTAATTGCATCCCAGTGGATTGATTCGGTCTCACCCGCTACAAAACTTTCACCGCCGTCAGGATATGTAACAGTTATGTTTTCTGTGATGATTTCATAAACAACAAAATATTCTTGAGGTCCCACAGGCACGTTAAATCCTGAAACTTCAATAGTATAATCTCCAGCAACTGGATTATTAATTAGTACTTGTTCAACATTGTTTAAATGATCTACACCAGTAGTAGCAGGATTATCAAGAGTGGCTGCATTAGGTGTTGGGTCTAAAATCCACGGTTGTCGTTGAACACCAATAGGGTCTCCAACTTCTAAATCAAGGTCATTCACTAATGCTGGATTTGCCCCAGCTGATGCTTGAACATCACTCCAATACACCATAAAACGCACCTGAGTTGTTCCTGTTGGAACTGCAATCGTATGATTGTTAGTTACCCCTTGTGTAATATTATCACTTAAATATCTATTTTCTTCAATGACTTTAGCCGCTCTTAGCCCATTGACAATTCCCCAACCGAATTTATAATCAGGACCTATATTTCCAGCTTCATTTGCGGTATTCAATAATGCCGCTTTTATTAACGCCGATTGCGGTAAAGCACCACCGTTTAAATTTCCGTAGGCCTCATACAATTGAGCCGAAACTCCCGCAATCCCAGGAGCCGCTCCAGACGTACCCCCAAAAGACATGTATTCATTGTTTTCGTCGGTAGAGTTTTGATTTTGCCCATTTGCAGCAATGTCTGGTTTAATCCTCCCGTCGTGTGCGGGTCCTCTACTGCTTGAATTTACAAGAGAACCATCAAAAAACACATTGGCAGTAGCAATTACATTTTTACCTTGCTTGTGTCCTCCAGTGATATTTCCCCATTGATTCCCCGCACCATAACCACAGTTGCTATTATTTGAATTCCCAGCAGAAAAAACATGCAATAAAGAAGGAATATCTTTGGTCTGTTCGTCAACTCTGCTTGTAATTGTTGTATACCCGTCGTTACAACCATTACTATAGGATGAGTTAGTGATTTGTACAGTTCCATCATTAATTCTTGAGGTTGTAGCTGCGTCTAGAAAGTTTGCTTGATAGTCAACAATATATACGTCTGAACCTGCAGCCATTCCTCTCATCATGGGGTCAAGGTTTCCTGCTCCCGTCATAATACCTGCAACACCGTCTCCGTGTGTTGGGCCAAATCCTCCTGCGCTACTGTTATCTATACGACCCTGAAAATCAATATGTGGCCCTACGCTTCCATCATCTCTGACCATCACGCCAATGCCTTCTCCTGTGTAATTTCTTCCCGCAGTAGTTTGCGTATCAAGATTGCTTGACCTGTGTAAGCTTCTTCCTCTCGTGTCATCTTTAACATCTGGAGCAACTATTAGTTCCACCCATTTTACGAATGGTAGGTTAGATAGCGTTTCTAAGCAATTATTTGGAATAGAAAGGTCAATAACGTTGTGTCCTTTGTATTCTTGTTGTACTGCTATCTGCTGTTTAGATAATTCGCTAATTACATAATTAGAATTGGCGTGTTTCTGAAATTCCAATGTAACAAGAATGTTATCTCCATTTAAAGCATACGCTGGGTAAGGAGGCATCTTTAAAGCCGAAGATAATTTATACTGCCCTTCTATTGGAACAATAGCTCTAGCACCGTTATCCTTTAAAAACTGAACTGGAGTGTTTTCGGGGAAATAAAACTTATATGCTTTATTTGGGAGATATTCTAGTAGCTCAAAACCTCTCCTTTTAAATTCATCTTGAATATTTTGAGTGGGAGTTTCAAAAAATTGAATCCAACCGTAGTAGCCATTTTCAAATTTTGAAGATTCGGGCATGTCGCTCCATTGAAAAGAATCAATGTTTTCCTCAATGACTAATACTTCATCTTGAAATTGTATAGTGTAAGAGGATTGGGCAAATAAAGTCATGCTAAATAATAGCACAAACAGCGTAGTTGCTTTTTTCATTTTTTTTGAAATTATACATATGCCATAAAAATTGGCATACAATTAATGTAATCTCAAAAATAACGAATAGAGTTGGTTGCGAATGAGGATATTAGTTAAAAACATCTCAGAAAAAACTCATAAGTATATTTTAATTGTGCTTTTTACTCTAATCAAACAAGGCTTTCAACTCGGTAGCCGCTTCTGGTTTTATTTTACCGGCAAGTAATAAACTCAATTGTTTACGGCGTAAAGCCGCGTCATAACGTATTTTTTCTAACTCACTCTCAGGAGTTAATGGTGGTACAGGGACAGGGTTTCCCATTTCGTCAACAGCAACGAATGTGTATATACCTTCGTTAGCTTTACTACGTATGCCGCTTTCTCTATCTTCAATCCAAACATCCATAAAAACTTCCATAGAGCTTTTAAAAGAACGGGATACTTTTGCCTCAACGGTCACAACACTCCCCAATGGAATCATTTTATTAAAAGCCACGTGGTTTACAGATGCCGTTACCACAATTCGCCTACTATGTCTACGTGCGGCAATACTAGCAGCACGATCCATACGCGCTAACAACTCTCCACCAAACATATTGCCAATAGGGTTGGTTTCGCTAGGTAAGACGAGGTCAGTAATTGTAGTACACGATTGAGAAGGGGTCTTTATTTCCATGTTTACTGCCCGTAAAGACGGGTAACATTAGTTTAATTTAAATTTTGAGCAAAGGTAAGCACTTCAACACAATATTAAACAGATATTAAAACTCAGAAGTTTATTATTGGATAGTTAAACTTGATGAAAAGAGTAAAGAAAAAAATTTAAGTCGAAAATTAGTTTTTCAACTCTTTCACTAACAGCCACGCGTCTTTATTTTCTGTGCGTTTGATGTTGCGGAGGGAAGCAAGTGCCTCTAGGCGATTTTCATAACTAGCATACACAACTTGATGTAAGCCGTATCTATTTTCGCCAATGAGCTTAGCGGTAAATCCTTTTTCGTGAAGTTGTCCTACTTTTTTTGTGGCATTTTCTTCCACCCTAAAAGCGCCAGCAACAATATGGTATTTTCCTGTTTGTTTTGGTACTGCAACATTAATCGTGGGCAGTGGATTTGAAATCACAAAAGTTGCTTCTTGGATTTGCTTTTGAACAAGCGTTTCAGCCTTTTGTTTTTGAACAAAATTATGATCTTGAACACCCTTTTCATACAATTTCATCCCGCCAAGTCCAGCGATAGCAATTGCTATTAAACCTACTGCTGCATATTTAATGTATGGCGTAGTTCGTTTACGAGGAGTAAATAATAATGGTGTTTCGGTTGTTTCGGCTTCGGAAATAGTAGTTTCAATAGCACGGCTAACTTCCGAAGAAATAAACGTTGTCAACCCAAAAGAACCAGCATCAAAGTTTTTATTTCCTGTAGGTATAAATTGAACTGTACGCTCATTATTTAATGAAAAATCTCCAATGTTTTCAAGCGAAACCGTTTTGCCTTCACTCAACTCTAAAGAAAGCTTTCCGGTAAAATTTCTTATTTTTTGAAGCGCCACCTCATAACTACTTCCTTGTACACTTGCTACATAATTGGCCAAAAGCCCATCGTTTGTTTGTAATTGTCGATTGAAAGAAATAGATTTTCCCGGAGGATAAAATGTATGTGTTTCAGTGTCAATTGTAGCCGATGCGTAATGTGTTAAAAAAGCCCCAAACCCAGGGATGATCACACATTCATAGCGGTAAAGTAAATCTTGTATGTAGGTTGATAATTGCACTAGAACAAATATACTTTTTTTTGTTTTTTAATCCTTTTTCGCAGGCGCAACTTATTAACAACACAAAAATATGTATCTTGAAAATCTCCCCTTTTTATACTAAAATGCCTCAATTTTTAAAGGCAGAAATTTCCGAAGCAATTATTGTAACTCCGGAAATTTTAAAGCGGGAATATTTTTCCTGTAGCATAACTATTTGAAAATATGCTTTCTAAAAATGAACTTTTATACACACTCGCCCTTCAAAGAGTGCCAAACTTGGGTGATACTTCGGCAAAAAAACTATTACAGGCCATAGGCAGTGCCGAAGCAATTTTCAAAGAAAAAAAATCTAATTTACTCAAGATTGATGGTATTGGCGCGTTTAAAGTGAAAGACCTCGACGAAGCTTTTTTATTAAATGAAGCCGAAAGCGAAATTAAATTTATCGAAGCGAACAATATTGAGTATTCATATTTTAAGGACAAGACGTATCCCGATAGATTAAAATATTGTCTCGATGGGCCCATTTTGTTTTTCCACACGGGCAATATTGATATTCCGAATAAAAAGTTGCTCAGCATTGTGGGTACTCGAAAAGTGACAAGCTATGGGCAATCCTTTTGTGAAAAGTTGATTGAAGATTTGGCCGTTATAAATCCAGTCATTGTTTCGGGGTTCGCTTATGGGGTTGATATCACTGCGCACAAAGCAGCGATGGACAATGGATTACAAACCATAGGTTGTTTGGCGCATGGGTTAAATCAGATTTATCCTAAAGTCCACAAAAAGTATGTTGCCAAAGTGGAAGAAAATGGTGGGTTTATTTCAGAATTTTGGAGCACGGACCCCTTCGATCGCAACAATTTTTTAAAACGAAATCGCATTATCGCTGGAATGAGCGAAGCTACAATTGTAATCGAAAGTGCTGAAAAAGGAGGAAGTTTGGTTACTGCAGATATTGCAAATAGTTACAGCCGAGAAGTTTTTGCAGTTCCCGGAAGAGCTACAGATAATCAAAGCGTGGGTTGCAATAACCTTATTAAAACAAATCAAGCAAGAGTTGTTACTTCTGCCGCAGATATTATTTATATGTTAGGTTGGGAACTTGAAACCAAAGTAAAAAAACCACAGCAAACTTCTTTATTCGTTGAGTTTACTACGGAAGAAAAACTCATTTACAACTTTTTAAAAGACAAAGAAAAAGAGCTGCTCGACATTATCGCCATTGAATGTCAATTACCCACCCATAAAGTTGCAAACTTACTTTTAGGGATGGAACTAAAAGGAGTTATAAGACCGCTGCCGGGCAAACTGTTTCAATTGATTTAGTAGCCTAACTTTGCACGTACCCTTTTTAAAACATCATTGGCAACTTTGGCGGCTTTTTCAGCACCTACTTGTAGTGCTTTGTCAATTTCAGATAAATTATTCATGTAATAGTTGTAGCGTTCGCGGGGTTTTGCGAATCTTTCAACTATTAATTCGTAAAGTGCTTGTTTTGCGTGACCATAACCGTAATTTCCGCCTTCGTAGTTTGCTTTCATCTGCGCGATTTCAGCTTCCGAAGCTACTAAAGAATAAATTGTAAAGCAGTTACAGGTACTCCAATCTTTTGGTTCTTCGAGAGGGGTGCTGTCTGTTTCTATTTTCATTACTTGCTTTCGCAATTTTTTATCATCCAAGAAGATGTTGATAGTATTATCTCTGGATTTACTCATTTTATGTCCGTCTATACCAGGAACGAGCATGGTGTCTTTTTGAACTTGCGCTTCGGGCAGCACAAAAGTTTCTCCCATTTGGGCATGAAAACGAGAGGCAACATCGCGAGTCATTTCAATGTGTTGCATTTGGTCTTTTCCTACGGGAATAATGTTTGCGTCGTATAATAATATGTCTGCTGCCATTAACATGGGGTATGTAAACAACCCAGAGTTTACATCTTCCAGTCTATCTGCTTTGTCCTTGAACGAATGCGCTAAAGTCAATCGCTGGAAAGGAAAAAAGCAACTTAAATACCAAGATAATTCTGTCACTTGAGGAATATCGCTTTGACGATAAAACACCGTTTTTTCAACATCGAGCCCGAAGGCCAACCATACTGCCGCTGTGCTATATGTATTACTTTTTAAAAGCTCTGCATCTTTAATTTGAGTAAGGGTATGCAGGTTTGCGATAAATAGAAAACTATCATTTTTTGGGTCATTTGCCATTTCAATAGCGGGCAATATTGCCCCTAAAATATTTCCTAAATGGGGCGTTCCCGTGCTCTGTATTCCTGTAAGTATTCTTGACATCTTATGCCTGCAAAAGCAGGTGAATTTTAAATTAAACACAATATTTTAGCAAAGTTACTTTTTTTAGGCTACTTACGTCAGCCAATTTGCTAATTTTGGCACCTATGAGAATACTGCTGTATCCATTCTTTGTGTTGTATCGCATTTGGTTTTATATCCTTATGGCTTTGCCTATTCTCATTATGTTTCCTTTTTTGGTGATATCAATCTTAAAGCAAGAATGGTATCCTTATTATTTTAAAATGGCGCGTATTTGGGCGACGGTCATTCTTTTTGGAATGGGATTTTTTCTGAAGATCAAACGCGACGTAAAATATGAAAAGGGAAAATCATATATGTTTGTCTCAAATCACACATCAATGACCGATATTATGTTGATGCTATATTGTACAAAAAATCCTTTTGTATTTGTGGGGAAGAAAGAGTTGAGCAAAATCCCATTGTTTGGATTTTTTTATAAACGTACCTGTATCTTGGTAGACCGCAAAAACCCAAGAAGTAGAGGCGATGTTTTTGATAGCGCACAACGTAAATTGAATCAAGGCTTAAGTATATGTATTTTCCCGGAAGGAGGCGTGCCTGATGATACTAGTATGACTTTAGATGAATTTAAAGATGGTGCTTTTAGACTTGCCATTGAACATCAAATTCCAATTGCACCCATGGTTTTTCACGATAATAAAAAGCGTTTTTCTTATGAGTTTTTTAGTGGGTCACCCGGTAGAATGCGTGCAAAAATTCAAGATTTGATACCAACAACCGGATACAAGCTAGAAGACAAACGCGAAGTTAAAAACAAAACTCGCGAAGTGATTTTAGAGGAGTTGAATAATCCATCTTTAAAATAATTCTAATTAGGCTATTTCTCAGTTAGGATTTAAAAATGGTTGAACTATACAATTTGTGATCTTTGGAATTTTCAACTTTCTGGAAGTTGATCATAAAACCCCCAACACTTTCTCCACAACGAGCGAAACAGGAATGGTGTCCATTGCTTTTTCATAGCCTTTTGGATAATTATTCCCATAAATTGAAGTCGGAATTAATGGAAATTGATCTCGGTCTGCCACTATTTGGTTGGAGTTGGGTTGATTAAATGGCACAAACCCAGCATAAGGATGCGTCACTCCCCAAAGCGTTATTACAGGAATCCCAAACGTTGCCGCAAGATGGCCGTTGCCACTATCCATCGCAAGCATTACATCTAAATTTGAAATGAGCTTCAACTCATCCTCAAACGAAAGTTTTCCAGCCACACTAACAACACTTTCTAATCCCTTTGCAATGTCATTGAGTTGAGAGACCTCTTTTTTTCCTCCACCAAAAAGAAATATTTTAAATCTATTGGTTGCATTCAAATCCTCAATCACTTCTTGCATCAATGACAACCGATACATTTTCCCTTCGTGAGCTGCAAAAGGTGCAATGCCAATTAATTTTTTTGGCTGTGGCCCTATTAAATCCTGCAATTGCGAAGTCAACCGATTTCTGCCTGGGAATTTGTGGGTTGATAATTCAATGGGGAAACCTAATTTCTCAAAAACATCAGCATAGCGTTGATGGGTTGTTTTTAGAGGTTTTATGGGTTTTCCATTAGCATTTGTAAGTGCTTTTTTTTCGGCTCTGCCTTTATCTATCGCGGCTGTTTTATTTCCGCGAAGCCATAGAAAAAACCGAAGTACTTTTGAGCGCAACACATTGTGCGTATCTGCAACAGAATCTATACCAAGTCTATTCGCTTCGGTCGAAAGTTTAAATAGCCCAATCAAACCTTTATGTTCGCCATAGACATTTGCATCAAGAGTTGAAACGTTTAAAATTTCAGAAAAAAGAGGTTTAAAAAAGGGTTTTGTGAGTACCGTGATTTTTAACGCTGGGTATGTTTGGGTTACGACTCGTAAAACCGGCACTAACATAGCAACGTCTCCCATTGCCGAGAGACGAATTGCTAAAATATGTTTTGTTTTGGGCACTATTAAAAACAATAAGTTAAATTGGTAACTTTAAAAAGAAATGTAGTCCATTGTAGGTTTCGACTGCGCTCAACTAGACACTTTTACTTTCCTCCTCTTAGTACTGGATTAAGCTCGTCGTCATTGTACATTTTCATTTGTTTGTACACTTTCATGTATTTTCTGCCCGCTTCAATATTTGCCAATAATTGGTCGATTGCAGTGCTTAAATCTACACGTTGTTCTAGTAAAATGTCTAACTTTTTTTGGCAGGCAGCTCTGTGTTCAACACTTGCATCAACTCGAGTAGCTTCTTCATTCATGTGGTATACTTTCAAAGCCAAAATAGATAAGCGGTCTACGCCCCAAGCTGGGCTTTCGGTATTTATCGTTGCATTTATATCTGGAGTTACATCTTTGTATTTTTCTAAAAAGTAACTGTCGATGTATTCCACCATGTCAGTCCTGTCTTGATTTGATGCATCAATCTGTCTCTTTAGAGCAAGAGCCGCGATTGGGTCAATATTTGGATCCCTAATGATATCCTCATAATGCCATTGCACGGTATCAATCCAGCATTTTCTGTACAATAAATGCTCTAACAAGTTTTCATCGTTGTCGTATTTATTTTCAAACGGTTGGTCTACCGTATTTAAATGATGATATTTTACAATAACTTCAAGGAATATTTTGTTGGCAAGTTCGCTGAATCTCATAAGGTAAATTTAAAATGATACTACACTTACAAAGGTATCATATTTTGTGAGAGTTTTTCGCACTAAAAGAGACCAGACGCTAATAATTCAACTTTTTAGCCACACCACTTTTTATCAAATATTCTAGCCTTAATTGTACATTCATGGGTTGCTCCTCAAGATGTTCTGTATAAAACAAAACACCCTCTTTTCTAGAATCCAATTCTTCGATTTCATGCCTCCCAAATTGTTTTTCGCTTCGGAAATTTGCATCATATTCCATTAATTTAGCTTCCGAAAGATCTCGTTGTAACAACAAATAGATCAACTTGAAACGATGCACCGAAGTTACTTTCACTCTTTTGATATCATCAGCACTACAAAGATTTGTTGTTCCTCTTTTCAGAAATATGCCCGTTATCAAAAAATAATATGCTGTCTTTTTTGAAGTGTCAAACAACCAACCTGATTTCAATTTTCCGTCGCTATTTTTATAAGATAGTTCAAACGTAAATGTGGGCAAGTCTTTATTGAGGTAATGCAGCTGTGCTTTTTCATCAACAATATATTCTTTGTCTTTATGGTACAGAATTCCATCAATTCCGCGATGCTGTTTTTCGACGTCAAAATTTCTTCGGAAATCTAACTTTTCCGAAGCATAAAGAGCATCCAAATAATTGGCTAAAATACGTTCATCCCTTAAATCTGAATTAAATTTTGACATGCAGCAATGTTATTTGCTAAAGCTAAAATGGGGAGTCTTGACTAAGTAGTTGTTTGATTTAAATATAGATAAAATTAGTTGATTCTTTCTGAAAGTGCTTTCCCTAATTTTTCTACAACACCCACCACTAAAGCATTACCCATAAAAAAAGCGCGTTTAGCGGAAGTGATTCCTTCCAATTTTGTGTGATTATCCGGAAACATATTTAAACGCTCCAACTCAACGGGAGTGAGTCTCCTCAATCCCTCTTTTGTGTTAATAACGTGCTTAAATCGTGAAGGAGATTTTCCGCCTTCGCCAGTAATAATAGTACGCGACGCATTATCGAGTGCATCTGGGTAAATCATACCTCCTTCACTATACTTGTATGTAAAACCGTTTGCTGCAATGCGCTCAATGGTTTTTGCGCCTTTTAAATATTGCCATTTGTCGATGTCGGTTTTATCAATAAAAAATTCAGAATCAACTTTTCCTTTTTCAAGAATGTCACCAAGGTTTGTTTTTGGACCTTCGTAACTAGGAACTGTTTTCGTAGTAAAAATTTTTCCGTCAATCAACAACCCTGTATTGTGGAATGGGGAGAGTTTTCCGTTTTTATTAAAGTTATTTGTGATTTCAACTAAGTTCCCTTTTAATTCCATTTCTTCAATGGCATTGTTTTCATTCACCGGAAAAGCTGTGGCAATTGTTCCTTGAGAAAATAACCAATGTGATTTTTGAGATTTTTTTAATTCTTTGTAAATCGCTGTGGATTTGTGATACCCGAGGATGAAAATGCGACGACGGCGTTGCGGCATGCCATATTCGGCGGCATTTATTACGCGCCATTCTACCGCGTAACCAAGTTGGTTCAAGCTTTGAAGCATTACCGCAAAATCACGTCCGCGCTGTTTGGCTGGAGATTTTAAAAGTCGGTCTACGTTTTCTAAAAGCAAGTATTTTGGCTTGTTTTTTTTCTTTTCTAGGATTTGATGAATGGACCACCACAACACTCCTTTTTTGCCCTTGAGACCTTTACTATTGTACAAGGTCGTAGCTACCGAATAGTCTTGACATGGAAATCCGCCCACCAATAAATCATGGTCTGGAATTTCGTCAATGTCACGAGTGACTACCTCGTTAATATCTTCGTTCGAGTGATTTTTTGTTCCAAACCGCGCCTCATAAACTTTTGATGCGTGTTGCATTTTTGTGGAAGGTTCCCATTGATTACTCCACACGATTTCATAGTTGTTTTTTTCCAGCCCAAGTCTAAAACCACCTACTCCGGCAAACAACTCTACAACTTTAATTTTTTGGTTTTTCATGCGATTGCAAGATAGGATTTTCATTTTTTTTCTTCGGAAATATTAAGGCTGGTTACATTTCGGCTTTGCTTAAAAATATTCTGTGTTGAGTAATTAGTTTTGATAATTTCTATTTCAGAATAAATCCAACAACAATTGCTAATAACAACAAGACCCAAAGTAGTATCTCGTTGAAGATAAAGCGCTCTTTTGTTTTTTTAGATTCTATATAATTTGTTGTGAAAGTTGCAACTGGGAAAAATAAGAATAACAATTCGGCTCCATTTTTTTGCGGACTCAAAACTGAAACAAAAATTGTCACGATGGCTATGATCAACATCATAAAACCAGCTGGTTTTTCTTTTTTTTTCAATGATGATATTTGGAAAAACCGACTAGTTCCCATCCACAAAAGTAGACTGAGCAACATGGTAAGAGGAATAAGCATTGCCATTTTATTATATGCTTTAAAATTAAAACTGCTTGCCTCTGGCCAATTTGATATCCAAGAAAATGAATCGTCTTTCAACAAATAAAACACTGTTACGATTGAAAAAACGGAAAGGAGCGAAATTAACGGCAGAAATAATAGCCGGAATGAGGTATTTGCTAATCTTACAATGGCAATAAACAATGCTACAAAAAAGAGTATTGACCAAAAATAAAACAAAGATGCAATGGTGATATACATTCCTGCATCAAAAAGTTTTTTTTCGATGTTTTTTCCTGTTTTTAAACTTAGAATTCGACGTGTAGCTAGCAGCAAAAAAGTGGATGCTAATACTGTTTTGGCTTCCCCAAAAATACTTGGAACCATTAACAAAAAGCATGTAAAAATAAATATGGCAAACGTATTGTTACCTGTAACATCATTTTTCCGAATGATGAAATCTACTAATAATAACATGAATATAAATAGTGTTAATAACAACATACTCCCACCTACATTTTCCAGGGTAAATGTCCAATAATCATTATTAAAAACGAAAGCTAGATAGCCCAAACAAATGATGACACTCAATATCACATAATTTATAGGGCTAGATTTACCGAAAAAGCTTGCGAGCATAGGGACTTATTTATACTTTTGCATTTCAAAATATAAAGATATGGCTTTAAGAGATGTTTTTTACGGTATTCAAGATTTTTCAGAAAATGTTTTATTCGCACCTTTTAATGCTTTGCGAGCACTTGAATTAGAGAGCTGGGCTGCAGCAAATATTATTTCTTGGCTGTTTATTTTAGTTGGTTTTGTGGCTTTTGGATATTGGATGCTACAGTTGAAAAAATTTAATGATAACAACGAAGAAGACCGCACCTCAACCTCACACTCTTTCTTGGGTGGTGATAAATATCAATAATAGTAAGTATTAAGTTTATAAGTATAAAAGGGTAAAAGTAAACTGGAGTTGCCGGTTTATTTTTTACCCTTTTTTACTTGTTGTATCTACAAATTCAATTGCTACTCTCGAATCAGTTTTTGATACAAGACATCTCCACTATATGTAGTGAGCCCCAATATATACATACCTGTTTTTAGTCCCGTAGCATCAATATAGGTGGTATTTGCAGGATATTCTTTAAGCTTTTTACCTTGAATGTCATAGAGCGTATATTTTTTGACAGCGTTTTTAGTAGCCCGTACAATAAAATAATCACTACTGGGATTGGGATAGATTTTAAACTCCATTGCTTTTGGGCCATCGACACCTAAAATAGTGAGGTTTTCCCACCACGCAACAGTACCATTGTTTCTTGAGGTTGCGGCGACATCTAAGTCTCCATCATTGTCAAGGTCAACAGCAATCGCAGAGAAAGCTCCTTCAACTTGATTTGAAATAATATTTTTATTTCCAAAAGTCCCCATACCGTCTAGATTTTCAAACCATACTAACTCACTCGCACCTGACCCTATTACATCAACATCTCCATCATTATCAAGGTCTGCACCATGCACTCTAATAGCGAAATCAAGGTCATTGGTGATAATTTGCTCAGAGCCAAATTGGTCGACACCTCCCTCATTTTCAAACCATGAAAGTTGCTCTTGACCATTTACGCTTAATAGAACATCGAGAGCACCATCACCATTTACATCAATTACAAAAACGGAGCTGCCAGCAGAACCAGCACCTCGTATGGTCTTTGGCGCAGAAAAAACACCAGTCCCATCATTTTCATACCACACACATGTAGTACTTCCAGACGCTGAGCTCACGATGTCCATATCTCCATCATTGTCTAAATCTCCTACTTCTAAAGAACGACCTGCAGGACCAGAAATTACATGCGTGTTTATGAAAGTTCCGCCATCATTTTCATACCATCGTGACTGAACACCAGCACTACCTAATAGAATATCTTCATCCCCATCATTGTCAATATCTACTGCTTTTAAATCTGAAACATTTAGGGTCATAGTGGCAATCACGAATGCTGGTCCAAAATTACCATTACCATCGTTCAACTTATACTTAACCATACTCCCTTCAATTGAATAAGCTAAATCAAGATCACCATCCATGTCAATGTCAATAGGCAAGGTCTCTCTAGAAGTGGTATTTTGAACTATTGTTTCAGGTGGTTCAAAGGAGGTTCCATCAATATTTTTTATGAGAACTATTCTATCATCAAAAACACCTGCCGCAATCAAATCAACAAAACCGTTACCGTCCATGTCTCCAGCTGTTACATATTCTACACTTGAGAGGTCACCAATCAACACTTGTTGAGGACCAAAGATTTGTGCTATTGAAGAATATGAGATAAGTACTGTGGCTAGTGATAAAAGTTTATTCATTTTCCTTAAGTATTACGGTTTGTGTAGTAGGTGCATTTTGATAGTCTTTTTCAATTTTATAAAGACCGGGGTCAAGGGTGTTGATGGTTGTTGGGTCGTTGATTTCTGTTCCACTTTTTTCAGTGGTGGTCGTATTGTAATTGATGACCCCGTCATTAAAGCGCACTACACGTCCACCACTGGCCATCCTATTTGTATTATTATAGCATTTTTCAACACGCGCAAAGCCAAAGGCATCATCTATCTGTTCAATTACAACAGCTGTGTGATTGGGGTGGTAGTATTCTGTAAAGTCAAATTCATACGCATCCACTTCATGGATGACATCTGTCGTGTAAAAAGAAAAGTTCTCTCCGTAGGGTGCAGGCTCGTTATAATTACCTTCACAACGAATAAATTTATAGTCAAAGCCGGGTTGAAATAAAACTGTATTTGTTTCATTGTCATAAGGACCTGCAAAATAATAGTTCCCTTTATAAGGTTCGTACAAGCTAGAAAAATCTAAAGCCCTGATACGATTATAATCGTTAGAGAACTCTTCAATATCCTCGTGCATGTGAATGGCTTGACCAGTAGTAAATTGATTTCTACAGGTATTCTCTGTGTAAGCCATATAGTTTTGAACATCGGCAGGGTCAATTTGATATGGAGTGTCTTCACAGTCTTCACCAAATCCTATATAGTCACAATTATCAATATTATAATATTGTAGATTATTGTTGTTAATGGTGTCTGTACATTCCTGCCATGATATCGCTGGATTAATCCCATTGTTCCAGCAATACTCTCTTATAAAGTTAGGTACCGCATTTGTGTCTAAAATTTTATCTCCATTGCCTTTGTTTAGGGCATCAATAGGTATGGCATTAAAGCTAGTGTCGCTCATTATTCTCGATACATGTTCACACTCTGTTGCAGTTGTTACTACACCGCCCTGTGTAATCTTACTATAATAATTACTAAAGGTGTGGGATAAACCCAAGATGTGACCTACTTCATGGACAAATGAACCTTCATTGAGTGTCGCTCTATTGATTACTATATCCTCAGAGTTAAGTCTTTGCCCACCAAAACTTGTTGTGCGACTGGGAATATAAACGTTGATGGCCCCATCATCATAATTACCGGAATCTAGAGCATATGAATGTAATTCACCACTTAAGCATAAATCTAAAACACTAAACCCGTGGTCATTGAAGTTGTTCAATGCTGTTTCAGAACATGCCGGGGCAGGAAATGAAACTAGAGTGCTAGGACTGTCCATTTGATCTGCGCCCCTATATTTAAAAAAGATATTGTACTCGTTGAAAATTTGATTGAGCTTGGCAATAGACTTTAATGCGTCAATTTCAGTCTGTTCAAAAACAAAATCTCCGTCCACTTCATTTTCTCCATAGTTACCATTTGCATCATTGATTTGCCAATAATACATATTAAATAATTTGGGTTCAAATGCGGCAAGATCTGCTGGATCTATACTACCAGAATTATGAGGCTCGGCTGGCGAGCCTCCACCAGGGTCGCCAAGACCAGGGTCGTCTCCTTCATAAACACATATATAATCTTCTTGTGATAACATTTGTTGCGAAAAGAATATGCAATAACTAGAAAGCAACATTAACAGTGCTAGTACTCTTGAGGGGGGGGGGTAATGATTTCATAATCAGATAGTTTAAATTAACTCAATAAAGTTAAAGAATACACAGACTCAACACTGGAACTAAATGTTAATGTTATGTGAAAATTTTTTGCATACAAAAACATGACTTATTAATTTATAGTCTGTTAGATGAAAAACTTACAAATCAAAACCAATATCTTTTCTAAAGTACATCCCTTCAAATTGTATCTTTTCAATTTCTTGATACGATTTTACAATGGCCTTTTTATAATCTAAGTCAAGCGATGTTACCGCTATGACACGTCCTCCGTTTGTTACAATTTTATCGTCTTTATTTGTTGTTCCAGCGTGAAATACTATTGAATCATTAACCTTTTCAAGTCCAGTAATTTCTTTTCCTTTTTCATACGCCTCAGGATATCCACCCGAAACTAACATAATAGTAGCTGCTGCTCTTCCATCTAATTCTAACGGTAAAATATCTAAATTTTGCTCATACGTTGCTTCCAGCACATCCACTAAATCTGTTTTGATTCTTGGTAGTACAACTTCGGTTTCTGGGTCGCCCATACGTACATTGTATTCAATTACAAAGGGCTCATCACCTACTTTTATCAATCCGATAAACACAAAACCTTTGTAGTCAATTTCTTCTTTTTTTAATCCCTCGACAGTAGGTTTTACGATTCGCTCTTCAATTTTTTGCATTAATGTTTCATCTGCAAATGGCACGGGTGAAATTGCTCCCATTCCGCCGGTATTGAGTCCTTTGTCTCCTTCGCCAATTCTTTTATAATCTTTCGCCGTTGGTAATATTTTATAATTTTTACCGTCCGTCAAAACAAAAACACTCAGCTCAATACCGTCTAAAAACTCTTCAATGACTACGGTATTACTTGCATCTCCAAATTTTCCCCCAAGCATTTCCTCGAGAGCCGTTTTGGCTTCCTCAATATCTTGAAGTATCAACACACCTTTTCCAGCGGCAAGTCCGTCGGCTTTCAAAACGTAGGGTGCTTTTAATGTTTCTAAAAATTCCTTTCCAGCATTTAAAGATTCCGAAGTAAAACTTGCGTATGCAGCAGTAGGAATATTGTGTTGCAACATAAACTCCTTTGCGCGTTCTTTGCTTCCTTCGAGCAGCGCTCCTCTTTTTGAAGGACCAATTATTTTGACCCTCTTCAAAGTTGGCGTTTCTTTAAAAAAGTTTGCAATTCCTAGTACTAGCGGGTCTTCTGGACCCACTACAACCATATCTATTTTATTATCAACCACACATTTTTCAATGGCTTGAAAATCGGTTACACTTAGCGCTACATTTGTCGCAATTGCTGCCGTTCCATCATTTCCTGGGGCAACAAATAGATTTTTACAACGCTTACTTTTTGCTAATTGATAGGCAAAAGTGTGTTCGCGACCGCCTGATCCAAGTACTAAAATATTCATATCGTGCTAGTTTTAAAGGCTACAAAAGTAACACGAATTTGCCGAAATAGTAACCCAGCGTTTTGTATATTTCACCTTTAAATTTTCACGCTTGAATTTATTTGAACCCACCCTGCAATTTAACGGTTTTCCCATCAAGGAAGCCAAAGCGCGATTACGGGAAATTCAAGCAATCGCCGAGGTTGATTATCAAGCATACGTACATTCACTTCGAAAAGAAATCGTCAACTACCATTTGAGAGAAAACAGCTACTATCGTGATTTTGTAGGTGCTTCGGAAATGAATAACTGGGCAGCAATACCGGTGTTAAAAAAGAGTGACTTGCAACGTCCGCTACAAGAGCGATTGTCCCACGGATTTCATCCAAAAAATTCCTACGTCAATAAAACCTCTGGATCCAGTGGACACCCATTTATTTTTGCCAAAGATAAATTTTGTCATGCGCTTACGTGGGCTGAAATTTTAGATCGATTTGGTTGGTACAATATTAATTTTAATTCCTCTTTGCAGGCACGTTTTTATGGAATTCCGTTGGATACATTTGGATACCAAAAAGAACGATTGAAAGACAGATTGAGCAGCAGATATCGGTTCCCTATTTTTGACCTTTCCGAAGAAAAAATGGAGGGGTTTTTGAAAACTTTCCGTAGAAAAAAATTCGATTATATTAATGGATATACTAGCTCCATTGTGCTTTTTGCCAAATTTCTTCAGCAAAAAAATATAACATTAATTGATGTTTGTCCTACGCTCAAACAATGCGTGGTCACTAGCGAAATGCTTTTTGATAGCGATAAAAAATTGATGCAAGATGTGTTTGGCGTTCCTGTAATCAACGAATACGGTGCAAGTGAGTTGGACCTCATCGCATTCACAAATCAAGACGACGAATTTGTGGTCAATAGCGAAACCTTATTTGTAGAAATCCTCGATGAAAATGACAACGCATTACCCAATGGAGCACTTGGGCGTATTGTGATAACTTCGCTTTACAACAGGGCGCATCCGTTGATTCGATATGACATTGGCGACACAGGAAGATTTGCAAAGGACAGCACTTTAAAAAAGCCCGTATTAGCTGAATTAATTGGAAGATCAAATGATGTAGCCGTCCTAAAGAACGGCAAAAAAGTACCCGGATTGACGTTTTACTATGTAACCAAAAGCGTTATTGAGGACGACGGAAATGTAAAAGAATTTATCATTGAGCAACATGCATTGAACCGTTTTAAAATCATCTACACTTCAACAAAACCTCTCACAGAAATTGAAGAAGAAAACATTAAAAAAGCTTTATTTCTATACCTTGAAAATGACCTGATTTTAAATTTTGAGCGCGTGGAGTTTTTGGACAGAAATAACAGAGGAAAGTTAAAACAGTTTGTTAATTTGATTAAAAGTAAAAAATAAATTGCGAAGTTTTAAGAATGTTTAATACCGCTCAATCTGTTTAGGTCGATTGACAAAATACTCCCAGAAGAATCGTAATAAATAAATTGAAGATTTCAGATTTGAATAGCCTAAATGGTCCTTGTAAAAAGCATAATTGTATTTAATCAAGTTCCATTTGTTCCCACTCATATTTCCTTGGTGAACTCTATAGTAAGCTAAGTCTTCTTTTATTCCCATTGCTGGTTTTTTACTTCTTTTAATAGCTTCAAGCCATACTGCCCAATCTTGGCGTTTTCTTATTTTAGGCGACTCTATTTTACCTAAAACAGCACAATTATACATGCCGGTTAAATTTCCGAGGTAATTATTACTGTGTTGCTTTTTATAGGGCAATTGAGGAAGTGCATTGATGCGTTTGCCTGTTTCATTTCCAGCTCCGTCAATATGAACATAACTTGTAAAACTCACAAGGCATTCATTTTCTAGCATAAAATTTATTTGCTTTTCTAGTTTTTGCGGGTGCCATAAATCGTCTGCATCTAAAAATGCAACATAGGTTCCATTGGAAAGTGACGTGGCTTTGTTTCTAGCATTTGCAGCACCTTTGTTTACTTTTTCTTCCGTTACCTTTATACGGTTATCATTTAAGGCGAGGCTTTTTACGATAGCAACAGAATCGTCATTTGAGTTATCATCAACAATTTGAAGTTCCCAATTTGAATAGGTTTGAGCTTGAATTGAAGCAATTGTTTGGGCAATAAACGGGGCTGCATTATACAGCGGTGTAATAATGGAGATGAGCGGATGTGCTTTAAAATTAATAGGCTTTTTCTTCTCCTTTGATTGCATTATAAATGGTTTGAAAAACAACTTTAAGGTCCATAATTAAAGACCAATTTTCTAGATAATAGATATCATATTTCACACGGTTTATAATGTCTTTATCGCTCTCAACTTCACCTCGATAGCCACTTACTTGTGCTAATCCCGTGATTCCTGGTTTGATAAAGTGGCGCACCATAAATTTGTCGATACGCTCTGCATACATATGTGTATGGCTTACCATGTGAGGTCTAGGTCCCACCACGCTCATATCGCCCTTAAGCACATTGATAAATTGAGGTAATTCATCCATGCTTGTTTTTCTAATAATCTTGCCCACTCTAGTAATTCGTTCATCCCCTTTTTTAACTTGATGTAAATCTGCCGTAGGATTGGGTTTCATCGAGCGAAATTTATAACAATAAAATTCCTTATAGTCGAGACCGTTTCTTCTTTGTTTAAAAAAAACGGGGCCCTTAGATTCTAATTTGATGAGTATACCGAGCAGTGGTGTTAGCCATGAAAGAATTCCCACAATTACAAAAAGGGACATTACGATATCAAATGACCGCTTTATAAACTTATTGAGCGGTTCGTCCATTGGTATTTTGCGAAGTGAAAGAACAGGCAGATAGCCATAATACGTAAAGTCTAGTCGCTTACCATATATTTCTTTGTTATCTGGAAGAAATTTTAAAATTTTCAAATTATTATCTGAAAACTCAATAAGCTTAGCCATTTTTTCTTCACTCAGATCACCGACCGAAGCATAAATCTCATCAATTTCATTTTTTGATATATATGCAAAAATTGCATCTAAAGAAGTCTTTTTATCCCCTTTGAGGATAAAAGATTTCATCAAACGATACCCATATTCTGAGTTATCATTAAAAAAATGTTCTAACTCTTTTGTCTTTTCGTTTAAACCAACGATTACTACATTTCTATTATTCCCACCCAGCAGTGTTCGGTATTTTTTGAGCAAATAATAGATAGCAATTTTTATTGCTGAAATTATTCCCATTACCGTAAAAACATACTTAACAACGGCGCCGGCATCTTGTTTCAAAGAAAAATAGTACCCATAAAAGGCAAAAACAATGAGCATGAACATCATTGTTTGTTTGAAGACAAGCGATATTATTTTTATCGCTTTAGTGTATCTGTAAATCTCATAGAAATTGATAATCAATGAAGTTACAATCCAAGCTATTGTGACAAAAATTGTGTAGTTCAAAAATTCAGTGCCGCCTCCAAGAAATAGATAAGCGAATATATGTATCACCGCTAAATCTATTAAATAAGAAATGGGCCTTAAGAACCCTGAGTATCTACCTTTTTTGAAGATCATTTTAAGCTCTTATATGCTTTGAGAAATCCTTATGTTCACTTTTATGGAGCTCCTCTTTTGAAAGGCTTTTAAAGTAATCATAGGTTACTTTCATTCCATCTGCTCTTGAAACCTTTGGCTCCCATCCTAAAATTTCACGTGCGAGGGTAATGTCTGGCTCACGCTGCAGAGGATCATCTTTTGGAAGTTCTTTATGAACGATTTTTTGAATTGTTCCTGTGAGCTTAATAATTTCTTTTGCAAAATCTAGAATTGTGATTTCCTCTGGGTTTCCTATGTTTACGGGATTTGTATAATCACTCAAGAGTAATTTATACAAGCCGTTTACTTGATCTGCAACATAACAAAATGACCTTGTTTGTAAACCATCTCCAAATACTGTTAAATCTTCACCTCGCAATGCCTGCCCAATAAATGCTGGAATTACACGACCATCATTAAGTCGCATTCTTGGACCGTACGTATTAAAGATTCGGGCAATACGAGTATCTAATCCATGGAAACGATGATATGCCATTGTAATTGATTCTTGAAAACGTTTTGCTTCGTCATAAACTCCACGAGGTCCAATGGTGTTCACATTTCCGTAGTACGTCTCCTTTTGAGGATGTACTAAAGGGTCACCATATACTTCAGAGGTCGATGCAATCATAAAACGGGCATTCTTCTCCTTTGCCAATCCCAACAAATTATGGGTTCCAAGAGAACCCACTTTTAACGTTTGGATAGGGATTTTAAGGTAGTCGATAGGGCTTGCGGGTGATGCAAAATGTAGAATGTAATCCACCTTTCCTGCTACGTGCACAAACTTGGTCACGTCGTGATGGTAAAAATCAAATTGCTCTAATTTAAACAAATGTTCAAGATTGCGTTTATCGCCAGTAATAAGATTATCCATCCCAATGACCTTAAAGCCCTCAGCAATAAATTTATCACACAAATGGGATCCTAAAAACCCTGCTGCACCTGTTATTAAAACTGTCTTCATTATACTTTTATTTCTTTTCTTCCTATGGAAACATAGTCAAATCCGGCATCTTGCATATCATTTGTGTCGTATAGGTTTCTCCCATCAAAGATGACAGGTTGTTGTAATAGTTGCTTTACTTTTTCTAGATTGGGTGTTCTAAAAATGCTCCACTCTGTACAAATTAGCAAGGCATCTGCACTTTCTAATGCTTCATACATGCCTGTTGCGTATTGTAATTTTTCGCCAAAACGCTTTCTAATATTTGGCATTGCTTCCGGGTCAAAAACTTGTAAGGACGCTCCACGCTCTAGCAATCCTTTCATCATATACAATGAAGGTGCTTCACGAATATCATCGGTTTCGGGTTTAAATGCCAATCCCCAAACGGCAATTGTTTTTCCTTTTAAGTTTCCGTTGAAATATTTATCGATTTTAGGTAATAAAATTGTTTTTTGTTCATCATTAACTTCAATGACCGAGTCTAAAATTTTAAATTCATAATTTGAATCACGACCAGCTTTTTGAAGTGCCTTTACGTCTTTTGGGAAACAAGAACCTCCGTAGCCTATCCCTGGAAAAAGAAAACGTTTTCCAATACGGCTATCAGATCCCATACCTATCCTCACTTTGTCAACGTCTGCACCAACGGCTTCGCAGTAATTTGCAATTTCATTCATGAACGTAATCTTTGTTGCTAAGAAAGAGTTTGCAGCGTATTTTGTAAGTTCGGCGCTCTTTTCATCCATGATTATTATTGGATTGCCTGAACGAACAAATGGGCTGTATAGTTTTTTCATCAACG
Organism: Patiriisocius sp.; assembly: GCF_051252435.1. NCBI lineage: Bacteria > Pseudomonadati > Bacteroidota > Flavobacteriia > Flavobacteriales > Flavobacteriaceae > Patiriisocius > Patiriisocius sp. The sequence goes on along the minus strand of NZ_JBPOFW010000001.1, from coordinate 745,553 downwards.
AGGTTGCTCTTTCGCTGCTTGAACCTACAACGATGCGCTCGGGTTTTAAAAAGTCGTCTACGGCAAATCCTTCTCTTAAAAATTCTGGGTTTGAAACTACATCAAAATCACACCCTGCGTTTTTAGCGATGGTTGCTTGTACTTTTCCTGCAGTACCAACAGGTACCGTGCTTTTGTCAACGATTACTTTGTAGCTTTTAATTTTTTTACCAATCTCATCACTTACGCCAAGAACGTATCTTAAATCTGCGCTACCGTCTTCGTCTTCTGGGGTGGGTAATGCAAGGAATATTATTTCGCCATGTGCCAATCCTTCGTCGAGCGATGTGGTAAACGTGAGTCTTCCCGCCTTAATATTTCGGTCGAAAATAACATCTAAATGTGGCTCATAAATAGGCACGGTGCCAGATTGCATTTGGTTTACTTTATCCGCGTCAATATCAACGCATACTACTTCGTTTCCGGTTTCGGCGAGGCAGGTTCCTGTTACTAAACCTACGTATCCTGTTCCTACAACTGTTATTTTCATATTCTAAATTCCGTTTTACTTACGGTTTCTTTAATAAACTTATTTTAAAAAATTGGTGAACATCTAGACGACAAAGCATTGTGGATATTCATATTTCTTCAGAAATTTTAATATCTTGAAATTTCCGAAGCAAAAATACACTTTGCGTTGGCTTTATCAATCCTTTAGCGTTTTGTTTTGTGGGTTATTGTTTGAAACTAGCAATATTATAAGCATCAACCCAAAATAATACGCTCCCATTTGACGATGGAATAAATTTTCAACCAGGCAATACAACACTAAAGTGACAATTATAGCCGTGGGGAAAAATTGCTTTTTATTTGTAAAGAATGTAGCAACTAAGAATGCCATGAATAACAGAAACCCAATGAATCCCGTACTGCTGTAAATATCTAAGAATTGGTTATGTGAATTATAACGTTCGCCCACAAATACGGCTTTTTCGCTATCGTCTTCAATATCGGTTTGATAACAATCTATCAAATCATCCTTTGTTTTTTGAAATCCAACACCTAAAAAGTTGAAACCTTGTTCTTGAATATTCTTTAACGAACAATCCCAAGTTACCTTTCTAGTTCTCCATGTATTTGAATCATTGACAAAAGAGCCCACCTCCTTCTTGAAACCAACGGTATCACTGGAGTTAAATTGACTTTTTATGAAAAATATAGCACAAAAAACAATTGCTATTCCTGCAATTGCTGCTGCTGTGCGCTGTAGTTTTTTCTTGGCATAAAGTTGTGCGACAATGAAAATTATCAAACAAACTATTGCCGCAATTTTTGAAACTACCAGCGCAATAAACAAACCATTGATTACAATATTTGCTAAATAATATTTGTTGTGATCGTGGTAATCCTTACGCATCGCGAAATAAGAAAATATGATGCTCAACACACTTATAAGGCCTAAATATAATCTATCAATGAGCAACGCTTCGATGACCATTTGGGTGTCACCAAATTCAAAATTAACATTTGTATTTGCTGCGTAAAAAATACTGACCACTGAAAACAATACCGCCGCCAATGCTGAAAACATTACTGCCTTTTGAACCTTGCGGTCATGATATACTGGCAGGTATAAAACTAATAAACCCGCTGCAATTCCTATTTTTTTAATGATGTTAAAGTCGGATTCTATTCTTCCAGTTACTAAAGCGGCTAAAACTATGTAAAGAAAGAAAACAATAAACAGCATTGTGGGTAATTTTCTCAATTTACCAATGTGCTCTTTCTTTATCACAAACGGAAATGTGACAATCAAAATTATGATTAAAATATTGGGCAACGCACGTATATAATCATCAAAAGGGATGATGAAAAACAACAACATAAATGCAAATGGATATATGGAAGAAAGAAGTATTCTCATCGTTGCTTTATGGTTGAGCTCTGTTACGTTATGCCCGTGAAGGTAAAAAACTATCTCGGGAAATCCTTATGCTCCTTTTAATTTTTCTTTGAGGACTAAGTATATAAATTTACTGTTTCCTACGAGGTAGCGTTTCCACATACGTTTTGGCTCTTGCGCAAAGCGATAAAACCATTCTAACCCCGCTTTTTGCATCCACAGTGGAGCTCGTTTTGTAACTCCGGCGACTACGTCAAAACTGCCCCCTACGCCCATTACAAAATTGACATCTTTTAAAATTTCTCGGTGGTTGTATAAGAAGTTTTCTTTAATGGGAGAAGTAATCGCTACAAATAATATTTGGGCACCACTTGCGGCAATTTGTCTTGCAATTTCTGGTTCGTCTTCTCTTTTAAAATAACCATTTCTATAGCCCGCTATTAAACCGTTGCTGTATTGTTCAGTATATATCTTTACTACATTGCTAACTACTTCTTCTTTTGCACCAAGTAAAAATATTTTATACTTTTTTTGATGCGCAAGCTCTACAAGGTTTTGCATTAAATCTATTCCTGCCACACGTTCTTTTAAAGGCTTTCCTAAAAACCTGCTTGCCCAAACTACTGCTTGCCCATCTGCATTAATAATGTCGCTGCTATTGACACTTTCTCTCAATTGAGCATCTTTTTGCATCGCTACCATTTTGCCTGCATTTACAACTACGTGTTGGAGTTGTCTGTTTTGTGCGACAGCATTGTCTACAGTCTCAATGGTTTGTTTCATGGTGAGATTGTGGATGGTGGTGTTGAGGAAACGTAATTTTGTGTTTTTTTGCAAAGTCTTCTTTTTGAATTAACTATTTCACCCTAAATGAGTTATATTTTAAGTCGTCAAAATAAATAGTCCTGTTATACTCCTCATAATTAGACCTATAAAGGCCCATTTTAAAATAGTTAGGGATTGAATTATACATATTCCTTCTCATTACTTTTACTCTTTTTTGAGTAACCTCATCCGAGAAATCATAAGGTGGTTCTCCATTTAATTTTGGTGCAGCATATCCTTCACTATTATACAAACTCCACAAAACTTCGCACGAAAACTCATACCATTCATTTGGTTTCAATTTTTCCTTCCAAAAAACTGAGTAAATTTCATCCATACTACCTATTTTCAAACCTGTTTTAAATATTAGGTAATAATCACCATTAGGATTGTGCTCAACTAAAAGATGAATGGGGGGTGCTGTAATACGATTGTAGGTTTTCCAATTGAATCCAGGTGCTGGAGCATCATGCCATTGATGAATGATAAACCAACCCTTTTTCTCACCCTTTTTAAAAAAATCATCAGGGAATAAAAATTTAAAAGAGTAGTTTGTTTGATAACCAAAAGAGTCTTTTGGTTCAAATAACACTTCGGTTCTTAAACCTCCACTGGCATAATCACCAATATTTAAATCAACCTTCAGTACTTTATTGTTTTTATTTAAAGGGTCTGAAACAGTTAATATTCTAGATGAATCTTGTTGCTCTTTTTTCCAAATTTTTTTTAAAGGGCCCTCAAAATCATCTTCAATAATTTTTATAGTTTTATTTTTTGATATTGAGTTTATATTAATAGTTTTTGTTTCGCTAGAGTTGCGTTTTGTCTCTGAAACATCATTACAGCTAATAAATAAAGTAACTGTAGAAAATATTGTTATAAAAACTTTAACCTTCATGTTTACTTGGTTCTAATAGAAGAAATGAAATCAAAAACGTATACAAGACAATTCCACTATGTCTAACAAAAATAGATTCTGTCAAGGTATAAATTAAAGAAATGATAATGATTTGTAATAAAAAAAACTGACTATTAATAATTGAAATACGAATCAACAAAGCTATATATATTAAAAAAATTATAATCCCTAAAATTCCAAAATCTAACCCAATTTCTAATAATTGATTGTGTGCATTATAATTTTCTACATATGCCGCTGTTAGTTTTTCTTTTCTGTAAATATCATATAAATCATCTCTATTACCCTCTGTACCTCTACCAAATAATGGTTTTTTATTAATTGATTGAATCACAGATTTCCAATGTAGTTTTCTAAAATCAATATCTTCCATACTAGTAACCTCGGTGTTACTTGGTTCAAATCGCTTTTGAAAATTTGGTGTATTTATAACAAAAACAATTGCTAAAGGAATTAATAGGAGAGTGATGATTTTTTTCATACCTCCAAGAGTGCTTAAAATGAAAAAAATAAAAACTACTGTTATTGCAACGATGCTGATTCTAACACTCAAAAAATAAAGCATTAGAATAAAGAAGAATATTAATGCTATATTTAAAATGAGTGCTTTTCTCATATCCTTTATCAACAAGAAAATACCTATAACCACGAAAAAGGAAAAATAGGTAGTATGCTTATTTAAAAACAAGGCAAGCTGATCATAATAGAAATAATCCCCTAAGTTAGAAAAATAGAAAAAGGAAGCTTTAGCTATTGCAAGTAATGATGCTATAAAAACTCCAATTGGAAAATATGAAAGTATTTTTTCAACATCAATAAATTTGTAATCAATTGTAGAAAATATAATAGGGAAAAGTAAAAATGGAGCTATTTTCATTAGCTCGAAAATACCTTTAGCGGGGTTGTCAGTATATATCATTCCTGCCAAGTACACTAAAAAAGGAATTACTAAAATGAAAAAATATCTAATATTTTTCTTGAGCAAAGCTAATTTTTCAGAAAATGTATTTAATAAAAGCCAAGCTATACATAGCATTATTATAGCTTGAGAATTTAAATTGTATTTAGGTAATGGAATGGTTATTAAGACTAATACAAGCGCCAATAAAAAATGGAATTCTTTATTGGCTTGTTGCTTAAAATAATTTTGAAACTTCTTTAGCCAGTTTTTCATATCCTTGTTTACTAATTTCGTTTTTATCATCACGGTAGTTTGATGGCGAGACTTTCAAAAATTTATTTACATCAAAGTAGACAACTTTATTACTATGGTTTTTTAACTGCGGAATTTTTTTATTGAAGAGCATATAGTTTATTTTATTCTCGTCAAATATAGGTATAGACATGACAATGATTTTTTCAACATTTTTGTTTTTATCTATTTGATCTATTAATTGTTGTAGAGATAAAAGCTCGTCCTCAATATCGTTTGATGGTTTAAAAAATATTAATATGTTTTGAGCTTTAGGAACATTGTAAAACTCTTTGTTTAAAAGAGAAAAATTTATTTTATCTAGGTAATAATATTCATACCCAAATAAATCTTTATGATTGCCAACAAATTTTATGTTTATCCTTCTATTTATTTCTCTTCTAAAATATTTTGCTTCATTCTGAAATAGTAACTCATCACCAATTGTTACAATTTTAGGTTCCAATACGCTTTTAATAGGCAAATCGACCTCCTTTAATTTAAAATTTTTGATACCGGTCTCTGGTTGATCATTTAACCAAAACAAATCTTTGAAGACAACATTGTTTTTACTTAAAAGAACGTACCTGAATCTAAAGTAATAACTTTTTGCCTCATTATAAATGGAAAAAGTATTCGTAGGCTGGAATGTTTCTTCTTCAGCAACTTTTAATTTTAAATAATTATCTGAAAACGAATCAATTGTTACATATCCGAAGTCATTAACAACTCTTTCTTTTGACCAATCATAATTTAAGCTTGGAAAGTTTCGGCTTTCTTTATTGGCAAAATCCCACGACAAGTATCCTATTAGCAGTGTAATAGTCACATAGATTGCCTTTTTAAGTTTATTATACATTAATATAACTGTTTGTAAATTTCTCAAATACTCTATCACTATTAAAATCATCAAAGCTATCTATGGCAGCACTTACATATTTTGGATAGTTTTCTTCATCAAAAAAAAACATTGCTTTATATAATGCGTTACTATCCTTTATTGGCACTGTTTTTCCATTTAAATTATTTACAATTATCTCAGGAATAGAATTAAATTTTGTTGTTATTACTGGTTTGCCTACTGAAAGAGCTTCAATTATAGTTCCTGGGTATCCTTCTCCATAGCAATAAGTAGGTAATACCATTATATCATATTTTTTAATTGTTTGAGCAACATCAGTAGGTTTCAAAATACCACGATAATTAATTCTAGTATTTTCAAAGTAATTTTCACTATAATAATCATTATTTATAGGGCCGTAGAAATCCAGCGAATATTCGTCTGGTAATTGCTTTATTGCTTCTTTTAGTTCTTCTATTCCTTTACAAGGTAAAATCCTGGAGATAAACACAAATTTTTTTTCGAATTTTTTCAGTTCAATTTTTTGTGGTTTTCTAGAATTTGGCAACCAAACGCATTCGCTCTTTGTTTTTTCAGAAAAAAAAGCAACCATTTCTTTAGTTTCAAAAAAAAGTGTATTTGCTTTTAAAATTGTTGCTTTAATTATTTTTTTATGGAACTTGTTTTTTTGGTCATATTGTTTATGAAAATTTCCAGCAAAACAGTGATAGACATATTTTTTGTTTAAAATACGCAACCAAAATATCAAAACAGGAGCAAAATAGAAGTGCATGTCTTTTGTTGCATGAATACTAATCACATCATAACCGTATGTTGATATTGGGAATTTAAAAACCCATCCTATAAAATCAAATATTTGAAATTTTGATTTCCAAAATGTCCTTATCTGCTGGTGTTTGACCTTTAACTTTTTCTCTCTTTTCAAAAAAACCAACACTTCTTTAGTAAGAACTGTAGCGCCACCCAATGAACGCTTTTCATCCTTTATAGGGATATTTGCAAACATAAAGACTCTAGTTTTTCTGCTCATAATAATGTAAAATAGGATATGTAAATACAAGAGAATACATTAAATATTCTGGATTGTTTAAGGCAAATGAAAATAAGGCGTCGAAGAAGATAGCAAAATAAATAAGTGCAACAATTGACCACCTCTTAGTAATTTTCTTTCTCAATAATGGCACACACAATACACTTAAATATATAAAGCCTCCAATGATGCCTAGCTCTACAAATGGGTGTGGATAAAATGTGTCGGTGGTCACAAGGTTAAGCCACTCTGCATCATACCACTTATAACTTTTTTCAAAATAAAAGGGTGAATCATATTTGATTGACGCAGGACCTCCAAATACTCCAACACCTCTACCAAAAAGGTTAAAATCTGCAATCTCTTCCATCATTACCCTGTATGAATCACTCCTAGCTGTTTTAGAGCCCGTAATGTAAAGATTGATTCTCAGCATAAAATTTTCAAGAAAAAAAAGTCCTTCTTTTGCAAATGCCACAAATATTAACATAGCTAATGCTGCCAATAAACTTAAAATCTTGACAAAATGTTTGTAATGATATATTAATAAAATAACTAAAAATGTACCTATCGTTTTATAAGACATACTTGCCAAAATTCCAAATATGGTGATGCCTAAGAGCCAAATTTTATATTTTCCCTTATAATATTTTGAAATAATTACATAAGAGACTAAGTTTAAAAAGCCATAAAAACCAAAAAAAACAACTACTCCTGTTCCTCTTAGAATACCAGCAACTTGACTAAAAGAGGTATAACCATCTCTTTTATAATAAAACCACTGTTCTACTCCCCTTATCCAGTTAGCATAGTTGACGATTTGAGTTAAAAAATTAATCAATACAAATACGACGACAAATTTTAAAAGTATAGGAAATCTATTTTTTATAGAATAGCTATAAAATAAAATAATAATGGGAAATAAATACCTTAGTCCATCACTTATACCAGCCTTTATATTAAATGAAATTGCAATACCGTAAATTAAAAAAGGAACGAATACGGTTAACGCAATTATAAGATTTCGATTAAATCTCAAATTTATAATCGTATAGGCAATCATATAGCCAAAGGCAGAGAACTTTACGAGTGTTCCAAAGTCTTTACTTGTATTCATAAGTGCTCCTCCTAAAAAAATTAGGATAAAAGGGAGCAGAACTAGAATCTCAGCTAGGCGCTTGTTTTTACTTATAATATTTCTGTTCAATATACTTATTATTATAATGCATTAAAACTATATATCTTAATCCTAAAGCAATAGCGCTAGAAGAGGCTACACCCAGTATGCCAAAAAGAATATAGCCCAAATAACAAAAAATTATATTAAGAGCTAAAAAAAACAAATTTACATTTAGATTAAGACTGAATTTTTTCAATATCAACAAATTAGTACCATATAATGTAGATAAAGAATGAAATATTTTAGCAATTAAAAGAATAATAAACAATACAATTGTGTCCTCATAAAGTTCAAATAAGTTTCTCACTAAAATAGGGTATAAGGTCACCAATATTACACTTGCTAAAAAAACTAAAACTATAATTCGCCTATTCAAAATTTTAATGTAGCCTATGTTTTGTTTTAGCTTTTCTATATCTACCTGTACCAATGTTATAGGTATTAACAATAATGTTGCGGCAACATTAAGAGCAAAACTAAAATCAGCAATCATTACATCAGGATTTTTCGCGATAAATTTTATTAAAAAAATATCAGTATATAAAAACATTAAATTTGAAAAATTGCTTAAAACTAGTGTAAATGAACTAACTAATAGTTTTCTAAATAATTTCCAGTACTTTTTAAGTTTAATTAAAACTATTTTTTTATTCCAAAATACAAATATCAAGTATATACTAAAGACCGGCAAAAGCCAAGTACCTCCAAAAGGATATAAATTACTGCTTATATCAAAATAGTTTAGACCAAAATATAATAATGTATAAAATAGAATTGATGTAATTATTTTATAATATGCGGCTTTTTTTCCCCCCATTTTTACTAACAAATATGAAGGTGTAATACCACCATTAAAAAACAGTGCATAAAACAATAATGGAGTAATCAGAAAAGTTAACTTATAAAAACTAAATAAAGGAATTGTAATTACACTTAATACTAACGTTATCATACACGATAAAAAATAGAAATAGGTTTTACTATCACTACTCCTAGTGTAACTTAAAATCAAAGACGGAAACCCAAATGCTATTATACTGGAAAATACTTCTATAAATTTTTTATAATATTCTAATTCTCCGTAGTCCTCTTTGGTTAATAAGCTGGCTGCAGAAAATAATATAACATACTCCAATCCTCTCGCGATAATGATTGCGCCACCATATAATAAATAAGATTTTTGAATTTGCTTTTTAAACAATGTATATTATATTTTCTATTATTATCCTTATATTACTTTTACTCTTCAAAATTAATGTTGCTTATTATTATTTTTTGACCCTTAATGCCATTATATCCTTTCCTATCATATAAAAATATTTCAATCCTTTCTATTTCTGAAATTTCTGATGGGTGAGAAATTTCTATTTTATTATTCTTTGTTTTAAAATGGCCATCAATGTTTTCGGCTTTTAAGTTTTTGTTCTTTGAATAAATCTTGAAAGAATAATTATATTTATTGTCGTCGTCGGGCTTCTTATTGGTAAATAGTGTTATGTCGTAAAAATCCTCGCTTTTTTTTATATTTATAGAATCAAGATAGATACCATCTACAAATTGTTTATTTACATTGCTTATATAATTTTTATTGTTCGCTTGTTCAGACCCCACAAATTCATTTTTAAAAATTTCATATTTATTGTTTATTTCAACAAACTCTTTATTATTTTTTCTTTTCCTCAATGAATAGTTCTGATTAATATAATTTGCTAAAAACTCACTCGATTTAGTTCCTCCAAATTTATTGACATGGCTCGTATCTCTAAAATCATCAATTGTCAATTCCAATTCCTCATAAAAATCATTTAAATTCAAATAATCAACTCCTAAGCTATTAAATAGTGCCCTAAACTCATCAAAAAGAAAATAATTGTTGTATGGAGTTCTAATGTCTGGTGAGGTAACCGCTAAAACTGGTATGTTATTTTTATTTGCTATTTCTACAAAATTTTTAATACTTTGAACTACGTAATCGTTTAATTGTGGTTTAGTTTCGTCTTTAAAAATTTTCTTGTTTCTAAATCCTTTATAAGTATCTCTATATTGATGTATCGTTCTACCATAACCAACATAGCCTCCATAATAAAAATCAGGTTTTTTAAATTCCTCTCTAGACGAAAATTTAAAATATTTTTTTTTATTCCACTCTTCATGATTTCTTACTAGAGGAAATAGTACTCCAGGTATCTCATATGGTTCATAGACCTGTAATATTTTTTCATACTTCTTAAGTGAATAATTTGAAACTAAATCAAGAGCTCGCAGTTGAAAGCCTTTTATATCATCTGATTTTTTAGGAACAGTTATAATTCCTTTATAAACTTCTAATACTATTAATTGCGGTTTGGTCTTTTTAAGTGACTCTTCAAGAATCAAATCCGTATATCCAATAAGCAATGCATCAGAACCCAAATTGTAAGCAATTGTTTCTGTTTTGTTACCAATTATCAATGGGTTATAACAGGTATAGGAATGAGAGCTGCCATAAAAAATAATGTCCACATCTGTTTTACTCGTAAGTTTTTGAAAATCCTGAACAGTATTTACATATCTATGGTTTGAAATAAATACTCTGTTTAGATACGCAAAAAACGCAAAAAACAACACAAAAAAAGTAATAATTGACAATGCTCTTTTTTTCATACTCAAAATTGGAAATAAATAAATTCAGAAACCCCTTCTTCTCCATAAACTCCAAAAACAAGAATGGACAAGATTATACTTACGTAAATAAGACTTCTAATTGTAAAATGAAGCTTATTTATAATTTTTATCATATTATACTTTCTATGTATAGCATCAAAGATTAATAATAGTATAATTGACGCAAGAGCTAATTTAAATTCATGTATTTCTAAACCTAGGTTAGTGATTTCGAAATTTGATTTAAAATCAACCAAATGACTTACAATGTAGAATGCATCATTTAAAGATTTGGCTCTAAAAAAAATCCAAGCGAAACAAACTATCATAAATGTAAATAGGGTTGACAAGAAAATTTTATATTTTGGCTTCTCTTTTCTTTGATTTGTATTGTTAGTGAGTCTTTTTTCAAAAACAATAAAAGCTCCGTGTATTGCCCCCCAAATGATAAATGTCATCGCTGCACCGTGCCAAAGTCCACTGATTACAAATACAGCAAATAGATTGAAGTATGTTAGTAAATTACTTACTCTACTTCCACCTAATGGTATATATACATAATCTCTAAACCATGTTGATAAAGAAATGTGCCATCGACGCCAAAAAGAGGTTATTGAAGAAGATAGGTAGGGTGCATCAAAATTTTTCATTAAATCAAAGCCTAGAGTACGAGAAATGCCTATAGCTATATCACTATAACCTGAAAAATCGCAATATATTTGAAACGCAAAAAAGAGTGACCCTATTATAAGCTCAAGTCCCATATGATCTATAGGGTTATTGAAAATTTCATTAACCAATATCGCCAAACGATCTGCAATTACCATTTTTTTAAATAAGCCAAAAGCAATAAGAAGTAATCCACTTTTAAATAATCTGTAATTAAATTCATGTATTTTAAAAAACTGGGGTAATAGATGAGATGCTCTTTCTATGGGACCTGCAACAAGCTGTGGAAAAAAAGCTACAAATGAAAAGAATGCGAGTATATTTTTAGTTGGTTTCAAGGACCCTCTGTAAATATCTATGGTGTAACTTAATGTTTGAAACGTATAAAAGCTAATTCCTACAGGAAGAATTATGTTTAAAGAAAAAGATTCTATATTAGCTCCAAACAAAGTAAATGAATTAACAAAAGATTCAATAAAAAAGTTTGTATACTTAAAATAAAATAGAAGGCCTAAATTAGAAATCAAACTAACAAAGAGCCATCTTTTCTTTAATTTCTTATTGGAGGTTTTATATACCTTAAGTCCCACTAGATAATCGACAAAAGAACTAAAAATTATTAAACTTAAAAACCGCCAATCCCACCAACCATAGAAAAGGTAACTTCCCGATAAGATTAAAATATTTCTAAGAACAAGTTTCTTTGCTACCAACAAATACAGCAGAAAGAAAATTGGAAAGAAAACTGCAAAATCTAATGAATTAAAGAGCATATTGGGAAATGTGGTTAATAAAATGATTGAGGTAAACTTTATTTATGATTTACCCTTGTTGAAATATCATTTCTGTTTGTCCAAATTTTATCAAAAAACAACACCTTTTTTTTACTATTTAATATTGGCATTCCGCAATCCCACCAACCCCATTTGTAAACACCTACTTTTAAATAATACCTTTGATTGTTGGGAACAACTACACCTCTTTTTTCAAGAACTAGTAAATTGTCTTTCCAAATTTCTATGATGCTTTTTTTAGGGTTTTTAGAAATCCTAAAATGGTATTTCCATGACACCCATTTATTTTTTTCGACATTTGCTAAATATATACGCTCGGGAGTTTTGCTCTCAACTCGATAGATGTACATCCAATATTTCTTATCTACTATTCTTAAAGATAAAATGGGGTGAAGTGAAGTTTCATTAACATTATAAAACTGTGTTATAATTTCTTCGTTTTCTAAATTATCAAGTTCATATAACTCGTCAATAAGTATTTCGACACCAAACCATTGATGTTTCTTTGTTTTAAATAATTTTTTTTCTGGTCCTTTAGTTGCAATTTCATTTCGTGTCATATGGGTAAGCCATTCATATCTATAAATACCTAGAGGGCTTTTCTTGCAACCAACGCAGTAAAGATTCTTGCTTGGACTGAATAGTTCATTTAGTTTTTCATCAGAAAATTCATTTTGAACGTTACTATCGTCACAAGCATATTTTGAAAAAAACTTAGGGGCTACCTTATTAAGTTCAATTCTTAAAACTTTGTTGCCCTTTCTAAAAGGATCCTTTACAATGGTAGTGTTTTTAAAAATTTCCTCACTATCTATTTTTTTGTTTTGGTTAATATCAATAACCCTAGCTGCATGTTTCGTAGTCCATATTGCATTTTTAGATTCAGCTTGATTTAAACTGTCAATTTCAGCAAAGCTTTTATAATTAAAGTTTTCGATAAAATACCTTTGCGAAAAGCTATTTGCGATAGAAAAAAGAAAAAAAAATAAATACCTTGTCATAAACATTAAGATTCTTTAGTTTTTCAAATAAAACTAGTTCTTAGACTTAGCAAGTTCTCCTATGCGTGCATATTTTTTTAAAATCCAAGACGCTAACAAGAATAGGAAAATAAAAAGAATAGGATATATTATAAATTTCTTGACATACAGCGGTCTCTTTTCTTGGGAAACAATGTTGTTACTTACTAGTACAATCGCATTATCAGCATATACTAAGTCTTCTTTAAGTTTGGTCAAAACTTTTTGAATATCTTGCTTTACTATTAAAACACTGTTGTAGTTAAAGTTTTTGTCTACAACTACCATTCTCTCGTTTGAAGAGGCAAGAATAATCTTATCATTATAATTAGAAATGGTAGAGTCTATTTGTTTAAGAGAAAATTCGTGCCTTGCAATATTGTTAATTAGCTCTTCTTTGCCCTTAGCGCTCAGTTGTTTAATCTTGCTGTTCGCATTTAAATAAGTAATGATTTTATCGACTGTTTTTTCTGAGCTAGATGGTGCTAACATTATTTCAACCTCGTGGTTTTTATAATTGCTTAAAAAAGATTCAGATACCATTTCGTCGTCTTTAAACTCGACATTACGCAAAACGGACTCTAATATTCTATCATCTGGATCATATCTTGACGTGATTTCTTCAAAACTAATTATAGGTTTTATAACGATATCTCCTATTTCATCAATATAAAAACCATATTCTTTTAAAAATGCAGTGTCCTTAGATTTTGATTTCATTAAAAGAGCCTCTAGCGCATTATACGCATATTCTGTAGAATTAAAATTGGTTCTTAAAACTATATTGGCCTTTTTTGAGGGCCTAATATCCTTTTCGACAAAATATCCAAGAGCAATTCCTAGAATCAACAATCCTAAAATTAAATACCAATATTTGAAAATATATTGGATAGTATTATAAATACCGATTGCTAAATTTCTAAATACTCCATTGATTTTGTCTAACAAAAACCCTAAATCAATCTCATCATTCTGTTGATGTGCCATAAATACCTAATTTATTATTTTAAATCAATTGTTATTTCTAAACTTTATTTTCAACCCAATCTCTTTATACTAAAAGTGTTGATTATCTTCCTACAATCCACAACACTATATTCTGGACGTTGCGCAAATGTAGTATAATGATTTTCACATTCAATATTTATATTTGTCAATTGCGGTTGGAAATTATAATAGTAATCCTGATATATTTCCGAAGCATTTTTATATAATTTTATTGATGGTGAGCCAGGGTGATCAACATTGTTTTCTATACAATTATTCCATTTACTTTTTATTCCGAACTCCGCAAAAGTCCATATACGGCGTGTTTGCTGGTATGGTTATGTTCTTAAAATCTGTATGTGCTACTAAAAAAACTAAAAAATCTGCTTGGGTAATCGCTTTATCTGTTGCTGTCAAAACATGGGTGCCATCATTTTCTAGGTTAGGTTCTACCTTTAAAATATCGAATCCCTCTTTTTCAAGTTGCTCTGTTACGTACAACGCAGGAGATTCTCTCAAATCATCAATATCGGGTTTAAAGGCTAGCCCCATACATGCTATTTTTGCATCTCTCTTATGCTCTAATTTAAATGCGAGTGCCTTGTTTTTTACTTTTTCAAGAACCCATTCTGTTTTATAGTTATTGGTCTCTCTAGACTTGCGGATTAAGCCGCTTTCCTCTGGAAATTCTGCGACAATAAACCAAGGGTCTACAGCAATACAATGGCCACCGACTCCGGTACCGGGATTTAAAATATTTACACGAGGATGTTTGTTTGCAAGTGCAATCATATCCCAAACATTTATATTTGCTTTGTCACAAATAATAGAAAGCTCATTCGCAAAGGCAATTTGGTTGTCTCGAGAGGCGTTTTCAACCAATTTTACCATTTCGGCAGTTTTAGCATTTGTAGGGTGCAATTCACCTTCTACAAAATGGGAATAAAATTCAATTGCTTTATCGGTCGAAATTGGACTGATTCCTCCAATCGCACGGTCATTATTTTTCAGTTCATGAATAATATTACCTGGTAAAACGCGCTCTGGGCAATAGGCCAAATAAATAGCTCCTTCCAATTCGGGTCGTTTACTATAAATAAGTTGTTCCATTTTCCGTGTAGTACCCACGGGGCTTGTAGATTCCAGAATAACCAATGCGCCTTTTTCAAGTACCGGAATTATTTTCTCAACAGCCGAAGCTACAAAACTAATATCGGGTATATTATTCTCTTTAAAAGGCGTGGGTACTGCAATAAGGTATACATCAGCTGCAACTGGTGCCAATGTTGCTTTTAATAACTGTTTTTTTACCACATGGTGAACAAGACCGTCAAGATCTGGTTCCACAATATGTATTTTACCTTGATTGATGGTATCCACGACTTTTTTATGAATATCAACCCCAGTGACCTTTAATCCCTTACTGGCGATAAGTGCTGCAGTGGGAAGGCCTATGTAGCCAAGTCCCATCATCACAACGCTAGGTTTATGCATCATGTTTTAATGATTTGATATATGTAACAATTTTTTGAGCGGCTTTTCCATCTCCATACGGATTATGTAACTTGCTCATCGCATTATATTGTTCGTTATTTGATAATAATTTATTAGTGTACTCGACAATCTTGTCTTTATCTGTACCTACAAGAATTACAGTGCCTTCTGCTACGGCCTCAGGACGCTCTGTTGTGGTTCTAGTGACTAGCACAGGTTTTCCTAAACTGGGTGCTTCCTCTTGAATCCCACCACTATCGGTAATAATACTATGGCATTTTTCCATTAACCAAATAAATGCTGGATATGCTAACGGCGCAATCAACTTGATATTCTTTTCATTACCCAATAATTCGTGCACAGGTCCTTTTACATTAGGGTTTAAATGTACAGGATATACAATTTGTGTATCTGGGTTTTTTTCTGAAATTTCTTTCAAAGCAGTGCAGATGTTTAACAATCCTTCGCCATGATTCTCACGTCTATGTCCTGTGACCAAAAGTATTTTTTTACTAAAATCTAATGTTTCATTGAGCATCTTAATTTCAGCATCTTCAAACTCACTTGAATTCACTTTTTCAATTCCAAAGAGTAATGCATCAATCACCGTGTTCCCAGTAACAAGAATATTTTCTTCGGAAACGTTTTCCTTTAATAAATTCTCTTTTGAGAGGGAAGTAGGTGCAAAATGATAATCTGCAATTTTCCCTGTTAACTGGCGGTTGAATTCCTCTGGAAATGGATATTGTCTATTGTGGGTTCGTAAGCCTGCTTCCACATGACACACTTTCGCACCACTATAAAAAGCGGCTATTCCCGAAGCCGTAGAAGTAGTAGTATCACCATGAACAAAAACATAGTCCGGTTTTACTTCTTCTAGAACAGGTTTTAAATTCAATATAATATCTGCGGTCAGGCTATACAGATTCTGATTTGGCTTCATTAAATCCAAATCATAATCTGGAATAATGTCATAAAATTCTAAAACTTGATCAAGCATTTCTCTGTGTTGTGCAGTTACGCAAACATACGTTTCAAAAGAAGACTCTTTTTTAAATGCTTTGACTAATGGTGCCATTTTTATGGCTTCTGGACGTGTTCCAAAAATGATTAAATTCTTTTTCTTCATAAACAAGTTTCCTTCTCTCTTCTTAACTAAATTATTTATTAACCACCTCTCTAAATGAAGGTAACTCTCTATTTTTTTCTAAAATAATCATCTCACTTTCTTCAAGATACCAATCAATGCCTAAGGTTGCGTGGTTTTTCCTAATTCCTAGAATCGTTTTTTATGTTAATTATTTCACTTTATTGCAAAAATATTACAAGTTTAAAAAAGCAAAAAGTTGTCCCGTAATCTATTTCAAAAACTCTTGAATTTTTCAAAATTTAACTAAAATCACTCTAGTTTAAAAAAATCCTCATCCTGGGTATCCTCTAAAATTTTTAGAAACATTATTTGACCCTTTTAAGCCTACACCCCCATTTATCAATGCTTTACTGTTTTCCAAAATATATTTTTAGCTTACCCTAAAATCAATTTTAACATTTTTTCTGTGATTAAATACGTTGGTTTTACTCCTGTTGTACCTAAACCTCCAGAAGCTAAAGTGCTACCTGTCTCTAATGGATTATCGCTTGCATAATAGGCATACATTACCTTCACTTTTTTTGCAATACTACCTCTTATTTTTGAAGCTGCTTGTATCGCTTTTTGATAATGTGCCCCTTCCATTTCTAACCCGATTACATTCCAAGTGCTGTTAAAAAAGAAACGCAAAACATCCCTGTTCTGGAGCGATGTTCCAAGCACACTAATCATTGAGCCAGTGCACACTTTTACATCATCGTTGGCAAAATGACTCTTCTTTAGTTTGTTTTTAAAAGGGTAGTTATCCGCAGTGCCCTCAAAAACGTGAGCACTCGGTATCATTATATCTCCTTTTCCGCCGTCAAGAATGCCCGCTTTTCCCATGATTCCAATAGAAACAACATTTAAAAAATGTGTGCTGCCATCTTTAACATAGGGCTTGAGCAGTTCATCCATCGTTTCATAGGCTTGCTCCCCAAATGCATAATCCATTACAATTATAACTGGTTTCTCAGCTTCGGGAAGTTCTTTTTCTTCGAGGCCAAAGGGCATTTTCTTCAGCTTTGCTGTATCAAATATTTGCACATTAATATTCGTGCCGCTTGTATCTTCAATATAAGTCATGCCTTCGGCAAGGGCTACTTTCATTGTTTTTTCCCGTTGCTTAGTGCTGCCATGACTACTCAATAACTCGTATAAACTCATTAAGCTGCCTTTTTTAGCTTCCGCAGGAAGTGCTTTTTCTGCATATAAAGAATTCATTACACTATGCATATTGGCACTAATAATGTGAAGCGGTCTACCAACCAACCCTTTGTTATCAAGCGTTTGTTTTATATTCAAGGCCCATTTCTCTCCATGAATATGATGACCCAATCGCTCTCTAAGCACTGGGCTAAATGTTATAATGCGTTTATTATCATTGATAACCTCCTCAATAGCAAGTTTTCCTAAGTAATAAATAATATTGAGGAATCTATCCGCATTCGTGCTTGTTGCAAAGGCGTTGTAAACACTATTTACTTCTTCAAAAGTGCGGCCGAGAAAATTTGCTGTGTGCGTTAATGCAATTTCTTTTTCTTCTTGGGTTAGGTTTTCCTTTTTGGCGACAGCAACTTCTAGTTTTTTCCAATCACGAATAACAGCACCGCTCTCATCAATGAGCACTTGCTTCATAATTTTATGCGACTCTATGTATAAAAAGGTCAAATGCGTTAATATATCATAGATTTCAGACCTTCCTCGGGTCACTTCTATATTCATTTGCTCATCGTCTATGCGATAGCAATTGCGACGACGTTTTGGCGGAATAATCGGCTTAAAATGTGAGTTTTTATACCCTTCGTCACTTGTTAAATTGATATAGCTGCATTCTTCAATGCTGTCTGGTAATCTATCAATTACGTAAAGTAATCCCTGAAGCTCTATCTTTTCTTCGGAAATGGAACCATAAATTTCCGGTCGTAAAATCAACAAAGAATCACGTAAAGACTCGCCAGACACACCCATTGGCTTATAAAAACCACGATTGAACAAGTGACGCATCGTGATGTATAATCGCTCAATGGCACCTGTGCTTTCTTGTGCGCGAGACCTTGTATGTGCTTTTAATTTTGTCATCTCGTGCAAAGATACATTTTTGGTTGACGTTTTGTGATTGACTCTTTTTAATTGCTAAATTTTAAAAAAATTTTACTAAAATTAACTTTGGGCCAAAAGCCCGTCAGCAATTTTACGGTCATTAGATAACCTTGGCACTTTGTTTTGACCGCCCAATTTTCCTTGCGACTTCATATATTTTTGAAAACTATCTTTAGGCAAAGCCGAAATTTTAAGCGGTTGCAACATATTGCCGTCTATTAAATCTTTATAGTAGCTATTTTGTGCTTGAAGCGATGCATCAATAGTTTTTATAATTGAATCCATTTCATTTGGAAGCGATTCAAACTCAACCAACCATTCGTGATATGCTAATGTTCCGTCGGGCACATCTGTCATCGGGGCTACTGTAAATTCAGTAATACTGAAATTATGTTTGGCCATTGCCTCGTTCATGGCTTGCTCTACTTCTTTACCAATCACGTGTTCACCAAATGCCGAAATAAAATGTTTAATCCTCCCCGAAACGGTAACTCTATAAGGTTTTAAAGAGGTAAACATTACAGTATCTCCCAAATTATATCCCCAAAGTCCCGCGTTTGACGAAATAATCATTACATAATTTGTGTCAAGCTTTACGTCTCCAATTGTAAAACGTTTTGGGTCGGGTTCAAAAAAGGCCTCTGCTTCGATGAATTCATAAAATATTCCGCTATTTAGTTGCAGTAACATTCCCTTTTCCGTTTGTGAGTCTTGAAATGCAAAAAAACCTTCACTCGCAGGAAAGAGTTCAATACTTGGTACTTTTCGGCCTATCAGCTTTTCGAATTTTGCTCGATAGGGCTCAAAGTTTACACCTCCATAAATAAACAGATTAAAATTTTTGAAAAGGTCGCCCACTTTCTCTCCTGTCTCTTCTTGCAACCGCTCAAAATACATCTGTACCCAAGGGGGAATCCCACTAATGACGGTCATGTTTTCGTCTTTCGTCTCTTTTACAATGGCATCTACTTTTTGTTCCCAGTCATCAATACAGTTGGTTTCCCAAGAGGGCAATCGATTTTTTTGAAGGTAACTCGGCACGTAATGCGCGACAATTCCCGAAAGTCTTCCCAAACCTATTCCATTTTTTTGAGTCATTTCTGGACTCCCTTGTAAAAAAATCATTTTTCCATCTACAAATGATGCGTCTCCAGTTTCATGAATATAACAAAGAATGGCATTTCGAGCAGCTTTGATATGCGAAGGCATAGAATCCTTTGTCAAGGGAATATACTTTGCGCCAGAGGTCGTTCCCGAAGTCTTTGCAAAATAAAGGGGTTTCCCAGGCCATAAAATGTCTGGTTCTCCAGCGACCATTGCATCCACATAATTTTTGAGTGCTTCGTAATCTCTTATAGGCACGTGCTTAGCAAAATCTTGGGGTGTATCAATCTGGTTGAAATTATGATCATTTCCGAAGCGTGTTTTACGTCCTTCCTTAATCAAATTGTGAAAAACCTTTTCCTGCGTAGCCACAGGATTTTCAGACCAAGCACGCATCTTTGAGACAATAACTTTTGCAAATATTTTAGCTCCTATGGATTTTAGTGACACGTGGTGGTTGATGGTTTATTTCGTTATTGTTAATAGCTTCTCGATTTTATATTAATCAAAATCGATAAAATCTCTTGGGTCAACGGGGTATCCTTCTCGCCAAATTTCAAAATGTAAATGTGGGCCTGTGGTCAATTCGCCTGTATTTCCAACAACGGCGATTACTTCTCCGCCTTTAACCAATTCGCCTTGACTTTTATTTAAAGACGCGTTATGTTTATATACCGTTATTGTGTTGTTAGAATGTTCTAAAATAATGACGTTCCCTGTATTTGCAGTCCATCCAGCGAAAATAACGGTGCCGTCTGCTGCCGCTTTTACGGGAGAATCTTTGACGGTAACGACATCAACGGCAAGGTGTTTTGCTTTTGGATTGTATGGCTCAGAAATAGTTCCTTTAACGGGAGCGAAAAAAACGAGTCCAATTTCCGAAGCACTCAATAACGGATTGTATTTGTCTTCTTGAGCTACTTTTTCTCTTAAAATAGAGTCTTCTTTTGAAGCGGAAAGATTGATTTCTGAAATATCAATTTTTGCCGCCTCGATAACGGAATCCTTATTGAAATTGACGGTTTTAATATCTCCGCTCAATACTTTTCGAATAGATGACAAATATTGTTCGTTGATTTCAATGACTTGTTTTAGCGAATCTGTTTTGTAAGTAAGTTCAGTCGCTTTTTTCTTTAATGCTGTTGATGAATAACCAGGGATGTACTCTCTCAATGGCGTAAAGGCAATGATAAATGTAGTAATTGCAATTAACAAAACTGCCGAAATTATACTAAAAACAAACACATTGAGCCTGTTAAGCTTAAAAGAAAAACGCTCTTCAAACGTTTCCTCATTGAGAACAACCAAGCGATACTTGTGCAGTAGCTTTTTCCTTATTTTTTTGGTTCGTTTTTCTTTAGGCTCCATTAGTTTCTTGTGTTCACTTCACAAATATAAAACAAACTGCAATGAGCAGTTGCAATTGCTTATTGAAAACGCATTATGTTAGGATTTCTTGTTACCTTTGCGCTATAAATTTAATATCATGGAATATTTAACAATATACTTAGGAATGGTAGGCCCGTGGCAAATTGGGATTATCGTATTGGTTATTTTATTATTATTTGGAGGTAAAAAAATCCCCGAATTAATGAAAGGACTAGGAAGCGGCATCAAAGAATTCAAAGACGCTTCGAAAGAAGATGACGATAAGAAAGTAGAAAAATAAATTTTTTATTTAGCGGCAAAAGCTAAGAAACGGGTTACTGAAAGTACAAAAACCCCTAAAACACTATGTGTTTTAGGGGTTTTTAGTTTCAAAAAAATTTTAAATTATCCTTTTAAAAATTTAATTAAAGTTTCATTCACCTCATCTTTGTGAGTTAATACACACCCGTGAGGCGCTCCTTTAATTACATGAAGCTTGCTGTTCTTTACCATTTTATGTCCTTGCTCTGCAGTTGGCTTCATTGGAACTACATTGTCCGCATCTCCGTGGATAAACAATGTTGGTACATCAATTTTTTTTATGTCCTCTCGTAAATCTGTTTTTCCGAAAGCGTTTACACAATCAATTGTTCCTTTTGGAGAGGCATTTGCTGCTACATTCCAAGAATAGTGTAACTGCGCTTCACTAATTTTATCTTTGTTTTCGTCATAATTGACAAAGTTTTTTCCAAATCCTTTTAGGAAATCAACTCTATCCTTTTCTAGCTCGTCTTTAAAGCCTTCAAAAACTTTTTCTGGCACACCGTCTGGGTTGTTGCCTGTTTTCATCATAAATGGCGCAATAGAGCTTAAAAACACTAGTTTCGAAATGTTTTTTGTTCCATAGTTGCCAACGTATCTTCCTAACTCGCCTCCGCCCATTGAGAATCCTACGAGCACCACATCTTTTAAATCTAATGTTTCAATAATATCGTTTAGATCTTTTGACATCGTATCATAATCATACCCACTCCAAGGGAAATCACTTTTTCCAAAGCCTCTTCTGTCATACGCAATACATCTAAAGCCTGCTTCAACGATGGCCCATTTTTGTTGTTCCCACATGGCACTGCTCAAAGGCCAACCATGAATTAAAATCACCGGTTGACCTTTTCCATAATCCTCATAATAAAGATTAATTGCATTTGAATTTTCTTTGGAGCTTGTTTTTATATATCCCATTTTTCGTTTTAATTATTTGTTTAAAATTAAAGTTAATCCTGAAATATGCATTCACCAAAATTATAATTCTATTTAAAAGATGTTTAACGTAAAAACAGGTGTTATGTTAACGTTTTTAAGGGTTGTAGTGTATTCGGTGTAAATTTCATCGGAAATATAAAAGCCCTGAAACAATTTTTGTTTCAGGGCATATTTTAATTTTATTCACTAATGTTTTAAATTGAAATAATAATTCAATTAATACACATTTCCGAAGAAATTTAAATGTCAATCAATCTTCGCAGAGCGTAGAATTGATTCTAATTCAAATTGTAAATCACGTTTGGCAACAGAAGGTGCATGCGTAAATCCTTCAATGACGATATAGCGGTTATTCTTTTCATCACGGATGGCAAAATTTACAAACGGCCCTGCCATGTAGCGGCCTTTTACCTCCCAAGTACCTTTAGTTTCCCAAGCAAACTTGCCGTCAATTTCACTCTCAAAGAGGTAAGGTGCATAGGCTTCTTCAGTAATAAATTGTCCATCATCTTCTACGGGCATTTTATTGATACCAATGGAATCCCTCATCTTTATAATGGCTCCAATTGTTGTGCTGTCGTTGGGTATTTGAGACAACGGGACTTCATAAACAATAACGTTTGTAGTACCGTGTTTTAATTTTTTTTGCATCCAGTAAAAGTCTTTCTCTGCTTTTGAAATCTTATACGCAGAAGGGATTTCTAGTTTAATCCCTAAGTCGTTTTTCAAAGAGTCTGTGTTGCGCATAGAAATGCTAGTGCGGCGTTGTCTTTCTTTTATTTCGGCTGATTGGTATGCTTTGATGATGCTTTCGTAATTTGATTCGATAAGCTTGATGAGTCCTTCAGGAGTTGTGGAAGTTATAAATGCTCCTATCTGCGGTTTTGCATAAGGATTTTTTCTAATAGCCACTGTGTCTTTATCTGCAATTGTTACGTGTAAAAAGAGACGGTATTTTCTTGCAAAGCCAGTGTATGTCTCTGGTGGCATTTGATTCATTGAAAAAATGGGTTCATCTTGTGGAAGCCCATAAGCCGGCGATGCAAAGCGTTTGCGTACTTCTTCACCCACACTGTCTTGCCACAGTGCATTTGTCATGATTACTTGAAGTGTATTAATATTTCCTAAAGACTCCTGCTTGTATTTTTTTTCACTCCCTCCGTCGCAGGATGCAAATAAAACTAATGCGGCTATTGCAAAATAAATTGTTTTCATAAATATGTCTATAAAATTTTAAGGGTCATCCCTACCTTTAATTTGTTGCCGCTAATATCATTCCACTTTTTAATTTTATCAACTGTAACTCCAGGAAATTTTTGAGAAATTGACCACAAAGAGTCTCCGTTTTTTACAGTATAAGTATTTACGTTTAAGTTTTTGGTAACATTCCTTTCTTTCTCCACCTCTTTTTTTGGTAATGACTTGCGAGGATGAATGGTTAATCGTTGTCCAATTCTTAGGTTATTGTTTCTTAAACCATTCCATCGTTTTATATCACTCACTTTTACGCCATAGCGATTGGCTATTTTTCCGAGAAAATCACCACTTCTTACACGATACCTTATCTTACTTTCTTCATTGACAACTTCTCGCAATGGCTTTTCTCTTTTATCGAATTCAGCTTGAGCGTATGCGTAAATAGCATCTTCATTTTGAACAAATTTTCCAATAATATCAACAGGCAATCTCAACGTGTACACTTCGTCTTTGACAATAGGAATAATGCCCAATTTGTAAGAAGGATTTAAAAACTCTAATTCTGCTAAATCCATAGAGGTTACCGTCGCAATTTGCTCTAAAGAAATTTGTTTTTTTACATGAATTGTATCTGTCGCTATGTAAGGAATTCGTGGCCCTTCACTTTTAAAACCGTGCTCTTTTGCATACTCAAAAATATACATTGTAGCCAGAAAAGCTGGTAAATAACCTGCCGTTTCACGTGGAAGATGGGGTCTAATATTCCAGTAATTTGTATAACCACCAGATCTTCTAATTGCTTTTGAAACGTTTCCGGGCCCCGAATTGTAAGCCGCTAAGGCCAAATCCCAATCTCCCAAACTCGCGTATAGCATTTCAAGATATTGACATGCAGCTTCGGTTGCTTTAAGGGGATCACTTCGTTCGTCCACATAACTATTTACATCGAGACCAAACATTTTTCCCGTACCATACATAAACTGCCAAAGCCCCGTCGCGCCAACTCTAGACTCTGCTGTTGGGCGTAAAGCACTCTCTACAATGGCAAGATATTTAAGCTCTAAAGGCAAATTATATTTGTCAAGCGCCTCCTCAAACATAGGAAAATAATAATCCGCCATCCCCATTAATCTACCCATGCTTTTGCGACGATTTTTAAGGTAGTTTTTGATAACGCTTTCCAAAGAAGGATTATACTCCACATTAAAAGGCGTTCTAGCGTTAAGTTCGGCAAGTCTTGTTTTGAGCACTTCGGTGGGCAACTCGACATATTCTATTGGCTCATACGTCATGTTTGTAATGCTCCCGTACATGTCCTCAAAATGATTTGATGTATATAATTCCTTGAGCCACAAACTATCTAATCTGCGTGCTTTCGACAAATCTTCTAACAAGAAAAGCATCGTATCTTTCACTCTTGTCGAAACAGCTGTCATTGGTAAATCACCGCTCATTCCCTGAACTTTTATGGTGTCGACAATTTGTATTTTTACGGGGCGTAACGAGTCTAGTTTTGGGATACGTTGAGTGTTTTTCTCTTCGGAAATTTTAGGTCCTTTTAAACCCTCTTCCTTAATTATACCTTTGGGTGTTTCTGAACTTGGAATAGAATCATTCTGCCCAATGGCCGTAACCGAAAAGAGCAAGACAAATATGTAAAGTAATTTATTCATAGACATTTCAACGAAATTTCAGAAGCAAAAGTCTTTAAAGATAAAAAAATAAAGGTTTTGTTCATTTTATTCTAAAATCGCAGCGATGCCTGGTAACGTTTTTCCTTCAAGCATTTCAAGCATAGCGCCACCTCCCGTAGAAACGTAACTCACTTTATTGCCTAGATTAAATTGCTTTACCGCAGCAACCGAATCTCCACCACCCACAAGTGAAAACGCACCGTTTTTAGTAGCTTCTGCAATTGCGTTTCCTAAAGAAATTGTCCCTTTTGCAAAGGGTTCCATTTCAAAAACCCCCACAGGACCATTCCACAAAATAGTTTTTGAATTGTGAATTACAGCCGCAAAATTTTCATTGGTTTTTGATCCTACATCGAGTCCCATCCAGCCTTCGGCAATATTATCAATGGGACTTTCTTCTGTACTGGCAAATTCAGAAAAACTATTAGCAACGACAGCGTCAACTGGTAAATGCACTTCCACACCTTTTTCTTTGGCAAGTGCTAAAATTTCTAAGGCTAACTCTTGTTTGTCCTCTTCTACGAGTGAATTTCCAATAGATCCTCCTTGGGCTTTTATAAATGTAAATGCCATTCCGCCGCCAATTATCAAATGGTCTACTTTATCAAGTATATTTTCAATAACTGTAATTTTTGAAGACACTTTTGCGCCACCAATGATTGCGGTTAAGGGTTTTTGAGGTTCTTCTAAAACTTTTTTTAAGTTTAAAATTTCCGAAGCCATTAAAAGTCCAAAACATTTATTATTCGGAAAAAATTTAGCAATTATTGCTGTTGAGGCATGGGCTCTATGAGCGGTACCAAAAGCGTCGTTTACGTAAATATCACCCAGTTTTGACAGCTTTTCTGCAAATCCTCTATCTCCTTTAGTTTCTTCTTCGTAATATCTTAGGTTTTCTAATAATAAAACCTCTCCTGGTTTTAAATCTGCAACAGCATTTTCAGCAGTTTCGCCAATACAATCACTCACAAATTTAACGTTAATTCCTAAAATTGATGAAGCTGTTTCAATGATATGCTGAAGTGAAAACTCGGCTTCTTTGTTCTTAGGACGACCCAAATGCGACATTAGCACACAACTACCTCCGTCTTCAAGAATTTTTACTATTGTTGGCTTTGCAGCTTCTATTCTAGTGGCATCTGTCACTTGAAATTGGTCATCGAGAGGAACATTGAAATCTACTCGGATTAAAGCTTTTTTGCCTGAAAAATTAAAGTCGTTTACTGTTTTCATTGTGAAAATTTTAAAGCAAATATACAGTTTTTAACCGCTTTGAAGGTGCTATTAAAATGAGTTGTGCTTTGCGCTTATTTAAGTAAATTTGCGGATGGATTTTACGCAGGTTGTAGGACAAAATCACTTAAAAAATCACCTTTTAAAAAGTATTGATAATGGGAGAATACCCCATGCCCAATTGTTTATTGGCAATACAGGAAGTGGTATATTGCCTATGGCGATAGCATATTCTCAAGCTATTTTATGCAGCAATCACGAAATAAATTCTACTGCGTATACTTCTTGTAAAAATAAAGTGCAGCAGCTTGCACATCCAGATTTACATTTTGTCTATCCCGTTAGTACCACAGATGCTGTTAAAAAGAATGCTGTTTCTAGTAATTTTCTTCAAGAATGGCGAAGTTTTGTTGCCGAAAATCCTTACAACTCCCTATATCAATGGCATGAAGCGATTGGTATAGAGAAAAAGCAAGGGAGTATCAAGGTTGATGAAGCAAAAGAAATGCTAAAAACATTATCTCTAAAGGCCTATGAAGGCGGTCATAAGATTATAATTGTATGGATGGCAGATAGAATGAATACTGAGTATTCAAATAAAATTTTAAAGCTCGTAGAAGAACCGCCCGAAAAAACAGTCCTGTTATTACTTGCTGAAAGCGAAGAACAAATTATTGGAACGATTAGGTCAAGGTGCCAAAAATTGCAATTCCCACTATTATCTGAAGAACAAATTGCCAACTCGCTATTTGAAAATAAAAATATAGATAAAAATAAAGCGTTGAAAATCAGCAAACAATCCAATGGTGACTATAACAATGCTTTGCGTCTTTTGGCTGAAGATGGTAACGATTTAATTTTTGAAAAATGGTTTGTTTCATGGGTGAGAACTGCTTTTAAGGCAAAAGGGAATAAAACAGCAATTAGGGGTTTAATTCAATGGAGTGAAGAGTTAGCTAAAGAAGGAAGAGAAACTCAAAAAAATTTCCTTTCCTATTGTAGCGAAACTTTTAGGCAAGCTTTATTGAAAAACTACAAGGCTGATAGTCTACTTTTTTTTGAAGCTGAAAACACTGGTTTTTCGATTGAGAAATTTGCTCCGTTCATCCACCAAAACAATATTTACGAAATTCAAAAAGCACTTGATGATGCTTCTTATCATATTGAAAGAAACGGAAATGCTAAAATTATTTTTACAGATGTATCGATTAAATTAACTCGTCTTATTCACGCTAAACAATAATATAACAAATGCTTATTACAGACCACAAAAGCTATTGTTTTTTTCTATTAGTTTTCGATTAAAATTAAGCGGTTTAAACGATTTTTGGGTTTTTTAAGACCTTAGCCGTCACATCGTACGGCAAGTCCCAAATACAGTCTTTATTTGAGCTTATTTGGTTTTTCTAAAACAATAAATAAGGGAAGAATACTCTTTTGAAGAAATCGCTTTAATATTTGACCATAAACCTATCAAAAGTGCTTTTATTGAAAAAGAATTTCCAGATTTGTATTTCTCAGAAAGAAGACTAACATAAAAGGAATCAAAAATCATTGGTTTCGTCTTTTCAAGTTTGAAAAAATCACCGAAAAGTAATTTCATGCTTTTTTGAGAAAAATGCCAAAGATGTCTTGGAACATCAAATGCTGCCCAGTATTCTTTATAATATTTTGCATCAAAAGATCTATAATTTGGGACAGCGACAATTAAAGCTCCATTTGGGTTTAATAAGTTTTTTAACTCTTGGATTTGTTCTTCTAGATTTGGCAAATGTTCTAATACATGCCACAAAGTAATTACATCGAAAAATTGATTTTTATAATCTGCCATCGAACTTGTAAGTTGTACTCCTTTTTCACGGGCGACTACTCTTGCATTATCATTGGGTTCTACTCCTTGAACTTTCCAACCTTCTTTAGACGCAGCAATACAAAAATCTCCAGTTCCTGCTCCAACATCCAAAAGGCGTCCTTTGGAACTAACCATTGAATTTATGAGGGCTAATTTATTTTGAAGCGAATGCCTTTTCACTTTTTGGTATAAAAACGGCATAATCCCTCGCTTGCTATCTGTATGTGAAATATATTCGTCGCTATCATAATAAAATCCAATTTTATCATTTGAAGGCTGCGGAAATGTGACCAACATATTACGCTCTTTATCAAATAACAAATCAAAAGATTCTCCAGATTTGAAATAGTCTTTTGTTTTTAAGTAAACAATTTTGTTTTTAGAATCCACTAGTTTTGAAAAAAATTTTATTGGTGCGTTTGAAAGAGAATATATCTTTAATTTAAAAATTTCTGAAACAGAACCTGTTTAACTTTTTATAGCGTTTTAAGGATAGAATCTGTTAAATTAAATAGTGAAGTGTTCCACGTGAAACAAATCGCTAACGTCCCATGAATACAAGCATGACAGAAATATCGTTTGGTGAAACACCACTAATACGAGAGGCCTGTGATAATGACACGGGTCTAATTGCGCTCAACTTCTCTCTTGCTTCGAATGACAGGGATTTTAGCTTTGTGTAATCAAAATTCTCCGGGATTCTAATTCCTTCTAACCTGTTTAGCTTATCAGCATTATTTTTTTCTTTGGCTATATATCCGGCATATTTAACCTGAACTTCTGTTTGCTGTAGCACTTCATGATTAAGTTCATTTTCTCTGACAAAAACAGAAACATCTTCAACATCAAGCATATCGTCCATAGAAATATTTGGTCTAGAAAAAGATTTAAAAAGCTTATCACTTTGTGAAACTAAAGCAGAATTATTTCGTTCCAAAATAGGGTTTATTACTTCCGGAATTACGCTAGTGTCTTTAAAAAACTGAACAAAAGCATCGCTCTTTTCCTTTTTGTCTTCCATCAAACGAAGTCGCTCATCTGAAGCCAACCCTATTTTATGTCCCATAGGCGTAAGTCTAAAATCGGCATTGTCTTGTCTTAATAGGGTTCTATATTCCGCTCTCGATGTAAACATTCTATAAGGCTCTTCTGTACCTTTTGTAATTAAGTCATCAATCAAAACACCGATATATGCCTCGTTACGATTCAGAATAAAAGCTTCTTCTTCTTTTACTTTTAAATGCGCATTAATTCCCGCCATCAATCCTTGAGAAGCAGCTTCTTCGTATCCAGTAGTTCCATTAATCTGACCGGCAAAAAATAAACCCGACACCAATTTTGTCTCTAATGTGTGCTTCAATTGTGTTGGCGGAAAATAGTCATACTCAATTGCATATCCGGGTCTAAAAAACTTAACATTTTCGAAGCCTTTTACCTTCCGTAACGCTTTGAATTGAATATCCTCTGGCAACGACGTAGAAAATCCGTTGATATAATATTCAACCGTATTCCAGCCCTCCGGCTCAACAAATAATTGGTGACTGCTTTTGTCTGCAAAACGGTTTATTTTATCTTCAATAGAAGGACAGTAACGAGGTCCAATACTCTGTATAGAACCATTGAACATTGGAGACCTATCAAAACCCTCTTTGAGCATGTCATGCACCTCTTGGCTTGTGTGGCTCATATGACAATCCCGTTGTTCTTTAAGAGGCTTTGTTGATTTCAAATAAGAAAACTTCTCAGGATGTTCATCGCCAGGTTGGACAATCATTTTTGAAAAATCCAAAGACCTTCCATCCACTCGCGGAGGTGTTCCGGTTTTCATTCTACCAGATTCAAAACCTAAATCGACGAGCTCTTGAGTAATTCCATGAGCGGCTCTTTCGCCAGCACGGCCTCCGCCAAATTGCTTTTCGCCAATATGAATTAATCCATTTAAAAATGTTCCGTTGGTAAGTATAACTGTTTTGCCTTTAACCTCGAGACCCAAAGATGTTTTTACGCCAACAATTTTATCTCCCTCTGTTAGAATTCCAGAGACCATTTCTTGATAAAAATCCAAATTTTTCGTTTGTTCCAACATCATTCTCCATTCTTCAGCAAAACGCATACGGTCGCTTTGTACCCTTGGACTCCACATTGCGGGACCCTTGGACTTGTTAAGCATCTTAAATTGAATCGCGCTTTTGTCGCTTACAATTCCGCTGTACCCTCCTAATGCATCAATTTCACGTACGATTTGGCCTTTTGCAATTCCACCCATAGCAGGATTACAAGACATTTGAGCAATGTTTTGCAGATTCATTGTAATCAAAAGGGTTTTGGAGCCCATATTGGCAGCTGCCGCTGCCGCTTCAGAACCTGCATGGCCACCACCCACTACTATTACATCATATTCTTTTTCAAACATATTCGAAATTATATTTTTGTTCCACGTGGAACAATTTGTGAAACATCAACTATTATAAAATGTTTCATGTGAAAAGGCTCAACAATTAATCTAAGCTTGATTTAAGCGGGGCAAAGATAGTTAAATAACTTATAATCAATAAGTTAAATATTTAAATACTTGAATATCAAGAAACTAGACAAAGTCTCTCTTTGATAGCGCTTCGTTTTCTTTAGACCTCATCAAAGTAGCATCATCTGTCGTTTTATCTTTATAGCCGCAGTAATGTAAAATGCCATGAATAATTACTCGATGTAACTCATCGACAAACATAACATCGAAATCCTCAGCATTCTCTTTAACACGGTCAATACTTATGTAAATTTCTCCATGGATTTGTTTGCCCATAGAATAGTCAAAACTAATAATATCTGTAAGTGTGTCGTGATCCAGAAATTCAACATTCATTTTATGTAGAAAATCATCATCACAAAAAATGTAACCTATATCGCCTTGTATAAAACCTTCAGATTCAATAATATCTATGATCCAATTTTTTACATTAGGTTCATTTCCTATTTTAAAATCTATTTCTTCGCTATAGAAACTAATCATTATCCTTCTTGAAATAAGTTTGTACTTTTTTCTTATATTCCTGTCGAAGCGGGAGCGCTTCACGATTTAATATTTCAGTAGTATTAAAATATTTTTTTATGTCATCTGGAGACATTCTAATCGTATTATTAAAGTTCTTTCTGTTAGTTTGAGATTCTCTTTTTGTGTCTTGTCCTTGCTCAAAATCTGCTTCCTCTAATTTCAATAATTCATACTGTAAATTTAGCATTTTTTCGAGTGTTCGTTGATTAAAGCCCTTGTCTAACAACTGCTCTTCAATACCCTCCATTTTTTTTAATAGGTCACCCCCTTTTCCATCAAGTCCTTCTTTGCTCAGTTTATCTTCTAATTGTTGGCGCAACTGTTGTTGCTGTTTGTAAATCTCAAAGAGCTCACCGTCATTATTCTCGCTCTCGCCGTTGCCTTCTTTTCCGTCCCCGTTTTCACTTCCTTTACCGTTGCGACCATTTTCTCCTCCTTTACCATTTCCTTCGCCTTGACCCTCGCCTTCACCCTGTCCTTCACCTTCACCTTCACCTTGACCTTCTTTTCCTTCACCTTCTTCACCGCCTTCACCCTCTTTGCCTTCTTTTTCACCTTGACCCATTCCTTCCTTCATCTTCTCGCCTAGGCTCTTTTGTTTCTCGATAATATCTGGTAATTGGAATCCTTGTCCGCCACCACCTTCTCCAGGGCTTGGTTTACCTTTTCCGCCGCTACCACTTCCGCTTGCGCTCATTTGATCTTGCATACTCGTAAGCATATTAGCCAACATGTTTGCGAGCTCATTGGTTCCTGTTACTGTATATTGTTGGCTACTTATCCCTTGGCTCAATTGGTTTTCAGCAAGACGCTCCATTGATTTATCAATATTGTACTGTACCTCTGTTAGCGATTCATTTATTTCCTCGCTAATCATGGGTTGCCGCAAAGACAATGCAAATAAGCTATCGTCAATATGTTGGAAATTTTGCTTCAAATCGTTTTGCGAATTTAACCGTTTTCCAAAAACAGGATTTCCATAATCTGTCCTTTTAAAATCTTCCATCAAATCTTCTTGACGGAAAGAAAAAACAACCAAATTATCTAAAATTTGACGTAACATTTCAACATCTTCTTCCATCTGTTCTTGTTGACCGCCAGACATTGCAGATTGCATTTGCTGCCCCATTTGCTTCATTTTTTTTCCAGCATTCTTTTGGCTTTTTTGAGCTCCTTGCGTATCGCCTTTGTCTAATTTCTCGGTTGCCTTTTCTTGCTCTTTATCAATGATTTCTTCACCTACTTTATCTTCAGGAATTTCCATAGGAGCTTTTAGCGCATCATTTTCTTTTTTTAAGTCCTCAAGTTCTTTTTTATAATCTTCAAAATTTTCATTAAGTTCTTCTTGCTTTTCTTTCGTATTCTCGTCCTCTGGTTTGTCAGCTAGCTTTTCTTGTTCGTCACCAAGTTTAAATAATTCTTCCGCTAACTTTTCCGTTTTCTTTTCAACATAATATCGCTTCGTCAACTCCAACAACTGCTCTAAATTCTTTTCTTGATTTTTATTTTGTTTTGAAATCTTCTCAACCTTTTCTATAAGTTCTTCTTTAGAAAGTTTTTCTTGTACCTTTTCTAATTCCTCAAGTAGTTTCTCATTTTCTTTGAGTTTTTCTTGATTCTTTTCTAAACGCTCCTCTAATTGTTCTTTAAATGCATCCTTCTCTTCATTTTCAGGCTGAAAATTCTCTAAGTTATCTTTTAACTCTTTTGAAAAATTTTGCATCATTTGTTCCTGTTGCTTTTGGCGTTTGATAACGTCCTCAAGCTTTTTCTTATCGTTCCAATTGAGCTCTTCCTTTTCCTTTTGCAATTGTTCGATTTCCTCAAGTCGCTTATCTTGTTTTTTCATTTCTTCAAGCGCCTTATCCATTCCTTTGATGGCGTTTTCTTGATTTTGCAATTGCTCATTCTCCAATTCGTCTTCTGTTAATTTTCTGAAATTATAAACAGCTGATTTACTTGACTTGAAATTATGAATCCGATCGTTGTCAAACACTTCAAAATAGTATTCGTACGCAACACCTTCGGTTAAGTTTAAATCTCCGGGAAACGCATGCGTAAATTGGTCAAAATTACTTTTGTTCAATGGTAAAACGGCCACTTGTTTCGCAGCCTCATTTCCGTCAGGATAATAGACAATTTGGAGCTTTGTCAATCCATAATCATCACTCACCTGCCCCAAGAAATAAACGCGTTGACTGTCCAAACTATCCTGCCTAGACTGCACATCAATCTCTGGATATTCGTCTTTGATAACGCCTAGTGTAAATGATAAATTCTCGTAATCTTTCAGGTTATTGTTAGACGTGGTAATGGCATAATCCAACTTTGAATAAATACCTTTTTTGAAGTCAAATTGTTGTTTCTCTTCGGAAAAGAGGTACGTGGTATCTCGCGTTTTTAAAGCTACTTGTGTCGTGTTTTTAGCAGCAACTCTCCAAGTAACCGAAGTTCCTTCTGGAACCGTAGCATTTCCAGTGCTTTTCAACACTTCATCTTTTCTGCCTGTGTATCCCGGATAATTGAGCACCATCTCAAAACCCAGTAATGACGGCGTCTTTAGAACATCAAGTGTATATTCTTTTGAGGTTACTTTGTTTGCTTTCAGCTTAAAATCGACAGGAGCATTTGGTTGTAGAAAAGTATATTCAAAAATCCCTGGGGCCGTTTGTTGTAAAAAATACGTTTCATTATCATAAACAATACTGGCGTTCTCTGGAATGGCCTCGCCCTCTGTTCTTACTTGAACGGTAAATGGTTTATTCTCCACAGCACTCAGTGAATTGTTCACCACATAAAAGCTGAAAGGTGCAGGCGGTTCGTAAGCGGTATCATAATTTACAACACGATCATAACTGCTACTAAACGTGTCTTTGTCACCGAGCAAACTAATCAAAGCAAAAATAATAACCGGAATAGCGGCGTATTTTAAATACTTGGCGTTCTTTCTAAAATTGATGGCGCTTTTGAATGGGACGGGTTCAATCTCGTCTGCTTTTTGGTCAATGCTTGCTGCCAGCAATTCGCTTTCACGCTGATTTTGATTCAGCTGAATAACATTAAGTAGTTTGTCACTTACCTGCGGAAAATGGTTTCCGATAATCTTTGAAGCTTGTTCATTTGTAATTCCTTGCTGAAGCTTGAAAAGTTTTGCTAGTGGAAATGCAATAAACCGAACAAATAAGGCAAATTCAACAATAACGAAGGTCCAAAATAAAACCGTTCTTCCCATTGGGCTGAGCCACAGAAAGTACTCAACCAAAAGTGTGATTAATAGATATAAAAGACCAATAGCAAAAAAAAGGATAGCTCCTTTTATCAACTCATTCGTATAATATTTTTTTATAAATTGTTCCAGCTTTTGCTGGATAAGAGAAAATGAACTCATATCTTTTTTCTGAATTATACAGAACTTCTAAATTACAACATAAATTCAACAGCAAAAAACACTCCAAAAGACTTTTAAGGCGTAATTAAAAGATTTAACGGCAAACTTTATTATTGAAAAAAGTCACAAAAGGATTTATTCTGAATTTCAAAATGCCTAAAATCGAAGTGCGGAATAACAGATGCTAATGTCTTTTTGGTAAAAAGCCCTAACAAATTAAAACTAGAAACTATAGGCTGCTCCCAATAATAAATAATAGGAGTTTGATTTTTTCTTAAAATAGCCATCCAACAAACTATCTCTGTTTAATTCTGCAAAGCCCAAACTATTTCTTGCCTCAATAGAAAGAGTAAGTTTTTTAATGCTGCGCTCTAAACCCACTCCTGTAGTGAATCCGTAATCGCTCGGTCCACCAGAAGTTGAGCTAAGTCCTAAAAAAGGCCCTGCGTTAGCAAAAAACTTAGTTTCTCCCTTGGTTCGAAATTTCAACAAAGGGTTAATAACATAAAACTTACTTGATATTTGTATGTCGATATCATTCTGATTGAAGATTGGGTCCCCAGGGTCAGATATATTAAGCTGCCCATCAAATGTATTTCCCTTTTCTTGATAAGAAAACGCAGCTTTAATGGCTAAACTTTCTGAAAACTTATATTCATAAAATATTCCTGGAACAAAAGTTACTAATCCTTTGCCATTTTCTATTCCTGCATCTCCTCTAAACTTAGAAAAAGAAACGCCCGTTTCAACACCCACACTACTTTGTGAAATCCCAGAAACTCCAACTAATAAACAAATAACAATGGCAATATTTTTCATGAATCTAAAATTTCAGCTAAACTATAAAAACTATAAAAACTAAAGGTGTCTTTTTTATAAATACTACCTTTGTAAACCTTAATGTATTCGTGCTGTTTTATTAAATAGTGCGTTTTTAAGTGGATTAAAATTTTCAGAATTATTATAAAAGATTCCTGCCTTCGCTGGAATGAAAACTTCGTTTTTTATGTCACAAAAAGTTCGCGTTCGGTTTGCTCCAAGTCCTACAGGGCCTTTACATATAGGTGGTGTTCGCACCGCTTTGTTCAATTATTTATTTGCTAAAAAACATGGTGGAGACTTCATTCTTCGTGTTGAGGACACAGACCAGACCCGCTATGTGGAAGGCGCTGAAGATTATATTGTTGAAGCGATGAACTGGTTGCATATTCCTTTTGACGAGTCTCCTTCAAAGGATGGTGGTCATGGACCCTACAGACAAAGTGAGCGCAAAGATTTGTATTTAAAATATGCCGAAGATTTACTAGCGTCTGGCAATGCATATTACGCATTTGACACCGCAGAATCACTAAACGAACATCGCGCAAATCACGAAGCCGAAGGAAAGACCTTTATCTATAATTGGCACAATCGTTTGAAATTGACAAACTCGTTAGCCCTTTCGGCAGGAGAGACTCAAGCTAAAATTGATGCTGGCGAACCGTATGTTATTCGATTTAAAAGTCCGCAGGATGAAACATTGAATATGAAAGATATTATTCGTGGCGACATTAAAATTGACACGAATATACTTGATGATAAAGTGCTTTTTAAAAGTGACGGCATGCCTACGTATCATTTAGCCAATATTGTTGACGACCACTTAATGAAAATCACGCATGTTATTCGTGGTGAAGAGTGGTTGCCATCCATGGCGCTGCACGTTTTATTGTACAAAGCTTTTGGTTGGGATGCTCCTCAATTTGCGCATTTACCACTTATTTTAAAGCCCGTTGGCAATGGGAAATTGAGTAAAAGAGATGGGGATAAATTTGGCTTTCCTGTGTTTCCTTTAAATTGGAAAACCGAAGACGGTGAGATTTTTCCTGGATACAGAGAAGATGGATATCTACCCGAAGCTGTTGTAAACATGCTAGCATTTTTAGGTTGGAATCCTGGCACCGAGCAAGAACTTTTTACGCTCGACCAATTGATACAAGATTTTGATTTAGCACGCGTAAATAAATCTGGTGCTAAGTTTGATTTTGAAAAGACAAAATGGTTTCAACAGCAGTATTTGCAGGAAGTTGATGATGAAACATTGGCAATACAATTTTCTAAATTATTGAAAGAAAAAGGTGTTGAGACAAACATTAACATCGCTCCTGTTGTGGCTTCATTGAAAGAAAGAGCGACGTTTGTTTCAGATATTTGGGATGAAGGAAGTTTCTTTTTTGAACGTCCAAAAAGCTACGATGAAAAAGCGGCCGAAAAAGCATTTAAAGATGGCACAGCCGAAATTTTAAGTTCCGTTAAAGAGATTATCAATGGATTGAACCGTTTTGAAAGCAGTCACATTTCCGAAGCTGTGAAAGGGTGGATTACAAGCCAAGAAATGGGATTTGGAAAAGTTATGATGCCGTTGCGACTTGCCCTCGTTGGCGAAATGAAAGGCCCCGATGTTTTTGAAATTGCATCTCTTTTAGGTAAGGAAGAAACTGTTGCTAGGATTGAGCAGGCAATTGATTTTATGGGGTAAATATCCTTTAAAATAATATTAGAAAGCGCATTTATAAATCTTAAGATTTATAAACGCGCTTTTTGCTAAAAATAGATAGTTGCGGCCAAGACTATCTTGCTTATGTTTCCTTTAAAATCTTCATTTTCGAGATTATTATCATTGAGTTTAGCAAGAGTATTTGTAAACCCGTATTGATATCCCGCAGAGAGCTTGAAGCTTTTCACTCCTACCGTAAAACCTCCATATACCAATCCATTTATTGGCGAAATATCTTGAATATCTTCAGCAGCCAAATTTGTATATCCATCAATATTGTAGTTTGCAAAACGGTCACTTTTTAATTTCATGTTACCGTTTACTTGCAGCATAGGGCCTGCCTCAATTGAGAAATACGGTTTTGCAATATTGTAGCTCACCAAAAAGTTTATTTGTGCACCAATAATTGTGTAGTCTATAAATTGTTTATCACCAAGCTCTGTGCCCGTCCCAGTTGCTGATATTCCAATTTCATTACTTACAAAGTTAATTCCATAGATAAGATCAAAGTTGTTTCGGTAAGCACCTCGTGTGGTAAATCCACCCGTGAATCCTGTGCGTGGTTCGGTGATAAAGTCGTCTGTGGTTATATCAAATATTGTAGCGCCTCCCGTAATTCCTATGCGATTATAATTACCATCTCCACCATAACGCCTTTGACTGTAAATATTTGATGCCGTAAAAAATAGTAATGTAACAATTAGTAACTTAGGAAGACTCATAATAGGTGCTTTGGAAGGCTAAAATAACTTTAATTTTGTATCTTCAATACCTTAATTTAAATAAATAACTATGAACGGATTTGTCTTTTTTATTCCATTATTAATTCTTGTATTTTTTATTCTCCTTTCGGGGATTTTTACGGTAAAGCAACAAACTGCAGCTGTTGTGGAGCGTTTTGGGAAATATTTAAGTAGCCGTAGTTCTGGATTACATTTTAAAATACCTGTTATTGATAGAATTGCAGGACGTATCAATTTAAAAGTGCAGCAACTTGATGTACTCGTAGAAACGAAAACAAAAGACGACGTATTTGTCCGCCTTAAAATTTCGGTACAATTTCAAGTGATTAAAGAGAAAGTATATGATGCTTTTTACAAGTTGGAAAGTCCGCATGATCAAATTACCTCTTATGTTTTTGATGTGGTGCGTGCCGAAGTCCCAAAAATGAAACTCGATGACGTGTTTGAGCGTAAAGATGATGTTGCAATTGCGGTGAAACAAGAGTTAAATGAAGCGATGAGTGATTACGGATATGACATTATTAAAACACTTGTAACGGACATTGACCCAGATTTGCAGGTAAAAGAAGCAATGAATAGAATTAACGCCGCAGAACGCGAGAAAGTGGCCGCTGAATATGAAGCAGAAGCAGAGCGAATAAAAATTGTAGCAAAAGCACGTGCAGAAGCTGAAAGCAAAAGACTACAAGGACAAGGTATTGCGGATCAACGTAGAGAAATTGCACGTGGTCTTGAGGAGAGTGTAGATGTGTTGAATAATGTGGGGATTAACTCGCAGGAAGCGTCTGCATTGATTGTGGTGACGCAGCATTATGACACGCTTCAATCTATTGGAGAAGCAACAAATACAAACTTGATTTTATTACCTAATTCGCCACAAGCAGGTAGTAATATGCTGAACGATATGATTGCGAGTTTTGTGGCTAGTAATCAGATTGGCGAGGAAATGAAAAAGACAAATGCGGCTAAAGGAATTGGGCAGCCAAAGAAGAAAAAACGCACACCTCCTCCAACAGATTCAATGTATGGAGATGAAGAAAACACGGATGACGTTCAGTTTTAATTTATTTTATTAATTGATTACTATTGAAAAAAGATAAAGTATTACAGAACTTAGCCAAGAAAAGACATATTAAAAATCTTCGAAGAAAAGGCAAAAAATATAATTCTAAATCTTCGTTTAACCATCGTAGGCTTTTAAATCAAGCTGAAAGGAGAATTATAGCGTCTAAGAGTTCCCCTACAGCAACTTTTCTAAAAGAAAATAATGCTTTTAAAAATAGTAGTGAACAAGTTGTGATAGTCTTTCCAAAAAACTTTAGTTTCACTGAAAATTATTCATCTAGCATTAACGCCATTTATGCTGCGATACAAAGTTTTGATAAAATCCACAACAAAACAATTATTCTTTCTTTTAAAAACTGCCGATATATTGAAACATCGTGTCTTTTTATATTGGAACAATTATTGTTAGATGTCTTTAAGTATAAATTAAAAATTCAGAACAATTACTCTATTGATATTATTAATCGACTTGAAATAGAAAAATCTAAAAATGATAGTACCAATAAAAGACTTTGTCTTTTAGACAATAGGATTATTTCAGAGATAAGCGAAGAGGATAATGATTTGTTGTTATTAGAAAAATTTTCATATCAAGGAGCAAAGACCTCCAAATCTTATATTGAAGGCAAAAAATTAACTACATGTAAGAATATAATAAACTTCCTCAATAAGCAGTTATTTAGTACAACGGATTTTGTTTTGACAGAACAGGGAAGAAATAATTTTGAGGGAATTATTGGAGAGACGATAGATAACGCAGAACAACATTCAAATTATAGAGGAGAATGGAATGTTTCAGCATATTTTTTCAAGGACCATGATAAGTCTTTCGACGATACGGTCGTAGAAGTCCATTTACATTTTTTTAACCTAGGAGCAACAATTTACGAGTCGTTTTTAGGGCGTAAAGTTTTAAACGACTCTATGCACAAAAAGATTTGTGACCAAGTTAACTTAATATTGAGTAAAGATTCGTATTTTTCAAATGAAAATATTTTTACATTATTATCTTTAAATGAGGGTGTTAGTTCACTTAATTATGAAAATGCCAGTAGAGGAACAGGTATGATTTCTTTGTTAAAACAGTTTTTTGAAATTGGAGATTTTGAAGATTCCTCCAGAGGCTTAAACCCTTTAATGGCAATATTATCCGGGAAAACCCTTTTAAAAATAAACAATAAATACAAAGTGTATTCTAGTGCTGTAAACGGAGAAGATAGAATATCACTTAATAAATTCAAGTCTTTAAAATATGCACCAGATAAGAAGCATGTGCTTAATTTAAACCATAAGTTTCCAGGAACCTTAATAAGTCTGAGGGTTTATTTGAATAACAAACATTTAAAGAACAAGTTTGCATAATGGCTATACAAAACAAAAATTATTATGAAATACCACTATCTGATTACAGAGGTGTTAACAACACATCTTTCTTAGGTCGTATTCAAGGAAATGATGTAAGAAAAAAACTAAACCCAGAAACACTAATTGACAATCATGATAAAATTATTGTTAAAGTTCCAATTGGAACAACTTCTATCAATCCATCATTTTTCTTGGGGCTTTTTTTTGATACAATAAAAAAACTTGGAAACATAGAAAAATTCAAAGAAAAATTTATTTTTTCATTTGAAGAAGGTGAAAATGAAACTATTAGAGAAATTATTCTTAACGATATTAATGAAGCACTTGTATATGCTCGAAACTCATTAAGGAATATGGAAAGAGGATTTAAGTTTTAACGATGAGTACGGAATCTACAGCAATACTCGTAACGTTATTAATATTCATTATTACAACTATTTTCAATTATCGCAATTTAATTGATGATAGAAATAAGAGGCTGTATCAAGAGGTTATAGTAACCAGCCATATCATTGAGATAAAAAATTTTTTTGATTTAATTATTTCTGATTTTTGGATAGAAAAAAACAATCTAAACAATAATTATTCTAACTCAAGTTCTAATAATTATTTAGTTGATAAAGCCTTATCATTAAAAAAACTAAATAGTACAAAGAATAATTTTAATTATGAGATTATACCTTTATTCGATTCATTTGATCCAAAAGTAAGTCAAAGGTTAACCAATATTCTTTACAAATTTCAAGACACATATACAAGGAGAATAGGTATTGAGAATAAAGCAAGCATACACAGTGAAATTCAAGAGGAACTTAAATTAATAAAGATTGATTTTTTTAAGGAACTTTATATGCCTATAAAGCAAACCTACCTAAGTAATATTAGATTAGATTCCGTTATACTCTACATACTTTTAATTATATTCATTATTTTATTTTCTTTAAAATAGGTTTTTTAGTTTTTATCTTTCTTTTCGGTTAGCTTTCCAATAGCGAAGGTGGCTACTGGCATCAATAGCTTGAATAAAAAACCACTTGAAACCATTCCACTAAAAGCACCACCAACCAATTTGGATGGGGTAACATTTTCTTTAGTATGATGCACACTCAATTTAAGCTCTTCCTTGCTAATATCTGATTGCAATTTTAAGCGCTTCAATTCTAGGTCAATTTCTTCAAACGAGGTATAAATTTTTTGCATTCTAGTTTGTTTTTTCGTCGATCACTTTTTCCATCATCACTTCTTTCATCTTCTCTTTCGCAACATCTTCTGCTGAAAAATCTTTTTCATCATTGTCATCTAACAATTCAGAAAATTTAGACAAAATTCGTTGTGTGATTATTTTCTTTCCAAAAATAACGATACAAATAATTACTATTAAATAAATTCCAGCGACTATAAAGAAGCCTGAAAACATGCTTCCAAAAACAGAATTCAAATAAAGTGCAAAACCAACTGATAAAAACATTAATAATAATATTGCTATTCCCCCTAATAACAACATATTTATTAGCGATGTTGCAAATTTCATAGAATACTTAAAAAGGCGGAGTTTATAATACTCCGCCAAGTTTTCTATATATTCTTGAGCTTTATCGCCGGTAATATTTATACTATTTGTAAGCTCTTTAAAAGGCATATTATGATGTTGCTTTTTTCACTGAAGTTTTTACTTTTTCAACAGTGTTATCTCTTTGTAATTTAGCATTCTTCTCTCTTAACGTTTCCAATTTTCCCTCCAATGCAGAAAGAACATCATCTGCCTTGTAACTTGCTGAAGAAATTGCACTTTCAAGCTTTTGCTCTAAAGTCAACTTTGTATCTTTAGCTTTAGCTCCAAGTGCCTCAGAGGTTTTCTTTAGTTGTTTTGTAAGTTCTTTTTGACGTTTAGCGGTCTCGTTGCTAATTTTATTTCTGGTTTTAGAACCTTTGTCTGGCGCATATAAAATTCCTATTCCTGCGCCTATAGCTGCTCCTGTTAGGATAGCTAACAATGTTTGTCCTGAGTTTGATGCCATAATATATGTGTGTTTAAATTGTTAAGTTATTATTTAATACAAAGATATATCTAGCTTCGCCAAGCTATTGTTAACAACCGGTTAATAGTTGATTTATAACACTTAAAGTTATCCTAAATAGGCTTTGTTTTTGCCAATTTATCTTAAAATAAGATATTACTTAGTTAAATTACATTGAGCACAACATGAATAAAAATAAAATTTTCACATTCTATTTTATCATTAACTCTACTCCACCTTCGCCCAAGAATCTCTTAAGCCTACTGTCTTGTTGAATACCATTTTATCTTCTGTGGTATCTTTATCCACAGTGAAATATCCCATACGCTGAAACTGCACCTTATCCTCCACTTCAAGCTCTTTTAAGCTTGGCTCTGCATATGCAGTGATAACTTCTAACGAATTTGGATTTACAAACTCCATAAAATCTTTTTCCTTATTTGTATCTGGCGATGCAACGGTAAATAAGCGATCATAAAGGCGAACCTCAATCTCAATTGCTTCTTTTATGGCAACCCAGTGTAAGGTTCCTTTTACTTTACGCATGGAAGCTTCAGTCCCGCTACCACTAAGACTGTCTTCATCATAGGTACAATGAATTTCAGTAACATTTCCGTCGGCATCTTTTATACAATTGTTTGCTTGGATAATATATGCGTTTTTTAATCGTACTTCTTTACCCAATTTCAAACGGAAAAACTTCTTATTTGCTTCCTCCCTAAAATCTTCTTTTTCAATATATAACTCTCTTGAAAACGGCACCTTTCTAAAACCAGCACTATCATCTTCTTGATTGTTTTCGGCTTCGAGCCATTCGGTTTTATCCTCTGGATAATTGGTGATTATCACTTTTACCGGGTCTAAAACGGCCATCACTCTATTGGCCGCTTTATTTAAATGGTCACGAACACTAAACTCCAACCTAGAAACATCAATCAAGTTGTCTCGCTTACCTACGCCTATTCCATTCGCAAAATTTACAATAGACTCTGGCGTATATCCTCTTCTTCTTAATCCTGAAATTGTTGGCATTCTTGGATCATCCCATCCAGTTACCACTCCATCTTCAACAAGGCGTGCTAATTTACGCTTGCTCACAACTGTGTGGCTTAAATTTCTACGAGCAAACTCACGTTGTTTCGGACGTAGCTTTTTTGGATCTGCAACTTGGTCTAAAAACCAATCATATAATTCTCTGTGTGGCAAGAATTCCAATGTACAAAACGAATGTGAAACTTGCTCAATATAATCACTCTCACCATGCGTCCAATCGTACATGGGGAAGATTTTCCAATCGGTTCCTGTTCTATGATGACTTTTATGTAACGTTCTATAAATTACAGGATCACGCATCAACATGTTTGTTGATTTCATATCAATTTTTGCGCGCAACACATGAGCTCCCTCGGGTGCTTCTCCCGTTTTCATTTTCTCAAAAAGATCCAAGTTTTCTTGTACAGAGCGATTGCGAAAAGGACTATCAACCCCTTCTTGAGTTGGCGTTCCTTTTTGCTCAGCGATTGCCTCAGACGATTGAGAATCCACATACGCTTTTCCGTCTTTAATGAGCATAATTGCCCAATCATACAACTGCTGAAAGTAGTCACTCGCATAACATTCTGTCTCCCAAT
Source organism: Patiriisocius sp. (assembly GCF_051252435.1). Classification (NCBI taxonomy): domain Bacteria; kingdom Pseudomonadati; phylum Bacteroidota; class Flavobacteriia; order Flavobacteriales; family Flavobacteriaceae; genus Patiriisocius; species Patiriisocius sp. The sequence goes on along the minus strand of NZ_JBPOFW010000001.1, from coordinate 701,319 downwards.
TAAACCCCAACCAGCTTACATCTCTCTTAATCGCATCTACAAATTCCTGCTCCTCTTTGGCTGGATTTGTATCGTCAAACCTTAGATTTACGGGTGCGTTGTATCGCAAACCTAATCCAAAATTTAAACAAATTGACGACGCGTGCCCAATGTGCAAATATCCATTGGGTTCCGGCGGAAATCTAAAACACAAATCTTCTTTTTTGTGTGTAGTCTCTAAATCTTTCTCAATAATTTGCTCAATAAAATTAAGCGGTTCTTTTTCTTCCATGTTGCTTGCTTTAACGCAGCGCAAAGATACCATTATTGTTAAAATCTAGCGAACAACGCCCCACAACTACAAACTAAATTTTATATTTACAGTAGCGCGGTTTATTCTGAAATTTTAAAAAGATTAAAAAGTCTTTCTTCGGAAATGTAATTTGAGTTAAAGAGATTATAGTTTAGATTTAGAATTTGAACGTTTAAAATAGAATTTTAATAGTAAGAATTCCTTTGATTATTAAAATTTTCGAAGCAAAAAGCATTTAAAAAATAGAATACTAAAATAGAAATATGAGTACTATTGAATTAAAAAATATACGAATACACGCCAACCACGGCTGCCTTACAGAAGAAGAAAAAATAGGAAGTGATTACCTCGTTAATCTTCGTGTGGAGGCAGATTTATTGAGCGCTGCACAAAGTGATGACTTGAATGATACAATAGATTATGTAGCTTTAAATAAGATTATTAAAGAAGAAATGGCAATCAGGGCAAAGCTTCTAGAAAACGTGGGATTTAGAATTATCGAGCGTATCCTAACCGATTTCCCAGAAGTAACGTTTTCAACCGTTACGGTTTCAAAAGTTAATCCTCCTATTGGCGGTGATGTTGAAGCGGTTAGTGTGACAATGACTTCGGCATAATTAAAAGATGGTTATTGTTTGCAAACTTAAGCGGTAATCTTTTATATTTGCGTCCTGCTTTTTTGGGCGAGTGAAGAGATTCCTGCCTTCGCAGTAATAAGGCATCTTGGCCGAGTGGCTAGGCAGAGGTCTGCAAAACCTTCTACAGCGGTTCGAATCCGCTAGATGCCTCTTCAAACCTTCAGTTAACACTGAAGGTTTTTTTGTTTTACAAAGTTGTTCTTAGTCACATTTCCGAAGAAAAAATATTACTCTATTACAGGAGGAATAGGTTTTTCTAAAGGGTCTAATTGTGTGGGAAGACTGTCAATTCCTTTTTGAACTTGTGCGGGGAAAATACCTTCCAATAACATAAAAACTCCAAATCCAACGATTAAAATACTTACCCATTTTTTTGTTTTGACTGTAAACCTGGGAGTCATTTTACTTTTAAGTTTTTTGGCTAACGCAACTTTTAAGATATCAATGGAAATAAAAACAACTAATACGGTTGTAATAAATAGAATAACACCTCGCTCTGTACTTGCATTGGCATTGGCAAGAATTATCATTCCCACCCATCCGGCGAGTACTCCAAAGTTTACAAAATTGAGGAAAAATCCTTTGATAAAAAGGCTCCACAAGTTTTTCTTTACTTCTAAAGCATGATGTTCTCGAACAATTTTATATAAAGATTTTGTAGTTCTTATGTATGAAATGACACCGTAAGCCACTAAAATACCTCCGCCAAAAATGAGCAAAGCTGGGTCATTTTTTACACGCTCCAAGAGTTTGGTCGTACTAAAATAAGCTATACAAATAAAGATAATATCTGCAAATATGGCTCCTGCGTCAAATGTAATCCCAGCTCTAAATCCCTTTGTTATACTTGTTTCTATAAGTGTAAAAAAAACGGGACCCACGGCAAAAGCCATGATAAATCCGTAAAATGCTGCAAATAGAAGTCCGTCCATAATTGTTTCGTAAAAATACAAAACCTTTTATGCTTTGGAAATACAGCAACTGTTAAGTTATTCCTTAATAACTATTTTACCTCCCAATCGTTTCTTCTTTTTTATATTTTTTGGATTTCCGTAGATATTGATGGTGCCACCCGCGGTTACTTTTGCTTCTACATTTTCGGTTGCATTGACATCAGCGACTCCTCCTGCGGTTACATTTACTTCAGTAGTTTGTGATTTTAAATCTTCGCCTCTAAATCCGCCACCAGAATTGACAATAATTTTTTGGTTTCCAATCCTGCCAGAAACTTGAATTGAACCTCCTGAAACAGATTTAAATTCTCCATTTTCACAATCTAATATTACATTGACTTCACCACCTTCTTGCACTCTGATAACTATGTCCTTTTGCTTGAAAGTTTCGGCACTTGTGATGTCGGCCCCTTCATTGGCATCAAGAATGGTAATTCCTGTGTGGTACACTTTAACTTTGGTATCATTTCCATTAAAACGCGTATCCAATTCCATTCTAATTTTCAGAATATTTTCATCATCTACCTCCACTTTAACGTCGTCCACATTTGTTCCAGTAATCACTACTTTGTTTTCTTCAGCAGAAATAAGTTCTACTTCAATAAGATCGAACACTTTAATTTCATCAAAAAGCGGTACTGTTTCTTCTCTGTTTTGGGCAATTGCAAAGGTTGATACGAAAACCAATGCTACAATAAATAGATTTTTCATATTTCGTTTTTTATTTTTTTGAAATGTGTTTTACAAAAGATATTCCAAAGTCGAATTTATACAAATTCGAAATCTAAGTGCTTTCTTACTAAATCGGCATTTTTCACTTTTACCTGTACTTCATCACCTAACACATATTTTTTATGCTTGCGCTGTCCAACCACAGCATATTCTTCTTTGATAAACTCATAGTGGTCATCGCGCATATCTTGGATTCTAATCATTCCTTCGCATTTATTCTCTATGATTTCTACATAGATTCCCCATTCGGTCACACCACTTATAACACCTTTAAATTCTTGGTCTTGATGGTCTTTCATATACTTGACTTGCATGTATTTAATACTATCCCGCTCAGCTCTTGCCGCAAGATTTTCCATATCGCTCGAGTGTGCACAACGGTCTTCATATTTTTCTTTTTTTGCACTTTCATTTCCATTAAGATAGCGTTGTAATAAACGGTGTACCATCACATCCGGATAACGACGAATAGGGGAAGTAAAATGAGTGTAATAATCAAATGCTAATCCGTAATGACCTATATTTTGTGTGGTATAAACAGCCTTGCTCATCGTACGAATAGCAAGTGTATCAATCATATTTTGCTCTTTACGACCTTGAACATCGTCTAATAATTTATTTAATGACTGCGCTGTGGAATTTCGGTCTTTGGTGTTCAATTTATAACCAAATTGCTTTATAATATTTTCTAACGCTGCAATCTTTTCATCATCTGGCTCGTCGTGTACACGATATACAAACGTTTTAGATTCGCCTTGCTTATTTTTATTTTTACCAATAAATTCTGCCACGCTTCTATTTGCTAAAAGCATAAATTCTTCAATCAATTTATTAGCATCTCTACTTTCTTTAAAATAAACTCCCGTGGGCGTTGCTTCTTCATCGAGAATAAATTTTACTTCAACTTTATCAAACGAAATCGCACCGGCGTTCATCCTTGCTTTTCTCAAAATTTTAGCAAGTCTGTCCATTTCTAAAATAGCACTCGCGATTGGAGCATCCACTTGATACGCTTTATCTGTAATGGAAATAGCTTCGGAAATGTTACGATCTAAATTACTATCGGTACTACTTTTCCCTACATTATTATCAATAATTTGCTGCGCTTCTTCATACGCAAATCGAGCATCTGAATATGTTACCGTACGACCGAACCATTTTTTTAAAACCTTTGCATTTTTATCCATTTCAAAAACAGCAGAAAACGTATATTTTTCTTCGTGCGGTCTTAATGAACAAGCTCCGTTTGATAAAATTTCTGGTAGCATAGGTACTACTCTATCAACTAAATAAACAGATGTTGCGCGTTCATACGCTTCATCATCAAGTATGGTTCCTGGTTGCAGGTAATGCGCCACATCTGCAATATGAATTCCTATTTCGTAGTTTCCATTTTCAAGGGTAGTAAATGAAAGTGCATCATCAAAATCTTTTGCGTCTTTTGGATCGATGGTAAATGTTAAATCCTTTCGCATATCTCGCCGTTTAGCAATTTCCGAAGCATGTATTTTAGTATCCAACGTATTTGCATATTCCTCCACTTCTGGTGGAAAATCATACGGCAAACCATATTGCGCTAATATAGAATGTATCTCAGTGTTATGCTCGCCGGGCATCCCCAAACTTTTGAGTACGGTACCATAAGGAGAGTCTGCTTTTTCGGGCCAATCGTCCATACGCACCAATACTTTTTCACCTTGTTTTGCATCTCCAATATTTGCTTTTGGTACAAAAATATCAGTGTACATTTTATGATCACTCGTATCTACAAATGCAAAATTTTCTTTGATATCGATGGTGCCAACAAACTCGGTTTTACTTCTTTCAATAATTCTTGTTACTTCACCTTCAGTCTTCCCACCGCGGCGGCGTTTAAAAACATATACCTCAACAATATCATTTTGTAGTGCTTTATTGAGATTTTTATTCTTTACGAGGATATCGTCTTCTAAGTCTTCCACTATAATGTAGCCTTGACCACGTCCAGCGATATCGACCTTTCCTGTGTAGTAATTTTGGTTTGGGGTAAGAATATATTTACCTCTTTCAATTTCCTGAATGGTCTTTTTAACTTGTAATTCTTTTAATTTTTTTACAATCTGGTTGCGGCTATTTGCGTCATCAACGCCCATTTTTGCAGCTATTTGTTTATGATTTTGTGGGTTTGAATGATCCTTTCGAAGTACTTCAAGGATTTTTTGTTCAAGGCCATCTGTATTCTTTTTTGTTTTTTGTTTTGTTCTTTTCGACATATACATTGCTCAGACAATTTTGTCTCAGTCTTTTTTTTGTTCCCACAAAGGTGGGAATTGTATTATTATTTAATGTAAAAATACCTTTAATAAAAATCAATCACTTTGTTATTTGTAAAGATTTAAGATTGTGTGCTTTAGTTAAGAGACAGAAAAGCTTGATAAGATTATATTCTGGAGGGAAGAATTGCACTAAACTATTATATTTTTAAGTAGTTTTATTTCAGAAATACTATAAAAATTATACCTAAATTTAACTAATGGAAGATTATAAAACAATAGCGGTTTTCACGTTCCCAAACGAATATGCTGTGCTGCAACATTTGTTTGAGCAGGCGGAGTTGCGGTATTTTTTCCAGAATGAAACAATGATCAGTGTTCTTCCATTTCATAGTAACGCTTTTGGCGGAATCAGACTTAAAGTGCATCCTAGCGATATTGACAAAGCGAAAGTTATTATGAATTCTCTAGAGGATGACTCGCATTTATCTGTTGTTTGAAACATGGTATTTTTCCGAAATAAAAACTTCTATTTTTAAACTTATCCCTGTTATCAACAACTATACATACTTCACTTTTTTCTTTTTAAAAATTTAAAATAAAAATGATGTATATGATGGTATGTTAATAGCGGTATAACTTTGTGGTGCAATGCTTGTTTTAATAGTTGTAGTTTGTTTTTAGTACGTTATTAACAAGATATAAAAGGTGATTTCTTCTGAAATATAAGACATTGTAACCTTGAATTAACAATTGTTGATAAAGTGAATTCACTATAGATTTTTGATAATATTTTAAAATTTCAGTGTTAGAAAGTCCAACTTTTAATCTGAAAAGTAACCTATAAATTCGGTAGTTATATTTTGGAATTTCAAATTAAAAATGGATATGAATTTTTTGAAACTACTGTGCAAATTTTTCTTTCTTTTTCTACGAGTTAGATATTAACAACAATGTTAAGTAAATGTTAACAGCTTGAATTCTATTTTAACAAACACGATTTCAGTACTTTTTTCTGAAATGTAATCCATCCACCCGATAACTATTTTTATCTTTACATTATTCTGAATATTAATTAAAAATTACCCGTTTTTATCTTGTCTTCGACGAATGAGAAACGAGTGAGAGAAAGAAAAAAAATGAAAATAGCTATAGGAAATGACCACGCAGGACCCGATTATAAATTTGCAATTGTAGCATATTTAAAAGAACAAGGACACGAAGTTACAAATTACGGAACCGATACGTTAGACAGTGTTGATTACCCAGATTTTGCAAACCCAGTAGCAAAAGCTGTTGATGATGGCGAAGTGCCATTCGGAATTCTTATCTGCGGGAGCGCCAACGGCGTTGCAATGACGGCAAATAAATATCCAAAAGTACGTGCAGCCATTTGCTGGAATCAAGAAATCGTTGCGTTGAGCCGTCAACATAATGACGCAAACATACTGTGTATTCCAGCTCGTTTTACATCTATCCCTCAAGCTGTAAAAATGGTACAAACTTTTTTGAAAACTGAATTTGAAGGAGGCCGCCATCAAAATAGAGTTGATAAGATAACGTGTTCTTAATTTTCACTTGTTATGAAGCTGTATAGATCTAAGATAAATTTCATTTTACTAGGAATTCTAGCAGCGCTATTTATAGTGTTTGTTGTCAAATTAATTTTAGATGAAAGAATGGATACTTTGGGCGGATGGTTGTTAAAGATAATTATTGGGTTAATTTTAGTTTTTTGTATTGATCTTTTTTTAAGAACTCGTTATATTATTAAAGACAAGGTGTTACTTATTAAATCTGGAATTTTTTCTTATCCTGCAATACCAATCCAAAGTATAATTAGTATTGAAAAAATACATTCATTGTTATCTTCTCCAGCACCCTCTTTTGATAGATTGGAAATAAAATATGAAACGTATGATAGTATTATAATTTCACCAAGACATAAAAAGGAATTTATTAAACATTTACAAAGTATCAACCCTTCGATTACTTCATCTATTTAAATATGGGGGACTCACATTCACACGGACATTCTCATTCGCACACTAATTTAAAAGGGAGAAAACTTCTTCTTTCTATTTTACTAAATATTATTATTACAGTAGCGCAGGTTATTGGTGGTTTGATTTCTGGGAGTTTGTCTTTATTAAGTGATGCATTGCATAACTTTAGTGATGTACTATCTCTTATTGTAAGTTTTATAGCAGATTTATATTCAAAAAAAGAAGCTTCCCTCACAAAGACCTTTGGTTACAAACGTGCTGAAATTATTGCCGCATTTGTAAATGCACTATCCTTAATATTAGTTGCAATTTATTTAGTTTACGAAGCTGTTGAACGTTTTTTGAATCCCCAGGCGATTGAAAGTGGCATTGTTATTTGGCTGGCTGTTTTAGGAATTGCTGCCAATGGTTTTAGTGTACTCTTATTAAAAAAAGATAGTAAAGAAAACATGAATATGCGCTCTGCCTATTTACACTTATTGACAGATATGTCTGCTTCGGTCGCAGTATTGATTGGCGGATTATTAATGAAATATTTTGGGTGGTTTTGGGTGGATAGCGTATTGACCGTATTGATTGCAATTTATTTAATTGTTATGGGCTGGGATTTATTCAAACAAAGTTTTAAAGTTTTAATGTTGTACACACCAGACCATTTGAACATAGAAGAAATTAGTAGTAAAATTATTGAAATTTCAGAAATTAAAAATGTGCACCACGTCCATGTTTGGCAATTAAATGAAAAGGAGATTCATCTTGAAGCACACATCGTATTGGAACGAGATGTTACTATTTCTCAATTTGATAGTATTTCTGAAACGGTTGAAGAATTATTATTTCACGATTACGAAATTAATCACGTAACCCTCCAACCAGAATGGAATAAAGATGATGTAAAAGACATCATAGTTCAGGACTGAAAAAGAAATTAAAAACATCAAAGGATTATTTTATGAATATTACTATTAAAACTTTTGATGAGTTGACCATCTACGAGTTGCATGATTTGTTACAATTGCGAAGTGAAGTTTTTGTGGTTGAACAGGATTGCGTATATCAAGATATTGATGGAAAAGACGCAAAAGCCCTTCACATCATAGGAACAAAGGAAAATAGAGTAGTTGCGTATACAAGGTGTTTCCCGCCTGGATATTACTTTGATCAAGCCGCTATAGGTAGAGTAGTGGTTGATGCCAATGAGCGAAAATTTGGATATGGACATGATATTATGAAAGCTTCAAAAAAAGCCATAAAAAATAGGTTTGAAACCGAAGAAATAAAACTCTCAGCTCAAACCTATTTAATAAAATTTTATGAATCACATGGTTTCCACCAAGTAGGCGAGGGCTACCTCGAAGACGGAATTCCACATGTTGCAATGATTATAACTTGATCATATTTTTTTCCATATTCAAGTCATCTAACATCGTGTTCGTAAAACTGTAATGCCCTTTGCGAGTAAAAATCTTGAATTTACATTTTTTCATTCTACTCAATACTTCTAGAAAACGCCACTTTGATTTTAAAAGGTTAGGTTTATCAGACTTTAAGCTAATTTCAAAATAATGCTTAATTCCGGCACGCTCTGCAACAATATCTGGAGTTACCTTAACATCGCTATCGGCTTTGTGATATGATTTTGGAGTTTCATACCCTTCAATATCCGCTTTGATATTTTTGTAATCTCTATTCTCTAAATATTCTACTGCTTCCCTAATTGTCTCTGTGCTTTCGCGTTTGTCTATCTGTATCATAACTCATAATATAAGGTAAATGATTGAAAATCTGCGTTAACGGGGTGTTAAATGATTGAATCAGGATGATTTACTCTTCACGTTTTTATTAAAAGGAATTCCAAGCTGCACCATTATATTTTCATCATCGGTATGATCTGCAATGTCAATTCCATACTTAATTTCATTTACATTTCCGTAGACAAACGTACCGAAAAGTCTATCCCAAATTGAAAACATATTACCATAATTGCTGTCGGTCCACGGAAGTTCATTATGGTGATGGAATTTATGCATATTAGGTGTTACGATTACGTAGCTAAGTGCTTTATCTAATGCAATCGGTAGTCTGATATTTGCATGCGTAAAATAAGTAAAAGCGACGCTTAAAATGCGATAGAATAAATAAAACGAAATGGGCATTCCCATAATAATAACCGCTACGAGCGCAAAAGTTTCGCGAATAATAAAATCGAAAGGATGATGTCTCGTTCCAGTTGTCGCATCCACATATTTATCGCTATGATGAACAATATGCAATCGCCACATGGCTGGCACTTTATGCAATAAATAGTGAACGCCATATTGCGCAATAACGTCCAAGACTAGAATTGACAGCAATAACTTTACCCAAATAGGCGCTTCAAATTGATAAAGCAAACCAAATTTTTCTGCGCCTAACCAAGTAAAAACTCCGAGTGTTATAATTCCAAAAACAGCGTTGATGAGCATTACGAAAAAGAGTAGAAAAAGATTTGTTTTTGCATGCCGCCATTTTTTGTAGGGTTTGGTAGCTAGCGAATAATAGCCTTCTAAAATCCAAAAAACTGCCAAAACAAAAAATACCCATCCGGCTTTTAACCAAATGGGCATTGTTTCAAAAAAGTTTAAAAATGAGTCCATAGTTTTACTCGCTTCATAATGGTTTTGGCCTCAGTTTATATTGAGCTTGCCGAAGTACTTAACCAAATCGGATTTCAACTCCTCATCTTAATGAAACCCTATTATTTCAATATTCTGTTATATTTTCTGTCATCATTTAAAACCTCAACAGCCGCAAGAATTTCAGGATTATTGACTACTTGATGGTCGTAAAGTCCTTCTTTGTAGAAATAACGCTTTAAAATTTCGTCACTTAAAAGAGATTTAATTTCGGCTTTTTTCTTCACTAACTTTTGCTCTTTCGCTGCGGAAATTTGAGCCATTAAAGTATTGTAGGCGCCGTTTATTTCATTTTTAATATCATCGTCCTCTGCGTTTCTTAAAGCTTCTTCAAACTTCTTTTCTGTATCGGTTTCATATTTAAAACCTTTTTGCTTTAAGAAAGCTAAAAATTTATTGAACTCAGCGTCTGTAAATTCAAACGTAATAGGGTCGATGGAGTTGTTTTTGTAATAAAACTCAGTGGCATAATCAAAAATAGCATTGTCCTTTAAAAGTGCAGTTGTAATGGGACTAAATACAGCGGTTTCAAGTTCAATGTCTGGCAAAATACCACCACCGTCATACACCGTTCTTCCGCCTTTTGTTTTGAACGCGTTGTATTCTTTGCTGTCCACACGAACGGGATCTCCATTTTCATCTCTGTTCCAATAATCCAAAGCTTGAATGCAACGACCACTTGGTGTGTAATAACGCGAAATCGTTACTTTTAACTGTGTCCCATATGTTAGTTTTTTAGGGCGCTGCACCAGTCCTTTTCCAAAACTACGAGCACCAACAATAACAGCTCTATCTAAATCCTGCAATCCACCGCTCACAATTTCACTAGCCGATGCGCTGCGACCGTTCACTAAAACAACCAGCGGAATTTCAGTATCCACAGGTTCTTTCGTCGTTTTATATACCTTATTGTATTTTTCGATTACGCTTTCGGTTGTGGTAATTACTTCTCCTTTAGGAACAAAAAGATTAACAATGTTGATAGCTTCATTTAAGAGTCCGCCAGGATTTCCGCGTAAGTCCAAAATCAATTTTTTAGCCCCTTGTAGTTTAAGATTTTCAAGAGCATTCTGAGTTTCAATCGTTGTTTTGTTATTGAACTTGCTCAGCACAATATATCCTATATCGTTATTGATCAATTTATAATAAGGCACTGCATTTACCGCGACAGAACCACGTTCAATGTTCAATTTTTGAGTTTTTCCTTGACGATTAAAAGTCACTTCTACACTTGTGCCTTGATTTCCTTTGAGTAAATCCAATGGGTCTTCCTCGTAGCCATCAACGTTAGTATTTCCCACTTTTATAATTTCGTCACCTGCCTTTAATCCTGCTTTATCAGCAGGATAGTCCTTAAAAGGTTCTATAATAACAAGTTTGTCCCCGGCATTTCTTATTGTAGCTCCAATGCCTGTATAAACGCCACTATTTTTAATTCGGGCATCCTCAACGGCCTGTTCGTTCCAATATACAGTGTAAGGATCTAAGTCTGCCAAAACACCCTTGATTGCATTGTCCATTAAAGTGGCCGGCGTCACCTCGTCCACATAATTCATATTAAGCTCTTTGTAGAGTGTTGTAAAAATTTCGAGTTGTTTGGCGATTTCAAAAAAATCGCTTTTTACAGCTGTTGTAAAACCTACAGTTGTCAATAGAACAACACCTGCGAGAAATGGTATAATTATTTTCTTTTTCATATTCATTGCCCCTAAAGAGGGAATCTTTTATTAATTTTTTCTTCGGAAAAGTGACTCGAACACAATCTTTCGCTACTTCCTTTTGCATTTTGTCAAACGACGAAATATAAATATAATGATTACAAGCAGAATTAAAAGCTAAATTTCTTTATCCCTTAATTTTTTGAGCACATTAATTACTGAAGCTTCTACTTTTTTATAAGAAACCTCTTCTTTTCCTAAATAGATAAACAGCAGCACAAATTTCTTGCCGTTAATTTCTAGATGCTCTGTTTTATGTAAACGATAGACTTCGCGCATTAAGCGTTTTATTCGATTGCGAGAAACGGCTTTTTTGAAACTCTTTTTTGGGGCTACAAAACCTGCTTTTGTACAATCTGCATCCTCAGCGGGTAAATAGAGTACTTTTATCGGGAATTTTGAACATGACTTTCCTTCCGCAAAGAGATGCGAAATTACTTTCCGGGATTTTAATTTTTCTTGCTTCGGAAATTTTAAACTCATGCTGTAAAGATAACGAGATTGTAACAACGCCAACAACCCCGATAATTTTATAAAAACCACGAGAATCCTAAAGAGGATTAGATTGCGCTCAAACGGAAAATATTAAAAAACCTCTTAAATCTTACATGAGACTCAAGAGGTTTTAAATGCTTAAAATTTTTGCGGAAGCTAAAAACTATTCCATCTCCCAAAGGTTATTTTCGGGGTTTATATCTGCCATTGTTTTTGAAGCATCAATCATCATAGATTGTACTTTTTTAGTACTTGGAATGCTCAACTCGTAGGTTGGATACGCCCAAGCCCAATCTTTTGCAACCGTTCGCTTTTGCCCTTTGTATGGATTAGGTTTTTCTCCACGCATCATTTGCAACGGGATGTAAAATTGCTCCTGAGTTCCATCTGTGTAGGTAACGTCAAGATCAATGGGCATACCCATTAAACCAATGCGCTCCAAAGTTACAACTGTAGCATCTTTTCTGGTTTCTACATTTTTAATGCCATAATCAATGGTATTTGTCGTTTGCATAAAATCCATTAAATACCAGTCTAACTCCATACCGCTTACTTTTTCAGCAACACGAATAAAGTCGTTTGGCGTTGGGTGTTTAAAGGCCCATTCATCAAAATATCTTTTAATGGTTTTGTCTAGATTTTCTTGTCCAATTACATATCCTAGTTGTGACATAAACACCGCTCCCTTTGCATATGCGATGATGCTGTATGTTCGGTTTTCTGCGTAGCGATCGGCGTGCGTAGTTGCTGGTTGTTCTTTTCCGCTGGTTGCTAAAAATTGATAGCCACGATATGATCCTGCGTGGACATTTGGGTTTTGTTTATTGTCAATATAGTTCATGGCCTCTGCACTAATGTATGAAGTAAAGCCCTCATCCATCCATTCGTGTTTTCCTTCGTTTGTTGCCAATAAAAACTGAAACCACGTGTGTGCAAACTCGTGTGCTGTTACGCCCACAAGACTTTCAAATTTTCTTTCTCCAGTTATCAACGTACACATGGCATACTCCATTCCGCCATCACCACCTTGAATTACAGAGTATTGTTTGTACGGATATTGGCCAATATGTTCATTAAAATAAGCAAGAATTTCGGCAGTTTTTGGTTGTAGATTTTTCCAGTTCTCTTTAATTTCTGGATTGTCTTTGTAATAAAAGTTTAACGTAACTCCGTTTTCTGCTTCATATTGGTCATGGATATAATCCTTATCCGCTGCCCAAGTAAAGTCATGAACATTGGGAGCTACAAAGTTCCAGGTGCGTTTTCCTTTCCCGGCATTTTCAACTTTTTTGTATTCTTTTGAACCCTTTACATTTGTAGCACTGTAACCCGTTCCTGCAACGGTAAAATCTTTATCAATATTTATGGTAACGTCAAAATCTCCCCAAGGGCTATGAAATTCTCTTCCAATGTACGGGTCTGCGTGCCAACCTTGAAAATCATATTCGGCCATTTTTGGATACCATTGTGTCATTGAAAATTTAACTCCCTCGGCATTATCACGACCGCTTCTGCGTATTTGCAAAGGCACTTGTGCGTCCCATTCCATATTAAATGTTGTGGTTGCCCCTGGTTGGATGGGAGAATTCAAAGTAACCTCAAGCACTGTCCCAGCGATTTCATACTTTAAAGGGGTTCCTTCTTGCGTTAACAACGTTGGTTTTATATATCCAATTTCATCTGGAGCTAATTTTGATATCCTGTTGGCAACTCTTCCGTCCGGATCGGCAATATTTAATGAGCGTACGTCCATTTCGCTACCCGGCTGAAATGCATTAAAATATAAATGATAAAAAACGCGGTCGAGAACATCTGGCGAGTTATTGGTATAGACCAGTGTTTGTGTTCCTTTATATTGGTTTGCATCAGCATCAACATCAATATTCATGGTATAATCCACGTGTTGTTGCCAATAAGAGGTATTGTTTTGTGCTACCACATTTCCGAAGAAAAGAAGGGCTGCGGAAATTTTAAAAATCGAATTCATAGTTATTTGATTATTAATTAAAAAAAGCTGCTTACTTCCGAAGAAAAAAGCAGCCTAAATATACTTAATTATAAATGGGTTTACATTTTTGATGCCATAATAAACGCATTGTACATGTTGACCATTTTTCCAGAAGTAGAAATTTCAGCGAAATTGCCAATGTTTGATGGGTCGCCACCAAGCACAACGGCCGTTTTTGTTGAAAGACCGCTATCCATTAAAATTTGCTTTACTTGCTTAGCGCTCAATTTTGGGAAATAAGAACGAATCATTGCAGCAACTCCAGCAACGTTAGGTGCTGCCATAGAAGTTCCTTGTAAATATTCGTACGTGTTTAATGGTGTTGTTGCCCAAATTTTAACTCCAGGTCCAAAAACATCCACATTCGTTTTTCCATAATTTGAGAAATTTGCAACTAAATCACTACCGTATTTGTAGTTCAATGCGCCCACTGTTAAAAATGTTTCGCTAATTTCAGCACCGGTTCCCACTTGATCATTAGGGTACACGCGAGTTTCGTCAAGGTTTAGGCCTTCGTTACCTGCCGCATTTACAACTAAAACATCTTTTTTGGCTGCATATCTAAGTGCATCATTTACCCATTCTGGGTGTGTTGAGTAATATTTTCCAAAACTTGTATTCAATACTTTTGCGCCGTTATCTACCGCGTATCTAATAGCGTTTGCAATGTCTTTGTCGTATTCATCTCCATCTGGAACCGCACGGACAACCATGATTTCTACGTTGCTCGCCACACCGTCCATTCCTACTCCGTTATTACGTTGTGCCGCAATAATTCCTGAAACGTGTGTACCGTGTTTTGCATCTTCTTTTTTAGGGTCTGGACCATCAACATCGTTGTTACCATAGTAAGGATTGCTGTTGTCGTCTGGATTGTCTCCAATAGCACCTCTAAAGTCGGCAGTCATATTAAAGTGAGAATCTAATCTTCCTTGAAAATATTCAATACCACCTTCAACTTGTTTAATAAAGGCAGGAATGTTGTCATCATAATTTAACATTTGCGTTAGCAATGCAATTTGTTGTTGCTCAGCTTCAGTTGGGTTTTCAATTTTAGCAAGGTCTGCTTTTGAATAATCTTCCTTTCCTAACTTTTTACTAATTGCTGCGTGAGCGGGTTTCAGTTGAGATAAAATACCCGTATACTGCTGTACATTTGCATTCGTTTGTTGCACTTCTTTTTCATACTCAGCATTTGCTTTTTGATACATTGCAAACTCTTCGCGGTCTGCCGCGCTAATTGAGCTTTCGGTTTTGCCTTCGTATTTTGGCTTTAGTTTTCTAATAATACGGACGTACTCCATATTTTCGGCTACTATATTTCCGAGGAAATTCCAACCATGGATATCATCTACGTATCCATTTTTATCGTCATCAATGTTATTCCCTGGAATTTCATCTTCATTAGTCCAGATTACATTTTTTAAATCTTCGTGCTCGATGTCGACACCGCTATCGATAACACCAACGATTACTTTTTGGCCCGTTCTTCCGGTGAGTAATTCGGCATACGTTCTGTCAACAGCCATCCCGGGGATGGTGTCAGTCGCTAAATCTAACGAACTCCACATTTTGAGTTGCGTATCTGTGATGGGCGCAACCTTTAATGGTAGCATGTCAATATTTGCTACCGGAGTGGCAATAATGGGTGCGGATGTTGACCCGCAACCAGACAAAATTGCTGCAGCACCTGCTGCAATGAAAGAGGATTTTAATATATTCATAGTTATTATTAATTAAATAAATCTGCGCACGTAAATACTTCGTTAATTCGCACGCCTTTTTCTGTGTGTTTTACGGTAATTATTTGATTATGAGCATCGTGTTCCAAAAACAGATAATAGTTCTGGTCTGCCGCTACATTTAAAAACTTTTCTTTTTCGGGCATTGTTAGCAATGGTCTCGTGTCGTAACCCATGACAAAAGGCAACGGCAAATGCCCAGCCGTTGGTAATAAATCTGCCATAAAAACGATGTTTTTATCATCATATTTCAAAACAGGCAACATTTGTTTCTCTGTATGACCATCCGCAAAAAAAACATCAAAATTTAATGGTGTATTTTTTATAAAGTCCTTCTTTAGATTTTCTTCGGAAATAGAACTCATTGGGCCATCCACAAATTTTAATTGCCCACTTTCTTCCATAGGTAAAATGTTCTCCTTAAGAAATGACGCCTGTTCTCTTCTGTTAGGATTTGTTGCCCAATCCCAATGATTTTCATTGCTCCAGTACGTCGCGTTTTTGAATGCTGGCTCATATCCTGTTTTGTCTTTGTTCCATTGAATGCTTCCGCCGCAATGGTCAAAGTGGAGATGCGTCATAAAAACATCGGTAATATCGTCTCTGTGAAATCCGTGCTTTTTCAACGATTTGTGAAGCGTGTCATCGCCCCATTGATAATAATAACCAAAGAATTTTTCACTCTGTTTGTCTCCCATCCCGGTGTCAATGAGTGTAAGTTTATCACCGTCTTCAATCAATAAACAGCGCGCTGCGATGTCAATCATATTATTAGCATCTGCAGAATTGGTTCTTGTCCAAAGTGATTTTGGAACAACACCAAACATGGCACCGCCATCCAACTTAAAATTACCTGCTTCGATTGGGTATAATTTCATAGAATGCGCAATTTACAAAAAGGGTTGCGATTGTTGAAATGGGTTAAGATTTTATTAAGACTCCTTGGAATTTCAGAAACAAATAAAATCTATTGAAATGATTAGATTTGTACTTTCTTATATTAGTTTAAAATTCAAATCAATGCGACTACTGCTTGCTTTACTATTAACATCTTCATTTCTTTCCTGTAATAAAGTTCGGGAAACAATTTATTCAAATCTTGACTTAACAGATACTATTGATATTGATGATTATAGAACGGTGGTGGACGAAAAAAATCGCCGCGGTTATATTACCAAGGACAAAGAAATAATGCAGGGAACGTATGCAATCAAAAAAGATGATGTTTTGATTGAGTCGTTAGAAATAGACGGAGGGTTTTTAAGCGGAAGACAAATCTATTTCTATAAAAACGGTCAGCCCGAAAGTATTTTGCATTACTCAAACAGTATTAAAAACGGTGTTGAAACTAATTTTTATGAAAATGGTGTGATAAGGTCAACACGCACTTACCGAAATGGAGAGGAATTGAATGATGAAATAAAGTATAATAATGACGGTTTAATTTCAAGTAAAGAAGAAACCATAAAAGGTATTCTATATACTCATATGTATGAAAACGGAAAAAGACGGATTACCACATTTCTAAAAGATATAGGGACCAAGCGCTATAACATGGTTTATTTTTACACGCCGTTTGAAACAATAAATCTAGTGATGGGAACTGTGGATGGTGAGAAAGGTGTTTTTTACATTTTTGACACTCAGTTTGAATTAATTGAAAAGGTAAATTCAGCTTTAAATCCTGAGCGAATGGAGTTTTACGCTCAACAAATGAGAGTTTAGACACTATTAAATGTTCAATTTCCTAAAATTTCAGCAACCTGATTTTGAATTTTCTCGACAGCAAATTCCTCAAACCAAGGATTTTTTGCTCTCCAAAAACGATTTACTGGCGAGGGGTGGGGTAGCGGCCAATATTGTGGTAAATAGTCCTCAAAATTTTCAACGCGTTGGGTGAGGTTTCTTCCATCTTTTTGCAAATAATAATTTGTAGCATAATTACCAATTAAAAAGATGAGTTTGACATTTTGAAATTCATTCATTACAGGCTTATGCCATAGTGGAGCACATTCTTTTCTAGGCGGCAGATCTCCGATCTTTGCTTTTCCGGGATAACAAAACCCCATAGGGAGAATAGCAAAGTTGTTAGTATTATAAAAAGTGTTCTCATCAACGCCCAACCATTCCCGTAGTTTTTTACCGCTTTGGTCTGCCCAAGCTTTTCCGTTTTCGTGGACTACACGACCGGGAGCTTGACTTATCAAAATAATTTTTGAATTTGGGGTTGCTTCAATTATTGGTCTGGGCCCTAAAGGTAAGTGGGCTTTGCATACCGTGCAGTCTCTTATTTCTTTGAGGAGTTTTTTCAATGGAGTTTTAATTGATTACAAAGTACGGTTTCTATTGTTTAGTATTTCGGCGGAAGCCAAAAAAAGAGAGCTGCTCAATAAAGAACAACCCTCTCTCTCATAAAACTTAACTTAATTAAAACTAATCTAAACAGGTATTACAGTCTCCATTTAAACCAACAAGCGTAACAATCTCATTAGGACTTAAAGCTCTTTTGTAGACCCTTAAGTCGTCAAGATGCCCCCTAAAATTTTGAGTATTTAAATAATACCCATCAACGGTATCTGGACCAATATCTATATTTGAGTTTTCATCAATATTTTTAAGTTGTCCATCTCTATAAAGCCTTACGGTATTGCTCTCATCTACTGTTACCGTTAGGTTATGCCAATCCTGATTTAATGGGTCTATATCCACTCCTTGATTCCAATCATTATCCCATAAGCCATATCCGTTAGTTCTATCACTAAAAAGAGGTGTATTCAAATCAAAGACAGCTAACTGAAATCCTTCATTAATTCCAGAACCTTTACTAAACATGATTTCCAAATCTCCTAAGTTATCATTCTGCATTTTAAACCAAAGACTTACTGAAAAAGAGTCGCCTTGACTTATCAAATTGTCGTTTGTTATTGGGATAATAATTGGGTCATCATTTTCAAAAAATCCGATGGCGCAATTAGAGCTGCCTATTCTATCAGTAACCAATTGTCCGCCTCCAGATAAAAACTGGTCGCTAACGAGCTCATGAACCTCATTACCAAAAGGCATATAGATGATTAGGTCTTCGGTTAAAATCCCTGGGTTGTCACAACCTGTACCGCAATCTTCAGCATCGATTTGATACACAGATACATATTTTAATTCTCCCGTAGCGTTTTCCACAATGGTATAATAAAACTGTTGCGTATCTGGAACTGTTGTCATAAAAGGAGAGGGCAAAGGATTGGTTTGATTCTCTGCATCCATTAAAGTAAGGTAAAATGTAATGGTATAGTTTTCAAAACCTGGGCAGTTTGCTTGATTAGCAATAGCATTGAAATCTACTTCTACAAAGCCGTCATTGTCATCATCACAAATTCCTTGGCCGCTACCAAAGCAACTTGCTAAATCTAAATCACAGTCTTTGATAAAATCAGTTTCAATATTGGTTTCAGTATTCTTTAATAACAGCTCTCCTTCAGCACACTCTAATACTTCCCATTCGCCTGTGATAAAGTCCAACAACGGAACCTGATTGGCTCTAAATTTAATAAATGACTTGTTATCAAATTCGTAAGTGTCGTACTTTCTCTCTACCTCATAGCCAAAAGTGGTCATTCTATAAACACTATCATTTAAAAAGGTAAAATGATTGTATTGGTATTGACTGTTTCCGTCATAAACTTTAGGATACCAAAAGCACTGTTGCAAGTTAGCGCTAACTAGTAATGGTGGACAATCATTCATTGGGTCAACAATGGCATCACACTCCATGAGTGCAGTAATAATAATGGTTAAAAGTTCAGCATTGTTATTCGCTTCTACAATAGTTCCATCTGCTTTTTCTAATGAAACCGGATAGTTTAAACTCACTATTTCATTAGGATTAAGAATTAAAGATGCCAAAAAAACCAAAAGCTCTTGGGCGCTATTTATGGTAACTGTGTCGATAATTATAAATTCGCTATCATAGACAGAAAACGAAATAGGATATACAAAATCAATACAGTCAATATCTTCAGTAGTAATTTCAATTTCATTGTTCGCCATCATACGCATGGCGTTCGATAGTGTTGAATCCGCTTCAATACTCTCTTCTGGAGGTGGATTTTCGACAATAATCTCTTCTTCTTGACACGAAGTCGTAAACGCAAGTAACGCCACAATGAGTACAAAATAGGTAGTTGCTTTTTTATAGTGTTGTAAAATGGATTTCATAGTTTTTGGTTTTTTAGATTCAAAAAAAAGTGAGCGCTCTAAATATAGAACAGGATACTCTCAAAAACTCCTACCTTGACAATGTAAAACTTTTGTGGCTTCTTTGTAATAAGATTAACGTATGGCAAAATCTCTACATAATAATGTTTGTGAAGAAAACAGGTTTAACGCGCTTTTTAAAAAGCACGCGAATGACCTTCACAACTTTATTTTTTATAAGTACGGACAACAATTTAACCCTAAGGATAAAGTGCAAGACGCTTTTTTAAAACTTTGGAAAAACTGCGAAAAAATCCCTCCCGAAAAAGCAAAGAGCTACCTTTTCACAGTCGCAAATAATTTTACGCTCAACGAAATCGAGCATCAAAAAGTAAAGCTAAAATTTAACAAGGCAGCGCCGAAACGTGACACACATGAAACCCCCGAGTTTTTGATGGAAGAAAGGGAGTATCTTGAAAAAGTAGAAAAAGCCATCGCTAATTTAACAGAAGCCGAAAGAGTAGCATTCCTATTAAACCGAACCGAAGGAAAAAAACACAGAGAAATCGCCGAAATCTTAGGGATTAGTCAAAAAGCTGTAGAAAAAAGAATCTATGCAGCACTCAAAAAAATGAGAGCGCAGATAAAGGAATTATAAATAATAAGAAAAAGGGGTAGGAGTTTTTGCACCTATCCTGTTTAATATATGATGACCCGAGAACAACTCATACAAAAATGGCTGGACCACGACCTCTCAAAAACAGAGGAAGAAGCATTTATGCAACTGGACGATTATGCCGAGCTTACAAAACTTTCCCGAGCGATGAAGCAAGTTGACGTGCCACCGTATGATATAGACGCGCAAATGGCATCACTTCAAGAAGCAGTAAAAGAACAGCACGTAAAAACACTGAATTGGAAAAAAATACTGCTCCCCATCGCAGCGATTCTCGTTATTTGTTTCGGGATTTTCAAATTTTCTAACAACCAACTTACAACCGTTGAAACCATTGCCGCCCAAAAACAAACTACCGAATTGCCAGACGGATCAATAGTTCAATTAAATGCAAATTCAGAAATTCTATTTTCTCAAAAGAATTGGAAAGACAACCGGAATATTTCCTTAAAAGGAGAAGCATTTTTTAAGGTTTCAAAAGGAGAAAAATTTGTTGTTGAAACTTCACTCGGAAAAGTAACCGTATTGGGAACCCAGTTTAATGTCCAAGAAAGAGAAGGTGTTTTTGAAGTCTTTTGTTTTGAAGGCTCGGTAAAAGTAGACTTTAAAGGCAAATCTGAAGTTTTAAAACCCGGCCAACTTTTTTCTTCGGAAACGGGACTTTCATTTAACAGCTCGTTTATTGATAAAACACCCACTTGGATCAATGGAAAAAGCACATTTAAAAGTAAACCGTACAAGTACATAATCGCCGAATTTGAAAGACAATATAACTTGAAAATCAACGCATTAAACATTGATACATCACAACTATTTACGGGAAGTTTTCCTCACGAAAATCTAGAAAAAGCATTACAGGCAATCACAATGCCATTGCAAATAAATGCTAAAATCATTGACTCAAAAACCATCCTGCTATCGAGTGAATAAATACGTAGTCATTTTATTATGTATGATTTTCGGATTGTGCCAACCACTAAGGTCACAAAATCAACCCGAACCAATACCACTTACCGAAATTATTCAAAAATTAGAAACGCGTTATAGCGTTTCATTTTCGTTTTTGGACACTACGGTTTCAAACATAGAAACCCAACTTCCGCCAGAAACATTAACGCTCGAAGAGTCAATTGAAATGCTCAAAAAACAAACGAAGTTACATTTCAGCATGATTGATAAAAAGTCTATTATCATTCAAAAACCAATGGTTCCTTTAAACCCCGAAATAGAACAACTCAGCACCGTAATCGTGCAACACTATTTGGCCAAAGGGATCAACCTCAATGCAGATGGAACGATAAAAGTAACCCCTAAAGATTTTGATATTCTTCCCGGCCTTATTGAGCCAGATGTCATGCAAACCGTTAAAGCACTTCCGGGAATCACGAGTGCAGATGAGACCATTGCGAACCTCAACATTAGAGGCGGCACAAACGACCAAAATCTCATCCTTTGGGACGGTGTTAAAATGTATCAATCGGGGCATTTCTTCGGAATGATTTCGGCATTTGACCCGTATGCAATTGATGAGGTTTTAATCTCAAAAAACGGAACTTCAGCGCGTTTGGGTGACGGAGTTTCAGGAACGGTGCAAATGAAACTTTCAGATAAGGTTCCAAGTCAAATTTCGGGGGGTGCGGGCTTTAATTTACTCCACGGAAATGGATATGTTACATTTCCGATAGGAGAAAAAATGGGACTGCAAACTTCAGCAAGACGTTCGATTACAGATATTTTTAATACGGTTACGTACGAACAATATTTTGACCGAATTTTTCAAGATACAGATGTGACAAACAATAGCGCTAATTACAACCGCACCATCACCAAAAATGAGGAATTCTACTTTTATGATGTGAGCGCAAAATGGACGTATGATCTAACCGAAACGGATAACATTCAAGCATCGTTTTTGACCATTGACAACACGTTAAATTATCTTGAAGAAGCTACCATTGCAGGCTTTCCCGAAGCATTGGAAAGTGGGCTTTCCCAAAACAACCTTTCGGGAAAATTGCAATATAACCGCATTTGGAATCCAAATTTCAAAACATCGCTTTCGGGATACGCATCAAGCTACAGCTTGACCGCCTTAAATTTTGATGTGATAAATAACCAACAAATATTACAGGAAAATGAAGTCCTCGATACTGGAATTCAAGCCGAAGCTACTGCTACATTGACACCTACTTTGCATTGGACAAACGGATACCATTTTACCGAAGTGGGCATGTCAAACCTCGAGGATGTGAGCAGACCAGATTTTAAACAATTTATCAAAGAAGTGTTGCGTTCGCACGCAGGTTTTAGTGAATTAGAATTAGCAAAAAACAACACCAATATTAGGGCCGGTTTAAGAGCAACGTATTACACGAAATTTGACGAAACGTTTATTGAGCCTCGGGTTTCAGCAAGTCAAAAAATTGCAAAGAATTTTAGAGTTGAACTTTTAGGAGAGTTAAAACATCAAGCGAGCACTCAAATAATAGATCGTCAAAACGATTTTTTAGGTCTTGAAAAAAGAAGGTGGGTCTTGGCAAATGACAGTACGGTGCCTATAATAAAGAGCAAGCAGCTTTCATTGGGATTACATTATAAAAAAGACACTTGGCTTTTGAGCGTAGAAGGATATATTAAAGATGTTGAAGGAATTTCAACACGTAGCCAAGGATTTCAAAACCAGTTTCAATTTACAAACACAACCGGAAGCTACACAGTGAAGGGGTTTGATTTTTTGGCACACAAAAAGTGGGGAGATTTTAAAAGTTGGTTGAGTTACTCCGTGAATAGAAATGAATATAGTTTTGAATCTTTGAACGACGGGGTTCGGTTTCCAAATAATGTAGCGATTCAACATTCGGTGGGGTTTACTACAAATTATACTTATAAAAGATTAGCGGTTGCCGTAGGTTTTAATTGGCATTCCGGATTACCAACTACCGAAATCTCAAATGAAAATGATGGAGATATTTTATATGCGAATCCCAATGGCACAATGCTCGACGATTATTTTAGGGCAGACATTTCAGCAACCTATAAAGTTGCATTAAATGCGAAATTAAATGGAGTGATTGGACTTTCTGTTTGGAATGTGTTAAACCAAAACAACGTGCTCAATAGATATTACACAAATGAGAATGGGGAAATTCAAACTTTTGAAGAATCTTCATTAGGATTTACACCCAATTTGAGCGTGCGGATTTCTTTTTGATTATTTACCCGCAACAATAACAACCAACTCGCCTTTGGGAGCTTTCGCCTCAAAATGAGCGAGAACATCAGCGGCTGTCCCTCGAATGGTTTCTTCGTGTAGTTTTGTAATTTCTCTAGAAACCGATACTTGTCTTTCGGCACCAAAATATGCTATAAAATGCCCTAAAGTTTTTATTAATTTGTGAGGGGATTCGTAGAAAATTATCGTGCGAGTTTCTTCAGCAAGAATTTGTAATCTTGTTTGCCGCCCTTTTTTTACGGGCAAAAATCCTTCGAACACAAATTTGTCATTCGGTAGACCACTATTTACTAGAGCGGGCACAAATGCCGTCGCTCCGGGAAGACAATCCACTTCAATTCCTGCGGCTACGCAGGCACGCGTCAACAAAAAACCAGGGTCACTAATCGCAGGCGTTCCGGCATCACTTATCAATGCAATTGTTTCTCCACCTTGAATGCGAGCAACAATATTCTCAGTCGTTTTATGCTCGTTATGCATGTGGTGAGAATGCATATGGGTATTGATTTCAAAATGCTTTAAAAGTTTACCGCTGGTGCGGGTGTCTTCGGCAAGGATGAGGTCTGCTTCTTTTAAGACTTCGATGGCCCTAAAAGTCATGTCTTTAAGATTTCCTATTGGAGTTGGTACTAGGTATAATTTTCCCGCCATGCGCTTTTCTATTTAACTAAACCTCTTCTCCACAATCCCCATAAATCGCTCTTCGTATTCCTCTTTATGTGGCCAGCCTTTATAGTCTTGTCGCACTTGGTTTTGAATAAAATTATTTGCTTCGTCAAAAGACTCAAACGTATTTATTTGCGAAAGCACGCGTTGATAATCGTCTGCGTTGCCTTCAAACAAATGTTTTATAAATGCAATTCTGTCATTGAGCCCAATATTCAGTCCTTTTTTTAAAGATTCGTTTAATGATTTTGGAGCACTGGGATCTTCATTTAAATGGTTTGTTTTTTTAGGAACGGAAGCTTCTTTCACAGCCTCTCTATTTTCTAGGTTTTCTGAAATCACAGGCGGATCAACATTTTTTTTCTCATCAGCCTTTCGTTCAAAAGTGGGCATTTCTTGATAATTTGATGCAAATTCTTCAAGGTCATTCTTAATGTATTTTTTCTTCGGAAGTATCTCTTCCAGCATCTCGTCCACTCTGTCCGAATTTGGCGGCATTTGAGCAACGAGGTCTTTTATTTGTTCCATTAATGGCTCTACAAGATCTTCATTGTGTTCAGATTTTGGCAATTGCTCTGGCTCTTTAAACCAATTTTCTTCTCTATAACTTTTTGAATCCATGGCACTTTGCGAAGTAATGTTCGAACCACCGCCAAGTTGCGATTCTAAATATGCCAAAACGGTCAACTTTTCATGAAGCAATGTTACTGCGTTTTTCACTTTTGAAGTATCAAAACTACCATTGGTATCCAATAATTTTTTCGCTATTTCTTTGATCTCTAATAAGAGTGTATCTTTCATTTTTCAATTCAATTTTAGGTGTATTTCATAACTTTTTTACAATATGCTATACGCTCCATTTTGTTTTTATAAATTTACGGAATCACAACGGAACACGAAAAATTAAAACCAATTAGTCTAGCACATGTTTTTAGAAAACACAGTTAACCAAAAAGAACAATTCGGTTGGATTGAGGTAATCTGTGGTTCTATGTTTTCTGGAAAGACAGAGGAATTGTTGCGCCGACTAAAACGCGCAAAATTTGCCCGTCAAAAAGTGGAGATTTTTAAACCGTCAGTAGATACTCGTTATGACGAAGAGGAAGTAATTTCGCACGATAAAAACAAAATTAGATCTACACCGGTTCCTGCGGCGGCAAACATTCCAATACTTGCAGATGGCTGCGACGTAGTTGGGATTGACGAAGCCCAATTTTTTGATGATGAAATCGTAAAAGTTTGTAACGACCTCGCCAATAGAGGCGTTCGGGTTATCGTCGCTGGACTTGATATGGATTTTAAAGGCAATCCTTTTGGCCCAATGCCCGCATTAATGGCGACGGCAGAATATGTTACAAAAGTACACGCAGTATGCCCACGCACAGGCAATTTAGCAAATTACAGTTTTAGAAAATCAACAAGCGACGACCTTGTACTTTTAGGCGAAACAGAGGAATACGAACCCTTAAGCAGAGCCGCATTTTACAAAGCAATGTTGCGCGAAAAAATACGTAAAATGGATGTTAAAGATGCCACTGCGGTTAATGCGCAAGCTTCGATAAAAAAAAGTGACACCCAATAATCACGCTATAGTACGTGCTACTTAAAAATGCAAAAAACTACCGAAACTACACTAGAAATTAACCTCGACGCACTCGGTCACAACTACCAGTATTTACGGTCAAAGTTAAAAAAGGACACAAAATTGTTGGCTGTAGTAAAAGCGTTTGGCTATGGTAGCGACTCGGTTACGGTGGCTCAAGAGTTGGCGGTTCTTGGTGCAGATTACTTTGCCGTGGCATATTCTGGGGAGGGTGAACAATTGCGGGATGCAGGGGTTGAAACGCCTATTTTGGCGTTGCACCCGTTACCCACAAATTTTAAAAACATCGTGCATCGTTGCCTTGAACCAAGTATTTATTCTATGAAAATGCTTAGGGAGTTTGTGGCTTTCGCCGAAACGGAACAACAACAAAACTACCCCATCCATTTAAAATTCAACACCGGATTAAATCGGCTAGGATTTATAGGTTCTGAAATTTCTGAAATATTGAATATTTTGGAAGATACAAATAGTGTTAAGGTGCTTTCAATTTTTTCACATTTGGCAGCGAGTGAAGATGAAGAAGAACGACAGTTTACGGAAAAACAATTAAAATCATTTTCTGAAATTTCAGAAGAATTATTAAAAAGATTGACCTACAAACCGCTGTTGCATACTTTAAACACCTCGGGCGTTTTGAACTTTCCAGAGGCGCAGTATGATATGGTACGATGCGGTATTGGGTTGTACGGTTTTGGAAACTCGGTTTCCGAAAATAAAAATCTGAAGCCCGTCGCAACCTTGAAAACGGTGATTTCTCAAATCCATCAATTGGCTCCCGGGGACACTTTGGGCTACAACAGAGCTTTTAAAGTAGAAACGCCAAAAACAACAGCAACTTTGCCCATAGGTCACGCAGACGGGATTTCAAGAGCCTACGGAAATGGTGTGGGCTGGGTGACGATTAATGGTCAAAAAGCACCAATACAAGGTAATGTTTGTATGGATATGATTATGGTGGATGTCACCGGTATTGCTTGTGAAGAAGGCGATGAGGTTATTGTTTTTGGCAACACCTCAACCGCCGAAAATTTATCAAATGCAGTTCATTCTATTCCTTACGAACTTTTAACGGCCATATCTCAAAGGATAAAAAGAGTTGTTTGTCGAAAATAATAGCAACACTTTTCATAATATATTAACGGATTTAAATTTTGTTTATCTTAGTCAATGTATAACCAATAAAAACAACGTACAATGTTAAAAGAATTTAAGAATTTTATAATGACAGGTAATGTCATTGATCTGGCCGTAGCAGTAATACTTGCAGGAGCTGTAGGACTTGTAATCAACGGTTTTGTAAGTGATATAATGATGCCATTTGTGGGGCATTTTGCAGGAGGATCTAATTTCCAAGATTTGTTTTATGCAATGGATGGTCAACAGTATGCAACGCTTGAAGCAGCAAATGAAGGAGGTGGAGCCGTTATTGCTTATGGAAAATGGATCAATGCTATTATCAACTTAATCACGGTAGGATTTGTATTATTTATTATTGTTAAAGCCTACAATAAAACAAAAACGCCTCCAGGACCAGCAGCACCAAAAGGGCCGAGTGACAATGACCTTCTTAAAGAAATAAGAGACGCATTGAAAAAATAATTTTCGCAACGTTTTGATTATGGAATCAAAATAGACCGCTACACTACAATTAACTAAACCACCCGTCGTTTTTCGATAGGGTGGTTCTTTTTTACCCAACAGAGATTATCTTTGCAAATAATTAGTGTAGTTTTAAATACGCAAACAAGAAAACAATGAAAATAGCCATAGTAGGAGCCACTGGAATGGTGGGCACAGTTTTATTAAAAGTGCTGGAAGAGCGCAAATTTCTTATAACAGAATTACTTCCTGTTGCATCAGAACGCTCAGTGGGTCGCGAATTGCTGTTTAATGGGAAACTGCATAAAGTAATAGGACTCCAAGAAGCGGTTGATGCTAAAGCAGACATTGCCATTTTCTCTGCAGGTGGTGAGACGTCTCTTAAATGGGCGCCTAAATTTGCTGCGGCGGGCACAACTGTAATTGATAATTCTTCAGCATGGCGAATGGATCAAGATAAGAAATTGATTGTCCCAGAAATAAATGCACATTTATTGACGAAAAAAGACAAAATCATAGCAAATCCAAATTGCTCTACCATACAATTAGTAATGGTGCTGGCTCCTTTGCATAAAAAATATAAAATGCGTCGTGTGCTGGTTTCAACCTATCAATCTGTTTCGGGAACTGGGGTACATGCCGTTCAGCAACTTGAAAATGAAACAAAAGGTATTAAGGGTGCAATGGCATATCCTTATCCCATTCACCGAAATGCAATCCCACATTGCGATGTTTTTGAAGCGAATGGTTATACAAAAGAAGAAATGAAACTAGCTCGGGAGCCACAGAAAATTTTGGACGATAGAACATTTTCAATTTCGGCAACTGCGGTTAGAATTCCTACTTCGGGAGGGCATAGTGAGTCTGTAAATGTTGAGTTCCATAATGATTTTGATTTAAAGGACGTTCGCAATATATTAAAGGACACACAAGGAATCGTTGTACAGGACAATCCAGCTACAAATACCTATCCAATGCCAATTTATGCGCATGATAAAGATGATGTTTTTGTGGGAAGAATTCGCCGTGATGAAACACAAGAGAACACATTAAATATGTGGATTGTAAGCGATAATTTAAGAAAAGGCGCTGCCACAAACGCTGTTCAAATTGCCGAATATCTTGTAGTTAACAGGCTGGTTTAATTCAATGATTTGTAAGTGATTTATGATACCATCGTCTAGTATATAATAACTTTCAAAAAAACTCTTATGAAAATTTTCCACACGATACTTTATGCAGGCCTTGGACTCATGTTGCTTTCTTTTGGTCTTAACAAGTTCCTTTGGTTCATGCCAGATTTCGATTTTACAGGTTTTCCAGAGGCGGACCATCTTTTTAAATCTTTACGATTTTCGGGACATGAGCCTACGGGTAAAGGGTATATAATGAATATGGTGGGAGGTTCTGAAGTGATTATTGGGCTACTTTTAATTTTAAGAAAATGGATTCCACTTGCGCTAGTAATGCTGGTTCCCATTTCAATTAACATTGTTGCCTTTCATTTGTTTGTCAATTTGCCTAATTTAGGCCCTGCACTTTTGGTTGCAATCGTAAATGGGTATTTGATATATAGAAATTGGAATGCTTATAAGGGCATGTTCAATTAATTTGGCTTTTAACATTTCAGAATACAGAATATCAACTATTTGACTAGTTGTTTATGTGTTTTTTCTTTGTAAATTAGCAACCCTCTTTTGAGGATGTTATTATGATTGAAAAGTTTATAAAAGGTTTGATAAGTATCATAGTGCTTTTTGTTTTCTCCAGCTGTGGTGATGATGACGAAACGTATGTACCCATTATTGACCCACCACCAGTTTCTGAAGTCAATGTTGATTTGCAAAGTGTTCCCTATCCTAAACTTTCGGAATATAACTTTTTTGAGGGGACAATTTCAGAACTCAATGAGAGGTTTGATGTAATTCCTTATGAGCCCATAAGCAGTTTATTTTCAGATTATGCCCACAAAAAAAGATTTTTATGGATGCCCGAAGATGTAAAAGCCAGTTACGTTTCCGATGCAAAAGCACTTAGTTTTCCCGCTGGCGCAGTACTTATCAAAAACTTTTACTACGAAAATGTGCAACCTAGCAATGAAACCAGAATCATGGAGACTCGTTTGATGATAAAGAAAGCTGACGGTTGGATTTTTGCTGAATATATTTGGAACGAAGAACAAACAGATGCTTTTTTAAATGTGAGTGGAGATGGTGAAGATATCCCGATTGAATGGATTGAAAATGGAGTGACTCGAAATCTTATGTACCACATTCCCGCACAAAGCGAATGTTTTACATGCCACAAAGATGAAAACGCGGAGTTTGCAATTTCTCCCATAGGATTAAAACCACAAAGTTTGAACGCGGAATATTCATATGCTGATGGAATAATGAATCAATTGGATAAATTAATTGAAATAGGATATCTTGAGGACAATCTGCCGTTAAATATTAATACCGTTGTAGATTATAATGATACATCGAAGTCGTTAGACTTAAGAGCTCGCTCTTATTTTGATATTAATTGTGCGAGTTGTCACGACGATGGAGGACATTGTAATTACCGAAGGTTTAGGTTTGCTTTTAATTTGACAGAAAATGATGAGGGGAATTTAGGAATATGTGTTGTGCCAGACGACTTGAGTGTTCCCGGATATCAAGAATCTAAATTGGTTGACCCGGGACATCCCGAAAATTCTATGTTATTGTTTAGAATTTCAACAAATCAGGAGCAGTATAGAATGCCTTTGTTGGGGCGTCGGATTGTGCATGAAGAGGGAGTGGCTTTGATTGAAGAGTGGATAGCTTCTCTAGATCAAATTTGCGATTAATGACAGAACAACACTTTTTTAACATAAATTCATCAAATCTCACAATATTCTCATTACTTTGTTTAATTAGTTTTGATACTTTTAAGTTGTAATAGTTAAAATTATAAATGAAAAATAGAATTACTTTTTTTAAAATTATTGCAGGCTTAGTTTTAGCCATTGCATTTGTCTCTTGTAACGATGACGAAGGCGAAACCATGACATCAATAAATATTACTACTCAAGCTGATTCTGGCCAAGTTTTTCAAACTGAAACGATACTCGTTGATGTGTTGGCGAATGATTCAAATGTTCCTGTCAATGGATTATTAAATGTTTCTAATCCTACAGAAGGAAATGTAGTAATTGAAGATAATAAAGTTTCATACACCGCTAATAGCGAATTTGTGGGAGATGAAACATTTCAGTACACTATTTGTGACGAAAATGGAGCAAATTGTAATACCGAAACAGTGACAATAACAGTATTGCCAAAGTCTCAAGTAGTTCTTTACCCCAATCAACCACCTGCCGCAAAGCTTTCAGACTATCAGTTTTTTAAAGGCCCTTTAAAAAATCAAGAACCCGCGTACAGCGTTATTCCTTACGAGCCCATTAGCGCATTGTTTTCAGATTACGCATTAAAAAAACGATTTGTTTGGATGCCCAACGGTCAAAAAGCAACCTATGTCAATGCTGCTGAAATCTTAAACTTTCCCATAGGCGCCGCTTTGATTAAAAATTTTTACTACGAAAATGTTCAACCGGGAAACACTACGTTTATTTTAGAAACAAGAGTAATGATCAAAAAAGATTCAGGTTGGATTTTTGCTGAATATATTTGGAACGAAGATCAAACCGAAGCCTTTTTAAATGAAACAGGTGACGGCGTTTTTAGAGAGATTACTTGGATACAAAACGGAACACCAATTACCCTTAATTATAACATGCCAGCAGAAAGCCAATGCTTTACCTGCCATAAAAAAGATGGTGAGCGTATTTTGCTAGGTTTGGAACCAAAGAGTTTAAATTATGATTATGTGTATGATGACGGTGTCCAAAATCAATTACAAAAATTGATAGATTTTGGATACCTTGAGGATAACCTTCCTACTAACATTGAAACTATGGTTAATTGGGAAGACACTTCACAACCTTTAGAGATAAGAGTAAGGTCTTACCTTGACATGAACTGCGCAAGTTGTCATATTGATGGTGGTCAAGCAAGCTATCGAGGTATTCGATTAGCGTATGGGGATACAACAGACCCTGTTAACTTAGGAATATGTGAAGATCCAGATACCCCTATTCCAGCGCTATTTGATAAAAAAATAATTGAACCAGGAAACGCCGAAGAATCAATATTATATTATAGAATGGCAATTTCACAAGAGCAATATAGAATGCCACAGCAAGGCAGACAAATTGGCCACGAAGAAGCTTTAAGCATGATTGCTGAATGGATCAACACCCTGCCAGGAACATGCGATTAATTATTATTAACCAGAACAAAAAACATGAAAAATAAATTTTTACTTATCGCCTTAACACTCAGCTGCGGCTTAGGAATGGCACAACAAGTAACCTTTACAACACAAACAGTAGCGACACTTAATAATAGCGAGGATCGTGGCTTGGTTGATATGAATGGTGATTTTCTAGATGATATTGTATCTGTTACAAGGGAGAATGTTCAAATTTTTTATCAACAAGCAGACGGAACATTACAAGAGGTGAATATACCCACAACGTTTTCAGACTATCCTGCTTCTTGGAGTATGGCTGCAGGTGATTTTGATGGAAATGGATACAATGACTTACTTTACGGTGGTGGTAGTGGTGTTACTTTTATGAAAGCCAATAATACTGGTACTGGATTTACTGAAATCAGTGGCTCAGAATATGTTTTTTCTCAGCGATCAAACTTTATTGATATAAATAATGATGGTCACCTAGACGCCTATGTGTGTCATGACGTGGAGCCAAGTGTTTATTATATCAACGACGGAAATGGAAACCTACAATACAATCAAGGAGGTTTAGGAGATTATCCTACAGGTGGTCACTATGGTTCTGTATGGGTAGATTATGACAATGACCGTGATATGGATTTATTTATTGCTAAGTGTGGTGGTGAATCAGCCAGAAGAGATAATGAAATGCACCGCAATAACGGAGACGGTACTTTTACCGAAGTAGGTGCTTCGATAAATTTAGAAGATAGCATGCAAACATGGTCATCTGCTTGGGCAGATTATGATAACGATGGAGATTTAGACATTTGGATTGGAGCAAGTACATTAGCAGATGGTTTTCACAGATTGATGCGAAATAATGGCGACGGTACTTTTACTGATGTCATTAACGATTCTGGGCTTCTTGGTTATAATTCTACAGATATTGAGAATGCAACTCACGATTTTAACAATGACGGTTTTGCCGATATTATAGCCGCTGGAAGAATTTTATACGGAAACGGCGACCTTACCTTTACCGTAACTACTGGAGCACCTTTTAGTGCTGCTTATGGGGACATTAACAATGACGGTTTTATTGATGCATTCGGATTTGGAACTTTAAGGATTAATAATGGAAACAGTAACAATTGGCTAAAAATCAACACAATTGGCACAGAAAGTAACTTAAATGGAATTGGTGCGCGTATTGAAATTTCTTCAGCACTTGGAAACCAAATGAGAGATATTCGTAGTGGGGAAGGTTTCGGACAAATGAGTTCTTTAAATGCTCATTTTGGTCTTGGAGAAGACACCACTATTGATACAGTAACTGTGTACTGGCCTTCAGGAATTATAGACGTTCTTAACGATGTGGATGTAAATCAGACTTTAACAATTACAGAAGGGACAACTTTAGGAGTTGATGATAACGCTGTAGCAAACTTAATTTTATATCCTAATCCAGCGATAGATGTTTTAAACATTGGAGACACAAGTCAATTTGAAAGCCCGTTCTATTCGGTATTCGATATGTCTGGAAAACGAGTGATGAATGGTAGCCTAAACGGTCAAAGCCTTGACATTTCGCAATTGGCAGAAGGAGTATATATTCTTAGAGTTGCGGACAGACGTATTAGAAAAAGTCAAAAGTTTTCTAAAAAAAGATAATTTGTATTAATAATAGTTTTAAGCATCGTGCTCTTTATGAGTACGATGCTTTATTTTTTTGCTATCTTTAGTTGGTATAATACTAAACCTATCCAACTATGAATTCAACTTTTACTACAATTTTAAGAACCATTTTAGGGCTCGCGCTTCTTGTTTTTGGAGCAAACAAATTCTACCCATTTATTCCCATTTTTGACATGGCACCGGCGGCAGCTAATTTCATGGACTCTCTTCAAAGTTCAGGGTATGTACTTTCAGTAGTGGCAACACTGGAAATAATAATTGGCCTAATGCTCATCTTTAAAAAGTTTGTGCCATTTGCCTTAATTTTATTGGCACCCATTGCATTAAATATATTATTGTTCCATATTTTTCTTGATGTTTCGGGAATACTCGTAGCCATACTTATTGTTGGAATCAATGCTATTTTAATCTACAAATACTGGAAGTCTTATAGACCGTTATTTCAGTAAAATTTTTGCAGAGAAAAAGAAAGTCCTTTTATACGAGTTTACATATTTGTACGCCCGTTGTAAAAGGATTATTTTTATGCTCTAATACAACGAATTATGAAAAAAATAAGCTTAGTACTAATTGCTCTTATTGCTCTAGTGGCATGCAAAGAAGAACCCGTTAAAAACCGAAAGATCGAAGTGAAATACCCAACCACAAAAAAAGTAGACACGGTTACAAACTATTTTGGGACAGATGTTAAAGACCCTTATCGCTGGCTTGAAGACGACATGAGCGAGGAAACAGCCGATTGGGTAAAAGCAGAAAACAAGGCAACCTACGGCTATTTAGACAATATTCCTTTTAGGGAAGAATTAAAAGAGCGTCTCACAAAATTGTGGAATTATGAAAAAGTAGGTTCGCCATTCATCGAAGGTGATTACACCTATTTTTATAAAAACAACGGGCTTCAAAATCAATATGTGATTTACCGTTATAAAAATGATGAGGATGTAAGCAAAGCTGAAATTTTCCTTGACCCCAATACATTTAAAGAAGATGGAACGATCTCTTTGGGCGGTCTTAATTTTAGTGACAACGGAAAAATGGCGGCCTACAGCATTAGCGAAGGCGGAAGCGATTGGCGAAAAGTACTAGTAATGAATGCCGAAACAAAAGAGATTGTTGAGGACACATTGATTGATGTAAAATTTAGTGGTATTTCTTGGAAAGGCAACGAAGGGTTCTTTTATTCAAGCTACGATAAACCTAAGGGAAGTGAGCTTTCAGCAAAAACAGATCAGCACAAACTTTATTATCATAAACTAGGAACCGCACAAAAGAGTGACGAGTTGATTTACGGTGGAACACCCGAGCAAAAACATAGATACGTTGGCGGTGGCACCACTGAGGACAATAACTATTTAGTGGTGACAGCAAGTGTTTCTACCTCCGGAAATAAGCTTTTCATTAAAGACCTTACAAAACCAAACAGCAAATTTGTAACCATATTAGACCACACAGACAGTGATACGTATGTGATGGACAATAAAGGCTCTCAATTATTTTTGGTGACAAACTTAGACGCACCTAACAAAAAGGTAGTTAAGGTTGATGCGGATAACCCAACCCCAAACAACTGGAAAGATGTAATCCCAGAAACAGAAAATGTATTGAACGCTGGCTCCGGTGGAGGTGCCATTTTTGCAAATTATATGGTGGATGCAGTGAGCAAAGTAATGCAATATGATTTTGACGGCACATTGGTAAGAGAGATCAATTTACCGGGAATAGGTTCTGTTGGAGGATTTGGCGCTAAAAAAGAGGATACCGAATTGTATTACTCCTTTACAAACTATGTAACTCCTGGAAGTATCTATAAATACGATATTGCTAGCGGGAAAAGCACATTGTATGTAAAGCCAGATATTGACTTTAACCCAGAAGACTATGAAAGCAAACAAATTTTTTATACTTCAAAGGATGGGACAAAAGTCCCTATGATTATTACCCACAAAAAAGGACTTGAATTAAATGGAAAAAATCCAACCATACTTTACGGATATGGCGGATTTAATATAAGCCTTACTCCTAGTTTTAGTATTGCAAACGTTGTGTGGATGGAGCAAGGAGGTATTTACGCTGTGGCTAATCTTCGCGGTGGTGGAGAATACGGAAAGAAATGGCACAATGCAGGAATAAAACAAAAAAAGCAAAATGTTTTTGACGACTTTATAGCAGCGGCAGAATATCTAATCGCTGAAAATTATACGTCAACAGATTACCTCGCTATTCGTGGAGGCTCAAATGGAGGTTTGCTTGTTGGAGCAACTATGACGCAGCGACCAGATTTAATGAAAGTAGCATTGCCCGCAGTAGGTGTTCTAGATATGTTGCGCTACCACACATTTACGGCAGGAGCAGGTTGGGCGTATGACTACGGAACGGCTGACGACAGTAAAGAAATGTTTGAGTATTTGAAAGGATATTCTCCAGTTCACAATGTAAAAGCAGGAACAGAATATCCAGCAACTCTAATAACTACAGGTGATCACGATGATAGAGTAGTGCCAGCACACAGTTTTAAATTTGCAGCTGAACTACAAGAAAAACAAACTGGCGATAATCCAGTTTTGATACGAATTGAAACTGATGCCGGTCACGGCGCAGGAACTCCTGTGAGCAAAACAATTGATCAATACGCAGACATATTTGGATTCACCCTATACAATATGGGGTTTGATGTTTTGCCAAAAACAATGGCTGACGGAATTAAAAAATAGATATTAAAATAAAAATTGTACATTAAATGTCCTCTATCAAAGGGGACATTTTTTATAAAACAGCATGCTTAAAGTCAAAATAAATTCCTTTGCATATCCTAATAATCCTGAAAAAGTGATTCTGGAAAACCTCTCTTTTTCAGTTAACAAAGGTGAACATCTTGTGCTTCTCGGTGAGAGCGGCTGTGGAAAATCAACATTGTTACACCTCATTTACGGACTTGAAAAAATGGAGGCTTCGGAAATTTCTTGGAATGGAAATACGTTATTGGGACCTACATTTTCTTTGATACCCGGCGAGCCATTTATTAAATTGGTTTCGCAGCAATTTGACTTAATGCCATTCATTTCAGTAGCCGAAAATATTGCTTCCCATCTCAACCGAAAAGATAAAGAAAGCGACAATAATCGAGTTGACGAGTTGCTCAGCGTTGTTGAATTAAGCGACTTTAAGAACACAAAAGCACAA
Organism: Patiriisocius sp.; assembly: GCF_051252435.1. NCBI lineage: Bacteria > Pseudomonadati > Bacteroidota > Flavobacteriia > Flavobacteriales > Flavobacteriaceae > Patiriisocius > Patiriisocius sp. The sequence continues at coordinate 664,697 of NZ_JBPOFW010000001.1, read as the reverse complement.
TATCTTAGCGGAGGGCAAAAACAACGAGTAGCCATCGCAAAAGCGCTCACAAAAGAACCTGAAGTGTTATTGCTCGATGAGCCTTTTAGCAGCATTGATAGCTTTCTTAAAAATAAATTGAGCCGCAAGGTTTTTGCCTATCTCAAAGAAAAAAAAATAACGTGCATTACGGCAACGCACGACAGCGAAGAAGCATTATCATTTGCGGATACAATTTTAATTTTAAAGGACGGCAAAAAGGAAATCTTCGGAAATCCAACAGAGATTTATAATTCGGTTTGCAATGAATATGTCGCGGGGTTTTTTGGGGATGTTTCGGTCGTTGACCGAAATTTATTTTCCGAAAACTCAAAGAATAAAACAGAAATACTGCTACCGCACCAACTTAAAATTTCAGAAGATAAAACAAAACTCGAAGTAGAAGTTACAGGTTTTGAGTTTAAAGGAAGTCACTATTTGATACTTTCTAAAATTCAAGATTCAATAATTTACTTTCATCATCCATTTGCCATAGAAAGGGGAAAACAGGTTTATTTAAAAAGAGTTTAATGGATTTATTAATAATTAGATTGTTGCTTGATTTTGGGATGGTAGTTCTTATCTGGATGGTGCAACTTATAGTTTATCCCAGTTTTCAATTTTATGATTCGCAACAGTTGGAGCGGTGGCATAAAAAATATACCATTCGCTTAGCAATTATTGTCATACCTCTTATGCTGGGGCAATTAGTAATATCAATCACTCAGCTTTTTAAAGAGATACATTTTAATAGCATTCTATACGCCGCTGCGATTTTATTTTTATGGGGAATTACATTCCTCATTTTTGTGCCTTTACATCATAAAATAGGGAATGGTAAAGCAACAGGTAAAATTTTAAAGAAATTAGAAAATTATAATTGGATTAGAACTATCATTTGGTCTTTAGTTTTTTTAGGGTCATTTTATGAAATGGTGTTCAATTAAATTTTCTTGGGATCAATCCCAATTTTAAATTTTTACTACCATTTTTCCTTCATTTTCCCCTTCAAACAATCCCATAAAAGCATTAGGAATATTGTCAAAACCTTCTTTGACCGTTTCGCTATAGGTAAGCTTTCCTTCTTGTAGCCATCTTCCTAATTGTTTGGTTGTTTCTTCAAACTGATCTTGAAAATCACTAACAATAAATCCTTGCATTTTTACACTTTTTTTGACTAATATAGTCTCGTGCCTGGGCCCAGTTGGAGTTTCGGTCTTATTGTATAAAGATATAGCACCACAATTAATAACTCGCCCGTAGCGGTTTATATTTGCCAATGCCGCGTCGAGTATTTCTCCACCCACGTTGTCGAAATAAACGTCCACACCGTTTGGGCATGCTTCTTTAATAGCGGTTTTCATATCTTTTGTGGTTTTGTAATTGATGCCTTTATTAAAACCAAATTTGCCTTTCATTAAGTCTACCTTGGTATTAGACCCAGCAATTCCCACTACGTTACAACCTTTAATTTTGCCTATCTGCCCAACAACACTACCAACAGCACCAGAAGCTCCCGAAACTAATAATGTTTCACCTTTTTTTAAATCCCCTATGTTTGTCAATCCTACATAAGCTGTAATTCCTGTCAAGCCGAGCACGCCTAAATATGCGCTCAATGGAGCTAATTCTTCATCTACTTTTTGAAGTCCTTTTCCAGAATGGCTTTGCTGTAGTTTCCACGGAAGCATTGCATGGATATAATCGCCTTTTTTAAAGTCGGAGTTTTTTTGACTCTTTCACTTTGGCGATAACACTACTTTCAATGGGTTCACCAATTTTAAATGATTCTATGTATGATTTTTCATCTCTCATCCTTCCTCTTAAATAAGGATCAACGGATATAAATTTAGATTCTAAAAGCACTTCCCCGTCGCGTAGTGTAGACAATTGAACATCATAGATTTGTTCGATTTCAAAATTTTCTTTTGTTGGAGTTCCTTCAGGACGGCTTTTTAAGTTGATTTGTTTATTCATAACTTTAATTTTTTAAATTCTAACTATTTTTTAAGGTACTCGATGAATAGCAGGTAATCAAATTTCCGAAGTGATTTTCTGAAAAGATTAACGCTCAAAGCTCTCGTTTAAGAGTATTTTTAATAATTGGAACTAATATTTAACTTATGAACTGGGAATATTTTACTAAAGATTTAGATTTGGCAACCATTTTTTCTGTGATAGCAGGGACGGTATTCATCTATTTAGCCATCATAATTTACACGCGTATTTTCGGGCTGAAGAGCTTTAGTAAAATGACAGGTTTTGATTTTATAAACACGATTGCCATTGGTAATATTTTTGCTATGAGCATTGGAACGGGAAGCCCTAAATTATTGATGGGAGCAGTTATAATAGGATTACTATATTTAATGAACCATTTGATTTCCGTCATTCAATTTAAGAGCAATAAAGTCCAAGGCATCCTTGACAACTCTCCTTTGCTTTTAATGAAGGACGGGAAAATTATAACGGAAAATCTAGAAAAATCTAAAGTCACCAAAGACGAACTCAGAGGCAAATTACGAGAAGCAAATGTTTTGAGATTAAGTCAAGTAAGAGCCGTAATACTAGAAACGACGGGTGATGTAAGCGTATTACACAGCGAGGATGAAACAAAAATAGAAGATTTTCTATTGGAGGATGTTACTTAATACTGGTCACTGTATATTGTTTTCCATTAAAAGAAAAAGTGTCTCCTTTCTTCTTTCCTGAAATGAGCTGCCCAATAGGAGCTTGCAATGCCACACACAAATATTGTGTTTTACTAACCGTGACCGCCCCGATAGAAATACTCATAAAAAATGTAGCATGGTTTGTATAAACAAGACTCCCCAACCTAGCATAATCTGAAGTTTTTACAATATCAATACGAGGAAGTAGCACTTGCAAAAGTTCAATTTCCTTTAATTGTTTTCCTGCGTTTTCTCTGTCAATATGCAACATGGCACGACCCGTTTCATGCTTGTCGCCCGCGCTACTTTTTGACTCATCTTCGAGAGATTCCTCAATATCCGCGATTGTTTGTTGCACTTTTTCATAACGCGATGCAACCACATTTTTGCAGGCAGACAAGAGAGATTCTTTGAGTTCGAGTACAGTCATTGAAGATGGTTTAAAGTGTCAAAATTACATCAAATAGTGGTAGCTTGTACAGCGAGTGTAGCTAATTTTTTGCCAACAGAACTTCCAATGGCAACACCCATTCCGCCCAAGCGAACACCACAAAATATGCTTGGCAAAACTTGTTTTATAACCGGTTGTTTTTGAGCGCCAACGCCCATAATGCCACTCCAGCGTTGGTCAATTTCAAAGGCGGTATTTGGCAATATTGTTTCTCGTAATATAGATTCTAATTTGTTTTGAACAATTGGAGTCAAGCCCATTTTATTCGTTTCCTCATTTTCAAAATCCAAGTTTCTACCACCTCCAAAAAGAATTCGATTATCAATATTCCTAAAATAATAATAGCCTTCTTCCAGATGAAATGTACCTTCAATTTTCAGGTTTTCAATAGGTTTTGTAATCAATACCTGCGCCCGCGCGGGTTGTACATCTTCTTTTAAAAATTGTTTTGCAAATCCGTTGGTGGCTATACAAACATTTTTAGGATAAATCTCTTCGGAAATTTTAAGGGTGAGTGTTATTGTATTGTTTTCACTTTTGAGTGACGAAATCTCTGCGCTGTTGAGAATTAGAATGCCTTCTTCGGAAGCCTTTTTTAGCAATCCTTGCATCATTTTTCCAGTATCGATTTGTCCTTCAAACTTGTTGAAAATTACTTTTGGGTTGACTTTCTCAAAACCGAAATGATTTTCTTTAACAGAAAATACATCTGAATTAAATATTGGGAAAAGTATTTTGTTTACATAATCGAGTTTAGACACACAGTTTTCAAATAGCGATATTTCTGTTTCCGAGAAAAGCTCGTAGCCTCCCAATTCTTGATAATCGAGTGCGGTATCACCAAGTGTTTTTCTTAATAATTTTAGTCCTGCTAAACGTTCTTTTACGAGTTGGACAACTTCGTCTTCAGAATGGGTTTTTAGGTCGGATAAAATTTCAGAAAGACTACCGAAACATGCAAAACCCGCATTTTTTGTACTCGCTCCACTGGGTAACATTCCTCTTTCAAAGACAACAATTTTTGTTTTTGGTCTTAATTTCCGAAGTTCTAAGGCACAATTGAGCCCAACGATTCCGCTTCCAATAACGGCGTAATCGATGTTTTCTAACCACGTTTTACGTTCCCAATAACTAAGTTCCATGTGTTTAATATTTCCGAAGTAAACAAGATAAAATAAAAAATCCGAAGCTTTAGAAAACTTCGGATTCTTTATAATATTCATTTAGGTTATTCTTCCTCAACAGGGTCATCCATGTGCCAAGTGTCCATAAATGCGGTGGTGTAATTACCAGCAACATAATCTGGGTGGTCCATCAATTGCCTGTGAAAAGGAATGGTGGTTTTGATGCCTTCGATGACAAATTCGTCAAGTGCGCGTTTCATTTTGTTGATAGCTTCTTCGCGAGTTTGTGCAGTCGTAATCAATTTTGCAATCATCGAGTCATAGTTTGGCGGAATAGAATATCCAGCATACACATGTGTGTCCAATCTCACTCCGTGTCCTCCGGGTGCGTGCAAAACAGTGATTTTTCCTGGAGATGGTCTAAAACCATTATAAGGATCTTCAGCATTGATACGGCACTCAATAGAATGTAAGTTGGGCAAGTAGTTTTTTCCTGAAATAGGAATTCCGGCCGCTACCATAATTTGCTCACGGATTAAGTCAAAATCTATCACCTGTTCTGTAATTGGATGCTCCACTTGAATACGAGTATTCATTTCCATAAAATAGAAGTCGCGATTTTTATCCACAAGAAATTCAACGGTTCCAGCACCTTCGTATTTGATATATTCAGCCGCTTTTACAGCCGCTGTTCCCATCGCATCTCGCAATTCATCGGTCATAAAAGGACTGGGGGTTTCTTCGGTCAATTTTTGGTGACGGCGTTGAATAGAACAATCTCGCTCACTGAGGTGACAAGCTCTTCCTGTGCTATCTCCAACAATCTGAATTTCGATATGGCGTGGCTCTTCGATGAGTTTTTCCATATACATATCATCATTTCCAAAAGCAGCTCTACTTTCTTGACGCGCAGAATCCCACGCATCTTCAAGGTGCTCTTCCTTCCAAACAGCACGCATCCCTTTTCCACCACCACCGGCACTTGCTTTAAGCATAACGGGGTAGCCAGTTTCTTTAGCTACTTTTAAACACGTTTTAAAATCTGGAATTACGCCTTCGCTTCCTGGAACACAAGGAACTCCAGCTTGAATCATGGTTGATTTTGCCATGGCTTTATCGCCCATTTTTTCAATCATTTCTGGTGAAGCTCCAATAAATTTAATGTTGTGCTCCTCACAAATTCTTGAAAACTTAGCATTTTCACTAAGAAAACCATAGCCAGGGTGGATGGCATCGGCATTTGTTATTTCCGCGGCAGCGATAATGTTTGACATTTTCAAGTAGCTCTCGCTACTGGGTGCAGGCCCAATACACACTGCTTCATCTGCAAACTTTACGTGCAAACTTTCGGCATCGGCTTTTGAGTAAACGGCGACACTTTTAATCCCCATTTCTCTGCAGGTTCTAATCACACGTAGTGCAATTTCACCTCTATTTGCAATCAATATTTTTTTAAACATACTTTTCTTTTAATTAAAAAATTCAAATCCCAAATCCAAAAAAAGTGATTGAGGTTTTAGAAAATTATGGTTCATTAATTATGATGGGTCAACCAAAAATAATGGTTGGTCGAACTCAACTGGAGAAGCATCGTCCACTAAGATTTTTACAATCTTACCAGAAACTTCGCTTTCAATCTCGTTGAATAATTTCATTGCTTCTATGACACAAAGAACGTCGCCTTGACCTACTGTGCTTCCAACTTCAACAAACATGGGTTTGTCTGGCGATGGCTTGCGATAAAATGTTCCAATGATTGGAGATTTAACAGTAATATATTTTGAGTCTTCATTTACGCTTTCGGCTGGTGGAGCTGCAGCAGGAGCTGCGGCTGCCGGAGCAGCTTGTTGTGGCATGGATGGCATTTGCTGGATGTAAGTAGTCTCGCCTTTTTCTTCTCCAGTTTTAATGGTAATCTTGATATCTTCCATTTCAAGCTTTACCTCGCTAGCACCTGACTTAGCGACAAACTTTATCAAATTTTGAATGTCCTTTAATTCCATATTTTCGGTTTTATATTATCTTATTTTGGTCTTCTATTATTTTTTAGCATCGTATGCCCATTTTACATAAACGGCTCCCCATGTAAAGCCCCCTCCAAAGGAAGCGAACACAAGATTGTCCCCTTTTTTTAATCGGCTTTCATAATCGTACAAACACAATGGCAAAGTTGCCGAAGTAGTATTTCCGTATTTATGAATATTGATCATTACTTTTTCATCATCCAGATTCATGCGCCTAGATGTGGCGTCAATGATTCTTTTATTTGCTTGATGCGGTACGAGCCATTGAATATCATCTCCAGTTAAATTATTACGCTCCATTATTTTTGCTGAAACGTCTGCCATATTAGAAACGGCAAATTTAAAGACAGTTTTTCCGTCTTGGTATACATAATGACGTTTTTCAGAAACAGATTCTATGGAAGAAGGAATTAAAGAACCTCCGGCATCAATTTTTAGGCTTTGACGCCCAATACCGTCAGATTTTAAAATTTCATCTTGAACTCCATATCCGTCTGTATTGGGTTCAAACAAAACCGCTCCCGCTCCATCACCAAAAATAATACATGTTGTGCGATCTGTATAATCAATGATAGACGACATTTTATCGGCACCAATTAATAATACTTTTTTATATTTCCCAGATTCTATATAGCGAGCAGCTGTTGACATTCCAAAAAGGAAACTGGAACAAGCAGCTTGTAAGTCATAAGAAAAGGCGTTTACTGCGCCAATTTCTGTAGCGACGTAAACGCCTGTTGCCGCAACGGGCATGTCTGGTGTGGCTGTCGCCATAATCACCATATCTATATCTTCTGGATTAATATTGTTTTTTTCAAAAAGATTCTTCGCGGCTTCGATAGCCAAAAAGGAGGTTCCTTTGTCTTTATCTTTAAGAATATGACGTTCTTTAATTCCTGTTCGTGAGGTAATCCATTCATCATTGGTATCCACCATCGTTTCCAAAATCTTGTTTGTCAAAACATAATCTGGAACGTAGCCTCCTACAGCTGTAATTGCAGCAGTGATTGTACTCATAGAATTTTTTTAAATTCAGCAATAAAGAAGCAAAACGCTTCTAAAAGCGTGGAAAAGTACTGAATTTTAATGAAAAAAAGTCAATATTTAACCTTTTTTGAGATTTGTGAGAAAATTCGGAAAATAAAAAAACTCTCGCAGTACTGCGAGAGTTTTTTTACATTTTAAAATGTAAATTAAGCTTCTACTTCTTCAACAGCATCAATTACTATCTGTCCACGGTAGTACAATTTACCTTCATGCCAGTGTGCTCTGTGGTATAGGTGAGACTCTCCCGTCGTTGGGTCTGTCGCTACCTGTGGTGCAGTTGCTTTGTAATGTGTTCTTCTTTTATCTCTTCTAGTTTTGGAGATTTTTCTTTTAGGATGTGCCATTACGGATCTTTATTTATCGTTTAATAATTTTTTTAATGAATCCCATCGAGGATCTGTTCCTTCGCGAGTTTCTGTATCTTCTTTTTGAGCTTTTGGGCTCAATTCTTCAAGTTTGTCTAGAATATCACTTTTTAAAGTACCATCTTCTATTCCTGGGTGAATCCTTCTGGTTGGAAGGTTAAGGATGATAGATTCGTACACGAACTGTTGGATGTTGACTTCGTAACTTCCGTGAGGAATTATTAAAAGGTCTTCATTTTCATCGTTAAATTCATCACCAAATTTCACTATAAAATGGTAATTGCCTTGAATTGGCTGTTGGAAAGGTTCGTTGGTCACATCGCAATGTACACCTACGTTTCCTTTAAAATCCAACGTAAATTCTAACAACGTTGTTTTTTTGTTTAAAAACACATCTAGTTTAATATCTGCATCAATAAACTCGTCATATTCAAAATGCTCAAAGAACTTGTTTGTAACTATAAAATCAAAATGGTGTTCCCCAAGCTTCAACCCTATAAAAGGGATTGTATATTCTTTCAAATCTCTCATTGCCACACCTTATTGTAATTTTCGCCTTACGAGTAAAGCGGGTGCAAAGATAAAAAAATAATTGGTATGCAAATTATTTTATCAATTCTTTTTTACATACCCTCTTTGCTTGGAAATTTTCATAGGGTTTTGAGTTATTTTCTTGTATTCTTTTCGTTTTTTAAAGATTTCGATTCCGCTAAATACTGCTGCTCTAAACGAACTGAAATCGGCTATGTTTTTTCCCGCAATATCAAAAGCAGTCCCATGGTCTGGAGACGTTCGTACTTTATCTAACCCTGCTGTGTAGTTTACTCCAGAGCCAAAAGCTAGTGTTTTAAAAGGGATTAGACCTTGGTCGTGATAGGAGGCAATAATTACATCAAAATTTTTGTAATTACCAGAACCAAAAAAACTATCGGCTGCATAAGGCCCAAAAATGGTTTTGCCGTTATTTCTCAAATTGTCAAGAGTTGGCCTTAAAACGATGTCGTCTTCATTACCAATAACACCATTATCTCCTGTGTGAGGATTGATTCCTAGAACGCCAATGCTTGGTTTTTCAATACCAAAATCCTGAATTAGTGATTTGTGAATTGTATTTATTTTCTTCTCGATAAGTTCTCTTGTAATAGCTGTTGAAATATCTTTCAATGCCACATGGTCAGTTAATAACCCCACCCTTAAAGTTTCAGAAATCATCAACATCAAGCTATCTCCTTCTAATTCTTGATTTAAATAATCTGTATGCCCCGGGAATTTAAAAGTTTCACTTTGAATGCTCGATTTGTTGATAGGGGCAGTTACGAGAATGTCTATAAGGTTTACTTTTAAAGCTGAAACGGCACTCGTCAAAGATTTAATGGCGTACTCACCCGCTTGAGAATCTTCTTTTCCGAAGTTAATATCAACCGGTTCCTTCCATACATTGAGCACGTTTATTTTCTTCGGAATTATTTTATCTAGGCTATCGATACCATGAAAATTAATGTCCATTTCATAATGCTTCTTAAAGAAGGACATCAATTTTACTGAAGCAAAAATTACGGGTGTACAAAATTCGAGCATACGAACATCGTCAAATGTTTTCAGTATAATTTCGCTCCCTATACCATTTAAATCCCCAATCGAAATACCTACAATAATTTTATCCTGTTTACTCATAATGCTTCTAGCCCTTTATCGTTATTTTTGTAGAACAAATGTAACCAAAATCAACGCATGTTTACAGGAATTATTGAATCCATCGGAAAAATTAAATCTCTTAAAAAAGAAGCTGAAAATCTTCATATTGAAGTAAGTAGTCAACTTGCCGCAGAACTAAAAATTGACCAAAGCATCTCACACAATGGAGTTTGTCTAACAGTTGTTGAGGTGAATAATGAGAGTTACGTAATTACGGCAATAAAGGAAACTCTCGACAAATCGAACATTGGGCTTTTAAAGGTTGGTGATTCTGTAAATCTTGAGCGTGCGATGAAAATTGACGATAGGTTAGATGGTCATATTGTACAAGGACATGTGGATCAAACAGGAACTTGTAAAACAATCGAATCGCAAAACGGAAGTTGGTTATTTACTTTTGAATATAATGCTTCCTTAAATAATGTGACCATAGAAAAGGGATCAATAACAATCAATGGTGTTAGCTTAACGGTCGTAAACTCGCAAAAAAACGCATTTAGTGTTGCCATTATTCCTTATACGTATGAGCATACAAACTTCAACACTTTTGAAATAGGTACGGTCATCAATTTAGAATTTGATGTAATAGGTAAATATGTAAAGAGGATTACTGAGGGATACTTGTAGCACGATACTTTTTGTAGGCCACATATGCGCCATAGATAATTCCTAAGGCAAGTAAGATTACAATATTTGTATCAATTGGTAATTCTGGAAGCGTTGGTCCACGACCAGGTGCTGGCGGAGCTGAGCCCGCAGAGGGGCCTTGCGCTAACATAGGTAAGGCTGTTATAAAACAGAGTCCTGGGGACAGTATTGAAACGATTTGGGGTCGCATATAGGGGGCTAAAGTACTATTTTTTTTAATGTTTTAAAATGAAAACAATTATTTTTCATTTTTTTATTAACAGAAACCTGTAATAAACATCGGCAAGATACAATAAAATTCGATAAAACACGTAAATGTTTAATTTTTAATGCTTACCGCTATTATAACGGTAAAATTAAAGGATGCGTATGCGGTGTGTAGTTTAAAATCTTTCAAAAAAAAAGACCTTAGTAATTAAACTAAAGTCTTTGTTTTCTGTGGTCCCACATGGGCTCGAACCATGGACCCCCTGATTATGAGTCAGGTGCTCTAACCAGCTGAGCTATAGGACCGGCATTCTGGGTGCAAATGTAATCGGTTTTAAAATTATTGCAAACTATTTTCTTCGTTATTTATTTCTTGGCACAGTTCCACAAGTACGCCGTTTGACGACTTTGGGTGTAAAAAAGCCACTAACTTGTTGTCTGCTCCTTTTTTAGGGGTTTCATTTAAGACCACAAAACCCTCGTTCTTTAGTCTATTAATTTCTGAAATTATATCATCAACGGCAAATGCAATGTGATGTACACCTTCGCCTTTTTTGGCAATATATTTTGCAATCGGACTGTCTTCAGTCGTGGCCTCAAGAAGCTCGATTTTGCTTTCACCACATTTAAAAAAGGATGTCATTACGCCTTCGGTGGGGACACCTTCGGTTTTATAATGTTTGTAACCTAAAAGCTTTGAATATATTTCGTTTGCTGCTTTTAGGTCTTTTACCGCAATGCCAATGTGTTCTATTTTGTTCATATATTTGAAATTTCCGAAGTCATTATAGTTAATAAAACGCTCCATCAAATCGTAAAAATATAAAATCGCTAACACTCCGTTAGCACACTAATACCTTTTATTGTATTACTTTTACAGCATGATAGAAAGTAATAGACAAAAAAAAATTGCCGGAGTGCTCCAAGAGGACTTGGCAAATGTGTTGCAAAATAGATTGCGAGAGGCAGGACAGAGTGGTATTTTAATATCGGTAAGTAAGGTGAGCGTAACGACAGATTTGTCCATCGCAAAGGTATATGTGAGTATTTTTCCTTCTAAAAATGCTTCGGAAATTACGGCTGAATTAAACAAAATTAAACCACAGATAAAACACGAAATCGCCCAATTGACAAAAAACCAATTGCGCCGTATGCCCGAACTTACTTTTTATAATGACGACTCTTTAGATTATATAGAAAAGATTGAAGATGCCGTTAAAGGAGAAGAAAACCCTATTTCAAATCCAGATTTATTACCTAAAAGAAGGAAGTCGTAATTTGAATTTTTCGCTGTACATCGCTAAGCGGTATCTCTTTTCACTGAGCAGCAACAATGCCATAAATATTATTACCATTATCGCTGCAACGGGAGTTGTAGTGGGGTCGTTGGCGCTTTTTATTGTGCTTTCTGGGTTTTCGGGACTGAAAGATTTTAGCCTTCAATTCACAAATATTTTTGACAGTGATTTAAAAATGTTTCCTTCAGAAGGCAAAACAATTTCTTTTACCGAAGCACAAAAAGAACAATTAAAAGGCATTGCTGAAATCGAGGCTTTTTCTGAAATAATCGAAGAGCGAATTTTTATTCAGTTTAAGGGGAAGAATGATATCGCTTATATAAAAGGAGTGGACACTAATTATGTACGGGTAAATCCTGTGGATAGTATTATCATTTCGGAGGAATGGCTTTCGCCCAATCTTAATGAAGTTGTAATTGGGTATGGTACTTCAAACAAATTAGCGCTCGGCGCTCGTGACTATGTCAATTTATTAGAAATTTTTGTCCCGAAACCAGGAACAGGGCAAATAAACACACTTGACCCATCACAGGATTTTTCTAAGGAGCAAGTTGTAGTTTCAGGAATTTATTTTGTAAACGAAGAACTAAATAGCAAATATGTATTTAGCGATATTGATTTTGCGAGACGCTTATTAAGTTTAGATAGTACTAAAGTTTCTTCTTTGGAAATGAAGTTGGTTGCAAAAGCAAATGAAGAGCAAGTACGTGAAAAGCTGACGGCTATTTTTGGAGAAAACGTTGAAATTAAAAATCGCATTCAGCAAAATGACGCATTGTACAAAATGCTCAATACCGAAAATGTTGCGGTGTATCTTATTTGTACGCTTGTTATGATAATTGCGCTCTTTAATGTAATAGGTTCAGTCATTATGATGATACTTGACAAGCGTAAAAACATTAAAACACTCTTTAACATGGGAGTGACGTTAAAAAACATTCGAAAAATATTCTTTTTGCAGGGAGCATTGATGACCGTTTTAGGCGGATTGTTAGGAATCATTTTAGGAGTTATTGTTGTGTGGCTCCAATTGCAATTTGAGTTTATCCACATTACCCCAACATTACCCTATCCTGTAAAATTAAAGGCAATAAATATTTTTATTGTTTTTGCAACAATTTCAATTTTAGGACTGCTTGCCGCTAGGATTGCTGCTAGTAGGGTGAGAGGGAGTTTGTTGGAATAATATTATTTAACGACTAAATTCAAAATCGCCAAATGCTTCCAGCACTTCATCAAATGCTGCAAAAACATCTGTGCTATCGTCGCTTGTTACCATTTTCATGCGGTGTTCTTTAAAATGCGGGATGCCTTTAAAATAATTAGTATAGTGACGGCGTGTTTCAAAAACACCAAGGGTTTCTCCTTTCCAATCGATTGCCATTTCTAAGTGGCGTCTTGCAGCATCTACACGCTCTTGCATTGTGGGCGGTTCGCAATGGGTTCCAGTTTTAAAAAAGTGCTTTACTTCTTTGAAAAACCAAGGATAGCCTATACTAGCGCGACCTATCATTGCACCGTCCAATCCGAATTTATCTCGCATCAACATCGCTTTTTCTGGTGTGTCCACGTCTCCATTACCAAATACGGGGATGTGCATGCGCGAGTTATTTTTTACTTCGGCAATGGGATGCCAATTTGCTTCTCCCTTATACATCTGGGCGCGCGTTCTTCCATGGATTGAAATTGCTTTACAGCCCACGTCTTGCAAGCGTTCAGCTACCTCAACGATTTTAATGGAGTCATCATCCCAGCCCAATCGAGTTTTTACTGTAATAGGTAATTTTGTATGTTTTACCATGGCTTTGGTCAATGAAACCATCAAGTCGATGTCTTTCAAAATCCCTGCACCGGCACCTTTGCTCACAACTTTTTTTACGGGACAGCCAAAGTTAATATCAATAATATCTGGCCCACTTGCTTCAACAATTTCGACACTTCTTAACATTGATTCTAGGATCGCTCCAAAAATTTGAATACCTACTGGACGTTCCTTTTCATAAATGTCCAACTTCATGACGCTTTTCGCTGCATCTCTAATCAAACCTTCGCTTGAAATAAACTCGGTATACACCACGTCAGCCCCTTGCTCCTTGCACAATGCACGAAACGGCGGATCACTTACGTCCTCCATGGGCGCAAGTAATAAAGGGAATTCCCCAACATCTATGTCTCCTATTTTTGCCATATATATTGCCCGCGCAGGCGGGCATCTCATTATTTAACTAAGGAAAGAGCAAGGTTTCATCTTTAAAAAGGAAGTTTCGATAACTCCGTTAGCTATTGTAAAATTATTAATCATAATTTTCAAATCATGCTCAATCAAACAACATTACTTTCTCTCTTCAGAAATTTTAAAACAACAGTATATAGTGCCCTTGCTTAAAATTTCAGCAAAAATAAACAAATTAGTGTGTAGTGTGCAATTTAATTGAGGCGCTTACCTTCGTCGGTAGTCTTGATTTTGTTGTTGTCGCGAAGTCTAGCATTTCCGAAGTTATACTTAAAACTCATTCTAAACAGTCTTGATTCGGGCTGTGCAAAATAGCCGTTATCTTGATTATAATATCTCGAGGTCAACGGGATATTGTTTGTGTTAAAAATGTCATCAACACCCACGGTTATACTCGCTCGATTATCCCACAAGTTTTTTTTGATGGAAGCAGAAAGATTAAACTGATTTTTATAATCGTACGAGCCATAAATAAAATTAGAAATATAAAGAGCGGTAACATCGCTTGTAATACCAGCAGCTTCTGAAATTGTTAAACCACTGTACATTTGTCCATAGAAACCAAAGGTGTCATTCGAGAACGTTTCTTGACTACTTTGCGCGGCAAAAAATTCATTTTCAAGATAGAAACTGGAAGTGACAACCTGCAAATACCACCAAGACAGAATGGGTTTTGCATAAACAATGTCAAAACTATATTGAAAATCTTTAATCAGGTTAACATCTTGATTTTGGAGTACACGGGCTTGATTGTTTTGAAAAATTAACTCTCCTAAAGGGTTTTCGGTTTCCCAATAATAGAACTCAAAAAACCAACTGTTTTTGTAAGTGTAGCTCAATGTATATTTTGAATCAATCGCGGGAACAAGGTTGGGGTTTCCATCGCTAAAATTATTTTTATTGATAAAATATCTAAACGGATTTAAACTTTCATACCGTGGTCTTGAAATACTACGGGCGTAACTCGCCCCAAAAGTAGCATCGTCATCTGGTGAATGTTGAATTGAAAGACTGGGAAACAACTCAAAATAATCCTGTGTATTTACCAACCCTAATTTTATTGAATTTCCTTCCACAGCCGTTTGTTCTCCTCTAAGCCCTAAATTTAATGACCACTTTTCCCAATCTTTACTATAATTCAAGTAACTCGCATAAATTAACTCTTTATATAAAAAGGAATCAGAGAGGGACGAATTTAATTGTGTTGTTGTGCCATTGGTGTCAAAAAAACCCAGGCCGCTATCAGTATTTATATTGCTATATTTTGCTCCGGCTTCAATAGTTCCTGAAAGTGCAGGAACCGTAAAATCTAATTGAACCGTAGCAATATCACTTTCTTGAAAGGCATCGGTGTAAAAGCTGTTATCACGAATAAAACTACCGTCTGCCAAAAAGAAATTTGTTTCTACATTTTGCAGTTTTTCAACGTTGTATAAAATATAATTTGCGTTCATTATCACATTCGCGCCAGCTTCGCTCAACTTCCAAGTATGATTCAAGTTGAATGACAAATTTGACGTGTCATGCCTGGAGTTACTCGCAGTAGTGTAAGTCGAATCTAATTGTCGCACTGCATTAAAATCATGAGAAAGTGCGCTATTTTGATAGTCAACATTGGGAGAAACAAATACGCCCACGTTTATACCCACAGTGTGGTTATCATTCAAATTTGCATCGGCAACAATATTTCCTTGATGTGCTTGAGAGCGGGTAGTACGGTTAAAATTTGATTGCCGAAAAGAAGCCGTGTTGATAGCAGAAGGCGAATTGAAAAAACGAATATTATTCACGTCCTCCTTAAATTCTTTACGAGGACTGAAAGTATAACTCCCAAATAAATTTAACCATTGGTTCTTGTAGAAATGCGAAGTTCCCAATCTGTATTTTGCAAACACGCCTTGTTCGTATGTCGCAGTTGCAGAACCTTTGTAGCCAATTGAAACCGCCCGAGAGGTTATTATGTCAATGACAACACCAGCTTCGGCATCATATTTTGCACTGGGATTTGTAATCACTTCTACCGCTTTAATAGCTGAGGCGTCTGTACTTCTTAACAGCGAATTTACCTCGCCCGCAGAAAGATAAACCCGCTTGCCGTTCATATAAATGACGGGGGTTTTTCCTTTTACTGAAATTCCACCTTCGGTCACTACGACTCCCGGTGTTTTTTGAAGGATATCCAAAGTGCTTCCCGTTGCTACCGAAGTATTTTCAACGGTAAATATCAATTTTCCGGGTTCTTTTTTAATGGTGGGTCTTTTGGCAATAATGACCGTTTCGTCTAGTGTTTCGGTGGCTGCACTTAATACTAGGGTGCCAAAGTTTTTATCGGCTGAAAGTTCAAAAGTTTCAGAAATAGTATTGAATCCCAAAAAGCTAATTTGTAATTCGTATTTCTTCGGAAGTAAACCTTCGATGTTAAAATTCCCCGAGTCATCAGTAATTGTGTTCTTTACGATTGTAATTTCCGAATTTTCGTTTAATTCTGAAGCAACTTCCAAAATTAGTACAGTTGCAAATGAAATGGCTAAATTATCCTCGTCAGTTACGTTTCCGCTAATAGAAAATTCTTGTGCAAAAAAGCTTATGGGTAGTAGAAATAGTATGAATACTAATTTTTTCATATGCCAATAGTGTTGACAAAAAAATGCCAATAGTGAGGTTTGTTAGTTCATTTTATGACGAAAGGGGAGAGAATTTGAGGTTCTTATCATCAATATTATAAAACAAATATCTCGATTTTTCATTTATAAATGGGTAAGGATATTAAAAATTCGATGAACAGACAATCATACGAACAAACAAGGGTTTTTAGCGTATATTTGTAGCCATTTCAATGGATGTTAACATTTGTTGAAAATCAAAAATTTGATTAATTAAAAGGAACCCACCTTTGTGGGAATGAAGATGAAGAATATTCGCAATTTTTGCATTATTGCACACATTGACCATGGGAAGAGTACCTTGGCAGACCGCTTATTGGCTGCTACTGGAGCAGTAACGGAGCGTGAATCTAAAGCGCAATTACTGGACAGTATGGATCTTGAGCGTGAGCGTGGCATCACGATTAAAAGTCATGCTATCCAAATGTCTTACACCTACAAAGGTGAAGTGTATACTTTAAATTTGATTGATACTCCTGGTCACGTAGATTTCTCTTACGAGGTATCACGCTCCATTGCGGCGTGCGAAGGTGCTTTGTTAGTTGTGGATGCAGCACAAAGTATTCAGGCGCAGACAATTTCAAATCTATACCTCGCATTAGAGAACGATTTAGAAATCATTCCTGTTTTAAATAAAATTGATCTTCCGTCAGCAAATCCTGAGGAAGTGACGGATGATATTGTAGATTTATTGAGTTGTGATGCAGATGAAGTTATCCCTGCAAGCGCAAAAACAGGAATCGGGATTACCGAAATTCTTGACGCGATTATTGAACGCATACCAGCGCCCAAGGGTGTGGCAGATGAGTCTTTACAAGCATTGATTTTCGACTCGGTTTACAATCCCTTTAGAGGAGTTGAAACATATTTTAGAGTCTTGAACGGCGAGATAAGAAAAGGCCAGCACATTAAATTTATGGCAACTGGGAAAACCTATTATGCAGATGAGGTTGGTACGTTGAATCTAACACAAACTCCTAAACAAGTCATAAAAACAGGTGATGTAGGTTATCTCATCACTGGAATAAAGGAAGCCAAAGAGGTAAAAGTAGGAGACACAATTACAGACGCAAAAAGCCCAACAACAAATATGATTGAAGGCTTTGAGGATGTAAAACCCATGGTATTTGCAGGGATTTATCCTGTGGACACAGAGGATTATGAAGAGCTTCGAGCCTCTATGGAGAAGCTACAATTAAATGACGCTTCATTGGTATTTATTCCAGAGAGTTCGGCAGCACTTGGTTTTGGATTCCGTTGTGGATTTTTGGGAATGTTGCACTTGGAAATTATTCAAGAACGTTTAGAGCGTGAATTTGACATGACGGTTATTACAACAGTACCAAACGTGTCTTATAATGCCTACACAAATCGAGAGCCAGATGTAAAAATCCTTGTAAACAATCCAAGCGATTTACCTGAGCCATCAAGCCTCAACCGTATGGAAGAGCCATATATTAAGGCAACAATTATCACGAAATCCGATTTTGTGGGTTCTGTAATGTCCTTATGTATTGAAAAGCGTGGACAGATTACCAATCAAACCTACTTAACCACCGAGCGTGTTGAGTTAACTTTTGACATGCCCCTAGCTGAGATTGTTTTCGATTTTTATGACCGTTTAAAAACAGTTTCAAAAGGATATGCTTCATTTGATTACGCTCCTATCGGGATGCGAGAATCTCAACTTGTAAGGGTGGATGTTCTCCTTAACGGAAATATAGTAGATGCATTATCTGCGTTATTGCACAAAGACAATGCCTACGATATAGGGAAAAAAATGTGCGAAAAGTTGCGCCAACTCATCCCGAGACAACAATTTGATATTCCTATTCAAGCAGCCATTGGCGCAAAAATTATCTCGCGAGAAACCGTGAAAGCCTTGCGTAAAGACGTAACAGCAAAATGTTATGGTGGAGATATTTCACGAAAACGTAAACTCCTTGAAAAGCAGAAAAAAGGAAAGAAGCGCATGCGCCAAGTAGGTAATGTAGAAATTCCACAAGAAGCATTCATGGCGGTATTAAAATTGAATGATTAAATATCCAACATAATTTTATAAAATATTAAAAGAGCCTTCGTTGGCTCTTTTTTTATGCTTTGATTATGAAAAATTAAATTCTCTTGCTGATTATTATTTCATGTTTGATTATCAACTAACTAGTCTGCGAGAATAAGGTTTCCTATTTAAAAAGTTATCTGTAACTTTCAACATAAGAAATTAATTCATGAAAATAATGCATATTTCGGCAGAATGTTATCCCGTCGCTAAAGCGGGAGGATTAGCCGATGTCGTTGGCTCATTGCCTAAATATCAAAATAAAATAGGGGAAGAAAGTGCTGTCATCATGCCTTTTTACGATACTCAGTTTACAAAGGAACATTCTTTTAAAAATTGTCATTCTTCTACAATTACCTTAAGTAAGCCCTATACTTTCAACATTTTGAAACTAGAAAATTCAAAGTTAGGGCAGGATATTTATTTTGTGGACATACCAAAATTGCTCTTTACAAATAACATCTATACAGATAATGATACCGAGCGATTTTTGGCTTTTCAAATTTCGGCATTGAATTTTATACTTCAATTAAAGGAGAAACCAGAGATTATTCATTGTCATGATCATCACACGGGACTCATTCCTTTTATGCTCTCGCATTGTTTTGATTATAGCGCATTGAAAGAAGTTCCAACCGTATTAACGATTCATAATGCGCAGTATCAAGGATGGTTTTCACATAATTTGCAAGGATTGCTTCCCGCATTTAATAATGAAAAAGCAGGTTTATTGGATTGGGATGGTTGTATCAACCCTTTGGCGACCGCTATAAAATGTGCTTGGAAAGTAACCACGGTTTCGCCAAGTTATATGGAGGAATTAAAAATTAAAGCCAACGGTCTCGAATCTTTACTAGCTGCCGAAAGCCAAAAATGCACAGGTGTTTTAAATGGCATTGATACCAAAGTTTGGAATCCTGAAACAGATACTTTTATTCAAAAAAACTATTCCATTAAAGATGTAGAAAAAGGAAAAAAAGCGAATAAAGACTGGCTCTGTAAAGAATTTAACCTAAACCCAAAATTACCGCTGTTTGCTTTTATTGGCAGATTGGTAGGTGAAAAAGGAGCCGATTTGTTCAGTGATATTTTTGAAAAAGCGCTTAACAAAAACAAAATTAATATCCTTTTATTAGGTTCAGGAAACAAAGAAACCGAAGTGCAACTTGAAGCATTAAAACCTAAATTTGAAGGCAATTACAATGCAATGATAGGTTATGATGAAAAATTATCGCATATTATTTATGCAGGTGCAGATTTTCTGCTAATGCCATCCAGAGTGGAGCCTTGTGGTCTCAATCAAATGTATTCTCTTAGATATGGCACTATTCCAATAGTGAATAAAGTGGGAGGACTAATAGACACCGTTGACGATATCAAAAAGAAAAATGGTTTTGGGATTGTTCACGACGGAGTCACTTTTATTAAAGTAAATAATGCCATCAAAAGAGGAGTTTCTCTTTATGGTAACGTTTCAGAATTTAAAAAAATAAGGAAACAAACAATGGCAATAGACCACTCTTGGGAAGCATCGGCACAAACATATGTCACATTATATAAATCATTAATTTAACTAGTTATGGCGTACAACAATAAAGTAATAGGTATCATTTTAGGAGGAGGACAAGGTTCAAGATTATATCCCTTAACCGAATCAAGATCTAAACCCGCAGTTCCCATAGCTGGTAAATATAGATTGGTAGATATCCCTATTTCAAACTGTATCAACAGCGATATAAAGCGCATTTTTGTGCTCACACAGTTCAATTCTGCTTCTTTAAATAAACACATTTCTAAGACTTATCACTTTAGTTTTTTCAGCTCTGCTTTTGTCGATATACTTGCCGCTGAACAAACCATAGACAGTAATAAATGGTTTCAAGGAACTGCAGATGCCGTACGACAGAGCATGCACCATTTTAAACAATATGATTATGAATATGCGCTTATCCTCTCGGGTGATCAATTGTACCAGATGGACTTCAACGAGATGCTCGATGCGCATGTTAAGGCAAATGCCGAAATAAGCATTGCAACACTTCCCGTTAATGAGAAAGATGCTACTTCCTTCGGAATTTTAAAAACAAATGATGAAAACGTGATTACATCTTTCGTTGAAAAACCAAACAAAGAATTACTGCCAGATTGGACCTCTCAAGTAAGTGATGAAATGAAATCTGAAGGCCGAAACTACTTGGCCTCAATGGGTATCTACATTTTCAACCGAAAGCTGTTAGAGCGGTTAATGGAAAATCCAGACACGATTGACTTTGGGAAAGAAATTATTCCGCAGTCCATTGACACTCATAAAACACTCAGTTATCAATTTGAAGGTTATTGGACAGATATTGGGAATATCGATTCTTTCTTTGAAGCAAACTTAGGGCTTACAGATGATGTGCCAAAATTTGACCTTTATAATCAAAATAATCGCGTATATACAAGAGCCCGCATCCTTCCCACAACAAAAGTTTCGGGAACAAAACTTGATAGAGCTGTTATTGCTGACGGTTGTATCATCAATGCTTCAAGTATTGAGAGGTCGGTTATTGGAATACGTTCGAGAATAGGCGCGGATAGTAGGATAAAGAATATTTATATGATGGGGTCAGATGTATATCAAACTCTTGAAACAGTAACCAATAAGTCAGAAAATATCCCATTGGGAATAGGTGAGCGGTGCACTATAGAAAATGCTATTTTAGATAAAAACTGCTGCATTGGAGACGATGTAAAAATTATTGGAGGAACTCATTTAGAAGATAATGAAACTGAACAATATTGTATTAAAGATGGTATTGTTGTCATTAAAAAGAATGCCATAATCCCTAATGGATTTAGCATTTAATCTATGGACAACGTAAAAACATACAGCCTATTTACAGATTTTGACATTGAGCTTTTTAAGGCTGGAAAACATTTCAAATTATATGAAAAATTTGGTGCGCATCCTTTAGTCATTGACGGTGTCTCTGGCGTGTATTTTTCCGTTTGGGCGCCATCTGCTTCTAGCGTTTCGGTGATTGGAGATTTTAATCATTGGGACGGAAATTTACATCCTCTAAAAGTGCGTTGGGATTCATCTGGAATTTGGGAAGGATTTATTACAGTTGCCGAAAAAGGCATGCGCTATAAATATAAAATTGTATCAAGCAACAATGTCACAACAGAGAAAACAGACCCGTACGGTTTGTTTTGTGAAGTACCACCAAAAACGGCTTCTATTATTTGGGATATTTCAGATTATAAATGGAACGACAGTAATTGGATGTCTTACCGAAAAGACAAAAACAGTCTCGATAAACCCTTCTCAGTATATGAAATGCATCTCGAATCTTGGAAAACAAATGTTGAAAAAAACAAACCCCTTTCCTATCGAGAATTAGCGGTAGATTTAGTAAATTATTTGAACGAAATGAATTTTACCCACGTAGAGTTCATGCCCATTATGGAATACCCGTATTCGCCTTCGTGGGGATATCAATTAACGGGATATTTTGCCGCGTCTTCCAGATTTGGCGCCCCACAAGACCTTATGTTTTTGATAGACACGCTGCATCAAAACGATATTGGGGTCATTCTCGATTGGGTGCCTTCCCATTTTCCGTCAGATTCGCACGGCCTTGGTAATTTTGATGGCTCTCATTTATACGAGCACCCGGACACTAAAAAAGGATATCATCCAGACTGGAAAAGTTTAATTTTTAACTACGAGCGCAATGAGGTACGTTCGTTCTTAATTAGTAATGCGATGTTCTGGATGGAACGTTATCACACGGATTGCCTTCGGGTAGATGCCGTTGCCTCCATGTTATATCTTGACTATTCGAGAGAAGAAGGAGAATGGGAATCTAATGAGTTCGGCGGAAATGAGAATCTGGCAGCAATTTCTTTTTTGAAAGAATTTAATAGCACACTTTATTCAAACTTTGAAGGTATTCAAACCATTGCCGAAGAATCCACCGCATTTTCGGGAGTAACAAAACCTGTTGCCGAGGGAGGACTTGGGTTTGGTATGAAATGGATGATGGGCTGGATGCACGACACATTAGAATATTTTAAAAAAGACACCATTTACCGAAGCCACCATCAAAACGATATTACCTTCAGTCTGGCCTATGCATTTACTGAAAATTTTATGCTTCCATACTCACATGATGAGGTTGTGTACGGTAAACAATCCTTACTTGGAAGAATGCCGGGAGACGACTGGCAGCGGTTTGCAAATCTTAGGCTTTTGTTCGGTTTTATGTTTACGCATCCCGGGACAAAGCTCATGTTTATGGGATCCGAATTTGGCCAACAACAAGAATGGAATTTTGAAAACAGCTTGGATTGGCATCTGTTAGAAAACGACAACCACAAAACCATCCAACAATTTGTAAAAGATTTAAATACATTTTATACCAGTAATCCAGCATTGTATGAAAAAGCCTTTAGCCCCGAAGGATTTGAATGGATCAATTACAGCGATGCCGGCAACTCCATCATTACCTTTATGAGAAAAGGGCACGACAAAGAAAACGACCTCGTCGTGGTCTGTAATTTTGTTGCCAAGGTGCACCCTCAATATACCATTGGGCTCCCTAGGTCAGGAAGTTTAAAGGAGCTTTTAAACAGCGATGATAAAAAATATGGAGGAAGTGGTTTTACAAACAAAAAAGCTATAAAAATCAAAAAAGGGAATTGGGATAATCAGCCCTATCATGTGAGTATTAAACTACCGCCGCTGGGCATTACCATTCTGCAAATTAAGTAGTGCTTTTATTCCGAAATCCATAATAAATGGCGCTTATTTTTACAGAATAAAACCCTAGAAAAACCTCATAAATAGTTACTTTTCCGCACTCAAAAAAACCTACGCTATGATTACCAATACCGAATTGGAAAACAAAGGAAATCAATTTCCAAAAACAGTAATTTCATTTAAAAAAGAACTTGACACCATTGAATTCACATCTGAGAATGGTGTGGTGCTCCTGCTCACGGTGTTACGCGATAGTGTGTTACGATTTAGATACGCGACCAATACAAATTTTGAAAATGATTTTTCGTACGCCATTACAAAATACGCGAGTACGGGCTACAATAAATTAGAAATAGAAGAAAGAAAGAGTGAATATATTATTACCACCAGTAAATTGATTTGTCACATTTCAAAAAAGAACTTAAAAGTATCCATTTATGACGCGATAGACAATGTTTTAATCAATCAAGACGAACTTGGTTTTCATTGGGAAGAAAGCTACGAATATGGTGGGAATATCGTAAAGATGAGCAAAACCACGCTCAATGGAGAAAGCTATTACGGGTTGGGTGATAAGCCAGACCATTTAAATTTAAAAGGGAAACGTTTTGAAAACTGGGTAACAGATTCGTATGCCTTCGGAAAAGGAACAGATCCCATCTATAAGGCAATACCATTTTACACAGGATTGCATAATAATAAATCCTACGGAATCTTTTTTGACAACAGTTTTCGTTCATTCTTCGATTTCGCTTCCGAAAGAAGAAACGCTACAAGTTTTTGGGCGCAGGGCGGGGAAATGAATTACTACTTTATTTACGGTCCAGAAATGTCCGACGTTGTTGCAAATTATACAGACCTTACAGGAAGACCGCATCAATTGCCGCCCTTATGGGCGTTGGGCTATCATCAATGTAAATGGAGCTATTATCCAGAGTCAAAAGTTAAAGAAGTCACCAATAAATTTAGAGAACTTCAAATACCCTGCGATGCTATTTATCTCGATATTGATTATATGGACGGGTTTAGATGTTTTACTTGGAATAAGGAATATTTTCCAGACCCCAAGCGTATGGTGAAGGAACTCAGCGATGACGGATTTCAAACTGTAGTTATCATTGATCCAGGTATCAAAATTGATCAAAACAATGATGTTTTTAAAGAGGCGTTAGAAAAAGATTATTTTTGTAAACGAGCAGATGGTCCTTACATGAAAGGAAAAGTCTGGCCGGGCGAATGTTATTTCCCAGACTTCACGAAACCAGAAGTGAGAGAATGGTGGGCAAATCTATACCAAGAACTCATTGAAGATATAGGAGTACGCGGTGTTTGGAATGATATGAATGAACCTGCTGTTATGGAAGTACCAAATAAAACATTCCCTAACGATGTGCGTCACAATTATGACGGTAATTTTTGTAGCCACCGTAAAGCACATAATGTGTACGGAATGCAAATGGCACGTGCAACCTACCAAGGATTAAAAAAGTTTGCATTCCCAAAACGTCCTTTTGTAATTACACGTTCGGCATATTCTGGGACGCAGCGTTACACATCTACATGGACGGGAGATAATGTGGCTACTTGGGAGCATTTATGGATTGCAAATGTACAGGCACAACGTATGGCGATGTCTGGATTTTCATTTGCGGGAAGTGATATTGGAGGATTTGCAGAACAACCTAATGGCGAGTTGTTTGCGAGATGGATTCAATTAGGTGTGTTTCATGCATTTTGTAGAACACATTCTTCTGGAGATCATGGCGAGCAAGAACCGTGGATGTTTGGAGACGAAATTACTGGGATTGTCAAGAAGTTTATTGAGCTTCGATATCAATTACTTCCTTATTTGTACACCACATTTTGGTTTTACCACACAGAGGGAATCCCTATGTTGAAATCATTAGTGCTATATGACCAAGAAGACATTCAAACACATTACCGCACAGATGAGTTTATCTTCGGAAATCAAATTTTTGTTTGTCCTATTTTGGAACCTAATTCAAAAGGGCGCAGACTTTACTTACCCAAAGGGAATTGGTACAACTACTGGACAAACGAATTTACTGAAGGAGGAAAGGAAATGTATGTGGATGCAACACTTGACACCATGCCTATCTTTATGAAAGAAGGAGCTATAATTCCCAAATTTCCAATTCAACAATATGTTGGCGAGAAAAATTTTGATGAGGTGACGTTAGATGTTTATTACAAACATGGAAAAGAAATTTCTACGTTCTATGATGATGCCCACGACGGGTATGATTATACAAAAGGCCGTTTTAGTTTGCGGACATTTAAACTTACCGGGAGGAGTAATGAGTTAATTATTCAGCAACATAAATCGGGTAAATTTGATGCAACGTATTCAAAGTTTAAACTGAATCTTTTAGGGCTGCCTTTTAACATCACTAAAATAGAAATTGATAATGAAGAAATTTCTTTTGAAGATATAAAAGGTTCAACTGGCGATGAACTTATTATTGACAAAAACTTTAATGAGTTACATATTATGTAAAATTATATTTAAACCAAAAATTTAAAACCGCCTTCATCTTTAATTTGATGTACGCGGTTTTATTTTATAAATATATGATTATTTATTCCCCACCACAATCTGCCCCAGCTGCAATAAGGCCTTCAAGATAGACTGAGTATTGAGTACCGGTATCTTCTCCATTGACTGAAGCATTTCCATTGCTCTCTTCGCAAATTAGAAATTCGATGGTTTGTTCAGAATTGCAAGTGGTACATGTTTTTGAGTCGTCACTTCCGCAAGAACAAATTAGTAGGGATACACAAAAAAGTGTGATTAAGACTAAGTGTTTCATTATGTTATATTTCCGTAGTAAAACGAAAGAATAGTAGATTTATTTTAACTTTCAATTGCCGGAACTTCATCCATTTTAGCAATAACGACGTCTTCAAAATCCAACGGCTTGCCTAGATAAGCAATCATAGAATCGTTTTCTACAATCGTGTCCTTTAAATCGTCGATAAGGTGTACTTCTCCATTTGGATTTTTGAAAAATAAAGGTATTGCATCTTTATTTTCATTAATTATACCTAGTATTTTATCGAACATTTCGGGATTGTGAACCTCGATTTCTTGAATGGAAGGAAACTCTTGTGCCACTTCAACAAACCTTATGTAATCATGAGTTTTGCAAAACACTTCACCTTTATCAACTTTTGCCTTCTCTTTTAATTCAACCGAAGTAATCAATCTAAAAGTTCCGTTTTCGCCAAATCGATTACCAAATCTATTGATTGCCTGTCTATTAATTTCATCACTTCCCGTCATTGCCAATAAATATCCCACATCACTCAGTTCAATATTATCGCTCAAATCGTCATTATAAATATTCGCGTTTATGGCATCAATTCCCAGTTCTTTTGCTTTTTCAATATTGCTTCGGTTACTGTCTACTAAGACCACATGCCGGTTGTTTTTTTGAAGATACACGGCGATAAGCCTAGAAACTCTTGAACCTCCAACAATCATAATCCCTTCAGATTTTTTTAAGAAAACACCCAGCAATGAGGCAACTAATCTTGCGGTAGTTGCATTCAATAAAACGGTTATCAAAACAAGTCCAAAAACCAGTGGGGTAATGTACTCTGCTCCAGGAACACCTAATTCTACAAGCTTTGTTCCAAAAAGTGATGCGATACCTGCTGCTACGATACCGCGAGGTCCTACCCAACTAATAAATAATTTTTCATTTACAGATAAGCCAGAATTGGTTGTGCTCAAAAAGACACCAATGGGTCTTATTACAAAAATAACTACCGCAAATAGGATGGCAGTTTTCCAATTATAAATGAGCATTAAATCCTCTACACTAATGTTCGCCGAAAGCAAAATAAATAAGATAGAAATCAATAAAACACTAAGCGACTCTTTAAAGTAAAGGAGCTCTTTTAAGTTGGGTAAATCGCTGTTTCCTAAATACATTCCCATAACAACTACGGCAAGTAAACCAGATTCGTGCGCAAATAAATCGCTCAAAACAAAAATTAAAAGCACAAGTGATAAAGATGCTACATTTAATAAGTAATGCGGAATAACCTTGCGTTTTACGGCATGATACATAGCAAATCCTCCCGCCAGTCCAAAAGCAAAACCAATGACAATAATTTTTCCGAATTCAAGTAAGGCATGCTTTGTATAACTTCCTCCCAAGCCACCTTCATGGTCCACTGCCCCTGCTGCGTCAATTGCCCCTGCTCCAGTTTCTACAAGCTCAACAGGGATATTTACACTAATGAATCCAAAAACAAGTACAGCCACTAAAGCCCCAATGGGGTCAATTAAAATTCCTTCCCACTTAAGTACTGCCGATATGTCCTTACGCAACGGGATATTCCTCAAAATAGGCGTAATAACGGTAGGTCCGGTTACAATTATCAACCCAGAAAACAGAAAAGATATTTGCCAATCCAGCCCAAAAAAGTAATGAGCCGCAACTCCAGCTCCAAAAAAAGTAACAATGGAACCAAGACTTATCAATTTCCCAATCACACCACCTACCTTTTTTATTTCCCCCATCTTGAGCGTCAAACCACCTTCAAAGAGGATAATCCCAATGGCGAGCGAAACAAAATAAAACAAGCTTTCGCCTGGAAAAAAACCTTTTTCTGTATTCCAAATGGGCTGTATCCATTGGTTGCCATCTTCAGAATAGAACGTTGACAAGGGACCAACTGCAAGCCCAATTAAAATGAGCGGTAAAATTGCTGGAATTTTAAATTTCCATGCAATCCATTGTGCAAATATTCCTAAAATGATAATTCCTGCGAGCTCTAGCATACTTGGTTTTGTGTTAAATTTTTAGACCTTTTTTCCAAGAAAAGTCTATTAATTTCATATTTGACGAAAATATAAATATAACGTATCTGTAAGAAACAATTAGCAATTAATTAACCTGTCCTTGAAGGTTAAAAAGGTTTTTCACGCTTTCGCGGAAATATTAAAACTATGAACCCTTTAGGTTTAAATTATTTTTAGAATAAGAGTAAGTATTAATGGAGTTTTTTTATTAAAACTTCAATTTTCTAGTGGTGCTTCCCTTTTTTCCAACCATGTTTTCCTAAATACTGCTCTCCACTTTCAACAGCACCGTTTTCAATTGAGGTGCCCATCGAGTCGTTCCAGCGATTTAAGTAACCAAATAATGAAATAACTCCTAGCATCTCAACAATTTCGCCTTCATCCCAATGCTCGTACAATCTCTTTTTTATTTCTTCATCAACGCCGTTGGGTACTTGAGAGGCTTGTAAAGAAAAGTCTAATGCAGCCCGTTCAGCCTCACTAAAAGAAGGATGCGTGCGATACTCCCAAATATTATCTAACTGTTCCTGTTCTGCTCCATAGCGTTCAGCAGCCCTTATCGCGTGTGCTTGACAATAGCGGCAACCTGTCGCGTTACTACTTACCCAAGCAATCATTCTTTTTAATGCGCTCGTTACTCGACCCTCGTTTGCCATTACGGCTTTGTTGAGGTTTATAAAAGCCCGGCTAATGGTTGGTCTTCTTTGCATTGTCAACACACTGTTTGGGCAAAAACCAAGTGTTTCATTAAAAAATTCGGCGAGTTCTTTAGTGTTTTTATCGTGGTCTGGGTCAAGCGGAGGTACTAATGGCATGGTTTGATTTTTTTGTTTTGAATCTTGCTCTCGAAATTACTAATTACTTTTTCTAAAAATAATATTTATTAAAGAAAAGAAACAATTGCAAATCGTTTATCCGAAATGAAGACCCCTCGTTTTTGATATGAAACAATAATTTGTATTTTGCATTCACAATAAAAAGTATAAACCCAACTCCTCAGAAAGATAACTATTTAGATTCCCAAAATAGTTTTTCTAATTCTTGGAATTTGGGTTTTGTTTTTTGTAATTTTCTGTTCTATGCGCTGGAATATTTTACCTAAAATTTCCGAAGAAAAAATAGCTATACTATCAAAAGAATTAGGAGTTGATAGAAATATTGCAATATTACTTGGTCAACGAGGAATTGAAACATTTGAAGATGCCAAGCGATTTTTTAGACCAAGCTTAGATGAGTTACACGATCCTTTCCTAATGCAGGATATGCAGGCTGCCGTAGTACGTATTGAAAAAGCGATAGAAAATCAAGAAAATATTTTAATCTATGGAGATTATGATGTCGATGGTACAACTAGTGTTGCCTTGATGTCATCATATTTAAAAACATATTATCCCAATATTGCAACCTATATTCCCGATAGATATGATGAGGGTTATGGTATTTCGTACCAAGGAATTGATTTTGCATCCGACAATGATTTTAGTCTTATAATCGCACTCGATTGTGGTGTAAAAGCCATAGAAAAAGTTGCGTATGCGACCGATAAAAAAATCGATTTTATCATCTGTGATCATCATAGACCAGGGGATGAAATCCCAAAAGCGATTGCTGTGCTAGACCCAAAAAGGGAGGATTGTAACTATCCGTACAAAGAGTTGTGTGGTTGTGGCGTGGGCTTTAAACTCATTCAAGCATTGGCATCTCGCAGAGGACAAACTATTGAAGATTTATTGCTGTACCTAGATTTGGTTGCCACGGCAATCGGCGCAGATATTGTTCCTATCACTGGTGAAAATAGGGTTTTGGCTCATTTCGGATTAAAAGTAATCAATAGTAATCCTCGAACGGGTTACAAGGCTATTTTAAAACAGGTTAAAAAGACCAATCTCACAATTACCGATGTCGTTTTTATCATTGGCCCGCGCATTAACGCGGCGGGAAGAATGAAACATGGAAATCACGCCGTCACCTTACTTGTGGAAACGGACATTAATAAAGCGGCTATTTGGGCTGCGGAAATAGAACAGTTTAATCAAGACCGTCGCGAAGCAGACAAACGAATTACCGAAGAAGCACTCACACAAATCACCGAAACTGGTGAAGAAAAACGAATGACAACCGTTGTCTATGATGAAGATTGGCACAAAGGCGTCATAGGCATCGTAGCCTCGAGACTTACTGAAACCTACTACCGTCCTACCTTGGTCTTTACTAAAAGTGGTGAACGATTGGCCGCATCTGCGAGATCTGTGAAGGGTTTTGATGTATATAATGCATTGCAGGAATGTAGTGAGTATATTGAGCAATTTGGCGGTCACATGTACGCGGCTGGACTCACACTTTTTGAAAAGGACTATGAAAATTTTAAAGCAAAATTTGAAGAAGTCGTTGCAAAAACCATTGATCCCAAACTCCTTAAACCTGAATTACCCATTGCTCTAGAAATTGATTTAGCCGATATAACTCCTAAATTTTATCGAATTCTCAAACAGTTTGCACCCTTTGGGCCAGGTAACCGCCAACCTGTTTTTATGACTAAAAATTTAAAAGATACTGGTTATGGTAAATGTGTGGGAGCAGACAAAAAACATTTGAGGGTCACTATAAAACAAGGAAATTCCAATCAATTTGTTGCAATAGGTTTTGGGCTTGGTGAGAAAAAGGATATTGCTTGCACGAATAAACCATTCAAGGCGGCTTATGTGATTGATGAGAACGAGTGGCAAGGAGTTGTAAATTTGCAATTGCGCTTAAAAGACATTCAAGAATAAAAAATGTTTATTTTTAGCCATTAAACAACTCAAGCATGAAAATCTTAATTTTTTTACTTCTGTTCATTATTTTGGCCATTTTAGGCTATAATTTTTATGACAATTATCAGCGATTTCATCCAGACAATTATGAATATAAGCCATTGGAAACCATTGATCCAAACCATCCCAATAAATCAATGCTTTTAGACTATCATGAAGCAATTGCCGACCTTAATGGCTATGTGATTACACAATGGAGTGCGAATGATATTAACGTTAGAAACCCAGAAGATGATAATGCTCAAACGCTCGCAGCAGTCGCAATATACACTAAGAAAAAAGGAATTGTGAACTATTTTGAATCACAACTTATTGCGCCTATCCAAGAAAAGACACAAAAAACAAAGGAGCAATTAAGAGATGAAATAGTAAAGAATATGTATGATGCAAACCCACAAACATTAAGCATTGGAAATAAGGGAGCGCTAGTTTTTGAATTACAGCGTTTATTAAATAATAAAGGCGAAAGTATAAAGATTGATGGTGTTTTTAATACTGAAACTTTTACTGCCCTTAAATCATTTGAAGAAAAAAACGGACTCTATGTTGACGGAAAATTAGACGCAATGACGCTTGATTACTTGCTTCAGTAAACTTTAAAAAGCTATCCTTCAAACGTTTTCATTTCGAAATTTTTTCCATCGAAGACACCGTAGGTATATTGACCAATCCAATCACCTAAATTGTAATAAGTGGAATTTTCTCCCACTTGAATCTCCATGGATAAGTGGCGATGTCCAAAAATGAAAAAGTCGTAGTGTTTTGTTTCTAATTTCCGCTTTGCGTACAATGCTAGCCATTCATTTTCTTCACCAAGGAAATGTTTATCATCCTCACCAGAAATCAATTTATTTTTCACCGAAAGATATTGTGCCAATCGCATGCCGAGTTCTGGGTGAAACCATCTAAAAAGCCAATTAAATATAGGATTCGTAAATACCTTTTTCATTCGTTTATAGCCCTTGTCGCCGGGTCCTTTTCCGTCCCCGTGACCTATAAGAAATACCTTGTTATTAAATGTAAACTCTTTAACATCCCGGTATGTGGAAATATTTAATTCTTTTTCAAAATAATCCTTCATCCATAAGTCATGGTTGCCCACGAAGAAGTAGATTGGTATTCCGCTGTCGCTAATTTCGGCTAACTTTCCTAGTACGCGTACAAAACCTCTGGGCACGACGGTTTTGTATTCAAACCAAAAATCAAATAAATCGCCTAGTAAAAAAATGGCTGCAGCATCTTCTTTTATCTCGTCGAGCCAACGCACAAACTTCTTTTCACGAGGAAGGCTTTCAGCTGCTGTGGGCGCGCCTAAATGGTTATCGCTAGAGAAGTATATGTTTTTTCCGAGGGGGATTTGCATTGTTCAAAGATACTATGAATGTAGCTATTTATTATCTGAAGCATACCATTCAGCAAAACTACTATCGGTTTCTTGTAGTTTTAATGAATGTAGAGTGATATTTTGAGGTAGGTGTCTTTTTATTTTATCAGCAAAATCTATAACCATCATTTCGCTCGTTGGTTGATAATCCACCAATAAAACGTTGTGCCCGCGGTCGCTTAGTTCCTTTGCCAATTCAACATGTGGAGTGTTCTTGTTAAAGACAGTTGCGTGGTCAAATACATCAACGATTTCGGTCTTTACAATTTTCTTTAGGTCGCTAAAGTCGATGACCATCCCGAATTTAACATGGCTCGTTTCAGAAATGGGAGTTCCTATAACGGTAACAGATAATTTATAACTGTGGCCGTGCACGTTTCGGCATTTCCCGTCATAGCCATAAAGGGCGTGACCAGTTTCGAAAGAGAATTGTTTTGTGATACGTATGTTGCTCATCGTGTTTAGGGTAATTAAGGCAAAGATAGTTACTTATCTCTTTGATAGGAAGAAATGTTATATTGATTAAAGATTTTTCATTAAAATGGGGTTTTTGTGAGTTTAATAGGTGATTTTGATATTGTATAGATGATAAGTAGGTAGTATCTTGCCAATTCCTATATAAAAAATAGAAAATATGAATTTTAGAAAAATCACACTACTTGCTATAGTACTTATCAGTACTAGCTTGTTTGCTCAAGAAACCTTTTCCCCAACAGAAGTAATTACCGGAACATTTTTAGGCAAGACAATACCGTTGAGAGATTTTGCAACGATGCAGCCATATGAATTTAATGACCCGAGAACACATACAATGATACCGAACATTTCGGTGACCCCTTTTGAAATTAATGCTACAAACACGAATATCGATAATGTGCAGACTGAGATGGGTAGAATAGCTACAATGCCACCAATACAAAATTTTGTTGGTGCTTCCTCATCAGAATCTGGTTCATTTCCTCCAGATCCTACAGGTGCAGTTGGGCCAAATCATTATGTACACTCTGTGAACACTTTGGTTAAAATTTTTGATAAACAAGGTAATTTAGAGGTTGGTCCGGTAAACTTAGGAGCCTTTTTGGGTAGTACAAGTTTCGGAGATCCTATTGTACTATACGATCAACTAGCAGATAGATGGGTTGTGAGTGGTTTTGGAAATTTAAATGTGAGTAATGATTTACTATTTGGTGTTTCAGAAACAAGCGATCCAGCAGGAGCCTATAATGTATATTCTTATACATTTTCTGCTCTACCAGATTATCCTCATTATGGAGTATGGCACGATGGGTATTATGGAACGATAAATCTTGGTGGATTTACTACAATAGGTACAGTTATGGAACGTGATGTTATGTTAGCTGGTGGTGCTGATCCGCAAATTCTTGTCTTTAATTTGCCAGACATTGTTGTAAACCCTAATCAAGTTAAAAGTCCAGGAGCTGTCAATTTGTTAGGAACTTCGATTGATACTTCCCTTCCTGGCTATATCACATATTTACAAGATGATGCCTGGGGCGGTATTAATGATGATCACTTAAAAATATGGGAAATTGATGTGGATTGGGATAATTTGAATAACTCTACAATATCTACTCCGCTGGAGATTATTACAGATGATTTTGATGCTGGGGAACTTTTTGGAGATGGAAACGGAGCAATTAGACAACCGGGAACAAGTCAAAGACTTGCTGGTCATGGAGGAATTATTAGTTATGCTTCAAACTTTAGGCAATTTGCAGACCATAACTCTTGGTTAATCACTTTTAACACATTTATTGATAACGATGAAACTGGAGGAATTCGTTGGATTGAACTACGCAATGATGATGTAAACGATTGGAGTATTTATCAAGAGGGAACATTCTCTATAGCTGATGGTCATGATAGATTGATGAGTAGTGCAGCAATGGATGCAGCTGGGAACATAGGGATGGCTTATACTACAGCAAGTGAAACGTTACCTGTTTCATTAAGGTACACAGGTAGATTTAATGATGATCCACTAGGTCAAATGACGGTTGCTGAGCAAATAATAATTGATGGTCCGGGTATTCGAAATAACTCAAATAGATATGGAGATTATTCACATATGACGATGGATCCGGATAATTTTACTTTTTGGTTTACGTCAGATTATTTTTCAAGTACAAACCAATGGAGAACTCAAATAGCATCGTTCGCATTATCTCAAGGGTTTGCTTTAGATGTAGGGCCGAGCCAAATCACACAACCAGAAAATGGAGTTCTTACGGCTGCTGAAACTGTATCGATAGTAATAAGAAACTATGGAACTACTGCTCAAACAACTGTTCCTTTAGAATTGAGAGTAGATGGAACATTAATTGCTTCAGAAATTTTTATCGGAAATATTGATGCAAATGGAACCGCAACCTACACTTTTACACAAACAGCAGACTTTTCAACTCCTGGTCAAACGTATTCTATTGAAGTTACTACGGGACTTACAGGAGATGAATTCACTCAAAATGATGTATTGACAAAAGAGGTAACAAACTTATTTCTTAATGATATAGGTGCTATTGAAATCACATCTCCAGAAGAAGGTTCTGGTTTGGGTGTTGAAACAATTTCTGTGAATTTGAGAAACTTTGGAGCTTCTGCTCAAACAGGTTTTGACCTTCAGTATAGCGTGAATGGTGCAACACCAGTTGTTGAAACTTTTTCTGGAACACTTGACTCAGAAGAAGAGACAATTTTTGATTTTGCCACACAATATGATTTTTCTGCACTAGATACATATACTATTGTTGTTTCTACATTACTTGCAGGTGACTCAGATACTACAAATAATGAAGTGACTTTGACTATCGAAAGTATATTATGTATGCCTTCAATGGATTGTTCTTTGGGTGATGGATTTAGACTTGTTCAAATTGCTGAAATAAATAATGCTTCAGAATGTGAGGGTTATGGAGATTTTACGAATCAAATTGCAAATTTATCTCAAGGAACAAGTAATGCAATCAATTTCACTACTGAATATGGTGATCAAAATGTAAAAGTGTGGATTGATTTTAATGACGATTTTAATTTTACAGCTAATGAAATTGTAGTTCCTAACTTTGTTATCGCACCAGGACAAGCAGATGGAACATATACTGAAACAGCAACACTCACAGTTCCAGGAGGAGCACCTTTAGGAGAACATAGAATGAGAGTAAAAAGTAATTGGCAAGCTGAAGTTTCTAATGACCCTTGTGATGAATCTGAATATGGAGAGACTGAGGATTATACTGTAAATATAGGTATCCTTGGTACAGAGGACTTTGCAATTTCAGATGCTGATTTGATTGTTGTTACATTACCTAACAAACAATTTGAAGTGTCACTAAACTCAACGTTTGATGGTAGCGTTTATTTAGGCGTTTACAGTATGTTGGGTCAAGAAATGGCATTCAACAAGAGAATACCTAACGAGAACGGAACGTATAAAATGACGCTAGATATGTCTAAAGTTTCTAGTGGTGTTTATATACTAAAAATAGGTGGACAAACAACAACCAGCTATAGAACAGCTAGAATTATTGTTAAATAAAATACATATCTTTAATGAGAAATGAGCGGGCATAGCCCGCTCATTTTTTTTAAATTTATTTGCGGTTTTTAATTTTGTTGTAAACTACAACGCCGACTATCAATAAAGCCAAAATTAAAAACAACCCTTGGCCGCCTAAAAACTGTAATATTTCCATTATTAAATTTTTCTTTTAAAAGTACATTTATTTTGAGAATTGCTCATTTCGCTTTGCGTCTTTCTCTTTACGCTTTTTTTCCATCTGTCTGTAATAACGTTCGTTTCTTACTTTTTTTATAAGGAAAACAATGAGGACAACAAAGCCTAAAATCAATAGACCACCCGTTCCGTTGAGGTAATTAAATAGTTCTTTCATTTTTTATATATTTTTTTGCTCTTTTAACAACTCGATTAACGCAAGAGGATAATATTTTTTTCGGTATTTAATGATTAATGCAACGGCACGCCAAGCGACCCAAAAAATTATGGCAATCCAAACTCCCTGTAATCCCCAGCCCATATATTTCAGTAAATAAAGCACCGGGACAAACCCTAAAAAGGTTGCAGATAAAAGTACATTGCGTAAATAGCCCATTTCACCAAGCCCTTTAAATATTGAATCTAATGTAAACGCCATTGCATTGAATGGGAGACTGATCAATACTAAAAAGAACATTCCGTAAAATATTGAAAGTACTTCGGGGTCTTTGTTATAAATGCTCCCTATGGGATAATACAACGCCAACCCTAGTAAAATTAATATACCGGCAATAATAATATTATAGACAGTTACTTTTTTAGTCAATTTCCAAAGCCTACTATAATCCTTTTCGCCCAGCAATTTTCCGCCTAAAATATTTCCGGCAGCGCCATAACCGTCAAGAAAAAATGCTGTAAAAATCCAAACATTAAAAGCAATTGTGTGTGCGGCTATATATTCTTTTCCTAAAGCTGTCGCCTCTCGCGTAGATAATACGAGCGCAATATTTAAAGCCACCGAGCGCAAAAACAAATTGAGACTCATTGAAATCAACCGGTTTATTTCTGGATGGAGCGGAAATTTTAATCGCAGAGAAACGGTTGTTTTGTTTATCAATAAAGCCAACGAAATCACTGCCATTAAAAATTGAGAAATCAAACTCGCCCATGCGGCACCTTCAACGCCCATAGCATTTATATAACCATCAAGACCGTACACCAAAAGAAAGTCTAAACCAATATTTACCCCAGCTCCAATTGCCGCAACAATCATGGGCCAAAAGGTATTTTGAAGTCCCCGAAAAATACCGAAAACTGCAAACGTGAAAAGCGTTAAAGGAAATCCCCAAACCCTTATGTTGTAATAATCAATGCTGAGGTCTAAGATTAATCCTTCAGCATTTAAAAGTTGGAATATTTCATCCACAAAAAAATACGTAGACGCTAGGACGATAATGCTGAGCCCTATGTTGAAATAGATGGCTTGCGCTGGAAAATCTTTCAACTCGTCAATATTGCCTGCGGCACCTAGATTTTGCGAGATGATTGCCGAAATAGCACTTCGGGTTTGTCCTAAAATCCAAATAAGAGCAGAAAGAAAAACGCCCACAATACCTACGGCTGCAAGCGATTCGGTACCAAAAACCTCCATATTTCCAACGACGGCAGCATCTGTGCTTGACAGCACGGGCTCTGCAATCCCTGCAATGATTGCAGGAATGGCAAGTTGCTGTATGCGTTTAAATGAAATATTTGTTGCTCCCATCAAGAAGTGCAAAATTACACTTTTGGGTTGCAGCTTCTAAGAGATTTTAACTTTTATGCAATAACTAATTCGTAACAATAGAATGAATGTTCGCTTTGTCGCGGAAAGAAAACTTCGCCCATTTTTTGATATCCGCGAGCGAGATAAAATTTTTGATTTCGCTGGTTTTGACTAAACGTGTCCAGTCTCACTGAAACAACGTTGTTTTGTTTGGCTAACATTTCAGCATAATCCATTAATTTTTTTGCATTTCCTTGGTGCTGATAATCTGGGTGAATCGCCAATCTATGAATATAATAGTGTTTAGAATCTTGGGTGTTCCAAGCTATTTGATTGTATTCAACATCTTTTTCTTCGGAAATGGTAATACATCCAATTATTATTTCGGAAGAAAGAAGCACATAAAGTTCGCCACGAGAAACGTCTTTTTCAAACGCCTTTGTGTTGGGATATTCGTCATCCCATTGATATATTTTATCGGCATTCATTTTTATGCCACACGCTTTTGTAAATGCTATAACTTGTGCAATTTCTGATAGTTTCGCTTTCCTAATCATTATTTAACGGTTAATTTTGCAGCTGGTTTTAAAGATAGACATTCTATGAAAAATATTTTAGTTCCGGTTGGTTCAACGAGCAGTGCGGTGGGTAATTTGCAATATGCGATTGACTTGGCGAAAGAGGTTGATGCATTTGTTTATGTGATTTCGGTATTCAAAGAAGTTTCGAGAGTTGGCGGGTTGACAAAGGTTAATACCATTATCAAAGAAGATAACGAAAACAGGTTGGAATGTGTTTTGTCGCAAGTTGATTCTAAAGGGGTAACGATTATTCCTCATTCTATAAAGGGTGATATTCTAGACGGAGTAAATAGATTTAACAAGCATATTCCTGTGGATTTGATGGTGTTGTCGCCTAGAAGTAATAGTATTCGTGAGGAGGTTTTCTTGGGAAAAACTTCTGGAAAGTTGATTAAGAATACAAATATTCCTGCATTAATAGTTCCCGAAGGTGCTACTTTTCAGCAACCAAAACGCATCTTACTTGCATTTAAAAACGGAACGTTTAAAAAGAAAAGTGTTTTAGAACCTTTAAAGAAGTTTAAAAAGAATTTTAGTACTGAAATCAATGTGCTTCACGTTTCTACTCCAGAAACTACCGAGGAGATGAAGCATGTTTCTGGTAAACTCAAAATATTACAGAGCACTTATAAAACCTCAGAAAATGCAACAACATTTCAAGCGGTGCTTGAACATTTTCAAAGCAACAATCCAGACATGCTTTGCGTAGTGCGCCGTAAGCGTGGTTTCTTTACGAAATTATGGGAGAAAAATGTGGTCCTGAAAAAAGAATTTCATACTTCCAAGCCATTATTGATTTTGAGTGTACAAGATTAAAAAATACTTATTTCTGTTTTCCAAAATGCAATGCGTTTAATTATGTAGTTGTCTAAAAATGAAGTAATTTCGCGGGCTCAAAGAAAAAGCAAATTATAGAAAGAAAATTACACTAAGAAAATGAAAAATATTTTAGTTCCCGTAGGTTCCATTGAAACTGGAATCAACAATTTACGTTACGCTACAAGTCTTGCAGCTCTTACAAATGCTAGGATTTATGTTACTTGTATAAAAACTATGGCTACCGAGCTTATTTTGAAAGAGGTGCTTGAAAATGTTAATACCCAAGATGTACAAGTTGTTTCAAAGCCAATTTCAGGAGATATTTTTGAAGGGATTACGCAACTTTCAGATACTTTGAAGATTGATTTGATTATACTTTCTCCACAAAGTATTGAAATTAAGGATGAAATTTACCTCGGAAATGTAACAACAAAAATAATTAGAGAGACAACCATACCTCTTTTAGTAGTACCAAAGGATTATCTTTTCAGAAAATTTGATTCTATTTTGTTTGCTTTTAAAAACGCAACTATCGAAACAAAGCACGCTTCTGATACACTTAAAGGATTTATTGATATGTTTCATGCAACATTGCATTTACTGCAAGTAATCACACCTGATACTGCTGAAAACGACCGTTCATTACAGCCAGACCTTAAAGCATTAGCAAATAGTTATAGATTTTCAGAAAACGCAACTGTTTTTCAAGGAATTGTAGAACATTTTAATGACATCAATCCAGAGTTGCTTTGTGTATTAAGAAGAAAACAGCACAATGGATTTTTCAGAAAGTTATTACGTCAAGGCGAAGTTATTTTCAAGAAACAATTTTACACTACTAAACCGTTGCTTGTTTTAAAGGAGCAGGAATAAGCTTGTAGAATTTATAAAAATAAAAAATGGCAACACATTGAATATGTTGCCATTTTTTGTGGAGAATATCGGATTCGAACCGATGGCCTCTACACTGCCAGCGTAGCGCTCTAGCCAACTGAGCTAATCCCCCTATCGTAAGACGAATTTACACTTAATTATTTATAAAATCTATCGTTTTATTTACAACAATTTCAAGTTGTGGAGAAAGCCTTTTTTCTGCCCAAGGGTGTTTGGTATTGAAAACATGATCGGCGTTTTTTACAGTTTCAAATTTTGCTTTGGGCTGCCATTTTTTTAAGGCCATTCCTTCCTCAATATGCACCGAAGTATCGTTATCTCCGTGGATTATTAATAATGGCTTGTTGAGATTTTTGATAGCACGTTCAATGTTTAGTCTTTCCTCATTGTTTTTAAAATCTTCAAAAAATTGCCAGTCGTGTGGCATTTGTTGTTTCGTTCGCCCGTTTTCTACAAACATGCGACCGTCTTTTTTCCATTTTTCAAATTTTGGTGTGCCTATTTTAAATCGGCTTTTATAATCACTAACCCCAGCCCAAGTGATTGCCTTATTAACGCGATTGTCTTCTTCAGCTTTAATCAAGACGATACCGCCGCCTCTACTATGACCAATGAGGTTAACGTTTAGTTCCACTTCTGTTTCGTAAGTGCTAGAAATATGTGTAATTATGCGTTCTAAATCATCTAATTCTGTTGTATAATTATTTTGAGCAAAGGCTTCCAGGTCTGGGAAGTCTATGGGCTGCTCCATCGTACCTCCATTTTTTGAGAAATTGAACTTTACAAATAAGAATCCCGCATTTGCAAAACTTTCTGCGACCAAGTGCCACGCACCCCAATCTTTGAAACCTTTGTATCCGTGACAGAAAATAATTATGGGTTTTAAACCTTTTTTGGATGGTTTATAAATGTCATACAAAATGGGCTTTTTCCCTTTGTTTTCTAGGATGAGATTTTGATGGACTATCATACTTCTTTTTCGGTAAATGGGATTTGTAAATCACATATTTCAGAAATTAGTGCGACCAATTGCTCTTTAAATTGAACCAAAGTTTCTTGGGTGATTATCTGGTCTTTAGGACCTCTAGCTTTTTCCTTTGTTGCAAATTTTAAAAATCCTGCGCCTAAGTTTTTAAAAGAAATAATCCCGCCCTCTGCCTTTGTAATTTTTTCTTTATTGTTAAACATATAAGCATACGCTAACACTTGGAAGGCTTTGCTGTAGCTATAATCATTTGTTAAATCGGCCCAATCCATGATTTCAATATCTCCCTGGTTTACTTTTCCAGTTTTGTAATCGATGATTCTGAGTACTCCGTTGTAGCTGTCCACACGGTCTACTTTTCCTCCAATATTTACCGGAAAATCCAAAGTTGGAATTGCTAACTGAGCATACATTTTTTGTTCGAGCTGGATGATTTTTATTTCGTTTCCTGCATCAATATCTCTTATTTCGAAATCTATAAAATTTGAGACATATTTCTTTGCAACTTCAAAAATGAGTAGATTTTTCCCTTTCGTAAAATCTCCACCTTCAAAGGTTTTTTCAAACTGTTTTGTAACTTCAGCTTGTATCTCTTTTTTTAATGATTTTATTATTTCCGAAGTTAATATTTTTCCTATTAACGGTTTGTAGAGGGTTTCTAATGTGTCGTGAACAATAGTGCCTAGCGTATTTGCAGCAACTGTTTCTTCAACTTCGTCAACCTCTCTAATTTTAAGAATACTCTGAAAATAAAAATCGATTGGGTTTCTAATATAGTTTGTAAGCGCCGATGGAGAAAACCCTTTAGCCGCAATTTCCTTTAGTCTATTGATAATATCAGGAGTTTTTTTGATTTTCTTTAAGGCTGTTTTTCCAATGTTTAATTTTGGCGCAACGCTAAAATGACGTATGTTGTGATTGGGAAGGTTATCGATTTCCAACTGGGTTATAAATCTGCTTTTTTCCCCAGCGTTCATTCCTTCGCTCTGGGTATTGTAGAGCAGCGTTACGTTCTTTGCTCTGTGCAACAGGTGTGTAAAATGATAGGTATAAATGGCATCCTTCTCGGTATATTTTGGTAAGCCATAATGCGATTTTAAGTCATAAGTTATAAAAGAGGCGTTGGATTTGCCAGAAGGTAAAATACCTTCGTTAACCGAAGTTACTATTACATTCTCAAAATCAAGCACCCGACTTTCTAGCACACCCATAATTTGGAGACCGTTATAGGCATCGCCTTGATAATCTAGCGTGGTTGTGGTAATTAGTTCATTATAAAAATGTTGAATGGTTTTGACGGTTTTTAAATAGGGGTATTCGTTATTTAGCGTTTCAATTTTACTAAAAATGGTATAAAGCTCAAACAGTGCCAAGGAGTCTAATTTTGAATGACTAAAGTCCTTAGTAATTTCAATCAATGCTAAACAATTTTTAATAGCCTGTTGCGTGGATTCCCAAGGTTTGAAAATGTATCCAATAATTGTATGCGATTCCGAGGGAATACCCTTTAAAATGTTGTCTACGGAAATGTGCGTGGCGTTTGATTTTTTAATTTCGGAAATGAACTTTGTTGAACCGGGAATTATTTTATTTAAAAAGGGGTGACTTAAAAGGGATACGACATCTTTAAAGTAGTACACCGAAGTTTGGTTTGTTTTAATCTGAAGCAACAATTCGAAAAAGACAGCAAAGGGTAAGTTTTTTACTGGAACTCCCATTGTAATATTTACTTCTTGAATGTTGGGCGGGAGTGAATGTAAAAGTGGAATCAATAATTGCTCATCAGCTAATATGATGGCGGTTTTTTGTAGCCTTTCAGAAGAAAAAGTTGAGATTAGATTTCCCACATATTTTGCTTGACCAATATTTTTTTGAACTGAAACTATGTCAATGTTCTTGTTTTGTGAATAGTAATCACTAATGATAGAAAATGATTTGTCCTTATAGTAGGCCCAATTCTTTTTATAGTTTCTTAAAAATAAAGAGGCACTGTGTCCGTAGTCATTGAAAAAGTGAGCGTCGGTGTCCCAAATGATTTCATTGTTACTGTTGGTAATTAGGGTTTGAATAATCTGTTGCTCAGCTACGTTTAGGGCATTAAAACCCAAAAAAACATGTTTTTTCTGAGGATTTTCAATTAAGTATTTCTGGCAGTTTTCAGCTGCTTTTCGATAGACGAGTCCTTGATAGCCTGTGCTTTCTTTTATGAGTTGAATGTTTAATTTGGTGTAAAATTCATTTAGGCTAGACCAAAAGGCAAGATATTTTTGAATAAGTGGAGTCTTTTGTTCTTTTAAGTACCAGTGATTGATATCTTGTATGTCGCTCAAGTAATTGAAAAAAGGAGCTTGATCAATCAAATATCTATCTATCTCGTTGAAATCACCTAACAGCGTTGATGCCCAAGCGCTATATACATCGAAAGATTCTTTTTCTGGAATGCTTTCTAATGTTAGATATACCTCATAACTTTTAAATAGAAGGGTAGTAGTATCAATAATTGTAACACCCGACAATTGTTCAATAAAAATCTCGATACTTATTACTCTCGGGGCGAAACTCGTTGATTGAGAAAACTCTTTGATATAATTCATAAGAAAACCACCAGCCCTTTTACTAGGCATAATGATGGTTAGATTTTCGAGCGAACCATGTTTTGATTCTAAATATTTTAAGGACTCTTCGAGAAAGCTTTGCATACCCTAAAAATAAGAAACGCCCCCTAAAAAAAGGAGGCGTTTCTAAAAAACATTAAGAGGTGTTTGTTATTTCTTTAAAGAAATGTTTACACGTCTGTTTTGTTGTCTACCAGCTGCAGTTTTATTAGTTGCAATTGGTCTTGTTTCACCGTAACCTACAGAAGTCAATCTGTCTCCACTCATTCCTAGTGTAGTCAAGTAGGTTCTTACAGATGCAGCTCTTTCATTAGAAAGAGTCATATTATAAGCATCACTACCTTGACTATCAGTATGACCTTCAATTTCAAAGTTAGCGCTTGGATATTCTTCCATAATATCTTTAATGTTTTGAAGTACAGCATAAGATTCTTGACGAATAGTAGCTTTGTTCAAATCAAAAAGAATAGTTTTAGAATAGTCATTCAATTGCTTGATAATCTCAACAGTAACTTCTGGCTCAATAACTTCAGGACATCCTTTGTTAGCAACAGTACCAACTACAGTAGGACAATCATCATCTTTATCAAGAACACCGTCACCGTCAGTATCAGGCCATGGACAACCTTTATTAGCTCTTGGACCAGCTTCGTTAGGACAAGCGTCATCAGCATCAGTTATTCCATCACCGTCAGCATCAGGACAACCGTTCATTGAAGCAAGACCTGCAACAGTTGGACAAGCATCTTGTGGATCTGCGATTCCATCACCGTCAGTGTCAGGACAACCATTGTATTCAGCTAAACCTGGAGTATTAGGACAAGCATCCTGTCTATCTTCAATTCCATCACCGTCAGTATCAGGACAGCCATTAAACTCAGCTAAACCTGGAGTTTCTGGACATTCATCATCAACATCATATATTCCATCACCGTCAGTATCTTTACCACCAAATTTAAACAATACTCCAATTGAATGTTGGAAATGTTTTATACCATAATCATCTTCAAAAGCATGCTTGTAAGCTGTTTGAAAGTTCAGGGCAAGATTTTCACCAACCCAAAGCTTAACACCTGCGATACCATTTGCAGTTCCAAATCCTATATCATCAA
This sequence comes from Patiriisocius sp., assembly GCF_051252435.1. Taxonomy (NCBI): domain Bacteria; kingdom Pseudomonadati; phylum Bacteroidota; class Flavobacteriia; order Flavobacteriales; family Flavobacteriaceae; genus Patiriisocius; species Patiriisocius sp. The sequence continues at coordinate 620,130 of NZ_JBPOFW010000001.1, read as the reverse complement.
CCCAAGTGTAACCACCACCAACACCTATAGAAGGATCAAACCATCCACCAGGGCCATTGATTAAATCTCTAAGGCTATATTTAATTTCACCATCTAAACCATAATATGTCAAATCATCTAATGGCAAATCACCAGCCTTGTCTAATCTATTAATTGTACCAACAGCTGTAAATGAGAAACCACTACCGATGTATCTACCAACAGCTAATTTTGACACAGCAGGAAGGATGTTCCAGTGATCATTTGCATTGAAAAATTCTTCAAAAAGGTCGCCTTGTCGGTCATTGCTTGCGTTTTGTCCGTCAGCTAGACCAACAGGAAATAAATCTACCGCGTTAGTACCTACCTCGATAGCCCAAGGATTGTTCTCGTCTTGAGCATTTGCTACGCCAACTACTAGTAAAACTAGGGCAGCAACTAAAATACTGTTAAGATGTTTCATATTCGATTGTTTAATTTTTAAGTGTTAATTGAAGCAAAAGTAAGTTGTTAAAGTTTATTAACAAAAGCAAATCTATTAAATTTTTCATAAATACAAAGTCTTTCGCACATTATTGTTCGTTACTGAAATTATATTACTTCTAATTTTTTGCCTACCTTTTTAAACGCAGCGATAGCCTTGTCTAGATGTTCTGTTGTATGAGCTGCAGATAACTGAACACGTATTCTAGCTTTTTCTTTAGGGACAACAGGGTAAAAGAAACCAATAACATAAATACCTTCTTCGAGTAACATATTTGCCATATTCTGAGAAAGTTTGGCATCATAAAGCATGACAGGAACTATTGCAGAATCGCCTTCAACAATATCAAACCCAGCTTCAATCATTCCTTTTTTAAAGTACTTAGTGTTCTCTTCAAGTTTGTCCCTCAAAGTAGTGTCTGTTGCAAGCATATCAAAGACTTTTATTGATGCTCCAACAATAGCAGGTGCTAAAGAATTTGAAAACAAATAAGGCCTCGATCGCTGTCTAAGTAATTCAATAATTTCTTTTTTGCCAGTGGTGTAACCGCCCATAGCACCACCCATAGCTTTTCCAAGTGTTCCGGTAATAATATCTATGCGTCCCATTACACCTTTTTCTTCCAATGTTCCTCTTCCCGTTTCACCTATAAATCCAGTGGCATGGCATTCGTCAATCATTACTAATGCATCATATTTGTCAGCTAAATCGCAAATTTTATCAAGAGAAGCCACAATACCATCCATAGAAAAAACACCGTCTGTAACGATGATCTTAAAACGTGCGCCATTTTCATTAGCAGCAATGAGTTGCTCCTCGAGCTCTTCCATATTATTGTTCTCATAACGATAACGAGCTGCTTTGCATAAACGAACACCATCAATAATAGAAGCGTGGTTCAATGAATCACTAATAATAGCGTCTTCTTTTCCCAAAAGAGGCTCAAATACACCACCATTCGCATCAAATGCTGCAGCGTATAAAATGGTATCTTCCGTTTTATAATAAGAAGCAATCTTCGCCTCGAGCTCCTTGTGAATATCCTGAGTCCCACAAATAAACCGTACAGAAGACATCCCAAAACCATGCGTGTCCATTGCATCTTTTGCCGCTTGAATTACATCAGCGTGAGAGGAAAGCCCTAGGTAATTGTTTGCACAAAAATTGATTACGGTTTCTCCTGTACTAATTGTAATTTCTGCACCTTGCGGAGAAGTAATTATTCGTTCTTTTTTAAAAAGACCATTGTCTTTAATATCTTGAATTTCTTTTTGTAAATGCTCTTTAATCTTTCCGTACATAATCTAAATTTTTTGAGTCGTTTTGTATTTTAAATTGAATCCCAAATTTATACCTTATTTACTATAATGGCATCATTTGTATAGACCAATATTTTTTCTGAAATCTTAAAACCCATATCCATCAATGCTGCTGCATATCCATTAATCTGGTCTTCATGAGCATAGTCTGGAACACCAGTTTTATAGTCGGTAATTGTAATTTCGTTAGCTGAAGTGTAGAAATTCAATCTATCGGGACGCAAAAGAAAACCCTCTTTAGTAATAATATCTCGCTCGTTTTCAACAATTGCGTCTGGGTTAAAAAGGTGTTTTAGATGGGGATGATTTATTACTGAATCAATCGTTTTCTTTAAAACTTCTAAAACCTCGGGAGCGACAGTTTTTCTTTTCTCCATCGTTGCAAAAACCTTTATTTCATCTCCTTTGTGTTTAATCAGTTCCATAGTGTCATGAAATAAATTTCCTTGTAAAATAGCTTCATTTAAGGCATCATTCCATAGGGTAGCTTGCGATGTAATGATATGCAGGTTATTGTCTGCCGGAATGCTCGAGATAAAATCTGGCGTTGTTGCAATCACATCTGTTTCAGCTTTCGATTTTATTGTTTTTTTCTGAAATGTGCCAAATTCATACATTGATTTATTTTCATCAAACATTCCTTTTGAAATCAAAAACTCTTTAAAAAGATGGTTGAATGTTTTTACGCCATCATTCATATTTGAAGCCTCTTCCGAAAAAATGTACAATTGCTCGACAGCTCTTGTAAGTGTAACGTAAAGAATATTAAAGTTGTCTAACTCCAACGTAGCTCTTCTTTCATTATAAATAGCCTTGCCATCTTCACTATAATTTTCCACATCTCCATTAAAATTGATGAATGCTTCATCAAATTCGGTTTCCAAATCTTCCGGCATGGGTAACCAGGTTTTTGCCTCTCGTTCATAATACAAATTCACATCTGCATACGGAAAAATAACAACAGGAAATTCAAGTCCTTTGGCTTTATGCACCGTCATAAACTGAACGCCATTGGTGTCTTCTCCAATAGCAATTGCCGCTTTGTCTTTTTTGTTTTCCCAAACCTCAAGAAATCCTGCGGTGTCAGCCAGCGGTTGTTGCGCGTATTCAAAAACTACGTCCATAAAACCGTAAAGATAGGCGTCTGCTTTTTCGGTAAGTTTGATTGTTTTTACAATATATTCGGCAGCTTCGTATAAGGAAACTTCTTGCAAATACCCCAAATTGAAAGCAATACCGTGGGTGTTTAAAATTTCAGAAAAGGAAAAAGTTGTTTTTGTATAGGAACTGAAAAAAGCATGTTTGTCTTCTTGAATAGCAAGATGCTCGTGTAAAAAATCCAGCACCATCAATCCTGCTTCAATATTCTGCGGATTTTGGCTCAGCGTTAGCATATTTACAATGCATTGCACCAAGTGAGAATGTTGTAACAATAAAGTCTCAGAAGAAATTACATCAATGCCAGATTCCATTAAAAATGAGCTCAGTGAAATTCCGTCTTTTTTAGATCGGGTAAGCACACAGATGTCCTTTAAGTCATATCCGTTTTCTTGCAACTTATGTATTGTTTCTACAGTTTTCTCTCCGTAGTCAACATCCTTCTCTTCTTTGTTTCCTTTTGGTACAAAACTTAATTGTACGTAACCATTTTCATTTTTATTAGTTTCTTGGTTGTTTCCCGTAACATACAAATCTGTATGCGATTCATTGCTGAAATATTGCGAAGCGAATGTAAAAAAGTCATTGTTGAAAATAATGATTTCCTTCCCGCTGCGCCAATTGCGGGGCAAGTTTTCAACCTGCGGAATTGCTCCCGAAAATGAAGTGGAACCCTGAATCATAGTCAAAAACTGTTCTGGATTTCCGCCACGCCAGCGATAAATGGATTGTTTTACATCGCCAACCAATAACAAAGAACCGTCATTTTTGTCAACGGCTTGTGACAGACTATTATCCACTAACGGAATCATATTCTCCCACTGCATTACGCTCGTATCTTGAAATTCGTCAATAAAAAAATGGCGGTATTTTTCCCCTAAACGCTCATAGATAAAAGGCGCAGGTTGGTTTTTAATTTCTTCTCTAATGAGCCGATTGAATTGCGAAATAGGAACTAAACTTTGCTCTTCTTTAATCGCATGTACCTCATTGTTCACGAGATTGATTACTGAAAGTGGCGTTAGATTTTTTACTATGTTTTGAAGTAAGCTCAATCTAAAAACAAGGTCTTTAGTTTCTAAAAACACATCGTTCAATTGTGGTGCAATAGCGTCTAGCGTTGCGGCAATTTCGGGGAAATTTTTAGCTTTGGAAGCCGCGTACAGTGGTTTGTCAATAATAGTGTCTTGCCATTTTGTTCCAAAATTGACGCTAAAATCGCCATTGGCCAATTTATCAAAATGCTTATAAAAATAGCCGCCGCTAAAATGGGATTGGTCTATACCGTGACCGTGCAATGTTTCGAGCAGCGCTTTTGCTTTTTCTTTGATGGCAGTTTCGGTGTTTGATTGTGCCTTTTTTAGGGTTGTTTTAAAATTTCCGAAGTCCTTTAAATTCTTTCCTTCAAGTTTAGCGATGTGCGGCTCGTCATTTTCATTGTTGAGTAATTTTGAAGCTTTAAAAATATCTTTTGAAATGTCCCACGATTTATCATCGTCTGCTTTTTCAAGCGTGTAATCAATGAGCACTTTAGTGATGGCCTCGTCAATGCCGGTTTTGCTAATGAGTCTATCGACAGCTTCGGTGAGAAGTGCATCTGTGTCCAAAACGACTTCAAAATTAGAAGGCAATTTCAAATCGCGCGCAAAGGTGCGGATGATGCGATGGTTAAAACTGTCGATGGTCTCCACCGTGAATGCGGCATAATTATGCAATATATGTTTGAGCGATTTTTTTGCGCGCTCGTGTAATATTTTAATGTCAAGCTCGGTTTCTTTGGAGATTGCCAAAAGCATTTCGGGCGTTTTTGTGAGGGAAGTTTCGTTGGCAAACGCATCAAGGTTTTCAATGATGCGCTGTTTCATTTCAGCGACTGCCTTGTTTGTAAAGGTAAGTGCCAATAATTGTTGGTAGTAATTGGGCTTGTTACTTTTCAGCAAAAGAGAGAGATATTCCTTTACGAGCGTAAAAGTTTTTCCGCTACCGGCAGCGGCATCGTAAATTAAAAAAGGGGCATTTTTTTGCAATGTAAAATGGGTTTGTATAAAATTAATGAAAACTATTAAGACGAGCGTGGTATTGCGGGAATCTATACTACTATAAAAATCTTATAAATTCTATAACACTTTAACAGTTTGGTATTGCGTAACTTTGGGTCATAAAATAAATACTAACAGTTAAAAATAAATATATTATGGCTTTTGAATTACCACAATTACCGTATGCAAAAGATGCACTGGAACCACATATTGATGCTAAAACGATGGAAATCCATCATGGAAAGCACCATCAAGGATATACCGATAAATTGAACAAAGCAATTGAAGGTACTGAAAATGAAGGAAAGACAATTGAGAATATTTTAAAAAATCTTGATATGGATGACAAAGCTGTTCGCAATAATGGTGGAGGTTTTTATAACCACTCACTTTTTTGGGAAGTAATGTCTCCAGACGGTGGCGGTACTCCAAGTGGAGAACTTGCAGATGCTATCAATAAGTCTTTTGGAAGTTTTGATGCTTTTAAAGAAAAGTTCTCTGAAACTGCGAAAGGGCAATTTGGTTCTGGATGGGCATTTTTATGCAAGAAAAAAGACGGGTCTTTAGATATCTGTGGATGTCCAAATCAAGACAATCCATTAATGCCAGGTGTAGGTTGTGGCGGAACTCCCATTTTAGGATTGGACGTTTGGGAACATGCATATTACTTGAATTATCAAAACAGAAGACCAGATTACGTAAGCGCATTTTTTAATGTGATTAACTGGAAAGAAGTAGCGTCACGTTTCGCGAAAGCGTAATATTTTCTTCGGAAATAGTAATTAATAAAACCCTCTTGAAAACTTGATTTTTGAGAGGGTTTTTTTACGGGAGGCTATCATTGCTTCCCTATTCTTTATGTCTATTATTGGGATAAGATAAAAACAGGTAAGAAGAGATACGGAGGCAAGTGGCTTTTTGTATTTTTATGATACGTTCTTACATATAATCCAATCTTCACTCAGCGCTTGTATTTAAAAGAACGTATGTACTGTTATGAAATAGTATTTTTTACACTATTTGGCAAAAAAGTGGTCAAATTATGGGTTTAAAATTACTAAAAATGTTTATTAAAAAAGAGAATGAACAGGTGTTGCCGCTCCTGCCAGTTTTCCGTCAAGCATTAAGTTGCTCACCACCATTACGATTATTGTTTAAAAAAAAGCCTGAAAGACTTTTAAAGGAGTAAAACGCTCCACTTTTTTCCGCACCCCAAAGAAAATTTATTTAGAATACAGATAGACGGAAAGAATGAGTGGGAGCTAAACGCCTCACAACTTTCCGCTACGCTTCAATTTGCTCAGCACCCCAAAGAAAATTTGTTTAGAATGCACAAAGATGGAAAGAATGAGTGGGAGCTAAACGCCTCACAACTTTTCGCTGCGCTTCAAGTTGCTCAGCACCCCGTTCGATTTACGGCATAAAAAAAGATGGAAAGATCCATCTTTTTTTGCCCCAAATCTACCATGAACTTAACCTACTTATGCTATGGTATAGTCCAAAGATATGTTATTTATTACGTTGTTAAATAAGACTTTTCCTACTTTTGGACGAATGGTCTTTATATTCGTTGAAACACGAGAAATAGGCTAATTGTTTGTATAATTTAGTAAGCCCTATCTGGATTTCCTTCGTAGAAATGCACGTATGCTCTATTTACAACTCTATTTCCTCCGGCTGTTGGGTAGTCTCCTGTGAAGTACCAATCGCCTAAGTTTTCGGGGCAGGCTTTGTGTAAATCATCAACAGATTGAAATATGAGTTTTACGTCTGTGGTTAATGATTCGTCTTTTATGATTTCAGCAATTTTGTCTGAAATTTCTTCATCTGTAAAAGGAGCGTATAGTTCTTTTACGTGGTTGATTACCTCTGTATCTTTTAACTCTAATTGTTTTTTACATTTATGGTAAATCTCCTCTACAATACCGTCTGTTCCCCTGTCTTTGTGAAGTTCAATAGCCGCATTAAATGCAACCAAAGCTTCTAACCGAGCCATATCAATACCATAACAATCTGGATAACGTATTTGCGGTGCTGATGAAACAACAACTATTTGTTTAGGGTTCAATCTATCAAGCATTCTTAGAATACTTTTTTTCAACGTTGTTCCTCTTACGATACTATCGTCAATAATAACTAAATTGTCTGTTGGTTTTACAACTCCATATGTAACGTCATAAACGTGTGCTACCAAGTCATCTCGACTACTATCATCAGTAATGAATGTTCTTAGTTTAACATCTTTGATGGCAATTTTTTCAGTTCTAATTTTATGTGCTTGGATTTCCGCCAATCTTTCTTCAGTAAGGTTTCCGGCTTCTTTTAAAATTGCTTCGTTCTTCTGTTTGTTTAGTTCGTTTTGAGCTGCATCAAGCATTCCGTAGAAAGAAGTTTCTGCTGTATTTGGGATGAATGAAAAAACGGTATTTTCAGTGTCATAATTAATCGCCTCAAGTACTTTTGGCATTATCAATCTTCCTAGTTCTTTTCGTTCTTGATATATTTCGGCATCACTTCCGCGAGAGAAATAAATACGCTCAAAAGAACATGACTTTCTTTCTAATGGCTTTAATATTTCAGACTTACTTACACTTCCGTCTTTTTTAATGATTAAAGCGTTCCCAGGATCAATTTCTTTAACATCTTTAAAATTAACGTTAAAAACAGTTTGAATTACGGGTCGCTCACTGGCAACCACAACAACTTCGTCATCTTGGTAATAATATGCGGGTCTAATGCCTGCGGGGTCTCGCAATACAAATGAATCTCCATGTCCTAATAAACCTGCCATGGCATAACCACCATCCCAAATTTTTGCACTCTTCTTTAAAATTTTTACAAGATCTAAATGCGCTGCGATATACGGTGAAGCCTCTTGCTTACTTAGTCCTTTTTTCTTTGCTTGTTTGTATAGTTTTGCCACACCCTGGTCTAAAAAGTGCCCTATTTTTTCCATTACAGTAATAGTATCTGCCTTTTCTTTTGGATGCATTCCTAACCTAATGAGATTATCAAAAAGCTCTGTAGTGTTGGTCATGTTGAAATTTCCAGCGATAATTAAATTGCGGTGCATCCAGTTATTTTGGCGTAGAAACGGGTGTACACTCTCCACACTATTACCGCCAAATGTTCCATAACGCACATGCCCTAGCATCAACTCACCTATATAAGGTATGTGTCTTTTTTGAGCTGCTACATCATCTTTTAAAGCGGGTGCTGCTTCAAACTCTAAATTAATACGCTCATTAATTTGTGCAAAAATATCTTGTATGGGTTGCGACTGGTTTGAGCGCACTCTACTAATATAGCGTTCTCCTGGGGCAACATCAAGTTTAATGCTTGCAAAACCAGCACCGTCCTGTCCACGGTTGTGCTGTTTTTCCATCATCAAATACATTTTGTTTATTCCGTAAAATGCCGTACCATATTTCTCTTTGTAAAACTCAAGAGGTTTTAATAATCGTACTAATGCAATACCGCATTCGTGTTTTAAAGCGTCGCTCATTTTAAATGCCCGAGAAGTCGGGTAACTTATTTAAGTTTAAAAGCTTTTTGCCCTAACCCTAAAGGGAAAAGCCTTTTTTTTATTTTAGTGTTCTTTCCTTTTAGGGGAGTGAAAAGAATACTGTTGTGTAAATAAAAAACGCCCTGAATTTTCAGGACGTAGTTACTTATGTATTTAATTCAAATTGTGTTAAACGTTGAAATTGTTGCAAGCGTTTTTCAACTTCGTTTTCGCTAAGATTTTGCATGCGTTCTGTGCCGAATTTTTCAACACAGAAACTTGCCAAACAAGACCCATAAATTATCGCCCGCTTCATGTTTTCAAAGCTGTAGTCTCCAGTTTTTGCTAAATATCCTGTAAATCCTCCGGCAAATGTGTCTCCAGCGCCTGTTGGATCAAATACTTCGGCAAGTGGAAGGGCTGGCGCGAAGAACATTTCTTCTTTATGAAAAATCAATGCGCCGTGCTCTCCTTTTTTAATGACCACATATTGTGGTCCCATTTCCATTATTTTCTTAGATGCAGTAACTAATGAGTATTCACCAGAAAGTTGTCTTGCTTCTTCATCATTTATAGTAATCACATCTACTTTGGCGATTACTTTCTTCAAGTCGTCAAGTGCGATATCCATCCAAAAATTCATGGTGTCTAGCACTACCATTTTTGGATTGTTCATTTGGTTGATAACTCCCATTTGTACCATTGGGTGCAGATTTCCTAGCATAACTACCTCGGCATCTTTGTAGGAGTCTGGAACTACAGGATTAAACTTTTCTAGCACATTTAGCTCTGTTGCAAGCGTATCTCTAGTGTTCATATCGTTATGATATTTTCCACTCCAGAAAAAGGTTTTCCCATCAGGAACAATTTCTAGTCCTTCAACATTCATCCCTTTTGAAACGAGCATATCAATATATTTCTGCGGAAAATCGCCTCCAACAACAGATACAATTGCTCCGTCAGTTCCAAATTGCGAAGCAGATAATCCTATATAGGTAGCGGCACCACCAAGGATTTTATCGGTTTTGCCAAAGGGTGTTTCAATAGCATCAAATGCAACGGTTCCTACAATTACTAATTTGCTCATAAAGGGGTTAAATTTAAAAGTGCAAATTTAACCAAATTTATAATACTTAGAATAAAATTGAATATCTAAAACGAATGTGCAATTTTCTTCGGAAATTGTTTACTTAGCTCTCTATTCGCTAGAATTAAAACTTTCTGAAAGAACACTTTTTTACTCACATTCGTTATTGTAAAATTCAACAAGTTCAATAAGCTCTCTTCTGTTGAAATCATCATTTTCTATTTTTTCTATAAGTTTAGGGCAATCCTTAAAATATTTTCTAATGTTGTTTTCATAGCTACCATAAGCAACATTATTTCCCTTAACATATTGAGCGAATTTTTCACCCGCTTTAAGAACACGCCACTCATCAATAGTTGAATTAAATCCAGGACCGGCAGATCTAGTTTCTGATCTATGGTACAAAGTGGCTTTAGGCCCAGTCGTTATTTCTGTCATGAGTGCGCCATTATTTTTCTTGTAATAAATAAAACGTTCTACATAATTATCTTTTTCCTTTTTGCCCTTATGCTCAACTTTGTCAAAATCACTAAGATTTATTTTCATTCTTTCTCCATCCACTGTTTTAAAAGAGAAAATGCCTTTTTTATTTTGGCTATAGCTTTTAACTTGATATGTTTTTCCACTATTTGTGTAAACAGTGGTAGTTTTTTTCTGAGCAATTCCAGAAGTTACGATGAACATAAAACAAACTAGCAGTAAGGATATTTTATTTTTATGCATTTTAATAAGGATTTTTATAGATTTAGCAAAATATTACTTTCTTCCGAAATCAGCTGGGATTTCACCCCATGCCTTTGTTTCCCACTTGACTATTTTTGTAGTGTAAGTGTTTTCTTTGAGCCAATTTTCAGCACGTTTGACCAAATCTAAAAGGTCTTTGTTTTTAGGTCCCCAAGCTAATTTGGTGTTGCATTTTTTCTTTTTTACCCACCCCATTGCAATGCGAGAATCTGTGTAAAGTATGCGATCACTGTTTTGTTTTTTTAAGAATGCGAGTCCGTGTACCAATGCTAAAAATTCGCCCACATTGTTTGTTCCTTTTATAAATGGGCCCTGGTGAAACAATTGTTTTATTGTTTGTGTATCTACACCGCGATATTCCATAATACCAGGATTACCACTTGACGCGGCATCTACTGCAATGGAATACAAATTGGGTTCGCCATATTTTGCTTTTTCTGCAGCCGAGAGTGTTCTCTTTTTCTTTGAAGTTCCTTTGCCCTTATAGTCATTAAAATTTTTATCAAAAGCAATTTTGGCTTCTTTTAAACTTTCAAAACTCATAAACTGCGCTCCGCTCACGCCTTTAATTGCTGCTTGACATTTTTTCCAGCTATCATAAATGCCGGCAGGATTGCCAAACCAAACCACGTAGTATTTTTGTTTCTTCTTAGTCATGTTTAAAACGTCTTCCTCCCATTGTCCCCTCCCTTGCCCTCCTCAAGGAAGAGGGGACTTCTTGTTTAGAAAATATGTAACCTAAATTTTAAGGCTCTTCTCCCTCAGAGGGGCTGGGGGAGGCTAGTAAATTTTCTATCACTTTGGGCAACCACTCATATTCTAATGTATGCACTTTCTTGGCAACATCATCCGCAGCATCGGTTTTTAAAACGTTGGTTATATGTTGTGAAATGATAGCGCCTTCATCATAATTTTCATTTACATAATGAATGGTAATGCCTGTTTCGGTTTCGCCTGAGGCTACAACCGCCTCGTGAACATAGTTGCCGTACATTCCCTTCCCGCCAAATTTTGGTAAAAGTGCTGGGTGAATGTTTATCACCTTATTTGGAAATTCTTTTAGTATAGTTTCGGGAAATTTCAGCAAAAAACCTGCGAGAACTATTAAATCTGGTTCAATAGTTTTTAATGTTTTCAGTACTTTTTGAGGGTTTAAAATTTCGGCTTTGCTAACAAATGAAGCCCTTACATTAAGGGCTTCAGCGCGTTTTAACACTTTGGCATCCTTCTTGTTTGAGAGCACTTGAACAACCTGGGCGATGTTAGATTGCTCGAAGTATTTTATTACGTTTTCAGCATTGGTACCACTACCTGAAGCAAAAATTACAATCTTCTTTTTTTCTACGTTTCTTGGGGCATTCAAATCGAGGTGTCATTAATATTATGTAACAAAAGTAAGGCAATCGGGTTTCACTTCGCCCAAAAATGTTTAAATTGGTTTCACATTTTAACTATTAAAGCGTTTATTCAATTAAAATATTTTATTTTTGCCGTTAATTAAAATTTAAAACAAAGAAAATTATGTCAGACATTGCATCAAGAGTAAAAGCCATCATCGTAGATAAATTAGGCGTAGATGAGAACGAAGTTGTAAACGAAGCTAGCTTTACTAACGACTTAGGCGCAGACTCACTAGATACGGTTGAGCTTATCATGGAATTTGAAAAAGAATTTGATATTCAAATCCCAGATGATCAAGCTGAAAATATAGCAACAGTAGGTCAAGCAGTTTCATATATCGAGGAGAACAAATAAGACTTCTTTTTTATGGAATTAAAGCGAGTTGTAGTAACAGGATTAGGTGCTCTAACGCCCATTGGGAATAACATTGCAGAATACTGGGATGGTCTTAAAAATGGAAAGAGCGGTTGCGCCCCTATCACGTATTTTGATGCTGAAAAGTTCAAAACGAGATTCGCTTGTGAGATCAAAAACTTTGATCCATTACAACATTTTGACCGTAAAGAGGCTAGAAAATTAGACCGCTTTGCTCAATACGCCCTCGTCTCAAGTGACGAAGCAATTCTAGACGCAGGTATCGATCTTGATACTGTGGATAAATTTCGTGTGGGTGTTATTTGGGGAGCTGGTATTGGTGGCCTTGAAACGTTTCAAGATGAGGTAATAAACTTTAGTGAAGGGGATGGAACACCACGTTTCAACCCCTTCTTTATTCCCAAAATGATTGCAGATATCGCCCCTGGTAATATTTCAATCAAACACGGGTTTATGGGGCCTAACTACACAACTGTTTCTGCTTGTGCTTCTTCGGCAAATGCAATGATTGATGCTCTAAACTATATACGTTTAGGTACTTGCGATATTATTGTAACTGGAGGAAGTGAAGCTGCCGTTACCAAAGCTGGTATGGGCGGTTTCAACGCGATGCACGCATTATCAACACGTAACGAATCTCCTGAATCTGCCTCAAGACCTTTTGATGCAACTCGTGACGGATTTGTGCTCGGTGAAGGTGCCGGCGCGTTGATTCTCGAAGAATATGAGCACGCAAAAGCACGTGGCGCAAAAATCTATGCCGAGGTAATTGGTGGTGGTATGTCAAGTGACGCTTACCACATGACCGCTCCACATCCTGATGGAATAGGTGTAGAACGTGTAATGCTCAATTGCTTGAATGATGCTGGTATTGATGCCAGTGAAGTAGATGCTATAAACACACACGGTACATCAACACCACTTGGTGACGTTGCCGAACTAAAGGCAATTAGTAAAATATTTGGCAAGCACGCTAACGAAATTAACATCAACTCCACAAAATCGATGACAGGTCACTTGCTTGGTGCTGCAGGAGCTATTGAAGCCATTGCTTCAATTCTCTCAATGCAAAACAGCTTAGTGCCTCCTACGATTAATCATACCACTGTGGACGAAAACATTGATCCTTCATTAAATCTCACATTGAACAAAGCGCAAGCTCGCGAAGTCAATGTGGCAATGAGTAATACTTTTGGTTTTGGAGGACACAATGCTTGTGTGTTGTTCAAAAAAATAGATGCTTAACTTAAATGGCATCATTTAAAAACATATTTAATTCCCGCGGAAAAGCTACCGACGGGGATTTTTTTTTAGCCATTAAAAAACTTTTAGGATTTAAACCTAAAAATATTTCCATTTACGAAGAAGCATTCACACACCGTTCTACTAACGAAAAAAGTGCCGAAGGACATGCCCAAAACTACGAGCGCATGGAATTTCTGGGCGACGCAATGTTGAGCTCTGTAATTGCGGCACACCTCTACAATAAAGTTCCCGGCGGAAATGAGGGTTATTTGACAAAAATGAGATCTAAAGTAGTAAGTAGAGAACATTTAAATGAACTAGGTCGCGATCTTGAATTGATAAAACATTTAAGGACTACGATACCCGTAAAACAGTTTGGTGGTAACATTCACGGGAATGTTTTTGAAGCATTGGTCGGAGCGATTTATTTAGACCAAGGGTACAAATACTGTGAAAAATTTATCAATAAACGAGTGATTAAACCGTATGTTGATATTGAAAAACTAGAAGGTAAAGTCATTAGTTACAAAAGCTTGTTTATTGAATGGTGTCAAAAAAACAAAAAGCAATTCAAATTTGCTGTTTATGAGGACACGGGTAACGACAAGTTAAAACACTTTGCCGTTAAATTACAGTTGGATGACGAGGTGGTTGGAAAAGCAAGAGCCACATCAAAAAAGAAAGCCGAAGAAACAGCCGCAAAAAGAGCGTATTACAAGTTGCAAGTTGCGATGGATAAAGACTCATAAGGGTCAAAACAACGAAATCGTTTTCGCAAAATTTCATATAGATTTTACACTTACCACAGCCCTAAGTATCAAAACAATCGGTATTTTTAAAAAATAAAATGCTGCAATGGGTACCTATAAGCTAATACTCGACGATGATTTCAATGACGATTTTTCGTTGATTGCCATCCATTGTAGTGAGGAGCCATTCAGGATTGCATATTTGCTCAATCAGTTTGCTGCATTGCGTTTACATCGCAGAAGAGTAGATTTGGATTTTTCAAAAGATGGACTTGATATTACATTTCCGCTTTTTGATTTTGAGGATGAAATGAAATACACCTACTATAATTTAGTAGCAAATAGATGCAAATCACAAGTGGCGAAAATAGCAAGTAGTGGTGGTCTCTTCGGAAATATGACACATGATGAAACAGTAACAAATTATGTCATCCCAGAATACAAACAAGTGGATTATTTGCTGAAAATCCAATCTGATTTTGAAACTGTGGGACTTCGTAGTATTGTAGCAAAAATCAACGATATAAAACAAGTAATTTCAGCATACGAACTAGATGCAGAGAAATTAAAATCAAAAAACAATTTAATATTTGACTAAATGCCAAATCAAAAAAAGACCAAGATTGTTGCAACCCTAGGGCCAGCAACAGCAGACAGAGAGATTTTAAAGAAGATGATTCTTGCAGGAGTAAATGTATTCCGTGTCAATTTTTCACACGCCAATTATGATAATGTTAAAGACGTCATTGCCACCATTAGAGATTTGGGTAAGGAACTTGAAACAAGCACAGCAATTTTAGCCGATTTACAAGGACCTAAATTACGTGTGGGTATAATGAAGGAAGAAGTTATAGTAAATCCCGGCGATAAAATTTCGTTTTGTACCGGAGAAGAATTTGAAGGAGATTCTAAAAGGGTCTACATGAATTATGACAACTTTCCTCGTGATGTAAAAAAAGGAGAGCGCGTACTTTTGGATGACGGAAAACTAATGTTTGAAGTCCTTTCAACTGACGGAAAAAAAGAAGTAAAAACAAAAGTAATCCAAGGAGGACCCTTACGTTCTCGTAAAGGAGTCAACCTTCCAAATACAAATATTTCATTACCCGCGTTAACACAAAAAGATAAAGACGATGCCATTTTTGCTATCTCACAAGATGTAGATTGGATTGCTTTGTCGTTTGTCCGCCATGCCGAAGATTTAAAAGAATTACAAGCACTTATTGAAGCACATAGCGAGCATAAAATACCTATTATCGCAAAAATTGAAAAACCTGAAGCAGTTGCAAACATTGATAAAATTGTAGCATATTGTGATGGATTGATGGTCGCTCGCGGTGATTTGGGTGTTGAAGTTCCCGCAGAGGAAGTTCCACTAATTCAAAAAGAATTGGTACTTACCGCAAAACGCGCCAGAATTCCAGTAATCATTGCAACACAGATGATGGAAACGATGATTACCTCATTAACACCAACGAGAGCAGAGGTAAATGATGTGGCAAATTCAGTGATGGATGGGGCAGATGCTGTTATGTTGAGTGGTGAAACTTCGGTAGGAAAATACCCTGTTGAGGTAATTCAAAAAATGGCGAATATTTGCAAGCAAGTTGAGAACAGTAATCTTATACACGTTCCTCAGCAGCCACCACACGTTCGCACGAATAGATACATAACAAAATCTATTTGTTATCACGCTGCAACCATGGCAAACGAAATTGAGGCAAAAGCAATTTGTACGTTAACAAATAGTGGGTATACAGCTTTTCAAATTTCAGCATGGCGACCAAAAGCGCACATTTTAGTGTTTACTTCTAATAATAGAATTTTGTCTCGCCTCAATCTTTTGTGGGGCGTAAAGGCATTTTACTATGACAAATATGTAAGTACAGATGAGACGGTAGAAGATGTAAATGAAATAGCAAAACAAAAAAAGTTTGTAAAAAAAGGAGACTACCTTGTCAACCTTGCCGCAATGCCAATTGTAGATAAAGGAATGGTAAATACTTTAAGAGTATCACAAGTAAAGTAGTTTTTCTGAAATATTAAAACCACGAAACCTCTCAATTCATTAAGATTTGAGAGGTTTTTTTATGTTTAAAATTTCCAAAGTTAATCCACAACAGCTGTCCATTCAATTTTCATCATATCGCCTTCTAGAGTGATGGTAATATTACTGCCATATCCTTCGCCGGCTTGATGATATGTGACGGCTTTTAATTGGTCTGCTTCGCGCTCAATTTTCAACTCACTACTAAAAAGATACTCTGGTTTCTTAGGGTTGGTAATGGTTTGATTATCCCTTCCTTTAGGATTTGGGAACGCTAACGCCAATGGAATATCGTATAATTTCTGCGCGATATAATAAGCTTCGTGCCATTTGTTTGTTGGCAGCAAAACAGTTTCTGTGTTTGTAGGATTGCTCGCTGTACCTCCCATGGTTTCAGTAAAAGTTGCTCGAGGATGGGTTGCTTTTAAATCATCGATATAGAACTCAGCTTTTGCGTTTTTTTCCGGCGGAAAGAACTCAGACAGATATCCATTAAAAGCATAGCCTGTTTTGTTGTTGTATTCCACTTGATGCATTCCACCTTTGATGCCGCCCACGTTCATCGTTTCATTTTCCTCGATGAGCTTCAATTTTACTTTTGTTCCGTAAGGCATCACGGCAAGTTTTTCACTATTGAGATTGTCAAATTCTCGTAACGACAAACCACTAGTTGCAGTGACATAGAGATATTCTAAATCTGATTTTTTAGGAGCTTCAACAACAACGTCGTTGATAGTTGCTTCGGAAATTTGTGCTGTTTCGGTATTTTCATTTTTACAAGCCGAAAGTAAAACGATGGCAAGTAGTGCGAATGTGAAGGTTGCTTTTTTCATAATTTTAATTTTTAATGTGTGATAGATATACATCAAAGATACCACCGCATTAAAGTGTAACGTAGATACTTCTCTTAACCGCGAACGATACATTAGTAAGCGTTAAAACTATGCTAGGATTCGTTTTAAAAATCCCACTTTAACTGCACATCAATCTCTTTTTCGGTTACTTTTTTGGTTTCTGTTTTGTCTTCGTTGTTGAGGTTGGACATAGAAATCCCCAATAACCGAACAGAATTTTTCATCCCTTCTTGAAACAATAATTCCTTTACCGTTTCCATAATCAAATCTTTTGAGGCAATATATAAAGACAACGTTTTACTTCGGGTTTGAAGTGTAAAGTCACTGTATTTAATTTTAAGAGTAACGGTCTTTCCTGCTACTTTACTTTTTTTGAGTCTTCGTTCAACTTCAGTAGCAATGTTTTCTAATTTTTCAATCATAAAAATTTCCGAAGAAATATTTTCACTAAAAGTACGCTCTGCGGCAAGCGATTTTCGCGTGCGTTCTGCCTTGACTTGGCTATTGTGAATGCCTCTTACAATGTTGTAATAATATGCGCCGCTTTTGCCAAAATGTTCCTCAAGAAATTCTACCGATTTTGTTTTCAAATCTGCGCCCGTATAAATACCGTGACGATACATTTTCTCTTTCATCACTTTGCCCACGCCATAAAACTTTTTAATATCCAGTACTTCCAGAAACTTCAAAACCTCTTCTGGCGGAACGGTTTTTTGTCCGTTGGGTTTGTTAAAATCGCTGGCAACTTTTGCAATAAACTTATTAATTGAAATCCCCGCGGAAGCACGTAAACCGGTACGCTCAAAAATCTTTGCCCGTATTTCTTGAGCAATCAATGTGGCGCTGGGGTTCCCTTTTTTGTTTTCGGTGACATCAATATAGGCTTCGTCGAGCGACAAGGGTTCCACCAAGTCTGAATACTCATAAAACACCTTCCGTACTTTGTCTGAAATCTCTCGATAGCGGTCAAATCTTGTTTTTACAAATATTAAATGTGGGCATAATTTAATAGCAAGAGAGCCTGCCATAGCGGAACGCACGCCAAATTTTCGAGCCTCGTAACTCGCGGCACTTACTACGCCACGAGAGCCTCCTCCTCCCACCGCGATGGCTTTTCCGCGTAAAATTGGGTCATCGAGTTGCTCCACCGAGGCATAAAATGCATCCATGTCCACGTGAATTATCTTTCTTAATGGGAGGTCGAATTCCATAGCGCAAATTTAATATCTTTATCGTTCGAAAACTTCGCACAGCAGTTAAACCTTTCTCAAACCAAAATCCATGAATAAAACAGCAATTATCTTAGGCGCAACAGGACTTACGGGAGGTTTTTACTGGATATCCTTTTAAACGATGCTACCTTCGGAAATATTAAAATCTTTGGGAGAAGTAGTGTTGGAAAAACACACCCTAAATTAGAGGAACATCTTGGCGACTTATTTGAAATGGAGCAATTTCCTGCCTGCCAAGGCACGACAGGCTGGTCCGAAGTCTTTAAAGCAGATATTGTTTTTTGCTGTATTGGAACAACCAAAGCGAAAACTCCCGACAAAGAAACCTATAAAAAGATTGACTACGGAATTCCAGTTGCCGCGGCTTCATTGGCAAAACAGAATGGGATTGATACTTTTTTGGTGATTTCGGCAATGGGAGCCAACCCAAAAAGCAGTACTTTTTATAATAAAGTTAAAGGCGAAATGGAACGCGATGTACTGCAACAAGCCATAAAAAACACGTACATTTTTAAGCCATCTTTGATTGGCGGCGAACGAGAAGAGGAACGCTGGGGCGAAAGAATGGCACAGATTGCTTTTAAATATTTAGGATTTCTAGTTCCTAAAAAGTATAAAATGATTGAGCCAGATACAATTGCAAAAGCAATGCGAAATGTGGCTATCAATGGACATTCAGATAGTAAAATAGAATCTGATGAGATTTTGAAATTAAGCAATTAATGTACTGTAATGCATAAAAGATGAAACCAACTTTATGAGAGCATTAGTGATTTCTGGTGGAGGGAGCAAAGGTGCTTTTGGAGGTGGCGTGGCACAATACCTCATCGAAGAGCTGCGGCACAAATATGATTTGTTTATTGGTACGTCCACGGGGAGTTTATTGATTTCTCATTTGGCTTTGAATAAGATTGAAAAAATCAAAGAGGTCTATACCTCGGTAACACAGCAAAGTATTTTCAGTAATTGTCCATTTACGATTAAAAGAGATAAATGGGGCGACGAACAAATTTCTATTAACCACTCTAAAGTATTATTTAATTTTTTAAAGGGTTCTAAAACCTTTGGCGAAAGCAAGAACTTGCGAAAATTAATCGAGAACACATTTACTCTTGAAGAATTTACCAGGCTCAAAAACAGCGATACCGATGTTGTTATAACAGTTTCTAATTTATCGTTGAACACTATTGAATACAAATCAATCAAAGAATGCAGTTATGAAGAATTTTGTGACTGGATTTGGATTTCTAGTAATTATATTCCGTTTATGAGTTTGGTGAAAAAGAATGGTTGCGAATATGCGGATGGCGGTTTTGGGAGTATCGTGCCAATTAAAGAAGCGATTGACCGAGGAGCGACTGAAGTCGATGTTATCGTCCTAGAGACCGAAGTGACCTATTACAATAGACTCGCCTCAAAAAATGTGTTTGGGCTGTTGTCAAATCTCCACGATTTTATGATCAACCGTATTGAAAAACAAAACATCGCTATTGGCAAATTTGCTGCGGGGAATAAGGATGCGATTTTAAATTTGTATTATACGCCCACTGTCCTGACTACAAATTCGCTTATTTTCAATAAAGAAAAAATGACGACTTGGTGGAACAGCGGCTTTGAATATGCTGCCCATAAAAACCAAGAGCTCAACGAAATCAAAGAAATAGAACATTAGCCATAAAAAAGATGCAGGAAATTGAACGAAAGTTTTTAGTCAAAGACGAAAAATATAAAGCTGAATCTATTTCAGAAAAAAGAATTGTTCAGGGATTTTTGAATACCCACAAAGAGCGAACGGTGCGCGTAAGAATTAAAGGGTCAAAAGGGTTTTTAACCATAAAAGGAAAATCTAATGAAGCGGGCACAACACGTTTTGAGTGGGAAAAGGAAATCCTTGTTGCCGAAGCAGATTCGCTTCTAGCATTGTGCGAAGAAGGTATTATTGAAAAAACCCGCTACGAAGTAAAAGTTGGTGAACATGTTTATGAGGTGGATGAGTTCTTCGGAAATAACCAAGGATTGACCATAGCAGAAATAGAATTAAACAATGAAAACGAATCTTTTAAAAAACCAGATTGGCTGGGCGAAGAAGTCACTGGAGACGTAAAATATTATAATTCGCAATTAAGTATCAACCCATTTAAAAATTGGAAATAATATGAACTTTTTGAAACCAACAATCATTCTTTTGGTACTTTTCATTTCATGTAAATCTGAAGTGGAGAATATTTCAGATTCACAGTTACATGTTGAAACGGAGGAAATTTCCGCAGCGAACAAAATCGCACAATTGAAAAAAGATGGATTTGAAATTTTTGAATATGTGGATGCAGCCACTGGCGACACCATTGTTATGCAACAGTATTTTATGTCTTTTTTAAAGCGTGGCAAAAACAGAAGTCAATCTAAAACCGAAGCAGATAGTCTGCAAACACTTCACTTGGCACACTTGAGCAGTATGTACGAAAAAGGTTTTGCTGATATTTCTGGGCCATTTGGCGACGATGGCGAAATAAGAGGAATCACTATTTATAACGTGCCTACGATGAAGATGGCAGATAGTCTAGCCAATCTAGACCCAATGGTAAAAGCAGGAAAATTAGAAATTGAAATTAAACCGTGGTGGGCCGGTAAGGGATTTTCGTTGCGGTAATATTAATTTTTATAGAGCTTTTATTTTTTTTGAAAATTCATAGGTCCTTTCAACCCTAGCAATCTCAATTTTATAACTCGCATACCATTTTTCTCGTCCCAATTTTTGCGCCAATTGATGGTCAACGTTTGCTTTCCAATCTAGGATTGCCTGTTCGTTGTTCCAATAGCTGACTGTAATACCTATGTCATTTCGAGCACTTGAGATTCCTAAAAAGCCAGATTGTTTTTTTGCTAGTTCCTCCATTTGTTGTGCCATCTTTTCATAACCTTTTGTAGTTGTGTAAAGTATTGAGGTGAAGATGACGGCGTAATAAGGAGTCATTTTATTTTAGAATTGAGTGTGGTGTTTGTCTGAAAACTGCCCAGGAATATCCTCGATAGACTCTCCCAAGTTTTGCCTTAGGTCAATTTCAATGCCTCTTGCAATGGTAGATATTGGAACGTCATTCGGAGTTCCTTCAAAGGGGTTTTCTCCTGTTCTGCCTATTCGCTCCATAGTATGGAAAACCCAGGCAACAATTACATAAAAAGGAATTGTAAACCAAACAAAATACTTGCCAACAACAGGATAATTTTCTAAGAGACCCATCCCTATTTCGCCAAACTGAGGTACCAAAGCCAACGGTAACAACAAAATAAATATCCACATAAAATAGTGGTTCAAGGTTGCATAATGCCTTGGATACGGGAAGTTTTTAATACGTTCGCTTTGACCTTGAAGGGTGAATAACTCTTGCAAGATGGCTTCTAATTCTAAAAATGAAAATTCCCAAACCAACCCTTTTTCTTTAAGTTCCCTTAAATGATGAGATTGCAAGTAAAGGAGCGCGGTTTGTTTATTGTTTTTGCTCATTACGTATTGAAAGTCGCTTTCTGAAATGTATTCTTTAATATCCTTCTCAATAGTAGATGTTAATTCTGGAGGTCTAATATTCCATTCTTTATTTGTTCTGTGCTTTACGGTAGTTTCCCATTCCTTGGGCATTCTCATGGCATGACGAAGCGCAGTCATCCAAGCAATGTGTCTATACGTAAGTGTTTTTATTTCTTTGTTTATTTCAGAATTTTCAATAGGTTTTTGGGCATGCTCATTTGTAACCATATCTTGAGCAAACATTCCAAAAGTTCTAGATGTGTTTACAATACCTCCCCAAATTTTACGCGCTTCCCAAATACGGTCATACGCTGCATTGTTTTGAAAACCAATAACAAAGGCTACTGCGGTACCTATAAGTGCTAAAGGCGTCCAAGGTATTTGTAACCAACTTAAATCAAAGTAGTAGTAAGCTGCTACACAGGCAACTATAATAAATAGAAAAAATATGGTTTCATAGCGAGTCCATAATAACATCTCAAGGGCCGAATACTTTTTTTTAGTGTGCATAGCAGAAATTTCAGAAATATTAAAGATACATTATTTGGAAAAAAACCGAGTATACATTTTATTCACAACCCAATTTCCTAATGGAAAATAAACAGCAAAAAACAATGCCATTCCCAGTGCAAAATTTCTACTTCCGAAGGTGTTCTCAATGATATTATTAGGATATGCATACGAAGTTTCAAAATAATATCCACCAAATTCCAACAGGCCCATCGCCACGAGACCGTACGCATATTGCTCAAATATGGGGCGTCCTCTTAGTAGTATTGAAATGGGAATCATATATAATCCGTAGCAAGTGAGTACTTGCCACCAATGATTAAATTTTGCGATTTCCGCCCAGGTCCCAAATGCATCCATTGCAAACCCCCAAGGAATGTAGATAAGCACATACGTAAGGTAAAGTGTTGATGGAGTTTGTTTGAGTTTTTCAATTATTTCTTGCATAATTTTCTAGAATATTTCTTTCACAGATGGGTTTTTAAATTTTAAGCGTGTATTTCGTCGATTTTATACGAGCTTTATGTAGGAATTGACTTTCTTTTAGGAATTTTAGTGTCAAAAATCAAGTTTAATGGTATAAAAAACACGACTAAAAACAATAAAAAAACAAATATTTTTATTTTTGTGATTTTTTTAACATTTCTTTCTTAGCCTTTATAGCTGTTAGGTTTGTAAGATTTTTTGTAGGAACAAATTTAAAAAAACATACTATTTTATCGTTCAAAAGCACTTAAAATCAGATTAAGTGTTGTTTACGTAGGAATATTCTCTATATTTGACTTAACATCATGCCCCAAATTTGATGCCCCCAAATTATGAGACTTTTAAAAACTACCCTACTAGCAATCGTATTATCATTTTCTGTAGCATCTTGTTCAACCGAAGATACTGCTGCAATTGAAGAAGCAAATTACGCAATCGATCTTAATCTAGCACAAGAAACTGATTGGGCCATGGCAGAAGAAATTCTTGTACTTGTAAACGAGCACAGAGCAACACTTGGCTTAGCGGCTATTAAAAAAGACCAACAATACGCATCTGCTTACGCAGTAGATCATACAAAATATATGATTGATCTTGAGGAAATTAATCACGATAACTTTCACTATAGAACAGAAGCTCTTAAAGGGCAGGGTGCTGAAAAAGTGGGAGAAAATGTAGCCTTTGGTTACACAGATGCGCAAACAGTAGTTACAGCTTGGCTAAATAGCGACGGGCACAGAAGAGCGATTGAGGGAGATTTTACTCATTCTGGTTTTGGAATTATTCCTAATGATAGAGGTACATACTACTTTACACAATTATTCTACAAAAGATAAAATTTTACTTACCTACTTATGTATTTTAACTCCAAAAAGGTTTCCCCAAAGATCTTTTTGGAGTTTTTTTATTGCGGAGGCACGAATCTCACAAACAACTAAGGCGAGCAGTTATATAAGGACTTTGAATTCATATCATAATTTGTAACCTTTATTTTTTTCTGTTTCGGAAATATATAAAATGTAAACAATCATTTTAATTGATATATGAGGAGTCATTTGTTAAAGGCACTTCATTTCCGAAGGTATCATTCCTACATTAAAAGCAACTCACTTTCTTCTTTTCTCTTTCTTCTATTTCCTTACTCCTAAAATCATTGTATTTTTACGTAGAATAATTAAAAACATCGCTATGGCAATTAGAAAACCGTTTAACCTCAATCAATGGATAGAAGAAAATCGCGAACTTTTAAAGCCACCCGTGGGTAACAAAAATTTATATAAAGATGCAGGTGATTATATTGTAATGATTGTAGGCGGACCCAATGCCCGCAAAGATTATCACTACAATGAAACAGAAGAATTGTTCTACCAATTAGAGGGCAATATACAAGTACATGTGCAAGTCGACGGAAAAAAAGAAACGATGGAATTGGGCCCTGGCGATATGTACCTTCACCCAGCAAAAGTGCCACATTCTCCTGTACGTGGAGAAAACTCTATTGGGCTTGTTGTAGAGCGCAAAAGGCAAGATTTGGAAGGCAAAGATGGACTTTTATGGTTTTGCGACAGTTGCAATAACAAACTTCACGAAGTCTATTTCCCTTTGAACGACGTTGAAACCGACTTTTTTAAACATTTCAAAGATTTTTACAATAGTAAAGAATTGAGAACTTGTGATAACTGTGGTCACACGATGGAAGTAGATGAAAGATTTACAAATGATTGATAATAGTTGTGCATTCCTCTCAGTCGTAGCTCCTTCGTGGGATGCAGAGAAGTGGATGAAAGATTTACTGCGAATTGATTTTAAGTATGTATTTAATCATTTCTAAGAAGTCAATTTATAAATCAATTGTTAAGTCTACGAGCAATCTATTATTTCCTTTTTTGTGCTTCGGCAAAATCGTATCTTCGCGCAATGGTTTGAAACCCTTTATATTTCAGCAGAAATTTTAAGGATTCAAACCCATTTAATCAAACTAATATTTCCGCTTAAGGAAAGAAAAATAATGGATTTTCGTTTTTACGGAAATGACAAATAAATATAATATATGTCAACAGTAGCAAAAGACTTCGGCATGGACGAAGCATTGAAAAAATTAGGTCTTAAAGATGTAAATCACGGAACGTCAACGGGAAATAAATGGTTTAAAGGGGGTGATGAAATCGCATCATATTCTCCTGTAGATGGCGCATTGATTGGTAAAGTGACAACTACGACCAAAGAGGATTATGAGAAAGTTATTAAAACAGCTCAAGAAGCATTTGTAACTTTTAGAGCAATGCCTGCACCGCAACGTGGCGAAATTGTACGTCAATTTGGAAACAAATTACGTGAGTTAAAAGAGCCTCTAGGAAAATTAGTTTCTTACGAGATGGGAAAATCTTTGCAAGAAGGATACGGCGAGGTTCAAGAAATGATTGACATCTGTGATTTTGCAGTTGGGTTATCAAGACAATTAAATGGACAGACAATCCCTAGTGAGCGCCCTGGTCACGTAATGCGTGAGCAATGGCATTCTTTGGGGATTGTTGGTATTATTTCGGCATTTAACTTTCCTGTGGCTGTTTGGGCTTGGAATACTGCTTTAGCTTGGGTTTGTGGTGATGTTTGTGTTTGGAAAGCAAGTGAAAAAGCACCTATGTGTGCCGTGGCGTGTCAAAACATTATTGCTGGAGTTTTAAAGGATAATAATTTGCCAGAAGGTATTTCCTCAATCATCAATGGGGATTACAAAGTGGGCGAAATGATGACGAAAGACGCTAGAATTCCATTGATTTCTGCGACAGGTTCAACAAGAATGGGACGTATTGTAGGAGCAACGGTTGCTGAGCGTTTTGGAAAATCATTACTAGAATTAGGTGGAAACAATGCCATCATTATTACTCCAACAGCCGATTTAAAAGTGGTGGTACCAGGTGCGGTGTTTGGAGCTGTTGGAACATGTGGACAACGTTGTACGTCAACGAGAAGATTGATTATCCACGAGAGTGTGTATGATAAAGTGAGAGATGCCATTGTGGGAGCTTACAAACAAATCGTTATTGGAAATCCATTAGATGAAAAAAATCACGTTGGGCCATTGATTGATAAAGAGTCTGTTGACACGTATTTGAGTGCGATTGAAAAAGCTAAAAAGGAAGGTGGAAAAGTACTTGTTGAAGGTGGCGTTTTAGACGGAAAAGGATACGAAAGTGGATGCTACGTAAAGCCAGCAATTATTGAAGCTAAAAACAATTTTGAAATCGTACAGCATGAAACATTTGCCCCAATCCTTTATTTAATGAAATATACAGGAGAGGTTGAAAATGCCATCGATATGCAGAATGGTGTTGCACAAGGATTGTCTTCGGCAATTATGACAAACGAAATGAAAGAAGCGGAGAAATTCCTTTCTTTTGCTGGATCAGATTGTGGAATTGCCAACGTAAACATAGGGACGAGTGGTGCCGAAATTGGCGGTGCTTTTGGTGGTGAAAAAGAAACTGGTGGCGGACGCGAAAGTGGGTCTGATGCTTGGAAAGTGTATATGAGAAGACAGACGAATACTGTTAATTATAGTGACGAACTTCCACTCGCACAAGGAATCAAATTTGATTTGTAAGAAATTGATTTCTTATTAATTATACTGAAATTTTAATATTTCAGAAATAGGAAGCCCATTTAAACTATTGTTTGAATGGGCTTTTTTTAAAACACTAAATCTTAGCTGAAAACGTTATTAAGTCATGAAAAAGATATTCTTATTAAGTTGTATAATAATTGCTTCAATCACTTCCTCTTGTAATAATGACGACGAAGCTGGAAACATCAATATCAATTGCACCGAGGTTTTTGTTTACGGTCTTAATATTACAATAAAAGATGCCCAAACAGATGCGATTTTGACCGAAGGCATAACAGTAACTGCCACCGAAGGTGATTATTCAGAAACGTTAACCCAATCAAATAATATATTTATTGGTGCCGGCGAACGAGCTGGAACGTATGCAGTCACAGCCTCTGGAGCGGGATATGTTTCTCAAACCATGAATAACATTGTGGTAGCAGAAGACCAATGTCACGTGATTCCAGAAGAAGTAACACTTGCATTAGACCCAAACTAATTTCTCCCTTTTTCATCAGGATACAAGCGCCACAAAGGGTCGCTTTGCCAGTATTCTTTGGTGTTGACATCAAGGATTGAAACACATCCTTTAAACGCCGCTCCGGTATCCACATTCCAAACATTGGCAAAATTTTGAGGTGTTGATTTTCCAATTTTAGTCGTAGGCGTATGACCGATAAAAATCTCCTTATAGTTTTTAAGTCGGTTGGGGTACAAGCCATTATTTTTTGAAATGGAAGTGTCCATCACACATACCATTTCCCAGAGCGTGCGGTCCCAATATACCATATTTGGATAAAATTCGTACGGCGCACCACTTTGATTTGTAAAACCTGCGTGCACAAATAAATTATTCTCATTGTCAATATGAAAGTTCACCAGGTTTTCTAAAAAAGCGATATGGCGTTGCTTTTTTTCTTCGGAAATAGGTGCGTAACTTTCAATACTCGAAGCTCCACCATGATTTACCCACATTGGGTTTTTGTCACCTTTCGTTAAATATTTGTGCAATAAATAGTCATGGTTTCCACGAATAAAAATGCATTTGTTCTTTTCTGAAATTTCAATTAAATAATCAATCGTTGCAGCACTTTCGCTCCAACCATCTACATAATCACCCACAAAAATAAGGATGTCTTTTTTTGAAATTTCAGCGCTTTTTAAAACTTGTTGTAACCCTTTGAGTCCACCGTGAATATCACCAATTACTAATGTTCTTTCCATCTTCATTTATTAAGAATTATATTTTATTTTCCGAAGTATCCGCACGCTTTCTTTATAAGATTCATAAATGTTGGGAAATGGTTTTAAATAGGTTTTTGCTGCCAGTAATTTCGGCTTTGCCTCAAGAAAATCGTTTAAATATGCAATCAAATATTTTGCGGGTAAATTAGCAAGGTCTTTTTCCTCATTGGAATTCAACGGAATTCCTTTTTCTAGTTTTTCAACCAATGCGTTGTTCGCATTAAAAATATGATGCAAGGTTTTTTTATTGTATCGTGGCGGTTCAAAAAGTAATTTTGTGTCCAAATGATACAGCCCATTTTCCTCAAATCGAATGCGCACTTCTTCCAGCGGATAGTATTTATTTTGATTATTGAGGCCTAGCAAAACATATTCTGTAATGATAAACTCGTCTTCGGTAAAAGCAATGCTCACCTCGTCCAAAGCCGAATAAAATAACCTCACCTGTTCGTTAATCAACTCAATATCCACGCGGGAATAATATGTGTTTCCTTTGGAGTTTTTTGTGTTTCCCGCCCAGCAAACCACGAACAATTCCTTAAATACCTTATAGTGAGATTGCAAATCTTTATGCCGATTATTAATAAAATCAATCACTCCATGTAGCGTGTGCTCGATATTATTTTTCGCTTGATTTTCAATGGATTTTACAATTTCACTATTGACATCTTTGATTTCAATATCAAAATCCTTGGGCATTGAAATACTGCCGTCTCTCATAAAAATGGAACCTCCCCAATATTTCCAGATATTTTTTCTCAGAGATGTGATTTTATTAGTGGGTCTAATCGTTACAAGCCCGACAACTTTGTTTTCCGGCAGTGAAGGAAATGCTACATTCTCATACATAATTATCGGTGCATTTGAGAGGTATGCATTGATAAGGTTTTGAATTTTGCTGTCATCAAAAAAGTCGACACCTAGGATTTCGTTTGTGGAATCTTCAACACCGATAACAATAAATGAGTTGTTATTTGGATTGCTATTGCTAAGTGCGCAAACATGTTTTAAAAACTTTGCTTTTCCTTCTTTAGTTCCCAAATCAATTTTTCTCTTTTTGTCATAAAAACTACTCTCATCATTATGTGCGAGGAGGTTTTTAATCAAAAGGCGTTTGTTAATCAAGTTATTGGGATTAAAAAATTATTCAATAAAAGGTTGTCAGTCAATCGGAATTTTAGATAGAACAAGGGTGTTTCACTTTACGGGGGTTAATGCACCTCTTTATTCACAATCGTACTGCTCGCTTGGTCCAAACACATGACGGTCAAATCTGCAATATTAACGTGCGGAGGTCTCGTAATGGCAAAATAAATGATGTCAGCAATGTCTTCGGGTTGAAGCGGTGTAAAATTTTGATAGACCTTACTTGCTCTTTCGGTGTCACCTTTAAAACGGACTTCGCTGAATTCGGTTTCAACCATGCCTGGATTTATCGCAGCTACTTTGATGCCTTTTCCGTTGAGGTCGATGCGCATTCCTTGATTGATGGCATCTACGGCGTGTTTGCTGGCACAGTACACATTTCCGTTAGGATAGACTTCTTTACCAGCAGTAGAACCTATATTGATAATATGCCCCGATTTTCGCTCAATCATTTGTGGTAAAATCGCCTTTGTAACATACAATAATCCTTTTACGTTGATATCGAGCATTGCATCCCAATCCTCAACATTCCCATCTTGAATGGAATCTAATCCATGTGCATTCCCAGCATTATTTATTAAAATATCAATCTGTGAAAACGCTTTGGGAAGGCTTTGTAGTTTTTCTTGAATAGCAATTTTATCTCGCACGTCGAATGCCAAGGTGTGTACGTCACAAAATTTTGAAAGTTCTATTTTAATGGCTTCGAGACGCTCTGTTCTTCTTCCGCAGAGAATAAGATTGATGTTGTTTTTAGCAAATAACGTTGCAGTAGCGAGACCAATTCCTGAAGTCGCGCCTGTAATGAGTGCTGTTTTATTTTTTGTCATCTGTAATTTCCGCAAAGGCGGAGGTGTTTTATTTATTTCGTTTTAGCCTGAAATTTTCATTGGTTTTAATACTCTAAAAATACCAATTCTAAACCTTTTTAAACAGTTAAATGTCTCCCAAATACGCTGTTAATCTGTGTTAACTTCAATAAATATACTTGACTCTCAAAGTATATTTGCTGTTATAATTTAAAAGTTATGTCCAAAGACCAAGCATATAATAGAATGATTGCCTCCTTAACAAGGAGTGTAATGTTGTTGATGAGCATCGCAGTAATCGTTTTTTTATTTACGAGTGCAAGCGATATAATTTCAAATAACTCTAGCCCAGAAACTAAAATTCAAACAGATAATTCGTTCTTAATGAATGCAGAAAATGCGTCTCTTGATTTAAAAGATTCGTAAAAGAAAAAGAAGAATTAATATAAAGGAGCTTTCAGCATAGGTTGGAAGCTCTTTTAGTTTTAGCAAAATCTTTAAAACCCTTAAAATTTCCGAAGCTCTAAAAAGATTTAAAAAAAGGATTTCTTCAGAAATTTCAAGCCACTGAACCGTTTCTGTTGTTCAGCAATTTGTAAAAATTTTCTTAAAATACTTGATGGATTTTTTATCATTTTCTAATTTTACACAGTGATATGAAAAAAGATGAATTTTTCTTGTAATTTCTCGATTACGCCGTCGTCTCTTTTCAAGATACTTTAACCATTAATTAACTAGGAATACAGCAATTTTTAAGGACTTTGCGGGTTGTTATAATTCACGGTATATTGCTGAAAAATAAATAGCTATGGAACACACTTCGACTGCTCTGGATATAGGGGCTTTGAATGAAAAAATTGAAAAGGAAAGCGCTTTTGTTGACATCCTCACTATGGAGATGAACAAAGTAATCGTAGGACAGAAGCACATGATTGAGCGACTGTTGATAGGATTACTTGGACAAGGCCATATTTTATTGGAAGGTGTACCGGGACTTGCAAAAACTCTCGCAATCAACACTCTTTCAAAAGCAGTTCAAGGAAGTTTTAGTCGGGTGCAATTTACGCCAGATTTATTACCGGCAGATGTGGTTGGAACGCTCATTTATAATATGAAAGAGAGTGATTTCAGCATCAAAAAAGGACCCATTTTCGCAAACTTTGTCCTTGCTGATGAGATTAACCGTGCGCCGGCTAAAGTACAGTCTGCCTTGCTTGAGGCCATGCAGGAAAAGCAAGTGACCATTGGAGACACTACCTTTAAATTGGACAGACCATTTTTAGTAATGGCAACGCAAAACCCCATTGAGCAAGAAGGAACTTACCCATTGCCAGAGGCACAAGTTGACCGTTTTATGCTTAAAACAGTTATAAAATATCCTAAAATTGAGGATGAGCAATTAATCATCCGCCAAAACTTAAAAGGAAGCTATGAGCAAGTAAACTCAGTAGTGACATTGGACCAAATTTTACGCGCTCAGAGTGCAGCACGCGAAGTGTATATGGATGAGAAAATTGAGAAATATATTCTTGATATCATTTTCGCTACGCGTAATCCAGAAAATTATAGACTTCCAGAATTGAAAGACCTTATCAGCGTGGGAGCTTCACCTCGTGGTAGTATCAACCTTGCCATTGCTGCAAAATGTTATGCGTTTATCAAGCGTAGAGGGTATGTGGTTCCTGAAGACGTTCGCGCCGTAGTGCACGATATTCTTCGTCACAGAATTGGAGTTACCTACGAAGCTGAAGCAGAAAACATTACGAGCGAAGACATCATCAATAAGATTGTAAATGTAATTGAAGTACCATAGTCCCCCCTGCCCCCCAAAGGGGGGTGTTTTTGAGGGGCACAACAAGTAATTCTAATAAAAGCAAACACCCTCTCCCTCTGAGAGGGCTGGGGAGAGGACAAATGAGCACAACTAAAGAACTCTTAAAAAAAGTACGGAAAATTGAAATCAAGACGCGTCGTCTCAGCGACCACGTTTTTGGTGGCGAATACCATAGTACATTCAAGGGTCGCGGAATGACATTTAGCGAAGTGCGTCAATATCAATTTGGTGACGACGTTCGTAACATCGACTGGAATGTAACTGCGCGCTCGAGTGTGCCACATATTAAAGTTTTTGAAGAAGAACGAGAGTTGACAATGATGTTGATGGCAGATATTAGTGGCTCTGAGTTCTTTGGGACAGACGAACAATTTAAAAACGAAATCATTACTGAAATTGCTGCAACCTTAGCATTTTCGGCCATGCAGAATAACGACAAAATAGGGTTAATACTTTTTAGCGATGAAATCGAATTATTCATTCCGCCAAAAAAAGGGAAGATGCACGTTCTTCGTATCATTCGAGAATTGATTGAATTTAAAGGGAAAAGCAAAAAAACAAACATCGCACAGGCCTTAAAATATTTGACAAATGTGATGAAGAAAAAGGCTATCGTTTTTGTGTTGTCAGATTTCATTGCAGATGAGTATCGAGACACATTAAAAATTGTTGCCGGCAAGCACGACGTCACAGGAATTAGGGTATACGATAGGCGCGAAGAAGAGATTCCAAATCTTGGAATGGTGCAAATGCAAGATGAAGAAACGGGTGCTTCAATGCTCGTAAACACAGGCTCGAAAGCCGTAAGAACAAGCTACGGAAAGTTCTATCGCGAGCGTGTTGATTATTTTCAAGAAGCATTTTTAAAGAGTGGCGCCGGTGCATTGGATTGCCGAGTAGATGAAAGCTACGTGAAAAAATTATTAGGCTATTTTAAAAGAAGATAAGTTTTTGGCAGAGCCGAAATGTGCCAAGAATTACACTAATTGAGAAAAATGAAACAAAAGAGTACGAATATTAAATTGAACCTCAAATTCCGAAATTTCTTCGGTGCATTTTTGGTGCTATTCATTATCTCTTTTTCCAGTATAGCACAAGTTAAAACTACAGCCGATACAACTTCTATTAAAATAGGTGAAGAATTAAAAGTACAATACGAGGTGCTTGCAGATAGCACAGACCTTGTTGTTTTTCCAGACCAACAAACCTTCGCACCCCTCGAAGTGATTGAGTCCTACAAAACAGACACAACCTACGAAGCTTCAAAAATTAGACTCATAAAACGTTATGGATTAACACAATTTGATTCGGGAAGCTATACCATTCCGCCACAAAAAATAATTTTCAACAACAAATTTTATCTTTCAGATTCTATCAATGTTGAGGTTCGGGATGTTGCTGTGGATACGTTAAAGCAAAAAATGTTTGACATTAAACCGGTAGTTTCGGTTGAAAAGCCACCATTTAAATGGGAGAAAATAGTCTACTGGCTATTGCCTTTGTTATTACTTGCGGGTTCATTGTGGTACTATTTCCGAAGAAAAAAGAAGAAAGCCGAAGCTGAAAAACAACTTCCGCCTTATGAGGAAGCAATCGTAGCATTGCAGCAGTTGGACAAAAGTGACTATTTAATTCAGAATAAATCAAAAGAATATTATTCATTATTGACAGAGATTGTCAAACGATATTTGGATAGGGAAGTTGATGATGCCGCGCAAGAAAGCACCACAGATGAGCTTATTGAGCGCTTACAATTGCATAAAGAGGCTGGAGATTTTGATTTTGATGCGGAAGATATAAAACGCTTGGGCGATATTTTAAAGCGTGCCGATTTGGTGAAATTTGCTAAAATGCAACAAGCCGTGGGTCAAGCCGAAGCAGACAGAGCAGCTACAGAAGAAATTATAAATCATACTCACGAAGCCATCCCAGAACCCACCGAAGAGGAATTGCTTTTAGATGAAATGTACAAGGAAGAAGCCCGTAAAAAGCGTTTAAAAAAACGCATACTCTTGGGAAGTCTTGCTGGAATATTCATTTTAGCGATTGCAACTGTAGTTTTAGGAAGTGTTTATGGGTTTGGAACTGTAAAAGACACCGTTTTTGGTAATTCTTCAAAAACATTGCTCGAAGGCGAATGGGTAAAAAGTGAATACGGAGTTCCTTCAATTATCATTGAAACGCCAGAGGTGTTATTACGAAAAGAAACAGGAATTCCTGCCGAATATGCAGACGTGGTTCTTTCTACCAGCCAATTTGAATACGGTGCTAAAAGCGATGCTTTTTCTATCATGCTCAATACCACTAAATACAGAGATAGTGTTCCGCTTGATTTAAATCAAAGCCTTGAAGCTGGATTACAAAAAATTGAAGCAGATGGTGCTATTAATATGGTTGTGAAGCGAGAAGATTTTAAAACTGACAGCGGCATTGAAGGATTGAAAGCGTATGGAGATTTTAATTTACAAGATGCAAATGGCAATACGCTAGAGGAAAAAAGAGAATATACAATGTTGATGTTCAAACAAGACCAAGCTATGCAAATGGTGCTTATGTTTAATGAGTTTGACAATGACTATGTAGCACAAATCAAGGAAAGAATTATTAAATCCATTGAATTAGAAGTAACCGAAAATCAGCAAAAAAATGCTCAGTAATTTCGAATTTGTAAATCCGCAGA
The DNA here is from genome assembly GCF_051252435.1 of Patiriisocius sp. Lineage (NCBI taxonomy): Bacteria > Pseudomonadati > Bacteroidota > Flavobacteriia > Flavobacteriales > Flavobacteriaceae > Patiriisocius > Patiriisocius sp. The sequence goes on along the minus strand of NZ_JBPOFW010000001.1, from coordinate 586,069 downwards.
TGTTCTGGTTGTTTTTACTACTTCCATTGGTGGCGTTGTGGTATTTTTTAAAACGAAACCAGCAAACAGCAACGCTTAAAATTTCGAGTATTCAAGGCTTTAGAACGCCTAAAAACTGGTTGGCAAAATTTCGACCCTTATTGTTTTTATTACGATTGTTAGCGTTAGCGGCAATTATTGTTGCTCTGGCGAGACCAAGAACCGTAGATGAGTCCACGCGAACAGTGAGCAATAAAGGGATTGACATCGTTATGGCCATTGATGTGAGTGCAAGTATGTTGGCACGAGACTTAAAACCCAACAGGCTTGAAGCATTAAAAGATGTCGCGGCACGTTTTATAAGAGATAGAATTACAGACAGGATTGGACTTGTGGAATATGCTGGAGAAAGTTTTACAAAAACACCTTTGACGAGTGACAAAAGCATAGTGCTAACGTCTTTAAAAACCATAACCTATAATACCATTATTGATGGTGGAACGGCTATTGGGTCTGGATTGGCAACTTCGGTAAATAGGTTGAAGGAGAGCCGTGCAAAAAGTAAAGTGATTATTTTATTGACAGACGGGGTAAATAACACAGGGTTTATAGACCCAAAAATAGCGAGCGAGTTGGCAGTTGAATTTGGTATTAAAGTATATACCATTGGGCTTGGAACCAATGGAATGGCACAATCGCCCATTGGTATTCGCGCTGATGGTGGATTTCAATACGGGATGCAACAAGTGGAAATTGATGAAACACTTTTAAAGGAGATTGCTGAAACTACTGGTGGAAAATATTTTAGAGCCACGAACAACACCCGATTAGAACAGATTTATAAAGAAATCAACGAATTAGAAAAAACCGATATAGAAGAATTTAAATACACCAATTATAACGAACTTTTCCGTTTATGGGTGCTATTGGCACTCGGCTTTTTAGGGCTGGAATTATTATTGCGTTATACAGTGTTTAAGAGTTTTGTTTAAAATATGTATAATTTAGAACAACCCATATATTTTTACGTACTGTTCGCAATCCCTATGATTGTGCTACTATTTTTTGGTGTGTTGTTTTGGAAACGACGCACGCAAAAAAAGTTTGCGAATACGGCAACATTAGAAAAGTTAAGTCCCAACCAGTCTCTATTCAAATCTTTTTTAAAAGTATTGGTGGTCTGTTTGGCAGTTGCGTGCATGAGCTTTGCTTTGGTGAATCCTAAAATAGGCACAAAATTAGAAACCGTAAAACGAGAAGGGGTAGATGTTGTGTTTGCGTTGGATGTTTCAAAAAGTATGCTCGCGGAAGACATTGCACCCAACCGACTAGAAAAATCGAAACAACTCGTTACTCAAATTATCAACAAACTTGCCGGTGATCGTGTGGGGATTATTGGGTATGCAGGAAGCGCATTTCCGCAAGTTCCAATTACTACCGATTTTTCTTCAGCAAGATTGTTTCTTTCAGGAATGAATACTGATATGGTATCCTCACAAGGAACAGCGATGAATGAGGCCATCCAACTGGCAGAAACATACTATAACGATGTCGAGCAAAAAAACAGAGTGCTTTTTATTGTGAGTGACGGCGAAGACCACGAAGGAGATTATGCTAGCATTGCAGCGCAAGCCAACGAAAAAGGCATCAAAATTTACACCATTGGGGTTGGGACAGAGAAAGGGGATCGCATCCCGATCAAGCAAAGGGGACGCGTGGAATCCTACAAACGTGACCAAAATAATGAGGTGGTCATTACACGATTAAATGAAGAGTCGTTGAGAGAAATTGCCAAAGCGGCAGACGGCGCTTACATTAATGGTACAAACACAAATGAAGTTGTAGAAGCTGTACAAAATATACTTGGAGGCATGGATAAAAAGGAGTTTGATGCCAAACAGTTTAGTGATTTTAAAGATCAGTTTCAATGGTTTTTGGGCGGGGCATTATTTTTGTTGTTACTCGATATATTATTGTTAGAAAGAAAAACAAAATGGGTAAAAAAGTTGAATTTGTTTAACGAAAAACCCGCGTCAAATGAATAGAATAAAGACACATAATACATTAAACGACAGTTTCAGAATTGATGAGTTGATTTCAGGATTTTTTCAGCCTAAAGCGAAAATTTCAATCGGGCTATTGTTGCTATTATTTGTCATATTTCCGCAGCAAATTTCAGCACAACTAACCGAAGCCGAAAAAGAAAAGGAAGCTATTGAAAAATCCAATGAATATTTGAGCGAAGCATCGCAACTCATTCAAGCAGATAAGTTTGTAATGGGAGAAGCCGAGTATCGAAAAGCGATTTCGGCAAACCAAAAACAAACTACCGGAAATTATAATCTTGGAAATTCCTACTATTTGAAAAGTAAGAATTCTGAGGCTATGGACCGTTTCAAAAAAGCGGCAAAGAATGCTACGACAAAGCCTGAGCGTCATAAAGCATTTCATAATTTAGGAAACGCAATGATGAATGAAAAGGATTACGCAGGTGCCGTTGAAGCCTATAAAAACGCACTCCGCAATAATCCAACAGATGATGAGAGTAGGTATAATTTAGCGTTGGCAAAAGACATGTTAGAAAAGAATCCGCCACAAGGAGGTGGAGGTGATGATAACAAGGACAACCAAGACAAGCAAGACGAAAATAAAGAGGATCAAAAAGACCAAGAAAACGAAGATAAAAAAGAAGGAGACGACGGTAATAATCAAGAAAACGAAGACAAGGGCGACCAAGAGGATAAAGACAAGGAAGGCGATAAAGAAAATGATAAAGGAAAACCAGATGAGCCTAAGGATCCAAAAGAAGAGCAAGGCCAACAACCACAGCAACCTGTGCCTGGTAAATTATCTCCACAGGAAGTAAAAAACTTATTGGAGTCCATGAACAACGAAGAGAAAAAAGTACAAGATAAAATCAATGCTCAAAAACAAAAAGGAGCAAAAGTAAAAAGTGAAAAAGACTGGTAAGATGATGAAAGTGAAGCACATTTTATATCTGTTGTTATTTGTTTTCTGCGCGTTTACAGTGCAGGGACAGGTAAAATTTGAGGCTAAAGTGAGCAAGAAAAAACTAGGGATAAATGAGCGTCTACGGGTAGAGTTTGAGATGAACGAAGATGGCGATAATTTTAATCCGCCAGATTTTGATGGCTGGCGCGTTGTTGGAGGACCCAACCAAGCCATAAGTAATACATATATTAATAGAAAACGCACCTACTCAAAAACCTATTCGTATTTCTTGTCTCCTTTAAAAAGAGGTAATTTGACTATAGGTCAAGCATCCATCGTGGTGGAAGGAGAAACGTACAAAACCATTCCTGTTACTGTTGAAGTGACAGCCGCAGTTAAAACTCCAACTGACGGAGAAAACATGGATATCATTGCAGAAGACAACGTCCATCTCGTTGCTGAAATCAGTAATGGAAATCCATTTTTAAACGAGCGTATTACTGTCACGTACAAAATGTATGTTTCCAAAGATGTGAGTATTACCAGCCAATGGCGTGAGATTGACACGCCTAGGTACGCCGATTTTTGGAGTAAGAATATTGATGCATCTGGGAATTTTAAAATTTACGAAGGAGATTACAAAGGCGAGAATTACCGCTATGTAATTTTAAGAACTACGGTGCTGTACCCTCAAAAAACAGGAAAGCTAGAAATAGAGCCTTTGACTCTGGATGTACCAATCGATGTGCCTGGAAATCGTCGTGATTTATTTGGTAGACGTTTGACAACGCGTGTAAACAAAACCATTTCGGCTGGGCGTCGCACCATTGATGTAAAACCATTGCCATTGGAAGGACAGCCAGAAAATTTTGGTGGTGCTGTGGGCGAATTTCAGTTTAGTGTTAAAACAAATAAAGAGGTGTTGGATGCCAATGAAGCACTGGAAATAACAACAGCCGTTTCCGGAAATGGAAATTTGAACACCCTACAATTACCGTCATTAAAAGTGCCCAGTACGCTCGAAATGTACGAGCCTGAAAGAAGCGAAAATTTAAACACTAGAGCTAATGGAATTAGTGGTTCAGTTTCAGAAAATTATACGATAGTGCCGCAGTACAAAGGTGTTTATCCCATTAGACCAATCGCGTTTTCATACTTTAATCCCAATATAGAAAAATACCAAACCATTACGTCTCAGGAGCTCGTTATCAATGTAGAAAATGGCCCGGTAACAAATGCCGTTGCTGGAACAAACGATGAAAATGCGGCTGTAGATAAACAAGAAGTGGTGCTTTCCAGCGAAAATTTTAAATATATTAAACTGTACGCTAATTTATCACCCATTGCGAGTGAACCATTTTTTAAATCTACATTATTCTGGTCATTATTGGGCGGGCCGTTTTTACTAATTCCATTATTCATTATAGCAGGAAAAAAGCGAAACAGAAGGCGTGCAGATGTTCAAGGAAATAGGTTGCGTAAAGCCAATAAAATGGCAAAACGATACCTTGCCGAAGCTAAAAAGAACATTGGGAACAAAGTAGTTTTTTATGAAGCACTAGAGCGGTCATTGCACAATTATTTGAAAGCAAAGCTCAACATTGAAACTAGCGAAATGAGCAAAGAGCGTATCGCTCAATTATTGTATGAGCGTGACGTGGAAGAAGTTACTGTTGCGCAGTTTGGTTCCCTATTAAAAAGTTGTGAGTTTGCAAGATATACACCAACAAGCAATGTAACGATACAGCAGGATTACGATAAAGCGGTTGAGACCATCTCAGCGATTGATAAACAAATACAATAATAGATTATGAAGCAATTATTGTACATCACATTTTTACTTTTTTCCACTTTTGGGATGGCGCAAAACGAAGCGCTTTTCAACCAAGGAAAAGATAATTATAAAGCAGAGAAGTATAGCGAAGCAATTACAAATTGGAAGCAAATCTTAGATAGCGGGAGTCATAGTGCCGAGCTATATTTCAATTTAGGGAATGCGTATTATAAGTTGAACCAAATTGGACCGAGTATTTATTATTATGAGAAAGCGCTACAGTTGACACCCAATGATAAAGAAATTAAAGTGAATTTAGCTTTTGCTGAAAATGCAAGAGTTGACGTTATCGAACCGCTACCCAAAACTATATTTTCAAAATGGTACAATAGCATTGCTAGTATTTTTACTTATGAAGGCTGGGCTATAATTGCAGTCGTGTTTTCTATGTTATTTGTTGGATTCTTTATTCTATATTATTTTAATATTTCCGAAGGGAAAAAGAGACTTTTCTTTACAAGTTCTATTGTTTCCATCTTATTAATGATTGGTGGTATTTCGATGGCATATTTAACTTTTGGAGACGTTCAAAATAACAAACCAGCAATCGTTTTTGCGGAAAGTATTGAAATTAAAACAGCTCCAAAAATGAACAGCGCCGCAGCCTTTACACTTCACGAAGGCACACAAGTACAAGTTATCGATAGTGATGGGGATTGGTTGCGCATATCGCTTGCCGATGGTAAAGACGGCTGGATTCCTAAAAGCGACTTGAAACTTTTGTAGTATTTTCTTTAATAATTCTTTACATCTACCTAACTTAAATAGGTTATTTTTACCTAAGTCTGTTTGCAAGACAGGATTTTTTAACACCTTTATAGTTACTAAGGTGTTTTTGTTTGTTACTAATTTCAACCCAATACTATCCTTCTATGTTCAAAAATATTTTTACAAATTTTAGAGGAAACATTTTTGGCGGTATTACCGCCGGTATCGTTGCATTACCATTGGCACTCGCCTTTGGGGTGCAATCTGGTTTAGGACCTAGCGCGGGACTTTATGGAGCCATTATGATTGGGTTTTTTGCGTCCCTTTTTGGAGGAACTAATACTCAAATCTCGGGGCCTACAGCTCCAATGACTGCTGTATCTATGGTTGTTATTGCTGGAATCATAGCTGCTAATAATGGAAGTGTAGAAGAAGCGTTGCCTTATATTTTATTAGTATTCTTACTGGCAGGATTATTTCAAATTGTTTTAGGGGTTTTAGGTTTAGGAAGGTATATAAAATACATTCCATATCCCGTAGTCTCTGGGTTTATGACAGCCATTGGAGTCATTATTTTAATTACTCAAATCCTGCCAATGCTAGGATATTATACAGTAGATGATAAGGATTATATAAGTCAATTTAAACCCCAAGCAGAGGAAGTATTACTTGACAAGATTCTTCAAGAAGAAGCGGGCGAAGGAATATTGGTATTAGAGGATTTTGAAGAAACCGTAAGACGCGCAAAAAGAATAAACGCGGCAGATATTGATGCAGAAGCAATGATACTTGCTAAGACCGCGGGTTCGGGAGTTTTGGGTGCTACAAAATTAATTCCAAGGGCGTTTCAAAATATTAAATTATTGGAATTGGGATTGGCCCTAGCAACCATTTTTATAATTTTTGGTTTTAAAAGAATCACAACAAAAGTGCCAAGTACACTGGTTGCTTTATTGGTTGTAAGTGCCGCTGCCTATTTTCTGAAATGGGACTACAAACCAATTTCTGAGATTCCCTCAGGATTCCCAGGTTTAAATCTAGATATGTTTGCCAATTTTGAATTCGGACAAATTTCGCCATATATATTTACCGCGTTAACACTATCTTTTTTAGGAGCCATTGACTCATTGTTGACTTCAGTTGTTGCTGATAATATGACCAAAACAAAACACAATCCCAATCAAGAATTAATTGGGCAAGGAATAGGGAATAGTATAGCATCACTTTTTGGTGGATTACCGGGAGCAGGCGCAACTATAAGAACCGTAGTAAATATCAATAGTGGTGGAACTACCAAACTTTCAGGGATGATTGCTGCAGTTGTATTACTACTTATTACACTTGTTTTAGCTCCTGTTGCATCGCAAATTCCAGCAGCTGTATTGGCCGGAATTTTAATAACAGTAGGAATTGGTGTAATGGACTACAAAGGCTTAAAAGCAATTCCTAAAATGCCAAGGAGCGAAGTTATTATAATGCTTGTTGTGCTTGTGCTTTCGGTTTTTTGGAATCTGGTTTACGCTGTTGGTATTGGGCTGGTTTTGGCTTCATTGATTTTTATGAAAAAGATTGGGGATGCAAGTGCAAAACGATCTAAAATTGTTCAGCTTTCAAATTCAGATGAATTGGTACTACATTGGAAAGATGAGGCTAATTTTCCTCAGAAATTAAAAGAAGAAGTTTTTATCAAAAGGCTCGACGGTCCTCTTTTCTTCGGAAATACAAATGACTTTCAAGAACTCGCAAAGAGCATCCCAGAAACCGCAACACATCTTATCATTAGAATGGGGAAAGTACCCTACATAGATCAATCTGGACTGTATGCCTTAGAAGATTTAATGCTAAGATTGTTTAAATCTGAGGTTAAAGTAATCCTCGTCAACCTTCAAAAACAACCTAGAGTGATGATGGAAAATATTGATATTATTCCAGATTTGATTCCAGAGAAAAGGATTTTAAAAAACTTTAAAGAAGTAATGGTTTATATCAATAATAATGTGGAAGATGTTGTTTAACAGAATCTTTCTTAGATTTTAGTATTATTTAATGCTAAGGCAAATTTCCTTTAAAGAAAAAAATCGGCTACATTATTATATGTAGCCGATTTTTTTTAATGAACATGTATTTATTCATAAAAATCAACCATTCCTGTAGCAATATCATACATTCCTCCAACAATTTTTATTTCGCCATTATCCTCCATTTCTTTTAAAACTGGACTTTTTGAGCGAATGTTTTTCATGGTCATCAAGACATTTTTTTTAGATACTGTATCTACAAAATCTAGATTTTTTGAAGTTCTTTGACTCTCTTCTTTTGGTTCTGTAACGGCATCCACAGCAGGTTCAATCTTTTTAATTAAAGCTGTTAAATTACCCAAGCGAGCATGGTCACAAGCGCCTTTTATTGCACCACAACTTGTATGACCTAAGACCATTATCAATTTTGTTCCTGCTAGTTTTGATGCAAATTCCATACTTCCTAGAATATCTTCATTTTCAAAATTACCAGCGATACGAATACTAAAAATATCTCCAAGCCCTTGGTCAAATACCAGCTCTGCCGAAACTCTCGAGTCAATACAACTTAATATTGTTGCAAAAGGAAATTGTCCGTCTGAGGTATCATTTACTTGTTCGAGTAAATTACGGTTTGCTTTTAAATTGTTTTGAAAACGTACATTTCCTTCCTTTAGGAAATTGATCGCTTTCTCTGGCGTCATTGTATTTTGTGTTTCCTGTGTGTGTGCTTTCATAATTTGTATTTTATGTTAAATTATTATTCAATACCAATACGGGTACGTTTATTTTTTCGATTGTCTTAGCAATCGCATTTTTTAATTCTCCTTTAATAGAAGCGCTCTTATCTACACATAATAAGGACAAATTGTTTTTTGAGATAAAATTCACCATGTCTGTTTCCTTATTATTGAATTCAAAGACAATAGCCTTGTTCTTCGTCTCATTTTCTTTGGTGTCCAAGTTATCAATAATACTATTCCTAAAAACTTTAAAAGGCTTTTTATAATGATGTCTTATGTCATTTACAAGTGCAATGTTTTCAATGCCATCAATAGTGTTTAAAAAACCAATGGATTGGTCGTTAAAAGTAGTCAGCCCGCTCTCATTGCTAGAGATTAAAACACTACCGTTGTAGTTGTTCATTAAGTACTTGGTTAATTGATCACCAAAAAGCCCAAAAAGCTTTTTCTTTCGCTTACCAACAACAATAATATCTGGTTGGGTAAAATCAATTCGGTTTTTGATTTCATTTTTTACATTGCCAAATGTAAAATTACTAATTACCGGTACACCTTCCCTGTTTTTGATTTTTGAAGCGACTTCAGACAGTTTTTTTTCTCGGTCATAACGTTTCTTATCAATTGCTCGCATTGAGGCTATTTGATTTTCAAATTTTACCACACTTGTGGGTGGTTCTACTTGAAAAACATCAATGCTCCCATTGATTAATTTAGCGAAATCTACAGCGTCCATTAGAGTTTTGTGAGATTCAGTTGTATTGTCTATGAGGACTAACAGCTTATAATTTGATTTATTTGAATGTGTTTTCATTTTTCCTTTCTTTAAATTCTCAAGCTGTTTTTTTAGGGGTCAATTTGAAAAACTCAATAAAACTATCCGGGTTTTCAACAGTACCTCTTTCTGAAATAATCTGAATATCAATATTTCGATTTCGAGCTTTTTCTGAAAAATCTTCTAGAATTTCAATAATATCATGATCCAAGAAACGTGTTTTTCTTACATCTAATTCTAAATACGAATCTTTAGGTAAGCTATCAAGCTCTTTTAAAATTGCTCCTTTATTGAAGAAAGTAACTTCTTCTGCGAGCGTCATTTTAATCCTGTGCTTTCCATTACTGTTTTTATCTTCAATATGTAAGAAGTGAGAGTTTTGGAAACTCTTTATTAAAATTACAACTACCCCAACGGCAAGACCTAGAGCAATTCCAATCAATAAATCTGTGAAAACAATACCTACCACAGTGACTACAAATGGGATAAACTGTTTCCATCCCAGTTGGTACATGTGCTTGAATAATTTTGGCTTTGCCAGTTTATAACCAACAATAAAAAGTACGGCTGCTAATACTGAAAGCGGAATCATATTCAAAATTGTAGGTACCAATATCACCGAAATCAATAAAAAGAAACCGTGAATAATGGCTGACATTTTAGACTTTCCACCCGACTGAATATTTGCTGAACTTCTAACTATTACTTGTGTAATAGGAAGTCCGCCAATCATTCCAGAAATCATGTTACCAGTACCCTGTGCCAACAATTCTCGGTTTGTGGGTGTTACTCGTTTCTGGGGATCTAATTTATCTGTTGCTTCAACACATAAAAGCGTTTCAAGACTTGCTACTAAGGCAATTGTGAAGGCTGTAATCCATATTTGAGGATTTCCAATTTCAGTAAAATTAGGCATGCTAAACTGCCCAATAAAAGAGTCAAAACTATCTGGGATTGGAACAGTTACCAAATGCTCGCTCGAAATACCCCATGTTTCATTTCCTTGAGTTAAGATGAAATAAATAATACCTATAGCAACTGCTACGAGTGGTCCTTGAATAAGCGTAAATATTTTCGCTTTTTTAGATAGTACTCTATCCCATAAAATTAAAATGGCCAAACCAGCAACGGCAACGATAGTAGCTCCTGGGCTAATATAATCTAATGTTTTAAAAATTTCAGAAAACGTATTTTCACCATCAACTTGGAAAAATGAGAAATCGCCTTCTGGGTCTGCATCGTAGCCAAAGAAATGCGGTATTTGTTTTAGGATAATAATGATACCAATACCGGTAAGCATCCCTTTAATTACTGAAGAGGGGAAATAATATCCAATAATTCCAGCCTTTAAAAGACCGAAAACCAATTGGATGGCTCCACCAAGCACAACGGCAAGAAGAAAGTTTTCAAAACCCCCGAGAGCACCAATGGCGGTTAATACAATAGCTGCGAGACCTGCTGCTGGACCACTTACACCTACTGAAGAACCACTAAGTGCGCCAACAACAATACCTCCTATTATACCAGCAATAAGCCCAGAAAACGCTGGTGCGCCACTGGCTAACGCAATCCCTAAACATAGTGGGAGTGCGACAAAGAAAACAACGATACTTGCTGGGAGATCGCTTTTAAAATTTTTAAATGGATTTGGACTATTCATTTTTTAATAGAATTTATGAAATGACAGCACGTATTTTGATGCTACATTGTAGTTTAATAATTTGAATTGAGTCAATCAAACAAGGACCTCAAATGAGTGAACGTTTAAATTGATAAGAATGAAGAATGATATTAAACTAGCTCCGGAGGAGGGATAAACATATCAAGAACTAGAGAAAGCTCTTTTGATACAATTAATTTTGAAGTCTCAATATAAGAGTTTTCAAAAATTAAATAGTCATATTTAGGTAAATTAAAATCAGTGAAAGCCTCAGAAGAATCATCATCACCCACTTCCTGATTATTCTCTTCTTCAATGATTGTACTAACCGTAGCTGGGCCAGTTTGATTGGCTAATACAATTCCATTTAGTACGGGTTGTCCAATCAAAGCAATTACAAACAGCAAGATTATATAGTCTGCAGCAAATTTCTTTATATAAAGTAGTCCTTTCATGCCGCGATGGTTTTTAGAACTAAATCCCGATAAAAAGTAACGATAGTATTTTCTCCATTTTCAGCATCTGTAAGTGATGGCAAATGCTTACTAAAATATCTTTGGTGATGCGCTCCTTCTATCACTGTAGAAACGAGCATATTTGGAAAAGCAAATGAAGGATTCACCTCGAGTACCATCTCGCTAATACGTTGTACTACCCGTTTATAGGTTTTGTAATATCCTTTTTTGTTTTCTTTATCTATATCTTTTGTGTGATACGCTTTTGATGATTCAGCAATAATAATACGATTTAATAGTACCTCGTTGATGTACGAAAACGAATTATCCTCCTCTACTTTGCTTGTTATTATCTCAATGGCATTGCTCAATTTTTCAGCCGAAGCCGGAACATTTAATGTTGAAAAAACAAGTTTGTATTCAATCCAACTCCAATACCAGCTTGTCAAATAGACCAATAAAGCATGTTTACTTTCAAAATAGCGATATATTGAACTTTCATTGGAACCAATAGCCGCACCTAATTTTTTAAAAGTAAAACCCTTAAACCCTAACTCATCGATCATAACGATACTTTGGCACACAATTTTCCTCCCAAGCTCAGAAGATTCTGGGTTCTTGGTGTAAAGGTTAGGGTCTATTGTGATATGTACCTGCAGTTGTTCCATTCGATTAAACACAAATATAAATATAATAGTATTACTATTATGATTTAAAAGTTTAACAAATTTTTAAATTGAAGCCATAACAGTAATTTTCCTTTAAAAAATGGAAAGAAAAGTATCTTCGGAAATTTGACTTAAAATAAAGATTGAGTACTTAATTTAAAGTGTCATTTTCAATCACTGGCAAGGAATCTTCGGGTGTAATTTTGTCTTCACCATTATATATTTCGACCTCTTTTAAAATTTGGGGAAGAAGCATTGGTGCTAGAGAAGCAATAGGTTCGTATAAAATAGAATCTGCTTTTTTCTCTTCAGAAATCATAAAACCACTAGCCGCTGTGGATGCGTTGATAAACATAAATATCACCGAAATAATGAAAGCAAATTTCAGCGCATTAAAAAGCCCGCCCAACAATTTGTTGAGTAATCCGAGTGCTGCAAAATCGGCTATTTTGGTGAGTAGTTTTCCAGCCAAACTTATCGTAAGTAAAATAACTAAAAATGTTATCCCAAATGCCGCTAGTTGAATGGTTTGCTCATTCCAATCTACATTATCAACTAAATAATTGGCCGCGTAGCCAGAAAAATAGATGGCACCATACACCCCAAAAATAAGACCAAGTAATGAAGCTAACGTGGAGAAAAGACCTTGCGAAAGCCCTCTGTAAAAGGCGTAGATTAAAATAATTCCGAGAATGACATCAATGATACTCATTTTTAAAAGTTTGGAGGTTATTTGTAAAATCTAATTTACTATAATTGTAAATATACAATAATCACGGTTTGTTAAAGTGACCAAAGTTTCCGCACGATATTAAAGTTTGCTAACTTTGCAACATGGCAAGAGACGAACAATTAAAGCAACGGTGGGAAGCAGTGGTTACAATGTTGAGCAATAAATTTGCTGATGGTGACCCCTTGGATTTGGATGCCATTATTTACTTAGTTGGCGTGCAGGAATTGGGACAATTGCACAGAAAATTTAAAAAAGACGAAAAGGTAAACTTAATGCACATTGCAATTTGCAGATTGCTGGAGCCCTTTGGATACTACGAATTTGAATATTTTGATGATGCCGGCTGGCCCCATTTTAAAATATTGGAAAATTTGCCGCCACTCAAAGCTGGTGAACAAAGTGTGTTGATGAAAGACGCAATTGTCCATTATTTTTTAGAGAAGAAGGTAATTGATTAAAAGATAAAAGGGAGTTTGTTTAAAATTTCCGAAGCTAAAATTCCAATTTTTAAAGGAGGTAGAAGTTGCGGAGTTTCTGTAATTTTGCCATCTTAATAATAGCTTCCCGTCTTCACGGGAAATGAATATGATAGAGAAAATAAAAGAGCATATTGCCCAGGTTGAAGCTTTTACAGCGGCAACGAAAGAAGAAGTTGAAGATTTCAGGATTAAATATTTGGGGAGCAAAGGCCTCTTAAAAGATTTTTTCAGCGAATTTAAAAACGTAGCAAACGACCAAAAAAAGGAATTTGGTCAAGTTGTGAACACACTTAAAAATGCTGCGCAGGAAAAAGTAGAAATTTTAAAGGACTCTCTCGAAAGTAAAGAAGAAGTGAAGGGCATTTATGGAGATTTATCCCGCCCCGGCGCGCCTATTGAGTTAGGATCCCGCCACCCTATTTCTATTGTAAAAAATAAGATTACTGAAGTGTTTTCAAACATAGGTTTCAACGTTAGTGAAGGTCCAGAAATTGAAGACGATTGGCATAATTTTACCGCATTAAATTTACCCGAATACCATCCAGCGCGAGATATGCAGGATACGTTTTTTGTTCAAACTGACCCCGATGTTCTTTTGCGCACACACACCTCGTCTGTCCAAGTGCGTTACATGGAAAACAACCAACCACCCATTCGTACGATTTCGCCAGGACGCGTGTATCGTAACGAAGCCATTAGCGCAAGAGCGCACTGCTTTTTCCACCAAGTGGAAGGCTTATACGTTGATAAAGGGGTGAGTTTTGCAGACCTTAAACAAACGCTACAATTTTTCACTACGGAAATGTTTGGCAAATCAAAAATACGTCTGCGCCCTTCTTATTTTCCATTTACAGAGCCAAGTGCAGAAGTAGATGTATATTGGGGCCTTGAAACCGAAATAGACCACAAAATAACTAAAGGAACCGGTTGGTTAGAAATCATGGGATGCGGAATGGTTGACCCCAATGTTTTGAAAAATTGTGGTATCGACCCAGAAATTTATAGCGGCTTCGCGTTTGGGATGGGTATCGATCGTATTGCTATGCTACTGCACCAAATTCCAGATATTAGAATGTTGAGTGAAAACGATGTACGTTTCTTAGAGCAATTTAAGAGTGCATATTAGTGAAATTCAATTTTGAGAATCCGCTTTTTAGTGGCGCACTCAAAATTGCAAGTTGAACTTTTTCTGCTGCTGAACAAATAAGTAAATTACATATTATATTTCCGAAGTAAAAAAATCCGCTTTCACGAGCAGAAAACATGAGAAAAGATATTGAAATTCCAGAGGTAAAAGATATTTACATTGCTGCGGTGTATGAATTCAATGAGGATTATAATGTGCACGACTGGAATATTTATATGATTAACGATGGCACATCTCCTATTGAAACAGTGCTAATTGTTGCACAAGGCTATAACGAAAAGAAGATGACGGCGCCTATGCGCAAAACGATTAAAATAATTCCCGCAAAGGGATTTGCTAAAATTGAGTTCATTGATGAGAGCGTTTTTGTGCTCGATAATTTCTTCACAATAACCTATTTTAAGGATGATAAAATGTTTGATAAGCGTTTTGAAATTCCGCGTAATTCTATTATGGAAGACAACGCAGTTGATCTTCCTGTGATGCCCAAAAAGGGGGTTCTTGCCAGATAATTTCTGTTAATTTATAAATCTAGTGTTGCTTTTTTAAACGTAATGTTCTGAAAAACAAACGCATATGTTTTGTTGTTTCTGAAATGAGCTATTTTCAACTTTTGAGGTGGTAAAGAATACCTACCTTTATAGTAATCGAAAACGTGTGTCTTATTACGAGACCTTTTTTAAAAATTAAGCAATCATTTTTTGAAATCACTTTACTTCATTTTTTTATTCCTAAGTTGCTCTTTAATATATGGGCAGGAATATAGTGATGCTTATTTAGAATCTAAAAGTGATGACTATTTAGGGTTGCTTTTTGATTTGAAAGTAAAGGATACACTAACGGCCATTCAAATTTCTCGGGTGGTTATTGAACGTGCTAAAAAGAGTAATGATTTTACTCAGATTGCCATTGGATACGAACAGTTGGCTCGTGTTTCTAAAATTCCGCAGACGTTGCAGTATTTGGATAGCGTAACACATTACGCGATTAATAGTGACCATATCGATTTTCCAGCAATAGGATATCTCTACAAATCGTTTTTTCAATATTACAATCAGCAGTATGATGCAAGTTTAAAAAACGCGATATTAGGATATCATTCTGCAAAGAAAAAAGGGAACGTGGAGCAAAAAATTGCAGCACTGAATGTTATTTCAGGAATTAATAGGCTTTGGGGAAACTACCAAAAAAGCCTTGATACAGATTTTCTTGCATTGAAATTATTTGAGGATGTACCAGATTCTAAAATTTCGGTTTCCGACTATTTAAATACCTTGAAAGGTATAGGCTCTAGTTATTCAAAACTTAACAAACCTGAAGAGGCGCTGCATTATTATCAGCTTGGAATTGAAAAGTCCCTAGCGAAGGGTGATAGTATAATGTACCGAAGCTTTGTTTCAAAAACAGCGGCACCGCTCATATTACAAAACCGAATGCGTTCTGCCAAAGACAGTTTATTAAAGGGAGATGAATATAGAGAATACTACGACAGGAGTTATATGTATGATTATTACTACGAACTTGCTCAAATTTATTTTGGTCAGAGTTCTGAGGATTATGCCATACGTGCTTTAGAAAAAGTTGACGCTTTATATGAAGAAGATACTATGTTGTTTCCAGAATTACCTAAGGTTTACAGTAGTTTAATCGCTTATTACAAAGAGAAAGGAAATAGAGAAAAGCAAATTGATTATTTGTATAAATTAAATGATGTTACCAATCAAATAAACACGAGACAGGCAAAAATAAAAAGCCGAACAAACGAGGAATATATCATTCCTCAGTTGGTTGAAGAAAAGGAAAATAGGATTGATTTGCTAGAGATAGAAAATAAAATTTCAGCAAATAAGATGCTGCTCGTCATTGGTTTATTGGGATTGAGTTTATTTTTATTGGGATATTACATCAATAGACAATGGGTGTATAAAAAACGATTTCAGAAATTAATAACAACTAAAGAGGACAAAAAAGTGGATGCTTCTTCGTCTGCTTCAAAACAAGAAATTTCAGCCGAAATTATTGAAGATATTTTAAAACAATTAGACACTTTTGAAACTAAAAAGAGTTTTACTTCGTCAACACTCACGCTTAATAAAGTCGCGAAGTCTTTCGGAACAAACTCAACGTATCTTTCCAAAGTGATCAACTTGAAAAAGGACAAAAATTTTTCTCAATATTTAAACGATTTGAGAGTCGAATATGCCATGGAGGAGTTGAACGAGAACCCAAAATTTAGAAAATATACCATTAAAGCAATTGCCCAAGAAAGCGGTTTTAAGAGTGGCGAATCATTCTCAAAAGCCTTTTATAAAAAGTATAAAATTTATCCGAGCTACTACTTAAAGCAGTTGTTGGCTAAGGGTGATTAATTTAACTTCTCTGTCAACTTTGCCATTACCTTTTTAGGGTTTTTGTTTTCGTATAAAATTTCATAAATCGCATTGATAATGGGGGTTTTGGCTTTCTTTTTTCCTTTGTCTTGATTGAGTTGGTATGCACTTTTTGTTGCATAATATCCTTCTGCAACCATGCTCATTTCCATTTGGGCGCTCTTTACAGTGTAGCCTTTTCCTATCATATTACCAAACATTCTATTACGACTAAAAACCGAATAGCCCGTCACCAATAAATCGCCTAAGTAAGCCGAATCGTTAATATCTCGTTTCATTTTGTGGACTTTTTTCACGTAGCGTTTCATTTCGCGGATGGCGTTACTCATCAGCACGCTTTGAAAGTTATCGCCGTAGCCTAATCCGTGCGCGATACCCGCCGCGATGGCATAAATATTTTTGAGCATTGCCGCATATTCGGTTCCCATTACATCATCGCTGGTAGTACATTTAATATAATCGCAACTCAAGTGGTCGCACACCAATGTTGCTTTTTCTTCATCCGCACATGCGATGGTTAGGTAAGAGAGTCTTTCTAGAGCTACTTCCTCAGCATGACAGGGCCCCGAAATAACACCAATATCATTAAAAGGCACATCATAATACGTAAAAAAATGGTCACCAACGATAAGGCTGGTTTCTGGGACAATCCCTTTTATGGCAGAGAATATAGTCTTTCCTTTTAGGGGCTCGGTTAGGCTTTTCAGCTCGCTGTATAAGAAAGCAGATGGGATCACAAATATCAAAATATCTGCGTAGCGCACCATCTCATTGATGTCGTTGTTGAGCATTAACTGTGAAGGCTTAAACTCTACCGAGCTCAAATAATTAGGGTTGTGCTGTTCTTTTTTTATGTGCTCTGTGGCATACACGCTGCGCATGTACCAGCCCACGGTATCAAGGTTTTCGCACAACATTTTTACGATTGCTGTTGCCCAGCTTCCGCCACCGAACACGGCAAATTTTGGTGATTCTTTCATATATAAATACCCATAAATTGGGTGAGGTTTAGCTTAGATTCCTTATAAAAACTCCAGTAAAAATAGGCAAAAGATTTCAAATGGATATAAGGCTCAAACAGCACACACATCTTTTAAACACGTATAATTTCCGAAGCTATTTTACGCTTTTTTTCTTCGGAAATGTTAGCCATTGTAAAAATTTCTGAAGCGTAAAAACTAAGTAATAAACTAAAAATCAACAACTTATAAATTTGGCACGCTTTGTGGAAATTAGAAGGTATTAACTTTAAAAGGCTGAAATATGAAAACGACAAAACTATTTTTAATGATGAGTGTCCTAGCCCTAATGTTCACTTCATGTTACACTGAAACTGTAATCGTAGAAGATACCATTATAGAACCACAGCCCAGCGTAACACTTGCCGATTTATTATCTGACTACGAATTGTGGTACGTGGATGTAAATCAGAGCAATGCAAATGGGGAAATTCCATTTATGCAAATCGCCTTTACGCTGTCGTTTGAATATGGCACTTTGTACGCCAATAATAACTTAGTGGGTATCGGCGACCAAGGTTACGGCTTAGGGATTGATGTTGGGTATTACAATACCAACGGATTTGATTTGATTATTTCGCATGACCTAGACGGAAACAATAGATTTGAAGTTACACAATTGAATTACAATACATTGGAATTATTTAACAGAGCGACGGGTAGCTATTATACGATTATTGGGTATCAAAGAGACACCTTTGATTACAATGCACTGTTTTATGATAACATCCATTATTTTGTGCAGGAGTATGTGACTTGGGAAAAAACATATTCAAGCCAAGAAGGTGCTATCAATGAATTTGACAATGAAAATTTTGTAGCATTTTTACCGGGCGGTGGTGACGGAAACTTTAAAAGTAGTCAAGATCAAAATGGCACAAACCCAAACAACATTTTCTATGACTACACAGGGATTTATAATGTGGATGATGTCACCGGAAATCGATATTTAAAATTCTTAACATTAGATTATGATTTCTTAGGCAATGAATATTTTGAAATGAGCGTTATCGACGACAGAACAATTTCTTTATATCATCCAAATAGTGGCACGACTTATGAGTTTACTGGAAGAGGATATATTCAGTATAAAAATGGAGAAGGTCAAGAAAGAGGGAAACTGAGATTGTCAAAAGAACAAATAGAAAAGCAAATGGTGAAGATTAGCACCTTTTAATATACAACGATTTTTGGTTGGTTAGTAGCCGCCTCAATTACTCTACTCGAGTAGTTGGGGCGGTGTTTTTTAGGCTACTTATAAAAATTCATCTCATCGAGATATTCCCAAACGTTTTGAGGAAGCATTGGTTTGATGTTCTTTTTGTCTTTTACCGCCTTACGGATAAAGGTAGAAGAAAGCTCCATAATGGGAGCAGGAACTTTTGAAATTTTAGGGTGATTATCAAATTGCGTTTCTATTGTACCGCTGGAAATTCTTGGATAGACATAGATAGAATATCGGTCTAAAATCACTTCGTAATTTTTCCATTTATGAAGGCTTTTTAAATTGTCCTCTCCCATAATCAAACAAAAATCTAGTTCGGGATATTTTTCCTCCAAAACTGCTAATGTATTTACCGTATAATTGGGTTGCGGAAGATTAAACTCGATTTTGCTGGATTTTATTTTTGGATAGTCCTCAATCGCGATGTCAACCATGGCAATACGATGATGGTTGCCAAGAAGCGAACTTTTCTTTTTATGTGGATTGTGAGGTGTTACGACCATCCATACTTCGTCCAAGTCACTAAACTCCACCATGTAATTGGCAATCGTTAAATGCCCTATATGGATGGGATTGAACGTGCCAAAATAAAGCCCTATCTTTTTTGAAGTATTCATTCCTCTTCTTTTGAAACTGCGTCTTTTTCTAATTTTACATCATCAAAAAGAGGTTTTGAGATATGTTCTTTCACTAATCTTTCAGCCTCCACAAGTGCGTGTTCTAGCGTGTCATTTAAAATAATATGGTCGAAACGAGGAGCGGTTGCCATTTCTACGCTCGCTTTTGCAATACGCATATTTATTTTTTCGTCACTTTCGGTTTTGCGCTTTTTGAGCCTTATTTTAAGTTCGTCCACGCTAGGTGGTTTTACAAATACGGCAAGTGTTCGTTCTGGATATTTCCGCTTTATGCGTAATCCGCCTACAACATCGATATCAAAGATTACGTTTTTACCCATCGCCCAAATACGTTCAATTTCACTTTTTAAGGTACCATAAAAATTATCGCGATAGACTTCTTCCCATTCTAGAAAGTCTTCATTTTTTATGTGCTGTTTAAAATCCTTCAGGCTTAAAAAGTAATAATCCTTTCCGTGCTCTTCTTCGCCACGAGGTTCGCGCGAAGTCGCAGAAACAGAGAACTCTAGATTTAGTGCATCGTTTCCAAGTAAATTTTTTACAATCGTTGTTTTCCCACTTCCAGATGGCGCGGAGAATACGATTAATTTTCCTCCTTTAGTCATTACAAAACGTTTAAAGCCTGCTCTTTTATTTTCTCTAATTCATCCTTCATTTGTACCACGAGTTGTTGCATGGGTGCAAAGTTTGATTTACTACCAATTGTGTTAATCTCACGACCTATTTCTTGAGTGATAAACCCTAATTTTTTCCCGTTACTGTCATCACTATTTATAGCCTCTCTAAAATAGTTGATGTGGTTTTGCAAACGCACTTTTTCCTCGGTAATATCATACTTTTCTAAATAGTAAATGAGTTCTTGCTCAAAACGATTTTCATCTACTTTTTCTTTTAAGTCAGACACCGCAGTACGCAAACGATCCTTCACATTTTCAATACGTTGAGAGTCTATTTCAAGAACTTCGTTGAGTCGTTCTTCAATGGTATTTACCCGTTCTAAAAAGTCGTTTTTTAAAACTTCGCCTTCATCGCTACGGTATGTGTTTATTTGAACTAATGCTTCTTCTACCGCTTTTAAAATTTCAGCAAACTCAGACTCATCCACTTCTTCACGTTCGGTTTTTAAGGCATCTGGCATGCGCATTGCCATTTTGAGTAATTCGGTTTTATCGCCGTCAACTACTTTTGCCAATTGCGACATATATTGTTTTACAACCGTTTCATTAAGTTGTGTTGAGGTTTCTTCGCCAGTACTTTCAACGTATAAGCTCAAATCAATTTTTCCGCGTGTCAAGGCATTGGCAAGCATTTTACGAATGTCCAATTCCTTCTCACGATACGCCGAAGGCACGCGAGAGCTCAAATCCAGCCCTTTGCTGTTGAGAGATTTTATCTCTACGCTAATTTTTTTTGAAGGTAATTGAATTACAGCTTTACCGTAACCCGTCATTGATTGAATCATAATCTTACATTAAGAGTGCAAATGTAACTAATTCAAAATTCAGAAGTAGGAATTCAGAAACGCTAATTGTTTAATCGTTTTCCCTCGTCATCAAAATTTTTCTTGATGAAATTTTCGGTCATGGGTAATGTCAACAGCAATAAAAGTGTATTTCCTATGACTGAAATAAGGATGATATATTTCGGAAAAAACAAATAAGAAAATACGGGAAAGATGATGCTCCACAACGAAATTTTAATCAAAGCTTTTGCCGAAAATATATTGGCAGCGTCCCAAACCTCTTGCGTTTTCATGGAACGGCGCGTTCGATATCCATACAGATGATTGATGTTTTTCGGCGGAAATTTCAGAAAAATAAACCCTATTATTAGCATGAATACGCAGTAGCCAAGCCCCATTAATAATTCCTGAAATGCTGTCAAATCATTCATGGTCTGTTATAAATTTAAGCGTTCTTTTTTCGGAATAATACACCGCATTCGATTTGTGAAACCCAACATGTCCACCTGTTTTAGGAACTTCAAGGTATATATTTTTATGGTTTTTTGCAATGTCAAAAGGGTAACATTCTGGCGATAAAAAGCTGTCATTTTCAGCATTCAAAATGAGTACTGGAATTTTAATATTAGGTAAATATTGCAGCGCGCTCGATTTTTCATAATAGTCAAAAGCGTCTTTAAATCCGTGTGCTTTTGCTGTATAGCGATGGTCAAATTCTAACAGATTTTTTATCTGTTTTAACTCCTCAGCATTCATTGCATCTGGAAAATATACCATTTTACGTTTGTATTTTTTCCGAAGATCATTAATAAATGTTTGGCTATAAACCACATTTTCGGGCTTTATCAATTGTTCCAACGCACCTCGTAAATATAATGGCACCGATACCCCTACAGCACTTTTTATTTGCTTCGGAAATGTATCTCGTTCGCCCAGATATTTTAAAATTACATTTCCACCAAGGCTAAACCCAATGAGGGCAATTTCGTCATACTTATAATTTGACAAAATGTGTTCAATAAGTTCATCAAGATCTTCGGTACGCCCGCTATTGTAAGAAAGATACAGTCTGTTTTCTTCGCCGCTACAACCTCTGTGGTTCATGGCAGCGACATCCCATCCATTTTCAATGAGAATTTTTCCTTGACCTTTCATGTACGTGCGTTGCGCATTGCCCTCAAGACCGTGCATTAAAATGGCAAGTTTTGTAGTTTTTTCTTCAGAAATTTCAGCGAAAGACCAATCGGTATCTATAAAATCTCCATCGCTCAATTCTAATCGCTCGCGCTGTTGTTCCAGCACAGGACTGGGACGCAATTTTGCCGAATAAATAGTGGCGAAATGTCCATTTTTAAAAAGTGCTTTTGCTTTGTATGATGATTTTAGGATTGGCAATTTGATGAGGTTTTGTTTAAAAAATAAAATTACAAACTATATATTTTGATGTCAACGATTAGGAAGATCTATTTGTCTTTATTGTTGAATTCTTTTTTCCGAAAATTATAACCCTTATTTTTGCAAAAAAATACCTTTTAAAACTTTAAATGATGAAGAAACATTTCCTTTTTGTTTGCACTCTTTTACTTATTGGATTTCAAACAATTGCACAAACATACACAACTCCAAATACGGGAGTTACTTGGACGCTCAATGATATTGCTTCTGCTAGTCCTTCGACGATTACTTTTTCGGGAACCGATTTTACGCTACTCGAAAACCTAATAATCGCTGAAAATGATACGATACTAATTGATTCAAATATTGATCTTGGTGTTGAAGATGGATTGTTGATTACAGTGTTTGGAACATTTAATGTTACTGCAGATGAAGTAAGTATCTTCGGAATTGATCAAATGTCTTTTGAAGGTTTCCGTTTTGAAGAAAATTCAGAAATTAATATTCAAAACACAACCATTGAATACAGCGGCGGACTCAGAGTGTTAACCGAAACGTTTTCTATTGATAACTGCACGTTGACTAACAACACAGAAGGAGCAACGACGAGTGCTGTGATTCAGCTTTCACGTGGGATTCCTCAAATTACAAATAATACCATTACATTCAATCAACTTGCAGCCATAGGTTCGGCGGCTAATGCAGATGTTTCGGCAAATATTTCAAATAATTATTTAGAAGGAAATAACCAATCAAACTCAAATAGACCGCAAATTAACTTGGGAACTACGCGCAACGATGCCCCACTTATCATTGACCAAAACACCATTGTTGGAGATGTAAATCTAGATATGGTTGGCGGAATAGCAGTTGCAAATTTTATAGGAGGTTCTATTAATGCTGAAATATCAAACAACACTATTCGCGATAACCGCTACGGAATCACAATTCTTGGAAATAATGCTGTTGTAAACATCACAAATAATATTATTGAAGACAACAACACACAAGGCGACCCATTATTGGGAGGAAGTGGAATTTCACTTAACACATCGTCTCCTGGAATGGATGTGATTACTACAGGAAATGAAATTAGAAGAAATCTTTGGGGAATCACACTCATTGGAGAAGCATCCATTAATTTGGGTGACGGGACAAGCGATTCACCCGGAGAAAACATTTTTTCTGAAAATGGAAACAACGGAGATGTTTTCGCGCTGTACAACAACACAGGCAACACCATTGAAGCAAAAAATAATTGTTGGGTAGAAGGAGTTCCAAACGATTTGAGCACTGCCGAAGAGGTAATTTTCCACCAAGTTGACGATGCTACTCTGGGAGAAGTATTGTTCGACCCCGTAAATTGTGAATTTTTAGGGTTGGCAGATCAAAATTTAGCAGCGTTTATACTGTACCCAAATCCAGCAAATAATAAAATCAATTTTTCAAATACACCTGGTTTTACTACTTTATCCCTTTTCAATCTTCAAGGAAAGATGGTGTTGAGTGAAGAAATTTCGGTTGATAGCAATGAGATAAATTTCAATCTGACTTCGGGAGTTTATTTTGCGCGTTTCAGTAATGATGCTACTACTGTTGTTAGAAAATTAATTATTGAATAAACTAAAAGTTAAAGGTTTTAATATTTCGGTTAAAAGAATTTAAGACCTACTAGCTTCCTATTTTACATGAAGAATATAATTATAAAGTCGATAGGGGCTTGGATTAATTTTTTGGCAATTATTGCACCCAAAAAAGCAGCCAAGGTTGCTTTTAATATTTTGATAAAGGTGAAAAGAGCACCAGTTTCAGAAACTGGGAAAGCATTTTTTGATAAAGGAACACAACATTTTTTTGAAGTTGGAGGAACATCTGCAGTGTTGCATCAATGGGGAAATGGAAAAAAAAAGATACTTTTTTTACACGGTTGGGAAAGTAACAGTCAGCGCTGGTTGCCCTATTTTGAAAAGCTCAATATGTCCAACTATTCCATGTACGCACTGGATGCTCCTGGTCACGGAATGGCAAAAGGAACCACATTGACCATCGAAGATTTTAGAAAAGCAATTGAATATTCCTTAGATAAAATGAATGGTGCTGATGTTTTAATTTGCCATTCTTTGAGCAATACGGCGCTGAGTTACATGTATCTATTGAACCCAAAACTCCCCGTTAAAAAATTTGTTATCATGGGAGCCGCCACTGGAATGGATGCGATTTTCGTGTATTTCAAAAACTTTGTAGGGTTATCCAATAAATCTGAAAGTTTAGTGGGGGCAAAAGTTAATACCATTTTAAAAATTCCGCATGAGCGGGTACGGCTCAAAAACTTTTTTGATACTGTAAAACAACCAGTATTGGTAGTGCACGATAAAGATGATTCTATTACGCCTTACCCTCCTGTTTTAAGCGCTCTAAAAAATCATCCAGAAATAGAAACCTATATTACTGAAGGATTGAAGCATGATTTAAAAAGAGAGGATGTGTATGACGCTGTCATCAATTTTATTGAACGAAATAGTGCTTAAAGTTTACCTTTGTAGATAAATTATATTAAACAATATGTATTTAAAAGAATTTGAAGTTAGATGGAGCGACATAGATGCCAATCGGCATTTAGCAAATAGCGCTTATATTAACTATATGAGCCATACAAGACTGAGTTTTATGCTTGAAAATGGATTTGGTCAGGCTAAAATGGTAGAACAAAACATAGGGCCAGTTGTTTTTTATGAACACATGTTTTATTTCAAAGAAGTCTTTCCCGGAAAACCCATTAGAGTAAGTATAGAATTAAAAGGGATTAGCGAAAATGGGATGTATTTCTCATTTCAGCATAACTTTTATGACCACAAAGGACGCAATATAGCCCGATGTGAAATGATGGGTGGATGGATTGATCTAACGGAACGAAAATTAAGAGATTTGCCAGAAGAGCTATTTATCAATCTAAATAAACTAGACAGAACAGACGATTTTTATGTCATCACAAAAGAGCATACAAGAAAGCATGGGCAAGTGCCACAAAATCTAGAGTAAGTTAAAAAGGGGATTTGCAATTGCAAATCCCCTTTTTAAATAGGTGTCCTATAAGCTATCCTTCAGTATTGTAAAAAAACTGCTCTCTCACAATTTTGCCATCCTTTACTTCATACACTCCCAGTTCATCCATTTGGCTTCTTTGTCCGCTGGGTTTGTGAGTGATATCCATTGAGTGACGCACGCTAAACCAATTATCTGCAACTGTAGGCTCGCTTGTTTTTGCGCTGTGCACTTCAAAGTTTTCGCGCCACCATTCGCCTTTTTTAGCGATTTCGTCCATGCCTTTTGCTACTTGGTTTTCACTACCTTCCATTTCAATACTTACGATATCTGGGCTATACAATTGCTCGTAGCATTTATGCTCTTCGCCTGCGTTGCACCACTTTACTAGGTTGTTTGCTATTTCTTGTGTTTTCATTTTAAGTTGTTTAGAAAAGTTAGGAAAACTAAGATACAAATAAAACTATATTAAGACATAATGCTTTAATTATGAAACGGTTAAATTTTTCTTCTTCCTTTTCCTTGTCGCCAGATACACGCCTAAAAAGATAAGTGACGCAGCAATAACGCGCAGTGTTGTTAGTTGGTCAGCGCCAGTCGCAATTGCAAAAAGTACAGCTATCAAGGGCTGTAAGTACATAAAAACACCAATTACAGCCGGACTCAATTGCTTAAGGGCATAAATGTTAAAAAGGTAGGTGAGTACAGTTGTACCGAGAACAACGAAGGATAATTTCCAAATAGAATCAAAACTTAATCCTGTCCAATCCACTTGAGTAAATTCCTGAAACCCAATAGGTAGGTTTATAAGGAAAGCAAAGAGGAATAGAAACTTCATCAAAGTTATGCTATTGTATTTTGACACAAGCGGTTTCACGATAATAAGATAGACGGAATACGAGGCTGCATTGACTAAAAACAACATATTTCCTAGAGGAATATTAGGTGCATTTTGTTGTGTTTTTATACCAAAAAGAATAAGTACAAGTGCTCCAATAAGCCCAAGACCAATGCCCGCACCTTTGCGCCACGTAATTCTTTCTTTTAAAAATAGAGCCGAAAGAATCAATAATAAAACGGGCGCAATAGTAATAACAACACTACTATTTATAGGGGTTGATAAGCTGAGTCCCTTAAAAAACATGGTCATGTTCAAGACCATCCCAAAGAATGCGCTTGCAATTATTCGCCACCAATCTTTTTTTTCAATCTTTTCTCTTTTATAGAAAATACTAAGAATCCAAAATACAACCGCAGCACCAAATACACGCAACAAAATAAAACCAAAAGGCTCGATAACCGTTGGCATTAATCCCTTGGCAATAGTATGGTTGATGCCATAAATAAAGCTAGCAGTAAAAGCAGCGATGAGGGCGAGAATTCTTGGGTTCATAAAAAAATTAAAAGCGCAAAGTTACTCTTTATATGAGGAACTTTGTGCTAATTAGTACTTCGGAAATTTTAATTAAATACAAATTTCCGAAGTGAAAATACTATTACGAACCATGAATCGCTTTTTTAGCTGCTTCCACTGTTTTCTTTGAATTGCCTATAAAAATCTTGTCATTGTCAATAATTACGGGGCGTTTTAAAAAAGTGTAATGTTCAAGGATGAGATTTTTGTAATCTTCATCTAGTAACTCTTCATTTTTTAAATTTCGCTCTTTGTAGAGTCGGGCTCTTTTGCTAAAAAGCGCCTCATAATCTCCGGCGAGATTTACCATTTCCTCTACTTCGGTTTCTGTGATTCCTTGTGTCTTGATATCTTGTTTGATGAATGCCGAAGGTAATTCCAGCTCATCCATAATTCGTTTACAAGTATCACATGTGCTCAAATAATATACTTTTCTCATTGCTTTCTTATTTTAATGTTACTACTTTTAAAACTATTAAATTATTAGCTGCAAATTAATTGCTTCTTTAAAAAGCAAGCGTTAAATAACTGCAAAAATTTTAGAAATCATGAATCACACTTTTGATATTACAATTAAAAACAGAGACATCTTTTACCATTTTTTAGAAACTATTCCGTTGGAGTTGCTCAATAAAGTTCCTGCAGGCTTCAACAATAATATTTTTTGGAATATTAAGCATACTGTGGTCACACAACAAGCGCTTGTTTATGGATTGAGCGGACTGCCTTTACATGTGTCAAACGATGATGTGCAAGGCTATAAAAAGGGAACAAAGCCCGAAGGTGATATTACACAAGATGATGTTGACCTCTGCAAAAACCAACTCCACGCATTGATAAAAAAGACTGAGGAAGATTGGAATAACGGCTTATTTACCAATTATAAGGAATATACGGTAACCACAAAAACTACGTTGAGTTCAGCAAAGGAGGCGATTGAATTCAATAATTTTCACGAAGGAATTCACTTGGGTTATGTGCTCGCTCTAAAGCGTGTACTCGGGATTTAAACTATTATTTTTTTAATGAAATGGTAAGATATTCTGCAACCTTTTCCTGCGGAATTTCCACTTCAATGGGGCCTTCAGCGTACGATGCAATTTCGTATTGATTGTAATGTAGCACAAGACTTTTTTTGTTGAAACCAATGCTTTCCGGGAGATAAAATTCGTTGTCGTCAAACCAAAATCCTGTGGAATTTATTTCATCATTTTTTGAAATGTTGTGTTGTTGTCTAAAATAGGTTTCGGCAACATCCGTAAACGTTTTCAAATCCTTAAAAAGTTTTTCGTTTGGGATTTCTTGCCCAGTTTCAATATTAAAATTTCCGTAGGCAAGAGAACGATAGCCGTGAGCTCCGCCCGTGTACTTTTCTTGATACAACTCAATGGAAAGGAGTTCTTCACTTCGGAAACTTTCTTCGATTTCAATTTCGGAATAATAATCAATCGTAAGGTCTGGAAACTCGGCACTATGCATTCGGTACATATCGATAAATTCCTGCGCAGCTTCTTCAATGCTGGCAGCAGTGGGTTTTTGGTCTGGATCATCAAGGTAAAGCGTTTTGATGATAAATTGTTTAACCGAATCATTGATGGATTTTACCACTGCTTCTTCGCCAGTATATTTTGGATAATTCACGAAAATATCTGGGCACGCAACAGTGTTGCATGAGGGTAAATCTTTGTGACTGAAAGAAATTTCGGAAGAAACAAGAGGGGTATCTTTACAGCCAATAATGAATAGAAAAAGTAATAATAGGGGAGCAATTTTTTTGATCATATCGCAAAAGTACAACAGTTTTTTTAATGCATGTTAAACTTGTATTTTTAAATAATAATTATGGAGATGAAGTTGAAAGAAGCTATTAATTAAAACCTATTCTGCTCCAACTAGCGGAACTTAAAGATGAAATTTAACACAAAAACAATTCACGGCGGGCAGCATGATGTGGACCCAGCTTTTGGGTCTGTCATGCCACCTATTTATCAAACGAGTACGTATTCGCAAACAACGCCTGGAGGTCATAAAGGTTTTCAATATTCACGAAGTGGAAACCCTACGCGTGCTGCTTTAGAACGCTCCTTAGCTAGTATTGAAAATGGAAATTACGGACTCGCCTTTGGTAGCGGACTTGCGGCAATTGATGCAGTAATCAAATTATTAAAACCTGGCGACGAAGTGATTTCGACAAACGATTTATACGGTGGAAGTTATCGTTTGTTTACCAAGATTTATGAGGATTTTGGTATTAAATTTCATTTTATTGGGATGGGCGATGCATCAAACATTGAGAGTTTTGTAAACGATAAAACGAAGATGGTTTGGATAGAAACGCCCACAAACCCAATGATGAATATCATCGATATAAAAGCATGTGCTGCTATTGCTAAAAAGCATAGTGTTTTGCTTGCTGTTGATAACACATTTGCAACGCCTTATTTACAGCAACCGTTAGATTTGGGAGCAGATATCGTTATGCATAGTGCTACAAAATATTTGGGTGGTCATAGCGATGTTGTCATGGGAGGCCTTGTGGTTAGGGATAAAGAACTGGCAGATAGGCTTTATTTTATCCAGAACGCAAGTGGTGCTATTTGTGGGCCGCAGGATGCTTTTTTAGTTTTGAGAGGTATAAAAACATTGCATTTAAGAGTACAACGCCATTGCGAAAATGGAAAAGCAATTGCTCATTATTTAAAACAACACCCAAAAATTGAAAAGGTATATTGGCCCGGATTTGAAGATCACCCCAATCATAAAATAGCAAAGTCACAGATGAGCGATTTTGGTGGAATGTTGAGTTTTGTGACCAAAGGAAACAAGTATGAAGATGCTATAAAAATTGTAGAAAGTTTAAAAGTATTCACGCTTGCCGAAAGTCTTGGCGGTGTTGAAAGTCTTGCGGGCCATCCTGCAAGCATGACGCACGCGAGCATCCCAAAAGCCGAGCGCGAGAAAACAGGTATTGTTGACGCACTTATAAGATTAAGTGTGGGGATTGAAGATGTGGAGGACTTAATAGAAGATTTAAAACAGGCGATTGGATAGTTTTTATAAGCTCTTTTCAGAAATGATAAAAACAGAAAGCCGATATTCATTAAAAATATCGGCTTTCTGTTTTATAAAGAATAATTTGTTAATCTAGATAATAAATATACCCTAAGTTCAACCAGTAAATCCAGTCGTTGGCTTTGTTTTCTGGTACTGGTAAAATTCCGTTTTGTTCAATTCCAGGATTTAAGCCATCCACCCAATCGCTAAAATAATAGGTCCAGCGACTGTCTAGCATAATATCGCTATAGTCACTTAATTTGTATCGAACACCAATACTTCCTAGCAAAGCCCAGGTTGAGTCTCCTGCTTGTTGATATGAATTTAAATATTTTTGACTAGACGCCACAGGACCATTGATATCTCCTCCAGGAGCTAATGATGATTCTGCCTCAGGGTCAAAGTTTACATAATGAACCCCAAAGGAAATAAAAGGAGCAAAACGATATTGCATAGCAGCAAAATCACGTATACTCAAAGGAAAGTATTCTAATTGCGAGCCTATTTCGATAACACGGGTACTGGCACTTACAGCACGTAATTGGTCTGAGAACAAACTTGTTTCATCAGGTGCCACTAAAGGGCCTAAATGTTCTAAATTGGTTTTGTGATAATTTAGCTCATTTCTTACCTTAAAGTGGTCATTGAAAAAAGTATCGGCTGTGTAACAATTACAATCTGCTCTGTAAGAAAAATTAAGGTAGTGCACTATACCCACACCAAAACCTACATTTCCAGTATTGGTTTCAACATCGCCTCGAATTCCATAATCTGAATAGAATGCAACAGGGCCAGTGATAACGCCTATTTCATGCGAGAAACCGGCTTGGCTATGAATTTCCTGCTTACAAAATGCAAATAGGATCAATACCAATAGCAAAATTCTGGTATTCATTAGTAGTTTGGGTTTAGATTGAGACGTAACAAATATATAAAAATACTATGAACGGCGAAATTTATCGATGACTTTTGGGGTAACGCTAAAATTTAACCTTATATATACTCACATAAATATTATATTTGTCATGCTATAACGAAAACGTTTTCTTAAAAGTATTTTACTAACTTATTACCTATATATAAGGAGGTGACGATTTTAAAAGAATTCTTTTTATTATACTGAAATTTTAAACGCTGGAAATTTCCGAAGAAATATAAGAACCGGGTCCAGTATTATCAATGTATTCGTCATAAAGACAAAAAATCACACTATGAAGCAAAGCATTAAAGATTTTATTGCATCTGTTGAAAAATCTAATCCTAACGAACCAGAATTTCTACAAGCAGTAACCGAAGTTGCCGAAACGGTAATTCCATTTATTGAAGCGAATGAAAAGTACCAAGGTAAAAAACTATTGGAAAGAATGGTAGAGCCAGAGCGCGTTATCATGTTTAGAATTCCGTGGACGGATGATAATGGAGAAATCCATATCAATAAAGGATACCGTGTTCAGTTTAACTCAGCAATTGGGCCGTATAAAGGTGGACTTCGTTTTCATCCATCAGTAAATTTGAGCATCCTTAAGTTTTTAGGATTTGAACAAGTGTTTAAAAACAGTTTAACCACACTCCCTATGGGCGGTGGTAAAGGGGGTAGTAATTTCGACCCAAAAGGGAAAAGTGATGCAGAGGTAATGCGTTTTTGTCAAAGTTTGATGACCGAACTTTCTAAGCACATAGGCCCAGATACAGATGTTCCTGCGGGAGACATAGGTGTTGGTGGACGTGAAATAGGATACATGTACGGGCAATATAAAAGATTGCGTAACGAATTTACAGGAGTACTTACTGGTAAAGGACGTTCTTATGGAGGTTCATTAATTAGACCAGAAGCTACAGGATACGGTAACGTTTACTTCGCAAAAAACATGCTCGAAACCAAAGGCGAAAGCTTTAAAGGGAAAACAGTTGTTATTTCGGGTTCAGGAAACGTGGCGCAATACGCTGCGGAGAAAGCAATGGAGTTTGGCGGTAAGGTGGTTACGATGTCAGATTCTGGAGGATACATTTACGATTCTGAAGGCTTGAACACAGAAAAACTTGCTTTTGTAATGGAACTTAAGAACGAAAAACGTGGACGTATTAGCGAGTACACTAAAAAATATAAGTCAGCTCAATATCACGAAGGTAAACGCCCGTGGAGTGAAAAATGTGATATCGCATTGCCATGTGCAACTCAAAACGAACTTGATGCAAGCGAAGCAAAAACACTTGTGAAAAATGGATGTATTTGTGTGAGCGAAGGAGCAAACATGCCTTCTACGCCTGAGGCGATTGAGGTGTTCGCAAAGGCAAAAATTTTATTTGCACCAGGTAAGGCATCAAACGCTGGAGGTGTTGCAACTTCTGGATTGGAGATGTCTCAAAACTCGTTGCGTTTGAGCTGGACAGCACAAGAAGTGGATGAAAAATTACATAATATCATGAACGATATTCACGCAGCATGTGTGGAATACGGTAAAGATGGCGATGGTTATGTTGATTATGTAAAAGGAGCAAACATAGCAGGTTTTGTAAAAATTGCCGATGCTATGCTGGCACAAGGTGTAGTTTAAAAACGTCACTCAAGTAAGAACATAAATCGCAATGGGAAACCGTTGCGATTTTTTTGTTTTGAGTAATTAGCTAATCTCGCTTTCTCGGAAATTTTAATGAATTAAGATGTGCGCAACTATTTGAAAATGAAATTATGAAATATATAGAACCGTGAATGAACGTTGATTTCTAACGATAACAGATTTATAGTTCCGTATATAATGTATAAATTGTATTTTATAAGACGTTACCCACAATCAAAAAAAAAAGGCTAAGCTCTAAAGTCTACTAACTTCAACTCATTAGTGAAAAAAATTATTTTCTATATCTTGAAGTTCTTTATTTTAAATTGTTTTAAACCTAACGGAATCATTATCAATATTCCTTAATTGATTGTATACAAGCTCTTTATTTTATTCTTCTTAAAGAGTATTATAAGTTAAATTATGAGCTCTAGTTTGTTAGATATATAGTTTGATTGTATATTTGTCTTGACAAAACAAATCTTGTTTACAAAAAAACCCGCTGCGTCAACAACGGGTGGTTAATAAATAAGATAATAGATTTATATCTATTAAATCATCGACTAGTCTAATAGTCGGACAAGATGTAGTATTATTTTAAATACTATACTCGAATTTTTCTCAAGGGCTTTCAAAAACTTTGGAAGCCTTTTACTTTTACTGTTTTTACTCAATAAATTTTATATAAATTAATATTCCCCTTAATTAATTAAAGGTCTAAGGGCTCTAACCTTATATCATATATATATATTTCTTTTCAGCAAAAGTGAAAAAAAAAGAAAAATATCATTTCTTTTTTCTATTGTAAATATACGTTCATAAGTTTTGCTATCAGCGGATAAACAAGGGCCGTTCTCAACACGGTTATCAACAAAACGTTAAGATATCAGTGAGCATAGGAGTTTACATTAGTTTGAAAAATATTAACATCCTTTTGTTAAGAATTAAATTCACAATGCGCAAAACAAACGGAAGGTGACTGTGGGTAACACCTGATATAATTCACTCACTTTTGAAACAAATCACGAACAAATACCTAACAATCCATCTCTGCTAAGGATAAAAATTTCCCAAACACTTCAACCCATATATAACACAACCTCGCATAAATTCGCAATATTTGCACTCGCAAATAGTTATAGTAGTTTAGTATATCCACATGAAACGTTTTTTACTACTTTTTTTCTTTATTATCGTCACATCGATACAGGCTCAAAACTTTGAAGAGCTCTGGACAGATTACTTTAGTTATGTTTCTATACAAGACATTTCGCAAGGAAATCAAAAGGTATTTGTTGCTGCTGAGAACGCCATATTTATTTACGATTTAGATACGCAAGAGTTAGAGACAATTTCAAGTGTTCAAGGACTTTCGGGGGAGTCTATTTCGGCAATTTATTTTAGTGAAGCAGCAAATCTTTTACTCGTTGGTTATGAAAACGGATTGATTGAAGTGGTCAATGTACGTCAAGATAACGATGTGTTAAAAGTGGTGGATATTCTTGATAAACTTTCTATTCCGCCTAACGAAAAACGAATCAATCATTTTACAGAATATGAAGGTATCATCTACATTTCTGCCGATTTTGGAATTTCAGAATACAACCTTGACAGATTAGAATTTGGTGACTCCTTTATCATTGGAGATTTGGGATCACGCATCCCAATTTCGCAAACAACGATTCAAGAACCTTTCATCTATGCATCCTCACCTACGGGTGGAATACGCAGAGCCTTATTAGCAGATGATGATATCATTGATTATGAGGCTTGGGAAACACTCGTTTTTGGAAATTATCTGGGCGTGCAACGTTTGGGAACAACTATTTATATTGCTGGGAGTAACAATACCGTTTCCAGATTTAATGCTGGCAACACAATTGAACAAGTAGCAAGCTATAATTCGCCAATTGTAGATTTTAAAGTTAATAATGAAATACTCACAGTAACAAACGATAATGCTATTCGGGCTTATGAGCAAGGTTTTTTATTGCGCTCCCAGGTCAATTCATTACCGGGTATTAATTATACACTACAGGCAGGATATAGTTTTGGTGATTTCTTTTATATGGGCACAACGGAGCAAGGAATATATAGAGTGCCTTTTGGCTCTAACATGGGTGAGCAAATTTTACCAGATGGGCCGTTGTTTAACAATCCATTTGCTATTGACGCGACCCCAGGACAACTCTGGGTTGGCTTTGGTGCTGTAACAGTTTCGTATAATCCAAGCCCCACGGTAAGGAGGGGGGTTAGTAATTTAAAAGACAATACGTGGTTTAATATTCCACACGAACAATTAATAAGTGAATTAGGAGTATCATCTGTAAATAATATTGTTAATGTTAAGATAGACCCTAACGATACTAGCTCGGTATATTTTTCATCCTTTGGTAGTGGGTTACTTAATATTAAAGACCAAATTCCTGTAACACTCTTCAATGAAACCAATACTCCTTTAGAAAACCCAGTATTTAATGGAAACAATGCTGGTGTTCGTATTTATGGTGTTGATTTTGACAGTACTGGAGATTTATGGGGAGTACAATCTTTAACCGATGATGCGCTTTTCAGAAAAACGCCTAGTAATCAATTTAGCCTTGTTGACGTTAGTGATATATCTGGTGGTAGAGATGAGTTGGCCTATAGCGATATAGCTATAAGCAGAGAGGGATTGGTTTTCTTTGGAGCTGTGCAAACAGGGCTTGTGGGATATAATCCTTCTACAGGACAGTTTAATAAAATTGCAGAAGAAACAGGACAAGGAAACCTTCCTTCCACAGATATTAGATCGCTGGCTTTTGACAATCAAAATAGATTATGGATTGGTACAATAAGAGGGTTAAGGGTACTTTTTAATCCTGGAAGTTTTTTTGATGAAGGTGCGCAAGTAGAATCTCAAGCAATCATTTTTGCTGATGATGAAGGTGTAGGTCAAGAATTACTTTTTGAGCAAACAATAACTGATATTGAAGTCGATGGTTCTAACAATAAATGGATAGCAACAGCAGCCTCTGGGGTGTTTTATGTTTCAGCTAACGGTCAAGAAACGTTGTTACAGTTTAACAATGAAAATTCACCTTTGCCTTCAAATAATATACAGGACATAGCCATTGATGAATTTACCGGCGTTGTGTATTTTGCCACCTTGAAAGGCCTTATTGCATATAATGGTACTGCCACAGCACCTAGGGACAATCTTGAGGAAGTCTTCGTATTTCCAAACCCTGTTCGCCCACAATTTGAGGGGCTAGTTACTATAGATGGGTTGACTGAAAACGCCAATGTAAAAATCACCGATATAGAAGGAAATCTCGTATACCAACAAACCAGTGAAGGGGGAAGCGTGCAATGGGATACTATGGCCTTCGGAAGGTATAAAGTGGCATCTGGAGTGTACCTTGTATTGATTACCAGCGAGGACGCATTAGAAACAAAAATCAAGAAAATAATGATTGTTCGATAATGATCGAAACTACAAAAGCAATTGTTTTTTCCTCCCTCAAATATGCCGAAGCAGATTTAATCGTTACCTGTTTTACTCAAAAAAGTGGGCTCAAAACCTATTTGCTCCGAGGGGTTTTAAATTCGAAAAAAGGAAAATTAAAGGCTTCCTATTTTCTGCCGTTGACCCAATTGGAGATTGTTGCAAACCACAAAAATAAGGGTACGCTGGAAAGCATTAGAGAAGCAAAAGTGTACCATACGTACCAAACATTACACACTAATGTTGTAAAATCATCCTTGGCGCTTTTTCTAGCCGAAATGTTAAAAAATTCAATTAAAGAAGAAGAAACAAACATTCGTCTTTTTGAATATATCGAAGCGTCATTACAATGGCTTGACCATCATGATAACATTGCAAATTTTCATATTCATTTTTTGCTGAAATTAACAGAGCATTTAGGCTGTTACCCAGATACTTCGGAAATTGAACTGCCTTATTTCAATTTAGCCGAAGGTCAATTTCAAAATGAAGACATTTCCATCTATTCTGAAATGAGCGAACGTGTGGACGATTTTAAGATGTTCTTTGGCATAAATTTTGATAATAGTTCCGCTTTAAAATTGACCAAAAAAGCACGCCTTGACGTTTTAAATTTGGTCTTGGAATATTATCAATTACATCTGCACGGGTATAAAAAACCAAAATCACTAGCCGTGCTCAACCAACTATTTAACTAATGAAAAAACGACTACTTTTACTCTGCATCTTTATCCTTTCAATAGCTCAAGCCTTTTCCCAACAAATCCAAATTTTAGACAACGAATCAAACGACCCCATTCCCGGGGTTGCTGTTTTTAATACAGATAAAAGTAAAAGTGCCGTTTCAGATTTTGACGGCTTCGTAAATATCTCGGCATTTAGTGAGAATGAGGTTTTAACATTTCAGCATATATCGCACACAGCATTAAAATTAAAAAAATCGCAGATCATTTCAGCAGGTAATAAAGTTATCATGGGTCAAGATGCTAGTAACCTTGATGAGGTGGTACTTTCGGTGTCAAAATTTGGTCAAAATAAACGCGACATTCCCAATCAAATCGTGACTGTGGATAGCGAAGATGTGCTGTTTTCAAATCCGCAGACAGCTGCAGACTTGCTAGAAAGTAGCGGGCAAGTGTATGTGCAAAAAAGTCAATTGGGAGGTGGAAGCCCCTTGATTAGAGGGTTTTCAACAAATAGATTATTGATTGCAGTTGATGGAGTACGATTTAATACTGCGATTTTTAGAGCCGGAAACGTGCAAAATGTAATCTCCATTGATCCATTTTCCATTGAGCGTACCGAAGTAATTTTAGGTCCAGGATCTGTAGCCTACGGGAGTGACGCCATAGGGGGTGTGATGAACTTTTACACAAAGAAACCAAAGTTTTCGTTTGAAGAAGGTCTTTCGGTTTCTGGAAATGCAACGGGGCGATATGCAACGGCAAACAATGAAAAAACAGGGCACTTTGATTTCAACATTGGTGCTAAGGAATGGGCATTTTTAACAAGTGTGACCTATAGCGATTTTGACGATTTAAGAATGGGAAGCAATGGTCCAGACGATTATTTGCGTCCTGATTATGTGGAGACCATTAATGGGGTTGATACGCTTATTGAAAATGATGACCCAGAGTTGCAACGATTTACGGGATACAGCCAGATCAACGCGATGCAAAAGATACGTTACCGCCCGTCAGATAAGTGGAATTTTGATATGGGATTGTTTTATACAACTACCAGTGATTACCCAAGATATGACAGATTGATTAGAAGGAGAGGTGATGGATTGAGATCTGCTGAGTGGTATTATGGGCCGCAGGAATGGATTTCGGGAAATTTACAGGCTAGAAACACTGCCTATAATGATGGATTATTTGACGAGAGTGTTGCGACGATATCATTTCAGCAATTTAAAGAAAGCCGAAACGATAGAGATTTTGGTGAAACTATATTATTCAAAACCCAAGAAAAAGTAAGCGCATATACATTTGCTTGGGATTTTGAAAAGGACTGGAATAAGGCAAAATTTAATTACGGCGTTGAATATGTATATAATAAAGTAGGTTCAACAGGCCAACAAGAAGACATCACAACAGGTATATCAACACGGGATGTATCTCGTTATCCAGACGGTTCTACATGGCAATCGATGGCAGCATATCTAAGTACACAGATAGCATTAGCAGAAACACTTTCGTTTCAAGGGGGGCTTCGTTACAACCAAATATTAGTAGATGCAACGTTTGACCCTACATTATATGACCTGCCTTTTGAAGAAGCAAATATTAATACCGGAGCTTTGACAGGAAGTGCGGGATTGGCATTTAAACCCAATGAAATTTTAGGGTTGAGTGCAAACTTTGGTACTGCATTTAGAGCTCCCAATATTGATGATGTAGGTAAAGTTTTTGATAGTGAACCAGGAAGCGTTGTAGTACCTAATCCAGATTTAGAAGCCGAATATGCTTACAATGGTGAGATAGGAGCATCATTAAATTTTGAGAATGCAGTAAAGCTTAACGTAGCAACATTCTACACAGTACTTGAAAATGCTTTGGTACGAAGAGATTTTGAATTAGATGGTGAAACCGAAATTTTATATCAAGGAGAGTTGAGTAATGTTCAAGCCATACAAAACTCTGGAAAAGCGGAGGTATATGGTTTTGAGGCCGGTATAGAAATTAATTTTTCAAAGGCATTACAACTCACAAGTCAATATAATATTACCGATGGTTTTACAGATGAAGAAGATGGCACTAGAGCTCCTATTAGACATGCTGCACCGCAATTTGGAAATACTCATTTCATCTTTAATAAAGGAAAGTTAAAAATGGATGCCTATGTAATTTATAACGGGCAATTTGATTTTCAGGATTTAGCGCCAAGTCAACAAAACAATGCGTTAATATATGCTGCTGATGAAAATGGAAATCCGTTTTCTCCTAGATGGCACACTCTTAATTTTGCGGCACAATACAAGTTGACAAAAGCACTACAATTAAATGCAACATTAGAAAATATCACGGATCAAAGATACCGCACGTATTCATCAGGAATTACGGCTCCTGGCCGCAATTTAATCGTAGCAGCGAGTTACGTGTTTTAAAGAAATGGTTACAGTTATTTAAAAATCAGGTGTTTTCACCTATAATAGAACGTGATTTGAGACATATATTTGTGGTGCAACGATTAACCAAATTGTGTTGTGTTATACAGTAAACAGAGGTTTACATAAGTTTGTTTAAATGAGGAGCTTGAGGAGGCTCCTCATTTTTTTTAAGTGAAAGCTACCTATGCATCCTATCAAGCATTTCAATTACTTCGGCTTTTTTTCTTACTGAAACGGGTACAGTTTCTTTATTCTTCAATAATAAATAACCACCATCTGTTTTAATGAACGCGCTTATACAATCTAAATTAACAAGATGACTTTGGTGCACTCTCAAAAAACGATACGAGTTGAGCATATCAGCAAAGTATTTAAGCGTCTTGGTTACAAAAATCTTTTTTCCGTCATTGAGATAAAAAATGGTATTGTTACTGTCTGCTTCACAACGCACAATGTCATCCAGACTTACGATAATAATCTTATCGAGCGTGTGCAACGAAATTTTATTCGGTTTTGCTTCGGGAGCTGCTAGGGTGTCTTTTAAAATATCAAGTCTTTCTTGGTTTGGCTTTAAATGTTCTTTTGCTCTGTTTATTGCTTTTGCTAAATCTTCACTAGCATAGGGTTTTAACACATAGTCAATGGCGGCAAACTTAAAGGCTCTAATTGCAAACTCATCACTGGCAGTTACAAAAATGATTTTACTCTCTAAATCTGGACAGATTTCAAGAACATCAAACCCAGTACCGTCGCCTAGCATTATGTCTAAAAATAAAATATCTGGCTGAACTTTGCGCAACACTTTTGCCGCTTCCACAACACTTCCCGCGGTAGCGATTACATCAATATCTTTGTGGTGCTGCGCCAGCTCTTCCTTCAACACATGAAGCGCATCTGGCATGTCTTCTATTATTACTGCTGTTAACATAGTTATTTTGTTTTTTACTATCTCTCGCTCGGATTGGAGAGAGGCTTAAAAATCTGTCTCTAGTGGAATAGTGAACGTAACTTCGGTACCCACGATTATCCCTTCCTTTTTCAATTCTTTTAATTGCAATGTGTCTTTTCCACTTAGCGAAGCGATACGTTCTTTTGTAACTTCGAGCGCTACACTTTGATGATTAGTGGCTGTTTTGTTTTTTTGCGATTCAAAAATTCCCGGGCCATTATCTGTGATGCTACAATGTAAAAAATCGCCTTCGGTTTTAAAGACAATTTTAAGGTTTCCTTCGGAAATTTGCTTCGAAATTCCATGGCGAATAGCATTTTCAACAAATGGCTGAATCAACATAGGCGGTATCAATATTTCTTCTGCGGAAATTTCAGAAAAGAAATCAATACTATACTTGAAAGGTTTTTGCGACATCAACAATTCAACATCAATATAATTTCTCAGTGTTTTTATTTCGGTTTCCAAATTGATAGTCTCTTTTCTAGAGTTGTTTAAAATCCCCCGAAGCAATGTCGCAAAACTATTAATTGTGTTGTTCATCTTAGCCGTATCAGTACTTCCCATGGCTTTTATTCCGTTGAGCACATTAAAGATAAAGTGCGGATTCATCTGCAACCTTAATGCTTTTTGCTCTAAAGAAAGCAAATGATTCTCCAATTGAAGGCGGTCCGTTTCGGCGATATTTTTTCTTTTAATACGCTTTAAATATCCATAACCTATTAAGAAAATCAAAAGCAAAGAAAGCCCAATGAGCAACCATTGAAACCACGTTTTTGCATACAACGGACTTTCAATATTGAATGAAAACGAAATGGGCTCGCTTTCCTGCCATCTATAATCTCTCGATTGTGCGGTGAACGTGTGACTGCCGTACGCCAATCCTGCTAGGCTTTGTTCGCTGTTTTTTAACCATGGGCTCCATTCAGCTGCATCCAATTTAAATCGATACTGCACCGCCATGGGATGATCTAAATCCACCGTGCGATAGGAGAAAGAAATTTGATTTTGATCCGGCTGCAATTGCAAACTATTGTTTTGAATTTCCCATTTCTCCGAACCTTTTATAGAAGTGTAATCCACTTTAATATCTTCAAAACGGATGACGGGTTTTAGGTTATTTTGAGTGGTTGATTGATTTGTGTTGTATTTTGTCAAACCATAAATGGCGCCAAACCACAGGTTATTTTGTGCGTCTTTTGTGGCGGCATTGAGACATGTTTCAATACCCAAAAAACCATCGTTTCGCCCGTAGTGGAAGACGTCCACAATTTCATTTTCATTGTTGATGATAATATTGTCAATCCCACGTTCGCTTCCCGTCCACAGATTTCCTTGGGCGTCAAAAATAAGTTGAAAACTGTTTTGAGAGGTCACGGTTTTAGCTCCTTTTAATTTCTGAAATTTAGTATAATCAAATCCTGTTGATGCCCAAATACCATTTCCGGCGGTGCCTAAAAACAGCGTGTCTTCATTAAATAAAAGGTTGTTGATGGGCGTATTTGATTCCAAAACATCACCCAAATGTGTTACGCTGTTTTCTTCAATATAGCCCAAATGTCCTTTTTGGGTACTGTACCAAATACGGCCTTGGTTGTCGGCTTTTAAATCAACGAGTAACAAATCTTCAATGCCTTCCTCTTTTCCGAAAGTATTCAAAATAGTAGGCACTTTATCAATATCGTTATATTGAAATTTTACAATACCATCAGCATACGTAGCTGCCAAAATGGTATTGCCATTGATATACAATTGTCTAATCCAGTTTGACGGAAAGCCGTTGCTTTCATTGATAAGGTGATTCACGGTTTTCACGGTAACAAGCGTGTCAATTTTTATATCTGAAATGTCAGCTCCTGAAACTACAATGCTTTGTTCCTTAATGTTCTCTCTAAATAGTATTCCTTTTCCATCACTTCCAGCCCACAAATTTCCGAAGTCATCACTCGCAAGTGTTTTTATTTTTACATTTTCAAATCCAGGAATTGGATCTATATTTTTAATTCCCAACGAATCAATTACAGAAATTCCCCGCTCTGCTACCGAAAACCATAATTCGTTTTCAATGGCGTGTGTGGCATAAATGCGATTTCCATTCAAGCCAGTATCCTTGTCAAAATGCGTAAACTGATTGGGAAAATATTTATAGAATCCGCCGCCACTCGTAGCAATCCAAACGGCTCCATTTCTATCTTCAAAACTCTTACGAATATGAGAAACCGAAAGCCCATTCGTTCTGCCCAATTTCTTTTCAAATTGCAGGGTTTCGAGATTTAATACAGTCAATCCATCATCATCCGTAGATATCCAAAGCTGATTTTTTATAATAGAAATATCATTAATTCTGAGGGGTTTTTCAATAGCTTCAGTTTTTTCTTCAGAAATATTAACTAATGAAATCCCGTCCAAAAATGAAGCAGCATACAATGTGTTTATATTCAATTTTAAAGAAGTGAAATCACCAAATTGAATTTGCGAAATAGGACTTCGTTTGTGGAGGAATTCGGTTTTAAACAGCCCTTCTTTTGATGCTATCCAATAGTTTTTTCCATCAAAAAGGATGTCATTTATCTTTGCGTTATTGAGGGTTGTGCTGAGCGTTGTTTTTTTGAGCGTATCGTCTTTTTCAAGTTGATAGATTCCAGAATTAGTACCAAAAAACGTTTGTTTTCCATCATTATAAATGCAATGAACTTGTGGACTTTCAAAAGAGTTTACAGTACCATTGGCTAAAATAGAAATTCCTTTTTTTGTGCCAATAAAAAGCGAATCTTCCACCACTAAAAGCGACTGAATATAATTTGAAATCAAACCGTCACTTTCATTAAAAATTGTAAAATCTTCCCCGTCAAATCGAGCCAGTCCACCGCCTTGCGTTCCTAACCACAAATAGCCAATACTATCCTGAACAATAGCATACACCTGCGATTGCGGCAAACCATCGGCTAGCGTATAAGGGCGCAACTCATTATTTTGAGCAAACCCAAATACCGTGACAAATAGTAAAAGAAGAAATATGTTTTTCATTAAGAATGCGTGTCTTTCAAATATAATCAACCTTGTTTGGGTGGTGGGTTAAATTCTTTAAAAAAGTGTTGAATACTTGTTACACACTGGTGCTTTTCAAACAGCAACAGTACTGA
Source organism: Patiriisocius sp. (assembly GCF_051252435.1). Lineage (NCBI taxonomy): Bacteria > Pseudomonadati > Bacteroidota > Flavobacteriia > Flavobacteriales > Flavobacteriaceae > Patiriisocius > Patiriisocius sp. Next base: position 543,033 of record NZ_JBPOFW010000001.1, on the reverse strand, counting down.
CACATTATAGTGTCGCGTAAATAGTTTTATTCGAAGTCTCTGGAAAAATATAATTCCCTTTGTCCTTGGCATCCATAATGGGTTTCAATACACAAAGTACCGTTGATTTTCCATAAATCTTCAATGTGTTTTCTGAAATTTTAGCCGTCCATCTAAATTTCTCTAATGGCACATTCATTTCGTACATCGCAGCAGCCATTTCATCATTGTCACTCACAAAATCCATAATGGATTCTTTAGAGTTTAATTGTGGGATGTCATCCGCCGACTCATATTCAAATTCCCATTCCACAGGAATATTAAATCTGTATGAATACGGAGTGCCCAGTGTAGTTTCTTCTCTCGTTTTTAAAGCGTTGAACCAATCCATAGTTTCATTGGGATAGGTTTTTGAAATTTCGGAAGCCAATTGCAAAGGACCCGGTGATTGCGCTGTAGGGTGAAAGATATAAAAAGGTTGTGCCAAATAATGGTCAGCATATTTTCCGCCAAAAACATTAAAATAGGGAGATGCTGTTAACGTGGGATTTGCATCCATTGAAAAAATGTCTTTAAGTTCTTTTAATAATTCGGGATTATCGCCAAGTCCGCAGGAGTGAAAAACGATGGAGGTTTCATCTGTGATACCCAAGGTTGATTGCAGTAACTTTTCCGAAGTCATTTTCATTGACGCCACTGTAATTCGCTCCCCATCTTTCAATCCTCGCAAAGACATTCCGCGCCAAGCATTGCTGTGGCTCACTATCTGAATAGAGGCATAATCGGTATCATTTGCATGTTTATTTAACCAATTGATAATCTCCTCAAGCGAATATAATCCTTCAACAACATGATTTTTTTTGCTTTTGAAATAAGCTGTTGCATTGGCATAATACGTATTGTCATCTTCATCAAACCCAGCAATGAAAACAACCGATTGGGATGGGGTTTTAATCAAATTATCCTTGTTTGTATTGATTGCCGATGTGTCAATTTGGTGCGAAGGTATTTTTGAAAGCCCAATGGCAACTTCGGTTTCTAGGTCTTTGTAGAGCGATGCTTTTTCGCACGCTAGGAATAGTGTAAAAAGGATTAAAAGGGTTGTGAAGAATTTCATTATTGTAATTTTAAAAGTTAGCAGATAGTTGCGGGTATATTAATTTTGAAGCCTAATTGTAACATCATCATTCCACGCAAAAGTATTGGTTGGCTTTACGGCTTGCAGTTCATTATAATTTTTATAAAATACTTGCGACGTCACAATTTTACTATGCTCGCCATAAGGCTGTGACGGAAAGTGGTACACCGTTTCTTCCACCTCCTCATCACAAACGGAGTTCGATAACTTGGGTAAAGAAATGGTTTCATTTGTATCGGTTAGCATAAAATAATGCGAAATCGTGTACTTGCAGAACTCAACATAAATGACATCTACTTTAATTACCTGTGCTATGTTTTCAAGCCCTGTCCTTTCTAAAACTTGCACATTAATCGAGTCTATATTTGATACTGCGTCCACTTCAAATGTGGCGAGAACGTCATTCGTAGATTTTGTAGTGGAAAGATATGCCGCAGTTCCCTCAAAAGAATTTTCTTTATCTGAACTCGAAACGGTCACTTGGTAGTCGTTTGATTTTCCAAAGTCCTGTGCGATGCTCAATTGTGTAATAAAGCATAAAGCGAAAATTTTAATTAAATGTTTCATAATACTATTGTTTTAAAAATTGTTACCGTTTGATAGTATAAAAGTAAGCCCCCAAACTGGAGTTGTTTGAGGGCTTTTAGTATCCGTAGGGGATTGTTTAGTAAGCGTCGTTAGTTTTTAAAAATGAAGTTGTTTTATTTAAACGCTCACTCTTCAAGGTAGGTTTCGACTGTGCTCAACCATATACAAAACTTCAATTAAATCACTTTAGTTGCAATCACTGTAAATTGCTCAGCTATTTCAGGTTTTTTTAGTTGCAGAATTTTGAATGCCTGTAACATTTCCGCGGAAGCTATCCAAACTCCATCCTTTATATATGAAACCGAAAGTAACGCGCCGTCTTTCCCAAACTTAAATTGAAGGTCGCCATACTTTGCAACGTACGTAGTAGTGAGTTTCCCGAAGGTAGCTTTGAACCAAATTTTCATTTCCCGAAGCTCTTTATTAGGTAAATCTTTATCTGTAAAACTCAAGGTGTATGATTTTTTGATGATGGTTTTTCCAGTCACTTCGGCGTCTGCGCCTACGCCACTGTTTTCAACGTGCATGGGCATGGGCAGTGGTTGTTTTACGGTTTTTGCATTTCCGCCGGGATTCACAATTTGCTCGTCCACGGCAACAAAACTTGTGTATTTGGTGGCGAGATTGTATTCCAATCCCAATGCCACGACTTCGTTTTTTACATCTGTGTAAAAATTAGTGTTGAGGTCGTCAAGACGTTCAATCTTTTTACGGGCCCAAAGATACCGGAGGGCTTTATTATCGTTTGAAAGATTTCCGTCAGCCACTTGATAGGTTTGCTTTACACGCTTTCTGCCCTGGTAGCCCGTCAACATAATTTTACCATTTGCTTCTCCTTTGTACTTCCCATAAATAACCACCGGTCTAGCCGAAAATACATCTGGAATTGATCTGGGTTCTACGTCGTACACCTCAAAATCTTTGGTCTCAAATTTTACTTGTGTCAATAACGGTGAGGCAATATATTCTTTGAATTGCAATGCCATATCGCTCGCTTCTTCCTGCGAAGTCGCAATAAAACTCTGGCTATTTGACACCTTTGCCATTCCTTCGATTAGATGACGGTTAACGCTGGACCCAATCCCGAAAGTAAACACACTCGCCTCATCCAAATGTTCTTCAATAATTTTAAAAGCCTCTTTTTCAACCGAAACGTAACCATCGGTAATTATGACCATGGAGCGCGCACTTCCAGCATCGGCGCGAGGTAAATTGTAGGCAACGTTGAGTGCGCTCAATAATTCGGTACCACCACCGCCTTGTCCTTGACTTAAAAATTTGATGGCGTTTTCAATATTAGTTTCGGTTGCGGTAACTGGAAGACTGCTATATACTGTTGAACTTGAAGCAAACAGTTGGACATTGAATGTGTCGTCCGGATGTAAATTACAAAGCAGATTTCGCATTAAATTTTTTGAAACGTCCAATGGATACCCGTTCATAGATCCAGAAACATCCACAATAAAAAGATACTCCCTAGCGGTCACATTTTTCTCCTGAACTTGTGCAGGTGGTTCCATCATATAGGCAAAATAATTTTCATTATTGTGCTCGTATAAAAGGAGTCCGCTGGAGATGGCGTTGCCTCTCAAAGTGTAGTTAAGGATAAAATCTCTGTTGGCTGGATTTGTATTGCTTTTTGAAAGAAAAACCGTCGCTTGGTCATTTTTGGGGTAGGTAACATTTATTTTGTGCGATGAACTCGCCACATTTTGAATCGTAATTCCCGCGTTGATACTCACATTCATGTCAAAAGCAAACGTATCTGCAATTCCTTTTTTGGTGTATGGCTGGTTAAAAGTTTCTTCTCCGCTTTTATTTTCGCCCGTAAATCTTGGCCCCACCACTCCGGGAGCTACAAATTGATATTCGCCGTTTAATGGCGCTAACATTTCAGTATAATACATATCAATCGCAATACGGTCGCCGGGCATGATATTTCCAACTTTCATTTGGAAAACATTGGGACGAGATTGATCAAGTTTAGCTGCGCGCTTTCCTTCTTTTACGGCATCGTTGTAAACCTTTTCTGCTTTTTGCTTTTCAAATATTTTAGCGTTGACAACACGTTCGCCTATTTTCATTTTCATGTCATGAATTGCGGCCTGTGTTGACATGGGAAACACATAATTAGCCTCAATGGCCGTAGTACTTTCGTTGTGATATACTTGCGTGAGTTTTACGCGGGCGATGGTGCCGGTGATATGCACATCTGTTTTTGTAGAAAGCAAAGGGATATTGGCGTTTGCTTCGGAAATTTCCAGATAGGGAGCTTCGGTTTTTTGATTGTTATTTTGAGTAGCTTGGTATTGACCAAAACTAGCTACCGAAACTAAAAGAATTGATAAGAGAACGAGATTTTTCATGGGTTTGATTTTTTGAGATTACTATTTGTTTTGACCAAATGTAATTTCAAACCCAAGGATAATTAGGGGTGTTTTAGTATTCGTAGGGGATGGTTTAGTAAGCGTATTATGTGATAATTCTTCTCAAGGCAAGATACACACTTTGCTCAGCGGCGTCATATTCGCCATCTGCTGTAAGGAGTTCTTTTACGTCTTCGATAAGTTGTTCTTTTTCATCTTCGGTGTAGCCCAAACGAGCGATGGCATCTTGTATTTTAGTAATGCTTTCATAATCGTTATCCTTGGCAAATTCACGGTGTAATCTGGCAGAAGTTTCGGCATCAATTTTATCACTTATTATTTCACGCTCTTCATAACTTTCTTTAAAATCTACGTTTGCCACATAGATAAAAATATAACCTTCAAGGACGTCTCTGGTCCACTCATTTGATGTGTTCATTGTAAGTAATTTTGAATTATTAAAGATAGTAAAAAAATTATAGGTTTTTCATAGAGTTACAATGATACTTATGGTTTTTGAGGGTAGGAAATTGCATAAAATTAACTTCGGAAATATAAAACGTTTAAAATTTCCGAAGTTTTTAAAAAAATATAAACAACTGTTTTTTGGTAACTATATACCTCTTTACACCAACGTAAATTTATTTTGTTTATAAAGATAAAATGTTTAAATTTAGGTGTTGAAAAGACAAAAAAACTCCTAAGTTATTTTTAATGATTATAAATAATCGATAAAAAACACTAAAAAGTGTTAAAAAAGCATTTTTTTGAAATTTTTTCTTGCAGATTGCAACAAACAATATATATTAGCGTTAAATAAAAAAAGGGACTCCCTAAGTCCCTTATAAGCGGCCGTCAAACCACTTTCCTATACATTACAATACTGGAATCCAGAAGGCAAAGCATTTGGCTTTCTTAGGGTAAATTTTAACCCCATTTTTTCCAACTTTGTATCTTCTAAATACCAATTTATGTAATGTACCATTTATCAATTTAGTCTGCATAAATATTCAAGTATTACGTGAGCGGTTAAAGCTTCTGATATTAAGCTCACATCGCATCGAAGCCATTGTCAAAATACTTGACAACTAAAAGCCCCACTATAGGGATAGCAGGGCTTAATGTTTTTAAATCAAAAAAAACAGGTAAAACAAAAAGAAAACCAACAATACTGACTAGGTATTATTGGAGACTCATACCTGAATATCTAATTTAACTAAATTGATACTGCAAATGTACATATATTATTCCAAAGAACTTGTGGCTCGCATTAAAAGAGTTTCAACCATGTTGTTGAAATTTCTGTTTTCTCTACGAGACATATCTTCAATCTTCCTCAAAAGACTAGGTTCAATCCTAATTGTCTTTGGTTTTATTTGATCATTATTCATAATAAAGGTCGATTTATATTACAAATTTAAGGTAATTTTAACAAGAATCATAAAGATGCTTTATGATTCTTTTATGTATTTATCAACATTTTCACACAGTTCTTAACAATTTTAATTATTATGCTTTATTTACACCAAATAAATAGTTTAAGTGTAATTAACTACTTATATTTGTAGTGTAATAATACTTGCACTATGATCAACCAAGACTTCAAATCCATTTTAGAACTGATACAAGCGTTCCCAGACGAGCAGACTTGTATAGACCACTTAGAAGAAATAAGATGGAATGGTAACGTTATAAGCCCTTTTGATGCCGATTCTAAGGTATATGACTGCAAGGGAAATAAGTACAAGTGCAAAGAGACAGGAAAATACTTTAATGTAAAGACCAACACAATTTTTGACAATACTAAATTGCCATTACAAAAATGGTTTCTTGCTATTTGGTTGGTTACAGGACACAAAAAAGGAATATCTTCATTACAGTTAGGTCGTGACCTTGATATTACGCAAAAATCAGCTTGGTTTATGTTGGGTAGAATACGCCAATGTTTTGGTATTGATGCTAACGAGCAAATGGAAGGAGAAATTGAAGCTGACGAAACATTTGTAGGTGGCAAGAATAAGAATCGCCACGCAAACAAAAAAACTCGTGGCACTAGTGATGATAAAACGCCTGTACTTGGAATGGTGCAGAGATACGGTAAAGTTGTTGCTACAGTTGTAAAAGATACCACAACCGCATCTTTATCACGTGAGATAATCAAAAACGTAAAAGAGGGTGCTACACTATATACAGACGAATACACTTCTTACAAGTCTTTACAGCGTATCTATGACCACCAATTTGTAAAACATAGTAAGCATGAATATGTGCAGGGTAGAATACATACAAATACAATAGAGGGCTTTTGGTCAATACTAAAACGTGGTATATTTGGAGTATATCATTTTACATCTAAAAAGCATCTACAATTATATGTTGACGAGTTTGTATTTAGATATAATTCACGCACCAATACTGAGGCAGGTAGATTTAATTTACTTCTGAATAACCTAGAGAATAGAGTTACTTACAAACAGTTAATATCATAATGTCTCATTTTTGAGACAATAAGCGTATTATATGTTATAATTCCTTATATTCGTATCTCAAAAATGAGACATTATGAGTTCTACCACTAACCTATCTACACTTTACGAAATACTTGGGATTAACAGTAATAGATCTTTACACGATCTTATCGAAAACAAAAAAGATGAACTTGGCATTAGTTCAGATAGGCAATTGTCAACGCTAGTAGGCATTAACATTGACACTCTAAATAGAATATTAAATGGAGACAATCAAAAAGTTGATCTTCTTTCAATAGTTAAGATTAATAGTTTTTTAGAATTAGATTTAGAAGATACAGTTAAAGTTTATTTATCGGGACTTAAAGAAGAATCTATTAGAGAACTTGACGAAATAAAAAAAGCAAACTTTATTGTCAAAAACTTTGATTTAGATGGGCTTAAGTCAATAGGGTTTATAAAAACAAAAACAGATTTTAAATATATTGAAAATAGAATATTAAAATTTTTTGATATTGAATCCATTTTTGATTATAACGGTCTTGTTGCACAACCTTTATTTAGTAAATCAAAACGTTCTTCGAATGATTTAATGAATATTTTCTGGGTTAAATCTGCTTATACGCAACTTGAAAAAATTGGAAATCCAAATGATTTTGATTTAGATGATTTAAAAAAGCTAATACCAAAAATAAGGCCTTACACCAGATTAGAAACAGTAGGTTTTCAAACTGTAGTGAGAGCGCTTTATGTTGTTGGTGTTACTGTTATTGTACAAAAGTATGTTTCTAAAACCTCAGTTAAAGGTGCTACATTTATTGTTAATGGTAAACCTTGTATTGTTATAACAGATTATTATGGGAAATATGACATGGCGTGGTTTACCCTATTTCATGAATTGTGTCATATTCTATATGATTTAGATGAGTTGAAAACAAATAAATATCATCTCTCTGGCGCATTGGATTTACTTTTGCTTAATGAAGACAGAGCTAACATGTTTGCTAGAACAATGTTGTTTTCAGATGAAAAACTCAGATATATTGAGAGTAATATAGGAAACGAAAACGTTGTTTCTATGTATGCTGAAGAACATGGTGTTCACAGTTCAATCATATATGGTTTCTATATATATGACCAACCAGAAACCAAAAAAAATTCATTGTACAGAAAATTTAATAAATATTTAATAAGTTCTAAGCCCGCTCTAGATCCATTAAAAACTAATATCTGGACATCAGATAATCCAATGCAGGAAATAGAAAAAATAATCGAAAAGGTATCAAACTAATAAATTATGAAAAAACAAATAAAAAATAAGGCGAACGACATAGACGAAATTAAAAAACTCGCAGAAGAAGCTGATAGAAACAAAGGCTTTCAGTTAGGTCTTGAAGATGATTTTAAAGAAGATATTTTTCAAATCGATTTAGTGGACGATGTTCAAGACCCAGAAAAGGCTTACAAGGTTTATTATGCTATAGAGGGTATTTTAAAAACTCATTTACCAAAAGGAAAAGAGAATAGTGAAGTTAGGCGTTTTGTTCGTGAAGAAAAGATTATATTCTTAACTGGAGGACACAAAAAAGACGAAACTGGAAAAAGAGGCGCTGACAGTAGACAAGCTTATATTTCAACCCATCTTGAAATAGCGTTCAATGTTGTTTTAAAGTGGTTGCAAGAGGGAGGAAACACCTTTGATTTATTTATGAAATTCAGAAATCTAAATATAGATAGAGGCTATTTTGAAGAACAGGAATTATCAGAATACAACCAAAAACTAAAAAAAGGTCTAGATTGGAACCCAAAAGACCATAAAAAAGAGTAATAGTTATTGGTGAATTTTGCACCAATAACTCTGCATCGGTTTTGACCGTTTAGTTAGGACTAAGCCCCAAGGGATAGTATTAACGATGCTCACGTTCAATGACAAGTAAGAATTTAATTTGATATTAAAATATCAGCAAAAGCTTATGCTCTGTTTTACTGAATCAGCGGTATTACAATCATAGATTAAACAACTTGCATACTTCAAAAAAAAGCCATATTCCAATTGGCGAAATTCAACTTTACTTTCTAGTGTAAACTTGTATATAGTTACCTGTTTTTTAGTGGATAAAAAGAAAACAAACGATTACAAACATTTGCAAACGATAGTAAGTGCGTAACTACCGAATTGGATTTTGAAGTCGTAATATGTTTGCAGTGTCGGATGATAATCGTTTGACATTATTAATGAATCTTAACTGTTTAACATTAAAATTTAAAATTATGAACGCACTTAGAAACAAAGTACAGTTGATTGGAAGATTAGGTCAAGAACCTGAAATTGTAACCCTAAAAGATGGGAACAAAATGGCCAAATTTAGTATGGCTACAGATGATAGTTACAAGGATAAAAACGGGCAAAAAGTGGAGCGCGCTTATTGGCACCACATCGTTGACCATTTGCGAAATCGAATTGGAGGCCGTTTGGTTGCCTAAAGACTACCCATCAGTGGCAAGCTCGTTTGGTGAATATATACGACAATACCGCCTTTCTCACGGCTATAGCACTAATGAATTGGCAATGGAACTGAACGTCTACGAATCCACCATCTACAAATGGGAATATGGCGAGAGCCAACCACAACAAAAGAATGTAAAAAAAATAATAGAATTCATGGGCTACGACCCACGAATTCATAATCCTTTAAATATTAAAAATTATGAATGCATTACGTAACAAAGTACAGTTAATTGGAAGATTAGGACAAGATCCAGAAATAGTAACTTTCAAAGATGGAAACAAAATGGCTAAATTCTCTATGGCTACCGATGATAGTTATAAAGATAAAGACGGAAACAAGGTTGAGCGTGCTTATTGGCATAATATAATTGTGAAGGGTGGTTTAGTCAATGTTGTAGAGAACTATGTCACTAAGGGGCAAGAAATTGCCGTTGAAGGTAAATTAACGAACCGTTCTTGGGAAGACACAGAGGGTAAGAAGAATTATACGACTGAGATTCTTGTGAATGAGTTGTTGATGCTGAGTAAATAATTCAATAAATTTATTAATAATAACGGGTATTATTTAATGAAATGTGTTTCACTTTAAATCATTCTATATATTCTATCTTTGTAAAATGTTTGATAACAAACTATGAATACATACCTTATTTCAGATATTCACGGAAACAACTCTCTATTCAGAAAGGCACTTAAATCTATAAATTTTAAGAAAACCGATAGATTGATAATTTTGGGTGATATGATTGACCGAGGCGAAGACAGTAAAGGTGTTATTGACACAATTTTCCTAATGATTGAGGCTGGATTAAATGTTACCTGTCTTAAAGGAAATCATGAACAAATGATGATTGACTCTCTTAAGGATACTACTGCTAAAGTGACATGGATGAAGAATGGTGGCAAAGACACTTTGAAAAGTTTTTCGACTTCTAAAATTGAACCTATTCCATCTAAATATATAGGGTTTTTGAAAAACCTGAAACCTTATCTAATTATTGAAAATTTTATAATGGTTCATGCGGGGATTAACATGAAAATCGATAAACCTCTATCCGACGAATATAGTCTTCTTTGGTTGAGAAATTGGGAAGATGTTTTTGATGAAAATTGGTTAGGCAATAGAATTGTAATTCACGGTCACTCTCCAATCGCACAAGATGAAATAATTAAACAAGTCCAAGAAAAGCGTAATGTTATTTGTATTGATAACGGTAATTTTGTTAAAAATAAAGATGGTTATGGATCAATTTGTATTCTCAAACTAGAAGATTTATCACTATATTTCGTGAATGAAAATAGTTGAAGTAATTAGAGAAATACATTCGGGTGGTTTTGGCGTTGTTCACGAGGTGTTAATGGAAGATGGGAGCCAGCCACCTAGCTAGAAAAACTTTTCGACCAATGTTAAAGGAAAAGATGACTCCTGAACTGTTGGATAAATTAAAAAGATGATTTTCCCGTGAAGTTAAAATACAGGAAAAACTTAGTCCAGAATTTTTTATTCCCATTCTTTTTCCATTTTTAGAAGGTAGTGAACCTTGGTTTTTAATGCCGTTAGCTGAAAAGGTTTTTTCAGATGAAATTATAAAGGCTAAATCAAATTTCGAAATTCCCGAAGGTTTAGCGGATATTTTAAATAGTCTAGAAAGCTTACACGACCTTGGGTTTACTCATAGGGATTTGAAGCCAGGAAATATCTTATTTCATGATGGAAGATGGAAGTTAGCCGATATGGGTTTAATTACTTCGGATTCTGAATTAACAACTTCATTTGTAACATCAGACGGTTTTGGTGCTGGTTCTACTCCGTATATGGCTCCAGAGCAACATACAAATTTTCATGGAGTGACACATCATGCTGATATTTACTCCTTCGGTGCAATATTACACGATATTTTTGATGGAGGCTCAAGAATCCCTTATGGTAAATTGACCACGAATGGACCAGTGGGAATAATTCTTGAAAAGTGTACAGATGAGAATATAAAAAGGAGATTTAAAGATGTAGGGGTTTTGAGAAACGTTCTCTTAGGTTATTTGGCAAAAACAGATGTGATTAAAGATGTTGCTGCTGTAACTACTAAATGGATTGAAGAAATTCCAAAAATTGAAGATTGGACTTTAGAAAATTTTGATGCCTTTTTGATATATATCGAGCATACCGCAGAAGCTGAAGATCCAATTTTTTACGAATTAAACTCAAGCTTTATTGAACGCAGTTATGAAATTGATTCATATTTATGGAAACGCTTTATATTAAAATATTTCGAATGGATAAATTCCAAAAATTTCGTATTCGATTACTGTGATGTACTAATCGGACATATTCATACTGCTTATAATCTAAGCGATGACTTAGAAGTCAAATCCATGGCTGTTTTAACTGCCGCAGAACTTGGGCGATCTCATAACAGATGGTACGTAATGAGGTTTGTATTGAAAATGTGCTCGGGGATTTCTGATAATCTAGCTAATCGAATTGCTATTGAAATTCACGTAGGAGAAGATAGGGTTAGAAAAAACCTAATGCTATGTACTGAAAGACTAAATACAACAATAAACAGATATCACTCTCAAATTGTGGAAGCTTTGCAATAGACAATTAAAAAGGGTCTCAGCTGATCTATCAAGTATTTATGAGAGGCGTAACAAATTTATCAACGTGAAACTAATTCTTTAAACTGATAAAAAAAGCGCTCAATAAGCCTTAAATCTTCAGTAATAATTTCAGCAACTCCTCGCATTTCCTGTTTAAACTCTATTTGTTTATTATAAGAAGTAATAAGAGTAGATGGGAGGCTTACATCGATAAGATAAAACCCTTCTGTATCCGGGATAAGAGAAATATGAACCACTTCTCCCTGGAGTGTTCCAAACTCAGCGTCAGGATAATTTTCTATTTTAATATTCACTTTTTGACCAAGTTGAATTTTGCCAGAATTTTGAGCAGGAGTTTTTAATTTTGCAATAAATGATGAATTTTTTGTTGGGATTATTGTAAAAACAAGGTCGCCTTGATTAACATTTTGGTTCTCTGTCCAAAAATTGAGAAAGGTAACTTTTCCATTAATATTTGATTGGAGAAGATATCTCATTTCCCAATCTTTGATACTTTTTTTTAATTGGTTATAGGATTGAATTACGTTTTTTAGTAATACCATCTCTTCCTTAGTTTTATTTATCTCGGTTCCTTTAAGGTTGCTAGAGGCATTATTAATAGCTTCTCTAATCTGAGAAACAGACACGCTCATACTCTTATAATTGCGTTCTGCTTGTAAATACTCTAATTGTTTGTTTTCATATTCCATCGCAGAAATCACTCCCTTTTGAAATAAGGACTCGTTCCTTTTCAAATCTTTTTCTTTAAAACTCAATTCTGAGGCATTCAGTTCTTTTTGAGCATTCAAATTTGCCAATCTTCTTTTTAATTCTGAAACTGAAAACCTATTCGCAACAGCTTTATTAGAAAACGGCTGTAATTCTTTGTTTAACTTGTATTGAATAAAACTGTTCTCAAACAATGCAAAATCTGAATCAATATCCCCTAAAAATAAAACTGGAATACTTTCGATAGGAAAATTAAAAGATTTATTATTTATTCTTAATGTATCTAAAATAGATCTCAATAAAAACACATCTTCATATTTTGCAGTATTCTCTAAAACTGCGAGAGGTTGATGTTGTTGGACAGTGTCATTATCTTTTACCAATATAGTATCAATATTACTTGTAATTCTAGCATATTCCTTTTGAGGAGGAATTTGAGTAGTAATAATAGCTTGTGAGGATATAATATCTGGATATTTTACAAACCAGCACAAAGCCAAAACCATTATAATTAAACTTAGAAATAATACATTTCCCCAACGTATCATCCAATGAGGAACTTTGGACAGAATCTCTTGAACCTCCTCACTTCTTAATTCTATTTCGTCTAAATTATCTGGCATATTACTTTCCTAATTCTAATTGGTTTTTTACTAAAGTGAAATAACTTCCTTTTAAATTAACTAATTCTTGGTGAGTGCCAGTTTCAATAATCTTTCCTCTTTCTAGAACAACAATTTGATCTGCATTTTTTACAGTACTAAGTCTATGTGCAATGACAACAACTGTTTTATTCTTAAAGAAAATATTGAGCTTTTCCATAATTATTTTTTCATTGTGAGCATCCAGCGCACTAGTTGCTTCATCAAAAAATAAAAAATCTGGGTTTTTATATACTGCGCGCGCAATTAGAATACGTTGTTTTTGTCCCGTACTTAAACCTACGCCTTCCATCCCTATTTTGGTGTTGTAAGACAAGGGGAGAGTCTCAATAAATTCTTGAATATTCGCTAAATCGACGGCATGTGCTAATTTATTTTTATCGATATAATCATGACCAATAGCAATATTGTTAGCAATGCTATCATTAAAAATATAGCCCTCCTGCATGACAACCCCGCATTGACCTCTCCATGTCTTTTGTGAAATATTCTTAAGGTCATAATTGCCAATATTTATACTGCCGCTTATTGGATCATAAAATTTAAGTAGTAGCTTCATCAAGGTTGTTTTTCCGCTACCGCTAGTTCCTACAATGGCTGTAATCTTTTTAGCGGGAATGATTAAATCTAACTCTTTTAAAACTAACAAGTCCGACCCTGTATACCTATAAGATGCGTTCTCGATATTAAAATGGGCATCTAGCGGAATTTCGTGAATTTTTGCCCTATCTTCACTTTCTTCATCCTCTTTGTTATGTATTTCTGATAAGCGATCTAAGGATATTCTTGCATCCTGCAACTCACGCACAAAATTTATTAGTTGACTAATTGGAGAATTTAATTGTCCGACTATATAGGTAATAGCCAACATCATACCTAGCGTAATTGATCCATCAATGACGAGTTTTGCAGCAAGCACTGTAATTAGAATATTTTTAAGTTCATTAATAAAACCAGAACCAACACTTTGATATTGTTCTAGTGCCAGTCCTTCAATTGAGATTTTAAATAATCGTGCCTGTAAATATTCCCACCCCCATCTTTTTTGTTTTTCAGCGTTGTGCATTTTTATTTCTTGCATTCCATTAATGAGCTCAATCACTTTACTTTGTTCTTGACTTACTTGAGAGAAACGCTTGTAATCTAAGTCTGCTCTTTTTTTTAAGAAGATAGCAATCCATAAAAAATAGAGGACACTACCAACAACAAAAATTAAAAAAATGGAAATATTGTAATACAGTAATACCAATCCAAAAATGACGAGATTAACCATAGAGAATAATACATTTAAAGAAGAGGTAGTTAGAATACGTTCTATTCTTTTATGGTCGTTAATACGTTGTAAAATGTCTCCAGTCATCCTCGTGTCAAAGAAGGCAATTGGCAATTTCATTAATTTGATAAAGAAATCTGAAATAAGCGATATATTAATTCGTGTACTTAAATGTAATAATATCCAACTACGAATGACTTCAACGGCAGTACGCCCCAAAAAAAGAAATACTTGCGCAATAAGTATTAAATATATAAAATTGATGTCTTGATTTTTTATCCCGACATCAACAATACTCTGTGTTAAGAAAGGAAAAATGAGCTGGAGTAAACTACCCGCCAAAAGTCCTATAATAAGCTGAAAAATAAATGATTTATACTTAAAAAGATAAGTTGATAAAAATTTAAACCCTAATGACTTATCTTTTTTTATGTATTTAGAATCAAAAAAATTAGGTGTTGGCTCTAACAACAATGCAATCCCTTCCTCTGTTTTTGATGTAGCGTTATTACCAATCCAACCCTTTGTAAAATCCGTTTCATTATATTTTAATAAACCGTGTGCGGGATCAGAAATATAGAAGTTATTTTTTTTTATTTTATACAGAACCACATAATGATTCTTATTCCAATGGACAACACAAGGAAGTGGCGCCTCTTTTAAATCATTCACAGAAAACTTAACTCCAAGGCTCCTAAATCCTAATTTTTCAGATGCATTGCTTAAATTCAAAAGACTACTACCTGAACGTTGCGTCTCAGAAATTTCTCTTATATATTGCAAAGAAATCGTTTTATTGTAAAACTTTGCTATCGTTTTCAAACAAGTAGGACCACAGTCTTTTCCGTCTAACTGTTTAAAATGTGGGAATTTTTTCAATTTAGAAATTTATCTTTATTTTAGAAATTTTCTTTAGATGACCATCAGGATTAAATATCCTCAAGACATACATACCTTTCTCTAAAATTATACCTTTTTCGTCAGCATCAATTACAAATTGATCGTAAGGAATACCTCCAAATTCTAATTCTTCTTCTTTTATTGCCTGAACAAAATAGCCTTTTAGTATGGTAATGTTTTTAGGCAATGGATATATAGCATTTGTATCATTTATTAACCACTCTGGTCTATTTAGAACATAACTTGTCCTAGGTTGATATATCTGAATATCAATTCCGTTTTCGTTAATAGGATCTACTAAATATGTTTCTTGTGGATTTAAAAAAACGGTAGGTTCCTTAATCTCAAAATTCTTTAATACAAATTTATAATATGAATTTTCTTGATTAGGATTTCCACGTTCGCTCATCACTTCTTGATCTACGGTTAATATATCCATATTTATGAGCTTCTTTAGTTGAGCTCCCAATGGCACGTAACCTCTGTCGCCAATTTCACGTATATGGCTATATCCAGCATGAACAAGAACTTTCCCATTTTTATCATTTTTATAAGTAGCATTAATTAAGTTTTCTGCCTGTTCAAAATCTCTACTACTTCCCGTATTTTTAGTTCTTGACTCATACGGGACAATTATATATCCAATTTCCAAGGCATGTCTTATTAAATTCGCAAAAGATGATTCTCTTGTATAATAACCCGAATTATTAACTGCATAACCTCTAGTTTGGATATAGTTATCATATCCTATTCCTTCCAATGCTAAATAACGATATCCATTCTCCCATAAGGGTTTTAATAAACTATTGGTGAATGAACGATGTTGGTGAGAATAATGAGCTTCATTTATTAATGTAAAATGATACTTTCTTGAATCTTGATTAATTGCATTTAATGCACTTTTATTTTTAAAGTTTTTAAAAATAGAATCTGTTTCAATGCCTTGATACCATTTTAGTAATTTCTCTAGTTTAAGTTTAGTTTCCTCGTCGGTTGTGATGTCAGAAATTTTACTTTTCAAATATGGAACTATTGAGGAGTGATTCTCATTATCACTCAAATTATTTTCAGAAAACAATTTAGATGTTAAATCAAGAGATTTACGATACTCGCCCCTCAAACTTGCTTGAACAGCCCTTAATTCTAAAGAACCTTTCTCATCATCAGTATAGTATTCTTGAATCTCGATTTTATCACCTTTATACTCTTGAAGCTCATAGAATGTAATCCTATTTTCGGAACAAGAAATAAATAAAAGTACAACTAGATATTTAATTCCATTTTGCAGAGTAAGGATCATAAGTGCATTTTAAAGGTTTTGACAAATCATTTGTTTCATCATTGAGAAACACTCTGCAATCAGTACAGATGTATCTAAACTCACAGTCCTTGCAAATAGCTATATCATCCTTTTTTAATTTCCAAAGATGTTGAAATTTTTGCTGATTCAAAACTTCTTCAAATGAATCTTCATTTATATTTCCATAAATAACATTATGAGAAGGACAATTTTTAATAGAACCTTTCTCGTCTAACGAAATCTTTCTATTTAAACAGCTATTGTATTTTAACGATTCAGTAAAATGGGGTATGTTTATACTGAAAGTGCTGTGACATATTTGCCCACAGTCTTCAGATGTTATATTAGGGTTACTTGAAAAGGTGAAATTAACTCCTTGAATTTTCTCAGTTTCATCTCTACCTGAATCAAAGAAAATAATTTCCGTAATTCTAGAATGCTCATTTATAAAATTAGTAGATATACTTTCAAAATCATCCTTATTAAATTTTAAAAAAAGTCTTATTTCTTTAATCCTACTATCAAAAGATAAAGTCAATAGGTCATTTAGTTTTTCATACCCTATTTTGGAAAAAAATCTTATTTGTAAGCAATGACAATTTAATTCACTTAGCTCTCTAAAAGCTTTCTTATAATTTACTTTTATAAGGGATTTTTCATTTACGTCAAATATAGCATTAGTTACTTTCGATGGGTAATCCCATTCTAAATTCATTGCTGGAAATAATTCTGGTTCAGAATCTATAAAGCCTAAATTATTCTCTAATAGATATTCCAAATACTCATTTATAATTTCACTATTATTTACACCATATTGTTCAATTAAATCATTCAATTTCATTCTCTTGGATTCCTTGAGTAAAATAAACAAATCGTTAGGTATGTAGAAGTATTTCCCTATTTGTAAATCGCAAATGACGCTCCTTATCGCACCTTTGACAGGAACACAATTTGAGTACAGAATGAAATAATCATCTTTATCATGTTTAATCATAGTCTTACCTTAAAAGTTTACTGGTTTTTTTATAGAATATCCCTCCTTTTAAATCTTGGCTATTGTGAAAACTACTTTGAATAGAGCTTTTATTATAAATAGTATGAGAACTGTATGTATAAGGTTGCGTCAAATTTAAACTAATAAGATTCATCTTACTATA
Organism: Patiriisocius sp.; assembly: GCF_051252435.1. Lineage (NCBI taxonomy): Bacteria > Pseudomonadati > Bacteroidota > Flavobacteriia > Flavobacteriales > Flavobacteriaceae > Patiriisocius > Patiriisocius sp. Next base: position 525,363 of record NZ_JBPOFW010000001.1, on the reverse strand, counting down.
GTCTTTTTTATCAATTTTTTTTAATATTTTATCTTTCATGCTTAGTTACATCTTTGGATTAATTTCTCAGCAATTTTTTTTTCTAAAAAATAGTTACACGGGTGGCTTACCATTCCAAACTGACCACCCGGATTCACTTCTAAAAATATGTATCTATTATCAATTGTTTTGATAAGATCAAAAGAACAAGTATTCAATTGAAAATGTTTTGCTAATTTTAAAAGTTTATCTTCAATACTTGCTGGCAATTTAAAAGCAGTCATTTTATTTGGATTATCCCAATTATATTTTCTAAAGTCTAATGATGTTTGTTTGTCTTTTTGAGAAAATATGGCCATAGAATAAAAAGTATTATTCAGAAGAAAGGCTCTAATTTCATATTTTTTTTCAATTAAATTTTGCACTAATGATGGAGCAAAAAAATCACCAAGTTCAGATGGGATTTTTTTTATTTTTTCTGTGTAGCCAACAAAAGTTTCATTATCTACATCAAATGTAGGAGCATTTGAAATTGCTTTTACAATTAATTTTTGTTTTTTTAGTAATTCTTTAAAATCATTCTTTTTAGTTCCTATAAATGTTTTTGGTATCTCCAAGCCTAACTCTGAAGCCTTATAGATTACTGACAGTTTATTTATATCCTTATCAAAAATACGCTCAAAAAGAATTTCTTTTGGTATCCATTCAAAAAAAAATGAAGCTAGTTCGTTGAATTCATTCTTGAGAAATGTATTGATTCTCTGCCTCAATCTATCAGATTGTTTGTTTTCAATGAAAATATCTTTGACATTTTCTCTTGTTATCCATCGTCTAAACCAAATTACTTTTATTTTTTCTAAGGGAATATTTTTAATTTTTAAATATGATTTTTCATTATCAATATTAATCTCTAAATTTTTGTAAAAATCAATACCATTGATTCTTTTGACGGACATATTCAGATAGTCAATCCAATCAATAACGTTATCGGTAGAGGGCTCATTATGAGATTGACTTATTATTAAAATCATATTTTATTGTTGAAATTGTTAATACAACTCTCACTTGCTAAATACTCTAATAAATAAAGGGCCATTACAAATGACCCTTTATTTATTAGCAAATTGTTTTATTAAAGATCAAAACATACATCATAAGCGGTTAAATCCGTTCTGGTTTCTCCACCAGATAGAATAGTAGTTGTACTCTTGTATGAGTAATTTGGATCCGTTCCTCCTTCGATTTGATTCATTTCAGTCCGAGACAGTTCGAATTTTGATCCTTTTATTGATTCTAATTTTTTCATGATTATTTGTTTTTAGTTAATTAATCTTCTAGGTCAATGCACCAATCCGTTTGAACAAAATCAGCACAATCACGTTCGTTAGTGCTTACATAATGCCCAGTAATGGATCCACCTTGTACAGATTGCATCTCTTGTTGATTAAGTTCAAATTTGGAATCTTTTAGACTTTCTAATTTTTTCATATTAAAAATAAATTTAGTTCTACCTACTCTATTAAGGCTTTTCGGCTTCCACCTATTTTGTTAAAACGTTATGAATTTATGTCAATTTACATAAAAATTTGTATAACATTAACCTTTATTAAAAAATGTAATTTTATAATTTAAAAAATTAAAATAACTTTATGATTAATTATAAGAGATATGCATTGATAATCATCCTTATTAATGCGATGTTAATTTCTTCATGCAAACACACTTTAGAATATAAGATGGACAAAGATGAGATTTGGAAACTTGGCTGGAGAATGGTTGAAAGCTCGATGGACGAAAAATATGAAATGGCTGATTTTCAGTTTGATTCTTTGATAAAATATTCTAAAGAGATGGATGTAAAGTTTTTAACAGTAGGTCTTAATGTTAAAGCCGAGTTAGGAAAAGATAATGAAATAACAAAAATCTTGAACGACCAATCTCCAGAAATATTGGTTGCGATATGTGAAAAAGATTTGAAATTTGACATAAAACCTTGTTTGGCTGTTTCTAAGGAGAAAGTTGGTAATAGAACAATACAAAGAGAAATAATAAAAATGTATGTGGACGATCAAGCAATTCGTAGAAACATAATGAAAGATATTATTAAAAAATATAATATTGATACTACTCAGATAATTAAAGACAACAGTGTTGATGTAGATGCAAGAAATAGAGATAGACTAAAACAAATATTTAAGGAATTTGGATTTCCAACTAAACAACTAATTGGGAAAGATGGCATGGATGGAATATTTTTTATCATACAACATTCTGATAGTGATAAAGAATGGCAAAAATCACAATTAAATAATATTGAAGCAGCAGTAAAAAATGGTGATCTTGAAGCTGAAAATTTTGCTTATTTGTACGATAGGATTAAAGTAAATAATGGAGAAAAACAACTCTATGGAACTCAATTTAAAAATGTTGATTATATAAATAACATTGTTGAGTTAGCGGAGACTGAAGATAGAAAAAATTTGGACGTCCGCAGAAGAGAAATTGGTTTGATGCCAATAGATCTTTACAAAAAATTAATGCTGAAAAATCCTTAGCTTAAATTTAAAACAATATTGATAGCACAGATATATTATTTCGCATGAATTTAAAATGTAATTACCTTAACCCTCAATTTTGATTGAGATAGAAAGAATAAAGTTGAAAGGGAATTTTAGGGTATGTAAATTTTAACCCTGCCTTAAGCACTATATCATTAATTGATTTTAATAATGAAATAGAGAAGACATTTAGATTTATAGCTGAATGGTCGTCCCTCTTTAGCTTCGTTTTTAGATATTTTAGTTTTGAATTAAATACTTCAACTAAACCATATTCCTCTAATTTCTCTATAGTTTCAGATATACTATCACTATAAATTTCCTTAAGTATTTCCTCAACGGAGAATAACAACTTTTTAGGTTTTGGCATAAATGACTTAAAATTTGATGTATAGAAATCTTTAAGAGCTTGATAAGCTTAACTTTTTAAATTTTACTCAGTTTAATTTAAACTCACGAATATACTAAGAAAGAGAATTTAGTTAAATTGTAAACATTATTAATTTTAAATTAAAATCATATGCCAACTTATAGTATAGGAATAGACTCAGAAACTGCTGAACGAGCTGGAGCAGGTGGAATGTATCAAGTTGATACCGTTTTCGATGAAAATGAAAATGATATTACCAATCGAATAGATGTAGGTACTTTCTTTAGAGATGAAGATGAGTTTAAGGATTACTTGTCAAAACAAATTAATGTGCCTGTTGATGAAATAGATATTGTTTATCTGTAGCTACAAATATTTGAAATATTAATCAAAAATAATAGAAAATGAAGTCACCGAATAATTTAGGTCATAAACCAATTATATCAGTAAACGATTACGATAAAATAGATGCTCAGTATAGAGCTGATACAGATGTGAGAGCTTTATCTATTGGCAATGCTCAATATGATGAAGATGAGATTTCTCTAAAAGTTTGGAGGCATACGGGAGAGAAATGGAGCAGACAAAGTGAAGAATTACCTTTACATAGAAATATAGACTTAAGTATTCTCTTCTTGGGTGCGTTAATGACGGATGTAACGTCGGGTTATCCAAAAACAAATCTCCGTGAAGAAATAGATAGACAAGAGGATGTAAAACATATTAAAGACTATTACAAAAGAAATGAGAAATTCTTGAAACCAAGACTTTTGGAATTAAGAGAAAAGCTGAATGAATTTTTAGTTTAATTTGTGCTAATCTATATCACAAAAAAGAAAGAAAGGGAAAGATTTGTTATTGAGAAGTTTGTATCCCATAAACATCTTAGACTTTTAGTGAAAGGTATAAAAAATAGAGAAAAACCAGAATTCCGTGTTGATTTAATTGATAAAAAAGTTTCTATTGAGTTAACCCAATTAATTAACTCACGACAGAAAAAAATTGAAGCTTTTAGAAAGAAAATCATAAAAGATGCTGAACAAAAATTCATATCAAAATTTGGTTCTTCATTTCGTGTTTGGGTTACCTTTTCAAATTATCAAATGAACACAAAAGAGCACGATTTAGCTTATTTTGTCGATTTAATTTTTAACACAGTATCTAACATATACACTAGTAATAAAGGAAGAGAATTTACAGTAAAAACCAAAAGAAATTCAAGAGAAAATAAGTATATAGATTCCATTCACGTTACTACTCAAATATCTCCTGCGTGGGAGTCAGCAGGTGAATTTCTTGTTGATTATGTAGATATTGAGTGGATTCAATCAATTATAACAAGAAAGGCTAGTTTAATAACTGATTACGATGCATTTTTTGATGAAAATTGGTTAGTTATGAAAGCAGGTATAGGGAATAAATCCTCTGGTTATAGATTTGACCATATTGCAGAGAAATTAAAAAAAGAAAAATTTGATAGAGTGTTTATTTTTGAAAGTTTTCCAAATGAACTTATGGAGATTTAAAAATCCATACAATAGTTGCTTTATCGAAGTTAAAAAAATTAATTAATGCAATTATTAAATATATTCACATCCCTTTTCTTGCAAATTCAGGACTTGAGTTTATAAGTAAAAATTATCGCAAAATTAAATTTTTAGTTACATATAATATCCCACTCCCCAGTACGAGGATTTCTTACCAATTTACATTGCGCTGCTCTATTAAATTTCGCAAATTTTTCTGAATTGTTATCATTATCTTGTAAATAGCTAAATGAAATCTCATTTAGATTTGCATTTTTGAATCCGAACTCTTCAAATGTAGAAGTTAACTTTTGCGCAAGTTCTTGCATCTTTTTATTGTTTGACATATTGCTGTTTTTTTACTCTTAATACACAAATATTTCTGTTGAATTATTAATTCCCGTTAGGTTACCATTATTATCTAGTACCTCTACTTTAATAGTTATAAATTGATCTTCTGAAATAATTCCCGGAGAGTAAATAGTTGAAACTTTACTATCACTATTTGAAACTAAATTTTCTGCACGAAATATTCCTCCCGCTGGACTGCCGTCTGATAAAACATCTGTAAATTTCACTTTCACACCTTGGGATGCTTTTCTTCCAAACTCATTCAGAATGAGTCCTTCAATCGTCACTTCACCTATAAATCCGGATTGTACTGAATTGGATGATTTACTTATTATTATAGAATGGGGAATTGATATAAATGATTCTAAAGGGTAAATCCTTTGGAACTGATTAACATCGAATCTAATATTAAATTTTCCTGCTCTAGTTGTACTTATAACCGTAAATTCTGAACGCACACGTCCATTGCCAAATACTTCTGGTTCAAGAGTGTATTCTTCATCTTCGCTATCTGCGTGGGACATATATATAGGGTCGACAATAGCGACTGCTTTTATATCCGAGATATCTACATCTTCTTTAAAACGTACTTCAACTTTAATTGAACTTTCACCGTCAGCAATAAATTTACCTGCTTGTGGAAAAGAGATGGATTCTACTAAGTCATCAAATTGTACTTCTTCTGGTAAGCATGATAATAAAGAAATAACAACAAAAAATACTATATATAATTTATTCATAGCTGAAAGATTTATTTGCCAAAGATTGTATTGAAAAGTGCAAATTCTTTAAAAAAGTTGCTGTCAAACGAAATACTTAAATAAGGTAAGGGTGCCAAACTTTCTTTACTTACAATTGGATTTCTATTATAGCGAAGTAATAAGACACCAGTCCCTACTCGAACATTCTTAGCTAGGCGAGTATTCAACCCTAATGTTGGTGAGACAGATTCAAAGAGGTCTTCATATCCACCCTCATCTATTTTACCTATCGTTACACCAAAGGATAAAGAGAATCGAGCCCAGAAACGTTTTTGAGCTAGTTGTGACACCTTTTTATCTTTGTTGTAGCCTGATATATGCCAGTTTAATCCTAAATATGGTCGACCTATATATTCAGTTTCATTAGCTTGATCTTTTCCCAATGCACTTACGAAGCCAATATCAGCTACTAAATATGCTAAACCAGTTTTTTTGTCCTGTTTACCTATTGTTGAATTAGTCACAACATCGCTAAAACTGTAATAGGTATTGATAGTATCATTCGCTTTCTTTGTAATGGCAGAAACAAGACTATCGTTGTACTGAAGACTGTGTTTCATTTCTAAGATATTTTCTTCATAGAATTTTGCTAAATTAATGTCGGTAGCTTTGTGAGTAATTAATTTTCTAAATTGTTTGTCGAGCTTTTTAAGCTTTTTATTACTTGCTTTAATATTCTCTGCTCTAAGTCCGTAGTCTTCAAGGTTTGCAATCGTATCTGATCCAATTGCTCTTAATCCTAAATACACATTAAGATTATTCTCACCACCAATTGAAGTAAAGCCAAACATAGTCTCAGAAAATTCAATGTCCGATATTTTTTTACTTCCTAACATAGTCATATAGCTTTCTATGTCGTTTGGGCTAACTTCTTGAGGTTGTTTTTTAAGACTAGAAAATTCGGAATAGATTTTTTTTATTTTTGGCAAGAGCGAATCTTCTAAAAACTCGAAAGAACTCATTGTTTCGGGAGTTAACAAATAGAATGAGTTATCATCAAGAGATTTCAATTCCTTTAAAAATAATTTTTCAGCAACTGAAGCACTATCATTTTTTACAAGTCTAAGTATTTTATAGACTGTGTCTAATTGTTTTTTATTGAGTCTTTTTGTCAATAAGAATTGATAAATTTTATCTGGATTTAAAGGTTTTAAAAGTCCTCTATAAGTATAAGGTGAGAGACCACTAGTTTTAACTTTTAAATATTTAATATCTCCATCTTCAAGTGGTATAGGAATAAATTTAGCATTTGAAATTGTTGAATCTCTTGTTTTAGATATTTTTCTTGCATATCGTCTTAATCTACTATTATCGAGAATTGTTTTTCCTTCAACATAAACAACTTCAAAATAAGCAACACTATCAATTAATTTATTTTTCTTGCTTGTTATCTCTAAATTTATATTCTCATCAAAAGGGAATTCATCTATAACAGTTCCTGAATCTAGATCAATTTTAATGGTCTTCAAGCCTTGGTCAATGATTTTATCTTGAGAGTAGGAAGTTGATACAGCTATAACAATACAGATAAAGAACAAAATGTTGGTATGTTTTGTAAACATAATATATGTTTTAAAAATTTTCTACTCAAGCTTAACTATTGAAATTCAGAAAAGTAGATTTTAAAATTAGGAAATTAAAACTATAAATATGTAACCAATAGTGGGTATTTTTTGGGCTATTTAAAAAATACTTGCTCAACAAAGATTATTTGTTTTGGAAATTACAATATCAAAGTTTTGATAACAATTAGATAAACTATATACTACTTTTGTACAGAGACTTAATAGAAAATTATCTTATGTCAATTTATCAAGAAATATTACAATGGTCTGTTGGAAAAAGTAGCTTTACTCAAGATGCTTTAAGAAGAATTATAACCTCCCAAAGTATATCAATTTCAGATATTGGGGAATTAACACAATTGCATAAAAAAGACGAAGGAGATGATACCGTTACGTTAGTCGCTGTTCCCCTTAACAATACTCATATACCTACGGCATCTACCACAAGTATAGATTACCCTAAGCTCATCAGTATTAAAAACCCAATAAATATTTCTGCTCTTCATAATGAAGCAGACCTTCAGTTTGCTAACACTGGTCTTATAGTTATATATGGTAATAATGGGTCTGGAAAATCTAGCTACTCAAGAATTCTAAAAAAACTGTGTTGGAGTCGAGATAAAGGGATAGAATTAAAAAAGAATGTTTTTAAAGTAAGTGAAGATCAACAGGAAGTGTTGATTACAATAGAGGAAAATGGAACTAATCAGGATTTTCAGTGGGACGAAAGTTTACCGTCGCATCCTGCATTAAATTCCATTTTTGTTTTTGACTCTGAATGCGGAAACATTTATGTCAATAATGAAAACCCTACAGAATATAAACCAACAGGAATTGATGTCTTAGAAAGACTTATTGATGTGTATTCTCAAATATCTTTAAAATTTGATGAAGAAATACAATCCTATAATACTCAAAAGCCTATCATAAGAATTGATTTGCAATCTACACCTGCGGGAATCTGGTATGAAACGGTACAATCGAAAACTCGTGTAGAAGTTGATAATTATATACTTTTTAGTGATGAAGATAAGGAACGTAAAGAAGAATTAACTGAACTTTTAAAAACTCAAGACCCTCAAGAAAAAATTAAACTTTTAAGAGAATTAAAAGCAAGAGTCGAAAATTATCTACAACAATTTCAAAATATTGAAGAAGTTTACAATGTTGAGAGCTTACAAACGATAAAAGATTTAAGAACACTATTTGAGTTTAAAAAAGCTGCTTATGATTTAGCTACTAACGAAATAGGAGCAGTAAATACCCTTTCAGGTTTTGGTTCAGATCATTGGAGTATCTTATGGAATTCTGCTAAGAATTTTGCGATTAAAGAGAATTTAACCGATGACCATGTATTTCCATCGAGTGAGTCATTAGAGAAATGTGTGTTATGTCAGCAAGATTTAAATGAAGAAGCTCAAAGTCGTTTAGAAAAATTTAATGAATTTGTTCTCAATGATGTATCTACTCAATTAAATACAGTTAGGAGACAAATAGAAGCGAGGTTAAAATCAATACAAAATACAAGCGTTGCTCCTTTATCAAATTATTCAGATTTAACTCAATATATAAATGAGTTTGATAAGCATTATAAAGAATTTGATGAATTATTTTTAGAAATACAAACAAGTTTAATAGAGTTCTTGAAGAGTGGTGGGGATTTAGTAATTCCAGAAAATATAATTTCCAATAAAATTGAGGAATTGATTGAAAAAATTGATAAAAAAATTAAAAGTAATATCGAATTTTCACAGAATAGATTAAAATTTGTTGCTGAATTTAATAACCTCCTTACAAAAGAATTATTATTTAATCAAAAAGAAACAATTTTACAGTATTATGATGAGTATCATTATAAGCAGTGGCTTTCAACCTGCAAATCAAAATTAATAACAACACAAATATCTAAGAAAATTGGAGATTTAATGGCTACTCAAGCTGTTGCACTCCAACATCAAGAATTTATTAGTCATCTGTTTGATTTCAATACTGATTTAGCTACAAAAGTAGGTATAAACAAAACTCGGACTGACTCAGGTACTACATATCAAAAATGTAGTTTCTCTGATATAGGAGAGGGTATGAATAGCGTATTGAGTGAAGGGGAACAAAAAATTGTCGCTCTATCAAATTTCCTTGCTGAATGCACCATAGATAATCGAAAAAATACAATTGTTTTTGATGACCCTGTGAACTCTCTTGATATGGATTATAGGGATTTAATTTCAGATAAAATTATAGGTCTATCAAGTGATAGGCAGATAATAGTTTTGACTCACGACTTATCATTTTTAAGATTACTCATTGATACACATAAAAATAAACTCAATACAGATTGCGAAGTTATTGGTATTACAAAGTACAACGAAATTAGTGGTATTGTATCTGATGAAATACCATATCTCGCCAAAAATGTTGATGAACGAATTGCTACCATTCGTAGAATTTTAATGGATCATAATTCACTTCAGATATCTGATGTACATAATCGAGAAATTAAACTTGAGGTAGCTCGTAAACGATTTAGAATGCTTTTAGAAAAAACAGTTGAAGAGGTTCTTTCAAATAAGGCGTATCAAAGGTTTTCAAAGAATATAAACTTCAAAAAAGGGAATTTATATTCTTACGCAGTTACTGAGATATCAGATATAGACTACTTGTTAAGTTTGTACAGTAAATATTCCGTTCCTCAGCACGACGGCGGAACTACCGCAATTCCATTGATGCCAAGTAGCCAAATCATTGATCAAGATATTACCGAGTATATAGCCTGGAAAACAGATTTTAAAAATAGACGTAAAACTTTAATTGATTCTAACTAGCTAATTAACAAATTTTAAAACACCTTTGCGGTGTTTATAATTTAAGATTGATAATAATGAGTAATGGCCAACGACACAGCATCAAAAATTGAAATAGCATAACTCTCCGCCTTGTGTGATTTTCTCTTTTCTGGGAGTTTCTCTTTTAGCTTTGGAATGTTCTCGCTGATAACTGTAGCAATCTCAAATTTACTGTGCGCATTAAATGCACTAAAGACAAATCGTATGTCATTTCGTGAGTATTGATGAACTGCTAAATCTTTTGATTTAGAAAAATTTGCTATATTTTTGATAAGATCTTGTACTCTTTTTGACTTTCTTGAGCCATATCCCTTGGGTTCTTCTAGTACAATAACAGAAGGCAAATAGTAAGATACTTTCTCTTTGATTCGCTTTAAAACATGCTTGTTTGAAATAGGATATTGTCGTATTGTCACATTATAAGCATTAACCACCGTAAGAGCATCTTTCATTATCGCTAATCCAAATCCTCGACCATTGGCGAATATTGCCATGACTATTTCTGAGGTTTCTTTAGCTTCTTGACTCATAGGGAGCAGTGGTGTTTAATCTATTGACAATTTCGTTTAGAAAATGTAATTTATAGATGCTCTTTGGCGATTGCTGTGCTTCAAGCTCAGCAATGAGTTTCTTGCTTCTTGTTTTTAGAGTATCGGCGACGTACTTGTAAGAGGGTGCTAAAATGTCTAAAAGCGAAGTGTCAAAGAGCATATGATACGTCAGAAGCAATTCTGGTGGAGGATTCCGATGTCCTTGCTCATAGCGGACAAGATTACTGGCTTGCATATTAAGTAAGACGGCAACGTCTTTTTGATCAAGTGGTGATTCTTTCCGTAGTCTCCGTAGGAGATGATGTGAATGTGTCATAATAAAATTGCCAGCGGGGTTATGCTCCGCTGGCTTTTTTATTGTATAAAATTTTACTCCCTCTTGACTAGTACTTACAATGTATACTCAATATTATCCAAATGGATAATTTTTTTCGCGGTCGCTCAATGCTTAGTGGATAGAAAGGGGATAAATTGCTTCGTCCAGTATTTTGTAATGTTAAATTAAACTGTATTTGAGAGTTAAATCTCAGAGAGATATTCTTTTAACGTGAGATAATGGGATAAACTATTTAGTATTTGAAACAGTATTAAGAGTGCTATGGTAGGATTTAAATCTTGTGTTTTTCCCTACAGCTTTATACGTTTCTTGTTCGATAATTCTTCCACAGCTTTGACACGCATAGAGACCAGACCAAGAGCCTTGAAAAGGCTCTAAGAAATTACCATCTGCGTCGTAGGTTGCAAAACCTATATCCATTGTATGGATATTGTAGATGCAAACCCAATGGTCTTCATTATTGGAAAGAGTAATTCTTTCTCTTGTATTAATTGTTTCAATTGTAGTATTCAATTTTATAAAAGTTAATATAGCTATATCAATCTCCAGCAAATTTTTTCATATTCAAAATATCTTTCATCCGCTCCCAATCTGTTTGACGTTGAATACCTTTTTTACCTCTTAGTTTTGTTTCTTTAGTTTTGTTATAGAGACCTATTTGCATTGGTTTATGCTTCTTTTTGCCTAGGTTACTACCTTGATTTACATAGGAATGAAATAACGGTGCATAGAATATATTAAGCTTGCCTTTTCTTGATTCTGGAGTATGAAGTAATACACCATTATAATCTGTTACTGTAATGTGCTGTTTGAGAATTAGCGATTGAATAGTTGAAGGAAGACTCCTCCTTGATGTACCTGTGAATTTGATAAATTGAGAATGACTAATACGGTCTCGGTGCTTACGCTTGCCATTTTTAAGTTGCCATCCGTAGGTTTTGCGTATGATGAAAAGTAATAATTTTAGTTCTGAATGTGTAAGGGATGATAAGTGGCTATCGAAAATTTCGTTGGGGACTTGGGTGGTTTGTTTATATCGCATTATTAGTAGGAGCATTTTTTATTTCGGATAATTTTTCAGTAGATTCTAAAAGTTCATTAAAAAGCTTCTGAATTTGTTGACGGTTCAATGGCTTAGGAAGGATTGGTGAGGTATTCTTATGCGAATAGATAATATGTTGTGACAAAGTTCGAGATAGTGCTGAGTTACGGGTACCACAGGAGTAGGGTGTGTGGTACCTAGACAAGGTTATGCACACTATACTACTCAAAAATCGTTTTAATACACAGATTTTATAAATTGTTTTCATGTTATTTTTTATTAATGTGAATAAATAAGTGTGGTTATCCACAAAAGAATCTTCTGCTATACACAGCAGTTTTTTTTCTATTTTAAACTGGTGGATATGTTGAGATAAGTTTAGACAATATGGCACATTATTGACGATTTATCAGTTTCTTTAGGATTTGGATAGCTATTTGATATTACGACTGTTAAACTTAAGAATATGTCTGTATCTTATATAAAACAAGAAACAAGATTTATCCTATGGGGTAAGTCTGCTGGAAGATGTCAGTATGATGGTTGTGGTAAGCAGTTGTATAAGGATTCGTTAACGAAGGCAGAGTTCAATAGTTCATACATAGCTCACATCATTGCTGATAAGGAAGGAGGTCCGAGAGGACATGCAACTCTGTCGGAAGAATTGAAGGACGACATTAGTAATCTCATGCTTTTATGTGATGAGCATCACAGACTCATTGACATAAAACAGGTCGAGGAACACCCAGTTGAATTACTTCAAAAGATGAAAAGAAAACACGAGCAACGTATGGAGCTTCAAACAGATATTTCTGAAAGCAAGGAAAGTCACGTCATTTTGTATGGAGCAAATATTGGAAGCCATAGCTCTCCAGTAATTTATAAGGATACACTAGTAGCGTTATCGCCCGATTTATATCCTTCTAATAAGGGGGTCCTTGAACTTAGCTTATCAAATAGTTCATTTGAGGATGATGACCCTGAATATTGGAAATTTGAGGAGGCAAATCTTGTGAGAAAATTTCAACAAAAAATTACACCTTTATTAGAATCTAGTGAAATCCAAACGTACTCTGTCTTTGGAATTGCACCTCAACCGCTACTAATAAAATTAGGTACGCTTTTATATGATTTAGCGAATGTTCACGTATTTAATAATCAAAAAGAACCTAAAACTTGGAAATGGTCATCCCAACAAGTTGATAATAATTTTTTCAAAATCATCAAACCAGAGAAGACTGATGGCACTATCGCATTAGTGTTTGCGTTGAGTGCCGATATTAATGATGACAGAATCCAAAAAGTGCTTGGTGATGGTTGTTCTATTTGGAAAATTACTCTCAGCGAACCAAACAATGACTATATAAAAAGTAGAGAGCATTTGGCTCAGTTTAGAACAGTGTGTCGAGAAGTTTTAAATGAAATCAAAACTACTCATGGGGAAAATGGTGTCATTCATATTTTTCCTGCCATGCAACCTAGTACAGCTATTGAATTAGGTAGATTACGATACCCCAAAGCCGATTTACCTTTTATAGTTTATGATCAAAACCGCAAGCGTGATGGCTTCATTAAAACTCTTGAAATATAATATGACTACGAAAACTACACTTAATAAACTACTGAAAGAATCAACGGAGTTACTTGATCTCTCTCCTTCTCAATATGAAGAGGCTGAAAAACATTATAATGCGGTTGGTACATTTCTTGGGAATTGTCCTAACATAGGTCAATATAGCCCTGAAATTTTCCCTCAAGGTTCTTTTCGACTCGGTACAATGATACGACCCATAGGAGACGATGATGAATATGATGTTGATTTAGTTTGCCAACTTGATGCGAGTCATAATGATTTTACACAACACCAACTTAAAGATCTCATTGGAGATAGGCTCAAAGAACCACAATATATAAACCAACTCCAAATTCCTGAAAATCGACGTTGTTGGCGATTAAACTATGCAGAAGGAACCAAATTTCATTTAGATATTATTCCAGTAATACCAGATACAAATTCACGAACTAAACTTCTACAATTAGGGGTGTCTTCTGAGTATGCATCTGAAGCAATAAGTATGACGGATAATTTACACGATAATTATGACTCGTACACGACCGATTGGCCAAAAAGTAATCCTAAGGGATATTCTGAATGGTTTAAGAATCAGATGAAGATTCAACTTAATGAAATTAAAAGAATGTTTTCCGCTCAGGAAAATGTAAGCATCGATGATATACCTTTCTATAGAGTTAAAACTCCACTTCAACGTGCTGTGCAAATACTTAAGCGACACCGGGACACTCTCTTCGGTAATGATGAAGACAAACCGATTTCTATTATTATCACTACCCTAAGCGCTCATGCGTATGGAAACGAAGATAATATTTTCGATGCGCTTGGTGCAATCTTGGATAATATGATTAATTATATTACGGTTGATATTAACGGTAATGATGAGATTAAAAATCCTGTGGATGGGCGCGAGAATTTTGCAGACAAATGGGTTCAATACCCTCAACGACGTGATAATTTTTATATCTGGTTGGATAGAGCAAAGATGGATATTGAGTCTCTCGTTGATAAGGCAAACGTAGATTTAATTAGAGAGGGCTTTATGGACATCGTTGGGGAAAGCACTGCTAATAAATTATTCAATCAAAGTAGTACTACATTAGTGCCTTTAAATAATCAATCACTTACGCTTAAAAATCCTTCTGCTGTTGATTATAGCCCCTACGAAGAATTCATTGAAGATCAACACTCTATTAATCTCAAAAACAAATTGACTATCCAGTGTCTTGTAGATCAGTCAGGTTGGCGCTTTAAACAACGTTTGGAAGACCTACCAATTTTAATGCACGGAGCTAGTTTAAACTTCTCAATTAAAAACCATAATGTATTTGGTGCTTATTCGGTTAAATGGAAAGTAAGAAACTGTGGGCCGAAAGCGAAATCTCACGGAGTTCGAGGTCAAATCTTGCCAGATGATGGTTCTGAGTCACGTTCCGAAACTTCAAGTTTTTACGGAAAGCATTATGTAGAATGTTATCTTATTAAAGACAACGTTTGCGTTGCACGAGATAAAATTGATGTGCCTATTGCTGGGCAATGGCAAAATAGTAGATTGTTGAGTAGTTAGAACGGTAAACTCTCCTGTTTTCTTAGATTCGAGTTTGTTTGTTTTTTACACAGGAATTTCTCTTCCTCGGGTTCATTACTTTGTCCTTCGATTATCCTTTCAGATATCCGTGCAGCCAAAAGCACATAATCTTTTATAGTATCTTCTGCCATTAACATTTCCTCTCTACTAGCTTTTTCCATTAATGCTTCTATATATTCGCTAGGCTCTCTTTTAATATGATGATAGAGAGCGAGAACTTCGTCATTGATAGGGAGTGGTTCAAGAATTTCTAACTGACAATCTTCAAATCTATATTTTCTATATCCTTTCATAATGTTCTACACCTCGTTAGATTAAATATGAGGTATGTTGATTATAAATTTATTCTAGGAGTTAGGGACTATGATCTACTCGAATGAGTGAATTATCAGCATGTGCTTTTGAATTCTTTTTTATCAGAAGTTTGAAAAGAGATTTAATTTCACTACTATTCAATGGCTTAGGAAGGATTGGTGAAGTATTCTTATGCGAATAGATAATATGTTGTGACAAAGTTCGAGATAGTGCTGGGTTACGGGTACATAACGTAAGTTTATCCCGATTTAGGATATATGAATATGGAGATAATGGTAAAATCATTACTCTTTTTTCATTTACAGCAAAGTTCGAGACCATCATTTTAAGCATCATTCGTTTTTCTTCTCTTGTTGCAGAATGATACATATTTATAGGGAGTTTACAAAGTTCGAGCGCTTCAGTCAATATCTTCAACATTTCATTGTTCTCGTTTTCAATTCTATCTTTCCGATATTTCAAATCCCATATTTGCTCTTTATAATTTTTCTTCCGTTCATTAAGTTCCTCCTTATCAATAAGATTTTCTAGGTATGCATCGACTAATTTCTGTTCTTTCAGTGATATATCATTTAGCTGTAGATTTAAACCTTTAAGTAAAATTTCTTTCGATTGCTCCTTATTTTGAACATGTTCATTAAGAATGTTTTTAAAGATTCTATGCTCATCATCTGTAAGTTTAATATGCTTTAAAAAATTAATGACACTTTGCTCAACAAAATCTTCGCGTCTTGTTTTAGTCGGACAGTCTTTTTGATGGCATCGATAATAAACCATGCCTTTTTGTAATTCGCCAATCATAGAACGAGAGCATAAATGGCAGTTCATTAACCCTCTAAACAAATAATTATGTCTGAAAGAATTAGTAGATTTTATTCTTCCATTGATTTTTATTTGAGCTTGTTTGTAAAGTCTAGGTGAAATTATTGGTTCGTGCGAACCCTCAAAAATCTTTCCTTTAACTTTCATAAGTCCCATATAGAAAGGGTTGTTTATGATTCTACTTATACTTGTTTTACTTAAAGGATTTCCTCGCCAATTACGTAGCCCATTATTTTTCATAATTTGGACAAGGGATCTTATTGAATGATTTTCGTGAACGTAGAGTTCAAAAAGCATTACAATTAATTTGCTTTCTTTTTCATTAATCGTCTTAACGGCACCCTTACCGGTATTGGTGTATCCTATAGGAGCTCTAAAAGGATAAATCCCTTGCTTTAATCTTCCATACAATCCTTTTAGCGCTTCTTGTCTAAGATTTCGTACATAATCGGATGCCATTACCGCTTGAATGTCAGCAGACAAGCGCCCTCCACGTTCCGTCATATCTAAACTTTCGTGTGCAAAATGGACTTCAATTCCCTTATCTATTAAATCTCCTACTGAAGCCCAATCATGTAGATTTCTTGCGCTACGATCAATTTTGTGGATTACTACTCCTCCTGCATTTCCTTTTTGAAGAAGGTCCATCATCTTAGTAAATTGAGGTCTTCCTTTTTTAGCTGCGGTTCTGGTCTCTTTAAACCATTCCAAGATATTCAGATTATTCTTAACTGCATATTCTTTGATAATTCTCTCTTGCTCGCTTAAAGAAGCCCCATCTATTTGTTTTTGGTCTGATACACGTATGTATCCATATACATTCTTCATAATATTTATGTAAATAATTAATAATATATCTTCATGTTTGACTATATTTTTCTATTCGTCAAGATTTTTCTTACTATTAGATATCTTTCTTTTGGCTATTCTGTGTGCTAGTGCTATATATGCTCGAAATGATTGTTCAGCCGATACCATTTCGTCCTCTGTCGCCCCACTCATTAGCTTGCTTATAAAAGTTTTTAATTTGGATTGTTCTCGTTTATTTCTCATAGAACTGTAAGAATACTATTAGTAGCAAAAGCAATCTAGGTGTCACACACTATGTCACACCTAGAATATCATTCCTGAGCGAGTCATACTGCTCAAGTATGAATTTTTGGAATCCAGAAATAAGCTATTTTGCTAAGACCAATTTCCGTAATGACGGAAAGGTTTTTGGTGTTTTCCAAAAGGATCGCTTAATGCATACCTACATTCTTGGAAAAACGGGTGCCGGTAAAACAAACCTTCTCACAACCTTAATTCTTCAAGATATTCTTCATGGGCGAGGATGTGCTGTTTTCGATGTTCATGGCGACCTTTTGAATAATGTGCTGAATAATATTCCTGGAGACAGAGTTAACGATGTTATTTATTTAGATATCGCAAGTCCGTTCTTGACCTACCGATATAATCCTTTGCGAAAAGTAAGTGAAGAGAAGAAATCTCTCGTTGTTGGTGGATTACTTGATGCATTTCACAAGCTATGGAGAAGTGCATGGGGTGTAAAATTAGAACATATCTTGAGGTATATTCTGCTAACCCTTTTGTCCATTCCAAAGTCTGACTTGAGTGATATACCACGTATTATTCACGACGGTAGCTTCCGAGAACAGTGTATGGCCAAGATTGATAACGAAGAAATTCTTCGCTTTTGGCATAATGAATTTCCTAAATATACCAAGAATGATATCATCCCAATTCTTAACAAAGTAGGGGCGTTTTTAGCACACCCATCCATCAAACGGTTTTTTATCACAAACCAAAAGGATATATCTCTTAGGTATTGCATTGACCAATCTAAAATTCTCTTGATAGACATCAGTAAGGGAAAAATAGGGGTTGATGCTTCACATCTCATAGGGTCGGTTTTAATCACTTCTTTCGCCAATGCTTCCTTTTCCCGCATCGACACCGAAGAGAATAAAAGAGTACCATTCCATATTTTTTTAGATGAGTTTCAAAACTACACGTCACCTAGCATTTCAGGGATATTAAGTGAACTTAGAAAATTCAAGATTTCTTTAACTCTGGCGAATCAATACTTATATCAGCTGGACACCGATATCAAAAACGCTGTTCTAGGGAATGTGGGAACCGTCATTGCTTTTAGAACAGGACAACAGGATGCTAAATATCTTGTACAAGAATTCCATCCCATCTTTCAAACATCAGATTTTACAAGCCTTGAGAATTATGATATCTATTTAAAATTGATGATTTCAGGGAAGCCGAGCAGACCATTTTCTGCAACCACGATCCCTTACCAACGTATCCTGTGACATAGATGTAGCATACATAGGCGTACCTTTTTTGGTTTTCCAACTTCTGTAATACTGCTGTTGAAACCAAAATTCAATATCTATGAAAACAATACACAACTTGTGTCTTTGTCACGAAGTACACATTCATTACAAACGTCAACTTTTTGAAGAGCCGAAGAAGATATCATCGTCTGAATCAGCCGTAAAACTTCTACGCGAATATGTTGATGAGAAACGTATTGACCATAAGGAATTCTTTTGGCTTATACTTCTCGATAACAATAACCATGCGCTTGGAATGAGCGAAATTGGTGTAGGTAACACGACGGGAGTATCAGTTAACTTTAAGGAAATTTTCCAGTTAGCGATACTCACCAATTCATCCGCTATAATCGTAGCCCATAACCATCCTAGCGGAACGTTAAAACCATCAACAGCGGATTTGCAGATGACACGTAGACTCAAAGATCCTGCTACTCTCTTGGATATTACTTTACTCGATCATTTAATTATTACCTCAGAAAGTTTTCGCTCCCTATCAGATGATGGGAAGCTATAAACTTTCACCTATTTATGCCTAAAACCCCTATAACCTATTACGGTGGAAAAATAAATATGCTCAAACATATTCTTCCGAATATCCCAGAGCATACCATTTATACAGAATCCTTTTTTGGAGGTGGAGCGGTGTTTTTTGCAAAGGAACCATCGGAATCTGAAATCATTAATGATGCCAATGCGATGGTGGTTAATTTCTTTGAAGTTTGCACTAACGATTTTGAAAGCCTTCGAGTAAAAATTGAATCTACACTATTCTCCCGTGCTACATATTCCGTTGCCTATGCTATGTATAGAATGCCTCATTTGTTTGATAAAATTCAGCAAGCGTGGGCATTCTATATTGCTACTAATATGGGATTCGGATGCAGAATCGGCTCATGGGGATTTGATAAATATGGGAAGCGATTAAAAGCATTTCAGAATAAAAAAATGCTCTTCGATGGGTCGATTTTTAAACGACTTGTTGGTGCGCAAATTGAACACAACGATGCTTGCACGGTCATTGAAACCTACGATACCAAAGATGCATTCCATTATGTTGACCCACCATATATAAACACCAATCAAGGACACTACCAAGGATATAGCGAAGCAGATTTCAAACGCTTACTCACTATCCTTTCTAAGGTAAAAGGAAAATTTCTCTTAAGCAGTTTTCCGTCTAAAATTCTTGATAGTTATATCAAAAAATTTGGCTGGCATACCCTTGAATTTTCAAAGCCACTAACGGCAAATAAAGCCACTCTTGGAAAATCACGGACTTCCAGAAAAACAGAAGTACTGACTGCAAACTACCGAATTCAATAATCAACACTTATTTAACCAGTACCAAGAGGTACACAAAACATACACTATGAAACGAGTAATAGAAAAAACGGTCAACCTTGATTTAGATGGGGTAAATGGCAACACATTCTTCATTATGGGCGCCTTTAAACGGCAAGCCAAACGTGAAGGATGGACGCAGGACGAAATTAATGAGGTTCTGAAAGAAGCGAAAAGTCGTGATTATAATCACGTATTAAGTACAATCAAAAATCACTGTGAAATAAAAGAATGTGACTTATGAAACTACGAGAACACAAAAGGGTTTTGATTCTTTTGAATCAACTTGCTCATTATTTAGAATTGACCGAAACACCCAAACTCAGTCCAAAACTTCTCAAGCTATATACTGATGAGGAGCTGATATACATTTTATGCTATCTGTATTCAAAGGAATATAGTCGTAAGAAACTGAAACGTGTTGATCGCGTAGAACTTATAGACAAATTAAATTCTGACTATGGAGTATTGCTTTGGACAATCCATCATCTTGAAAAAAAGATGTCGAAGGTATTAACTAATACACAAAAGGAGGTTGATGAATTTTTCTCTCATGGTATGAGAGGAGCACATTATCTCTCATCTAAAGCAGTTGTAACGTGGGACGAATATGATACCGCAAACTATTATTCTCTCCTCGCAAAAACAGGAACAAGTAAACAGGTATTTGCCATTTTCACTAGCGATGTAAAAGAGAAAGACAAATATATTGTTACAACAGCACCTACTTTATTCTTTGATACCCAAGAAGAAGCGGAAGAAGAAATGGAAAGGTGTTATGAACAAGGATTTAATAATTGGGGTTCTCTTAAAGTAATGTCACTTTGGAGAATTTCAACCTAAAACTGAATATTAACTTTAAAAATAGAAACAATGAAAAACACAAGTATTGTAAATATTCTCATAGAGAATATCAATGTAGACCAAGGACTCTTGGAGAAAATCGATGAGACCATCGAAAAGGCAAAAGAAGAGAAACGAGAAATCGCTAGGCGGTTGAAAGACTACCGCAAAGATATTTCGACTTTCCTTAAATATGCCGACGAAGACCAACGACAGAAGATTACAGAACTCGGTTTTGATTTTTCAGAATCGGAAAACGGACTAAATGCTGTAGCTAAACTTGCTTATGACCTTATGGTAAAAGTTAAGGATAACCAGATGACCAATGAAGAACTGTATAATGCGTATGTTAATACTTTTAAAAATAAAGGTGATGCATACGATTATACACAGTTCAACATTAAATGTCGTTCACTTTTTAATACACAACGATTGTTGCGTAAAAAAGGTAAAGATCCGAAATCCTCCCGAGATGATATTATTTCTATAAATGGTCGAGTTGAAAAAGCTACAGAACCATCGACAGATAGTAAGTAATTAATATGGATGACCATTTAGATTTGTTTGACACCAAGAAAAGGCAATTGACCATGCGATGTGGCTCAACTTTAAATACCTCATCGCTGGGATTGTCTTTGGTGTTATAAACGGACCAGACAAGAATTAGGCGGTGTTCGAAGAAGCTACGGCTCAAGAATTGAATAAGTCCTTTCTTGATATTCTACCAAAAGACTATTCAGAAGTTTCTTTTAAGAAACTTGATAGCTTTCGACAGGATAGAGAATTGTTATCACACTGGGAGTCAATCTTTGGAATGGTAACTATTGCTGACGGAGAAATTCTTCGCTACATACTACACAATAAAATACCTATTGACCGAATTATCTGTCACGAATTGGCACTACGAGGATTTGATAAAGCCAGAGAGATTTGGTTAATTTAAAATTAAAAAAAAATGAGTACCTTGGGTTACTCATTTTTAAATTAAACAATGCCTAATCAAGCAGATAAAATAGAAAAAAGAAGAGCCTATATTGATAAAACAAACTATCTTTTAAATAAACAATTCGAAACCAAAAATTTTCTTCAAAATACATCAATCGGGTTGATTGGATTTGTCACACTTATTACTACTATTATTATAGTCTTACTTAAAGAAAGTAACTACTATATTAAAATTTTAGCCATTATACCTATTTTTATTTTTGGTATTGCAACATATAAACTTTTAGGAAATTTAGAAAGGCGCTCTCTATTTATGGGACCAAATACAGTCCAAATAGAAAAGCATATTAATGAGAGTTTTGGCAATAACTTAAAATTTATTCTTAGTTCAAATATTTCAGCTTTAAATAATAACAAATTAAGAATTGATAATTTGGGAGATAATCTTAATTCAGCTATTAAATGGATTTTGATTTCACTCAGCCTTATAATCTTACTATTTATCGTAGACAATTTATGTTTTGAAAATCAAGAAGAAAAAAAATCTATTAATCTTATAAATTTTAATTTTATGACTGATAATAATTCTGGAGAAAAGTTTCAATCTAGCGATTTGGAAACAGAAGAAGAAATCTATCCTGTAGACCAAGATTCTTTAATGGCAACTGAAAAAGAGTTTAAAAAGAAGAAAGAAAAAAAGAATAATAAAAAGAAAGAGAAAGATTAGTCTTTCTCTTTTTTAAACTGTAATATTAGCTAATTCTTCTGCCATAGATTCCTGTGCCTCTTCGTGATACTTGTTGAACTCATTAAAGTCATTAACCATATCATTTTCGGCATCTCTAATCTCTTGAGAAGAATAGTTTGAATAATCAGTTGGAACATCATATTTAGCAAGAACCTTTGATGTTGGTTTTGCTAAAATTTCTTTGAAACTTATTCGTGTTGCTGAATTTTTCATTGTGCAAAGGTATTAATTTTTTTTTAAATTGTTTTCATAGAGAGGAAAAGGTAAAACTTTTAAAGTTTTAGGTCTTAATACTCCATCTTTGTTTATATAAATTCTATCAGGATAAACTATTGCAATCAAGCTACTATGAACATTGTCAAACTTTGAAGCAGTACTGTCAAATATATGAAAGCCTAGGGATTCTTTATTTTCATAATATTCTGGAGTTGATATTTCACAAATATAGATGAATTTTGGCATAATTTGATTTAACAATATTTTTATCAAATCTATATTTTTAATATACGATCGAATTTTTTTCTTATAAGAGCGACTAGATGTAAGAAAAAGACGTGATATTATTGTAGTGTGTTCTAAGTAGTTCCATCCATAGACTTCATTTTTAATTATAGTTTTAAATAAATTTCTTGCCTCAACTGCATCAAGGTAAATTTTAGGATAAAGAGGTACAATTATTGCCATCAACTCTGAATCCTTAGCCATATCATGACCCTTGCCATAATAGGAACCAATAACGTCTAATTTAGCCTGTTGGTACGGTGGCTTATTATCATCCATTATAATATAACTACGTTCACTAAAACTTGCAGAGTCAATAACCGAAAACAGAGTTTGATCAGAATCGTTTCTTTCTCTTTTAAATTCGAAAAAAGGTGTGGTATTTTCAAGAGTATCACTTTCAATATAATCACCACTCTCAGACTCTGTATGACCAATCATCAAGAAAGCATGTCTTCTTGTTTTATTCTTTTTTTGCGTTATTACAATAATTGGGATACCTGATTCTATATAGTCGTTAATAATAAATTTAAAATCTTCTTTATATTTAGTATTTGTGTATGTTAAGGAACCAAACCCGAACTTCCTAAGTGTAAAGCTTATATGATGAGGAGCCATACCCTTTGATGGTATTAATCTTTGAAAAGATATTTTTCTCAAAATTTTATGTATTACAGATGGAAGTGTTGTTCCGTAATAATTATATTTTGAACCAAAATACTCCATTAAAACCCATATTGCAGTTTCAGAACACGAGTGTACAATTCCATCTTGCGATGCATGAGGAAACCCCAAAGTTGAGTATTCCTTACCTTCAATAAGTGCGGATCCTTCACTTAAACAAGTGATAGCTGTAAGGTTTTTAAATGCCTTAGGATTAATAAAACTACGACAGTACTCTGCGGGATATGTTGGTCTAATGATAAAGTAACCTAAAAAATTTTCATTCGCAGGTAAGTTTAATAATTCTGTATTCAAATCGTTCTTAAAAATTTCTAGCGAATCCTTAGTAAATAAGGATATTCTAATGGTATCTCGGCTATAATTTTTGTTTAGAGTGCTAAAATACCTAGAATAGGCATCTCGATAAAGTTTATCAGTATAGGGATATTCAATGAGAAAACAAAGATCCCTTAGAGAATCTATTAGATTACTTACAGATTCTTTTAACAGGACTATTTTTTCTAAAATTTTATCGTTGACTTCAGTGTCTTCATCTTCATCCCACTTTTTAATATCATAATAATTATTAATTATAAATACTTCTATATACAGTTTTAAATCTTCTTTACCACAATAACTAAAGTCCATAATTTCTTTTGTGATTTCAATATAATTAAAAAGACAATTAGAAATTGTATTTTTTTTAAAATTTTTGGTTTCTTAAAGCAAAAAAGGTTTGGATATAATTATTCAGTATTTCTTAATATCTATAATCAATAGAAAGTGTATTGTATTTCCGATGGTTTATAAAGTTACTTCTTCAGAACATTCACTTTATTAAAATAGTCAATAGTAAAGTTATAATATTCATAATTTGGAGTGGGTTCGATAATATTAAAAACTTCTTTTCCTGCTCTACTAAGTGTGACAACACTCAATTGATCTAATTTTTTACTAGAGTGGAGTTCATGCTTTTTACCAAAAAAATTTAAATTATATATTCTTTTATGATCCATATCAATAAACGAATCACTAACCAAACCAATAGAGATTAAGTGAGGAATAAACATACTATCAAAATCCCAAGTTTCATCAGAATATTGCTCATTTCGATACATATCTAAAATTAATATTTTTTCCTTTAATCCAGTAGTATCCTTGAAGTTCCATATGCAATTACACAATTTAGTAAACACCTTTGCCTCATTAGGTTCTAACAATTTAATAATTGATAGTGTTCTTCTTGATATGGAGTTTGGCTGTTCTATCTCACTGGCTAATAATTTTGCCCACAAATATTGCATATTTTCATTTGAATAATTTTGAGCAATATCAAAAAATTCTACAATCCAATCCTGACTTACGTGCTCTTTAGAAGCTTCTTTTTGACGTGCAAAACCAATTGCTTTTGCTACAATTTCATCTATATTATTTTGCCTTCTGGTTTCTCTCAAAAAAAGTCTTTCATTAATCCTAGGATTTGGAGTGACGCCAAATAGCTTTTGGGTATTTTTAATTTGCTTAGTAATCAAATCCCCAGTGATTATAGATACTTCTTTAATTAGTTTTTGTGTGAAACCTTCATCTATATTAAATGAGATTGGGATTTTTCCTAATTTAATTTTATGAGTAATATTTTGCTTTTTTCCATTAAGAGTTTCTAATATTGAATGAATATCTTTTGCAGTAATTAATTTATAATTGTTATATACATCAATCGCTTTATTTAGAAATTCTTTATAACTTGAATACTCACCTTCAAAACACCATTTAACTATAGTATCTAAGGAATTATAGCTTATAGCGTGAGGTTTATCTCTGATTGAAAATAATCTTTGAAGAGTGCTTACTCCTAGAGATTTCCCTATTTGAGCATCCATTAAATCAACGATTTCTTTATACTCAGTAGTATTTATATTAGTGGAGTCTGGAAAATATTCTTCCGCTATATAGTCAATAATGTATACTACTGCTTTTAAATCTTCTTCAGTATAAATTTTGTTTTTTATCATACGTATTTATTTTCAAGACTTTTCAAGATTAGTCATGATTTTAATTTAGTAGTAACCTGCGATACATTTGAATCAGATTCTTAATCACAGTCGACAAAAATTGATTAGGAAATCAGAGCCCGGGGCTTGATTAACCGAAGCACTATACTCCTAGGGTATAATCTTCACAATCAAGCTGTATTATGAAGAAAGCATGTTTGTTTTTAACTGCCCTTTTATGCTTGGTAATTAATTTCACTTCTTGTACGCCAGAGGCGTTAACGTCTAAAGCTGAAACGCCTTTTGCTACAGGAGACGAAATTGATGACCCAGTTGACCCAGACGAGGATAATGATTAGAATATTTATTTAATCAGCCCGTATCGCAAGCCTCTTGTTAATAGAGGCTTGCTTATTTTATAATGCAATAACTAAAATTACATATTTTTACATTCAAATTTGATCTATGTTTCAATTTTGTAAAAAACTTTTTCTTTTATGTGGTATCGTCTTATTGATATCCTGTGAAGAACAAATCCATATTTCGACTCCACCTTTTGATAATACATCAATTGACTCTCTTTATATAAAAGAGAAACTTGAAAATAATGACTCTTTGCTCAACCTTTCGCTAATAGGGCAAATAAAAAGCCAATTCAAAAAGAAAAATTGGGAGGAATTTAATTCATATCGTTTTCAACACCTTTCACTTACAGAGCGACTAAACGACACGTTTGCAAATGCTAAAACCCTAGAATATAGCGGTGCTTATTTTAAGCAGATACACCAATTGGACAGCTCCTATTATTATTACGATAGAAGTTTTGAAAAGTATGCATTACTTAGTGATTCACTTCGAGCTGGTAGTATGTTGTTGAATAAGGCAATTATACAAAAAAACGTGAGAGATTATAGGGGTAGTGAGATAACATCATTTAAAGCCCTCAAGTTTTTATTTGGCACAAATCAGCGTCGTATTGCATCTGTATATAATAACCTTGGAATTATATACAATCAGTTAAATGATGAGGAACTTTCCATAAAATATCACACGCTCGCAAAAAATTTAAGAAAAACTTTTATTGACAGCCCTATTCTATATTATCATTCCATAAATAATATAGGTAAGGTCTATGCTGATAACAATAAATATGATGAGGCAATTAGCAACTACAGAATTATTTTAGAAAATGATAGTTTGCTCGATACAAGCTTAAAACTTAAAGCTATTGTAATAGATAATAATGCTTATGCACATTATAAAAATGGCGATAGTACCTCAACGAAGGCTGATTTAAAAAAAGCTCTAATAATTCGCGAAAGCATCAACGACTTAAATGGCAGTATTATTAACTGTATCCATTTGGCCGAATATTCCGTAGCACAAAAGGATACTTTGACTGCACTTTTTTATGCGGAGAAAGCTGAGAAATTTTCACAGACAACAAATAATTATCGTGACTATTTACGTTCGATAAAACTCTTAAGTAGTCTGTATCCAAGAAAAGAAGCTGTTGAGCATTTTAATAAATACATTAGAATTAGAGATAGTCTGGATAAAGTTGCTTTAGCGTACGAAAAAAGTTTTGAACGGATTGAATTCGAAGTCAACCAGAAAGAGAATGTCATTTCTCAACAAAAAGAAGAAATTGATAATAAATCAAGGGTTATCAATGGCACTATTATAGGTTGCCTTGTTCTTATAATGATTTTGATTTATAGAAAAGCTAAGGCAAAGAAAAAAGCTAAACTACTGAGGGAAATTACATCAAAGGATTTTAGAGAATACCTAATAGGTAAGTATTCTCTATCTAAAAAGAATATAGAATTCTGGGAATTGTGGGTGACTAAATTAAATCAAGAGGAAATGGCAAATAAATTATTTATTACGATCGAAGCTGTAGTGTCACGTAGAAAATCACTCAGAAATAGGATTAATAAAGTCCAAAAAATCAATGGTAATTTTGACCAATCCCGTGCAATTATCATTTGGAATAAGGAGAAAGAAATCCACGCGTCCACCTAAAGCTATATTCCTAATCGACTTTTCTCTTTAAATGATTTACACCCCTAGGGGTGAATTTAGTTAGAATGCACAATATTTCATCGAATATGAATAGTTTGAAATTACTCTTTAAATATCTTAGCGGTATCTTAAAACTAAATATGATGAAAAAAATTAGTATTTTATTAGTAGTGTTTTTAACATTCAATGTAGGCTATTCTCAAAAGAAGAAGGTCAAGGCTGAATTTATCAATAGGTCGCCTCTAATTGAAAAATTATTTTTTGACTATGATAGAAAAGAAATGGGACTCACATTAACAATGAAGGGAATTCGTTATGTACAAAACGATATGAAAAATAATCCAAGAGTCATAGCTCAACTTGTCAAAAGATTAGATGGTGAGACATTTAACGGAAAATCTAACTTGAATTTAGATTGTATTGCTTCTCAAGTTTATTGGCACTGCCTATTTTATGATGTAAGTAAACCTGAAGATTCCAGAGTTGATAACTATGGAGCAATCTTACATTTGTCAGTATTCAATCAGTTGTGGAGATCAGCAAGGAAAAAGTATGATTATAAAATACCCAAAAACTTTGTAAAAACAAAATTCAATAAATTATCAAATGATAGAATGAGATCGATGGAAGTTGATTTGACAGAATTATATCTTGATCAATGCACCATTAGGGGTAATTATTCACTTCCACCGAATATAGTTGGATATATTTCAGATTACCATAAAAAATATGAAAGAATGCTTCGTAAAAGGAAATAATTTATAATTCACAGATGGCATTATCAAAAAGTCCTGCCTCATAATTATTATTAATACAATAGTAGTAATCATTTATAAGGTCAGTTCTTTTTAAAGATACCCCAAGTATATATGAGTCTTCAGATTTTTCGAAATCAATATAGTAACCAAGTTCATTGAGTTCTTTACTTGCAATTTCTGGATATAATACTGAGGTTGCTAAATTCTCTTTTTGTTTAATTTCTCTTAAACCAATATGTACAAGTTTCATAGCCAATCTATTATCTGACTTGATACTTTGCCCAATTATATAATGAATACCTATTAAGTACATAATAAAGCTAAGGGAAACTAGAATAAAACTTATAGCTATATAATTAATTATTTTTTTTGTCGACATATTAATAATTATACTTAAATCATTTCAATTGTAAATAGGCTTTAAACCTCTTAGCTGAAAATAAACACATAATTTATTGTCTCATATATATAAATTTATTTGAAAACGAGATTGATGCTTCAAATCTTTATAATGAAACATATATTATTCAAGTTTTAAATGACAAGTAGACTTGGCCATCAAATTTTATTAAAAACAAAATGTATTTTATGAATGAAGTTTTATATTACATCACTATTTATGGAATGTACTTATTGTATGCTCTTATACTATTTCTAGTTCTTAAATTTATTTTTAGCTCACTGTTTAAGAACTATCATTCCAATTGGAACACCCTTATTGATGATTTCAATTTCTCTAGTCAAGAGTTTTACAAGCTTTTAAAGGTAGAATTGCATAATCAAGGTATTACTAGAATCAAGATTCAAAATGTTTCATTAAAAGAAGGAAACGCATTTTCTTCAAATAGAACATACTTGCGTGCAACTTGGAAAGAGTATCAATATGATATTTGTGCAGCACCCTTTGGAAATGGATTTTTTATCTCTTGGTGGCTTTTGTATAAAAATTCTATTGGGCAATTGTTGGTTTCAAAGATTCCCTTTGTAGGAGGTTGGCTAGCGAGAAAATTGTATCCTGTAACATATTACAAAGTAGATACTGCATCGATGTTTATGACCTATGCGCAATCAGCTGTTCTCAAGGTAATCGATGATATCACCAACCAAAAAGGAATACGTGCCTTATCCGAGGCTCAACGAAAGCCTATACTGAACGATATCTTTAAACGTTGAGTACGTTAGAGGAACGGGCAACGGTCAATTTTTATCAATGGGAATCTAGAGGTCGCGGGTATTTTCATTTTGATGTGACCGTGGAAGTAGAGCCACCCTATATTCCATTCATTCCAATTAGCCATTCAGAAACCAAAAAGTTTGATGATGGCAGGGTTCCATCCTTACTTAAGCAGTTTACAAACCTTTTGAGCCCTTCAAAAGAAGAAAGTGACGAAGATGTTATTAATGAGATGCTACCTACTACGGTTACTCATTTTGCAAAGAGAGAATGTATAACAATTTCATTTCCAAAAGAAACGGATATTTCTGCACCACTTATGCAGGAACTACTATGCCTTATAAGTTTTTCGGAAGACTGTTTTTCTTTTGAAATACTCGCACAGAACAGTGAAATTAAAATTCAATTTACATCAGCCAAGTTTGACAGCGCTCGTTTGCAATCACATCTCAAAGCATTTTTTCCAACAGTCGTTACTCAAACTAGAAATGTAAATGATATTAATTTTGATGTAAATGAAAAGCTTGCCATAGCAGATTTCGGACTTGATAACGAGTTTATGCTACCTATTAATAATACCGATAATCTCGTCATTGATCCCTTAACATCAATCATTGCTATATTAGGTACTCTAGGGCATAACGAAACTGCTATTTTTCAAATCATTTTCAAAGGGGTTACCGCTCCTTGGTCAAGAGATATGTTGTATGCAGTTTCCGATGGTCGTGGTGGTAGTTTCTTCGAAGGTAATCCTGAATTTGTAAAAGGTACACAAGAAAAAGTCAGTGAACCACTCTTTGGAGTTATTATGCGTATTGGAGCGCAAGGCTTAAATGAAAAACGCAGTTGCTCAATCGCTAGTGATTTAGTAAGAACTATTACCACGGTGTCCAGTTCAGAATATAATAGGCTCATACCATTATCGAATGAAGGCTATAAATATGATGACCACCTGCGGAATATATTTTACAGAACAACCAATAGAATAGGGTTTATTTTAAATGCAAAAGAGCTGGCACATTTTGTTCACTACCCTAATAAAACGGTGGTGAGCGATAAGCTGGGGTTGGGTGCTAAAACAAAACAACAAGATAATCGAGCAACAGAAGGAATTTATATTGGTGAAAATGTCCATCACCTTCATAGCCACCCCGTTATTCTTGATACCGAAACGAGACTTTCCCATACGCATATCATTGGTGTTACAGGTGTTGGGAAGTCAACGCTCATTGCCAATATGATAATTGCTGATATAGAAGTTGGACGAGGTTGCGCTATTTTTGACCCACACGGAGATATCTGCGATGACATTCTCAAGCGGATTCCAAAACATAGAATAAATGATGTAATTATCATCGACCCTTCAGATAGTAATTATCCGATTGGTTTTAATCTGTTAGAAGCACATACCGAAGCTGAAAAAATCGTTCTTTCATCAGATCTTGTTTCAGCGTTCAAGCGACACGCTACTGCCTGGGGAGATAATATGACGGCGGTTCTTCAGAACGCAGTCAATACTATCTTGGGCAGCACGAGAGGCGGTACCTTGATAGAACTCAAACGATTTCTTATCGAAGAATCTTTTAGAAATGAGTATCTCACTTCGGTGGATGATCCTTCACTTCATTATTATTGGCACCACGAGTACCCAATGGTACGTAAAGGTATTGCTCCTCTTTTAACTCGTATTGATACCTTCCTCAGACCAAAATTGGTGCGATATATGTTGGCACAGAAATCGGGAGTAGATATTTCTGAATGTTTGAAGGATAATAAAATTGTCTTACTCAAACTCTCGCAAGGTCTCATCGGTGAGCAGAATAGTTACTTGTTAGGGTCCTTATTCTTGGCAAAATTTAATCAAGCGGCACTTGCTCGCCAATCTGAATCACGAGAGGAGCGTTCGCCCTATATGTTGTATTTAGATGAATTCCAGAATTTTATCACTCCGAGTATCGAGCGAATTTTAAGTGGAGCAAGAAAATACGCCCTTGGTATAACCATCGTCCATCAGGAATTGGGGCAAATTCAAGATAATTCATTATTGAATTCAATACTTTCAAATCCTAAAATTCGCATCTGTTTTCGACTTGGGGATAATGATGCAAAACGGTTGGAGTCTGGGTTCTCATATTTTAAGCAATCCGATTTGCAAAACCTTAGTCGAGGTGAAGCTATCATGCGAATAGGGTCAAGTAATAACGACTTTAACCTTACAACCTTTCCACTTATAGAAAATCAAGAAGATTATAGCGATACTATTATAACAAGTGTTCGCCAAAAATATGCTAGTCCAAAGGCAGAAGTTGAAGAACTTCTTATTTCATTACTACCAAAAGTAATAGCAAAATCAGGTGGAAAGAAAGCAACAAAAGAAATAAAAAAAGTAAAACCTACTGAAGAAGATTTTAATACTTCAGATACGAGGATAGAGGATTCCCAATCGAACATTTCAGAAGAAAAAAGGAATAGACTTATTGCTTCAGAAAATGAATCTTTAGAAATACGAACTCATACCTATTTGCAATCTACTATTAAAAAACTCGGACAAGACCGAAATTTTATAGCAACGATAGAAGCACCAACTAAAGACGGTGGCCGAATTGATATCCTTTTGGAACGTGATGGACTAAAAATAGGATTTGAGATTTCAGAGACGAACAAACCAGCGTATGAAGTTGAAAATATTAAAAAGTGTCTGCGGGCGGGATGCATACCAATAGTAATGGTTTCTAAAAGCAAAAAACACTTACAGGCAATTGAGAAACTTGCATCAGAAAAACTCTCCACTAAGGATATTCAATTTGTAAGATTTATCCAACCAGACGGGGTTGCACCTTTATTGAATTCCTTAATGATATTGCCAAAAAAGAACGAAGAAATGGTAAAAGGATATAGAGTGGTAACAGAATATGAAATGTCAGAAAATGATAATGTAAGCTATATTAAATCAAAGCTAAAGAGACTCTTTAAATCGAAAAAATAAAGCTTCTTATTTGCTTGAAACTTCACTCTAAAGGAGTTAACTTAGTGTGTAAAACCTTGAAAATATGAATGTTGGAATATTTATACGCGTAAGCACATTAGACCAAGTGAACAACACCGACTCGGTTGAGACCCATATTGAGCGTGGAAAACTTTACGCCAAAGCACGGGAATGGAATGTTGCTAAAATATATAACCTTGCAGGGGTTTCGGGTAAAAGCACCATCAACCATAAACAGACCCAGCAAATGTTTAATGACATTCGGTCGGGCAAAATCGAAGGTGTAATTATTAGTTCCTTAAGTCGCTTGGCTAGAAACACCTCAGAACTGCTTGAGTATAGTAAATTCTTTGAAGAGAATGATGCATCACTCATCTCTATCAATGAGTCGCTCGATACCTCAACTAGCGGGGGAAAATTCTTCTATACACTCCTATCAGCACTATCAACCTATGAAAGAGAAATTACCTACGAGCGTCAAATAGCAAGTTTAAACTATCGCAGGAAGCAAGGAAAATTTACTGGAGGTATGGTGAGCTATGGATATAAAATAGTTGAAGCAGAAGTTGTCATAAATGAAGAAGAAGCACCCGTCCGCAGATTAATCTATGATATTTTTCTTGAACATCGAAGAATGAGCACTACTGCAAAAGAACTCAATAAACGAGGATATGTAACTCGCAAAGGAAAGCCATGGTCAGATACTACCGTCAGAAGAATTTTAAAAAATACTGATGCTAAAGGAGTAAGACGGTGTAATTATAAAGCACAACATTCTAAGGAAAATCCATCAGCCCTTAAACCTCAATCAGAATGGATATATCTACCTTGTCCTGCTCTTATTTCTGAAGAGAAATGGGATGAGGTAAACGCCATCATTCGTGACCAAGAAAAAGGGAGTGTATTCAAACAACCTTTAAATTTACGAGTTCATTTATTTACAGGTTATTTAAAATGTGCCGAAGGGCACAAAATGAGTATTAAATCTAAAAGTAATCGTTACACCTGTAAAAAGTGTAAATATGGAATAGGTAAAGATGATCTTGAAGAGGTGTTTCTCAGTAGGCTAAAACAATTCTTAATTTCAGACCAAGAACTTTCAGAATACAACAAATCAAATGCTCAAGAATTACAATTGAAAACTGACGAGATTGAGTTTGCTAAAAACGAATTGCAAAAACTTGAAGAGAAGCTAGAAAAACTTGTAGAACTAAATATTCAAGGAGAAATTCCAACCAAAGGATTTAAGAAACATTATGAACCTATTTATGTGCGTAAAGAAAATTTAGAAGCTACTATCAAAGATTTAGAAAGAGAGTTGGAACAACTCCAACAAGCTAAGACATCATTTGATGTCATCGCTAATAAATCTTTAGATTTCTATAATAATTGGAAAGATCTCGGTAGAGGTGAAAAGCGTTCGGTCGTAGAGTCTATAGCGAATGAAATCATCTTCGATAATAAAAGCCTTGTATTTAAACTAAAACAGATAGCTCCTCTATCTTCTTTGGAATTAAACACAAATGGTCAACAACGAGGCACAATATCGTAGTCTGGGGAGGCCTTGTCAACGTGGTGGAAAATTATGTAAAAAAAGGGCAAGAAATCGCCATTGAAGGAAAATTGACTAACCGTTCTTGGGACGATAAAGACGGTAATAAAAGATACATGACTGAAGTAATATGTAATGAGCTGTTGATGATGGGGAAATAGAATATTTTATTATAATAAAGCCGCGACTAATTTTTCGCGGCTTTTTTTAATCATGATGTTCTACAAATATAATTTCACCAATAATAATCATTAATTTTGCCGTATAATGATATTACAGCAAAACCTTACTTCTAGTTCCATATTTACTTTACTAAAACAATTCTTCGGTTACGACACCTTTCGTCCCAACCAGCAAGCGATTATTGAAAATGTGCTTTCGGGAAGTGATACGCTAGCCATTATGCCAACAGGTGGAGGAAAGTCACTTTGTTTTCAATTACCGGCATTGGCAATGGAAGGAACTGCTATTGTTATTTCGCCATTGATTGCTTTGATGAAAGATCAAGTCGACGCCTTAAGAAGTAATGGAATCGACACTGCATATTTCAACAGCTCACAACCTGCCGAGGAGCAAAACGAAATTTTAGAAGAGCTAATAACAAAACAACTAAAACTCATTTATGTAGCGCCCGAAAGTTTATGGGGGCTTACAAATTACCTTTCAAAAATAAATATCAATTTGATTGCTGTGGATGAGGCACATTGTATTTCTTCATGGGGGCATGATTTCCGCCCTGCGTACACACAATTGAGTAGATTAAAAGCCGAATTTCCAGGAACGCCAATAATCGCTTTAACGGCAACAGCCGATAAAGCAACGCAAGATGACATTACAAAACAACTGGGAATTTCGCATGCTAAAAGATACATTTCATCTTTTGACAGACCCAATATTTACCTCGATGTTCGCCCAGGGCAACAGCGTATCCAGCAAATATTTAAATTTCTCGGTTCTCGTGGAAAGCAGAGCGGCATCATTTATTGTTTGAGCCGAAAAAGCACAGACATGCTTGCATCAAAATTAAAAGCCAAAGGGTATGATGCCAAGTCATACCATGCAGGATTGGATGCTGATGATAGAAGCAAGATTCAGGAGGATTTTATCAATGATCGCGTTCCTATTATTGTAGCTACAATTGCCTTTGGAATGGGTATCGACAAAAGCAATGTGCGCTGGGTCATCCACTATAATATGCCCAAAAACATTGAGGGCTATTATCAAGAAATTGGGCGTGGAGGTCGCGACGGCTTAAAATCGCACGCGCTTATGTTCTATAGTTTTGCTGATGTTGTGATGCTTCGGAAATTTGCTCAAGGAACACCCACCGAAGAATTTCAATTGGCAAAACTGGAACGAATGCAACAGTTTGCCGAAGCGTTGAGTTGTCGCCGTAAAGCATTGTTGAATTATTTTGGCGAATATATCACCGAGGATTGCGGAAACTGCGACATCTGTAAAACGCCACCTAAATATTTTGACGGAACATTGATTGCGCAAAAAATATGCTCGGCTGTGGCACGCCTTAAAGAACAAGAAGCATTAAGTACTGTAATCGATGTGTTGCGTGGTGCACAGAATCAGCAGGTGCTTGAAAAAGGATATCAGAACATAAAAACCTATGGTGCGGCAAAAGATTTTTCTTGGAAAGACTTGCAACAATATGTCATCCAACTTCTAAATCAAGGAATTCTTGAAATCTGGTTTCACGAAAAAGGACGATTATTGTTAACACCTTCAGCAAAACAAATTTTATTTGAAGGAAAAAATGTACGATTGGCCAATGTAGCCCAAGCAACTATTGAGGCTGAAAAACCAAAAAGATTACCAATTAGAGGAAAAGATCTTTTCGAAAAATTACGTGTACTCAGAGCAAAACTTGCTTCAGAAATGGGCGTACCGGCGTATGTAGTTTTTAGTGATGCCAGTTTACAGGACATGGAAGATAAAATGCCAAGCAACGTGCAAGAATTTTCTGAAATTAGCGGAGTGGGTCGTGCAAAACTTGAAAAATATGCGGATGCGTTTCTACAAGTAATCATTAAGCATGCCGATAAAAAGAGTTCAAAAGTAGCCACGTATGAGCGCAGTTTTCAATTATTCAAAGATGGTATGAGTGTCGAGAATATTGCAGCAAAACGTGGCATACAAGAAAACAGCGTTTACGGACACTTACAAAAGATACACGAATTGGGTACGCGTATTGATTTAAAACAATTTATTTCAGAAGCTGAAATTTCCGAAGTACAAAAAGCAAAAATAGCATTAAATGACCCCGACGGATTGAAAACATACTTTGAATATTTTGAAGAAAAAATGCCTTATTATAAAATAAAACTTGGATTGTATTTGGGATAGTTTAAAAAACTTAGGCACAAAAAAACCACCAAAATTTACCTTGGTGGCTCTTTCTCTTTCATAGCATTGAAAGTAAGTAAGTAAGCGTAATTATTATTAACCTAATTAAATAATCTAATTGCGTTTATGACACAACATCTTTAATTATTGTAAATTTACTTCTCATTTTAGTCTCATAATCAGGATGTGAGAAAATTATGAGCAATTACTTAATACTAATTCACCCATTATATGGCTTTTTGTGGCAGACAAATGAGAAATATTTTATTCTTTATAATAATAACATTTGTTGCAGTTTTTCATGCATATGCTCAAAGTGATATTGAATCACAACTGAGAAGCTTTAAGGAGGCATTGAAGGATAAAAATTTATCTCGCCTTGAGAGAGTTGACAATCTTATTGCGCTCGCCGATTATTATATGGGAACTCCCGGTGATACCGCTTTGAATTATTTACAAGAAGCAAAGCAGTTAAGTTTAGCAGCAAAAGATAGTTTTAACTTAATGCGGTCCTATAATAGGATAGCTCTTTTAGAAATTTATAATGAAGAGGATGAGGTTGCTTTGAAATATACAGATAGCGCTTTATTATATGCAAACTATAATAAGAACTCTCATTTTGCTGGAATAGGTTATAGTTATCGCATTAAGGGCATGGCGTTTAATTATCTTGAAAAAAAGAATAAGGCACTGGAAAGCTTTCTGCGGGCTAATAGATATCTTATAAAACCAGAGCAAGACAACGAATTGAAAACTTATTTAGCTGAAAATTATTCAGACCTTGCCTCTATTTATCTATCAACTGACAATAAAGAAATAGCATTAGAATGTATTGAAAAATCGCTGTCGATTGCTAAACCCATTGAAGCTTGGTGGGAAGTTGCAGGTGCTTACGAATTTTTATCTAACTACTATTTAGAGAAAAATGAATATACTGTTTCAAAAAAATATTTAGACAGTGCAACTATTATGTACAGTAAAATATCCAGTGATGTTGACCTTTCAAACGTGAATAAATTAAAAGCAAATGTTTTTTTAAAAGAAGGTCAATTTGATGAGGCAATTGATATTTACAAGTTAGAAATAGTACAGGATAAAGAGAGTTCACAACCATATACATTGACAGAAGATTATTTGTTTTTAAGTGATGCATATGCTAAAAAAGGGCTTCTTAATGTGGCTAAGGAATATCTAGACAGCACAATAATATCAGCTACAGAAAGTGATAATCCCGCACATGAAATTAGAATAGGAAAACAGCAAGCCACATTGTATAAAGCAAAAGAGGAGTATGCTAGAGCTATTTTTGAGCTAAGAGAAATTTTAAACAAAAGTTATATTTCAGAATATAGAGAAAGCAAAAAGGAAATATATGAGGAATTATATAACCTTTTTGAGTTAAATAATGACCCTAAGAGCGCGCTTTTTTATTACAAGAATAAACAGGAATTGGCTGATAGTTTAAAAGATATACTACAACAGAATAAATATGGTGTATTGCAATCTGAATTTAACTACAACGAGTTGGAGTCAAAACTAGAGACTCGTAATGCGCAACTCAAATTAACCCGGGCAGAACAAAAACAACAAAATGATCGCGGCATGTTTTTTATCGGTCTCTTTGGGCTTGTTGCGTTATTTTTTATTTTCTCATTTTTTAGACAAAGAAAGTTGAACAAAATTAAAAGAGAAACCTTACTCGCAAAGCAAGAAGTTTTAAAAATAAAAAAGCAAGCTTTAGATACTGAAGTTGAGTTTAAAAACAAACAAATAACAGATTTTGCAATACATATTTCAGAAAAAAATGAGCTTCTTGAGAATATAAAGAAAAAATTGAAAAGCGTTAGAGTGGTCAATGATTCACATAAAGGGACTTTGATGGACACCATGCAGTTTATCAATAATGATATTGAACACAACAAAGAAAAAATCCAACTTTACAAACAAATAGAACAAACCAATGATTCTTTTAGGGCGAAGCTGGAAGAAAAGTATGAAAATCTAAATGATAAAGAACAAAAGGTAGCAACTATGCTTCGCTTGGGCCAGACTTCAAAGCAAATAGCATTACAGTTGGGTATTAGTGCAGCAAGTGTAGATAATTATCGCTATTCTCTAAGAAAAAAAATGGGCGTCCCAAAAGGAGAATCTCTCAAAAAGTTTATAAAGAATGTGTAAAAACGATTGATAGCTATTTAAAATAAACTTCTTGCGCCATTTTGTAAGTGTTAGAATGCGCTTCGATGATTACGTCTATTTTTGGGGAATATCCCCCGCCCATACTCACTTGTAAAGGAATATTTGATTTTTTACACGTTTCGAAAACAAATTTGTCTCTAGCCGCACAACCCTCGAGTGTACAGGCTAATCTTCCCAACTTGTCATTCTTTAAAATATCAACTCCGCTGAGGTAAAAGATAAAGTCGGGCTGTACTTTTTTGATAAGCAAGGGTAAAGTGCTCTTTAAAGTAGAAAGAAATTCGGCATCTTTAGTGCCGTCTTCCAGACCAATGTCGAGGTCACTTTTCTCTTTTTTAAATGGATAATTTTTAGCCCCATGCATTGAAAATGTAAAAACTTTTGGGTTATTCTCAAAAATCTTTGCCGTGCCATTTCCTTGATGTACATCGAGGTCAACAATCAATATTTGTGAAGCTTTTCCATTATCCAGCAAATACTGTGCAGCAACGGCTTGATCATTTAATAAACAAAAAGCCTCCCCACGGTCTGAATACGCGTGGTGTGTTCCTCCAGCAATATTGAGTGAAACACCATATTGCATTGCAAACTCACACCCTTGAATGGTTCCGCCAATAATATAATGACCACGATTTACTAAATCTTCGCGCAGCGGAAACCCTATCCTGCGTATTTCCTTTCTTTCTAAATCTAGTGCAAGCAATCGCCTGTAATACGTTTCGTCGTGGACTTTTAGAATGATTTCTTCGGAAATTTTCTGCGGTTCAAAAAAATTATTCTTCGTGCAAATCCCTTTAGCCAATAAATATTCGGGCAACAAATTATATTTCGCCATCGGGAAACGATGCCCATCGGGGAGTTCATATTTGTAGATGGGATGGTAGGCTATTTTTAGCATGATACTTCCTGCATACACAGGAATCTTTTTTGATATTGGTTACTTTATCAATTTTAATTGAATTCTTTTTCTCACAACATCAACCTCCAGCACTTTAACAGTAATTTGCTGTTGTAATTGTACGTGTTCATTCACATCTTTCACAAAAGTATCGGCCATGTTTGAAACATGAATGAGTCCACTTTCTTTGATTCCAATATCAACAAAACAACCAAAGGCTGTAATATTGTTGACAATGCCTGGCAATAATTGCCCCGACCTCAAATCGTCTATCGTGCGTATGTTTTGGTTAAACTCAAAAACTTTAGCGGGTTCTCTAATATCCAATCCCGGTTTTTCAAGTTCGGTAATAATATCTTTTAATGTAGGTAAACCCACGTCATCTGTGCAATAATTTTCCAATGGAATACTTTTCAGAAGGGCACCGTTTCCTATAATTTCTGAAATTTTAAGCTTTTGGTCTTTTGCAATTTCTTGAACCAATTTATAACGTTCAGGATGCACCGATGAGTTGTCCAAAGGATTATCCCCATTTTTAATCCTCAAAAATCCAGCCGCTTGCTCAAACGCTTTTCCACCCAAACGGGGCACTTTTTTTATCTCACTTCTAGATGAAAAAGAACCATTTTCATCACGATAACTCACGATATTTTCGGCGAGTTTTGCCCCAATCCCAGAAACATAACTCAGCAACGGCACACTTGCCGTGTTAATATTAACGCCCACGGCATTCACGCAATTAGAAACCACGGTATCCAGCGAACGTTGCAATTGCGTTTGGTCCACATCATGTTGATATTGCCCAACACCAATTGATTTTGCATCGATTTTAACGAGTTCTGCCAAGGGGTCAGCGAGCCTTCTTCCTATGGAAATCGCACCTCTCACGGTTACGTCAAAATCTGGGAATTCATCTCGTGCAATTTTTGAAGCCGAATAAATACTTGCCCCAGCTTCGCTCACGACAAATACTTGCACAGTATGTATCGAGGGCACTTTTTTTACAATGGCTTCGGTTTCTCGTGATGCAGTTCCGTTTCCGATGGCAATCGCCTCAATTTTATACGTTTCAATTAGATTGGCTAACTTTTTTATACTACCATTCTCATCACTTTTTGGGGGATGCGGATAGATGGTTTCATTGTGTAGAAATCCTCCTTGCTCATCGAGGCACACCACTTTGCAGCCCGTTCTAAACCCTGGATCAATGGCAAGAATTCTCTTTTCACCCAAAGGCGAACCCAACAACAATTGCTTTAAATTATTAGCGAAAATCCCAATGGCGGTTTCATCTGCGATTTTCTTTGCTTCAACAAGTCGCTCGTTTGAGAGTGAAGGATACAATAGGCGTTTGTAAGCATCAGTAATAGCTAATTGAATTTGATCCGCAAATTCACCGTTAGATTTGATAATTCGGTTCTCAATACGTTGTAAAAGACGTTCATCATCAATTTCAATCTTTACTCTAATAAAGCCTTCTTTCTCTGCGCGTAAAATGGCAAGCAAACGATGCGACGGACAGTTTTTTAGTAGCTCATCCCATTTAAAATAATCTCTAAATTTTTGCGCTTTTTCATCCTCGGCTTTTGCTTTGACTACTTTGGTACTAATGATCGCCTGTCTTTCTAGCTGATTTCGAATTTGATTTCTAACGTCAGCTCGCTCATTGATCCACTCTGCAATAATATGCCGCGCACCTTCAAGGGCATCGTCAACACTAAGCACTTCTTTTGAAACAAACCGATGCGCACTACTTTCAAGGTCGCGCGTATTTTGACTCATAATGATTTTTGCCAATGGCTCCAATCCATTTTTTCTAGCCGTTTCGGCTTTGGTCTTTCGTTTTTTCTTGAAAGGTAAATAGATGTCTTCAAGTACTGTAAGTGTTTCGGCTTCGGAAATTTTAGACGTTAAATCACTTGTAAGTTCTC
This sequence comes from Patiriisocius sp., assembly GCF_051252435.1. Classification (NCBI taxonomy): domain Bacteria; kingdom Pseudomonadati; phylum Bacteroidota; class Flavobacteriia; order Flavobacteriales; family Flavobacteriaceae; genus Patiriisocius; species Patiriisocius sp. The sequence goes on along the minus strand of NZ_JBPOFW010000001.1, from coordinate 483,918 downwards.
CCTGCTCCTCAATGGCTTTTATAATGGTTGCCTTGCGTTTTTCCAACGCTTCAAATTGCTCTTTAAAAAGCACAATTTGCTCAATTTGTACTTCGTCAAGATTGCCCGTCATTTCTTTTCTGTAGCGTGAAATAAAGGGAATTGTGCAATCTTCGGCTAAAAGAGCGAGGGTGTTTTTAACACTGTTTTGTGGTAGATTGGTGTGTTTTAAGACGTAGTTGAGCATAGGATTATAGAGTTTTAATTCCTAAAACTAAAGAAGCTATAATGATCATATTTAGAACTATAATTTCCCCAATAAAAAGTTTCATCTTTATTAAATAATGTTTCAGCTTTAAGTTTTCTCCGTGAAGAAAAGTTAGAGATTCTTTCAAAAACATTTTCTTTAATTCTACCGTCTTGATGCTTTAAATTTTCGTCTAATAATCCCTCAATCATTAATGACTTTGAGTAATTATATGTTAAAAAACTAGTAGCAAGTCCTGCAACAAAACCAACCGTAAAATTTCCTCCAGATACAACAACCAAGCTACTGTTTGGTTCGTCTTCATAGTATCCTCCAATATGAAAGACATAGTTGTTCTCATCTTTGTATACTGAAATCCCTAAATCCATAACTTGGAGTTTTCTAAGAAAAGCAGTTGTTGAGTTAATGTTTCTTTCGCCTTCAAAAATTCCAGTTTTCTTTTGAATGATTGGGCTGTTGATAAAATTAATTGAGTCTTCTTTTCTAACATTAAATTGATTGATAACCTCTCCGTTATTCAAATCAACGATGTTAAATGCCAATTTTAAGTTATTAGCTCGTACTTGAAATATTTTATTATCAATTAAAAAACTATTGGATTCTGGCACATAACCCTCCTTTTCAAATACAGGCATTTCAATTGAAGAAACTTTTTGACCTTCATTAACAAGATTAAAATCTAATATGAAGGTCTTTTCCTTAAAGTTATTCGAAATAATTTGAACATCGGTCTTCTTATTATATATTTTAATTCTTCTGGAAGCTTCTTTTATTGAAATTGGATTTTCATTTCTTATTGTTTGAATTTGAAACTTGTCGTAAAACAATTCATTGAAATCAAACTTTTTATTTGTAGCGTCTTTAAAATAGTCATCATCAAAAACAACTGCACGTCTGTTGGGCTCATCCCAATTTTCATTGAAACTATAAATTATTATTTCATTTTCTTTTTTACTAATGGTTATTAAATAACAAGTGTTTTTATAACTCACTACTGAAAGTAATCTTTCTTTTTTTAATTTAAAGGCTGACTCATACGTCTCATAAGACCCTTTTTCAAAATCAAAAGTTATAACTCCATAACTCCTGTTGTTGGAGGTGTTCATTAAAAATGAGTAGGTGTTATCTTTTATCGTATATCCCTGAAATGATTTATATTTTCCAGGAAGCTTTGGGGACTTTATGTGTTTTAACTTATTAAAATCTTTGTCATACAGAAACGCATAATTAGTAAGTCCAGCAATCATAAAAACGGCAAAATTTCCAGTTTTTTCGTCTTCAATAACAAATGTTTCTTTAGGCTTTAATTCTGTATCGCGATATGGATTTTTTATAGTAAAAGCTTCTTGCTGCGCATTTACAAATCCAGTAAGCAACAAAAATAAAAAAAGTAATTTTTTCATAATGTTTTTAAAAAAAGGACCTCTCAGGTTTTAAGGCTTGAGAGGTCTATAGTATAATTTTATTATTAATTTATAGTAGCCCCATTCAATACACCACTTGTACTGAGCGTAGCCGAAGTATCAGGATTTACAAAAACCAATTTTCCGTCTGGAGTTTCGGTCATTAAAATCATTCCTTCACTATCTACGCCTCTTAGTGCACGAGGAGCAAGGTTGACAAGAACGGTTACTTTTTTACCAACGATTTCTTCTGGTGTAAAACTTTCAGCAATCCCCGAAACAATCGTACGCACATCAAGGCCAGTATCTACTTTCAATACTAAAAGCTTTTTCGCCTTTGGCATTTTCTCTGCTTTGATAATGGTGCCTACACGCATGTCCAATTTTGTGAAATCGTCAAAAGTGCAGGTGTCTTTTTGAGGCGTTACTTTTTTATTTGCTATCTCGTTTGCTTGCTTGCTCGCTTGTAATTTATCCAATTGTGTTTGTATTTGAGTATCTTCAATTTTACTGAAAAGTAATTCGCCTTCGTTTATTTTGTGTCCCCCTTTGCCTAAAGGCATTTCCCCCGAAGGGGGAACTATACGTGCTATCGATTTCCAATTGGGTTGCGATTGTAGTCCATCAAAATTTAAAATCGATTTTAATTTCTCAGACGTAAACGGTAAAAAAGGTTCACTCAACACAGCTAATGCACTCGCAATTTGTAACGCAACGTACATTACAGTTTTGGTGCGCTCTTCATCTGTTTTAATAGTTTTCCACGGCTCTTCGTCGGCTAGATATTTATTTCCTAAGCGGGCAACATTCATTAATTCCTGTTGCGCTTCGCGGAAACGGTACCGCTCAATACTACTTTCAATAACCGCAGGATAGGCTTTTAATTCAGCCAATGTTTGTTCATCAATTTCTGAAAATTCAGCCGGCGCAGGCACCACACCACCATAATATTTATGGGTTAGTACCACAACTCGGTTGATGAAATTTCCGAAGATTGCCACGAGCTCATTGTTATTTCTCGCTTGAAAATCCGCCCATGTAAAATCGTTGTCTTTTGTTTCTGGAGCATTTGCTGTCAAGGTGTAACGCAACACATCCTGCTGATTTGGAAAATCCTCCAAATACTCGTGCAACCACACTGCCCAATTTTTACTCGTGCTTATTTTATTGCCTTCAAGATTTAAAAACTCATTTGCGGGTATATTGTCTGGCATGATATAACTCCCGTCCGCTTTCAACATGCTCGGGAAGATAATGCAGTGAAATACAATGTTGTCTTTCCCTATAAAATGAAGCAATTTTGTGTCGTCTGATTTCCAGTACGGTTCCCAATCTTTTCCTTCACGCTCCGCCCATTCTTTCGTAGCCGAAATATACCCGATGGGCGCATCAAACCAAACGTACAATACCTTCCCTTCTGCTCCGTCAACCGGCACAGGAATTCCCCAATCCAAATCGCGTGTTACGGCTCTTGGGCGCAATCCGTCGTCAATCCAAGATTTGCATTGCCCGTAAACATTGGTCTTCCAGTCTTTTTTGTGACTTTCAAGAATCCATTCTTTTAAAAATGGTTCGTATTGATCCAAAGGTAAAAACCAGTGTTTTGTTTCTTTTAAAGCAGGCACAGCACCCGTGATGGCACTTTTTGGGTTTATCAAATCGGTTGCATTATGGCTCGTTCCACAGTTTTCGCATTGATCACCGTAGCTTTCTTCATTACCACATTTTGGGCAGGTTCCCACTACAAATCGGTCTGCTAAAAATTGGTTGGCCTCTTCATCATATAATTGCTCGGTTATCTCTTCGATAAACTTTCCGTCGTCGTATAATTTCTTGAAAAAATCGCTTGCTGTATCGTGATGTACTTTAGCCGAAGTGCGTGAATAATTATCAAAAGTAATCCCAAAATCCTCAAAACTCTGCTTGATAATTGCATGGTATTTATCCACCACTTGTTGCGGTGTAATCCCTTCCTTTTTTGCTTTGATGGTAATTGGAACACCGTGTTCGTCACTTCCGCAAACGAAAGCCACATCTTTGCCTTGTAAACGCTGAAAGCGTGCATAAATATCTGCAGGCACATACACACCAGCAAGATGGCCAATGTGTATAGGTCCATTTGTATAAGGCAACGCAGCGGTAATCGTATATCTTTTTGGGTCTTGAGTCATATGTATTGCCCCACTTTGAGTGAGGTAACTTTTAGTTAATAGGCTGCAAAAATAACGATTTTATTAGTGAAACTAAGTTTTGAGAAGCCCGTAAGTTGAACCCTAAATTTGAGTTGGATTCATGTCGCTTTTTGGGAGGGATAAAGTTTTAGTAAGTTAATTTTATCTTCGGAAATGTAACGCGAATTAAGGTGGCTATCCTTAAAAGAAGAATGAATAGTTTTCCTTATTTTAAAGATTAAAATAGAAATTCCTTTTTTGCAACACTGCTGAAGCTTTTCAGTCATTATCAAGAAAACCAAAATACCAATAACCGAAAAAATATAGTGATATGAAAAAGTCAATCATAAAATTTATAGTTTTCATTTTTTTGTTAAATCCCATTTTAGGGAATGCTTGTAGCATGTATAAAATCACTAGAAATGGAAAAACGATTGTCGGCAACAATGAAGACTGGTTGAGTCCCAATAGTAAATTTTGGTTTGAGACTGGTGAGGCGGATAATTATAGGGTGATGTATATGGGCCAATTAGACAATTTTGCACAGGGCGCCATTAATGACAGAGGTCTCGTTTTTGATGGTTTCGCAAATCCTTATTTACCAATAAACAATACTGAAGGAAAATTAGAAATTCCAATAGGTCAAGTCATTAAAAATATCATGCAAACAATGACGAATGTAGAAGAGGTGAAGACGTATTTAGAAACCATTAGTTTAAATAGTTTAGAGAGTAGCCAAATTGTATTTGTAGATACATCAGGAACCTATTTAATTGTAGAAGGTGACGCACTTATTATTGGAGAAGAAGAGGAGAAGGCATTTTCAAACTTTTATTATTCTCAAATAGAAAATGAAGAGGAAGTTGAGTTAGAATATTTCCAAAGAGGAATGGAATTTATAAGGGCTTCTAAAGGAGACGCATCCTTATCATATTGTGGTGATGTAATGAAAAGCATGTCTAATGAGGGTGTGTTTGGCACACAATATACAACGGTCTATGATTTGAACACTTTGACGGTAAGAATCTATTTGTTCCATGACTATTCGCAATTTGTTGAGATTGATTTAAAAGACGAATTGAGCAAAGAAAACCACACCACTATGATTGCCGATATGTTTCCTAACAATGCCACAAGCTACCAACATTATGCAAAGTACAACGACGAGGAAAATCCGCAACAGTTTTTAAGCGAATTAGTAGCCACCTCCCAGAATGCTACTGAAAATGAACTCATTAGAATGGGTCTCAGCGGTATTGTGAGTATGGTTGGGTACGAATGGTTGAGTCAAAAAAACAATGCTAAAGCTGCAATAAAAGTTTTTAAATTCGGTATTGAATTAATGCCAAATGTTGCAGATTTACACGATAGTCTGGGAGAAGCCTACTTCGAGAATCAAAATTATAAATTAGCAAAAGCAAGCTATGAAAAATCATTGATATTAAACCCGAACAATAAAAACGCTTCAGATTTTTTATTGAAAATTAAGCAGAAACTTAAAACTAGATAATTCTGTTATAAAAAGAAACCTAAGTATAAAAAGTTGGCTACATTTAGTTTCAATTTATATTTTAGTACTCTTACTAACATGAAAACACCTAAAAATCTACGTTTCGGTGATACCGTTGCCATCGTTTCCATCGCAAGAAAAATCACCGAAACCGAACTAAAACCAGCCTTTAAAGTGCTTGAATCTTGGGGGCTGAAATATAAATTAGGTAAAACTATTGGCGCGGAAGACCATCAATTTGCAGGGAATGATGCATTGCGAACAGCCGATTTTCAAAACGCGCTTGATGATGAAACGGTGAATGCTATTTGGTGCGCACGTGGTGGTTATGGAACCATTAGAATGGTGGATGACATTGACTTTTCAACATTTGTGAAGAACCCAAAATGGATTGTTGGCTACAGCGATATAACCATTTTGCACAGCCACATTCACAATTTGGGTGTGGCAACCATCCACGGACAAATGTGTCTTGAAATTGAAAAACGCACACAGGAATCTCGCGATACATTGCGGGATGCGCTCTTCGGAAATTTTAACGCTATAAGTTACAATTTAAACAAAAGTCAAAACCGCAAAGGCACAGCCAAAGGTGTAATCGTGGGCGGAAATCTCTCGGTGTTGTATTCAACAATAGGGAGTCAAACGGAATATATTTCCGAAGGAAAAATTCTATTTATTGAAGACCTCGACGAAATGTTGTATCATATAGACCGCATGATGATGAATCTCAAACGCAGCCGATTTTTAAAAAACCTCGCCGGACTTATTGTGGGTGGCATGAGCGATATGAGGGATAACACCGTCCCTTTTGGCAAAACAGCGGAACAAATTATTGTCGAAGCTGTAAGCGAATACAACTATCCAGTTTGTTTTAATTTTCCGGCCGGACATATTGAAGATAACCGTGCATTGGTTTTTGGGAAGAGTATTACGCTGGAAGTTACAGACATAACTGCAACATTAAAATACGACTAGGAATGGCAGATCATAACGAATTAGGTGAATTAGGAGAGGAACTCGCCACCCAATTTTTAATTAAAAAAGGGTATGAAATCCTAGAGCGAAATTTTACTTTTCAAAAAGCCGAAATAGACATCATTGCCCAATGTAACAACGAAATCATCATCGTAGAAGTCAAAACCCGAAACAGTAATTTCTTTGGCGACCCACAGGATTTTGTCACCCCGGCAAAAATAAAACTCCTCACTAAAGCCGCGAATGAATATATTATTTCAAATGACATTTCGCTAGAAGCTCGTTTTGATATTATCGCAGTTTTAAAGAATAGTAAAGAGCAAAAGATTGAGCATTTTGAGAATGCTTTTTATTTTTTTTAGATTTTAACTACATCCCATCTGTTTCTAGAAGGTACTGTTTAACAATCTCTACTCTATCCTCTCTTTTAAGTTCTTTATCTTGTACTTTTTTAACAGTAACTGGAGCTTCATCAAGAAATTCGGCAATTTTTTTCTTAAAATGTCCTGCTTGACCCCTTGTATAATAGTGGGTGGCAAAATCGTTTTTATTTTTTCTAATTAAATAATTTATATCTCCCGTGTTCGAATTATAAGCCAAATCAAGTATGCCATCTGTGTAATTCACAAAATAATATTGTGATGATTTGTAAAAAGTTGCAAAATCATTTTTGGCCTCAACTAATAGTAGAAGTTTCTTTTTAGTTGTTTTGTTTCTAAACATATAGCGCCAATGCACATTTTCAAATAAATAGGAATTTCCTTGGTTAGAAGTTAATAGAAGAGCTTCAATATCCTCACTTTTTATTTTTTCTCTTTTGCTATCTTCATTTTTCAAAAATGAGATTTTTTTTTCTCTACATGACTTAGGAACCCTTACAAAACCTTCCTTTATTGTACCATCGACAAGTTTGATTTGTCCTTGCCAATATTCATTGGGTGCAAATACCTTCCATCCTGCTTGCGCCATACTGCTACTTGTAACAAGAATGGCTAGTGTTAAGAAAAGTAATTTTAAAATATTTTTCATAAATGAACTTTTAATTAAATGTAATCTAATAAAGCAAAGTTTTCAGTAAAATTTAAAAGAAAATCATTGAAATTAAACAAATATTTATTCCCCATCAATAATCCCAAACAACTCATCAAGTGTCCCTGGTTTGGCCACAATTTTTTTGTCTTTGTCAAGCACAAAATAGGTAGGGGTGCCATTTACGTCGTAGCGATTGCCAATATCGTTTTCCCATTTTCCTAAACCGAGTACGTTGATAAATTGATTGAATCCTGCTGCTTTAGGCGACCATTCTGCTTCAAAATCTTCAAGACCTACTGCTATTACTTTAAACTTTCCTTCTTCAAGTGAAGCAATTTTAGCGTGTAATAATGGCACTTCTTTTAAACAGTGCGAGCAAAGGCTACTCCAGAAAACAATAATGTAGTTGTCAGCAACATCGAGCTGGTGCAATGACATTGTGGTTTGTTTTCCATCCTTAATTTCTAGCCAAGTAAAATTAGGTGCTTTTGCTCCAATTGAAAGGTTTTTATAAAGTGTTAATTGATTTGCTAACGTAGCATCTTGCAACTGTTCTGCAAGTGGAATGAGGTATTTTTCTGCCAAATAATTTGCATGCACTACTTGATTATTTGAGGTTAGAAAATTCCAAAAATTGGTCAACAGTAATTTTTTATAAGTGGGATCAGTTTCTTCTAGTTTTGTGATTAAATCATCAATATTGTACTTGCGCGATGCCTCTTTGTTTTCAACATCTGTAAAATTATAAACATATTTAATGGCGCGTTCTAAAGGCAACATTGAGTTTTGCAACGTTGGATTGTTAAAATCAAAATGAGCTAAATAGTCTTGTTTTGCTTTAAGTTCGTATTGTCTTGCCGTTTTAAAATCATCATTTGTATATGGTTTCAGTGCGGCAATAAACTGGTGCACGGTCATCCCTTTTGAAGTTTCACTCACTTCGTTATACCATTTTGCTTGTTCTTCAATTTCTTCTTTCAAATTGCGGTTGTCGACTTCTTCGGCTGAAAGTATTTTTGCTATTTTAACTTCATTCGCGCCCATTTCAGTATAAAAAGATTTCCAAATTTTATTCTCTTCGGAAACGGTAAACTCTAATGTTTCATCTTTGCTAAACGTGAACTCGATAGGCTCTTTTCCGCTGAAAATAAAATCGAAAAAATGCTGGTCCTGCGGCAAATTATAAACAAGGCGGTACATGCCGGGTTTTAAATCTTCTTTCATTTTGAGTTCAAAATTACCTACGGAATCCACGTTTGAATCGGTGACATAAAAAATATTGTCCGGTGCAATGCGATATAGAATACCGAATTGATAACCGCCATCTGGCGCAAAATTACCTTTCAATGTTTGCTGTGACAGCGCCACAAGCGGGAGTAATAACAAAGCAAGAAGTAAATTTTTAAACATATTTTAAATTTTTAGTAAAGATATAAATTAACTAAGCAACTGTTGTGCCGATTTATTTATAGGATTTCGAAATATTTAGAAACAAAAAAGGGTTTCAACATTGAAACCCCTTCCTTTATTTTTTTAAGAGCTATCTAATCTTTTAAAATTTTGTAAGTCGAGACATCTCCGTTGATTATTGCCTTCAAAATATAATTTCCAATTGTAAGATTTTCGGTATTTATAGTCGTGTTTTTAGTTGTTGGCTGTAAGCGAAATAATTCTTGTCCAAGCAGATTGTACAAAGTAAGCTCTTCAATAATTTGAGATGCTGAAACAGTAACCAAATTTTTAATTGGATTAGGAAAAACACTAATCGATGCCAATGCGCTATCATTGATGCTAAGAGCTGGGTCTGTAGTTAAACCGCTAAATGCCAAAACATTTAAAACACTTTGGTCCGCTTGATCAATTTTTGTAAAGGTGACACTAGTTATTGGTTTTGTAATATTTTCTGGAGCTATTAAAGCTTCAAGTCTAAAAAGCTTAGGGTTATCTGCGGGTGTCTCAACATTATTTAAAGTGACATCGCCACGTCCTATGCCCGAAATTTCAATGGGTAAACCTGTGCCAAACCAATCTGGCACCACATTATTTTCAATAGATTGACTGCTGTTGTCATCAAAATTTACTGTCATGGTTGTGTTGGCGCTTCCGTTTCCAGAAAGTGCTAGAAAATAAAGATTGGTGTAAATCGCTGGTGTAGCTAAGGTTAATGTACGTTCGTCACCGCCACCTATATTGTCAAGTCGTAATGAGTTGTTGTCACTATAAGGGGCAGCTGGGCTACCAATTTGATAACTCAAACCTGCAATATCTTGGCTTGGTATTACGCCGTTTTCAGGGAGTCCAACCGTGATATCAGGGTCGCCAGCATTTAATTTCCAGTCTTCAGAAAGCAAACAAAAACTATCTGAGTCAACTATATTTGTAATCGAACTATTCATTGTCCCAACTCCATTTGCAATTACATCTTCATTATAACCTGACGCTTCAACAGTTACATATTCTTGAGCATTTACACATTGTTGGCTAAAAAGAGCCGCGATTATTAGAACAAAAAACACTTTGTTTTGAACGGTAAAATAATTTTTTTTCATGGTACGAGTATTTAAGTTAATATTTAGAAACTAAAATACTGTTATTAAATAGTATACATAAATTTTTTTTCAGAAATTTTACTTTCATTTGATGCTCAATTTTAAAATAATAGAGCGACACTTTACTGTGTAAACTAAATGGAATTATTCAAGGTCTGAAGAATACTTTGTACAGATTTTCCATTTTCCAGAGTTAAAAGTAAACGAAGGCCATTTCTGGTTTGTTTCTCTTTAATTTTTGCAGTTTTAGAATGTGATTGCACAAACTGAAGCACATGGCTAAACGTTGCAGTTTGATAATAATCGCTCTGTTGGTCGCTTATAAAATAACCAACAAATCGACCTTCTTTCATTATCACGCGCTCAAGTCCCATTTTTTGAGCAATCCATTTTATACGAACGCTGTCTAATAAATCAACAACTTCTTCGGGTAATTTTCCAAAACGGTCTTCTAGTTCTTTCTGAAATTTTGATAGCCCAACTTCATCTTTTAAATCATTTAACTTGGTGTAAAGATTCAGTCGCTCTGTAATGTTATTTACATAATCGTCTGGGAAGAGTAATTCAAAATCAGTATCCAAAACTACGTCCTTTACAAAATTTCGTTTTTCAAAATCTTCATTTTCATAAAGGTGTTTAAATTCTTTTTCTTTCAATTCGTCAATCGCTTCGGTAAGGATTTTTTGATACGTTTCAAACCCTATTTCGTTTATAAAACCGCTTTGCTCACCGCCCAACAAATCTCCTGCACCTCTAATTTCCAAATCTTTCATGGCGATATTGAGCCCACTGCCTAAATCACTAAATTGTTCAAGCGCGGTAATACGCTTTCTGGCATCATCTGTCATTACAGAATAGGGTGGCGTGATAAAATAGCAGAATGCTTTTTTATTGCTTCGACCTACACGACCCCGCATTTGGTGCAAATCACTAAGTCCAAAATTATTCGCATTATTGATGAAAATAGTATTTGCATTTGGAACATCCAATCCGCTTTCAATAATGGTAGTTGAAACTAACACATCAAATTCATTATTCATAAAAGCGAGCATCAGCGTTTCCAACTTCTTACCTTCCATTTGCCCATGACCGATTCCTATTTTGGCATCTGGCACCAATCGTTGAATCATGCCAGCAACTTCCTTTATGTTTTCAATTCGATTGTGTACAAAATAGACCTGTCCACCTCTTGAAATTTCATAACGTACTGCGTCTCTAATGGTTTCTTCCCCAAAGCGAATCACGTGCGTTTCTACAGGATGCCTATTAGGTGGTGCCGTGGTAATAACGCTCAAATCACGAGCGGCCATTAAACTAAACTGCAAAGTACGGGGAATAGGTGTTGCTGTTAATGTCAATGTATCCACATTTTCCTTGATCGTTTTCAGTTTATCTTTTACTGAAACGCCAAACTTTTGCTCTTCATCAATAATAAGCAATCCAAGGTCTTTAAATTCCACACTTTTACTTACCAATTGGTGCGTGCCAATAACGATATCAAGTCTTCCGTTTTTCAAATTTTCAAGAACACTCTTACGCTCTTTTGCAGTTCTAAATCGGTTGAGATAATCAACTTTTACAGGCATATCTTTCAAACGCTCACTAAACGTTTTTTGATGCTGAAATGCCAAAATAGTAGTAGGAACAAGCACTGCAACTTGTTTTCCATTATCGACCGCTTTAAAGGCGGCTCTGATGGCGACTTCGGTTTTACCAAACCCCACGTCTCCACAAACTAAACGGTCCATTGGTCTTTCGCTTTCCATATCGGCTTTTACATCAGCCGTTGCGGTTTCTTGGTCTGGTGTATCTTCGTAGATAAAAGAAGATTCTAATTCGTGCTGTAAATAACTGTCTGGGTCATATTGAAATCCCTTTTGCAAGCGTCGCTTTGCGTATAATTCGATTAGATTAAAGGCAATGTGTTTTACTCTAGCTTTTGTCTTTTGCTTGAGTTTTTTCCAAGCGGCACTTCCTAGTTTGTAAATTTTAGGTGTTGTGCCATCTTTGCCATTGTACTTACTTATTTTGTGAAGCGAATGAATGCTGAGGTATAAAATATCGCGTTCGCCGTAGATAAGTTTGATAGCTTCTTGCTGTTTTCCTTTGACGTCAATCTTTTGAAGGCCACCAAATCTTCCAATTCCGTGGTCAATATGCGTTACATAATCACCTACTTCAAGATTTGTCAATTCCTTTAAAGTGATGGCTTGTTTTTTTGCATAACCATTCTTCAAATTGAACTTGTGGTAACGCTCAAAAATTTGATGGTCTGTATAGCAAACCGTTTTGTTTTCGTTATCAACAAATCCTTGATAAAGAGGAAAAATTACAGTTTCAAACTGTTCAACAGTTGCTTGCGAATCCTCAAAAATATCGTGAAAACGTTTCGCCTGTTGCTCGCTACTGCAAAAAATATAATTTGTAAATCCGTTGGCGGTATTTTCGTTTAAGTTTTCAATCAACAAGTTGAATTGCTTATTAAATGATGGCTGCGGAACGGTCTGAAACGAAATAGAATTTGAAGCCGAAAACGAAGCCGAAACATTTTTGCTCTCTTTTAATCCAAGCCTGTTTCCAGATTGAAGTGTAATTGTTTTAAAACCCTCTAACTGTTCTTTTAAAAGAGTGGACGTACAAAAAAGCTCCTCGGGTTCAGCCATTTTTATTTCTCCTTGTTGGGCTTTATAGGCTTCGGTAGCTTTGTCAAAAAGTTTATCCATGGCTCCGCTCAACAACTCTTCGTTTTTAAGGCAGATTATGGTTTTTGAAGCAATATATTTTAAGAAACTTTCTCGTTTCTCATCCATCAATTTATTTTCAACATTGGGGATGATATACACTTTTTTTAATTGCTCTAGAGACAATTGTGTTTCCACATCAAAGGTGCGTATGCTGTCCACATCGTCTCCAAAAAACTCAATACGATAGGGCTCGTCATTACTGAAACTAAAAACATCTAAAATCCCTCCACGTACAGAAAACTCGCCTGGTTCTGTTACAAAATCGGTACGTTTAAATTGGTACGAAAAGAGTAATTCGTTAACAAAATCAATCGACAGTTGGTCATCAACGGCAATTTTAAGGGTGCTTTTGTCGAGTTCCTTTCGGGTGACTACTTTTTCAAAAAGTGCTTCGGGATACGTGACAATGATTGCAGGTTTTTTTCGGGAATTGATTCGGTTTAAAACCTCACTTCGCAATAAAATATTGGCGTTGTCTGTCTCGTCAATTTGGTAGGGTCTTCGGTAGCTGCCGGGATAGAAAAGTACGGTTTCATCCCCCAATAAGTTTTCAAGGTCGTTGAGGTGATATGCCGCCTCTTCTTTATCATTTAAAATGAACAGAAACGGAGCTTCACTTGCCTTAAAAGCATCTGCGATTACTACACTTGTTGCACTGCCCACAAGTCCTGAAACCACGCAATTTTCCCTGCCTTCTTGAGAAAGCTGGGTGTTTAATTTTTTCAAAGCATCACTCTTTGAAAATAACGAACGAACTAAAGTCTTTGACATCTGGCTGCAAAAATAAGCCAAAACCAGCAACGCCTCAAAGCGCTTTCTTCATTAAATGGTAAGTTTAATAATTCTATAACATAGTGTTGCGCTTTGTTGAGGTATTTTTATGAATTAGCATATAGAATTATGGCAATTGAACACTACGATGTATTTGTAATAGGAACGGGAACCGCGGGAAAAGGCGTGGCAAAGGATTGTGCTGCGGCAGGAATGAAAGTGGCAGTGGCAGATAATAGAGAATACGGTGGAACCTGCCCCAATCGCGGTTGCGACCCAAAAAAAGTACTCGTGGGTGCTACGGAAATTGTACAACTGGCACAAAATTTAAAAGGAAAAGGCATAACCGAAGTGCCAAAAATAGATTGGCAAGAACTCCAAAAATTCAAGGAAAACTTTACTTCTGCGATTCCCATTTCAACAGAAAAAGATTTTAAGAAAGCGGGGATTACAATGTATCATCAATCTCCAAAATTTTTAGATGAAACTACACTTTCCGTAGAGGGGAAAACCATTACCGCAGGTAAAATAGTCATCACTAGCGGAATGCATCCTAGAGAGTTAAAAATCGACGGGAGAGAGCATCTTTTAAAGAGTGAAGATTTTTTGAACCAACCCACATTGCCCGAAGAAATTATCTTTATAGGCGGTGGTTACGTTGGAATGGAATTCGCACACATTGCGGCTCGTTGCGGGAGCAAAGTAACTGTAATTGAAATGAGCGAAAGACCGTTAATGCCTTTTGACGAAGATATGGTTTCGCATATAACAAAGGCTTCGGAAGTATTAGGAATCAATTTTATTTTTAATGCCAAAGTCACTGAGGTAGAATTATTACAAACAAATTACCGCGTCTCATTTCAGAAAAATGGTAAAACCGAAACCGTGAAAGCCAAGGCGGTTTTCAATACTTCGGGAAGGGTGCCTTCGATTGAAGATTTGGATTTAGAAAAAGGGAATATTGCATTTGAAAGAGATGGTATTTCAGTGAATACATTTCTGCAGAGCACAACCAATAAAAACGTGTATGCGTGTGGGGATGTTTCGGCAAGCGGTACATTGCCACTGACGCCCATTTCGTCATTAGAAACAAAAATAGTTTCAGAAAATATTAGAAACGGAAACACTACAAAACTTACCTATCCTGTAACCCCGTCGATAGTGTATACATTGCCTCAAATTGCTACCGTGGGAATGGGGGAGAAAGAGGCAAAAGGCAAAGGGCATGATATTATTGTTGAATATAAAAGTGTGCCAAAATGGTTCAATGCGAAACGCATCAATGAAAAAACGTATGCGTACAAAACCATCATTGATAAGAATACCGATGTTATTTTAGGCGCGCACATTGTCGCTGCTCATTGCGATGAAATCATTAATTTGTTTACGATGGCTATCACTATGAAAATGAAGGCAACCGATTTAAAAAGCATCATTTTTGCCTATCCTACATGGGGTAATGATATTAGAGGGATGGTTTAATTAACCACGCTGCCCCTTAAAATATTCTATACACTTTTGTCCAGGATTTGTATCCCTATTTTTAAAACCGTGAATACCGCTGCTCACTATTAAAATTCCAGCACAAACGTACGCTACAATTTTAATGGTTTCTTGGCTGCCAGTATTTGCCACTGCTATTGCAACGAATGCCCATGCTCCCACCAGTGCAAATTCGCGCATATTTCTTTTCCAAGTGATGATTAGGTTTATTGATGTGGCAACTCCGATTAGGAATAGAGTCCACATTTCTGCGGAAATTCCAAAACCATCCCAACCTATTTTTGTTAAATAGAGCGTTACATTCGCAATGCATGCAACCGTTAACCACCCACTATAAATTACAAAAGGCCACCATAAAAATGCAATGACAGAGATGGGTGCATCCCATAATTCCATGTTGTTGCGGAGTACAATTTGAATAAGGCAAATGAGCATAAAAAAGATTACAAACGTGGAAGCTAAAATTGCATCGTTTACAAATAGATAGCACCAAGCGCTATTAGCAATGCAACTCAAAACAAACCACCAACCTACACGCTCTACAAATTTATCATCTCTCACTTTTACAAAAAGACTTCGGGATTGATAGATTACAAAGCCTAGTAGAAGCATGTATATAAGTCCCCAAATGGAGAAAGCATAGCCTGCGGGCGTAAATAACGTATCATATTTTGCGCTCATCATTGCTTGTGTGGTGTCATTAAAAACTCCAGCTGCAGATGCATAATTAAAATAAATAGTAATGACAAATGCTATGATATTTGCTATTTGTAGTGTTTTTTTCATAATTATTTTCGGTATGATTAAGGTTTACTTTTAGACTCAAAAATGAGAGTCAATACACTTATGTGACACAAACAACTTCACCATCAGCAAGCACAAATACTTCATCATCTTTAGAAGGATTTAAAATGTATTTCCCCGTAAAGGTACCAAATGCGGGTAGAATTAATGATGTGTTTGTTTTAAAAAAGCAGGCTAATTTCAACTTTTGTCTTCCTTCTCCACTCAGCACTACGCCAGGATGAATGTGTCCATAGAAATTGAATAGACCTTCTCTTTCTGTAGGATGATGTGTGAGTAGAAAAGTGTTGATAATCAGTTGGTCAAAGATTTGTACTCCTAAATCTTCAAATAAATATTTGGGGATGACATCGTGATTTCCATTGATTAATATAATAGAGGCGTGCGTGTATTCAATCCATTTTGTAAAATCCTCCCAATCTGAATTCAAAACACTATGAAACAAATCGCCTAAAAAACAAACTGTTTTCGTTTGGAATTCATTGACAACTTCGGTGAGCTTTTCTAGGTTTTCATGTCCCACATGCGCAGGAATTGCGGCGCCATGTTTTCTGAAATGTGCCACTTTCCCCAAATGAACATCTGCAATCAAAAGCATAGATTCCTCATGCCAAAATATTGCACCGCTTGGGTGGAGGGTGAATGTGTTATTTTTGATTTTTATTACGACCACTATTTCATCAATTTTAATGTCATTCGTTTAATTCTATCTTTTAATTTTTCCGAAGATAATTTCTCTCGCAATCTATCTGTAATAATTGGAAAACTAAAAGGAGTAGGGTCTTGGCATTCTTTCCAAACTATTTCTTGTCTCGCTATTCTTTCAAGTGCCAATTGCAAACGTCCCTCTTCCATTTCGTGTTCAAAAGTCTCTCTAAAGGCTTGTTGGTATAGTAAATTGTCTGGCTCGTAATCCCTAAAAACATCAAACAATAATTGCGAGTTGCTCTGTAAATGTTTTGTCTTTATCTGCTTGCTCGGGTATCCCGTAAAAACCATCCCGCTAATAACGGCAATATCTCTAAATTTTCTTCGTGCGAGTTCTGTACTGTTCAAACTTTTGTGAAGGTCTTCAATGAGATATTCGGTGCTAAATAGATTATTATCCAGTACGTTTTGAACATCCAAAGGCTGGTCGCTCAACAATTCAAAACCATAATCATTATAGGCCAATGAAAACGTAATTGGACTCAATAAGCTAATTCTGTATGCCAATAATCCACCCATCGCCATGTGGACAAAACGTCCTTCAAAGGGATAGAAAACATGGTGATACCCTTCGCGAGTTTTAAACGTTTCAATTAAAAACTCATTGTTTCCGGGAACGATACTCTCTTTTTCTTGTCGGTCAAAAATATCGCTGAGTGCTTTTAATTCTGGCGTGTTTCTTTTGTGGTCTGCTTCACTTTGTAATTCGTTTCTTAAAATTTCGCTCATTTGGGAGGAGAGCGCCATTCTTCCGCCCATAAAACTCACAATATTTTTAGTTCGTTTATTGCTTCGGCGCACTTGGGCAGCCATGTTTCGCAATCGTACCAATTCTAAAGTTCTTCCTGCAAAAACGAACGTGTCACCGGGTTTCATTTTTCCGATGAAATATTCCTCAATCGTTCCAATAAATCCTCCCGAAACGTATTTAACCTGCACCATCGCATCGCTCACAATGGTTCCAATAGACAACCTGTGCATCATCGCGGTTTGTCTGCTGTCCACAAAAAAGCGCCCGTTATCATCAACTAAAACGCGTTTGTATTCATCGTAGGCCTGTAGACTTTGACTCCCTATGGTGATGAAATTTAAACACCACTGCCATTGCTCGTCTGTGATGCCTTGAAAGCAGAACGTGCTTTTTATTTCGGGATATATTTCCTTCGGAAAAAAGCCATCGCTCACCGCTAACGTCACTAAATACTGAATCAAAACGTCAAAGCTCAACAAATACGGAATTCTATCCTCCATTACATCTTCCTTCACCGCTTTTTTCAATGCCGAAGCTTCAATCAACTCCATGGCATGCGTAGGCAAAAAGTGTATCACCGAAGGCTCTCCCGGACGATGATTACTGCGCCCCGCACGTTGTAAAAATTTAGCGATTCCTTTGGGGCCGCCAATCTGAATAATAGTTTCAACGGGAGCAAAATCGACACCCAAATCTAAACTCGACGTGGCAACAACGGCTTTTAGCGATTCATTTCTAATAGCCTGTTCCACCCACAATCTAGTTTCTTTATTGATGCTGCCATGGTGCATGGCAATTTCGCCAGCAAACTCGGGATATTTCTCTAGTATTTTCTGAAACCAAATTTCGCATTGCCCTCTCGTATTTGTAAAAATAATAGTGGTTTTGCTATCCTTGATAATGGGAATCATTTGGTCGAGCAAGTGCAACCCTAAATGTCCGCGCCAAGGAAATGTCTCCATCTTTTTTGGAATGATGGACTTTACATTGATTTTCTTTTTAAGGTTTGCTTTTATTAAGACGCTTTGCTTCTTAATTGAAGTTTCATCGGCGGTGTTGCCTAATAGAACGTCCTGCGCCTGACTCAGATTTCCTATCGTTGCTGAAATTCCCCAAATCCTCATTTTTGGAGCTATTGTTTTGAGTCTGGATAGCCCTAGTTCCATTTGAACGCCTCTTTTGCTTCCCAGCAATTCATGCCATTCGTCAACGATAACCGCTGTGAGTGTTTTAAAAGTTTTTTCATAGCCTTTGGATGCAAGCAAAAGCATTAAACTTTCTGGCGTTGTAATCAATAAATCAGGCATATTGCGTTTTTGCTTTGCCCGCTCATTTTGCGAGGTGTCACCTGTGCGAATGCCCACGGTCAATCCAGTTTCTAAATCATTAGCAAAACGTTGTGCGGCATGTTCAATTTCAACCGAAAGCGCCCGCAAAGGTGTAATCCAAATAGCTTTAATGCCTTTGATATGTTTCGTTTTATAATCGGGATTGTCTTTTAAATATTGAAGTACCACTGGAATCCACAACGCATAGGTTTTACCGCTACCTGTGGGAGCATTGAGCAAGCCATTTTTACCTTCTAAAAATGCTTTCCAGGTTTCTTTCTGAAATGGAAATGGTTTCCATCCTTTGCTTTCAAACCAAGAGGTTGCTAAATTGGTAACTTGAGCCTCTTTCATTTTGGAATCATCGCTTTTAAATCATCTAGCGTATTCGCTTCTTCCATAGGTTTGTCTTGCCGCCATCTTAAAATTCTAGGAAATCTAGTTGCAATACCACTTTTGTGTCTGCTGCTTTCTGCAATTCCTTCAAAGGCGATTTCAAAAACGTGATGTGGTGTTACACTACGCACGGGACCAAAACGCTCCAACGTATTTTTTTTAATCCAAGCATCTACTTTTCTAAATTCGGCATCTGTTAATCCCGAATATGCTTTTGCAAATGTCACCAATTCACCTTCATTCCAAAGTCCGAAAGTATAATCTGTATATAGATTTGCTCGTCTTCCGTGTCCACGCATAGCATACGTTAACACAGCGTCAATTGTAAATGGGTCTGTTTTCCATTTCCACCAATCCCCTTTTTTTCTCCCAACCAAATAAGGCGAATCTTTGCGTTTGAGCATCAACCCCTCGCTGTGCTTTTCTCTCGAAATTTTACGTTCGGCAGCTGCTTCTTCCCAAGTATCGAATGACATGGTATCGCTTAAGTATAATCCGATTTCATAACAATCACAGTTGGAAATGAGGTTGTTTAAAATCTTTCTTCTTTCTGAAAAGGGTTGTTGCCGAATATCTTTGCCTTCCCATTCGAGAAGATCGTAGGCATTTAAAATAACAGGTGTTTTTTTCAGCAATGCTTTGGAAATATTTTTTCTACCAATCCTAGTTTGTAAATCATTAAAGTTTCCGATTTTCCCATTTCCGAAGGGAAGAATTTCTCCGTCCAAAACAGTTCCGTTAGGAATTTTTGAAAGGAATCGTTGAAATTCTGGATACTTATCTGTAACGAGCTCTTCGCCTCTGGACCAAACAAAAACCTCCTCGTTGCGAATAATTACTTGACTGCGAATACCATCCCATTTGTGCTCAAAACTCCAATCATTAATGTTGCCCAAATCTTTTTGAAAATCATCTTCCACTGCATAGGCGAGGTAGAAGGGATATGGTTTGCTGAGGTAGTCTTCTTCGTTGGTCTCGAGTATTAATTGTGTGTATGTTGTATTCAAAGGTGTCCAGTCGCCCATCAATTTATACGCTAAAATATCTTCATCAATTTGAGTAGCTTTTGACAAGGCGCGCGTCATTAATTTTTGGCTCACCCCAATACGGAAACCACCCGTAATAATCTTATTAAAAACAAATCGCTCAAAATAATTAAGCTGCATCCAGCTAGTTTGTAGGTATTGTTTTTTTTCTTCTTCTGGGAGTTTTTTGAGTGTAATTATTTCATTTATATATGTTGTCAATGATTTTGTTGAGGCTTCTTTTTCTTCATTGTTTGGAAGGATGAGCGCAATAGTTTCGGCGAGGTCGCCTACTATGTGATAGCTTTCTTCAAAAAGCCACAAGGGTACTCCGCTAATTTCGGTTGCCCAAAGCCTTAGTAATGTAGTATTGACGGGACGTTTGGGTCTTCTGTGCGATAATATTGCAATAGTCCAAAGTTTATCTTCGTCATTTGCATCGTTAAAATAACGCGTAAGAGCTTCAACCTTTAATGTTGTTTTATTGGTTGTATCGAGTGTTTTTATGAGTTGGGCAAAATCTTTCATGCGGTGGTATCCTCTTCTTTTTTACTTTCCAGCTCGCCTTGTTCGCCTTCGTATTGGGTTTTTTCTGTTCTTGCGTCAAGACCCATTTCTTCGCGGAGGTATCTTGAAAAAATATCAGTATAGCCATGCGTTGCAATCACTTTTTCTGCGCCTGTAGCTTTTACGGTATTTAAAAGACCATCCCAATCCGAGTGGTCGCTCAATACAAATCCGCGGTCAATCGCTCGTCTTCTCCTTGCTCCTCTAAAAGTCATCCATCCACTAGCACTTGCTGTAACATACGGCACCATTTTACGTATCCAAGCACCTCCATGTGCGCTCGGTGGTGCGATTACAATATTCCCCAGTAATTCTTTTTTAGTGGTGTCTCGTGTTACTCGTATGGTATCATGAAAATTGTAGTTTTCCCGTAATACTTGGGTCATATTTTCGATAGCACCGTGGGTGTAGATTTTACCAATACTGGCATCTAAATGTTTCAAAATTCGTTGAGCTTTACCTAATGAGTAACCGAAAATAATTGATGTCTTATTTTCGGCTTGGTTTGCGGCCCACCAATTGTTTATGTCTTTAAAAACTTCGGCTTGGGGAGTCCATTTAAACGCTGGGAGCCCAAAGGTACATTCTGTAATAAACGTGTTGCACTTTACAAGCTCGAAAGGTTCAGCAATCCCATCATTTTCGGTTTTAAAATCGCCTGTGAACACCCAAACTTCTCCTTTGTATTCTACGCGTACTTGGCTGGAAGCAACGATATGGCCCGCTGGGTGTAAGCTAAATTTAACCCCATTTATGGTAAACGTTTCTCCCCACTCTTTTCCAGCCACCGTTATTTCGCCGAGCCTATGTTTTATGATAGGCACGTTGTTGTGATGCGTGATATATTGTTTATGGCCCCAACGGCTGTGATCTGCATGCCCATGAGTGATAATACATTTATCGACAGGACGCCACGCATCGATATACACATCTGCCACTTTACAGTAGATACCTTTGTCGTTAAAAATGAGTAATGGATGTTTGGGCATTTTAGTACTTTCTTTTCTATAAAAATACGGGTTGTGATGTACAAAATTTTAGAATTAAGAAAAGTTTAGGCTTCGGAAATTTTACAATCCTTTAAAATTTCCGAAGTAAAATTATCAAACAACATAAACGTTTTCACGTGTTATATTTCCGAAGTTAGCGTGCACATAGCGTAAATTATTTTACCTTTTCTAATACTTTCTTCGGAAATATTTGCGACTTAAATTATATTTGCACCAAAATATCTATACTATGTCTTTTACAGATTTATTTGAGAGTGGAGAACACAAGCGTAACTTGGGGCATTTTGCATCTATCGCAAATATGGCTTCGGTGGACGGTGAGTTGAATCCTGAAGAAGAAAAAATGTTGCGTCGTTTTGCGCGTAAACTCGATATTGATGAGTCTGAATATGAAGAGGTATTGAAGAATCCTACAAAATACCCAATCAATCCACCAAATGATGCTGATCGCCGTCTTGAGCGCATGCACGATTTATTTGAGATGATTTTTGCAGATCATGAAATCGATGATCACGAGCGTTTTTTAATTGAAAAATATGCTATTGGATTAGGCTACACAGCTGAGTTAGCATCTAAGCTGATAAAACGTTCCATTGAAATTTATCAAGGTGGTCTTGATATGGAAGATTACCGTTATTTGCTTAATAAATAACTGTTGCTATAACCTTTTTAAGATTTTAAAGAGGTCCTTTTTTGAATAGGGCTTGGCTAGAAATGCGGTAGCGCCAGATTCTAAAATATATTGTTTTTCATTAATCATTGTACTTCCAGTTGCAACAATTATAGCGGTATTTTTAATGTTACTATCTTTGTGAGAGTTTACAAAATCCATAAAGGTTTGCGCATCCATATCCTCTAATTGAGATTTTATGATAACAGCAGCATATTTTTTTCTTGACAAAAGCTCTTTTGCTTGTGTTCCATTTTTGGCGAGTTCGAGCATAAAACCTTCATCGTTATCGATAAACTGCTTCATGAATAGTATTTGGCTTGTTTGATTATCTTCGATAGCAAGTATGCGTTTACTCAAAACTATGCCAGAACCCTTGGGCACTGTTTTTTTTTTGTTTTATCTGTTTTTCTTTTTTCAAAGGGTAATTCTACAATAAAAGTAGAACCCTTATTTTCTTCGCTTTTTAACGTTACGTTTCCACCCATTTTTACGGAAAGATCTTTCACTATTTTAAGACCTAATCCTTGTCCAAGGGGTTTTATTTTTGATAGTTGAAGTTGAGAATAGGATTCAAAAACGGTATCTATTTTATCTTTGGGAACACCTATACCGCTGTCTTTGATTTCGAAAGTTATTTGAACGTTTTTATTGTCTTCTTTGCGAAGCGAAATATTGAATTCAATAGCGCCTTGGGTAGTGTTTTTAAAAGCGTTTTCAAACAAATTGTATAAAATTTGGTTTAACCTGGTCGGGTCGCCAAAAAGTTTTTGAGGCACATTTTTTTTCAATAGTGTACGTCAATTCAACATTGCTACTTGTGTATTTGGTCTGAAAGTGCTTGGTAATATTAACGACACTTTGAATAAGATTGAAAGGAATGTTTTTGATTTCCAGCGCACCAGTTTCAATTCTTGAAATATCCAACAAATCGTCCATGAGCACTTTGATGTGCTGGCCTGTTTTGTTGATGACATTGACATATTCCTTTTGCTGAAAGTCAAGATTGGTATCCATTAAAATATCCACAAATCCAAGAAGGTTATTCAATGGATTGCGTACTTCATGGTTGAGGTGAGATAAAAAAGTGTTTTTGAACTCCTCCTTTGCGTGTAATAATTCTCGCTCAAAGGTAGGTTTGTGCTTTTCAATCTCGGCTTCGTTTTTTTCTTGGACTAATGGATGTGAGTCTGTATAATGATCTGTAAAATCGACGAACAAAACATAGATATATGTTTCTTTTTTTAATACTTCGATATCAAAAATATAATCTTTATTTTCAATGGTGAGATTGACACAGGGATATTTAATTCCTTTAAAATCAGTATCAAGCAATGATTGTAGCGAATAGAAAAACGGATTTATATCACTAAGCAATGCTCCTTTTGTAAAAGTACAGATGGTATTGTCGGTCGCTAATACAGTAGTCAAATTATCTATTTCAATAATTTGTATTTTCTGCTCGATAAAACTATTTTTTATTTTATCCAGACTCATAGTGCCATCATCTTTTTTGTAAGCTGTTCAAAAGCTAGTTCTACATTATCACCTTCTTTTGCGCTTGTAAATGTGCATTTTGCAAATCTCTCGGTTTTAAAGAATTCTTCGGAAACTTCTCCTCCAAACTTATCTTTTTTATTTCCCAATACTTCTACCGGTACATTTGAAAAATTCTCTTCGAGATAGTGCATTTCGGTTTCCAAATTTTCAAAAGTTTCAGGTCTAGAAACATCAAAAACATATATAAAACCGTTAGTGCCCAAGAGATATGATTTTCTAGCTTTTTCAATAGAAGTGTTTCCCTCGATATCCCATATCACTAGTGTAACCGTTTTGCCATCAATGAAGATGTCCTTTTTTTTAACATGAACACCAACTGTAACGAGGTAGTCCTCACTAAATTGAGATTCAACAAATTGCCTGATAAGACTCGTTTTTCCAACCCCGAAGTGACCTAAAAGAACGATTTTTTTGGATGTGTCATTGTGTTTTTCATTACGGGATAAATATACCATTTTGCGTGAGATTAAGAAATTATAGATATAGATAGGTTTTTTGGAGTTTACAATATTTGTGAAGTAATTATAAACTTAAAAATTGAAATCTCATTATTGCGCAGTCCTCCAAGTGTTGAATAGTTTTTCAAGAATTTCATCTACCTCTTTTCTTGATAAATCATCAATTTTAGATGAAATTTTTCTTGAAAGTTTAAGGATTCTATTTTCTAATTTATTTTCAAACGAAGATGTCATGTGTCCCGAAATTACCACCGCAATATAATAGGAATGAAAGTTTTGAATGTGAATACTATATAATTCGTAATCAATAGATTCCAGATTTTGAGCGCCTCCTTCAAAAGCATCCTCGACAAAGCTTTTAATCGCTGTTAGCATGCCCGAAACCATATCTTTGTCAATTTTTTTACTCACACTGTAATTACCAAGCAATATGCCAGATCCCTTTTGAATTGCAAATATTTCATTAACGGTGGGACGGTCAAGTTCACTCAAGATTAAATCGCCTTCGTTCTGTCCAGTAAATCTCGCTATAACCTTACGTTTAAGTCCTTCAATTGAAAACGTCTTTGCCATCTTTTGATTAATGGTTTCTGAAAGTTTTTCAATTTCTGAAGCAATGTATTTTTTAACCATTTGCCCCATGATTGGGTACAGCGCTTCAACGACTGCATCTTTCGAATTAGCAATTTCCTGTTTTAGAGTCTTTGTGATTGTAGGGCCAAGCGTGGTGGGAATTTCTTCTATAAAAACCTTAAATCTTTCGTCAAGAATGGGGTCTACCCTTTCTGAAAGTTTAGACTTAGTTTCAATAGTATGAGTAATGGTGTCAATTCGGTCATTTATGGCATTGGCGACCTGCCTGTCATCAATTAACAGAATGTCCCTAAGCAACTGAAGTTTTTCATCTTGCTCAACCATAATTTAATTTTCTGAAATATTAAGGGTGAATATTATGCGCCTATTTTTTCACCGAGCGATATAAGCATTTTACTTAATTCTCGTCGGTCAACTTTTTTCTCCATAAGATCTTCTGTCTTATCGTTCATCGCATCCTCAAGATCCGTAATACGGATGTTTACATCTGTACTCAATGAATCAATTGATTGCATTAATTCGCCTCTTACTTGATCTATATAGTTTTCAAGCGCCGCTTTTTGCCTGTCAATTTCTTTTTTGACGCTATCAAATTCGCTATTGTATTGTTGAATGTTATCACCAAAAATAAGATTCTTGATTGCTTCGATTTTTGAAGCAGAATCTATAGAGCCAGCTGCTTCTTCGGGGTTGTTTTTTTACTCATGGTCAATGTTTATTAAAATAAATGTACAAAAAAAGACAATACAATTCTTTATTGAAGTTTTATGCCCTTTGCATGAATTCTTCAGCTTTTTCAACCATGTTTTTACTTCCGCAGAAAAAAGATACACGTTGATGTAATTCAGTTGGTTTAATGGCTAAGATTCTCTCAAATCCATCACTCGCTTTGCCTCCAGCCTGCTCTGCCAAATAGGCCATAGGATTACATTCATAAAGTAATCTTAACTTTCCTTTTGGGTCTTTTGAAGTGCTAGGATACAAATAGATACCACCTTTTATCATGTTTCGGTGAAAGTCTGAAACCAATGATCCAATATATCTTGAAGTATAGGGCCTGTCACCTTCTTCTTTTTGGCAATATTTAATGTAATCTTTTACCCCTTGCGGAAAATGCACGTAGTTCCCTTCATTCACAGAATAAATATGGCCATCCTCTGGGAATTTCATATTTGGGTGTGATAGATAATAGGTTCCAATCGCAGGGTTTAGTGTAAATCCATTAACTCCGTGTCCCGTGGTGTAAACAATCATTGTAGAGGTTCCATACACAATGTATCCCGCAGCGACTTGTTTGTCGCCAGGCTGTAAAAAATCTTCTAATGTAACGGGTGTTCCAGCTTCGGTAACACGACGATAAATGGAAAAAATAGTACCCACAGATACATTTACATCAATATTTGAAGACCCATCGAGGGGGTCAATCAATACTACATATTTGTTGTCATTCTTTTTGTTTCGGCCAGTAATGGTAATAAAATCATCTTCTTCTTCACTGGCAATTCCGCAGACAATCTCTCTATTTGTAAGTGTTTTTATAAAAATATCATTGGCATATACATCAAGTTTTTGCTGGTCTTCGCCTTGAATATTTGTATCGCCCGCTGCACCAAGAATATCTACTAAACCTGCTTTATTCACTTCGTGATTTACCACTTTTGCGGCTAGACGAATGGAATTTATGAGCCGGGAAAGCTCTCCAGAAGAGTATTTAAACTCTGTTTGATTTTCAATAATAAATTCACCGAGTGTTTGGTTTTTGGTTGCCATGGTTTGTTGAAGCTATAGATTTGTAGCAAATATCGGTTTTTTTAAGAAAATGAACCGATATTTGTCACACAAAACCCATTCAATGAGTCACCTTGTTAGAAAAGCAACAAAAGAAGACATACCCGCCGTTCTTGAATTGATCAAGGAACTGGCCGAATTTGAAAAAGAACCCGATGCGGTGGATGTTTCTGCGGAAACATTAGTGAAAGAAGGCTTTGGAAAAGACCCATTATTCACTTGTTTTATTGCAGAAGTTGAAGGAACAATTGTAGGAATGGCGCTCATTTATTTTAGGTTTTCAACTTGGAAAGGTCGCACCCTACACCTTGAGGATTTAATTGTTCAAGAATCGCAAAGAGGAACGGGTGTGGGAGGTGCATTATTTAATCGAGTATTACAATTTGCAAAAGAGCAAAATGTAAAAAGAGCGGAGTGGGTGGTGCTGGATTGGAATGAAAACGCCATAAAGTTTTACGAAAAAAGTGGAGCAACTTTGTTGAAAGATTGGTATTTAGTTCAAATGGATGAAGAGACAATAAGAAAATATTAATAAAATTTACCTGGCATTGCAGGCAAAAAAGTAACCCATTTTTAGAGACAATTTATGAAAGTATTCAAATTTGGAGGGGCATCTGTAAAAGATGCAACAGGTGTAAAAAATGTAGTGTCAGTGCTCAAAGAGACTGGGGAGAAAGACCTGGTTGTTGTAGTTTCGGCGATGGGTAAAATGACCAATGCGCTGGAGCAAGTTGTCAATGATTACTTCGGAAATACGGCACATTTAAAAGCTTCCCAAAATGAAATTTTTGTCTATCATGAAACTATTTTAAAAGAACTTTTCATTTCAGAAAAACATCCCATTTTTAAAAAAGTGAAAGGGATAATGGCAGATTTAAACCAATTTATAACTACCACAAAATCAAAAAATCATGCCTTTGTTTATGACCAAATCGTTAGCTACGGAGAACAGATTTCGACCACAATTGTTTCTGAATATTTAAACGAATCTGGAATAAAAAATACGTGGCTCGACGCAAGAAAATGTATCGTCACCGATGCCAATTACAGGGATGCAAACATTAATTGGGAAACTACTCAAAGTGCAATTTTGCAGCACGTTTCAAAAAAAGGAATCACTATTACCCAAGGTTTTATTGGCGCCGAAGCCACGAATAACTTTACTACAACCTTGGGTCGTGAAGGGAGTGATTATACCGCTGCCATCTTTGCGTATTGTTTAAATGCAGCTAATGTAACTATCTGGAAAGATGTGCCCGGAGTACTCAATGCAGACCCACGTTATTTTGACAAAACCACATTGCTCAATCACATTTCATACAGAGAAGCGATTGAATTGGCATTTTACGGAGCGTCTGTAATTCATCCAAAAACACTTCAGCCTTTGCAGAGAAAGGAAATTCCGTTGTACGTAAAGTCTTTTCTCGATGTAAAGGGAGTTGGTACTTGCGTGGGCAAAGGAGTAACGCTCGACCCTAAAACTTCGTGCTTTATCTTAAAGAAAGATTTGGTTTTGATTTCATTGTCTGCGTTGGATTTTAGTTTTATGATGGAAAACCATATTGGCGATGTATTTAAATGGCTGCACGAATACAAAATGAAAGTGGAGATGATACAAAATAGCGCTATTAGTTTTTCGGTAGTGATAAACAACAAATATGATAATCTTGAGGAATTGCTCGCTAAGTTGAGAGCAACCTTTAGCGTTACTTGGAATGAAGGTGTTATACTATACACGGTACGACATGCTATGCCAAAAGAAATCAAACAATTAGAATCTGGAAAAACAGTTTTATTAAAGCAAGAAAGTAGAGAGACTGTCCAGCTCGTTATTAAAACTAATTAAACTCCTTTTTATCTATATTTGTAGCAACAACCCAACCGTATGAGTCTCGTTACCGTCAAAGAATTTGCCAAAGCTCTAAAAGTCGATAAATTCGGTTTTTTTGGTACGGGAATTAGTTTGGCTTTAATGCGTGTTTTGCGCCTTAATGAAATCAATAAGCGTTACGACAAAACAAAACACTTAGAAGGCCTCAATTTTTTGAATACGCTTCTCGATGAAATGGATGTTGTATTTGAAATTCCAGAAGAGGATTTAAAACGTATTCCCAAGAAAGGAGCTTTTATTACTATTTCAAACCACCCACTTGGAGGCATTGATGGAATAATTTTATTAAAAATTTTATTAGAACACCGGCCAGATTTTAAGGTGATTGCTAACTTTTTATTACATCGTATAGTGCCATTGAAGCCTTATGTAATGCCAGTAAATCCTTTTGAGAATCGCAAGGATGCACAATCAAGTTTGCAAGGACTCAAAAGCGCATTGTTGCATTTAAAAGAGGATAAACCATTGGGTCTTTTTCCTGCGGGCGAAGTATCCACAACACGTGACGAAAATCATAAAATAGTTGATAAGGAATGGGAGTTAGGCGCTATTAAAATAATTAAAAAAGCTCAAGTACCTGTAGTTCCCATATATTTCCATGCGAGAAATAGCAAGTCGTTTTATAGAATGGCAGCAATTAGTGATTCGCTTAGAACGGCTAAATTACCTAGCGAATTATTATCGCAGGGCGATCGTATCATAAAGGTGCGCATTGGTCATTCCATTTCGGTAGCAGATCAACAGGAACACGAATCTTTAGACAATTTTTCTGAATTTCTTCGGAAGAAAACCTATGTGCTTTCAAATACATTTCAGAAGAAAAAACTATTAGATAACATCCCCAAAAATTTAAAAATCCCGAAGGCACCCAAAAAGATTGCCGGGGAGATTTCAACTAAAACATTAGAAGCCGAAGTAGATGCACTTCGTGATGAAGACAAACGCCTATTGCAAAGTAAAAATTATGAGGTGTTTTTAGCTTCCGCAGAAAAAATGCCGAATATTTTACAGCAAATAGGGCGATTGCGGGAAATCACTTTTAGGGAAATTGGCGAAGGAACCAACAACGCTATTGACCTTGACCGCTTTGATGCCTATTACCACCACATGTTTTTGTGGGACAACGAGGCAAAGAAAATTGCCGGTGCTTATAGAATGGGATTGGGTTCAAAGATTTTTCCGAAATATGGAATCAACGGATTTTACCTTCAAGATTTATTCAGATTTGAGCCAGAATTGTATGAAATGATGAGCAAATCTATTGAAATGGGTCGCGCATTTATCATCAAAGAATATCAGCAAAAACCTATGCCGTTGTTTTTACTGTGGAAAGGAATTGTTCATACAACATTGCGTTTTCCAGAACATCGTTTTTTAATCGGTGGAGTGAGTATCAGCAATAAATTTTCTGAATTTTCAAAATCGTTGATGATTGAATTTATGAAATCCAACTATTATGATCCGTGGGTTGCTCAATACATCAATCCTAAAAAAGAATACAAAGTAAAACTTAAAGATGCTGACAAAGATTTTATTTTTGATGAAAGCGAAGCAGATTTAAACAAGTTTGACAAAATCATTGATGAAGTAGAACCGGGAAGTTTGAGAATGCCGGTACTTATAAAAAAATACATCAAGCAAAATGCAAAAGTGGTGGCTTTCAATGTGGATCCACTATTCAATAATGCAATTGACGGATTGATGTACATTAGAATTGCAGATCTCCCAGAAAGTACCGTAAAACCTGTTATGGAAGAGTTTCAAGCAGAGCTTGAAAAAAAATACACCAACGGAAACGGACAAAAAACCGAAGAAGAATAAGCACTAATCACTATGCGAATCGCGTCAACCATCAACGAAGTAATTGAAATCCTAGATGAAATTATTGCGGTTGAAGTTGCCCAAAATAGTGCCATGGCTTTCTTTCCCGTCCTCTATAAAAAAGTGACCGAACGTATTCGAGACGGAATTATTAATAGCGATTTTCAAGACAATCCACGAATGGAACGCCTCGATGTTCTCTTTGCAAATAGATATTTACAGGCCTATTATAATTACAAATTGGGCAAGGAAATTACTAAAAGTTGGCAGCTTACTTTTGAAGCTACTAAGGAAGATTCTGTAATAATTTTACAACATATTTTACTGGGTATTAATGCACACATTAATCTTGACTTGGGGATTGTTGCTTCGCAAACCGTTGGAAACGGAAATCCATTAGCGCCTTTTAGGGAAGACTACGACAAGATTAATGATATTTTGAGGAACATGGTGCAGAGCATGCAGACCAGCATCAATACTGTGTCGCCACTGCTCATTTTATTGGAATGGATTGGGAAAGGCAAAGAAGATAAGTTGGCGGCATTCAGCATCAACGTTGCCCGCGATGGTTCGTGGCTATTCTCAAATCAATACCATAATTCCATAAATCAAACTTCTGAAATTTTAAGGCGAGACAAAATCATTGCTGTTTTAGCTGCCGAGCTGAGCAACGTCAAAAGTAAAATGTTGAGGTTTGTCATTAAAATAGTTCGCTTTTTTGAATCTAAAAAAGTATCAAAAGTAGCTGCGAGCCTTGAAAATGCGTAGTTATTTCTCTTAGGAAATGAGCTAAAAAATCAAACTACATAAGTTTCATAACAATCAATAGAACTAACGTAAGCAACGCAGGAGCCGCTTGAACATAGGTGATTTTTTTGCTCACGGTCATCCCCCCATAAATACCGGCAATAGCAACACAACTTAAGAAA
The DNA here is from genome assembly GCF_051252435.1 of Patiriisocius sp. Taxonomy (NCBI): domain Bacteria; kingdom Pseudomonadati; phylum Bacteroidota; class Flavobacteriia; order Flavobacteriales; family Flavobacteriaceae; genus Patiriisocius; species Patiriisocius sp. The sequence continues at coordinate 452,710 of NZ_JBPOFW010000001.1, read as the reverse complement.
AATACCGAAATATTGAATTTCCAATCAAGGTCTGAAATAAAAAATGTCCAAATCAATCCTGCTGCCAAAAAGCCATTATACAGCCCTTGATTTGCTGCCATCGACTTGGTCTTTGGGAATAGGTCTTTTGGAAACCCTCTAAAAATTTTAGGCCCTTTTGTTGTCCAAGCAAACATTTCAAAATAAAGAAAATAGAGATGCAAAAATGCTATCAGTGCAATGAGAATACTTATTAGTATCGACATGATTTTATAGGTTGGTTGCTATAAAATTACGACAATATTCTTTAATCTCATCTCTGGATTTTGCAAAAGCAGCTTCGGTCTCTTCTTTATTGCCAACAAATTTTGATGGGTCATAAAAGTTTTTGTGGAGCCGTTTTGCATTTGGTGCTGGAATAAACGGACAGTTTTCATAGGCGTGGTCACAAACGGTAATAATGAAATCCCAATCAATTCCTGCATATTCATCCACGTGATTTGAAGTATGTTTTGAAATATCAATCCCGTCCTTTTTCATAGTAGCGGCAGCTCCAGGATTAATGCCGTGAGTTTCAATGCCCGCACTATAAAAATTTGCACGGTCACCGGCAAGATTATTTAAATATCCATGTGCCATTTGGCTTCGGCAACTATTGCCTGTACAAAGTATGAGTATATTTTTCATGTTTATTTCAGTATGAATAATTTAACAACATCCACTATCTGGAGCACATTGACTCGCATTTGCTGTGGCGGCGGCAGGTTCAACAACGCCACAAAGTTCTTTTGCTTTACAATCGGTTTTAGCAATTGCAAGATTGAACATCAAATTATTTCCATGGATTTCATAATCATTGACAAACAATTGCGCCGTGTGAAAAAGTGAATTACTGTATTCAAATTTTACTTCGGAAGCAAGGTCGTACGCTTTTATTTCCCCCACTTTATTTAAAATACCAAGTGCTTTGAAACACGACATAAATTCGGTTTTTCCTATTTCCGAAGGACTTTCCCATAATTGGATTATCGTTTCATTCCAGCTATCCATTTGAGCGCCACAATCCACCGAGTCAATTTTTAAATGCTTGACCTCAGTAATGTGATAATTTGCGGGAACTATTTGCCCCGCAGTGTATTGAAATAAGAGCGATTTGTCTTTGTGGTCGTTGAGAATGGTAAATAATTCTTGCGTTTTCATGTTCTGTTTTTTTAGTGTTTTAACAACATTTAGCTTCGGTACTTTCAAAAAATTCTTGGAACAAATCCTTGAGTTCATTTAGTTTGTCAACATTAATACGATAGTATTGGCTTTTACCTTCAAATTTACTTTTAAGCAAGCCAGATTTTTTGATGACTTGTAAATGCTGCGAAGTAGTAGGCTGCGAAAGTCTTATTTTTTCTGAAATATCCTTACACAAACAACCGTCGCAATCACCGATATAATTAAGAATAGCCACACGGGCAGGATTTGAAAGTACCTTTGCGTAGTCTGCCAGTTTGTTTGCCTGTAGCGGATGAATGTGTCTCTTTGTAATGCCCATGATTTTCAGTATAAATTTAATATAGCAATATTACGATATTATTTTTTAAAGCAAGGACTAATTCTGAAATTTATTTTGCTTAAAAAATTAGTTGTTAGTGTATTGGCTATTGAAAAGCAGTATCAATGGGTTCCCAGAGTTCAATTTTGTTGCCGTCGTTGTCCATGATATAGCCAAATTTCCCATAATCGAATTCCTGAATTTCCCCAATAATCTCAACACCTTCTTTTTTTAAAAGTTTCATTAGCTCGACCAAATTTTCAACACGGTAATTGAACATAAAGTCTTTTTTTGAAGGCTCGTAATAATCGGTGTCTTTGCTAAAGGGACTCCATTGCGTAGAGCATTTGTTGCCATTTTCGTCTTTCCACCAAAATGTGCAGCCCCAATCGTCTGTATTAAAACCTAAGTGTTTTTTATACCATTCCTTCGTTTCTTTTGGGTCTGTAGCTTTAAAGAACAAACCGCCAATTCCCGTTACTCTTTTCATATCTATTGATTTAGGTTGTTATTACTTAAAAGTATCAATAATTTTTTCAACGATGGTCTCGGCAAGTTTTATTTTACTTTCAACGGTCCATCCAGCAATGTGCGGACTTAATATCACATTGTCCATGGTGAGCAGTTCTTTAAATTCGGGTGACATTTCTGAAGAAAATAGATGCTCAAAAGAGAGCTTTTCATATTCTAGAACATCCAATCCCGCGCCTAAAATTTTTCCGCTCTTTAATGCTGTTACCAAATCTTTTGTCACCACGCTTTTTCCTCGTGCCGTATTGATGAGCCAAAAAGGTTTTTTAAAACCGTTGATAAAATCTGCATCCACCATTTTATTTGTCTGCGGTGTCCAGGGCGTGTGCAGACTCACAACATCCACCATTTCCTGAAATGTTTTTAACGATACTTGTGTAGCATTTTTATTGCCGACGTCCTCTTTAATGTCGTAACAAAAGGTAGTACAGTTGAACCCCTTCAGTTTTTTTGCAAAGGATTTGCCCATATTTCCGTAGCCGATTAACCCCACGATTTTGCCATCGAGTTCTACGCCCCGATTTCCTTCTCTATTCCATTGCCCCGCTTTTACTTCTCGGTCTGCGCGGTTGAGGTTGTTGAAGAGCGATAATAACATGCCCAACGCATGTTCACCCACCGCGTTTTTATTTCCCTCGGGAGCTGCGATGAGTTGGATGTCTTTAGACTCGGCATACGGGATGTCAATACTCTCCAATCCCGCACCCACGCGTGCGATAAATTGTAACTGCGTTGCGGCGTCTATAAATGTTTTGTCAATGTTGAAACGGCTTCGTATCACAATACCATCATACTCCGCAATACGTTGCTCAACCACTTCTTTTGCCGAAGTATAATCCTCATCATTCTCAAACCCTGCCGCGGCTAATTGCTCGATGAGCAAAGGGTGATTATTATCAAGGTGTAGTATTTTCATTTTTCTTCCCTTCTGAAATTTGCTTCAAGTTACAAATTAAAGTTGTTTGAAGATAGTGGTAGGGTATTATGGGATTGTTAAATTGTGGATTTCAGAAACAACTAAAGAAAGGTGTTGATATCCAGTTTATTATTCCGTATATATTGTATAAATTGCGTTGTATAAAGAGTTACCTGCAATTATAACCAACCAATAAACATATGTCATACTTTTCAGATAAGTCCGCCGATGAAGATTCAAGAAGAAATGATGCATTTAAATTTTTGATTGCAATGCGAGAGGCTTTGTCGATTGCTAAAAGAAGTGCTCAACCTGTTCCGTATAAAAAAACAAGAGATTTAATTCACGATTTCAGTCCAGAACTTCACGAAGAAATTTCAGAATTAATAACTAAGCGAAACCCAAGTGATTTAGTAAAATACTATACTCAAAAAGCTGATTTATTGAGTAAGGAAAAAGGGAAAGAAATAAAACCTGAAATGATTATTGAAACGGACTTATCAGCTGAAAAAAGACTTTTAGATTTAGGAGAAGATGTTGGACTTATTAAAAGACGGATTTACGAACTTCAAACAGCATTAGAACATTTCCAACCTGAAGATATTTCAGAAAACTTTATATTAAATCACGATTTTACGCTTGTTAATAGACATCGCTTTTTTGAGAAAAAGATTTACGACAACGCAAAAGTCAAAGATTACAAACTGACTGGAAATCGAATTTTAAGAATGAGATTACTACACCCAGATAAAGCCGAACGAATAATTGGTTCAGATTTGGTTTATGAGCAATTCGATTTGAAAAATGAAAAAGTACGTTTTATTCATTTGCAGTATAAAACTTGGAATTCAAATGTTCTTTATTTTTCGCAAGGAAATGTGCTTGACCAAATAGAAAAATTAAATGACAATATTTATCAATCTGGTTATTGTGCGAATAGTCAAAACAAAAGGCATTCATCTAATTATAGATTTCCATATTGTTCTGCATATTTGAGACCGACCACATATTTGACAAAACCGGATTCTACTCTGATTTCAACCGGAACTCATATTCCGATTTGTATGGTTAAAAAAATCAAGGAGAACGATGTTAAAGTAGATAAGAAAAATACAAAGGGAAAATCTATTGGGAACCGAATTTTCGAAGAATTGTTTATAGATAATCATTTAGGTTCGAGATGGATTCCAATCGACGAATTGGAACAGTTTTACCAAGATAAAGGAATTAATAGCGAAACTGGTCGAATTAGAGTTCACGCTCAAGAAGTGATTATTCAGTCAGAACAAGAAAAAAATAACAGCAGATAACACCTGATATAAATCACTATCCTTAAAATGTCAACTTCTATATCTTAGGATACTCCCTCTACGTTTTCTAATCTTCAACTTCCTTTATATCCTTCACTGCTAATTTCTAAAAAACAGCAAATTTGCAATAGTTACCAAAAATTGGTAGATTTGAAAAAATCAATTTGTTATGAAAAACACATCCATATCCCTCGGAGATTATTTTGACCAATTTGTGAGTTCACAAGTTTCGGTTGGGAGATACAAAAATGTGAGCGAGGTAATTAGAGCTGGACTTCGGCTTTTAGAAAATGAGGAAAATAAAGTAATTGCTTTAAGAAATGCCATCCAAGAAGGGATTGAAAGTCCAATGGTAGAAAATTTTGACTTTGAAGAGAATCTTAAAAATCTAAAAGCTGAAAAAAGAAAGAATGGTTAAAATTTCTTTTAGACAAAATGCTAATGATGATTTAAATAATATTTGGAATTATACGTATGAAAATTGGTCTGAAACTCAAGCAGACAAATATTACGAATCTATTAAGTTTGAGTGTCAAGCAATCGCAAAGAACCCAGAATTGGGAAATGCTTACAATGGAATAAATAAAAATTTACTTGGGTTAAAATCTGGAAAACACATCATATTTTATACTTCTGTTTTTGAAAATAAGATTGAAGTTATAAGAATATTACACGAAAGAATGGATTTGAAAAGTAGGGTAGTTGAATAAAAAACTAAATCCTAGGATACTCCGTCTGCGTTTTCTCATCCTGCACTTCCCCAGTATGCTTTGTCGCTAGTTTTTCAAAAAGTAAAACATGCACCTCTTCTTTGCCCACACTTTTAGGGCAGTGATCCACGCCTTTGGGCACTACGATAATTTCACCTTCATTTACTAGTTCCATCCACTCTTTGTCTTTGGTACGAAAATGCATTTCAAGCGTTCCTTTCTGCACAAAAAACAACTCGTCTTCCTCTTTGTGGTTATGCCAAACAAACTCCCCTTGAAGCTTTGCTAAAAGAACTTGCATGTCATCCACGGTTGCAATTTGGTGTGGATGCCATTGCTTGTTGAACTTTCCAAATTTTTCTTTTACGTTGATTGGTTTCATATTGTGAGTTTATGATTTTTGAGCTTTAAAACAAAGAGCTTATTTCTTCAGTAATCTTCGTAGGGCGCAGTGTGTTACTATTAAGTAGGCACCACTTTGTATTTGCTTCGACGAGCGTTTTATTATCGCTGGGTCTTGTTATTTTATAATGACGGTCACACTTTACACCGTTAATGGAATCTACCCAAGTTTCGACAACCAATTCGTCGCCCTCGAATGCGGATGATTTATAAGAAATAAAGTGGTTCAAAACATACCACACGTAGTCTTTTTGCAAGGTTTCGGTAGTGTTTGTATTCCAGTGTGCTCCGGCAACATCTAGGCACCATTGCAAATACACTAGATTATTAACGTGCTTATTCGCGTCAATGTGTTCTTCGGAAACTTTAATGTTAATAGAGAATCTGTGAGGTTGTGACATTTCCGAAGTCATTTTAAAAAGTTTAAAATCCGAGTATCAATTTTGCAATATAAAAGAAGAGAAAAATTCCGAAGATATCATTACTCGTCGTAATAAATGGACCCGTTGCAATCGCTGGGTCAATACCTCTTTTATCCAAAATTATTGGAACAAATGTGCCTACGAGCGCGGCCACAATAATTACTGAAAGCATAGAAACCGCAATCGTAATGCTGACCAATTGGTCTTGTCCCACAATAAAACCGAACAAAATAACAAGCAAACCTAACGTGGTCCCGTTAATAAGTGCCAGCCCAACTTCTTTAAGTAATCTATTGAAAAGACTTCCTTTTACGTTGTCATTTGCAAGTCCTTGTACAATAATGGCACTCGATTGAACGCCCACATTTCCAGCCATCGCGGCGATAAGTGGAGTGAAGAAAAATAGAATAGGGAAGCTGCTCAGTGCCTCTTCAAAGCCTTGCATGATATACACACTCCCAAGTCCGCCAAAAAGCCCCAAAACAAGCCAAGGAAGGCGTGCACGGGTTAATTGCCAAATACTGTCATCTGCTTCAACATCCTGCGAAATACCTGCCGCCATTTGGTAATCTTTGTCAGCTTCCTCTTTAATATAATCTACAATATCATCAATGGTAATGCGACCTACGAGAATGCCACTTTCATCTACAACCGGTATGGCTTCGAGGTCATATTTTTGCATGATTCTCGCTACTTCGTCATTATCTGTGTGTACGGTTACGTAGTCCACTTTAGGGATAAAAACATCGCTGATTTTTGTTTTTTCGCTAGCCGTCAATAAATCTTTTAGTGATAAGCGCCCAGTAAGTTTTCCTTCTTTGTCAGTCACGTAAATTGAATGTACACGGGTTACATTTTCGGCTTGACGGCGCATTTCTCGCACACATCCTGCTACTGTCCAGGTTTCTTTAACTTGCACTAATTCCTTTGCCATTAAAGCTCCGGCAGTGTCTTCGTCATAGGCAAGAAGCTCTTGAATATCTGCTTTGTGATCCTCATCTTTAATCTCACCAATCACCTCTTTTTGAATGTGGTCATCGAGTTCGGCAATAATATCTGCCGCGTCATCGGTATCCAGTTCTTCAAGTTCTTCGGCAATTTCTTTAGGGGAGAGGCGGCTTAATATTTTTTCTCTAACATCATCGTCAAGCTCCATTAAAGCCTCACCGGTTAACTCGCTTTCTAAAGATTGAATAAGAAAAGTTGCCTCGTCGCTATTGAGTTCTTCAAGAATTTCGGCAATGTCAGCAAAGTGATAATCTTGTAAAAGATCATGCAAGGCATTTCCATCTCTGTTAGAAATGAGCCTTTCAATATTCTCTAGAAATTCAGTCGTTAGTAGAAATTGCATCTGCTTCCAGTTTTTGGGTGAGTTCAATAAATTGGGCAACCGAAAGCTGTTCGGGCCTTTGCCCAAAGATAATATCTTCTTTTAGTTTATCTGAAATATCAAACGATTTTAAAGAATTTCTCAATGTTTTTCTTCGCTGCTGAAATGCGGTCTTCACCACTTTTTTTAGCATCTGTTCCTCAACAGGAATGGAAAAGTCTTTTTTACGCGTCAATCTCAGCACACCGCTATCCACTTTAGGTGGCGGTACAAACACATTGGGAGGAACAGTAAATAGATATTCGGCATCATAATAAGCTTGCGTTAAAACCGAAAGAATACCGCGTGCTTTTGTTCCTTCTTTAGCACAAATGCGTTCAGCCACTTCTTTTTGAAACATGCCCGTAAATTCTGGAACCTGCTCTTTTATTTCAAGCGTTTTAAAAACTATCTGTGTGGAAATGTTATAGGGAAAATTACCCGTAATCGCAAATTGCTCTTCGCCAAAATAATCCTGCAGGTCTTCCCTTAAAAAGTCGGCTTCAAGGATTTGTAGGTTTTCTTGTGGAAAAGCTTCGGTTAAATGTTGAATGGATTCACTATCCACATCCATCGCAATGAGGTTGATATCTTTTTCGACCAAGTATTTTGTGAGCACTCCAGTTCCTGGGCCAATTTCTAACACATTTTTATATCCTTTTTGCGTGAGCGTATTTGCAATATCCAGCGCTACACTTTCATCATTTAAAAAGTGTTGCCCTAAATGTTTTTTTGCACTTACGCCCGTGGCGTGGTCTTTAATGTATCTTTTTTTGGCCATTGAATGGGATGTTTTATTTCTTCGGAAATGTGCAGTTTATTATATTAATTGTGTTTCATTTCCGCGGAAGCGAAATTATTACTGCTCGCAAATTACTTGTAACTCTGTTCTAAAAGCAACGAATTTACCTTCAAAAGGTTTGCTTTGTGCTCGGAGGGTTTCGGCGTCTTCAGCGTAGTATTTTTCTAGTGTTGCTTTACTGTCTGTGGTATATTGAACCGAATACGTAACGCCACCCATATCTTCTTCCACTTGCACTTTTGTCATTAACGCCTTGCTGAATTTCCTCGTGTCCAGCATGGCAGGAATATGCTCGGTTTTCATCCATTCGAGCCATCGATCATGGACGCTGTTTTCTATATTAATGGTTACGTTATAAATGTACATTTTTAAAAGTTTGTAATTAAAATTTAATAATATTAAGGATTAAGTAAAATTCCTATTGGCCGTATTTTTTTAAAAACACATCAATTTTCTCCTGTGTAGTTTTATTCTGCCCCAATCTTGCCTGCAATATATATTTGTAGGCAATGATAGCATTTTTAAATTCTATATTCTTGAAAATTAAAGGGTCTTGGACGAGACCAGAATTCATATCCACATTTTTCATAACGTATGGATATAAATAATTTGAATATGTATCTGCTAGTGCTTCATCTAGACCTGAAGCCCAATTGTAATATTCATAAAGTGTAATGATATCATCTCGCAATTGAAAATCATCCATAAAGCGAATATCTCCAGATTCTTTGAGCGAATTGTATGCCGTTATTTTAAAATAACTGGCCTCGAAATTTAATAACTTATAAACCTTTTCACTTATGGAACGAACTTCTGCGGCATTATCAACTTCGGCTAAAATTGAATTTATGGTATTTAAAGTTTCTTGTGTCGATTTTAACGAACGCTCCATCCGAGTATCATTAAATTGCGACTCCTCAATAATATTGGTAATGTGTCTTTCTATTAAAGCAGTTTCTCTCTTATTTTCTCTGCATGTATTAAGCTGAAATGCTAGCAAAATACCTATTACCACAACAATAAATTCAAGGAAGTGGTTTAGCCAATCTATTTTTCGTGTTCCTCTCATAGTACGTTAATTTACGAAAATAATTTGCTTAGGAAAAACAGGTTTTGGTAACTTAAAAAAGTAAAAGGAATTATTCTATTTCATCCCCACGTAACATTCTAAAGCGTTTTCGGGCTTCGACAAAGTAAATACTGTCTGCAAAATTGAAAATTATTTGCTCGTAATATTCTTTAGCTTTTGCCTCATTTTGAAGTTCGTTTTCGTACAACTTTGCCAATCGATAATAGGCGTCATCGGCAAGAATGTCTGTTTTGTAGAGTTCGATGAGTCTTAAATAATTGGCTTCTGCTTTTGTGTATTGTTTTGTTTTTTCAAAAAGTTCGCCTTGTTTCAGCAATGCTTCATCTTCTATTTTTTCGCCTTTGTGGTTGGTCAAAATATCATCAAGTTGGGTAATGGCCTCGGTGTTTTTATTCTGAAGTGCCAACAAATCTGCTGTTGCAAATTTCTTTAAAGCGGTTTGTAAAGAATCTTCCAGCGAATTATCGTGAATCATCAACGCAAGTTGTAATGCGTCATTAGCAATGAGTTGCGAGGCAGATTTGCGAAGTACATCTACTTGTGCTTTTGCCCAGACGAAGTCCCCTTTAAAATAACTGGTGCGCGCTACTTTAAATCTTGCTTCCTGCGCCAAAACATCACTATCTACCATTTTTTGAATTTGAGAATAATATATTAACGCGCGATTAAATTTTTCATCAAAAACCAAAATATCGGCAAGCTCCATTTTTACATGTGCTTCTTGGTATTTTGTTAATTGTTCATCTGAAAGTGCTTTTAAATTATCAATGGCTTTATCCACTTTTTTTGCATCGAATGCTAGAAAATGATTGTAGTCAATCTGCAGTTGATAGGTGTTTCTTCCTGCGCCATATTCGGTAATTAATGCTTCAAATTCTTCTTCTAATTTTGGATATTCTTTTTCTTCGCTCGTCTTTAATTTAACACGCATTAAATATTGATTTGCCTGCAGTTTTGCACTCGGAGTAGCCGAATTTTCAATAATGAAATTGATAATTTCTGTGGCATTTTCATAATCTTCTTCGGCAATGGTGATGAGTGCTAAATCTGTCATTGCGCCAAGGTTGACTTCATCGGTTCTTTTATAGATGGCTTTCTCTTGCGCGAATGCTTTTTTAAATTCTTTTTGCTGAATAAATAACCAACTCAACAATTCGTTGTACAACAAATCAGGTGATTCCTGTGATTTTTTTAGCAACGTTTTCCGAAGAATAACATTGGCTTCATTTTCGGGGTCTTCGTTGACGTAAAGGCTAAAATTTCGCTGTGCAATACTTTTATAGGCCGGTTTACTCTGCATCAAATCAATGTAGCGGCTAAACATAAGTTCCAGTTTTCCCTGCTCGCCGTAAAGTCGCGCAAGCTGTATGTTGAAATCAACCTCAGGGTTAATTTCCATTCCTTTTTCGTAGGCAATTACGGCTTGGTCGAGAAGGCTGTATTTTTCAAAATATTTAGCAATAATGGAAGCGTAATTGGGTTGCTCGTCAATTGCTTGGATTGCTTTGTTGTAGTTGGTCAAGGCAAGTGTGTCTCTATTCTGCAAAGCGAAATTATACCCTAAATCCACATAGAACTGGGGTTGGGTTCTTCGAGAAGTAATTTTTTCTTCGAGGAGTTTTTCGGCTGCTTCAAAGTTTTCTAATTGTTGATAGGACTCTACAAGTGCAGAAAGATAATCGGTTTTGTAGGGCGATTCGGCATATAGTTTTTGATAAATCGAAATAGCTTTTTCGTAATCTCCTTTTTCAAAATAATTTCTAGCCAAAAGCTCACTTTGGGCAAAGGTGGTTGCTCCTACGAAAAGAAAAAATACGATGAATAAATTGCGCATAGGTAAATATAATGAAATTCAAATTTCAGAAAGGAGAAATATGAATTTGTTCCTTGTTATTCGTTCAAAGATTGCGCCAAATTTAATCCCCTAACCCCTCCGAGTGAGTGGATTTTGCGAGTTTTGTTTAATAGTTTATTGAAATTCAATTTTTCGGCTTAAAAAATGGTAAAGCTGTCAATGTCAATCTGCTTTACCTACACAACATCACGGTTCCTCTCCCTTGGAGGGGCTAGGGGAGGCCAAAACCCTCTACGAAATCATATCAAAGCCACAATAGGGCACCAATACTTTTGGGATTTTAATTCCTTCTGGCGTTTGGTAATTTTCTAGAATTCCCGCGAGTACTCTAGGCAGTGCCAATGCGCTTCCGTTGAGCGTGTGTGCTAGTCTATTATTACCATCGCTGTCCTTAAAACGCAATTTTAATCTATTTGCCTGAAAGGCTTCAAAATTTGAAACTGAACTAATTTCCAGCCATCTATCTTGTGCTGTTGAAAACACTTCAAAGTCGTATGTTAATGCAGAGGTAAATCCTAAATCTCCACCACACAGACGCAAAATTCTAAACGGTAATTCTAATTCTCTTAAAATTTCGGTTACGTGATCTACCATTCCATCGAGCGCTTTATAACTGTTGTCCGGGTGTTCGATGCGCACGATTTCAACTTTATCAAATTGGTGCAATCTGTTCAGTCCTCGCACGTGTGCGCCATAGCTACCTGCTTCTCTTCGGAAACAAGGTGTATAACCAGTACATAGAATGGGGAGGTCACTTTCGTTGACTAAATCGCCACGAAACATATTTGTCACTGGAACTTCAGCCGTTGGAATTAAATATAAATCATCTTCGCCCACATGGTACATTTGCCCTTCTTTGTCTGGCAATTGTCCCGTTCCAAAACCGGAAGCTTCATTCACTAAATGCGGAACTTGATATTCGGTATAGCCTGCAGCGGTATTTTTATCTAAAAAATAGGCTATCAATGCGCGTTGTAGTCTGGCTCCTTTTCCTTTATAAACTGGAAAACCTGCGCCTGTAATTTTTACACCCAACTCAAAATCTATCAAGTCGTATTTTTTTGCCAACTCCCAATGCGGCATTGCACCATCTGCCAACACAGGAATATTACCTTCGCGAAATGTTTCCTCGTTATCATTTTCGTCAGTACCCGCTGGAACTAGCGTATTTGGAATGTTGGGAATGGTATAGAGTAATTTTTGAAGTTCTTCAGTTACGGCGGTTAACTCATCGCCCAAGGTTTTAGACGTTTCTTTGAGTGTGGTGGTTTTCTCTTTAAGTACGTTTGCTTCTGCAGCTTTTCCAGATTTGAAAAGATTACCAATTTCTTTTGACAAGGAGTTTGACTCGGCGAGGGTGTCGTCTAATTGTGCTTGTGTTGCACGACGTTGCTCATCTGCTTTTAATATTGCATTTAGCACCTCATTAGCATCAATGCCTCTTTTTGCAAGGGCTGTAATATATGCATCTTTGTGCTCGCGAATCTCTTGTACTTGTAACATTATCGTCTTAATTTTTATAAGCTGTAAAGTTACACAGTCTGTAGTGATTACAAAATTAACATAGAAGGAAAATAGAGAATATTAATTAAGCGAAACCCCAAAGTTTTCAGTCAATAAACTATCGAGTTCTTTAAGGTTTGCTATTAATTCTAAATGCTCTGTAGTTACTGATGATTCTAGCTTTGTTTTAAGCAGTAATTTTTTCAATTCGGCCATTTTGAAATAGAACGATTGCGAGTTGAGAGTGTAACCAAGTTGTCCTACTTTTTTCTCAACAGTAGCTTTTTTAATTTTCACCAAAGCAACAACATCAACAGCAGTATCAAATGCTAATTTGTTCTCGTCAACCGATTTTAAAAGTTCGCATTTAAACTTCGCACATTGCTTAGGTCTATTTTCGTAAATGGTACAACTATTACAAAAGCTGGGGCAGGGATGAAGAATAAATCCGTTATCTCCAGCTGTTTCAATGGTCATTACTTTTTTTAACGCTGGCAATTCTTCTTTATCGAGTTGCACATATCCAATTAACGTACCGTCACAACAAAGCCCGCAGGCTAAACAAATATTTGATGAATCACTCATGGCTTCTTTCTTAATACTTGTTTGTTTTTGAAGAGAATCTCCAAAACCTACTATGTAGCGTATGTGGTGCAAGGTATCACATTTCCGAAGAGAAAATGGAACTTTTAATACCTATTTGACAGCATTGTGATGACTACGATTATCAAAATCAAAATAATGATAATGGATTGCATGTCTCGCTGCTGGTTCTTCTTTGAATTTTTATTGAGCATCTTAAATTTTATTGCTGAAATGTGCTTTACATTAAACAGAATAAAGATAACAAAAAGAGAATGCGTGATACCAAAATTATAGCATTTCATTTTTAGAAAAACATTTAACAAACTTTAACTTCGTTTAGTTCGGTTTATTCCGAACTAACTTATACTTTTGCTTTGCAATTTTAAAACAAGGGTTTTTATTTCCTAAATTATAGAAAACAACAATGAAAGATAACGTTTGTCAAGAGAAGATGGCTCTGGTTGAAAAGCTTGGAGTTCACATTGAAAAAAAGGATCAGTTAGCTCCCGTTGCTGCCCGCATATTATCCTTTATCATCCTCACGGGTAAAAAAGGAGCGACTTTTGAAGATTTAGTTCAAACACTTTGCGCTAGTAAAAGCACGATTTCCACGCATCTCAATCATCTACAAGATTTAAATAAGATTGAGTATTTCACAAAAACCGGTGACCGAAAAAAATACTTTACCATCAATAAAAACAGTGTTATACAGCGAATAGAAAACATTATTCAAGAATGGCAAGAGGTTAAAGAGTTGCATTCAGAAATCAAAAATTATAAAGAAACAATCAACGCCAATGTTGAAACGGAAGAAGAAAAATTTGATTTGAATTTTCATAATGACTACATCAAATTTATAGACAGCGCAAGAGCCTCCATTGAAGAATTAAAGACAAGATTATTAAATAACCAATTTGACATTTAAACCAGAAAGAAATATGAAAATCAATAATCTTATAGCGGTAGTAATATTTAGTACGTTTTCAGCTTTTATAAGTTGTGGCGAAAAGCAAGATAGTGATCAAGCAGCGCAACAAGCACCTCCCCAATCATTTCCCGTTACCCAAATACAAACTAAAACAGTTACGGGATATCAAGAATACCCAACAAATTTAGAGGGAATTGTAAATAGCAATGTACGCGCAAAAACTTCAGGATATATACAAAAGGTTTTTGTTGATGAAGGGCAAAAAGTGCGTAAGGGAGATGTTTTATTTAAACTAGAAACACAAACGTTAAATCAAGATGCTGGTGCAGCGCAAGCGCGAATTAATGCTGCCCAGGTTGAGGTTGATAAGTTAGTTCCGTTGGTAGAGAAAAATATTATTAGCAATGTTCAATTAGAAACTGCGAAAGCCAACTTGGCTCAAGCAAAAGCAAGCTATAACAGCATTGCAGCAACCATAGGGTATGCAACTGTAAAAAGCCCCATAGATGGTTTTGTGGGAACTATAAAATATAGAGAAGGTACGTTGGTGAGCCCCAGCGACCCAGACCCATTGACTACGGTTAGCGATATTAGTAAGGTGTATGCGTTTTTCAGTTTAAATGAAAGTCAGTATTTGGATTTCCTTCAAAATGCTGAAGGTAAAAATGTTGAAGAAAAATTAGCCAACTTTTCAGATGTGAGTTTGGTACTTGCAAATGGAAGTACGTATTCAGAAAAAGGAAAAATACAGACAAGCTCACGTCAAATAAATCAAAGTACTGGAACGGTAAGTTTGAGAGCCGTGTTTGATAATCCAAACCAGTTGTTGACCAATGGAAATAGTGGTACCATTAAAATACCTACGGTTTATGAAAATGCAATTGTAATTCCTCAGCAGGCCACTTATGAGCAACAAGGAAATATTATGATCTTCAAATTGGGGGAAGGCAACAAAGTAATCAACACGATTGTAAAAGTTAAAGCAGCAATTGACAATTTATATGTTTTAGAATCTGGTGTAACAGACACAGATAAAATTGTTGCTGCAGGTGTTGGCAAATTAAAAAATGATATGGTTATAGCTCCTAAAGAAGTCTCCTTTGATGAGGTTATCAAGCCCATCACAACCATGTTTAAAAACTAGAAACCTCAGATTATGTTAAAAACATTTATTGAAAGACCGGTTCTTTCAACGGTTATCTCTATTATCATTGTAATGCTTGGTATCATAAGTATCACAAGTTTACCAATAGAGGAATATCCAGATATTGCACCACCAACCATTAAAGTGGCAGCGACTTACCCTGGAGCGAACGCTGAAACCGTTTTGGAAAGTGTCATTATACCTATTGAAGAGCAAATTAATGGTGTTGAAGGAATGACGTATATTACTTCCACCGCCTCGAATAATGGTACAGCAGATATTACGGTTTATTTTGATCAAAGTATCGACGCAGATATTGCCGCTGTCAATGTTCAAAACCGTGTGGCCAGAGCCAACCCATTGTTGCCGCAAGAAGTTATCCAAACTGGAGTTACAACTCAAAAGCAGGAAACAAGCGCGTTAATGTTCTTATCTATGTATACGGATAGTGAAGATTATGACGCAACGTTTATTCAAAACTATTTAAAGATTAACGTAATCCCTGCGTTACAGCGTGTAAAAGGTGTTGGTGATGTAAGTGTGTTTTCGCAACAGGATTATGCGATGCGTGTTTGGTTAAAGCCCGAAAAATTGGCAGCGTACAATTTAATTCCTTCTGATATTTCGGCTGCGTTACAAGAGCAAAATTTAGAAGCTGCAGCGGGTGCTTTAGGACAAAATAATGGAGAAGCATTTTCCTATGTTTTGACGTATAGTGGGCGTTTTAAAGAAGCAAAACAATATGGAGATATTGTTGTAAAGGCTTTAGGAAATGGAGAGTTTTTACGGCTGAATGACGTGGCAACTATTGAATTGGGTGCCCAATCGTATGCGTCTAATGCCGAAAGTTTAGGAAAACATGCGGTGTTTATGGGTATTTTTCAAACCAAAGGTTCTAATGCCCAAGAAATTATTGAAAGTATTAAAACTACTTTGGAAACCGTTGAAAAAGATTTGCCGGACGGACTGCATATTTTCGTGCCATATGATACCAGTTTATTTTTAAATGCATCCATTGAGAAAGTGGTAAGCACCCTATTAGAGGCGTTTTTATTGGTGTTTTTAGTTGTGTTTATTTTCCTTCAAGATTTCAGGTCAACATTAATTCCGGCAATTGCTGTTCCGGTCTCTATTATAGGAACTTTCTTTTTCCTGAATGTTTTTGGATACTCCATTAACCTTTTAACCTTGTTTGCTTTGGTGTTGGCGATTGGTATTGTGGTAGATGATGCTATCGTTGTGGTCGAAGCGGTTCACTCCAAAATGGACCAAGGAGAAAAAAACCCGAAATCGGCTACGTTAAAAGCGATGAACGAAATTTCCGGAGCCATTATCTCTATTACTTTGGTCATGGCAGCGGTATTTATTCCGGTCACATTTATCACGGGACCAACGGGCGTTTTTTACGAACAGTTTGGAGTTACGTTGATTATTGCAATTTTAATTTCAGCAGTTAACGCATTAACGTTAAGTCCAGCATTATGTGCTCTTCTGTTGAAAGAACACAAAGATGATGGTGAACTAAAAGGGAAAAACCCTCTCCAAAAATTCTACATTGTTTTTAACCGTGGATTTAATGCGACAGTAGAAAGATATGGGAAATCTCTTCAGTTTTTATATAAGAGAAAATGGGTGTCTGCTGTTTTATTTCTAATTGTTGTCGTCGGAATTTTTTGGGCTGCAAAAACAACTCCTACAGGTTTTGTGCCTAATGAGGATAGAGGTATTGTGTTTGTAAACATAGAACTTCCAGCTGGTTCATCTTTAGATAGAACTGACGCCGTTACTAAAAAATTATATGATAAGGTAGAGAAAATGCCTGGCGTTGTTGGTGTATCCTTCATTAAAGGAAGAAGTCTTATAAGTGGTTCAGGAAGCAATTATGCCATTGGGTTTGTCAAATTAGATGATTGGAGTGAACGTGAAGACGCCTCACTTTCGTCTCAAGCTACGATAGGAAAATTATTTGGAGTCGCTTCAACTATTCCAGAAGCAAATATCATCTTCTTTTCACCACCTAGCATTCGCGGGTTTGGTAACTCGGCCGGATTTGAGGTGAATTTACTGGATAAGTTTGGAGGTGAGTTTACAGATTTAGACAAGGCCAATCAAGAATTTGCAATGGCTATTATGCAGCATCCCGAAATTCAATACGCGCAGTCTGCCTTTAATACGAAATATCCACAGTATGAAATGGAAATCAATGTGCCGTTAGCTAAAGAAAAAGGTGTTCCTATCAACAGTATATTTTCAACTTTACAAGGCTATGTTGGTGGTGTCTATGCTTCAGATTTCTCTAGGTTTGGAAAACAATTCAGAGTTTATATCCAATCATTACCAGATGATAGAGCAGATGTTGATGATTTAAATGGCATGTATGTTAGAACGAATTCTGGTGAAATGACACCAATTACACAGTTTGTGAATCTTAAACGTGTTTATGGACCACAATCAGTTACTCGTTTTAACTTGTTCAATTCAACAACGATTACAGGAGCAACAAACCCAGGTTTTAGTACTGGGGATGCCATTAGAGTTATAAATGAGGAGGTTGCAAAACTACCCAGTAATTATACAATTGCTTATTCAGGATTGACACGTGAAGAGGTCAACGCTGGAAACCAAACCACCTTTATTTTTATCTTGAGCATATTGTTTGTCTACCTGTTGTTAAGTGCACAATATGAAAGTTATTTGTTGCCATTAGCGGTTGTATTATCACTACCATTTGGAGTATTTGGTGCGTACATAAGTACAAAGCTTTTAGGGCTTGAAAACAATATCTATTTTCAGATTGCCTTAATTATGCTTATTGGATTGCTCGCTAAAAATGCCATCCTTATTGTTGAGTTTGCGCTACAACGACGTAAAAGTGGAGAGAGCATTGTAGACGCTGCCATTCATGGGGCAAAAGCACGTTTACGTCCAATCTTGATGACCTCTTTTGCTTTTATTTTAGGATTGATGCCTTTGGTTCTTGCAAAAGGAGTTGGTGCAGAAGGAAACAATTCAATTGGAACGGGTGCAGCAGGAGGAATGCTCATTGGTACTATTTTAGGTGTCTTTGTAATACCTGTGTTATTTATATTATTTCAGTGGTTACAAGAAAAAGTTTCGAGAAAACCAGCAGTACAAACTATTGAAGAACATAAAAATGAAAAATAGTATCATACATAAAAATTGGAGTAAAGGGATAGTAGTATTTCTAATGGCAATGACGTTACAAAGTTGTTTTGTGGCGAAAGAATACGACAGGCCGGAAATGGAAATTACTGAAACTTTATATAGAACAGATAATTTACCCAAGGATAGCATTTCCATGGCAGATATATCTTGGAAAACCTTATTCACAGATTCCTATTTACAAAGTTATATTGACGAGGGCTTAAAAAACAACATAGATATTCGTATTGCGATACAACAAATGATAGCTGCGGAAGCATACGCTAAGCAAGGTAAAGCTGGGTATCTTCCCACATTGAACGCAAACGGATCAGCAAGTAGGTCGTATTTTTCATCAAACGGCCAACAAGGTGCCATTTTAAGTGGATTGGGGAGAGAGTATATTGATCAATTTGAACTATCAGGCAATCTTTCCTGGGAAGCAGATATTTGGGGAAAAATAAGAAGCAATAAAAGAGCTACCCAAGCCGCATACTTGCAAACTGTAGCGGCACATCAAGCAGTAAAAAGCCAATTGATTGCCAATATTGCCAACACCTACTACAACTTATTAGCGCTCGATTCGCAGTTGTTGGTGACAGAACGAACGATAGCAACTAGGGATAGTAGTGTGGTTACCATTAAGGCATTAAAGGAAGCAGGTCAAGTTACACAGGTTGCCGTTGACCAAAACATTGCTCAATATAACAATGCAAAAGCATTACAAGTTGATATCGAAACGGCGATTTTTAAAACTGAAAATACACTAAGTATTCTATTGGGTAAAGCGCCACAAGAATTTGAAAGAAGTAGTTTAGAAGCTCAACAACTTCAACCAGAATTAAAATTGGGTGTGCCAGCAACTTTATTGAGCAACAGACCAGATGTTATGGCTGCTGAATTTGACCTCATTCAATCTTTTGAACTAACAAACGTAGCGCGAAGTAATTTTTATCCATCGTTGACTTTGACAGCTTCGGGAGGTTTTCAAAGCTTGGAGATTGATAAATTACTGAATGCAAACTCTTTGTTCGCAAGCATTATGGGAGGTTTAACACAACCACTTTTAAATCAAAGAAAGCTAAAAACCGAAAAAGAAGTTGCCATTGCCCAACAGGAACAAGCATTTCTGCGGTTTAAGAATACATTACTCGTTGCAGGTAGCGAAGTATCAAATGCATTATTTTCGTTTAATGCTGAAACGAGAAAATTTGAATTCAGAAAAAATGAAGTGGAGGCCTTGCGCACAGCCGAATCAAATTCAGAAGAACTTCTTAAAAGTGGTTTCGCAAATTATTTAGATTTATTGACGGCGAGAGAAAGCGCCTTAAATGCAGAGCTAAATATTATTGATAGCAGATTGCAACAATTGGTTTCTATTGTTGATTTATATGAAGCACTTGGCGGTGGATGGCAATAAATAAAATGAGATGATTACTAAAGCCCATTTGTTAAAATGCTCTATTACTAAGTTTACACAACTTGGAAGTAAACATGTCACATTGGACGAGCTAGCAAGCTCGCTGGGTATTTCTAAGAAAACAATCTACACGTTTTTTAAAAACAAAGAGGAACTAGTAACAGCTAGTGTTGAAGGATTGCTAAATGAGTATAGAGAAGATATACATAGTATTGTGGTCAGCAATGACAACGATCCTATTTTAAGTGTTATGTTAATCTACCAAAAAGGTTTTGAGTATTTAAAATACTTTAAGCCCTCTTTTCTTTTTGGCTTAGAAAAGTACTATCCAAAAGCGAGCAAAATTTTTGATGAATTTGTTGACGAATTATCATATAAAACAGTTTATAAATTACTTAAAAAAGCGCAAGAATCTGGGAATATAAAAGATGAAATAAATTTAGAATTAATAGTAAAAATTTACTTTTTTAGGATTGATAATCTTGTCTTTAAGAAGAATAATTTATTTGAAATATATCCCGAAGAAGAACTTTTTAAACATTTAGTTGTTTATAATTTAAAAGGAATAGTTACAAATAATTACTCTAATTTTTTCTTAGAATAATTTTTAATCAAGTTAATTTTTATCCTTTTTTGGCTTTTCCTTATAGCTATCTGGTTGCGGTAAAATCCAGTCGTGATGCTCAAAATGTTTCCAAGGCTCATTAGCGAGGTCCACTGTTGGGTCAATGAGTTGGTTTAATGAACCTCCATTTATACGAACCCTAGCATCCACGAAGACAGCAACATCACGCCCATTTTTTGCTTCGGCTTCCTTTATTCTTTGGCAGAGTTGCCAAATCATATCTGGTTTTGTCCGTACAGAGCGACTTTGCTTTTTAGATAAAAGTGAGTCAATTGGGTAGCGCCTGCGATTGCCTGTTTCTTTATCAACCACTTCGTACGTTGCCATTCCAGATTTACTGCGGAGCATCATGCGCCAGCTTAATCTGTGACCTTCTTCGGTCCAGAGTACATCGTCTTTAAAGGTCCAATGGCGCAGCGGTAGCAAAATTTGGATGACAAAATACACGCTGAATATTCCAATTAAAGCTGGTTTGTAACTGGGTACTTTTATTTCGCCAGCAGTATATAATTTTTTCTTTGGGAGAAATCGGCGTTGTAACGTTTCCGAAGAGAAAAAGAAAAAAGCAAACGCAATGGACATGTATGGGAAAATCCCAATTTGAAACACGACCGAGTTAAATAAGTGGAAAAATATGGAGATGCAAAATGCAATAAGACGCGTACGTTTCCAGAGGAGTAGCGGGACGATGATGAGGTCAAATAAAATGCCCACGTATGTGATGCACACTTGTACCCAATCTAGTTGCAAGAAGGGACCAATGAGCCAATAATCTTTTTTGCCACTCATAAAAAGTTGCGCGACCGAACCGTCAAGCCAATCGGGATACCATTTTGCTACTGAGGCGTAGGTGTACACAATCCAAATTTGTAAAATGACAACCAATAAGACCCACCGTGGCATGGATGGAGATTTTGTTTCGGGGTCGAGTTTTGCATCTAGCGAAAACCATCTATTTGCGGGAAGAAAGACCATCAACCAGCAGAGCAACATCATTAAATAGTAGTGATTATTATACGAGGTTTTTTGCATTAAATACACGCAACTCCACATAAGTGCGTAAAAAAACATGGTCCATTTGTACTTGTAACCGAGCATTACGCATATTCCAAAAACACCCATCAATACAAAATATGCGTACATCCAATTCCCAGGCAGTGGTTGTAAAAATTCGAGGCCTATAAAGTTGAATGTAAAATCTGGTTCAATAAGTGTGCGCCGTAACCAGCCCGTTGCTATTGCCCCAAAAGCTTCAATTGCGATGAGCGCTCCAAATACCACCCGCCATAAAACGAGCCCTGTGTTGTCAATATGTTTGAATAAAAACTTATCCATTTTTTATTTCTGAAATGTAACTACGGGCAAACTGTTCGTCTTTGTTAATGGCTTCTTTTAGCTCGTCGATATTTTTAAATGTTTCTTCGTCCCGAATATGAGTTAAGAATTCTATAACCAATTTTTTATCATACAAATCACCGTCAAAATTTAAGAAAAATGTTTCGATGGTTTTATCTGTACCGCCCACAGTTGGGTTTGTGCCAATGCTCGTAATACCAAAATATGCTGCGCCGTCAATCGTTGCTTTTACAACATACACGCCATTCATTGGAATGAGTTTGTAGGTTTCAGTCACTTGTAAATTTGCGGTTGGGTAGTTCATTGTTCTGCCAATGGCTTTTCCTTTGACAACTGTACCCGTCACCATAAAATTATAACCCAAATAATCATTTGCAGTTTTTATATCGCCTGCTTCAATAGCCTTTCTGATCTTCGTTGAACTTACCGAAACTTCATCCAGCTGTTGTGCACTAATTTCTTCGACCGTAAAATTAAATTCCTTTCCAAAGTCCTTTAAATCATTGATATCTGCATTACGATTGCGACCAAAACGGTGGTCGTAACCAATAATTATCTTTTTTGCCTTGAGTTGTTTGACAAGAATATCGCGCACATATTGTAATGCAGAGAGTCTTGAAAACTCATACGTAAAAGGTTCTACCACAAAATGGTCGAGCCCAATATTTTTTAATAATTGCTTCTTTTCGTTAAGCGTATTGATTAGTTTGATATTGCTATCTTCTTGCAATACCATACGAGGATGTGGAAAAAAAGTGAGCACAACAGATTCTAATCCATCTTTTTTTGCAGTAGCAACAAGTCTATCAACAATTGCCTTGTGACCAATATGGACACCGTCAAAAGTGCCAATGGTGATGACACTTTGGGTGTTGCTTTTAAACTGGGAAGCATTTATATATTCCTCCATATTATTTACCGTTAAAGGCGTTCATCGTGTTATTAATTCCTGCGAGTCCAAAAGATGGGATAATTTGCGATGCTTTTTCTAGCCGTTCACCCAGTGCCGCTTCTTCCTCGGGAGTCCATTCGCCCAACACATAATCCACTTGGCGCCCTTTTGAAAACTCGTCACTTATTCCAAATCTAAACCGAGGATAACTTCCAGAATTCAGCGTTGCTTGAATATCTTTCAATCCATTATGTCCACCGCTACTCCCTCTGGTTTTAATTCTAAAAGTACCAAAAGAAAGGTTTAAATCGTCTGTAATCACAAGCATATTTTCAACAGGGATGTTCTCTTTATCTAGCCAGTATTTTACTGCTTTCCCGCTAAGATTCATAAAGGTACTGGGTTTTAAAAGTATAAATGTGCGTCCTTTTGATTTATACGTTGTCACATCGCCCAGCTTCACGGTTTCCCAAGTGAGGTCTTCTTTTTTGGCAAGATAGTCCAGTACTTTGAACCCAATATTATGACGGGTGTTTTCATATTTGGGACCAATATTACCGAGTCCTACGATTAGAAATTTTTTCATAGCTGTGGTTTCATTTTTTGGTGCTTCGGAAATATAACCGGTATTTTCTTTATTGTTTTCATTGCTACTAGAGATTTCGGAAGGTGTGCTTTCGTTGATTTTGAAATCATCAGAATTTTTCGAATGAGGTGCCTCAGGGTTTGATTCTGTTTTATTTCCGAAGAAAAGTTTCCGAAGCCATGAAATCATAGGATTTAAATTTCAGTAAAAATAAAAAAAGCATCCCGAAGTATCGGAATGCTTTTAAATATAATTAATGATAGCTGTTATTCTTTTACAGCAGCTACATCATCAGTCTCAGTTGCAGGAACATCACCTTCAGCTCCTTCTTCACCTTCTTCGTCATCTGCTTCTTCATCTGCTACTGCAGTACGAGAAGTTCTCACTTGTAAGATGGTTCTACTTTCTTCGTGTAAAATTTTATAATCGTCTGTCATTACAGAGGCAACGGTTTTAATATCGCCAATTCTCATTTCGGTAATGTCGATTTCAATAAAATCTGGAAGGTTTGCAGGGATAGCTTTTACTCTAAGCTTACGGTTTACAATACGTAAAACCCCTCCGTTTTTAACCCCTCTAGAGTTTCCTACTACGCGTACTGGAATTTCCATCATAACTTCTTTGTCATCAAATATTTGATAGAAGTCTGCGTGCAAAATTCTGTCTGTCACAGGGTGGAATTGTATATCTTGTAAGATACACATTACCTTTGTCCCTTCAAGCTCAACTACAACTGTATGAACGTCTGGCGTGTATACTAGTTTGTTGAAAGCGAGTTCTGGTGCATTAAAGTGAATAGGCTCGTCTCCTCCGTATACTACGCAAGGTACCTGTCCAGCATCTCGTAAGGCTTTTGTTGCTTTTTTGCCTACGGTTTCTCTTTTAGATCCGTTGATTGTAATTGATTTCATGTTGAAATTTTAATTAATTAAATGTAATTTCCTCTTTTTGAGGGGTGCAAATGTACTATTAATTTCTGAAATTTAAAACGGAGAATAGCATATAGATAATGAAAATGGAGTATAAATCTCTCTTCGGAAATTTCTAGCTTCAAAATAATTTAATTTGTTTGAAAATTGTACTGTATTTTAAACAGGGAACAGTAGCATTCGCTTGGCTCATTTAAGGAAACAGGACTGTCAGGTTTGTCCTGAGTCTAGGTTCCCTTTTTGTCTTGTTTCTTTTAATTAAAATAATAGTATAGTTTCTCCCTCCCTCGGGGAGGTTAGTTGGGGGCCTTACATCAAAAACTTTTCAGAAATAGATTTATTCCCATGAACGCTTAACATGACATCTGCAAAAAGATTTGCGCAGGTTAGCACTCTCAATTTAGGACTTTCTTGACGTAATGGGATTGAGTCTGTAACGATCAATTCTTCAAGTTTTGATTTTTCTAATTTCTCGTAAGCGTTTCCGGATAAAATAGGGTGTGTGCAAATAGCTCTTACGCTAAGCGCACCACGCTCCATCATCAAGTCTGCCGCTTTGGTTAGCGTTCCAGCGGTATCTACCATATCATCAACTAATACCACATTCTTGCCTTTCACGTCACCAATAAGTTCCATGTGACTAATGATATTCGCTTTTTCACGTTGCTTGTAGCAAATAACGACATCACTTTCTAATGCTTTTGAATACGCATACGCTCTCTTACTTCCTCCCATGTCTGGAGAAGCAATAGTAAGATTGCTGAGGTTTAAGCTTTTGAGGTATGGTAAAAAGATGGTAGAAGCAAATAAATGATCCACTGGCTTTTCAAAGAATCCTTGTATTTGGTCTGCATGCAAATCCATTGTAATGATTCGCGTTGCACCTGCTGTTTCTAGCATTTTTGCCACTAGTTTAGCGGCGATAGGTACGCGGGGTTTGTCTTTACGGTCTTGACGAGCCCAACCAAAATAAGGCATCACAGCTGTAATATGTCTTGCGCTTGCACGCTTTGCGGCATCACACATTAAAAGTAATTCCATCAAGTGATCGCTGCTGGGATGTGTAGAGCCAATCAAAAACACACGGCATCCACGCACACTTTCTTCAAAGCTAGGTTGAAATTCTCCGTCACTGTACGTTGAGGTAATAATGTTTCCTAAGGGGAGACCAGCTTTTTTTGCGATATCTATTGCTAATGCCTGCGATTGTTTACAGGCAAAAATTTTTGGTTGTGGTTCTTGTGACATGGTAGTGGCTTTTTAATGCGTTGCACAAAAATAGTGTAAAGCAAAAAAGTGAGAAAGAAATGTTATTGTGGAGTTGTAAACAAAAAACCCTCTGCAGTTAGCAAAGGGTTTAAAAGTACTCGAGGCGGGTACTTTTTAATCTACTATCGGAAAACAAAGAATTAATAAATACAATGAAATCAGTGCTTAACAAGATTTTTAATTCTGTTTATTTTCCTTTTTTATCCTTTAATTACATATTTTTGTTGCCAGTTTGTTACTGGTTTTTATGAGCATTAAATTAAGAGAAAAGAAATTAGCAAAGGGAGCGTTCAGGTATTACTTAGATATCTATATAGATGGTGAGCGCTCTTACGAGACAATTGACATCAAGGTTAGTCCTAAAGATTCCCCAAGTTTAAAAAAAGAAAAGAAAACTATTGCAAATTTAATTCGTTCAAATAGAGAGTTAGAATACTTAACAGGTGGAACTAACTATATACCAAAACATCTTAGAAATGTAAACTTTTTTGACTTCGCTGAAAAATTTAAAAGTGATTATCAAAAAAAGGATATCAAAATGATTAATGCTACAATTAGGCATTTCGAGTTATATGTAAATAATCCAAAGCTCAAATTGTCGGATATTACTCCCATACTAATGAGAGGTTATATGGATTATTTAAACGATGATGCAGGATTAAATGGAGAATCTCCCCACAATTATTTTACTAGATTCAAAAAGGTGCTAAGGGATGCAGAACTAAAAGGTTTGATATCTGATAATCCTGCTAAGGATATCAAATTTAGAAGAAAGGCACAACGCAATCAATTAAGAAAGGATATACTCACCATCGAGGAATTAAAATTGTTATCAAATACAACTTGTGGTAATAACGAAGTAAAGAAGGCTTTTCTTTTTGCTTGTTTTACGGGTTTAGGTTATGCTGAAATCAAAAAGTTGAAGTGGGGGAACATTGTTAATAATAGACTGGTAACAAAAAGAGAAAAAACTAATCAAGATGTTGATGTTAAAATTAAGGATTCAATTCTGAATTTGCTAGGTGACCGTGGTAAGAAAAGTGAGTTTGTTTTTCAAATTATGAATGATGATGGCAAGGATATTTCAGATAATGGTGTTAACAAATGCATTAAAAATTGGGTTAAGAGAGCTAAAATTGATAAACAGATTACGTTTTATTGCGGTCGACACACATACGCGACTCAATTGCTACTTCATGGAGCAAATTTGAAATCTGTAGCTGATGCATTAGGTCATTCAAATACGCAACATACTATCAAATATTTAAATTACATTGACAGCTTGAAAGATGATGCTGTTGATAGATTACCAGAATTAGATTTTTAAAAAAATGGATGATTACATAAAACTATATTTGAACACGAAATCTTCTGAAAAGGCTAAGGCAATTGAGATTATCAAAGGAATATTAATAGAATATAAATCTTATAATTATTCATGGAATCTTGTTACTGACAAAATTACTTCTAAATTCTCTGAGTTTAAGAGTGAAATTTTAAGTAATAGTTCAAAGTTTAATAACCTCAATAAAGTTTTTGATGATGCAAAAAGAAAATATGAACCGGGTTTCAGTTTAAATGCGATTAAATTTGAATTGAAAGATGCATTCGATCTAATACCAAACAGCAACATAACATTTAAAGAATATGTTGTTTCATTAGCAACCAACTCCGCATTTTCTAGAATTGAAAGATTGTTTTCACAAGGAAATGATTTATACCGTAATATGTATAGAACTAATAAATTTGACGGATACAAGAATTTGCCAAAGTTTGATATAAGAAAATTTGAACTATCTGGAAATGATTATCATTTAAGTATTGAGATAGAAGATTTAGCTTGGCCAGAAGAAAAAGCAAAGAGAGAATTAGCTCAATTAAAACAAATAGAATTTGATAAAATTTCGCTTAAAAAAAACACTTTGTTTAGATTTCAAGAATCCTATATTTCTGCTTTGTATAGTAATGAAATTTTTGATAAAATTTCAAATAGATACTTTAACGAAGAGACTTTAATTAAAGATTACAGAAATGTTTTTTTTGAGGAAATAGAGTTTCATAAATCACAAATTTATCTTTCCTGTAATACAAATTCTTTTGCCACTTTTCTAAATGAATTAAAAAATCATTTGGCAATAAATGTTAATTATTCAGCAATTGCACGTTCAAAATGTTTCATTACATCAAAAACAAAGATTCCCCTGAAACGTATAAATATTTCTACTTCAATAAAAAATGGTTCAGTTACAGACTTAAAAATTGCAAAAGATTTAGTAGATGATATCAAAAATTTTCCAATTATATAAAACACTCCACATACAATTTGAGACGAATAGACCTTAAGTATTATGGAATATTTCCTAAATTTGGAATTTATCCAAGTGAAATACACAGAATATTTTGTAGAACAACATAACCAACACCACTCGGGGTCAAATCTATCAAAGGAACAAACTCAAAGGATGCTTAATATAGTTAAGGCAGAATGTCTTTGGATAAATGAGTGCGGGATGGAGAAATATTTATTGCGCAAGGAGATAAATAGATTGACAGGGCGCAGAAAACCCGAGATACTTTGGGAAGAAATGATTAAATTGTCACATTAAAACTATTAAAATGTGCTATGAGACCGCTTCTACAAAGATGAAAGACCAAATGGAATATCATTTCCAAGCGGAATTTCAGATTGAGCATGAATACACGCCCTATTTCCATAAGTCTGGATTTGGTCACACCAATTTACAGATAATAAAAATGGACGAGCCATTGAGTATATACCCTGCAAATTGGGGATTTGTTCCAGAATGGGGCATGAAGGATATTGATGGTTTTAGAAAAAAGTACAATACTCTAAACACCAAAAGCGAAACTTTGTTCAAAGGACTATCTAAGGACAGTGCAATGGATAAGAGGTGTATCATTTTGGTAGATGGTTTCTTTGAACCCCACAAAGAGAGCGGGGTTTCAATCCCTCACTTTTGCTATATCCCTACTGATAAATTCAAAGATGGCCGTGACCTATTTGCATTTGCTGGCATTTATTCTAGTCTTGACGATACAACCGACGCTTATACTTGCTCTATTCTTACCACCGAAGCAAATGATTTTTTTGCGGAAGTTCACAACGTAAAGAAGCGTATGCCATTGGTTCTTGATAGTGGTCTATATTCGGAATGGTTCAATGGGGGGCTGAGCGAGGAAAACATAAAAGAACTTATGAAGCACGGATTTACATCTAAGGATTTTTCAGCGCATCCTGTTAGCAGGGATTTGTACAAAAGAGGGATAGATTCTAACAAAGAATATATAATCTCCCCAGTTGATAAAGGCACTTTATTCTAATTTTTTTATAATGAAAATGCTATTATTTGTTACTGTAATTACATTTACTTTTTTTCAATGTAAATCAAAGGAAAAGAGCAATAAGGAACTCAACGAACTTCTACACGCCACGGAACTTAAACTACGCAACACAATACACGAGCGTAACTTATTCGAACAACAATTGGAAGAGTGCAGGGTCTGGGTGGATAGACTGGAAAATCCAGACAGATACCAACCCGATATTCTTTTAAAGGATTGACTATTAATTTTCATTTTGCACGAATTAAATTTCTAGTTTATAAGTCATTCTAAGACTTTCATTTGAAATAAATCAATTCCAATTTTCCAAAATTATTATTTGTAAGTCTCTGGCAGTATATAAATTAATATAATAAATCTTCACCAAAGCTAAATTAGATGAACAGTATGTTTATCTTTTATAAACAGCAGATAAACAATTAATAAACAATTTTTTAAAAAATCAATTTCACATCAATATTGTCTTTTTTGTGTTACATATTTGCCGATGTTAACAAATTAGAAAAAGCTTTTTCATTTTTATAAATCCATAAAATGAAAAGAAATGGAACGAGTAAACAAGACAATAGAAAAACTTTTAGAACAACTTAAACCTGTACTTAATTTTGAAGAAGGATGTCAATATTGCGGTATTGCGCAAAGTAGTATGTATAAACATACTTCAGCAAATAGAATCCCTCATTACAAGCCAGAGGGGAAATTAATATACTTCAAAAGAGAAGAATTAGACGAATGGATGTTGAGGAATCGACAGTCCACACTAGACGAGATGCAACAAAAGGCAACTTCAATTTCTTTTAATAATAAAATGAGAAAAAGATAAGCCTATGAAAACTTCAGCAATAAATTTAAGAGTAGACGAAATTACTAGAGATCAATTAGAGAAAATCAGTAAAATTAACGGAGTTACAATCTCAACAACTATTCGCAAAGCGGTAGATGAATTTCTTGAAGATGAAACTTTATTAGATCCAGAACTATTTGAAACTAAAAGGGGATTGCATTTAGTTAAAACTATTAGTTTTTCAGAATTTATATTTTGGATTTATCAGAAGAATTTAGACCCAGAAATAATAGAAGTTGACGATTTATATGTTCAAATTATAGATTTAATCAATGAATGCAGGAACTATCCCATTTTTAACCCAGAGTTAATAATAGAATTAGATAAGGTTTCAGAAGAACTTCATAGGTATTTATATGACGAGAGTTATGATGAATATCATTTTCAATTTCCTGATCGAAAAAATGATCCGTTTAACTATGGAGTTTTAGAACAGTTCATGTTCATGTTAAGATACGATAGTGAGAGTAGAAAAATAATCCATTGCAAATAATCAATCATGGATTTTACTAAACAAAGTCTTGAGGCAGATTTACGTCGTTTGACTATAAACAAAAAGGAAGAATTGAAAAATTCTTTGGAAAAAATTATAGAAATTTTACCTGAAGAATATTCATCATTAATAAATGAGGCTTTCAAATTTAAACGTATACCTAAAGAGTATTTGTTGAGTTCTATTCTTTTTGCTATCAGCAGTTCAATTGGACTTACATTTTATATTAAAGCACTTGGTTATAAAAACTATGCTAATTGTTACTTTGCTATTATCGGTAGTCGTGGCGACACGAAATCAGAGGCTAAGAATATAGCTACAACTCCATTAGTTGATAGGGATAATATCGATTACGATAGTTTTTTAAATGAAAAGAAACATTTAACCGATGATGAAGCTCAAATTAAGAGAAAACAAATTTTAATACAGAATGCAACTATTGAAGCTGCTTATGAAGTTCACTTGAATAATCCAAACTCTATTGGTATTTTCATGGATGAAGTCCATACACTCATTGAAAAAATGACCAACTCAAACAGTAGAGATGGTGGAGCTTGGAGAAGTTTTTTTTTAGAAGGATACACAAATGGTGCTATTGATATTGCGAGAAAGACAACAGATAGTTTTAGGATTAAAAAAACCTACCCAACATTAATTGGTGGATTGCAAAAAGATTTTATTCCATTTCTGTTCTCAAAAGGAAATTTAGAAAGCGGTTTTATTGACAGACTTTTGTTTACATCAAAAATAACTGCTAACCATAATTTGATTAGAGGAGAAATCGACCCTCAAATTTTAATAAATTACAGTCAGTTAATAAATAATATCCTATCATATAAAAGGCAGAGTGAACTGGAAGAAGAAACGAAGAAGCAATTTCAAGTTTTGCTTACAAGTGAAGCTGAATCTAGAATTTTTAAATACACTCAAGAATTAATAAATAGGCAAATCAAAGCTCCTCCTGTTATTAAAGAATATATGTCTAAAATGCAGATATCAATTCAAAAACTAAGTCTTTTGGTTTTTATGATGAGAAATGCACTACAAAAATCTTTTGCAAATAATTTATCCTTGCAAGATGTTGAACTAGCTATAGCTTTAAATGAATTTTACCTATTGAATTTTAAAATAATTTTAGAGTCTAACAAGGAAAAAAAAGAAACCTTGCCTTCAACCGAAAGTGTAATAAGGTTGGCTAAACGAAATAGTGCTTCTCAAAAAGCTGTAGCGGAAGTCACAGGGTCTCATAAAGGAACAATATCTAAAAAATGGAAACTAGTTAATGAACAACTGGCAACTTGAATTTAAACTCTTTTATTTTATAATTAATTGAAATTCATAACATTGGAGCAGTTATATTCAATGTTGCAAGTTGCCAGTTTTAGAGAAATGATTATGTATACTAAAGTTGAACAGCATCTTAAATTTAATAAGAAAAGAGATTTTTCGCTAATAACGCCTTGCTGTGGAAAATCAAATAGAGATGGAAAATTTGTCAATTATGTAGATTGCGATTCAAAGTATGGATATTGTCACTCTTGTGGCACAACTATAAACCCACCTCAAATATTCAAAAATGAGAATGGAGATGACTTTCATTGGAATAGTAACAAAGAGACTTTTATACCTGTATTACATTCAACAATTTCTTGTGTTGCAAATAGTCAATATAATCGCAATTCGTTGAATTGCAAAAGTATTACAAAAAAGAAAAATACACATAAATATATTGATTTTGAGGTGGTTACAAGTTTTATGAGTGTTACAATTGAAAACAATTTGTTGAATTACCTGCGTTGCAATTATGACAATTATAAGGTCGATGTTGTAAAACAAAAATATTACATCGGTACGAGCAAAAACCAAGGCACAGTATTTTGGTCAATTAATAAGGATGGAAAAGTACAAAAAGCTAAAGTTTCTTTTTATACTCTAGAGGGAAGAAGAACCAATA
This sequence comes from Patiriisocius sp., assembly GCF_051252435.1. NCBI lineage: Bacteria > Pseudomonadati > Bacteroidota > Flavobacteriia > Flavobacteriales > Flavobacteriaceae > Patiriisocius > Patiriisocius sp. The sequence goes on along the minus strand of NZ_JBPOFW010000001.1, from coordinate 420,728 downwards.
AGTTTGAAGTGCCTTATAAAAATGATGATGGTTATTATAGTTGTCTCTTTGGAGAGCATTTACTAAAGAATAATTGCAAACCAATTATTCTTGTTGAAAGTGAAAAAACTGCAATTGTTGCATCAATTGAGTTTCCGCAATATACTTGGATAGGTTATGGGGGTATTAATGGACTCACTGTTTCTAAAATGAAAGTTTTAGAAAATGAAAGTATTATTATCATACCGGATATGAGTGAAAATGCTATTGAAATAATGAATAAAAAACTATCTAATTTTAAAAGTTTAAATATTGATGCAACTATTTATGATATGACTTTAGGAAAAAGTGATGCAGAGTTGAAAGACTGCAATTTATATAATTGCGATATTGAAGATGTCATACGAACTTTTTTTTAATTAATTCACACCTTAAAATTATATTTAATTCTTATCTTTATTAAATAATACTCCCCCTTACTTTTTATATTTCAATTCTCATAATACTTTTTTTATTATGAGAATTGTTGCATTTAAACAGTAAATTTAATTCTCACCAATCCAAATGAAAACACCTGAAGAACTTAATCAAAATGTCAAAAAGTATTATAACGATCAAACAAAAGAGGCTTTAGGTTATATTGTAGACATCTTAATTACCGTCGAGAATTATATAGAGGAGGCTAGTAAAATTGGAAGAAAGGTTTCATATCTACACTTGGAACACAGAAATAGTAAAGCCAAAAAGATTGCAATTAATATTGTCTATGATTATTTAGAGAAAAAAGGTTATCGTGTTGACCGAACTACAAATAAGGTATTTTGGAGTTAAGAACAATTTTATGAACGCATCCCAAATAGAAAAAAACGTAATAGCATTAGTTGAAAACTTCAATAAAGAAGAATTTGTATTCGACTTACTGAAAGCTTACGGTATTTCTAAAACATCTATAACACGATTAAAGAAAGGAGACTTTAATTTATCTAAAGTTGATGGAGAAGTACTTTATAAAAGTAAAATGCTTTTTAAAGAAGTAGAATCTGGTACTTTATTAAATACTATTGACGAATTAACAAAAGATACAGCTTCTTTAAAACACAATCCAAGATTTGTAATTGTAACAGATTATAAAACATTATTAGCAAAAGATATAAGAACAGGCTTAGCGTTAGACACACCTATTCTTGAAATTCATAAACACTTCGGTTTCTTTTTACCTTGGGCAGGTCAAGAGAAGTATGCTCAAAAAAATGAAAATTATGCAGATAGAAAAGCGTCATATAAAATGGCGAAGCTCTATGATATATTAGTTACAGAAAACCCAAACATATACGATGATGGTGGTCATAACTTAAATATTTTTCTATCTCGTTTACTCTTTTGCTTTTTCGCAGAAGACACTGACATTTTTCCTATTGAGGGAATGTTTACAGATACTTTAGAGCAACATACTCAAAAAGATGGTAGTGATCTCATACGTTTTTAGATAGACTCTTTAAGGTCCTTAATACGGAAGATAACAATAAAGGAGCATCGCATTTTAAAGAGTTTCCTTATGTAAATGGTGGTTTATTTAGAGATACAATAGTATCACCTAAGTTTACTAAAGAAGCACGTAAAATAATTATTGAGTGTGGCGATTTAGATTGGAGCGAAATCAATCCAGATATTTTTGGCTCTATGATACAAGCAGTAGTAAATCCTGCATATCGTAGTGGTTTAGGAATGCATTACACATCTGTGCCAAACATTATGAAGGTGATAGAACCTTTATTTTTAAATGAATTGTACGAAGAATTTGAAAAACAAAGAGGAAATGACAGAAAGTTACGGGAGTTAATATTTAGAATATCAAAACTAAAAATATTTGACCCAGCTTGTGGTAGCGGTAATTTTTTAATTATTGCTTACAAGGAACTTCGAAGATTAGAAATTGAAATTATTAAAGAGATTAGTGGTTTAGGAGAACCAGATAATTATTATGAAAGCCAATCGAAAATACATTTTACAAAAGATGGGCATAAAATATTTTCCGATGCACCACAAGCTAAAATGAATTTTAAGACCAAACAATTTGAAATTTGGTTTACAGAGATAAAACTTTCTCAATTTTATGGAATTGAATTAGACGATTTTGCACACGAAATGGCAATTTTATCATTATGGTTAGCAGAACACCAAATGAACAAGGAGTTTGTAGATGAGTTACACGATTTTGGTAGAGCCAAACCTATACTGCCCTTAAAAGAAGCAGGTCATATAACACAAGGGAATGCCACACGCTTAAATTGGGAGAATACGTGTCCTAAAAAAGCAAATGATGAGATTTATATTTTAGGCAATCCGCCATATTTGGGTTCAAGTTTGCAGGATATTGAACAAAAAAAAGATATGGCAATTGTGTTTTCTAAATTCAAGAACTTTAAAAATTTGGATTATATAGCTTGTTGGTTTAAAAGAGGAGCTGATTTTATTCAACATTATAATGCAAAATTAGCCTTTGTCTCTACTAATTCCATTTGTCAAGGTGAACAAGTAGAATTATTGTGGCCACAGATTATAAATAGGTTGGCCATTTTCTTTGCACATCAGTCTTTCAAATGGACAAACAATGCAAAGGGAAATGCAGGTGTTTCAGTTGTAATAATTGGGTTATGCAATCATTCAAATACTATTAATAAATGCATAATTTTCAAAGAAAAAATTAAAGCGGTTCAAAATATTAACCCGTACTTGACTGAAGGTTCTAATTTAATTGTTGGAAAAAGAAGTTCGCCAATTTCTATTTTGGAGCCTGTGAGTTACGGAAGTAAAGCTGTTGATGGAGGGTTTTTGGTTGTTTCAGATGATGAAAAAGCTAAAATCATTAAATCCTATCCAGAATTAGAAAAATACTTAAAAAGATTTGTTGGTTCGAATGAATTGATAAAAGATTTGTCCAGATGGTGTTTTTGGATTGAAGATGAAGAATATCAAAAGATTAAAGGAAATGCGATAATTAAAAAACGTCTGGATGGAGTGTATCAATTCCGAAAAAAAAGTAAAAAGAAAGCTACAAGAGAAATAGCAGATATTCCATATGCTTTTGGAGAAAGGAGATATTCTAAAAAACAGTCTGTAATTATACCATCAGTATCTTCTGAAAAAAGAGAATATATTCCAATTGATTTTTTCGATGAAAATACTGTCATAAGTAATAGTGCTCATTGTGTTTTAAACGCTACACCAATTACTTTTGGTATAATATCATCAAAAATTCATTTATGCTGGATTAAAGCAGTATGTGGGGCTTTAGAATCAAGGATTAGATATAGTTCGACATTAGGATATAATACTTTTCCATTTCCTGAAATCAATCAAAAACAAAAAGAACAAATCAATTTACACGTATTTGCAGTTTTAGAAGAAAGAGAAAAACATTCAGGTAAAACTTTAGCTCAATTATACGACCCAGATAAAATGCCTAAAGGGTTAAAAGAAGCGCATCATCAATTAGATTTAGCTATAGAGCGTTGTTATCGTTTAAAGCGTTTTGATAGCGATACAGAGCGCTTAGAATATCTTTTTAAAGAATATGAAAAGATGATAAATAAAAATACCTTGTTAGAAAAACCTAAAAGAATACGTAAAAAGAAAGCTTAATTTATGCCAGATATAGTCCACGTAAAATACCAACAAACAGGTAAAAGTAAAAGTACCAATGAATATGGTATGAGAGAAATGCAACAAAAAGCATTTGAGGCTCGTACTGCTCAATATTTATTAATTAAAGCACCGCCAGCTTCTGGTAAATCTCGTGCCTTAATGTTTATTGGTTTAGATAAATTAATAAATCAAGACATAAAGAAAGTAATAGTAGCAGTGCCAGAGCGGTCTATTGGTAGTTCGTTTGCTAAAACAGAATTAAAGAAGTTTGGTTTTTTTGCAGATTGGGAACCTAATCCAAGATATAATCTATGTACGCCTGGTGTTGAAAAAAGTAAAGTAACTGCATTTCTAAATTTTTTAGAAAGTGATGAAAAAATACTAATCTGTACACACGCAACTTTACGTTTTGCTTTTGATGCAATAGACGAAAAACAACTCAATGATTGTTTATTGGCAATAGATGAATTTCATCACGTATCAGTAGATGGAGATAATAAGTTGGGTATTGTATTAAGTAGTATAATGGATAAATCTACTGCTCACGTAGTAGCAATGACAGGTTCTTTTTTTAGAGGAGATTCTGTGCCTATTTTATTGCCAGAAGATGAAGCAAAGTTTACTAAAGTAAAATATGATTATTACCAACAACTAAATGGCTATAATTATTTAAAATCATTAGGGATTGGATATCACTTTTATCAAGGTAAATATACATCTGCTATTCACGAGATATTAGATGAAAACAAAAAAACAATAATTCATATACCAAGTGTAAATTCTGGAGAGTCCGAAAAAGACAAATATGAAGAAGTAAACAGAATTGTTGACGGTTTAGGTGAGTTAGACTATCAAGACCCAGATACAGGTGTTTTGTATGTAATAAGCAAGGCAACAGGTAAAACTTTAAAGGTTGCAGACTTAGTTCACGATAACCAAAAGGATAGAGATAAAATACAAGAATATTTGCGTAATGTCGAAAGTGTTGATGATATAGATATTATCATAGCGTTAGGTATGGCAAAAGAAGGTTTTGATTGGCCATATTGTGAACACGCATTAACGGTTGGTTATAGAGGTTCATTAACGGAAATTATTCAAATTATAGGAAGAGCAACAAGAGATAGCGAAAATAAATCACACTCTCAATTTACTAATTTAATTGCACAACCAGATGCAGAAGATGATTTAGTAAAACTGTCTGTCAATAATATGCTTAAAGCTATTACAGCATCATTATTAATGGAACAAGTGCTAGCTCCTAATTTTAAATTTAAACCGAAATTTCCAGAAGAAGATGATGAAGATGATTCAGAAGATGATGATAGCACTATAAAAATTAGAGGTTTTAAACTTCCAAGTTCAAAAAGAGCAAAAGATATAATTGAAAGTGATATTAATGACTTGAAAGCAAAAGTTATGCAAGACCAGCAAATGCTTAAAGCAATGCCGGGAAATGTAGATCCAGAAGTAATAAACAAAGTGTTAATCCCTAAAATAATTAAAGAAACTTATCCTGATTTAACAGATGAAGAAGTTGAATCTGTTCGTCAACATTTAGTAGTAGATTCAGTCATAAAAAACGCTAGTATAGAAGAGGTTGGTGATAAACGTTTCATACGTATGGCAGATAGTTTTGTAAATATTGATGATATTAATATAGACTTAATAGATACTATTAATCCATTTCAAAAAGCATTTGAAATATTGTCTAAATCAGTAACAGCATCCGTATTTAAAGCAATTCAAGAAACTATTGATGCCACAAGAATTACAATGACTGATGAAGAAGCAATTATATTGTGGCCTAAAATAAAAAACTGGATAGCAAAAACAGGAGAACAACCAAGTATTCAATCTTTCGACCCAAAAGAAAGACGTTTAGCAGAAGCAATAATATTTTTAAAAGAGCAAAAGCGTAAAGCCCAAGCAAATGAGTAAAAAGAAAACATTAGAAGATATATTTAATGATGATGAGTTTGGAATTTTAGATTCTAAACCCAAAAACTCTAATGTAAAATCAGAAGATGAACGCTTAATTGAATCGTTCCAAGAAATTAATACTTTTTTTGAAAAGAATGATAGAGAACCAGAAGCAACAAATGTAACCGAATTTAAACTGCTATCAAGATTGAAAGCATTAAGAAAAGATGCTAATAAAGTAGAAATATTAGAGCCTTATGATTCACATAATCTTTTAAACACCAAGGAGGAATTAAAATCAGTTGAAGATGTTTTAAATGATGATGAATTAGGAATATTAGATACAGATGAAACCTTATCCATTTTTAAGTTGAAGAATGTAAAGAGTGCATCAGAAAGGGCAGAATCTGATTTTGTTGCTCGAAGAAAAGCAATGAAAGAATCTGAATTTAAAACTTACGAAAAGAGGTTTAAAAAAGTTCAAGTTGAATTACGAGAAGGTAAGAGAAGCCTTGTTGGTTTTAATTATGAATCATTAAAGCCAAATGAATATTATATAAACAATGGTGTTCTGCTTTATTTAGAGAGTGTTACTTGGGAAAAGGAAATTCAGGAATTTAAAAGTGGAGTGCATAATCGACCTGACGGCCGTACAAGAACAATATTTGAGAATGGAACGATTTCAAATATGATGTTTCAGTCATTATATAAAGTTTTACATGCTAATGGTCAAATGGTTACTAATACAGATAAAGATATTGAAGAAGAACTATTTGGGAAAGCTAATGCGTTAGTTGAAGATGATGTGTCTACTGGCTGGATTTATGTCTTAAAGTCTAAGTCAGTCAATCCAAAAATCTCTTCAATTTCTAATTTGCACAAAATAGGATTTTCCACCGTACCTATTAAAGATAGAATCAAGAATGCGTCAAAAGAGCCTACATACCTTCTTGCAGATGTTGAAATAGTTGATTCATATAAATGTTACAATATGAATGCGCAGAAATTTGAAAATCTAATTCATAGATTTTTCTCAAAAGTATGTCTCGACGTTGAAATATTAGACGACAAAGGTTTTAGAATTAATCCTAGAGAATGGTTTGTAGTTCCTTTGGATGTAATAGAAACTGCAATTTCATTGATTTTATCTGGACAGATTATTTTTTATAAATACGATGAAAAAACATCTTTAATTGTAAAGAATAGTTAGTTTTTAACATATAATTTGAGGTGAATCTGTTGCTGTTTTGTTGCTGATAAAAACAAAAAACCCTGTAAATCAAATGATTAACAGGGTTTAACAGTACTCGAGGCGGGAATCGAACCCGCACGACCGAAGTCACTGGATTTTGAATCCAGCGCGTCTACCAATTCCGCCACTCGAGCTTTAAAATTGGACTGCAAAAATAATCAATTTTATATTCTGTGGAAGTTTTTCTACTCTTTAATAAATTTCTTTACGGTCTTTTTACCTTCGGAAAAGAGCTCAAGAAAATAAATGCCACTATTTAAAGATGAAACATCAATAGTTTGCCCGTTATAAATTTCAGAAGCAATCAATCTTCCTTTGCTAGTATAGATTGATATTTCTGAAATTGAAAATCCGTTCGTATTGATTGAAAGATTATTTGATGTTGGATTAGGGAATATGGCAACACTAGAACTAAGGTTATCTTCAATGGAAAGAAAAACGGTGTCTTGAAATTTTAGTCCAAAACCAGTAAATGATTCCATCAAAAATTCATTTTGATTCACTCCGATACTAAAAACATCAGTAGTCAGAAATTCATCAAAGGTTAAAAAGAAAGAACTTTCAAAACCTGTTTGTTGTGAGGTGTCACAAGTGTTTGTTGTTTGCATAAAATTTTCAACAATGGCACTATTTTCTTCACCATTAAAGTTTAAATCTCCAGAAAAAGTATTACATGCAGCAATTCCTTCAAAGGTATAATCTGAATTGATAATTATATATGGGTTTTGAGGAGCATCTCCTGGCATTAATGGATATGGGTTGCCTAAATCACCAGTAAAATAAGAAAAATACCAAGTGCCAATAATATCTGGATTTTGTGCTGAAATATCAATGGAAAAAAATAAAACGAGTAAGAAGAGTAGTAATTTTTTCATAGCCAATATTTTAATTAAAAATACAATATTTTTCAATACTACATTTCCGAAGTAAAACTACATCCCTTTGTATCTTCTATAGGCGCTTGCCAGTTTTGTGTCGTATTTGTTGGCGGCATATCCTGGGCCGTTATACCCTCTTGCAAAGCTTGCCCAATTTTTACTCTTAAGATGGCGTATTAAGTTATTCGCTTTGCAAAAAAGCCCGAACGCTTTTAAATGCTGTCGCTCATGGGTGTACATATCTGCAACATAACCATCCACAGTACTATAACCCAGTAATTTATAATGAAAACCCATTATTTGAAATGCTCCGTAGGATGCCGAAACATACGCTGCATCGTGTACCTTGTCGTCGTCGCTCAATCCTGCTGCTTTTTCCAATCTGTCATATTCTTGTTTTCCGCCTTCGTAATGTTTCTTTGTCCAACTTTTGTAAAGCACGTTTTTTGAGCGGTCGCTGATCAATGTTTCAGGTGTAATGTTCCTTGATTTGAGTTCGCGCCAAAAAACGTGTCCTTCAAACAAGATGCGCGGGCGGCCGTCGAGCAAAAAACCTTTTCCGTTGCTTTCTACTTCGTTGACGGCTTTAACTGCCGCAAGCTCTAAATCATACTGAGAGGCAAAATCTTTTAAATCATCTTCAGACAGAAATTTGTCATTAAATTGCGTTAATTGTTGTTGCGCGTTAAGCAAGATTGCCCATGTTTTTGCGCCCATGATACCATCAACAACGAGGTTGTTTTTTGATTGAAAATCCTTTACTGCGCGGTCCGTATCTGCTCCAAAATAATTTGAAACATACACCTCATAGCCAAGGCTGGTCAGTAATTCTTCGAGTACGTGAACGCTGGAATTTCTAGAGCGTAATTTTAATGTTTGCATGATTGAAGTTGTTAGGTTATTTTTTCGATTTTTCCACCAGCACTTTCGTACCAATCGTCTCTTTGTGTGTCTCCTTTTAGAAATCGTTGTAGCACATTTTGAACTCTACCGTTGTTTAGGAAAAACGCATGCCAATCTGGTCCGGTCATTCTTGAATCTGCCCAGCTTTCTAATGCTTTTTTATCTACTCTTAATGTGAGCACACTATCTTTAAAAATACTCGCACTTTCATGTGGTACTGTTCCATCTCCTTCTTTATCTTCTTTGATTGCTTCATAGTCAAAAAAGTTTTTAAAATGGTCACGGCGATCGTGTACTACAATATGGCTTTTTGTTTTTTCTTTACCGCCACATACAACCAAACACTTTTTTCTAAAGGATGCGCCACACGTTGAAAGATCAAAAATGAGGTTGTTTTGATCTCGCACTTCTCTAACTTTATCTAAGCGGTATGCCATAAATTCATGTTTGTCAATGGTATCTTCTCTATCTGCATTTGCAACTTGTTGCCAATAACTATAAAAATTGAATGGGTCAAAATTTGCAGCTGTAATGGGGTTTTCAAACTTATATGCATCCTTAAATACGGGAAGCAGCTCATAAACGGCAGGAAAGGTTCTCGCAATTTTTCTAAAATCATCACTACTATTAAAAAGTCTCGATTTTCCAATGACAAGATTAAAACTTGCCTCAATACTCCCTAAAAAGGTAGGAACCGTAAAAATCGCTCTGTTTACAATCTTGTTGCGCTCTTCATCACTCAATAGTTTTAAATACCCAGAAAGTACCAACGCACCCATGCTATGTGTTAGAAAATTAAATTCTCCTACGTTGAGTTTGTCTCGTAATGCTTCAATATATGTTTTTAAACTTCTAGCAGAATCTATATTTGACTTACGCCAGTCATATCCAAAAATGAATACTCTGTACCCTTTGGATTTGAGGTAATTTATGATTTCAGAATATGCCATATTTTCAACATCGGCACGTTCAATAATCGTCTCGGCCCCTATGTCATTCTTGCCATCCCGCTGCAGTTTTAGACTGTGGATGTTTGTGTAGAATTTTTTAACGCCAGACCAATGTGTGCTAAAATCGTCAAGATTTACATTGTACAGTTTTGTGCCTTGAATCCCTGGAATAAGGATAATAGGCAACTTCCTATCGTATGCCATAATAACAATAAAATTGAATTAATAAAAACGTATTACAAACCGTAACACATTGTGGGGAAGATGCTTGTGAGTTTTAAAAGTAAATAAAAATAACTAAAACTACTTGTGGGTATTTTCTGAAGCAGCTATTTTTTGTCTATAGAACGCAAATACAGTCGTTCCACTTTTTCCCTTGCCCAGTCTGTTTTCCGAAGAAATTTTAAGGTGGATTTTACAGATGGATTCACTGCAAAACAATTCATTTTCATCCGACGGTCCAGTTCTTCCCAACCATATTTTTCATGCAAAAATTCTACAATAGTTGCTAGCTTAACACCGTGCAACGGATTGTTGGGTTGTGTTTGAGGAACGTTAATTTCCTCTTTTGAAATGTGCTGATCTTCTTTTTTGATACCTGAAATTTTAATGAATTGACATTAGTTTAAAGGTACATAATTAAGTTTTCAGATTATCTTTATCCCAAAATTAAATTTAGAAATGACCGACTTTTGGCTATACCTAAAATTAGGACTTGAACATATTTTAGATTGGCAAGGCTACGACCACTTGCTATTTTTGGTAGCGTTGAGCGCTGCATTTACATTTGCGACTTGGCGTAAACTGTTTTTCCTCGTTACAGCATTTACGGTGGGACACAGTATTTCGTTATTACTTTCGCATTACAAAGTTTTTACAATTGACAGCAATTGGGTTGAATGTTTGATTCCTATCACAATTTTAATCGCTGGGGTTTTCAACCTTGTTAAATTACAGGGCAAAGCCAAAATTTCAAATACATGGCTACTCCTTGCTACGGCATTAATATTTGGATTGATTCATGGGTTTGGTTTTGCGGGATATTTTAATATGATTCTTATTGAAGAGGAAAATGCGTTACAGTCTTTGCTGTACTTTGCCTTGGGAGTAGAATTTGCACAACTAATCATCGTACTTGGTGTTTTGATATTAACTTGGTTCTTCCAAAAACAATTGAAAGTTTCTCAAAAACTTTGGATTGCAATCGTTTCCATAATGGTAATTTTACTTTCACTTCCCATGATTTACGGAAGTTGTTTGAGTTAAAAATTTCAGAAAAGAATAAAATAACTTTGCAAGGCTGTAACGTATCTTTAATTTAGCCACTTATAGCAATATAATGAAGCAGGAAAAACAGCATAAATATGACGTTGCCTATTTGAGGATGGCGAGAGAGTGGAGCAAACTCTCACATTGCAAGCGAAGGCAAGTTGGCGCGTTAATTGTAAGAGGTAAAATGATTATCAGTGATGGTTATAATGGGACGCCAACAGGATTTGAAAATGTATGCGAGGATGAAGACGGAGCAACTAAATGGTACGTACTTCATGCAGAGGCAAATGCAATTTTAAAAGTAGCGGGCTCAACACAATCCTGTGAAGGCGCTACACTTTACATTACCATGTCCCCTTGCAAAGATTGTAGTAAATTGATTCATCAATCTGGCATAAAACGTGTTGTATATCTTCAAGGCTACAAAGATGACAGCGGCTTAAAATTTTTAAAAAAAGCTGGCGTTACAATAGAGCATATAGTTGATGTTGACAATGCTAAGATTTAGTTCAGCAAATAGTTCTTTTAATAATAATTCAGGTTTGATTTAGTTTAGTGGGTTTAGATAAAAAATATATTCCGTTGATTACTGGTGTCGCAATTGCGATGGGCGTTCTCATTGGGTCAAAACTCAACTTTAGTACTAACGAGGCTATTTTTGCGAAAAACTCTAAAAAGGAAAAACTAAACAGACTCATCGATTATATTGACTACGAATATGTGGATGATGTTAATACAGATAGTATCGTTGATGTTACCGTTAATGGAATTCTAGAAAATCTGGATCCGCATTCTGTATATATTCCTGAATCTGATTATCAAGCTGCGGCAGATGATATGCGCGGAAACTTTACCGGCATTGGGATTTCGTTTTATGTGTATCAAGATTCGATTGCTGTGATTAGAACCATTGAAGGCGGTCCTGCTGAACGTGCCGGAATTAAACCGGGCGACCGAATTTTATACGCCGATGGAAAGCCCGTTTTTGGAAAAGAGTTTGACCGCGATAGTATTTCGGCATATTTAAAAGGTGTGAAAAATAGTGCGGTTAGTTTAAGGATTAAAAGGGACGGCGAAACTAAACTGCGGGATATTGAAGTGCGGAGAAAGACGGTTCCGTTAGTAAGTATTGATGCGTCATACACGCTCAGCAAGGATTTGGGTTACATAAAAATCAATCGTTTTGCAGAGACGACTCCTGACGAATTTAAAAAGGCCTTAAAAGAATTAAAGAAAGAGGGTATCTCTAGATTGGTTCTTGATTTACGAAATAATCCCGGGGGTTACATTTCCGCAGCCGAAGAAATTGTAGATGAATTTCTTGGAGATGACAAACTTATTCTCGTTACCAAAAATAAAAATGGAGATGAAGAAGAGTCGTTTGCGACTTCACGCGGTGATTTTGAAAACGGAAAATTGTACGTACTTATTAATGAAAACTCTGCATCTGCCAGCGAGATTGTTGCGGGAGCTTTACAGGATAATGATAAAGGGACTATTGTGGGAAGACGTTCGTTTGGGAAAGGACTCGTGCAACGAGAAATGTCGCTTGGTGATGGAAGTGCAGTACGATTAACAATCGCAAGGTATTACACGCCAACGGGAAGGTCTATTCAAAAGCCATACACAGAAGGCAAAGATGCTTATTATGACGATTATGAAAAGCGCTATAAAAATGGCGAGCTGGAGAGTGCAGATAGTATTTCGGTAAATGATTCGTTGCGTTATGTGACTCCAAAAGGAAAGGTTGTCTATGGAGGTGGTGGAATCATCCCAGATATTTTTGTTCCGAAGGATACGAGTATGGAAGGCGAAACTATTGATTACGTTTCACGAAATGGAACGATGAGCTATTTTGCTTTTGAGTATTTGGACAGACACCGCGACGAGTTTAAGGGCATATCTCAAGCGCAATTTATTGCAGGTTATCTCATTAGCGACTCGGTTGTGGGAGAGTTCTTAGAATACGTACGCCTTACCGAAAGCCCCGTGATGTTTAGGGATTACAAGGATGCGCTCAAAAAAGCAATCAAAGCGAATCTTGCGCAACAGCTCTATGGTAATAATGCTTTTGAGTTTATCATCAACGAGAATGATCCGATGATTAAAAAAGTCTTTGAATTGGAGACCCGACCTACGAACACCTCCGTTAAGGAATAAATCTTTTTTCTTACTTTTTAACCGAAGCAATCTTTTTTGAAACCAATAAAATTGCGAGCATAACCATAACGCAAGCTGCTGCCATGGTGCAAATTGCTGCTACGGTACTTTCACCGTCAAAAGGGGCGTTCCAATTAATATTTGTCAAATTGTAAATCAACATTCCTGCTGAAAGTAGTAGTAATATGTAGATGAAAATTTTCATAATTTTTAGGCTTTCGCCGAAATTTTAATGAATTAATTATTTTTTGTCTCTTTAAAATTTCAGTAATTAATTGAATAATTCCTGAATATTTGATGTGAACAATTTTACTGCAATGGCAAGCAAAATTACACCAAAAACCTTTTCGATTATCTGAATACCATTCTTGCCTAGAACGCGCTGTAATTTTCCCGAAGTTCGCAATACGATAAATACAACAATAACATTGATGATGATTGCTACGATAATATTTTCTAATGAAAACTCTGCTCGTAGCGATAGTAGCGAGGTTAAACTTCCAGGTCCCGCGACGATAGGGAATGCAATTGGGAATACAGTTGCTGTTCCTAAACTTTCTTCATTTTGTTTAAAAAGTTTGATTCCTAAAATCATTTCAATAGCAATAAAGAATAAAATAAAAGCACCTGCAACGGCAAACTCGTAGACATTAATACCAATAAGGCTTAGAATTTTTTCGCCTACAAATAGAAATACGATTAGTACAATAGCTGCAATGATAGACGCACGACCACTTTTTATGGTTCCAGATTTTTCTTTTAGCGATATGATAATAGGGATGCTGCCCACTATATCGATTACCGCAAAAAGTACCATCGTTGCTGTTGCTATTTCCTTAACATTAAAATTCATTTCCTTCCGTCAACACGGGTTTTTAAAAAGTTTATCAATCCTGCAAAATTAGTCTTTTTTTAAAGCTTAGTTGTATAAAAATTAATGAGTTTACACTTCATTTTATGTGGTTAAATTTTACTTTTTGTCTTTACTTTTGATTTCTATTTCAATTTCAAAAATTGTAGGTTTGCAGATATGTTTCAACTAGGAAAAACAATTGTTAGTGAGGATTTAATCGAAAAGGATTTTGTCTGTAATCTAGGAGCCTGTAAAGGTGAGTGCTGTGTTGCTGGAGAAGCTGGAGCTCCCGTGTCTAAAGAGGAGGTTTCCATTTTAAAGGAAATCTATCCCAAGGTAAAACCATTTCTTCGTCCCGAGGGTATTGCTTCAATTGAAGCGCAAGGAACACATATAGTAAGTGACCTCGACGAACTTGAGACGCCTTTAGTGAATGGGGAAGAATGTGCGTATGTTAATTTTTCTGAAAATGGAACGGCAGGTTGCGGAATTGAAGATGCTTACAATGCTGGCGAAATTGATTTTAAAAAACCTATTTCGTGCCATTTATATCCCGTGCGAGTGCAAGATTATAGTGAATTTGCCGCGGTGAACTACCATAAATGGCCCATTTGTAATGATGCATGTACGCTGGGGAACGAACTCAAAGTTCCTGTGTATAAATTTGTGAAGGAAGCTTTGATTCGGAAATTTGGTGTGCATTGGTATGCCGAACTTGAAAAGATAGCAGAAAAACACCTACTATAATGTTACTCGAAGAAAACTAGACCTACTTTGCTAGCCCCGATTGTAATGAAAATCCTTTATTGAAGCGATAGCGAAATAAAGATTGTAGTGGAAAGCTGGAAACTGCTTTAATTTTAAATCTGAATCTTTTTGCTCCAAATTGTTTCTATTGAAAAACCCCAAATAAAAAAGAGTCCCTACTAATATAATTAATAGGGACTCCTTTGTTTTGATTCAATAAGGATTATGCTTCGCAAGATGCACAATCTTTCTTTTGTTTGAATTTTTGTGCGGCGTTCATACTGTGTTGGTAATACAGGGATTTCAATCCTAGTTTCCACGCAGTAATGTGAATCTTGTTTACTTCTTTTGTAGGCATGTCTGGATGCACGATGATGTTTACAGACTGTCCTTGGTCAATATGATTTTGACGGTTGGCAGCTTGATACACGATGTCCATTTGGTCTATTTCAGAATAGGTTTTGAAAACCTCTTTTTCATTTTCGGTTAAGAAATCAAGGTGTTGTACAGATCCGTCTCTATCGCGAATGTCCAACCAAACCTCTCTTGTATCCATTCCTTTTTCTTGTAGTAATTCTACCAAGTATGGATTTTTGATAGTCGTTTTAATTTTTGCGATATCCTTTACATAAATGTTAGACCAGATAGGCTCAATTCCTTGAGAAACTTGCCCTAAAATGAACGCTGAAGACGTTGTTGGAGCAACTGCATTTAAAGTGGTATTTCTTCTTCCGTAGCCTTTTAATACTTCTGGTTCTCCAAAAACATCGGCTAATTCTTCGGAAGCTTTATAAGAACGTTCTTTGATTTCTCTAAAGATTTCGCTGTTTAAATCGAATGCTTCTTTACTGTTGAAAGCGTACTTTTTAGATTGTAATAATGAGTGCCATCCTAAAACTCCAAGGCCTAATGCTCTGTTTTCTTTTGCAAAATTATACGCACGCTCCATGAACAAGAATGTTTGACGGTCTTCTCTGTCTTCGGAATTTTTGTACGATTCTAATTTTTCTAAAAATTCTGTAATGACAGCATCTAAGAAATATACCATTGTTTCAACAGCATCTGTGTCTTTCCACTTGTCGTAATGTAATACGTTGATACTAGAAAGCACACATACAAATGACCAATTGTGGTCTGATGGTAGCATGATTTCGGTACACAAATTACTCGCGTGTATTTTATGCCCTTTGTCTTTATAAACATCTGCAGCATTATTGTTTGCGTTGTCAGTAAAGAAGATATATGGATAACCCATTTCTCCGCGGCTCTGTAATACTTTTGCCCATGTTGTTCTTTTTTCTACATCCCCTGCAATCATTTCTTCCATCCACTTATTGGTCACAGTCACACCGTGCGTCAATTCTTGGATTGGATTTCCTTCGCTTCCTATTTCTAGAAATTCTTTAATATCTGCATGATCTATTGGAAGATATGGAGAGAAACGACCACGACGAACAGATCCTTGGCTCACAACATCTACCATTGATTCAAAAAGGCGCATGATGTGTACCGCTCCAGATGCTTCACCATTATTTTTAATAGCAGCTCCACGAGGACGTATTTTTCCGAAGTAACCAGAAGTACCTCCTCCTAGTTTAGACATCATTCCAACTTCAGATTGTGTGTAAAGGATGTTCCCTATATCGTCATCAATGTGAGAACCAAAACAGCTAATAGGCAGGCCTCTCTTTTTTCCAAAGTTTGACCAAACAGGAGAAGCAAGTGAGTAATACCCTTCGCTCATGTAGCCATAGAACTTATCAGCATATCCAGGCATGCCTAGAATTTCTTCTGCTCTTTCGGCTACCTCTCTAATGCGTTGCTCTGGGCCAACACCTTCGGTAAGGTAACCAGCTTGTAAAAAATTACGGCTGTTTTCGTTAAGCCACGCGAAGCCTTCCGTTTTAGATTCGGCATTAGAAAGTGCTTCTTTTCTAGCGGAAATAAAATCGTTTGTATTCTTTGAAGTTTTCTGAACTTCTTGTGAGGTGTTTTCTTGTTGAATCATATTAAAAAAGGTCGTCGCTAGTTATACTTTGTGTTCTTTTACTATAGTTTACAGATCGTTTTACGAAGAAGTCGCCGTGTTTGGTTCCTATTATTTCGTCATCAAACCATTCGGTTTCTCTAACGAGGGTTTCGTCAACATCAAAAACTTCTTCAACACCTATGCTTACTAAAGATTTATTGAAACGGTTTTTCAAGAATTCATTAATTACATTTTTTGGTAAAAAGTCTAATTCTCCGTCTTCAAAAATCCAATTTACTAGATCAACTTCTGCTTCAAATGCATCTAGGCATAGTTGTTTGATGTTTGCGTGATATTCTGGCGTGAACCATTCAGGGTGTTCATCTCTTAAAATTTGGATAAGTTCAATACCAAAATCACCATGAATTTGCTCTTCCTTTGAAGTTGCCTCTACCACATTAGAGATACCTTTCAACATATTCTTGTGCTTGTTAAAAGCCATGATAATCAAGAATTGTGAGAATAATGATACGTGCTCAATAAATAGAGAGAATAATAATACAGACTCGGCATATTCTTTATTGTCCTCACTTTTTGAGTTACGAAGTGCGGTTTCTAAATACTGCACACGTTTCATGATAACTGGTTTTTTCTTCAGTGCTTTAAATTCTTTGTTTAAGCCAAGAATTTCTAGAAGGTGAGAATATGCATCTGCGTGACGCACTTCGCTTTCAGCAAAAGTAGAACCTACAGCACCTATTTCTGGTTTAGGCATCCTGTGATATAGGTCACCCCAAAAATTCTTAACTGCTACCTCGATTTGAGAAATAGCAAGCATCGTGTTTTTTATTGCGCTACGTTCTACGTTATTTAATTTTGTTTTAAAATCTTGAATATCGCTTGTAAAATTAAACTCGGTATGAATCCAATACGAGTGACGGATTGCAGGAACGTATTCGTACAGTTGAGGATACTCATAAGGTTTAAGACTTATACGTTTTTCAAAGATATCAGTCTTACGTTCTTGGGCTCTTTTATCGCGATAGAGTATGTATGCTTTTGCCACTTCTGGGAAACCACATTCCATTAGTTTTGTCTCTACAACATCCTGTACTTGTTCAATAGTAGGGATGTATGTAGGGTCGCTTTCTTTTCTTTCTAGAAGCACCTTATATACAGATAGTGCAACATTTTGAGCATCGTCGTCAGACCCTGTTTCATTGGCATTCATCGCCTTCAATACAGCGGCTGTTATTTTGTCTAGGTGAAACGATTTTGTTGTAAAGTCTCGCTTCCTAATTTGTGTAATCTCCATAAATAATGTGGTAAATGTGTTCTATAATGATAGGTAAATATCTTATTAATTTAGAGACAAAATGGAGTTAATTATAGAGGTTTCTCAACATGGTTATTAACAAAACGTTAAGAGATCAACAAGGATAGGAGTTCACGCTAAAATGAAAAATATCAACACCGTTTTGTTAAGAAGTATTGATTAAATTTCTAAAAGGAAGAAAATTGATTTGTATATAAATAGAACAAAATTATACATCTAAAATTAAAATGAACCTGACGTTTTCTCTGTTTTTAAGTGAGAAATATATTAGAAAAGGCATACATAAATAATTGATAAATAGGTAATTATAAATTTTATAGAAAAGGGGTCTATTTACTTTACAGCTCCTAGATAGTCAATGCGATTTCTACGGTACGATGGGCAATTTTTAATTTTTGATGAAATATGGATTTATGTTGACAAATGATTTGCGCTTGATTTTATGTTTTGATAGGAAACTAACTGTTAGGACTTAAGGACAGTTTTTTTTTGAAAAAGTGAAGAATTGACAGTTGCTTCCCGAACGGCTATTGACTTAAAAAATGAACTCAAAATAATTAAAAATTGGTTGCTCTTTTAAACTTGAAATTATCTTTTTTTTTCAGAAATGAATAATACAGAAATAATTAAAAAGATGCTTAATTAAAAAAAGCAGTTCACTTCAGAAGAAATAATACTGCTTTTTGATTTTAAATAGTAACAAATATTATCTTGGTTGTTTTGCATTTGTATGGGCAATATAGTATTTGGTCAAAAGGGAATCTGTCGCTTCGGCAAGGTCTTTACACTCGAGTAGAATGGTCATAAAAAGTGCCGTGTTTCTAGGGCTAGATTCTCCTTTTTTAGTACGACTAATTTGTTTGCTAATTTCTAGCGACATGAAATCTGCAAATTCCTGTTTTTGATCAATAATCTGAGGGAGGTTATGCATTGATTTATTGTTAAACTCTGTTCTCACTTTATCAAACAATATTAGCATTTTGCTTTCTATCACTTTTAAATCCTTGATTTGGCTGAAAGTCAATCCACGATGTCCGTTTTTTACGTGTTTATAACTCTTGTTGCTTATAAGATTGAGCGATTGCACGATGTCTTGCAGTTTATCTTGGACGAGTAAATAAAATTGACTTGCACCTGCTCCTGTTTCATCAGTATTTTTCATGTAATAGAAAACATGGCTGTTTAGTTCATCCATTTCGTCACCCAGCTTGTCTCCTTGGCGTTGTGCTTTTTTGAGTCCTGACAAGTCCTGTTTCGCTAAATTTTCAATCGTGTAGCTCAATAGTTTTGAAGCACGTTTCATTGTGGTTGCAACGTTGTTAGAACTTTCTTCAATTACACCAGTCATGGAAGAACTTTCGGCTTTTTTGAATAGCGCTTCTTCTTTTATTTCTAGATTTTTCTTTTTTCCACGGATAGAGCTTCTAATGATAAGAGCAATGGCGAGCAGAAGTAATATTCCTAAGGCTACTTTTCCGAAGAAATAAATAAGTGCAGCCAATATTGCAGCAGCAAAAAATGCGGAAATTGCCGTCATAAACCAACCGCCAATTACATTAATAACTCCAGCAACACGATATACTGCGCTATCGCTTCCCCAAGCTCTGTCGGCAAGAGAAGTTCCCATGGCAACCATAAATGTAACGTACGTAGTTGATAGAGGAAGTTTCATTCCCGTTGCAACCGAAATCAATACACTGGCAACCATTAAATTTACTGCGGCACGAACCATGTCAAAAGCAGGTGCTTCCTTTTCCATAATTTTTGCCGCCGTTGGGAGTGTGAACCTTTTGTCGATGGCATTCGTAATGGGGGCGGGTAAAATTTTACTAAATCCTTTATTGATAAATATTACGCCTCTCACTAAATTTTGGGCAAGCCAATTAGGTTGAAAACGCTCTTTTACTTCGTCTTGTCGAGAAAGATCGACTGATGTTTTTACAACACGCCTTGCTTTTTCACTAAACCATAATGTAAGAATCATGATTCCTCCCGCAACAAGTAATAAAAGGGGTTTTGCCTGGACTTGTTCTGAAAGGCTCTCCATTGAAAACTGTGATGCGGCAATACCTGTTTGTGCAAAAGCATCGCTGTAAGACAAGTATCCTTCGTATCCTGCCATAAATACGCCGATGAAATTTACTAAATCATTACCGGCAAAAGCCATGGCAAGTGCAAAAGTCCCAAGTATAATGATGATTTTGTAGATGTTTGTCTTTAATACTGAAATTGCTATAAATGAAAGCACCGTCCATATAACAAAGTTGGCACCTAGAAATTGCAAGAGATTTTCACTCGCCCATTGATTGAAACCTTCGGGTAGGATGGAAGTGCCTTTAAGGCCTTTTACAATGATGAAGTAAGATATTGCAGAAATACAAATACCACTAAATACAGAGGAAACCCACTTGGCTTTTTTCTGAAATTGAAATGTCAAAAGGTATCTAGTAACAAATTGGACAAACGCACCTATCGTAAATGCGACGACAACGGAGAGCAGAATTCCAAAGATAATTTCGGTTGCCTTTTCAGTATTTATGTATTCGCCTATTTGTGCGTAAGTATCGCTATTGTTTGATATTTTGATGATGGCAACGCATACAGCAGCTCCTAATAATTCAAAAACGATAGATACTGTTGTAGATGTGGGAAGGCCTAAGCTATTAAAGAAATCAAGTAGCAAAATGTCGGTAATCATTACCGCCATGAAAATAATCATTATTTCGTCGAAGTAGAATTGGCTTGGCACGAATATACCTTTTCTTGCTACTTCCATCATTCCGCTAGAGGATAAGGCTCCAAAAGCAATACCAACACTGGCAACAATCATTATAGTTTTAAAAGCAACTGCTTTTGACCCTATTGCGGAGTTTAGAAAGTTAACAGCATCGTTACTTACACCAACGACTAAATCTGCAACTGCTAGCACTCCTAGCGCAACTAACATGATTAAATAAATGCTATCCATATAAAAAGGTATTACAACGCAAATTTGGAATTAATTTTTCATGTGTATGTTATGTAAATGTTATGACTTATCAATTTGAGCTACCTATTTCTTGAGTAAATAGGTTAAATGTCTATAAAATTGAGCTACTTTAGGTAAAATAATTAGATAACATTGTAAAACATTGAATACCAAGTAATTGATGTTTCAATGTTAAATTAATGTTATGTAAATGTTTCGTAATAGTAAAAATGTTGTATATTTACATCACTATTAATTTAAATGCCCTTATTATGAAAAAATTGATTCTTTTAGTAGTTGTTGTTTTATTCGCAACAAATATGTCGTTCGCACAAGATTGTTCAAAAACTTGTGATATGAAAAAGGTTAAGAATAGTTATGTGCAGGTTGGCGATTTAATTAAAGCTACTTTGTTTCACGAAAATGGAGCTGTAGCTCAGACAGGGTTTTACACTGCTGACAATAAATTACAAGGCGAATGGACAAGTTACGATGTAAATGGTGTAGTTACGGCTGCTGCAACATATGAGAACGGTAACAAAGTAGGTGTTTGGTCTTTCTTTGACGGAAATACTAAAAAAGAAGTAACCTATGTTGATTCTAAAATTGCAAAAGTAGATACTTGGGAAATGAAAAATACCCGTGTAGTAGCAAATAGACCATAAGCTAAACCTAAACAGATTAAAATAAAAAAGAGTCCAGACGTTTATCGTCTGGACTCTTTTTTATATGGAATTAATTTTGGCTAATTAATTACGTGTCCATCCTAGACCCCAAGTTGCGAAGTCTGTTCCTGTTCCATTACCATCACCAGAGATAAAATCTGCTTCAGTAAATGTAAAGCCAGTATCGTTTTTAAGTTTAGTAGTAACATCATCAAAAGTAACATCAGTTACGCTTAAGTTACCATCAATAACTCCTTGTCCTGTTGGGCTATCTCCCATATCTCCGTCAAGGTCAAAACCTTCGTCAAATCCTCTAATTAAGAAATTAGTGAATACACCTTGAGTACCTGCTCTCAATCTTACAGCTTCAGGAGTTGTTGGTGCACCAGAACCTAAACCAACAATAGTAACATTAGTTACGGTTGGCTTAGAGTAAAATATTGGGCTTGAGTTGTTTCCTATATCTGTGTTGAAGCCATCAGCCTCAATCCCTTTATCATGGATGTTACCATGCTTAATATACACATCAGTTAAGTTTCCGCTGAAACCTTCCGTCCAATCTACTGAGTCATCTTGACAATTTGTTACTACTACAAAATTTGCATTTGCAGTTCCTCCAAAAAACTCAACACCATCATCTGCACCTTCATAAGCCTGAATATACTCAATGTTAGTGCCTGCACCTACACCATAAAAAGAAAATCCATTATTTTCAGATGAACCTGAAGCAGCCCCACCAGAGTACTCTACACGTACGTAACGAATATTTCCAGAAGCATCGTTAGCGTCACTTCCACCGTATGGTAATCCACCAATTTCACTTGTAGATGTAGCATTACCACCAGCTACAGAGTTGATAGGTGCTTTTCCTAATACAATTAGACCACCCCAATCACCAGCGTTCTGAGTTGGAGAATTTGATGTCATTACAATTGGGCAATTTGCACTTCCATTAGCATTTATTGTTGCGCCTTGTGCAATCGCAATATAAACACCAGCGCCATTATTCGCACGGATAACGGTACAAGCAGGAATGTTCAACGTTGTTCCATCAGTCATGATAAGCGCTTCTGTAAGGATGTATGTTACGTCAGAGCTTAAAGTTAAATCTGTAGTCATTGTACCACCAATATTTTCGGTAGTATTGTTGTCTCCACCACCAGAAGAACCTCCACTACCATTTGTAGTAGAACTATTGTCGATGCTGTTGTCATTGATGATGATATCAGCCGTATCATCTGCTTCACATGAAGCAAATAACATTGCTACAATCGCTAAGCTTACTAAGAAATAATTCGTTTTCATTTGTTTAAGTATTAATTGATTTTTATTTCAGTTTAAAAAGTTAAAATTTATATGATAGTTGTAATCCTAAGTTAATCCCCCTTTTGTATGACGCAATCCCTTTTCCGTTAGGAGAAGTAACAGCTACATCGCCAAAAGCAGTGTCTTCTCTAATGTATGATACATTAGGGTTTAATAAGTTTTTTGCAGCTACGTTGATTTCAAAATTCTTGCCTATTTGATTTTTCCAAACCAAGTCAAGCGTAGGAACTCCTTTTTCAATAATGTTCCCCAATTGTCCAGATCCTATTGCATCAATACGGTCGCTAAAGTATGAGAACACTGCTGTTACTTGTGGGCTGTAATTCTCGCTAATTTGTGGTGTGTAATTTAAGTCTGCGTTTACGATAAATGGAGATGCACCTTGCAGGTCTTCAGTTCTTCCTTCTTCAAATGTAGTCGTGAAAATACCTTCAGAACTTCTTAAATCTTGTTTTGTGTATAAGTACGTTGCATTTAATCCTCCAGATAAAATAGCTTTGTCGTTCTCAGTGCTTAAAAGGTTTTTTCTTATTTCAATTTCAGCTCCTAAAACTTCCGCTTTATCACCCGTTCTAAAATAACGCTGTGTTCCGGTTGCATCATTTGCAATTACTCGGTTTATAGGGTTGTTGATTTGTTTTGCGAAACCTGCAAGAGAAAATAATTGTCCTCTTCCTATAAACCATTCATATTTTAAGTCGATGTTATATATTTCAGAAAATGAAGGGTCGTTCAATAAATCTGGATTACCACCTACTTGGTTAGAAACGTCTTCGTAAACAAAAGGTGCAACCTCTTTAAATTCAGGAGTTGAAACGGTTTGACTAAATGCCAATCTTAAATTCTGATTTTCGTTTAGTGAATACTTTACATTTAAACTTGGTAAATAAAAGTTTTCATAAGCTTCTCTAAACCCAGGGTCTGAAGATAGAATGTTGATTACATCGTAGGTAATCTTTTGCTCAAATGATTCAACGCGAATTCCAGGTACTACTAATAGTTTTTCACCTAATATAATTTCAGCATTAAAAAATCCAGCATGAATATCTAAATTACCAGTGTATGTATTTTCGGGAAGTCCTGGGAAATTTGTTGTTCCAAAACCGTTTTCTGGATAGATTGGGTTAAATACTTCGGTGTTGTAAATTGTTCCTAGATTTTCAACACTAAATATATTGTCAAAATTATTAACATCAGTCACAGGAGTGTTCGGGTCGATAAAATCATAACCGTATCTAATGTTTTCAAAGAAACGCTCTTTTGTTCTTCCGTTGTAACCAAAGCTCAATTTTACTTTTTCTGAAGCTGTATAATCCAATGTTAAAAAACTGTTTAACTCAGTATCTGAAATATTTTGAAAGTAACGTTGATTATCAAAAACAATATTATTAAAGAATGATGGGTTGGTGTTTGGGTCGTTATCTAAAGCTAAATCATAACGCTCTAAACTGATACGTTTTCTGTCTGGTTGACGCGATAAAACTTTATTGTATCCCACACCGTATTCAACATTAAATTGATCATCCACCTTGTGCTCTCCCAAGATTTGATTTACAAAAATCATGTCTTGTTCAAACTGAACGTTTTGTTGAAAAAATCCTCTGTCTGTATCTAAGATAGCATCACGGTTTGTTCCTTTTCCGTCAAGACCGAAATATCCAACTTCACTGCTTGAACTATTAATGAATAAAGAATTGTAGCTTACTTTATGATCACTATTAAATCTATAGATGAAATTTGTCATTGCTGTTGTAGTGGTAGAATATTCATATTCTTCAGCATTTTGAAAACTCTTTTTATCTACTGTTGAAAATTCTGCTGTTGGCCCTTGTCTGTACTCAAAACCATTATCAAAAGATGCAGTAAAGAAAACGCTAAATCTATCGTTAGTTCCTATATCCCATGATTTACCGCCACTCAAACTACCTTCAATTGCTATAGGCACTCCAGCGTCTACAGGGTCAATCCCGTGTGATAAAATAACAGCAAAAGGATTGTTGTCGTACCGATTGTAAAATCCGAAATAGCCAGTTCCTTCAGTCCTTACAAAATCTTCTCCTACCGAGTTTGTATTAATTCCAGTTCCTAAATTTACGTCTAGAAAACCATCTCCCGTATATTTTTTTGAAACGATATTCACATTACCAGCTGAGAAGTCTCCATAAAATCTTGAAGAATAAGCCTTACTTACACCCACACTTTGGATAATGTCACTAGAAAAAAGACCAAGGTCTATGTTTTTCTTTTCAATATCATTTGAAGGTAATGAAAGACCGTTGTATGTTGTATTTAAATATCTGTCTCCAAGACCACGAACATAAACGTTGCTACCCCCTTCTTGTTTAGAGATACCTGAAATTTTGGTAACAGCGCCGGCAGCATCACCAACACCCTTACGTGCTAATTCGTCAGAGCCTATACTTTGAATAATTGTTGTTGCCTTTTTTTGTTCTAAGATAAGAGCAACTTCGCTATCTCTTCTTACGGTTGTTGTGATTACAACTTCGTCAAGAGCAGCAGCACTTGCACCAAGTGGCACATTTACAGTAGTCACTTTATCAGCAACTACAGTAACAGGAAGTTCAACGGTTTCATAACCAACAAAACTGTATTCAATAATATAGTCTCCTGCTTCAAGGTCATTGATCGCATAAAGACCATCAAAGTCTGTGGTTGTTCCTTTTGTGGTTCCTTTTATTATAACATTTGCAAATGGCAAGGGTGAATTATCGGCATCTTTGTCGGTGAGCGCCCCTACAATACTTCCTTGTCCTTGAGCAAAAATAAAAGAAGTAAAAGCTAAAAATATAAATGTAAAAAGGTGTTTCATTTTTCTATTAATTTCTTGATGCAAATAAAGCGCAACTATGTAAACTTCGTGTTAACCATAGTTTATGCTAGTGTCATTTATACGTTACCTCAATGTTAAGCCATTTTCTTGTACACACTATTTAAAGTACTTACACAAAACAGTATCTTGCATCAAATTAAAATAGTACGCTATGATGCAATGGGAGCAATTACTTTCACTTAGAAAACAAGGGGTCACCAATAAAAGATTGCGAATTGAAGAAGACGAAACCAGATTGGGTTTTGAAGTCGATTATGATCGCATCATTTTCTCTAGCGCCTTTAGGAGTTTGCAAGACAAAACACAAGTAATTCCGTTTTCAAAAACCTCATTTGTACACACGAGATTGACGCACAGTCTTGAGGTTTCAGTCGTGGGTCGTTCATTGGGGCGGGCAGCTGGAAAGGCTATTTTAGAAAAACACCCAGCCTTGAAAACCGTACATGGGTATCATTTTAATGATTTTGGAGCTATTGTCGCAGCCGCCTCTTTGGCGCACGACATAGGAAATCCACCCTTTGGGCACAGTGGAGAAAAAGCAATAGGCGATTATTTTTCTAACGGAAACGGAACTCGTTTCAAGAATGCGTTGTCTCAAAAAGAATATCAAGATTTAATTGACTTTGAAGGAAACGCCAACGGCTTTAAAATACTTACCGAAACCAAAAACGGTGTTGACGGTGGCTTGCGTTTAACATACGCAACATTGGGTGCTTTTATGAAATACCCTAAAGAATCACTTCCCAAAAAACCAACAGCTCATATAGCAGATAAGAAATACGGAATTTTCCAAGGCGAAAAAAGTTTTTTTGAAGAAGTTGCCCAAGAATTAGGACTTCTGAAAAGAGGTAATCTTGAAGATGTAAGCTATTCAAGACACCCATTAGCATACCTAGTAGAAGCCGCCGATGATATTTGCTACACCATTATAGATTTTGAAGACGGTATCAATCTAGGACTTATTGATGAAGAAGTAGCACTGGAATATCTTATCACTCTTGTAAAAGATAATATCAATAGAGAAAAGTATACTGGATTGACTCAGGCTTCAGATAGATTGGCATATTTGCGTTCGCTTGCCATTAGTACACTTATTCAAGAAGCGACCAAACAGTTTCTGGAAAATGAAGACGCAATTTTAAGAGGAGAATTTTCACAATCTTTAATGGATAAATGTGCCTACAAAGCACAAATAGTTGACATCATTAAAATAAGTATTGCGAAGGTTTATGAGAGCGATGAGGTAATCGAGAAAGAAATATCTGGGTACAAAATGATTGCTACTTTATTGGATGCCTTTACTACTGCTTTTGAAAACTTATATAGTGACCGTAAGGAACGCCATTATGATCGACTAATATTGCATCATTTTAAAAACAATATTGCTGAAAATCCCTCTGTGTACGAGTATTTAATGCAATGTTGTCATTTTGTATCCAGACTTACCGACGGAAATGCCCTACAGATTTTCCAAAAACTAAATGGAAAATTGGAATAAAGTAAAAATCGCCTGTTAAATTTCAATTTCTATCAAAGAAGTGTTTATATTTTGGGTAAATTCGTTAAACAGAAAATAATCAATAATTAATTCTATGAAAAAAGCACTAATATTCATCGCGTGTCTAACCTTTGGTTTTGTCTATGCGCAAGATTATTCGCAAATCATTACATCTCATTTAAATGAAAATCGCGCACAATTAGGTTTGCAACCACAGGATATTGAAAACCTAGAAGTAAACTCTCATAGTTACTCAAAAAGTCTTTCTCTTGAAAATGTATACGCAACACAACTTATAAATGGCATTCCGGTGGTAAATTCACTATCTTCTTTTGCTGTTAAAAATGGGTCTGTTCAATATGCAAAAGTTGCGTTTGTGGCGAATGCAAATCAAAAAGTAAATACTACTACACCATCTATTTCTGCTAGCCAGGCAATCGCCAATGCTTCAACAGCATTGGGAATAACAAGTCCGTCGGGTCTTCAAATCATTGAAACAGTTTCATCAAACTCTTTCATATTTAATGATGGTTCTATTTCACAAGAAAACATTCCTGTTAAATTGGTGTACGAATTAAATGACGACAACACTATCAAGTTAGCTTGGGATTTAAGCATCTATTATTTAGATGGAAGTCATTATTACAGCGTTCGAGTTGATGCGACAAGTGGAAATATACTTTCAAAAAATGATTGGGTAGTGAGTTGTACTTTTGGAGAAAGACCTCATGGTCACGTAAATAAGAAATTATTTTCAGGAGAGAGTGTTTTATTTGAGACAACTTCAACTTCGGCAAATATGACCGTTGATGCAGCTGGTGGATCTGTATATAGAGTATTTCCAGTGCCTATTGAAAGTCCTAATCACGGCATAGACCAATTAGTAAATGACCCAGCAGATCTTATAGCTTCTCCTTTTGGGTGGCACGATACAGATGGCGTTGCAGGTCCAGAGTTTACTATTACACGTGGAAATAATGTAGTTGCAAGAGACGATATTGATGCAAATAATACTGGTGGATTGTCTCCGGATGGAGGAGCTTCTTTGACATTTAACTTTCCGTACCAATTTGACACAGCGCCAGTAAATATGCTTGATGCTGCAACAACCAATTTGTTTTATTGGAACAATATCATGCATGATGTTTGGTATCAATACGGTTTTGATGAAGCAAGCGGAAATTTCCAAGATAATAACTATGGAAATGGAGGTAATGGAAATGACTTTGTTGATGCGCAAGCACAAGATGGAGGAGGAACAAACAATGCCAATTTTTCAACACCACCAGATGGAGGAAATGGTAGAATGCAAATGTATTTATGGTCACCATCGGGACCTGCAGGTGAGCCTTTGACTATTAATAATGGACCATTGATGGGGGATTATTTCGGAGTCGCTGCTACTTTTGGAGCACCATTGCCGGAAGATGTGCCTATAACATCAGATTTGGCATTAGTACTTGATGATAATGCTGGAGTATCAGTTGATGAACTTGATGCCTGTGATATGATTACCAATGGTTCTGATTTAGATGGAAAAATTGTAGTGATTAGAAGAGGTGAATGTGAGTTTGGATTTAAAATGCTCGCGGCTGAAAATGAAGGCGCTGTTGCTGTAATTATGGTTAACAATGTTCCAGATGCGCCGATAGCAATGGGACCTGGTGATGTGGGAGACCAAGTTACAATTCCTGGAATTATGGTAAGTCAAGCTGATGGTGATGCAATTATTGCAGCACTTCAAAATGGTGATACGGTAAATGCATCTTTATTAAATGCAGGACCTTATTTTATTGATGGTGATCTTGATAACGGGATTATCGCACACGAATATGGACACGGAATTTCAAACAGACTTACCGGAGGACCTAATGCAGCTGGTTGTTTAGGAAACGATGAGCAAATGGGTGAAGGATGGAGTGACTGGTTCGGTTTAATGTTGACAATGCAAGCGACAGATACGCGAAACGATATCAACGGAATAGGAACATACGCAACTGGCCAACCTACAGATGGTGGTGGAATTAGAGAAGCTCCGTATAGTACAGATTTTTCAATCAATGATTATACGTACGACGATATCAAAGGAAATGTATCAGTGCCACACGGAGTAGGATTTGTATGGGCAACGATGCTTTGGGAAATGACGTGGGACTTAGTGGATGAGTATGGTTTTGATGCAGATTTATACAATGGAACAGGTGGAAACAATATTGCAATGCAATTAGTAATTGATGGATTAAAGCTACAAGGATGTAGTCCAGGATACATTGATGGTAGAGATGCAATTCTTGAGGCTGACATGATTGCAAATGGTGGAGCAAATGAGTGTTTGATTTGGGAAGCTTTTGCTAGAAGAGGTCTTGGATTCAGCGCAACGCAAGGAAGCTCTAACAATTTATTTGATGGTAATGAGGCTTTTGATTTGCCAAACAACTGTGAATTGTCAAGCGGAGATAGAGGGTCAATTGACAACATCATAATTTTCCCGAATCCTTCTAACGGACAAGTAAACATTAGAGCTGTCCAAAATGGAGGCGTTGCGGTGGCAACTGTTTATGATATTAACGGTAGAAAAATGTTAGTACAAGATATTGATTTGTCAAACACGGCAACATTAAATGCAACTTCATTGACTATTGGAGTTTATATCTTGACAATCAATGGAGATAATTATACGCACACAGCCAAGTTGATTATTGAATAACGTTTCAATAGTAACTTCTAAAAAATATGATAAACGAGATCACTTAGTGGTCTCGTTTTTTATTAGAGGTATTTCAAAATGGACTCTTTGATTTTTTCTTCGGAAATTCCAGCTAGTTGCTGTAACTCTTCGACAGTACCATGCTGCGGAAACGAATCAGGAATACCTAAAATTTCAAATTCATTTTTAAACTGAAATTTGGCGGCAAATTCTAAAACAGCACTACCAAAACCTCCTGAAACAACGCCATCTTCAATTGTGATAATTATTGGATAGATTTTTAAAATTTCAGAAAGAAGGGTTTCATCCATTGGTTTGACAAATCGCATATCATAAAGTCCAATAGTATTTTCACTATTCAATTTTTCAACCGAAGCAATCGCATTTTGTGCATTGATTGCTAACGTTCCCACAGTTAAAATTGCGATTCTTTTTCCGGTCTTAAGTGTTGTTCCTTTTCCGATTTCGATAGACTGAAAAGGTTGCTGCCAATCTTTTATGTGTCCGCGACCTCTTGGATAGCGTATGGCAATTGGTAGTTTGAGTCCCTTTTGTGCGGTGTATAAAATATTACGAAGTTCGATTTCGTTGCGCGGTGCAAAAATGATGAGATTGGGAATGCACCTCAAATATGCGATATCAAAAATACCGTGATGCGTTGCGCCATCTTCTCCCACAATCCCCGCTCTATCCAAACAAAAAATAACGGGCAATTTTTGCAAACATACATCGTGTATTACTTGATCGTAAGCCCGCTGTAAAAAGGTAGAATATATATTACAGAAAACATGAAACCCTTGCGTCGCCAATCCAGCAGCAAACGTTACGGCATGCTGTTCTGCAATACCAACATCAAACGCTCTTAACGGAAATACTTCCATCATGTATTTAAGGGAACTTCCCGTAGGCATAGCGGGAGTGATGCCAATAATCTTTTCATTTTGAGCGGCAAGTTCTACAATGGTTTTTCCAAATACATCTTGAAATTTAGGAGGTAAAGTTTCGGATGTCTTTGGGTATGTGTCGCCAGTTTCGGCATTAAATTTTCCTGGAGCGTGGTATTTTACTTGGTCTTCTTCGGCTTGGCGTAATCCTTTTCCCTTTTTAGTGATTACGTGTAGTAATTTGGGGCCCTTTATTTTTTTGAGTCGGCCCATTTCAGCAATTAAAACTTTTAAATCATGCCCATCAACAGGACCAGAATAGTTGAAGTTCAATGCCTCAAAAATGTTATCGAGTTTTGGTGCGCCGTCGAGGGTCACTTTAGAAAAATATTGTTTGAGCGCGCCCACGCTTGGGTCTATACCAATAGCGTTGTCATTTAAAATTATCAATAAATTAGTGTCCGTCACACCTGCGTGGTTGAGGGCTTCGAACGCCATGCCGCTAGCGATAGATGCATCGCCAATAACCGCGATATGTTGTTTTTGAAAGTCCCCACTAAGTTGAGATGCAATCGCCATACCCAATGCTGCTGAAATAGAAGTGCTGCTATGCCCGGTGCCAAAAGTATCGTACTCACTTTCATCCATTTTTGGGAATCCGCTAATTCCATTTAACCTGCGGTTGGTTTCAAAAACATCCCGTCTTCCTGTCAATATTTTATGTCCGTAGGCTTGGTGTCCCACATCCCAAACGAGCAAGTCGGTTGGTGTGTTGAAAACGTAGTGGAGTGCAATGGTCAATTCGGCAACGCCAAGACTTGCGCCTAGGTGTCCTTCTTTAGTGGCGACTGCGTGAATGATAAATTCACGTAATTCTTGTGCGAGTTGAGGTAATTGATTTTCATCAAGTTTTCTCAAATCGGCTGGAAAATTAATTGTATGTAAAAGTGATTTTTGCACGAAACAAAGATAGTACTATTACGGCATGCTACAATTTGAGTAGTTTTGTAATTAAGCTGAAATTTCAGAAAAGAAAACAATACCATTTCATTTATATTACGAAGATGATTGAACCCTACGACGATACTTATTTTATGAAACGCGCCATGCAAGAAGCGGAGGCGGCTTACGATAAGGGCGAAATACCCATAGGTGCGGTTATTGTAGTGAAGAATCAAATCATCGCAAGAGCACACAACCTCACAGAGACACTAACAGATGTTACCGCTCATGCAGAAATGCAAGCCATTACCGCAGCGGCAAACTATCTTGGGGGGAAATATTTAAAAGATTGCACGTTGTATGTGACGATTGAGCCCTGCCAAATGTGTGCGGGCGCTTTATATTGGAGCCAGATTTCGAACATTGTGTATGGTGCGCGCGATGAACAGCGCGGTTGTATTACAATGGACACAAAGCTACATCCTAAAACAAATATGAAAGGTGGCGTTTTAGCCGAAGAGGCTTCTACATTATTAAAACGGTTTTTTATAGAAAAACGAAATTTAAACTAATAAAAAAATCCCACTCTTTTGAGCGGGATTTTTGTAATCAATTGAAAAATATATCTTTTCTTAGATAACACGCACTTGGCCTGCTACCATACCTTTTCTTCCTTCTTCTTCAACATATTCTACTTTGTCACCTTCTCTAACGGTTTCTCCGTTAAGACCTGTAACATGTAAAAAAATGTCTTTTCCAGTGTCATCATTAGTGATAAAACCGAAACCTTTTGATTCGTTGAAAAACTTTACTGTTCCTTCCATTGTAATATAAATAAATTAATAATAGGACAAATGTAGTCAAATTTTGATGCGAAATGTTATCTAAATATCAAATTTTTGTAAGGATGTTACATTTATAACTTGTTATTATCTGTGTATTTACGCATTTTTTCGATGTTTTCTTTGTTGAGCATATAGTCTTGTACATTCTTCCCTTTCCAACGATGATATATAAATGTGGGCATCCAAACCAAGAAAAGCATTGCTACGCCAAGGCCTATACACAAGTGTCCCGTGGGTACATCTTCAGCTATAATATAAAATCCATATCCAGCCAATATTACTGCGCTAAAAAATAAAATGGTAAGTACTATTCTCATTTTCATTGCTCTTGTATTATTATTTATTTTCCTGAAAAGGCTATTAGTTTTCTGCGATATGCAGTTAGTAATTTTGATTTTGAAACGAAACCAATATACCCATTCTTTGAAACTACAGGTAAATTCCAGGCTTGTGTTTCTTGAAATTTTTCCATTACCGTTGTCATTTTATCATCTTCTAAGATAATTACGGCCGGAGGACTTTTCATCAATTCTCTTGCTGTAACATTTTTATAAAGTGATTGGTCAAACATGATTGGTCGCAAATCGTCCAAAAGTATAATGCCTTGTAATTCTTTGGTTTCTTTGTCGATGACTGGAAAAATGTTTCGATTGCTTTTTGTTATTGCTTTGTGTACAATTTCGCCTAAAGTCATTTCAGGATAAAGCGATATAAAGTTTTTTTCAATCACTGTTTTGATATTCATCAATGTAAGCACCGCGTGGTCTTTGTTATGTGTAATTAAATCGCCTTTTCTGCCCAGCTCCATCGCATACACAGAGTGTGGTAAAAAGTAGGTGGTTATTGAAAACGAAATAGCCGAAGTAATCATTAACGGTAAAAAAAGTTGGTAGCCTCCGGTCACTTCGGCAATCAAGAAAATTGCGGTTAAGGGAGCGTGTAAAACGCCCGCCATGAGTCCTGTCATTCCAACAAGTGTAAAATTACTTTCGGACACTGTTTTTGAAAGGAAGGGAATGCTGTTTATTACTTTTGCCACACAAAATCCTAAAATACTTCCCATAAAAAGGGTGGGTGCAAAAATACCTCCTGTTCCTCCAGCGCCAAAAGTAAGCGATGTAGCAATTACTTTAAAAAAGACCAACCCAAATAACAACCCTATGATTGCCCAATCATTTGTAAGTTCGGCATGAAAAATATTGTTCTGTAGTGCTTTTTCAGGATTTCCTTGTACTAGATTGTTGATGACATCAAACCCTTCCCCATACAGCGGTGGGATGAGATAAATAAGCAATCCCAATCCCAAAGCTCCAATGGTTAGCCGTTTGAGAGGTGAACCTAAACTTTCAAAAAACTGACGGAATTTATCATAAATAATAGTAAAATAAATAGAAACAAATCCAGCCGTTACTCCCAGTAAAATATAGAAAGGTAAATCGCTCATTACAAAAGTTTCGGTAATGGTAAATGGAAGAAGGATGTCATTTCCGAAGAAGAAATAAGAGGTCAAATTTGCTGAAACAGATGCTAATAATAAAGGTATTAGCGAAACCAAAGTAAGGTCAAGACTGAATACTTCAATCGCAAAAATGATGGCTGCGATAGGGGCTTTGAATATTGAAGATAGTGCTCCTGCAGCAGCACAACCAATCAGCAAGGTTCGAGTAGCTTGATTTAAATGAAACAATCTTGAAAGATTTGAACTTATGGCTGCGGCAGTTGAAACCGTTGGCCCTTCCAGACCTACCGAACCTCCAAAACCAACTGTTATCGGGGCCAAAATGAGACTGGCATACATTTGTATTTGTTTCATCAAGCCCTTTCGCTTACTGATAGCAAACAATGTTGCCGGTATGCCATGGGTAGGCTCAAACCGCAAGATATATTTTGCAAGTAAATACACGATAATAAGACCGATAACGGGAAATATAAAATAAAATGCGGTGCGATATTCTATGATAATCTGCCCTTCAAATAATAGTTGGATAAAATGGGTAACGTTCTTAATTACAACTGCGGAAAGTCCAGCCAAAATTCCAACCATAATACTCACCAAATAAATAAATTGTTTCTGTGAGATGTACCTTATTCTCCAGACAAGTATTTTAGTAAGTAAGTTGTTTTTTTGTTTTGGCATTGTGTGGTTTCAAAAAATCCCACTGAAAAAGCGGGATTTAAATGTAGTTAATATTTCAGCACTAAAACTATTTTAAAGGCAGGTCTAATTTTAAATTAAGTTCTGTCAACTGTTCTTGATCCAATGGAGCAGGTGCATCAATCATAACATCTCGACCGCGATTGTTTTTAGGGAATGCAATAAAATCTCTAATGGTTTCTTGTCCGCCCAAAATAGATACGAGCCTGTCAAGCCCAAACGCAAGACCACCGTGCGGTGGTGCTCCATATTCAAAAGCATCCATTAAGAAACCAAATTGCGCTTTAGCCTCTTCATCACTAAAACCAAGGTGCTTTAACATAATAGCCTGCGTTTCTTTGTCATGGATACGTATAGAACCTCCACCTATCTCGTTTCCGTTAAGGACAAGATCGTACGCATTTGCTTTTACTTCACCAGGATTTGTGTCTAGCATTTCAATCTGTCCTGGCTTAGGAGACGTAAATGGATGGTGCATGGCGTGGTAATGACCCGTTTCTTCATCCAATTCTAACAGCGGGAAATCAATGACCCATAACGGTGCAAACTCTTTAGGGTTTCTCAATCCCAAACGCTCGGCAAGCTCCATACGTAAAGCACTTAATTGTGCTCTTACTTTGTTTGTGTCTCCAGAAAGTACACAAATTAAATCGCCAGCTTTTGCTCCAGTAACTTCAGCCCATTTTGCAAGATCCTCTTGGTCATAAAATTTATCAACCGAAGATTTAAACGTACCATCCTCGTTGCAACGACAATAAACCATGCCAAGTGCTCCCACTTGTGGGCGTCGCACCCAGTCAATTAGGTTATCAATTTCTTTTCTAGTGTAGTTGTTTCCGCCATGGACTGCGATTCCAACGACAAGTTCAGCATTGTTGAAGACTCCAAAATCCTTGTGCTGTGTAACTGCATTCAGTTCGCCAAATTCCATCCCAAAACGAATGTCCGGTTTGTCATTTCCGTATTTTGCCATAGCGTCATCGTACTGCATTCTTGGGAATTCACCGATTTCAACACCATTGATTTCTTTTAACAAATGGCGCGTCAATCCTTCAAACATGTTTAAAATATCTTCTTGTTCGATGAATGCCATTTCGCAGTCAATCTGCGTGAACTCTGGTTGTCTGTCCGCTCTTAAATCTTCATCTCTGAAACATTTTACAATTTGAAAATATTTGTCTAAACCACCCACCATTAGCAATTGCTTAAATGTTTGTGGTGACTGCGGAAGGGCGTAAAACTGACCTTCGTTCATTCTTGAAGGGACAACAAAATCTCGTGCGCCCTCTGGAGTGGACTTTATTAAATAAGGGGTTTCTACATCAACAAATCCTTCAGCTGAAAGATAATTGCGTACCGCCATCGACACTTTATGTCTAAAAATTAGGTTTTCTCTTACTGGATTTCGGCGTATATCGAGGTAGCGATATTTCATTCTTAAATCTTCCCCACCGTCTGTTTCGTCTTCAATAGTAAAAGGAGGCGTTAGCGATTTGTTGAGTATGGTAACTTCGGAAACGAGGATTTCAATTTCTCCTGTTGCCATATTTGAATTTTTCGATTCTCTTTCAATGACAGTACCTTTCACCTGAATAACGAACTCTCTACCCAAGTGGACCGCTTGCTCCATCATTTCTTTAGGCGTGCGCTCTTCATCAAAAATAAGTTGCGTAATACCATAGCGATCACGAAGATCTACCCAAACCATAAAACCTTTATTTCTAGTTTTTTGTACCCATCCTGAGAGCGTAACTTCTTGACCTATATGTGAGGCGCGTAATTCGCCATTGGTATGCGTTCTGTACATGTCTTTGAAAATTTCAGCAAAAATAAGAAGATCTGCTTAGGTGGATAACAAAAACGCTGCAAAAGATACCTATGATATAAACTACACCAATATTTATGTTAGGAAAATTGTTAATATTAAATCTAACAACTCTAAAATAATCAATTCGTTATTGTTATATTTAATCAATAAGAAGTTTAAAGTTATGTTCTTTGGATTTACAATTAATTAGCAGAGATGTTAAGCACTTATGCCAAAAAGATGTTTTTGACCAAAGAATTAAACTTTAAGTAATGATTTGTCTATATTATTATAGAGTGTTTTATAAACACAAAAGCCCATCTACATTAATTTAGACGGGCTTTTCTTATGTTGAGAATGAGGTTTGTTATAGCTCTAAAGCTCTTTTACCATCTCCATTCATTAATAACTCTGTTGGATTTTCTAGTGCTTCTTTAACTGCTACTAAGAAACCTACACTTTCTTTTCCGTCAATGATACGGTGGTCATAGCTCAATGCAACGAACATAATAGGTGCAATTACGATACCTCCATTTTTTACAATAGGACGCTCAACAATATTATGCATACCTAAAATTCCAGATTGTGGAGGATTGATGATTGGAGTTGAAAGCATACTTCCAAAAACACCACCATTACTAATGGTAAATGTTCCACCCGTCATTTCATCCACAGTAATCTGTCCATCACGAGCCCTAATAGCAAGACGTTTTACTTCACTTTCTACTCCTCTAAATGTTAAGTTCTCTGCATTTCTAATCACAGGTACCATTAATCCTTTTGGACCTGATACTGCAATAGAAATATCTTTATAATCAAACGTTAACATCTCTTTTCCATCAATCATACTGTTTACAGCAGGGTACATTTCTAAAGCACGTACCACGGCAAGTGTAAAGAATGACATAAATCCAAGCCCTACGCCGTGCTTTTCTTTAAATGTTTCTTTGTATTCATCACGAAGCTCAAAAATAGGTCCCATGTCCACTTCGTTGAACGTTGTCAACATTGCTGTTGTGTTTTTTGCCTCTACAAGACGTTCAGCTACTTTGCGACGCAACATGGATAGTTTTGTTCTACTTGAACCGCGACCACCTGTTCCCGGAGTTCCCATAGAAGGTGTTGCGTTTTCCGCATCGTGTTTTGTAATACGACCGTCACGCCCAGAACCTGAAACACTCCCAGCATCCACTCCTTTTTCATCAAGGATTTTCTTGGCCGCCGGAGAAGGGGTTCCACTTGCGTAGGTTTTGTTTTCCTTTAAAGGTTCTGTTTTTTTATTGGTGTCTTCTGCTTTCGCCTGTCTTGCCGAAACATCAATTGCTGCATTGCCCTTTCCTTTTTCGTCGCCTGCATTTTCGTATGTTTCAACATCATCTTCTGTTTTTCCGCCAGGCTTTTCTGCATCTGTGTCAATTAAACAAACGACAGCTCCTACGGCCACTGCATCGCCTTCTTCGGCTTTGAGTGTAATGATTCCGCTGGCTTCTGCGGGTAATTCTAGCGTTGCTTTATCGCTATCAACCTCTGCAATGGCTTGGTCTTTTTCTACATAATCCCCGTCTTCAACGAGCCATTGTGCAATTTCTACTTCGGTTATGGATTCTCCCGGTGAGGGAACTTTCATCTCTAACATAGGTTATTCTGTTACATTTCGGCTTTGCCAAAATATTAGTACTCGTCTTTATTTTTCTGCTCTCTTCGGAAATTTTAAAACAACAACGACTGTGTTGTCTCATTAAAATTTTCGCGTAAGCTTTACTCTTATTCTAATGTCGCGTCAAACACGCTGTCAATTACTTTTTTGTGTCTTGCCTTAGAACGTGTGCTGCTTCCAGCTGCTGGCGAACTGTACACTCGTCTTGATGCCATTCTTAGTTTAACGAAATCAAAATTCATCAACATAAAACTCAAAGCACCCATATTTCTTGGCTCTTCTTGCGCCCAAACATATTCTTTTACTTTTGGATAGCCTTTGATGATATCCTTCAATTGGTCTATTGGCAATGGGAATAATTGTTCAATACGCACCAATGCCACGTCATCACGACCATTTTCTTCGCGACGTTCTAGCAAATCGTAATAGAACTTTCCAGTACAAAACACCACCGAAGTCACTTTCTTTTTGTCCACCTGCGCATCGTCTATAGTCTCTTGGAATTCACCCGTTGCCAGTTCTTCTTTTGTTGAAACAACTTTTGGGTGGCGTAATAAACTCTTTGGTGTGAAAACCACGAGTGGCTTTCTAAAATTCCACTTCATCTGTCTACGAAGAAGATGGAAAAAGTTGG
Source organism: Patiriisocius sp. (assembly GCF_051252435.1). Taxonomy (NCBI): domain Bacteria; kingdom Pseudomonadati; phylum Bacteroidota; class Flavobacteriia; order Flavobacteriales; family Flavobacteriaceae; genus Patiriisocius; species Patiriisocius sp. Next base: position 381,922 of record NZ_JBPOFW010000001.1, on the reverse strand, counting down.
CTGGCGTTGTCACGTCTGCCATAATCATATTGTCTCTTGAGCACAATTGTAAATAGCGTTCCATTCGCGCACTGGAATGCTCACTACCTTGACCTTCATAGCCGTGTGGAAGTAGCATTACGAGTCCATTTTGGGTTTTCCATTTACTTTCTGCCGCACTAATATATTGATCGAGCATTATCTGTGCTCCGTTTGAGAAATCACCAAATTGCGCTTCCCAAAGTGTCAATGTTTTTGGAGTAGCCATCGCATATCCATAATCAAAACCTACCACTGCATATTCAGATAATAGTGAGTTATATATATACATGTGCCCTTCAACATCAAGATTGTTGTGGAGGTTTATTTCCTCGGCATCATTTTCGGTTTTTATGGTAGCGTGACGGTGTGAAAATGTCCCACGTTCCACGTCTTGCCCTGTCATACGTACATCAAAACCTTCTTCCATTAAGGTTGCATAGGCAAGTAGTTCGCCCATTGCCCAATCTAAGTTGTTGCTTTCGGTGTAGCGTGTGTGCCTATCTGCAATAATGCGCTCAATCTTACGAATGAATTTTTTATCTTTTGGTAGTTTGGTAATTCCTTCAGCTAAAGCATCTAGTTTTTTCTGCGGAAATGTAGTGTCCATTTTAGTTAAAATGTCTTCCTTTTTTCCTAAAACATATCCATCCCAGTCGTCAGCAAGAATTTCAGTAATTACTGTTTTATCTTTTTTACGTGAGGCTTCCAAGTCGTTTTCAAGGTCGTCTTTATAAGCGACTTCAATTTTCTTTACGTAGCCTTCTTCAATTATTCCTTCTTTAAATAATTTTTTGCCGTAAATATCACGCGGATTTTCGTGTTTTGCAATGGCTTTGTATAACTGGGGTTGAGTAAAACGAGGTTCGTCACCTTCGTTATGCCCGTATTTTCTATATCCTAAAACATCAATAAAGACATCTCTTCCAAACTTCATTCTAAAATCTAATGCAAAAGAGAATGCGTGGCAAACTGCCTCAACATCATCAGCATTTACGTGTAATACGGGTGACAACGTTACTTTAGCCACATCTGTACAATAGGTTGACGAACGTGCGTCTAAATAATTCGTTGTAAAGCCCACTTGGTTGTTAGCTACAACATGAATGGATCCTCCTGTGCGATACCCTTCCAGCTGCGCCATTTGTATAAACTCATATACTACGCCTTGTCCAGCAATAGCAGCATCTCCATGAATAAGAATAGGGAGGATTTTTTTCTCATCGCCGCCCAATTGATTGTCAATTTTAGCTCTTGCAATTCCTCCAACAACAGCATTCACAGTTTCAAGATGTGAAGGATTGGGGGCTAAGTCCATACGTACTTTTTTGCCACCATTCGTCTCTCTAAAACTTGTCCAACCCATGTGGTACTTTACATCACCATCAAAAAGTTCGGCTTCGTCGTATTCTTTGCTGTCAAATTCACTAAATATTTTTTCGGGTGCTTTCCCGAAGATATTTGTAAGTACGTTAAGTCTACCACGGTGAGCCATACCTACTACAAACTGTTCAATACCTTTTTCGGCACCATTTTCCATTAAGCTATCTAAGCCAGGAATTAAGGCGTCAACTCCTTCTATTGAAAAACGTTTTTGCCCTACATATTTTGAATGTAAAAAAGTCTCGAAAGAAAGCGCATGATTTAATTTGCCCAATATGTGTTTTTTATGCTGTGCTGAATAGTTAGCGTGGTTGTCATTTTTATTCAGCCAGTCTTGAATCCATTTAATTTCTTCTGGATTACGGATGTACATATACTCAATCCCAATAGAATCGCAGTAAATGGCTTCTAGGTGTTTTACTATTTCGGCTAAGGTGTTTTTTCCTAAACCTAAAATAGAACCTGCTTCAAATTGCGTTTGCAAATCTGCTTCGCTCAATCCAAAATTCTCCAACGCCAATGTAGGGGCATATTTTCTACGCTCGCGAACGGGGTTTGTCTTTGTAAATAAATGCCCACGGGTGCGGTAGCCATCGATAAGTTTGATGACCTTAAATTCGTTTAATACATGTTCTGGAACTTCGGCATTTGTTGCACTCCCAAAGGCTTCCTCAACTGAACCTCCACTTTCAACACCAAAATCAAATCCTTGAAAAAAGGCTCTCCAGCTAGGCTCAACGCTATCTGGATACTGAAGATATTTGTTATACATTTCCGAGATTTGCTCGGGGTGGATGGCATTTAGAAAAGAATATTTATCCATAAGGTGGAACGCTGACGGGTTTTAAAAAACAGTACAAAAATACAACAAATCGAGAAACTACATCTTTGGTTTCTGTATATTTATGGGGTATAAATCTTAAATTCATCATAATGTTTACTACTCAAAATGTGTGTAAATTTTTAGGTCTCTTTATTTTGCTCCTTACTTTTACAAGTTTACAAACGAGAGCGCAGGAAACAAAAAGCTCCTTTTGGGACAATGTGGATATTGGTGGAGGTATAGGGATTAATTTTGGCAACGGCTATTTTAGCGGTTTGATTGTGCCAAGTGCTATTTATAACTTCAATGAATATTTTGCGGTAGGTCCCGGGCTACAATATAGTTATGAAAGTGGGAACGATTTTAAGAGTAGCCTTGTGGGCTTAAGTGTTATTGCACTTGCAAATCCTATTCCCGAAATTCAATTGTCTGCGGAATTTGAAGAAGCGTATGTTTCACAAACCATAGAGTTTATCGATGGCGATTTGAGTAGAGATTTTTGGAACACAGCGCTCTTTGTGGGTGCCGGCTATCGCGTAGGCAAAGGTGCTATCGGCATCAGGTATAATTTATTGTTCAACGATGAAGACGATATTTATAACACTGCTTGGGCGCCATTTGTGCGGATATATTTTTAAACCTTTCGCTTCATCAACCAACCCGCAAAATCTTGTAACTCTTCTTTTTTGTCTTCGGAAATTTTAATTTCATTTAAGACTGAAATAGCCTTTTCAGTATAGCGCTCTATCTCCTTTTCGGTAGCTTCGGCAGCGCCGGTTTGTTTAAATAATTGCTTTACGATTTCAATTTTTTCTGAAGGATTTTCTGGAGTGCTTTCAAAATGATTTCTTAAAATTTCAGCATCGGAAACAGAACTATTTTTAAGTGCCGTTAAATACAAAAAAGTCTTCTTGTTTGCGATAATATCACCACCCACTTGTTTTCCAAAAGTTTCAGGATTCCCAAAAGCATCCAAGTAATCATCCTGCAACTGAAAAGCAATGCCCAGATATTTTCCGAAGTCATAAATATTTTCTTTACAAGACTCAGATGCACCCGCAACAATCGCTCCCATTTGCATCGCAGCACCTATTAACACTGCGGTTTTGTACTCAATCATTTTAATATACTCTGGGATTGTTACATCGTCCCGAGTTTCAAAATCCACGTCATATTGCTGCCCTTCACAAACCTCGAGTGCCGTTTTACTGAACAACTTTGCAAGCTGTTGAAACATTTGTGGCTCATAATCTTCAAAGAGTTGGTAGGCCAAAATCAACATTGCATCGCCAGAGAGAATTCCAGTATTTAAGTCCCATTTTTCATGTACGGTCATGCGGCCCCTTCTCAAAGGCGCGTCATCCATAATATCGTCGTGTATCAATGAAAAATTATGAAAAAGTTCTACCGCTAAAGCCGCATTCATTGATTTTTTAAAATCGGATGAAAAGAAATCTGCCGTCATCAAGGTGAGCAAAGGTCTCAATCGCTTACCGCCCAACGTCAAAATATATTTTATGGGTTCATATAATTGAACGGGCTCTTTTACGGTCACTGTGGCATCAAGATGCTCAAGAAGCGCGTCACTATATTTTTGAAGTTGGATCATCTGGCAAATTTTGATTGCAAAAATACTACAAGAGGGTGCAATGAGTTCAAATTTGATGCGAAATATTGACACCTATATATTTATACAGCTTTTAATCAAATGGTTAAATAATTGCAAAAACTTTGGAAACTTTTTTGGTATTTATAGTTTCCAAAGTATATTTGTCGAAAATTTAAGTGAATCGCACTTGTTGCGTTCGAGATAACCGCCTTAGCGGTCACAATATGACAGAACAGATTATACATAAAGCTACCGAAATGTTCATGACCCTTGGTTTCAAGAGTGTTACCATGGATGACATTGCACATGAAATAGGTATTTCTAAGAAAACAATTTATACACATTTCAGCAATAAAGAAACTATTATTGCTGTGGTGACCGATGCTATTTTTGAAACAATTACCAATGATATTGCGTGTATTTGTGATATGCATAAGAATCCTATTGAGGAGTTATACGATATAAAAAAGCGCGTGATGGAGCATATTTGTAATGAAAAGGCATCACCTTTTCACCAACTTCAAAAATACTATCCAGCAATCCATGGGAATATTAAAAGGAGACAATTTGGATTTATGCAGGAATGCGTTTTGAAAAATTTAAATAAGGGACTCGAGCAAGGATTATATCGTGACAATATTGACGTCCAATTTGTTTCTCGAATATATTTTAAAGGAATTACGGGAATCAAGGAAGAAGACTTATTTCCTCCCTCCATGTTTGCTGTAGATTCGCTTTCTGAAATGTACCTAGAATATCACTTGCGTGGCATTGTTACGCCAGCGGGAAGAAAAATACTCAACCAAATCATACAATCAAACCAAGACTAATGAAAAACTACCTCATTATTTTATTCACTGCGCTTTCCATTAGCGCTACGGCTCAAAAAATGGAGTATTCCTTTTCGCTCGAAGAGGCCGTCACCTTTGCGCTAGACAGCAATTATACGGCTATCAATTCGCGTAGGGAAATTGCAAAAGCGCTCCAACAAAAATGGGAAACTACCGCATCTGGACTCCCACAGGTAAGTGGTAATATTTCTTACAATAACAACATTAAACGACCTGTAACCCTTTTGCCTGCCGAAATTACTGGCGGAGAACCGGGCACTTTTGTTCCAGTTGTATTTGGTACAAAACAAACTGCAAATGCAGTGGCGACATTAAACCAACTGATTTTTGACGGAAGCTATCTAGTAGGTTTAAAAGCTGCAAAATCTTTTTTACGCTACAGCGAAAATTTTAATGAAAAGACAAATCTAGAAGTAAGAAAAGGAGTCATAAATGCTTACGGAAGTGTGCTTTTGTCAGAAGAATTAATAGCGATTTTTGAAAAGAATAAAGCTGCTTTAGAAAAAAACCTTTTTGAAACAAACGAAATTTTTAAAAATGGTCTTACTGAAGAAGAAAGCGTAGAACAATTACAATTAACATTACTTGATGTTGACACGCAATTGAGCAACGCCCGCCGTTCTGCAATGATAGCTAGACAAATGTTTAATGTCGCACTGGGTATTGATGTAGAGACACCTGTTACATTTACAGACGATTTAGATGCATTAGCAATGCGCCAAGTAAGTCTAGAATTATTAGATTCAAATTTAAACGTGGAGGAAAATGTGGACTATAAAATTGCACAAAACCTTACCGAACAAAGAGACCTCGAAATGCAACTTGAAAAAAGCAAAGCACTGCCAAGTTTAAACGCTTTTATCAATTATGGAACTGCTGCCAATAGCGATAAGTTTACTTTTTTAAATGATAACCAAGTATGGTTTCAATCGTCAATTTTAGGGTTTAGTCTTAATGTCCCGATTTTTAGTAGCGGACTTAGAAATGCCAGAACGCAACGTGCCAAAATTGCACTTGACCAAGCACAAACTGAACTTGAAGAAACAAAACAACGTGTCAACCTTGAATTAAATTCAGCAAAAAGTAACTATCAATTTGCTATTGAAAAGTACGAGAATGCAAAGAAGAATATTGATTTGGCCATGCGTATTGAAGGTAAAAATCAAATAAAATTTACCGAAGGTCTAAGCACAAGTTTTGATTTGCGACAGGCACAAACGCAATTATACAGTGCACAACAACAATATTTTCAATCTATGCTAGACTTAATCAATAGCAAAGCTGAAATTGAAACGGTATTGAACACCCCGCAATTGAGAGTAACTTCAGAAGAAATAAAAAATAGATACTAATACAACTAAACGAAATATACCAATGAAAAAATTAATCATCCTTTTTAGTATAGCCTTAGTACTTGCTTCGTGTGGAAATAGCGAGGAACAATCTGTAGCAACTTTATTAGAAACTAATGATGCAGAAGCTATTACTTCAAAAAGAGAAGAACTTGTTGCACAACAACAAGAAATAAATGCTGAGTTGAAAAAGCTCGATGCAAAACTCAGCGAGCTCAATCCAGATAAAAACAAACCTCTTGTAACATCATTTATAGCAAAAGACACGCTTTTTGAACATTTTATAGAATTACAAGGTGACGTAGAAACGGACGAAAATATTGTAATCACACCAGAGATGGGTGGCGTTCTAACTCATGTATATGTTAAAGAAGGTCAAAAAGTAAGTAAAGGTCAAATATTGGCTAAAGTTGATGATGGTGGAATGAGCCAACAACTTGCTCAAATGCAAGTACAAGCAGATTTGGCAAAAACAACTTTTGAAAGACAAGAACGACTTTGGAACCAGAAAATAGGAAGTGAGATTCAATATTTGCAGGCAAAATCGGCTTATGAAGGTCAATTAAAAGCTATAAGTTCTATGCAGCAGCAAATAGGAAAATCGAATGTGAGAGCACCCTTTTCAGGTACAATTGATGACCTAATTACAGAACGCGGTAGTGTAGTTTCTCCAGGAATGACTTCTTTGATGCGTATTGTAAGTTTGGACGATATGCACATTAAAACAGACGTCCCTGAGACGTATCTTTCAGATGTTGTGACTGGAAAAAATGTAGAGGTGTTTTTCCCTGTGCTCGATAAAAAAATGGATGCTAAAGTGAGTCAAACAGGGAGTTTTATCAACCCAAACAATAGAACATTTAAAATTGAAATCGACATTCCCAACAAGGAAAAAGACGTAAAACCTAATTTGACAGCAAGACTTAAAATCAACGATTATACACGTCCTAATTCTATTTTGATTCCCCAAAGTATTATTAGTGAAAATGCAAATGGAGAACAGTATGTGTATGTGCTTTCAGAAAAAAATAATGAAGAGGCAGTGGCCAAAAGGGTGATTATTAAACCAGGCAAAACTCAAGGGGATGATATTGAGGTGCTTGAAGGTCTAAAGCCCGGAGATGAAATTATTAAAGAAGGAGCTAGAAGTGTAAAAGATGGGCAGACTGTAAAATTAATTTCATATTAACCATAAATACGTTCGTTACCACGAAACAATATCATGGCAAAAAAGAAAAAAAATACCGAAAAGGAATTTAAACTTTCCAGTTGGGCAATCAATAATAAAACCACCATTTATGCAGCAATGGTGCTCATATTATTTATGGGCTACAGCGCTTACAATTCAATGCCTCGCGAGTCTTTTCCCGAAATTAGAGAGACTAAAATTTACGTTAGTTCATTATTCCCTGGAAACACCGCCGAGGATATTGAAAAGCTAATTACTGACCCTCTAGAGGATAAATTGAAAACCGTGAGCGGTGTTACAGAGTTAACCTCTACTTCGCAAGAGGATTACTCTATGATTGTCATTGAATTTGACGATGATATCCCCGTTGAGCAAGCAAAACAATTAGTAAAAGATGAAATAGATGGAGAGACTTCCGGTGAAGATTGGCCTACTTTTAATGGTGCAAAAATAGAACCTAACGTTTTTGAATTGAGTATAAGTGAAGAAATGCCTATTCTCAACATTAACATTTCTGGCGATTATACTGTCATGCAGTTAAAAGAATTTGGTGAATACCTTCAAGATGAAATTGAAAACCTATCGGAAATAAAAAAGGTGGACATCCGTGGTGCTCAAGAAAAAGAGGTTGAGGTCGCTGTAGATATCTATAAAATGATGGCGAGCAATGTAAGTTTTGCTGACATTCAAAATGCTATCAGCAATGGAAATATGACAATGTCCGCCGGAAATTTTAAAGCAAGCGGACAAAGAAGGACCATCCGGATTTTAGGTGAAATTGAATCTCCACAAGAGCTTAATAAATTTGTTGTTAAAAATGAAGATGGAAACACAGTATATCTTGAAGATGTAGCATCGGTTTCTTTTAAAGAGAAAGATAAAACTACGTTTGCTAGAGAGTTTGGAGAACAAGTAGTGATGCTAGATGTAAAAAAACGATCTGGTAAAAATATGGTCGCTGCAGCAGAAAAAATTGACGTTATTGTTGCTGAGGCAAAAGAGAACAAATTTCCTTCAGATTTAGAGTTGACCATTACAAACGACCAATCTTCAAAAACAATTGGTCAGGTTGACGACTTGGTTAATAATATCATTTTTGGGATTATCTTAGTTGTTACTGTATTGATGTTCTTTTTAGGATTTAAAAACGCACTTTTTGTTGGTTTTGCTATCCCGATGTCCATGTTTATGTCATTGATGATATTGAGTTGGATGGGATACACCCTCAACACAATGATTTTGTTTGGATTGATTATGGGGCTTGGAATGCTCGTGGATAACGGTATTGTAGTTGTTGAAAACGTATATCGTTTAATGGATGAAGAGGGAATGAGCAGGACTGAAGCTGCGAAGAAAGGAATTGGTGAAATTGCATTTCCTATTATTATTTCGACAGCAACAACGGTGGCGGCATTTATTCCTTTAGGATTATGGCCGGGATTGATGGGACAGTTTATGATTTATTTTCCCATTACACTTTCCGTAGTATTAGGGTCTTCTTTATTTGTGGCTATTTTCTTTAATTCGGTTTTGGTATCACAATTTATGACGACCGAGGATAAGGATATGCCTATTAATAATTTGATTAAAATTTCAGCAATCGTTGGAGGAATTGGACTTTTCATTGCCATCATTGGCGGTGATTACAGAGGGATTGGAGTTCTTATGATTGTTGTTGCTGGGATGCTATGGGTGTATCGATTGGTACTCCGTAAAATGGCGAATAGATTTCAGAAAAAATCTTTAGTAAAATTAGAAAACTGGTATGAGCGCAATTTAACCAGAGCATTTAAAGGCAAGCGGCCTTATTTTATTTCGGTATTGGCACTATTATTATTTATTGGATCCATTGCCGCATTTGGAGGATCTGTTGCCGCTCAAAGAACTAAAATTGAATTCTTCCCAGATAACAAGCCCAATCAAATTATTGTGTATTTAGAATATCCAGAAGGTACCGCGATTGAGAAGACAAACGCAATAACTAAGGAAGTGGAAAAAAGAGTTTTTAGTGTGCTCAACGATGATAGTTATAGAGATGGCGATTACAATTTTCTAGTAGAGAGTACGGTTTCTCAAGTTGGTGCTGGAGCAGGAAATCCTCAAACCGATGGAGGCTCTGCTGCTGAGATGCCTCACAAAGGAAAAATTACTGCATCTATGCGAGAATACAAATATAGACGTGGTGAGGACAGTGAGGAGCTAAGGAAAAAAGTTCAGGAAGAACTGGAGGGTATTTACCCTGGGTTATTGGTTTCGGTAGAAAAAGATGCCAATGGTCCCCCTCAAGGAGCTGCTGTAAACATAGAACTCGAAGGCGAAGATTATAGTGAATTGATTGCCACTGCCGAAAATATGCGCAAGTTTTTGAATACAAAGAACATTGCAGCAATTGATGAGCTGAAAATCGATGTTAATAAAGACAAGCCGGGAATGCAAGTGATTGTTGATAGAGAAAAAGCGGGAGAGTTGGGCGTAAGTGCTGGACAAGTAGGACAACAATTGCGTAATTCAATTTTTGGTACAAAAGCAGGCGTTTACAAAGAAGACGGTGATGATTTTGATATTTATATTCGTTTTAATGAAGATAGCCGGTACAATAAAAGTGCGCTGTTCAATCAAACAATGACGTTTAGAACGAATACTGGACAGATGAGAGAAATTCCAGTAAGTGCCGTGGCGACGCAGCAAAATAGTTCTGGTTTTAGCGCTATAAAACATAAAGATACAAGAAGAGTAGTGACTGTATATTCTGGATTAAAGCCTGGGTATACAGATGCTGGTGCCGCTGTCGCCGAAGTACAAGACGCCATGAAGAGCTACGAAGGAATGCCAGACGATATTAAGATTGATTATACAGGACAATTGGAGGAGCAGAATAAAGAGCAAGCATTTTTAATGGGAGCATTTTTTAGCGGGTTATTCTTGATTTTCTTGATATTGATATTTCAATTTAACTCTATTTCTAAGCCAGCGATTATAATGGTAGCTATCTTTTTAAGTTTGATTGGAGTTTTTGGAGGCATTGTGATTAGCGGATCTTCGTTTGTTATTTTAATGACGATGATGGGAATTATTTCGTTAGCAGGTATCGTTGTCAATAATGGGGTGGTGCTTTTGGATTATGCCCAGCTACTCATTGATAGAAAGAAAAATACACTCAATATAGATGATAAAGAATATTTAGAAAAAGAAGATTTATTAGAAAGTATTATTAAAGCTGGTAAAGCGCGTTTGCGCCCCGTTTTATTAACTGCAATTACAACTATTCTTGGATTAATACCTTTAGCGATAGGATTGAATATTGATTTCTTTTCATTGTTTAGTAAGTTTGACCCTAATATATATATGGGAGGAGACAATGTTATTTTCTGGGGTCCTCTAGCGTGGACTGTGATTTATGGGTTGTTTATAGCCACTTTCTTGACCTTGATTGTAGTACCGGTTTTATTTTATCTTGCTATGCGAATGAAGATGTGGATTCATGGATTGCGAAATCCTAAAGAAGAGCTTCATGAAGAAGACATCAATATGGAAGCGGCTGAGTAAACGTCGTTGAAAATAAAAAAGCCCGCAATCATTAGTTTGATTGCGGGCTTTTTTATTGAAAAAATTTAAATAAAATAGTTAAGGACATTCATACCAATAACGCTAATTACAATAATTATTAAAACAATAAACAAAAGTCGTTTGCTCGAGTATCCGCTTGTATGTTCCATATTGTCCTTCATTTAAAAAATGATTTCGCAACAAATATCGGGATTTTAGAGGAAAGGGTTATGAGTGTTTTTACGTGTTTTGTAGTAAAAGAGGGTCTTAAGATTGATGTTTTTTTGCCCAAATGAGCAAGCTATTTGTCTTCGGTTCTAAATTTAACTTTGTTATTATGTTACTACGATGTTTTTCTACTGTTCTATATGAAATGAAAAGGAGAGAAGCAATTTCCTTGTTTGTCATGTCTTGAGCGATTAGTTTTAGTATTTTCTTTTCAGAAGGTGTAAGCATGCTTATTGAGCTATCTTTTATTGGCTCAACACCGAGAAGTTTTTTCATATTCTCGCTAAAATATTGATGTCCTTGGCTTACTGTTTTAATGCAATTTTCGATTTCTTCGAGCGCAAATTCTTTTAATATATATCCATAAATATTTAAGTCTTTTGCTTTTTTAAAGAGTTCTTTTTCTTTGTGAAGTGTGATGAGTACAATTTTGGTTTTATAGGCATTTGCCTTACACAATTTTGCAATTTCAATTCCGGAAATAAATGGCATTTGAATATCGAGTATTGCTATTTCAGGTTTTAATGTTATAATTAATTCTACTGCCTCGTTGCCATTAGCGGCGCTCCCAACAATGTTGTATTTTTTTTCTGTTAGAAAATCATTTAACCCTTTTAAGAGCAATGGATGGTCGTCTGCTATTATAATTGATTTTCTGTACATTAAATTGGAAATTGAAATTCTAGTAAGGTACCGTTTTCTTTTTTGGATTGTACCTTCATCTGGCCATTTAAAAACTTTGTTCTCTCAAGCAACGTTTTTAATCCTAATGATTTTGTGTCATTATACTTTTCTGGAAAGTCAAATCCGTCCCCATTATCTCTAATGGCAATGATTACCGAATTTGCTGCCTTTTTAACGGTCAATTTTGTGGCTTCGGCTTTAGCGTGTTTTACTACATTGCTCAGCCCTTCTTGCACAATACGATAAATGTTTACTTCTTGTTCTTTTGAAAAAACGTTATCGATGTTATCTATTTCCGAAGAAATAAACAAGGTAGTATTTTCATCTATTTCTGAAATGGTGTGCTCTATGGCTTTTGTAATTCCAAGTTCTTGTAGTTGAAAAGGATGAAGATCTCGTGTAATTGTCCTTACTTCCTCAATGGTGGTATCGACCATTTTTTGACTCTCTAAATCTCCTTTGGCTATGAGCTTGTTTTTGAGCACAAGTAAACGTTGTCCGAGACCGTCGTGTAAGTCGCTAGAAATTCGTTTTCGTTCTTCTTCTTGAGAGATGAGTAAATCTTGACTAAAACGTTCTTGTAATATTTTATTGGTTTTATGATGCCGTTGCGCTCGATATAATAGAATGATTCCAAAGAGTAGAACCCCGGCTACGCTTAGATATATGGATTGTTTTTTGAACTCGCTATTTTGCGCTTGTAGACGTTCAATATTTGCGGTTTTCTCTACGAGCTCTTTTTCTTTCTTTTCTGTCTCGTAAAGCGTTTGATAACGTGCTAATGAGTTAAGGTTTGTTTTACTGAATGTTTTTTCTTTTAAATTAATGTACTCGTCTTTATTAAAAAGCGCTTTTTCAAAGTTGCCCAGTTTTGTATATATATCGGCGAGTAGTTGGTGGGCATCTATAATTTCTTCATTATGGCCAAACATTTTTGCTAATTTGAGCTTCTCCAAACCAGCTTGAAGCGCTTTTTCATACTCTCCCATTTTCTCAAAATACCGTGCGCTCGCTCCATTGAAAACTAAAGCTTTATCGAATTCGCTAGTTTTGTCAAAGCTAATAGCAGTCATGATCTCGTAATTTTCAATTGCTTTTTTCAAATTGTTTTCACGAATATAATACTCACATAAAAGTGCGCTGATGAATATCATGAAATCAGCATCTTTTAAATCCTTTACATTTTGTTCTGCTAGTTCTAAGTATTCTAATTCTAAATCATACTTGCCAGTATGTTTATAATCAAGGGCTTGATTATAATAGGCTACTGTTAAATCTTCAGGTCTATTTAACTTAAGAACCTCATTTATAAATTTTTTCCGTTCTTTTTCTGCATCCTCATAAAATCCGTTTTTACTCAGCATAGTAATATTTCCTTGTCGAGCGTAGAGCATATATTGAATGTCACCACTGGCTTCATATAAATTGTATGCTTTATTATAATCGCTGCCAGCTTGAATGAAGTTCCCTAAGTTTGAATTGGCATGTCCTTTATATAGATAGGCATCTGCTTTATGGAGTATATCTTTTTCAGCAAAGTTTTCAATAGCAAGCGCGTAGTTTTCTACGGCATCTTCGAATGAGACACCATGATAAGCCTTACCTTTTCTGTAGTATAAACTACCTAAAAGAAAGCTGTCTTTAATTTTATACTTATTAGCAAGAATACTGGTTAGGACTGTTGCTGCTTTAAATGGATCTTTGCCAGATGTGGTAAGTGGAAATTGAAGATTGATAGCTTTTTTGGCAGCATCTTCAAAAAGGTCGCTTTCTTTTGCTAGGTCAATATATTCCAAGCTATATTTAATGAATTTTTCATCATCTTTTTCAAATGTTTTTGACAACAATGAATCAAGCGACTCTAGCTTTTTGTCTAGGTCATTTGTTGTTGCTAAGACATATTGGTAATGCTCAATATCTTGACAAATGGCAAGTTGAAATGATAGCAGCGCTATTAAAAATATGAGTATTCGAATATTCATTTAAATTTGGGAGGAGACGTAAATTTACTATAATTTAAGAATTTATTTTTAGAAAATCCTTAAATTATTTGAGATACAAACAATTACGGCCGTAGTCTATTACCGCTCTGTTGTTTTTTAGATAGTCTGCTCCTATGATTCCATGAACTACATTGGGGTCAATTTGTGATAGGGCTTTGTTTACGTGTGAGAGGTCAAAAAGAACAAAATTCATTTTTTGAGTGATGTGTTTCCCTAAGGTAAGTTTGTTATTTTCAGAAAGTTGTGTTTTCATGTCGGTCGCTCCGGCTCCTGCAGCAATAACATCACTTTCAATACTTTTCAGTTTAAAATAATCAATAAAATCAAAACCAATACAACTGGTGGAAGCTCCTGTGTCGACAATAAAAGTTCCTTTAATGCCATTTAATTTAATAACACAGGAATAGTGACCAGAAGCCATTGCTTTTAAAGGAACTCTTACAAATCCCTTTGTCTCTAAAATTTCACGTAGTTGCAACTTCTTTTTTTGTAAAGATAGTAAACAAAATGCCTAGATTTGTAGCATGTTAATTGATACCCATACCCACTTATACAGCGATGCTTTCGTTGAAGACCGCGATGCTATGATGCAACGTGCGTTTGACGAGGGCGTTCAGCATTTTTATCTTCCTGCCATAGATGCCGAGCACACGCAATCTATGTATGATTTAAAAGCAGCGTACCCTAACAATATACATTTGATGATGGGTCTGCATCCCACCAGCGTAAAAGAAAATTATAAAGAAGAACTCGCTCACGTAGCTAAGCAATTTGAAGAAAATAATTTTATCGCTGTGGGCGAAATTGGCATAGATCTATATTGGGATAAAAGCACATTGGGAATTCAACAAGATGCTTTTAGAAACCAAATTGCGCTTGCAAAAAAGTACAAACTGCCTATTGTCATTCATTGCAGAGATGCGTTTGATGAGGTTTTTGAAGTATTGGAAACCGAAAAAAGCGATGACCTATTTGGAATTTTTCATTGTTTTACGGGCAACATTGGGCAAGCGAAACTAGCGATTTCTTTGAATATGAAATTAGGAATAGGTGGGGTTGTGACGTTTAAAAATGGAAAGATTGACCAATTTTTAAATCAGATTCCGTTGCAGCACATTGTGCTTGAAACAGATTCGCCTTACCTTGCGCCGGTACCTTTTCGTGGTAAGCGCAACGAGAGCAGCTATATTTCATTAATATGTAAAAAGGTGGCTGAGGTGTATGATATTTCGGAAGAAGAGGTCGCCAAACAAACCACTAAAAATGCGTTTGATGTCTTCGGAAATTTGACTGATGTTTAAAATTTTAGTAAGGAAAAGAAATATTCCGAAGAAAGAAAACAATAAAAGATTCCAAAATTTAAAGGGTTTTTAAAGCTTTACTATTTCCGAAGAAATCTAAAAAAAATAATATTAGTACCGATGCATAAAAAACCAAACATACTCCTTATATATACTGGTGGAACTATTGGGATGATCAAGAATTTTGAGACAGGTGCGTTGAGTAATTTCAACTTTGATGACCTGTTGAAGCACATTCCCGAGCTTAAGTTGCTGGATTGTGAAATTGATACGCATAGTTTTGATTCGCCCATAGATAGCTCAAACATGAATCCCGAATATTGGAAACAACTCGTTACCATTATTGAAGATGGATATAACGACTTTGATGGTTTTGTGGTTTTGCACGGTAGTGATACCATGTCTTATACTGCTTCGGCATTGAGCTTTATGTTAGAAAATCTTGCCAAGCCAGTTTTGTTTACGGGGTCTCAACTGCCCATTGGCGATTTGAGGACAGACGCAAAAGAAAATTTGATTACTACCATTCAGCTAGCTTCACAAAGGGGAAAAGATGGCCCCGTTATTAAGGAAGTAGGGCTGTATTTTGAATATAAATTGTACCGCGCAAACCGAACCACAAAAATTAATGCAGAACATTTTGAAGCCTTTGCCTCATTAAATTATCCTGCCCTTGCTGAAAGCGGGGTGCACCTTGATATTGACAAACGAGCCCTTTTAAAAGTAGGTAAAGACACTGTTTTAAAGGTGCATAAAGAGTTAGAGTCTAATATTGTCCTCGTCAAAATGTTTCCAGGAATTACAAAGGAGACTATTACTCACATTTTTTCTTACCAAGGTATGAAAGGGCTGGTTTTAGAAACCTACGGCAGTGGAAACCTCACTACTGAGCCTTGGTTTTTAGATGCGTTAAAAGGCTTGTTAAAGCGCAACATTCCTGTTATAAATATCACACAATGTGCAGGTGGTAGTGTTGCGATGGGGCATTATGAAACAAGTACGGCGATGAAAAAAATGGGCATAATTAGCGGAAAAGATATTACCACTGAAGCGGCCATCACAAAATTGATGTACCTATTAAAGCAAGATATTCCGGTTTCAGAATTTAAGCATGCTTTTGAAACATCGTTGCGTGGAGAAATGAGTTAAAAGAATAGCTTCGGAAATTTTAAGTGGTGATGCTTTTTACGATATTTGCAAAAAAGAATTAGAAAGGTGGCCGAGTGGCTTAAGGCGCACGCTTGGAAAGCGTGTATACGGCAACGTATCGAGGGTTCGAATCCCTTCCTTTCTGCTAAATACTTAAACCGATTGCATTTTTCTTGTAATCGGTTTTTCTTTTAGGGACAATCTCAATCCCAACAATAAACCTTATCATTTTTTGTTTTAATACTAAGGTTGAAAATAGGCGCAACTTTGTTTGGTTTAAAGATAGAATAAGGAAATTTTAGTGTTTTTTTGTCTTTATGGTGATTATGGGCTGATAAAAATTCAATTTATTACAGATTATTTCTAAATTAACGGTAAGTTAATATGTATATATAATAGGTTAACAATTAGCGTGTACCGTTACTGTTGCGTCGGTAAAATAAATTATTTGTTACAGGTCTTAATATATTTTTGTTGTTTCCATAAATATTTTTATATCTTTAAAATCTTAAATTAAACCAATTTTAAAATCAAACTTTAAGTCGATAGCAATGAAAAAATTATTTTCTATTATGGCAATTGCCGCACTTGTTTTTGCGGGAACTTTATCAGCAAACGCAACAGCTCTTAATGCGCCAACAACCTCAAACACATTAGTAGAAGCAGCTACTGTAACATTTGTTCAAGAAGTAGAAGCAGTCGACGGGGCTGAAGAACTAGGATGGCATCAACAATTAAAAGAGCGTTTTATTCAAGGGGGACCTTTGTTTATGGGGATTGTACTTGTTTGTTTGATCTTAGGATTGGCGATGGCAATCGAGAGAATTATTTTCTTGAATATGTCAACCACAAACACTCAAAAGTTAGCTCAAAATGTTGAAGACGCTCTTAACAGTGGTGGTGTTGAAGCAGCTAAAGAAGTTTGCCGTAACACAAAAGGACCTGTAGCATCGATATACTATCAAGGTCTTGACCGTGCAGATGAGAGTATCGAGGCTGCAGAAAAAGCAGTTGTAGCTTACGGTGGTGTTCAAATGGGACAATTGGAAAAAAACGTTTCTTGGGTATCTTTATTTATCGCACTGGCTCCAATGCTTGGTTTTATGGGTACGGTAATTGGTATGATTACGGCCTTTGATAAAATTGAAGCAGCTGGAGATATGAACCCTTCATTAGTTGCTGGTGGTATTAAAGTGGCACTTTTGACAACAGTATTTGGACTTGTAGTAGCAATTATCCTACAAATTTTTTACAATTATATCATCGCTAAGATTGATAGTATTGTAAATAGTATGGAAGACGCGTCTATCACATTGATTGACATGTTGATTGACTATAAAAACAGAAAGTAATACTTTAA
This sequence comes from Patiriisocius sp., assembly GCF_051252435.1. Lineage (NCBI taxonomy): Bacteria > Pseudomonadati > Bacteroidota > Flavobacteriia > Flavobacteriales > Flavobacteriaceae > Patiriisocius > Patiriisocius sp. Next base: position 364,426 of record NZ_JBPOFW010000001.1, on the reverse strand, counting down.
AAACCAAATAAATGGCTTTACATAAAATTTTAAAAATCGTAGCACTCATACTTAGTGTCGCAGGTATTGTTCTTTGGGGAATGATTGTGGCAAAAGGAGATGAAGCTATCATCGAGAGTGGTGGAGAAGGACTTGATGGCATACTATATGTAGCTTATATTACGTTTGCTATAGTATTAGTGGCTGTATTAATATTTGTTCTCAAAGGTCTCTTTGAAGGAAACATAAAGAAGACTTTAATTTCAATCGGTGCATTTTTACTCATTTTTGTTATCGCGTATGCGCTTTCAACGGGAGTAGAATCTACTAATAGAGAAGGAGAAATTATTACAGCGCAAACATCAAAATGGATTGGAACTGGACTTTATGCTTTTTATATTATGGCAATTTTAGCTGTAATTGCAATGGTATTTAGTGGAGTGAAGAAATTAACAACAAGATAATCATGGGAAGAAGAGCAACACCAGAAGTAAATGCAGGGTCTATGGCAGACATCGCTTTCCTGTTGCTTATCTTTTTCTTGGTAACAACTACTATTGAGAAAGATAAAGGGATAGCACGTCAGTTACCACCTAAGCAGGAAAAAGAGGAAACTCCTCCACCTATTAAGGAGAAGAATATCTTTATCGTAGCAATTAATAGAAGCAACGATATGCTTGTTGAAAATGAATTGATGCAAGTAGAAGACTTACGTCAAGCTGCTATTGAATTCTTAGATAATGGTGGGGATGGTACGTGTACCTACTGCAAGGGCAGAAAAAACCCTGCGTCATCAGATAATCCTGAGAAGGCAGTTATTACAGTAAAGAATGACCGCGAAAGTACATATTCTATGTACATTCAAGTTCAAAACGAACTTGTAGGTGCTTATAATTTTTTAAGAGATAGAGAGTCGCAACGTTTGTACGGTTGGAAATTTACTGAAGTAAACAAAGCGATTGATGAAGGTAGCTACAAAGGAAATATAGAAAAGGCAAAAGATCGTTTAAAGGAAATTCAGGAGCTATTTCCAATGAAATTATCTGAAGCAGATACCAAGCAACAGTAAATTTAAAAAGAACAAAAAATGTCAAAATTTAATAAGAAAAAAGGTGGTGAGTTACCTGCAGTAAATACTGCTTCATTACCTGATATTGTATTTATGTTATTGTTCTTCTTTATGGTTGTAACTGTATTAAGAAAGGATAATTTGATGGTACAGCAACAATTACCAAAAGCAGATCAGGTTGAAAAACTTCAAAAAGACCGTTCTGTATATATTTACGCTGGCAAGCCTAGTGCGCGCTATCAAGATAAATACGGTACTGAAGGTAAAATCCAAATAGGTGATAAGTATACTGATGTTAATGGATTACAATTTGCACTTACTGAAGAGCGCGCTAAGTTACTGCCAGAACTTCAAAATAGTGTTGTTGTTGCTTTAAAAGTTGATGAAGATACTAATACAGGTTTAGTAACCGATATTAAAGAAAAGTTGAGAGATTTAAATATGGTAAAAGTGATTTATATCACGACACCAGGAAATGAGTTGACTGGCAATTAATATTCTTAGATAATTAATGGGAAGCCTCTTCGTTTAGAAGAGGCTTTTTTAATTTTATGAAGTTCGTAATTACAACTATATTTATCCTATGAAAAAATGGCTTCTTTATATCACCTTTTCATTTGTTTCTAGTGTTACTATGCATATCTATAGTCAAGAGGATGTTGTGGAAAATGTTGCGGTTGATTCAAAATACAGGGAAGATCAGTTTTATATTGGAGTTAATTACAATTTATTACTCAACAAGCCTGGCGACGCACAAACAAGAGGTTTGACTGGTGGGATTCATTTTGGCTATTTAAGAGATATGCCAATTAATAATCGAAGAAATATAGCTGTTGCTTTAGGGGCAGGCGTTTCTTTTGATGAATATGGGCAAACATTATTCATTGGAGAAACACCACAAGATACTTCAATATTCACCATTTTAGACGAAGACGATGTTACATATGACCGCAATAGATTTAGTATGTCAACATTAGAGATTCCGCTTGAATTGAGGTGGCGCTCTTCAACAGCTGAGAGCTATAAATTTTGGAGAGTTTATGCTGGTGTTCGATTGGGATATACGTATTGGTATAAAGCCTCTTTTAAACAATCTGGTAATAATGTTAATCAAACAGATATTTCAGAATTTAATAATATGCGTTTGGGAGCTTCCCTTTCGTTTGGTTATAATACAGTGAACTTCTATGCGCATTATGCAATTACACCTTTATTTACAGATGCTGTAACTACTAGCGGTGAGCCAGTGGACATGAGACCTTTAAAATTAGGGCTTATCTTCTATATTTTATAACCAATAACCAAAAAGGATAAGCTGAGGAATTACGCCTATAAAAAAGCCTCCTATGAGTTCAGGATATGTGTGAGACTCTGTGTGAAGTCTTGATGTGGCTACCAATCCATTAACGACAAAAAAGAAAGCCATTGTATATATCAAATTGATTTGAAAATGGATACTTAAGCCAATAATAAACATCGTTACACCCGCGATTGCCATTTGATGTAAACTAATCTTGAACGAAAAGAATACCAGAAAAAGCGCTGTCATTGTGGTGAATAGAATACCAACAAAGAAGTAATACAATTCGGGGTCATCGTATGGTTTAAAAACCATTTTCATTAATAGTAAAACCAATAGACATTGTGCCATCAAAGGGTATTTACGTTCTGCGATATCTTCTAAATGAATAGTGTTTACAAGGCCTAAACTTCTTAATAGGAAATATGAAACAAGTGGAATAAAAATAGTGATGATGATAACTGCATATATTTTTGCCATCATAAATTGTGGCTCCATAAAGCGTGGCGTCACTAAAAAATAGGTTGTCACACCCAGTAATGGCATAAAGAGTGGGTGAAATATATATGCGGCAATGCGCAGTAAAAAGTTCATTAAATTTCTTTTCTTAGCCTAGCAACTGGTAAGTCTAATTGCTCTCTGTATTTGGCAACCGTTCTTCTCGCAATGGGATATCCTTTTTCTTTTAAAATTTTGGCAAGTTTATCATCGGTCAAAGGTTTTCTCTTATTTTCTTCACCAATAGTGATTTCAAGAATTTTCTTTATTTCTTTTGTCGAAACGTCTTCGCCTTGGTCGTTTTTCATAGATTCACTAAAGAAATCCTTAATCAATCTGGTTCCATAAGGTGTATCGACATATTTACTGTTTGCAACTCTCGAAACAGTTGAAATATCCATGTCAATCTTATCTGCAATATCTTTTAAAATCATAGGTCTTAAATTACGCTCATCACCTGTTAAAAAATATTCCTCTTGACGATGCATAATAGCGTTCATTGTGACAAAAAGCGTTTGTTGACGCTGTTTAATAGCATCAATAAACCATTTTGCCGCGTCCAATTTCTGCTTAATAAACATCACCGCATCTTTTTGGGATTTCGATTTGTCCTTAGATTCTTTGTACCCTTTGAGCATGTTTGTATATTCCCTAGAAACATGAAGTTCTGGAGCATTTCGGCCGTTTAATGTCAACTCTAATTTACCATCAACAATTTTAATAGCAAAATCTGGAACCACATGTTCCGTCATTCGTGTACCGCTGGAAACGGCACCTCCCGGTTTTGGGTTTAGATGTTCTATTTCATTAATGGCATCTCTAAGTTGATCTTCGGTGATGTCAAATTTAGCAATCAGTTTCTTATAATGTTTTTTTGAAAAATGGTCAAAAGCATTTTCAATAATGGAAGTTGCCAATGCTACAGAAGGTGTTTGCTCTTTTCTTACTAATTGCAATTCTAAACATTCTTGCAAGTCTCTCGCACCCACTCCCGCAGGGTCTAATTCTTGCACAACTTTTAAAACTTTTTCAACCTTTGATTCGTCTGTATAGACATTTTGAGTGAATGCAAGGTCGTCGACAATATCTGCTAATTCTCTACGAATATAACCGCTCTCGTCAACGCTACCCACTAAAAATTTAGCAATTTCCTTTTCATCTTCGGTAAAACGATAGGTGTTGAGCTGTTGTAATAAATGCTGATTGAAAGAAGTCCCCGAAGCATACGGCATGTTTGTTTCTTCGTCATCGGCACTATAATTCTTGGCAGACAATTTATAGCTAGGAGTTTCATCATCACTCAAATAGTCATCCACATTAATTTCGGCTTCAATTACTTCTGTGCCTTCATCATAATCATCTTGGTAGTCATCGTTGATGTCTTCATCAAATTTTTCAGCTTCCTCTTTTCCGCCTTCTAAAGCAGGGTTTTCATTCATTTCCTGCGAAATACGTTGCTCAAAAGCCTGCGTGGGCAATTGAATTAACTTCATCAACTGTATTTGTTGTGGAGATAATTTTTGAGATAATTTAAAATTTAAATATTGTTTAAGCATTGATTATAATTAGGTTTCCCAAAAGTACTTCGGAAATATAAAGTTAAAAAAAATCCAGCTACAAATTTGATTTGTAGCTGGATTTAATAAAACGTTGTGATATTCTTAAAACTCCGCATTCCCCGGAGTCCTTGGATAAGGAATGACATCTCTAATGTTCCCCATTCCGGTAACGAACAATACAAGTCTTTCAAACCCAAGTCCGAAACCACTATGAGTGCACGTTCCAAATTTTCTCAAATCCAAATACCAGTACAATTCTTCTGCACTAATATCCATCGCTTCCATCTTCTTTTTCAACACATCGTAACGCTCCTCACGTTGCGAACCACCTACGATTTCGCCAATGCCAGGGAATAAAACATCCATTGCACGTACTGTTTTTTCATCCTCGTTCAAACGCATATAAAATGCTTTGATGGTTGCAGGATAATCAAACAAGATTACAGGACATTTAAAATGCTTTTCAACCAAGAAACGCTCGTGCTCGCTTTGTAAATCAGCACCCCATTCTTCGATGATATAATTGAATTTTTTCTTCTTATTGGGCTTTGAATTCTTCAAAATATCAATCGCCTCTGTATAGCTTACGCGCTTAAAGTTATTGTCTATGACAAAGTGCAACTTTTCGCGCAACTTCATTTCTTGGCGCTCTGCAGCTGGCTTTACTTTATCTTCTTCAAGCAATCTATTTTCTAAAAACTCTAAATCGTCTTGGCAATTGTCCAATGCATATTTAATAACATACTTGATAAAATCTTCAGCGAGATCCATGTTGTCTGCCAAATTGTTGAAAGCAACCTCTGGTTCAATCATCCAGAATTCAGCCAAGTGCCTTGAGGTGTTGCTATTTTCAGCTCTAAACGTAGGGCCAAACGTATATACTTTTCCCAATCCCATCGCGTATGTTTCAGCTTCTAGCTGTCCGCTTACGGTTAGATTGGTTTCTTTTTCGAAAAAGTCTTCTTTGTAATTAACATTTCCGTGGTCATCGAGAGGCGGATTTTTAGGGTCCAGCGCACTTACTTTAAACATTTCACCCGCACCTTCGGCATCGCTTCCCGTGATAATAGGCGTGTGCATATAGTAAAAACCGTTTTTCTGAAAGTACTCATGCACCGCAAATGACAACTTAGAACGAACACGCATTACAGCGCCAAAAGTGTTTGTACGCACTCTTAAATGCGCTTGTTCGCGCAATTTTTCAAGGCTGTGTCGTTTTGGCGAAAGTATCGTCAACTTCACTTCTTCTGGATCTGCAGTTCCAAGAACTTCAACTTTTGAAACTTGAATCTCTACTTTTTGCCCTTGCCCTTGACTTTCAACTAATAAACCGCTCACTTCAATTGCAGCACCAGTAGTGATATTTTTTAACGTTTCTTCTTCAAAATTCTCAAAATCAACCACACATTGAATGTTGTTAATTGTTGAGCCGTCGTTCAAAGCAATAAAGCGATTACTCCTAAAAGAGCGCACCCAACCGCGCACGGTAATTTCGTGCAAAGACGGTTCTTGTTGTAAAACGTGGACAATATCAGTATGTTTCATGGTCAATTTTTATAGGGGGTAAAGATACTTTTTAATTCAGAAATTTTAAAAATGGAAAGCTTCTAATTTTTATTAGGTTTTGGAGTTTTCTCTTCAGAAATGTTATCCTCATCATCCATATTGTCTGGAAGAATACGTAATGCCGGTTTTTTAAATGTTTCTTTATTGGCAATGCTTTTTTCCAGCGAAAGTAATAGTGACGGAAGCAATAACAAATTGGCCAACATCGCAAAAACAAGCGTTACCGAAACAAGAGCGCCCAGTGCAACTGTACCTCCAAAACTTGAAATCGTAAATACCGAAAATCCAAAGAACAGTACAATTGAAGTGTAGAACATACTCACCCCAGTCTCCCGCAGCGCAGCATACACAGATTTTTTAATCTTCCAATCGTTGGCAATCAATTCTTGTCTATACTTGGCAAGAAAGTGAATGGTATCATCCACCGAAATCCCAAAAGCAATACTAAACACTAAAATTGTTGAAGGTTTAATAGGAACCCCAACAAAGCCCATAATACCTGCTGTGACAAGTAAAGGGAGTAAATTGGGAAGTAATGAAACGAGTATCATTTTAAAGCTTCTAAACATCCACGCCATAAATAACGCAATGAGTAAAATGGCAAGGGATAGTGATAAAATCAAATTATTGACGAGATATTTTGTTCCTTTTTGAAAGACCAATGCCTTACCCGTAAACGTCACATCGTATCTGTCTTCTGGGAAAATTTTAGCAGCTTCAGCCTTTAAATCTTCTTCAATTCTATCAAAGCGATCCGTCTTTGTGTCTTTCATAAACGCCGTAATACGAGCATATTGCCCGGTACTATCTACATAGCTTGTGAGTAAATTGGTATTGCTCGCGTTACTTTTTGCATAACTTAAAATAAACGTTCGCTCTTGGCTATTGGGCAGTTGATAATATTCAGGATTACCATTATAATAAGCTTGTTTTGAAAATTTTACCAAGTCAACAACAGAAAGAGGTTTTGAAAACTCAGGGATTTCTTCAATATATTCTTGTAACTCATCCATTCGCTTTAACGTAGCGAGTTTCATTACACCTTGTTTGCGTTTTGTATCGATTAAAATTTCTAACGGCATGATGCCTTCATATTCCTTTTCGAAGAAACGAATGTCCCTGAAAAAGTCTGTATTCTTGGGCATGTCTTCAATAATACTTCCTGAAATTTTAATATTAAAAATTCCAATAATACTTAAACACAATAGTGAAATTGAAACAATATAAATAGCAATACGGTTTTTGCGAACCATATTTTCCATCCAGTCCACAAAACTGTTTATCCAACCTTTATTCAAGTGTTTGAGATGCTTATATTTTGGCACCCGCATATAGCTGTAAATAATCGGGATAATAAACAAGCAGAGTAAAAAGATCGCGATAATACAAATGGAAGCAACCACACCAAACTCTTTCAATAATTGGCTATTGGTTAAAATAAATGTTGCAAATCCTGAAGCCGTCGTCACATTGGTCATCAATGTAGCGTTCCCTACTTTGGCAATAACACGTTGTAAAGACTTAGCTTGATTACCGTGTTGCTTAATTTCTTGTTGGTATTTATTAATAAGAAATATACAATTGGGAATCCCTATAACAATAATCAATGGCGGAATTAGAGCTGTTAAAACCGTAATTTCATATTTCAGCAAACCAAGAATCCCGAAAGACCACATGACACCAATAATTACAGTAATCATTGAAATAAAGGTTGCTCTAAAAGATCTAAAGAAAAAGAAGAAAATCAATGAAGTGACCAAAAGTGCCGCACCAATAAATAAGCCTATTTCGTCAATAATATTTTGAGAATTGAGCGTACGAATGTAAGGCATTCCAGAGGTATGTACTTCAATACCAGTTTGGGTCTCAAACTCTTTTATTTTTGGAATTAATACATTTTCAATAAACTCTTTTCTGGCTGGGGTGTTGACAATGTCTTTTTTGAGATATACTGCTGTTCGTACTCCTGTTTTGTCCGGGCTATAGACTAATCCGTTATAAAAGGGTAGTTTTTCAAACAATTCATACTGTAATCGATCTAATATTTCAAAAGTGAAAACAGTATCTTTTACCAGCGGTGTCAATACAAACCCTTCCTTTTCGTCGTCTTTTTCTAATTTTTGAAGGTCGCCTAGGGAAAGTGTTAGTTCAACACTGGGGTCTTTTTTTAATGTTGTTGAAAGGGAATTCCAAGCTTTAAAATTTTTAGGCGTGAATAGTAAACTATCTTTTACGCCAAAGACAATGAGGTTTCCTTCTTCGCCAAATTTTGACAGGAATTCATTATATTCTTGGTTAATCTCGTGGTCATCCGGAAGTAAGTTTGCCTCATTATACGTGAAGCGCATGTGCTTCCATTGCATGGCAAAGAATACGGTGAGCAGCACGATACCGATGATGATAAAGGTTCTGTTTCTTAAGATGAAACGAGCCGTGGCACTCCAAAATCCTATGCTAAAAAGTTTGTTCAATGAATAAATTTCTTACTGTAATTTACAAAAGTAAGGATTTGAATTGTGGGAATGGGAGGTTGGTGCTATTTATTAAAGTTTGAGGTAAAAAGTAAATTTTGCAGATACATTATCTTCAAAATCTGGCAGATTGTAAAAACCGTAACGGTATGCGAAACTCAATCCAAATCCGAACGCGATTTTATTGATTTCAAATCCAGATTCGTTAAAACCTTGTTCAAGTGTGTTGAATGGAATGCCTATATGATCTTCACGATTGTCCATATTTCCGATAGCGTGTCGGGTAACAATAACTAGTTCTGGCCTAAACCATTCGGCAATTTCAAATCTTCTTAAGCTATGACGTATTTGAAGCGATGCAAGTTTGTCCGAGAAAAACTCACCAAAATACATGGTTTCAAAACTACGGCGACCTGCGACAGAGAAGCGTTGTAAAATTTCATCCTTCGTTGGGTTATTGGGATACACATGAAAAAGGTGCGTTAAGGGAACATCGCCCGTTGCCAATAATCCCTCAAGTAAAAAATTTGTGGAAGTAAGGTTGGTTCTTTTTATGTAATAATCGAGTTTTAAACCAAACTTGGTATAATCAAAATCACTTTCGGTAATGCCGCTGAAACCTTGGGTTATTTGGGCACTAATTTTAGGAAACCCATCAAAATATTCAATACGGCCATCTTCCGCAGTGAAGAAATTGGTTTTAGGACTAATTCTTACTGAAACGGTAGCTTCGGCAGTTTCATAATCTGAAATCGGACTTCCGTCAAGAAGGTAATGATAATTTTCTATTTGCTCGATACGGCTGCGGGATAATCTTCCTTCAGCTAAAAATTTTGGAGAAAATTCGGTTTGAATATTGGTCTGCCAAGTACGATGTTTGTAAAATTGAGTAACATTCACCAAACGAGGCTCAAAGACAGAATACACTCGGCTATCCGTCAAATAACTGAACGAACCAATTTCGGCGATATCATCAATATAATAAAGGTTAATCCAAGTCTTTTTTTCTTTGTTGAGACGAAGACTGTTTCCTAAACTAAATTTTATATCGCGGTCTTTAAAACCATAAGCAAAATAACCGCCTATCTTGTAACGGTCGCTTAGTTTGTCATTAGTTACACCGCCAATTCCCAATCGTAAACCTTCATAATTGTTATACTTTATGATGTACTTAAGGTCAACATCAAAAAAACTTATGGGATAGAAACCTGTTACAAAGGGACTTTCTTTTTTTTCTGATCTATTAGCGGTTGTGTCTTGTTTGGTTTGGATTGCAGGCTCTTGTGCAAAGCAGAATAATGGAGCTATCAATAAAATAATTAAAATATAGTAGCGCATAGAGTTGCAAAAGAGTAAGGTTGTTGGTTCAAAAATATAAATAAAGCGGCATTAGAGCCGCTTTATTGTGTATAGTTTAACTTAATTATGAACGTTTATACAGTCATAATTTCTTTTTCCTTCACGCTCAATAATTCGTCGATAATTTTAATGTGAGTATCGGTCATTTCTTGAACATCCTCTTCAAGATTTTTTTGAAGGTCTTCACTAATATCAAGATTTTTAATTTCGTTCATAGCATTTTTACGGTCGTTACGAACTCCAATTTTTGACTCTTCTGCCTCATGTTTTGCTTGTTTTGCAAGATCACGACGACGTTCCTCTGTTAACGGTGGTACGTTAATAATCACACTTTCTCCATTGTTCATTGGGTTGAAACCTAAATTTGCAAGATGAATCCCTTTTTCAATATCTGGAATCAGGCCTTTTTCCCAAGGAGCAATAGTAATCGTCATACCATCTGGGGTGCTTACATTGGCAACTTGGCTCAAAGGAGTAGAACTACCGTAATAGTCTACCATCACTCCACCAACCATCGCTGGAGAAGCTTTTCCGGCACGTATGTTTACAAATTTCTTTTTAAGGTGCGTGAGCGCGTTCGCCATTGCCTCTTTTGCCGTGTCTATAATAAAATCAATTTCGTCTTCCATTTTTAATGTCCCTACATTACGGGATACCTGTTTTAATTTATTCGATTTCACACTTTCGCGGAAATTCCAATTTGTTTAACATTACGTCTAAGTCAAAAACCAGACCATTCCAAAAATAGTAATTTATTAGTGAAACACCATTTTAATAATCCCACTTTTTTGTGGGAGCGATTTAAATGGATTGTTGAACTAACCCCGTTTTTTCAGCGGGGTCTATTTTCTTGAAACCCCATTTTAATAATAACACTTTTTATTTTGGGGAAGTAAAAAATAAATCCAAAAATAAACCCCGCTTTTATAACGGGGCGTGTGTTCTATAATATATGATTCTAATTTTTTTGAAACAAAAAGGATGTAATGAATGCTATTCTCTTCGGAAATTTTAAAACAATAAAACAGGTGCTGTTGTTTTAAAATTTCGGCGAAAGCCTACAAATTTACTTTTGTCCCTATCTTTTCTCCCATTACCACTTTCATCAAATTGCCCTTTTTATTCATATCAAAAACGATGATAGGCAATTGGTTTTCTTGACTCAAGGTAAACGCGGTTGTGTCCATAACCTTCAATCCTTTTCGTAATACGTCATCAAAACTTATATCGTCAAATTTTGTGGCATCACTGTTTTTTTCTGGATCGCTAGAGTAGATTCCGTCAACACGGGTACCTTTTAGGATAACATCTGCCTTGATTTCGATGGCTCTTAAAACGGCCGCACTATCTGTAGTGAAATATGGATTTCCAGTTCCTCCACCAAAAATTACCACGCGTCCTTTTTCCATGTGGCGCATTGCTTTACGACGAATAAACGGCTCAGCAACTTCGTTGATTTTTATAGCACTTTGCAAACGTGTGGGAATATCTTCGTCCTCAAGTGCACTCTGTAACGCAAGACCGTTGATAACGGTAGCAAGCATGCCCATGTGGTCGCCCTGTACACGATCCATACCGCGACTTGCCCCGGCAACTCCTCTAAAGATATTTCCACCTCCTATTACGATAGCGACTTCAATCTTTTTATCGACGAGTTCTTTAATCTCCTCAGCATATTCTTGAAGTCTTACGGGGTCAATACCATATTGACGTTCGCCCATTAAGGCCTCGCCAGATAATTTGAGTAATATTCTTTTGTAGTGCATAGCGGTTGTGTTTCTGCGTGCAAAAATAGGTAAAAAAGTGTGTAGTTGAGAAATAATAAATTTGAATACTATTTCAGAGAATAATAATTTTTTAGTGATGACATTTTTAATTTGTTCCGATGTAGGTATAAAATTGATACTTAATTTTTAAAACCTTTTATTATGAAATTTCCATTATTTTACATCTTCAGTGCTTTCGCAATCATTGCTACAGCGCAAGTACAACAATCAAATCCTAATGCGTTCAATACTGGTTTGTTTTCAGCCAATATTGAAAAAACCGAATGCATCACAGATGCGCAACGTGAAAGCGTCCGTTTAAAGATTGCTCAAAACAAACAGCAAATAAAGAATAATGATTCAAAAGCATTTTTACACAAAGGTGCCGCGCCTTTATTTATAATGCCTATTAGATCAAACCCCATTTATGGTGGATATGGATATTATATCATCAATAACCAAGTGGATCATGATCTTACTCCCAATGGAAACCTTACAGATTACAATTGTGGCGAACGCACTTACGATTGGGCAACTGGTAATCACGAAGGAACTGATTTTGTGTTATGGCCTTATCCTTGGAAACATATGCAAGATGAAGTCATGCAAGTAGTTGCTGCCGCTCCGGGTATCATAATTGACAAGCGAGATGGTAATTTTGATTTAAATTGTTTAAATAATGGGAATCCCAATTGGAATGGTATAATCATAGAGCATACAGATGGGTCTCAAGCATGGTATTGGCATTTTAAAGATGGAGCGATAACAACAAAAAATATTGGAGATACTGTTGAAAGTGGAGAATATCTTGGGGCTGCTGGAAGTTCAGGTAGTAGCGTAATTCCGCATTTGCATTTTGAGGTCTATGATGCCAATGGAGCTTTAATTGACCCTTATGCAGGTTCTTGCAATACTATGAATAGTACAAGTTGGTGGGAACAACAACCCGATTATTTTGTGCCAGCAATAAACCACCTATCAACACACAGTTCTACCAATTTTGATACGGATTGTGGTGTTGTTGAAAATACGTACGAAGAATTGAACTTTGTTCCAGGAGATGATGTAGTATTCCGTATTTTTTATCGTGACATCCGTACAAATGACAATACGCACATAACATTCACTAAGCCAGATGGTTCAGTTTTATATGATTATGATTTTACATCGCCATGGCCTACTTATACAGGTGCTTATGCCGAATGGGTTTTTCCTGTTGACAGTTCTTGGCCCGATGGAGTTTATAATATTTCTGCCGAATTTTATGGAACCACTTATGAAACTATTTTTGGTGTGAACACAAATCTTGGATCTCAAGAGAACTCATTGACAACATTAGCTGTTTATCCGAATCCAACTTCGGATTCATTAACAATAGAAAATGACTTTATTATAGATGGTATTGAAATTTATAATGCACTTGGTAGTAAAATAATAGAACGCAAATCAAAAGAAAGCAGTGTTACTATTCAAACAGAAAGATGGAGCAGCGGGGTTTATTTTGCTTTCATAAGTTCTGGTGGAAAAACAGTTTCAAAAAGGATCATAAAAAATTGAATTTACTCAATTTGATTATTTACTAGTTAAATGAAAAAAATCCGTCTCCTGCAAATGCCGAAGACGGATTATTTTTTATTTTAAAATTTCAGCTTACGCCAAAGTAACTTTTTTAAAACCTACAACTTTTACATCACCGTAAGAAGCAACGTGGTCTGCTACGCTCTTCTTGTCATCCATGATAAAGTTTTGGTCCAACAAAGCCATCTCGTGGTCAAGAGTTGTGTTATCTGCGATAAAACGCTCTATCTTTCCAGGTAGGATACGGTCCCAGATTTGTTCTGGTTTTCCTTCGGCTTTAAGTTCAGCTTTTGCGTCTTCTTCAGCTTTTGCTAAAACCTCATCCGTTAATTGTGCTCTTGAAATAAACGTAGGTACATTTTTTAATGTTTTTCCTAAACGTCCAAGTTCAATATTTTCTTTTTCAATAACAGCGATACGAGCCTCAGTTTCGTTTGCAACAAATTCTGGTGAAAAGTCTTTGTAAGATAATGTTGTTGCTCCCATAGATGCAACTTGCATTGAGACTTCTTTAGCCAATTGCTCTGCATTGTCAACAGCAGCAGAAAGACCAGTTAATGCACCAATCTTTTTTCCGTGGATGTAAGTCCCAACAAAAGGAGCTTCAAGAATTTCAAAACCACCGATTTCTAATTTTTCACCAATAACACCAGTTTGCTCGATTAATTTTTCAGCAACTGTCATTCCTTCGCCAAAATCTGCAGCTAAGAAAGATTCTTTTGTGTCGTGGTTTATTGCAATATCGGCCATTTTGTTAGCCATTTCTGTGTAAGAATCGTTATTTGCAACGAAATCAGTTTCGCAGTTCAAAGACAATACAACACCTCTTGTGTTTGCGTCGTTGATTTTTGAAACAACAGCACCTTCACTTGAGTCACGGTCGGCTCTTTTTTCGGCAATCTTTTGTCCTTTTTTTCTTAGTACAGCAACTGCATCTTCCATATTTCCTTCAGCTTCAACGAGGGCATTTTTACAGTCCATCATTCCAGCTCCGGTTGCTTTTCTTAATTCGTTTACTTGTGCGGCAGTGATTTTTACCATGATAAAATTTATTTTGTAATATGCGCTTTCGCGGATATGTTATATTAGTAATGAAATAGTTTAATTAAAAAAAGTCGCTTCGCAAATTTCAATTAGAAATGAACTTGGCGACCTTGTTTTTTTAAGAAGACAAGTATCAATTGCAAATTACAATTGTATTGTCGCATAAATATTATTCTTCTTCTCCGGTTAAACCTGCTTTTTCCATTGTCTCTTGCTTAGACTCTAGTTTTACAGGTTTTTTTGCATCCTTCATTGCTTTTTCGTCACTAACGCTAGTTGCAGGAGCTTCACTTACCGTAGTTGATTTTTTAGCAGTAGCATCCTTTTTAGGAGTTTTAGCTTCTTTTTTTTCTGACTTCTTTTTAGGAGCATCGCCATCGTCATCTTTTCCAGCTTTACGCTCTGCCAATCCTTCAATAATGGCATCAGATACAGCAGTCATGATTTTGTCGATAGACTTAGATGCGTCATCGTTTGATGGAATTACATAATCAATAACTCTAGGGTCACTGTTTGTATCAACCATTGCAAAAATAGGAATGTTTAATTTGATAGCTTCAGCTACAGCGATGTGCTCACGAGTTGTATCAACAACAAACAATGCTGCTGGAAGACGACTCATTTCGCTAATAGAACCTAAGTTCTTTTCTAGCTTCGCACGTAAACGGTCAACTTGTAAACGTTCTTTTTTAGATAGTGTTAAGAAAGTACCATCTTGCTTCATTCTATCAATAGTTGCCATTTTCTTAACAGCTTTACGGATTGTAACAAAGTTTGTCAACATCCCACCAGGCCATCTCTCAGTAATATATGGCATGTTTGCAGCTTTTGCTTTATCTGCAACGATGTCTTTTGCTTGTTTTTTGGTAGCTACGAAAAGTACTTTTCTACCAGAAGCTGCTATTTTTTTCAAAGCTTCATTAGCTTCTTCAATTTTTGCAGCGGTCTTGTATAAATTGATAATGTGAATTCCATTACGCTCCATGTAGATGTAAGGAGCCATGTTTGGATTCCACTTTCTTGTAAGGTGTCCAAAGTGCACACCTGCTTTTAGAAGTTCTTTAACTTCTGTGTTGTTTTCTGTTGCCATTTTTGTTTTAGTTTACGTTCTGTAATGTCTAGATGTCAATCTCTTCGGCTTGGCGAATATGATTTAGATACTAAACTAATTGTCCCGCCCGGCAGAGCGGGACTAACAGCTTATTAATAATAATATATATGAACTTGTATAACAAACTGCCATGCGGCAGTTCATTGATAATATTAACGTTTCGAGAATTGGAACTTTTTTCTTGCTTTCTTTTGTCCAAATTTCTTTCTTTCTACCATTCTTGGGTCTCTTGTTAAAAGTCCCTCTGGCTTTAAGATGCCTCTGTTCTCGTCATTCAATGTGCACATCGCTCTTGATAATGCAAGTCTAATAGCTTCAGCTTGACCTGTAATTCCACCACCAAAAACATTTACATTGATGTCAAACGTAGTTTCGTTTTCAGTCAACATTAGTGGTTGCTTTACTTTGTATTGCAACGTTGATGTTGTAAAATAGTGATCAAGTGGACGCTTGTTGATAACGATCTGTCCTTTACCTTCAGTTAGGTAAACTCTCGCAACAGCGGTTTTTCTTCTTCCGATTTTGTGTATAGTCTCCATTATTTTGTTGCGGTGTTAATTTTAACTTCTCTTGGTTTTTGAGCTTCTTGACCGTGGTTTGCATCTGCATACACTTTCAAGTTTCTAAAAAGTACTGCCCCTAATTTATTTTTAGGTAACATTCCTTTCACCGCCTTTTCAACAACGCGTGCTGGATTCTTGTCTCTTAATTCTGTAGCAGTCAGACTTCTCTGTCCACCTGGGTAACCCGTATGGCGAATGTAAGATTTGTCTGCCCACTTGTTTCCTGTTAATTGGACGTTGCTTGCGTTTATGATAATCACATTGTCTCCGCAATCCACGTGAGGTGTAAAGCTAGGCTTGTGTTTACCGCGAAGTAATTTTGCAACTTCACTCGCAAGACGACCCAATGTTTGCCCGTCCGCATCTACAACTAACCACTCTTTTACAACCGTGGCTTTGTTAGCAGATACTGTTTTGTAACTTAATGTATCCATTATGTTCTTTGTCTAATATTAATAATTATTTTCTGTCCTTATTCTAAGGGTTGGCAAAAGTAATCTTATTTGTTTGAATAACAAATAGTAGTGTGCGTATTTTTTCTGAAATTTTCTTCGGAAAGAGTACTTATATATAATGACTCATAAAAATGAAGATACATTGTATTGGTTTTCTTCGGAAATATGATATCCAAGAAACAATGTCAAAGGCTTAAATGTATTGAATAAATTAAAGTGTAGTCACATTTCCGAAGCACTAAAAAAAGACTAAAAATTTATTCTATTTTTAAAACCAAATCTCCAGTCATCACCATTTCGCCTTGTTTTAATTCGACCGCGCTAACCGTTCCATTTTTTAAAGCCGTCACGGTAGTTTCCATTTTCATAGCTTCGATGATAAACAAATGGTCATTTTCTTTTACCTCTTGGCCCGCTTTTACCAGAATTTTATAGAGCATACCTTGTAACGGTGCGCCGTATTCATTGTCATTTTCCGCATCAGCTTTTGTTTTTTGATGGATTTTTATATCCATTGATTTATCTTCGATTTCAACAAAACGGTTTTCACCATTTACTTTAAAGAACACCAAGCGTTTTCCCTCATCATTGGGAGGAGTGACCGAAAGTAATTTGACGATAATCGTTTTTCCAGGCTCTAGCTCAATCATAATCTCCTCGCGTTGCTGCATCCCAAAGAAGAAATTTTTAGTGGGTAAAATAGAAACGCTACCAAACAGTTTATACTTTTCATGCGCTTGTTCAAAAACACGGGGATATAAACTGTAGCTCAAGAAATCTTCAAAAGCAATTTCTCTGCTAAAGTCTTTCTGAAATTTCTTTTTAAAAGCTTTAAACTCCACATCAAAATCGATGGGGTCCAAATGTGCGTTAGGTCTATCTGTGTAAGGAACCTCTTTCTTTAAGATAATAGCTTGCAGCTCTTTTGGGAAACCATCTTTGGGTTGTCCCAAGTCTCCTTTAAAAAAACTAACTACAGATTCAGGAAACGATAAACTTGCCCCTCTTTCAAAAATATCGGCAGTGGTCAAATTATTTGTGACCATGTAAATCGCCATATCTCCCACGACTTTAGAACTAGGGGTCACTTTTACTAAATTTCCGAAGAGCGTATTTACCTCTGCATACATTTTTTTCACTTCGCTAAAACGGTCACCCAATCCAAGCGCAATAGCCTGAGGGCGTAAGTTTGAGTATTGTCCGCCGGGAATTTCATGCGTATAGACTTCCGCCGTTCCTGCTTTAAGGCCTGACTCAAACGGATAATAATATTCACGAACATCTTCCCAGTAATTAGAATAAGAATTTAAAGATTGAATATTAATTGGATTTGCACGCTCGTGGTGCTTGGTCATCTCCACAATGCTATTAAAATTAGGCTGGGATGTCAATCCGCTCAATCCAGCGAGGGCAACATCCACTACATCAATACCAGCCTCAATCGCTTTTAAATACGTAGCAGATTGAATTGAAGATGTGTCATGCGTATGCAAATGTAGCGGCAAGTCAATAGTGTCCTTCAAGGCGCCAATCAACTCTGTTGCGGCATACGGCGTGAGTAGTCCTGCCATATCTTTAATCGCGATAATATGGGCTCCAGCATTTTCAAGGTCTTTGGCCAATTGTGTGTAATATGCCAATGTATATTTTGTATTATTTTTATCCAGAATATCGCCCGTATAACTAATGGCAGCCTCAGCGAGACCGCCCGTTTTGTTTCGCACATATTCAATACTTGGTGCCATTGCTTTGACCCAATTGAGCGAATCGAAAATTCTAAAAATATCGATACCGTTTTCCCACGAGGTTTCAATAAATTTCTCAATTAAATTATCTGGATATGCTTTGTAGCCCACACCATTTGAACCGCGCAACAACATTTGAAATAAAATATTGGGCATTAATTCTCGCAACTGTCTCAATCGCGACCACGGACTTTCGTTTAAAAAGCGCATGCAAACATCAAACGTAGCACCGCCCCACATTTCAATACTAAAAATTTCTGGGTGGTTTTTTGCATAGCTTTCAGCTACTGCCACCATGTCTTTTGTTCGCATTCGTGTAGCGAGTAATGATTGGTGCGCGTCTCTAATCGTGGTGTCTGCGTAATGGATTTTCTTTTCGTTCTTCAACCATTTTGAAAAACCTTCTGGCCCCAATTCTGTCAATAAATCTTTTGTTCCCTTCGGAAATGAAGCATTGCTATCAAATGGAGGAACAACCGGATTTCTGAAAATTTTATTCGTATCCACAAATTTTACATCGGGGTTTCCGTTGACAATCACTTCACCCAAATAGTTTGTGATTTTCGTAGTTCTATCCTGTGGAATTTTAATATTGAATAAAGAAGGATTTTGTTTTATAAAATTAACTGAAGCCTTCCCATTTCTGAAATCATCATGCAGAATTACATTTTGCAGAAAATGAACATTGGTCTTAACTCCTCTAATTCTAAATTCCTTTAAAGCCCTACTCATTTTGCGCACCGCGCCATCTAAAGTCCTTCCGTGTGCAGAAACTTTGACCAACATAGAATCAAAAAACGGACTCACATTATACGATTGATAAATGCTACCAGCATCCAGCCTGATTCCCATTCCAGAGGCGCTGCGATACGTTGTAATCGTACCGTAGTCTGGTGTAAAATCGTTTGTGGGGTCTTCGGTTGTTAATCTACATTGTAATGCAAAACCGTATGTGGCAAGTGATTCTTGCCCGTAAATTTTAATTTGTTCATCGTCTAGTTTATAACCGCCTGCGATGAAAATTTGGGATTTAATTAGGTCAATTCCTGTTACCATTTCAGTAACCGTGTGCTCCACTTGAATTCGCGGATTTACCTCAATAAAGTAAATGCTGTCATCATCATCGACTAAAAACTCAACCGTACCTACGTTGTTGTAATTCACTTCGCTCGCAATAGCGATGGCATATTCGTATAATTTATCTTTGACAGTTTGTGAAACGTTGTACGATGGAGCAACCTCAACCACTTTTTGATGACGCCTTTGTACTGAGCAGTCACGCTCAAAAAGGTGTCTAATATTTCCGTGGTTATCTGCCACTATTTGTACTTCAATATGTTTGGGGTTTTCTACATATTTTTCTAAAAACATGGTGTCATCGCCAAACGAGTTGAGTGCTTCATTTTTAGCAGAATCAAAACTTTTCTCCAGCTCCTCAGGTTTTTGAATAACGCGCATCCCACGTCCACCACCACCGGAGGCTGCTTTGAGCATTACGGGATATCCTATTTTTGAAGCTTCGGAAAGTGCTATTTTAAGTGATGTTAAGTCTTCGGTATTACTATTTATTGTGGGAACATTGCATTTTTGGGCAATCTTTTTTGCCATAATTTTGTCTCCAAGCGCATCCATCACCTCGGGTTCCGGCCCGATGAAAATAATGCCATTTTCTTTACACGCTCTCGCAAAATTTGAATTTTCAGAAAGAAAACCATATCCCGGGTGGATAGCATCCACATTTTTTTCTTTAGCAAGTTTGATAATCGCATCAATATCCAAATAAGGTTTCAATGGCTCATTGTCGGCACCTATTTGATACGACTCATCTGCCTTTAAACGATGCTGCGAATATCTGTCTTCGTAGGTGTAAATTGCGACTGTTCTCAGATTGATTTCAGTGCAGGCACGCAATACTCTAATGGCGATTTCGCTTCGGTTGGCGACTAAAATTTTTTTGATTTTCATAGCTTCGGAAATTTTAAACTTAAAAATAAGATGCGTTGCTAAAGATACAAAATACTATGCGCGCATAGTATATTTCATAGGTCTATTTATTCAAGAATATTTTAATTATAAAAATGGATTCTCATTTTGGTAATTCCGAACAATAAAATCAAGTGCGGCATCAACAATTTCGCCCATTTTTTTTGCTTTTTTAAAATTGACATCACCTGTGAGTTCAAGGAGTGCTTTTTTGAGTTCTTTAATTTTTTCGGGCTGCGAAATTTCATCTTCCCGCATACAAACGAGCAGCTCATTGAGTCTGTCTTTTTCACTCGTCGCTCTTTTAGCCAATAAAGACCGTTCCTCTCTTTTGTATTGTTCGATGGAGGGTTTTTTTAAAACTTCGGAAACCAACGTGACTAGTACATTGTTCTCTTTCAAAAATTGTGGGCGGTACACGCGTACATTCCCTTCATAACTTTGCTGGTCAAAATCAATCGCACGAATACGATATTGAATTCTGTCAAAATCGTTAACTAGTACCATTACATAATTGTAAGAACGCATGTCTCCCAACAAACGCACAAAGCACCGCTCATTGAATTTTACAAACTCCTTTGCAATTTCTCTTTTATCTTGATCAGAGCATTTGTTTAAGTGATGTTCAATAAAATCGTCTCCCGGAATTCCTGAAATATGTTCCTCGATCAGCGAATTTCCGTGGACTAAAAAGTTGATGTGATTTGGTGATAAAATATGTTCCAATTCTAAGCCGTAAATCCTCGACGCATCTGCTTTTTTAATGTAGAAAAAAACATAATTATCGTTTAATATATTTCGCACCTTAATTCTAAATGGCTTTGAATTTCCGAAGGTACAATAATCAATACTGTCAATGTTGAGGTAGGGTAACAGCGAGTCTGAGCCGTCACTGTGCAAAATGGAATACACTAATTTGAGACTATGCTCAATGTCTACGCGCTCGTACTCCGAGTAATATACTTGTATCCATAAAGAGTCTTCGCCGTGCTTATCATAGACAGTGATTGAACCTTGATAGCGCAATAAGTCATCATAAAATATGGGTATTTTTATATTCCGCGCATACTTTGTGAGGTAACTTGAAAGCGTCTCGGTTATGGGATACGTAGGTTTCTTTTTTGAAATTAATTTTTGCATTCAAAGGGTTTATAAACCTTAAAGATACTAGTTTAAATAATGCCTTTTTTTAAATTTTCTTCGGAAATGTAACTATTGAAAGCAATGTCACTTCAAATTACAAACAGCAGCAAAAGTTTAACGCGTTTTATTTCCGAAGTGGAAATTATGACTTTAAAATAAAATGGGTCCAATTTCAATGATAGAAATTGGACCCATACTTAATCTCTAAGTTTTGTTTTATTCTTTTACCACTTTAAACGTTTGGTCTGCAATCTTTACGTAATAGATATTTGCTGGCAAATTAGATAAATCTATTTGTTTGATATTTGTCGAAAGTTGGCCCTCTTTTAACAATTGGCCAAGCGTTGAATATACTTGATACAATACCGTGCGAGGCGTAAAACGGGCCCCATTGTTCAACACTTGAAGGTAATGCTGTAAAACCTGGAACAATGGCAATACTCGAATAGGGTGGAGTTGCATTTGTAGGGTAGTAGATGGTTGCATCCAAATAATCCGGGCCGTTTCAAATTCCGTCTGCTTCGGTTAAAGTTGCAACATCAAAAGGCCCCGGATTTGTTAGACTTTCAATAGTGACATCTTCGCATTGCGCTAGAAGCGATGGCGTGGATGAAAATATTAAAAATAGTACAATTGCTGTAGCGTATATTCTTTTCATACAATGAAATTTTAAATGTGTAGTAAATATAATATATCTCAAGCGATATTAAGAACACATCACAGAACGAACAAAACAATTATTTTAAGGTTTGTTTCATTTCAGAAAGAATTACCTTGAACTGTAACAATTCTCTAAAAGTCTAGTCTTAATACTACAACCAAAAACCGAATATCATGACCTATTCAATAAAGCAGGTCTTTTTTTGTTTTGCTCTATTTCTTTCTATCACTGTCATCGCGCAGGAGGAACCTGTCGTACAGGATCAAATTATTCCTAAAAGAACATATACAACCGTTTCAATAGCAAAAGATCAATCCATCAACATAGATGGTAGTATTGACGATGAAGCATGGGAAGCTGCGAGCTGGACGAGCGATTTTACACAATGGCAGCCAGACAATGGCAAACCTCCCACGGAGCAGACAAAAATGAAAATTTTATATGATGCCAATAACGTGTATGTGGCATTCAAATGTTATGATAAAGATCCTGGGGGAATCGTGCGGCGGCTCTCGCGACGGGATGGATTTGACGGTGATTGGGTAGAAGTAAATTTTGATAGCTACGACGATGACCGTACAGGGTTTTCATTCACAATAACCGCTGCGGGTGTAAAAGGGGATGAGTTTATTTCAAACAATGGCAATTTTGATGAGAGCTGGAATCCCATCTGGTATACAAAAACAAAAATAGATGCAGATGGGTGGACTGCGGAAATGAGAATACCATTATCCCAATTGCGTTTTAGTGCAGAAAATACTCAAACATGGGGATTACAGGCAACGCGGCGTTATTTCAGAAATGAAGAGCGTTCCACTTGGCAGGCCGTGGGAGCAAATGCTCCAGGATGGGTAAGTGAATTTGGAATTTTAAAAGGAATCAATAACATTGAACCTCAGCGCCAACTTGAAATTCAGCCTTATGGATTAGCACAATTGGACACTTACGAAACCGAAGAGGGAAATCCATTTAGAGATGGTAGCGATACACGATTTACCGCAGGACTCGATGCAAAAGTGGGGATTACAAACGACCTTACATTAGACGTAACAATAAATCCAGATTTTGGTCAAGTAGATGCAGATCCGGGAGCCATTGCCCTCGATGGATTCGAAATTTTCTTTCAAGAAAGGCGTCCATTTTTTATCGAGAATAAGAATATTTTTGACTACAACATTAGTGGCGACTCAGACAATTTGTTCTTTTCAAGACGAATTGGTCGAAGTCCGCAGGGTAGTGGGTTTGGGCCAGCGACGGCATATTTAGACCAACCCAATAATACAACTATTTTAGGCGCAGCAAAGTTTAGCGGAAAAACAAAAGACGGCTGGTCTGTGGGTGTTTTAGAAAGCGTAACCTCGGAGGAATTTGCAGATGTCATCGACGAAAACGGAGAAGAAAACGAAGTACTCGTTGAGCCATTGACCAATTATGTTGTGGGTAGAGTTCAAAAAGATTTCAATAATAACAATAGTTATGTGGGTGGTATTTTTACCGGTGTACACCGAAATATGGATAAGAATATTTCATTTCTGCACACCCAAGCTTTTAGTGGCGGATTGGATTTTAGACACAACTGGAAAAACCGAAATTACTATCTAGATGGCAATATCGTTACAAGCACAGTGCGCGGTAACCCGGAAGCCATTGCCGCGACTCAGCAAAGTATTGTTCATTTGTTTCAACGTGAGGATGCAGACCACGTTGAAGTTGACCCAACAAGAACTTCGTTGACAGGAACTGGCGGTAAGCTGGCGTTTGGTAAAAGTGGTGGAGGAAATTGGCGCTATAATGGGGGTGTGTCATTTAGATCACCCGAATTAGAATTAAATGACATCGGGTTTTTAAGACAGGCTGATATTATTCGTCAATTTGCAAATGTTACATATCGATGGAACCTACCCGGTAGCTGGTACCGTAGGGCCAATATGAGATTAGAAGAGTTTACTACGTACGATTTCCAAGGAAATTATAATCGGATTCAATATGACTTGGGAGGAAATGTACAGCTCAAAAACAATGGATTTGTTGACGCTGGTGTTTTTCATAAGCCAAGAATTTTTATTACTACATTTTTAAGAGGAGGACCACGATGGAGATACTCACAAGAAAACGGTGGCTATCTTTATGCAGGGACTGATGAGCGTAAAAAGTTTAGAGGATTTGCAGGTGTTTTTGGTAGTCAAGCGGGACAGGATAATTTCTCCTTTCTTCAAGCCGAAATTGGCCTTGATTACCAGCCTACAAATGCAATAAATATTTCGTTGCGAACCGATTATACAACAAACCCCAATAAAACCCAATACGTAGCCCAAGCCGAAACTCCCGAAACGACACGTTATATTACGGGCGAGATTGACCAAAAAACATTGAGTGCAACCCTGCGCGTTAATTATACCATCAACCCAAATTTGACCGTGCAATATTACGGTCAGCCGTTTATTGCAAAGGGGAAATATTCAAACTTTAATTATGTAACAGATGCAGACGCTCTAGATTTAAATGAGCGCGTGCAATTATATAATGATAATCAAATAACTTTTGAAGATGGTGCTTATTTAGTAGATGAAAATGGAGATAACACAACTGATTATGCGTTTGGAGATCCAGATTTTGCTGTGTTGCAATATCGTAGCAATCTTGTAATTCGCTGGGAGTATATTCCCGGATCAGAGTTATTTGCTGTGTGGTCTCAGGGCGTAAACGGGTTTAGTCAGCGAGATGCCAGCGAAGGGTTTAATACCATTGCAGACAATCAATTATTTACTGCAAAACCTGAGAATACATTTTTGGTAAAGTGGACGTATCGATTTGTTCTTTAATGCCAAGTTCTTTTTCTGGAAATTTTAAATATTGAAAAAATCGCAAACATCGTTCACTTAACTAAAATTGCTTTAGTTTTGCAAACTTAATTTACGATTATAAACAAAATTAGATTTAGATAAAGAATGAAAAAGTTATTAAGTCTGTTGGCAATAGCATTAGCAATAGCCTCTTGTGGGAATGATGATGATGCAATTGTTGAACAAGAAGTTGAATTAGGAATTGTTGGTGAATTCGAGATGACTAATTATAACTCACCATTAAACGATGATTATAATGGTGATGGAGTGACCTCCTCAAATTTGATTGTTGAAGCCCCTTGTTTTGAACTAACGCTTATTCTAAATTCTGATAACACTTATAATCTGAATGGAAATGACTTACAATTTATATCTAATTCTAATGGTGAATTATCTGTAGATTGTCTAAATCCTCCTTTTGTTGAATTAGGTACTTATACGATGACAGATAATGTTTTAAGTTTAAACCAAGAATCAACTACAAACGATGATCCTTTTGAAGTAATTCCTTTTTCAACGGGTCAAACCACCGTATCAGATGAAGGATTAGTTTCTACTCTACCTACGGCATTTGGAGAGTTAGTTGTTACCTTTGAGAGGAGATAAATTATTGAGCAGATTCAAACAATTATTATATTTAACATCCAAAATCCCAAATTCAATTTTGAATTTGGGATTTTTCTTTACAAATTAGAAATCAATGCGCCTCTAACCAATTTTCTCCTAATCCGACCTCTACATCTAATGGAACGCTAAGTTTAAATGCATTCTCCATTTCAGATTTGATTAAGGTTTTCATTTCTTCGAGTTCTGGTTTGTAAATATCGAAAACCAATTCATCGTGTACTTGTAAAAGCATTTTTGATTTGTAATTTCCTGTTTCCAGTTTGTTATAGATATTTATCATCGCGATTTTAATGATATCTGCCGCACTCCCTTGGATGGGTGCGTTTACAGCGTTTCGTTCTGCTGCGCCTCTCACTACTGCGTTGCTACCGTTGATGCCTGTTAAATATCTTCTTCTTCCCAAAACTGTTTGCACATATCCATTTTCACGCGCAAAATCTACGAGCTCTCCCATGTATGCTTTTAGTTTTGGGTAGGTTTCATAATAAGCATCAATCAATTCTTTTGCTTCGCCTCTTGATAAATCGGTTTGATTGCTCAATCCAAAGGCTGAAACGCCATAAATAATACCGAAGTTTACCGTTTTAGCATTGCTACGTTGTTCGCGGGTCACTTCATCTAAAGGAACATTAAAAACTTTTGCAGCTGTAGAAGCATGAATGTCTTCGCCATTGGTAAAGGCTTCAATCATTGTAGTTTCTTTACTAAGTGCCGCAATGATTCGTAGTTCGATTTGGCTATAATCTGCCGCTAATAAAACATAGTTTTCATCTTTAGGGACGAATGCTTTTCGCACTTGGCGACCGCGTTCTGTTCTAATAGGGATATTCTGTAAGTTAGGGTTGTTACTGCTCAAACGTCCCGTAGCAGCAACCGTTTGCATATAATCTGTGTGAACGCGATTTGTAATTGGCTCTACTTGAGTGGGCAGTGCATCTACATATGTAGATTTTAATTTTGCGAGTCCGCGATATTCGAGGACATCTTTTATGATTTTATGGTCTTTTGCTAAATAGCTGAGCACATCTTCGGCAGTGGAGTATTGGCCTGTTTTTGTTTTTTTAGGTTTGTCCACCAATTTCAATTTTCCGAAGAGAATATCACCCAATTGCTTTGGAGACGCAATGTTAAATTCCTCTCCGGCTTCTTCATAAATATGCTTTTCTAAAGTAGCAATATCAGTCTCCAAGTCTCCGGACAAACTATTTAAAAATTGCTCATCTAGATTAATGCCTTCGAGTTCCATTGCAGCGAGTACGCGCAACAAAGGGATTTCAATGTCATCAAATAATTTTTGTAATTCACCGTCTTTAAGTTCGGCAGCAAAATGTTCTTTGAGTTGGAAGGTAACATCGGCATCCTCAACCGCATATTCGGTTTGTTCTTCTAGAGGAACGTCGCGCATGGATTTTTGGTTCTTTCCTTTTTTACCAATAAGTTCGGTAATGGAAACGGGTGTGTAATTCAAATACGTTTCGGCTAGTACGTCCATATTGTGCCTCATGTCTGGGTTGATGAGGTAATGAGCGAGCATGGTATCAAATAATTTTCCCTTTACGGAAATGTTATATTTCGCCAAAACTTTAATGTCATATTTTAAATTTTGTCCTACTTTTTCTATTTCCGAAGCCTCAAAAAACGGACGCAGCTGCTCAATGATTTCTTGAGCTTCGTCTCTATTTTCGGGGATGGGCAAGTAAAATCCTTTTCCTGTTTCCCAAGAAAAAGCAATGCCCACAAGTTCTGCGGTCAATGGATTGAGTCCTGTGGTTTCGGTATCAAAACAAACACTGGTTTGCTTCATTAAATTGCCGATAAACAATTTTGTGCCCATTCCCGGTTGGATGGTTTGATAAAAATGCTCGGTGTCTTTTATGGTTTTTCGGCTGCTGTAATTTTCGGTTGCAGTATTAACTTCGCTGTCACCACCAAATAGTGAAAATTGTCCTTCGCCAGCTGTCCCTTTTTTGGAAGTTGTCCCCATCTCGGTCTTCCCCGAGGGGGGAGAAGATGTTTTTTCTTGATGGCTTGTGCCAACACTTGCCATGCCTTCGATTGAAAATGCTTTGAGAAAATTGTCTTTTAGTCTTCTAAATTCCAGTTCCTCAAAAATCTCCATTACTTTCTCTGTGTCTGGCGGGCACATTTCAAAATCTTCCTCGTGGAATTCCACAGGAACATCTAGCATAATCGTAGCAAGCTTTTTTGAAAGAAGACCGAGCTCCCCATTGGCTTCTATCTTCTCTTTCATTTTGCCTTTGAGTTTGTCTGTGTTGGCCAAAAGCCCTTCCATGGAACCAAATTGCTTGATAAACTTTTTTGCCGTTTTTTCGCCGACCCCGGGCAATCCTGGGATATTGTCGCTGGAATCACCCATCATCCCTAAATAATCAATGACTTGGTCTGGTGTTTCAACTTCAAATTTTTTCTGAACTTCAGGGATTCCCCATGTTTCATATCCGCCGCCAAAAACGGGACGGTACATGAATATATTTTCGCTTACGAGTTGTGCAAAATCTTTATCGGGAGTTACCATAAATGTGGTGTATCCTGCTTTTTCAGCTTGTTTTGAAAGCGTACCGATTACATCATCTGCCTCAAATCCTTCTTTGACAAGAATAGGGATTTTCATAGCTTCGAGAATGTTGTAAATATGTGGAATTGCAGAACGGATATCGTCGGGAGTTTCGTCTCTATTTGCTTTGTATTCCTCATACATTTCCACACGGTCAACGCTCCCTCCTTTGTCAAAACAAACCGCAAGATGATCTGGGCGTTCTCTTTTTACAACATCGATTAAAGAATTCATAAACCCCATTATTGCTGAGGTGTTCTGTCCTTTGCTGTTAATTCTCGGGTTTTTTATAAAGGCATAATAGCCACGAAAAATCAGGGCATAAGCGTCTACAAGGAAGAGTCTTTTTTTAGTGTCTGGCATAATAGTACTATTGTTCATTTCAAAAGTAGAAAAAAGAATACGCAACTTCACCGAATGACACTTTAGGTTTTTAACATTGCTGTAATTTATTTCCGAAATTAAATTTCGGTAACAAACAAAAACCAAAGCGCCACAATCCTAATTGGACGTGGCGCTTTCGGTTTTGCTAGTTGAATTATTAACGATGCGTATCTATTTAAGCGACTTTTTTTCGCTTCGGAAATTTTAGATCCCTTACTTTTTCGGTTTTTACAATTTCAGAAATAAGCGTTATAGCTCTTGATTCTTGAATGAAATTGTCCCTCAGGAATAATATTTCGGTTTCCAAAAATAAAGACATCACGTTAATTTTGTTTTACGAATCGACGGTTGATAGTGCCTTGCTCTGTTTCAATTATTACAAAGTACACCGCACTTTGAAGCGTGCTCACATCAATCGTTTTCAAGTTTGATGCTACGTTTTCTTCCATCAATAAAACACTACCCTTCATATCTAAAAGTTGAATTTTATCAATCATTGTAGCTGGTGACGAAATGTTGATAAGGTCTTTAGCAGGATTGGGATAAAGGCTTATGTTGTTCAGCGCAATATCTTGGTTGTTTAAAATTTCGGCATCTCTGAAAAAGAGCGTAAAACGATTGTCAAAAGTCCCTTGACCACTTGTAAATGTGTACGGCTCATTTTTTAGTGCGGTAACCATTCCTGTAAGGTTATCTCTCAAATAGACAGGTTGGTCTTGGAATAGTTCGCCATCCATCGTTATTAAAGAAATAGAATATTCTGCGGCATCAAGAGCCACTTGACTGGAAAAACCAATTCCCACTTCAATAGCATCATTAAATGCTTCTCTTCCTTGAATTGCAAGTGCTCCTGTGCCATCAAGGTGATGTGAATAAATCCCTAAAGGTGCACCTATGCGGTCGCTGTCATATTTGGCATCAAAAAGAGGAGTTCCGTCTTCTACAAAACCTACAAGTGTGGTGCTCTGCAGTTGATAGTCTGAATTTTTAACACTTATCCAAAGTCTATTTTTGTCGGCCGTTTGATTTCGTAACGTGTTGTTATTGTCCACGCGTCTCATGCTATTGTTAAACACAGCGGTTTGTCCTGTGTTTGTAGTAGCTCCATTGTTTTTTACACCAAATCCTTGTCCGGTAGAGATTGAAAAATCTCCCATAGTTGCTGGCGTTGGGCTACCTGTCATGGCTGGAGAAAAGCCCATGCTATTGAAGATTGAAATATCTGCCATGTTAAAGTTGGCCGTCAACCATCCTGGAAATGCTCCAGGCGTTGTGTTATGCTCCCAGAGATATAACTCATCGATTGCGTCGTTTGCATTGAGAAAGTCCAATGCAGATATTGCGGAAGGATATGGATTAGATAATAAGTTGGGACTTGCGTTTTTGTTTTCGGCTGGTGTGCCTTCCATATTATACCCTAAAGCATAATTAATGATACCATTGTTCATGGTTCCATCTGTTGCGTTTTGCTCGTACAATATGGTGTATGTTTTATCTCCGTCTTGCAAAGATTCTTGAGGATTTGTATAAAATCCTTCACCCGCGGTGTAAATACCGGTATAGGTGGTCCAGTCATCTCCTTCTTGATCTACAAAATTAGCTCCGTTAGGAAATTCGTCTTGCACATCTTGATTAGGGGAAAAACTGCTTGTTGTATGGTTTAATTTTCTGAAAATTTCATGCGGTGTGTTTCCCGGGTTCATTGGGTCTGGAGCAATTTCAGGGATGTCATTTGTCATGGGACTTCCAATAATCATAAAATCTCTTGGCTCTAACTCTGGTGTTTCAATCAACACACTTAATGATGAATTATTAGTAACCACTGCATCATCATTTACCTGTACTAGACTACCTGTAGGTAGTACAGAAAATACGCCATCATTGGTGATATCATTTTGTATTCTCGCATAGGAGTTTGCACTTACAATTAGTGAACCGCCTTCAGCGATTGTTAATTCGCAGGCTTCTAAATCTCCTTGTATTTCCGTTAGATAAGTTCCTTCAATGATGGCACTCATCGTATTATCTGGCGCCATTGGGTCCCACATATTTTGAGTGGTAAAAGTAGTTGTTCCACCTGCGCATAATTCTACTGGTAGTGCTGCGCCACTATTATCTGTACCGTCATATCCTAAAATTTGAAAGTAATCTACTCCAACAACACCGCAATTTTTCAATGCAGGGCCAGGTGTAGTATCACCACAAGCCGTAAAAAAACCATTTGTAAAATCTGGTCCTGTAATATCGAAGCTTATCTGTGGGTCTTCATTGATATTAATCATTTGAATTTTGAGATGTCCCAAAACTCTACCTTCGGAAACAATATTATTTTCAGCCATACTACCTGATGATAAACTTTGCTCATAAGCTATTGAAACTATACCGTTTGATCTATTTTGAATTATAGGTGAATCATATATAGGGAAAAAATTAACTTCAGATAAAATAGAACCAGGGGTGTAATCAAAATCAACGGTAGTATCATCGATTTCAATACCAAAAGCAGCTGGATTGTAATTGATATAAAATTGTCCATCCCCTATTTTAAAATCTACGGCAGAAGTTCGAGTAGCTATAATATCAACTTCGTAAAAGTCTGAGGTTCCATCATTAGTTAACATAGCATTGCTAAATGTAAGTGCGAGATTTTCATCTTGTGAAAACGACGCCATTACTGTTAAAAGTAATAATCCTAATGTGAGTATATGTTTTTTCATTATTTAATTATTTATAAGATAAATTAATATTGTATTCCCCGACCCAAATTAGGGCGGACGTGCAAATTGATGTCTATTGTTTGTAATTCTCCATTCAGGTCTGCGTCAAGATTAGTATACCCAGAAGCTCCTAGAGCGGAACTTAAATTATTAAGGTCAATGGTTTGTACTTCGCCATTGGGTGTTACATCTCCAGAAACCATTGCGAATACACCAGATACATTTGAGACAGCATTTAAACCACCATATACTGCGATTGGATCTTCGCTCAAATCAACACTAGTTGAAGAAGTTATAGCTATAGGAGTAGCACTTAATATTGAAAGGTGATTTCTATGCCCAACATTTATGTAATAAGTACCTCTTGGCGAGTTAAAATTAACTGGTAAGGTACCGTCCACATCAACAATGTCTCCGTCGCGTTGTAGCAAAGCAGATCTAGATTCTATCACTATAGAGCGATCTGCGGCATCTCTCAGCTCTAAAAGTACCCAATCTACAATTGCTTCACTGCCTGTAATAGAAAAAACACTAACATCACAAGTTAATCCGTCTGCATAAGGACTAGTAGTGGGTAGTTGGTTATTAACACGAAGATTATCGTTCATTAAACCTGAGGTTTGAGCAGAAGTAAAAGGTCCTTGCAAGAAAACTTTCGGATTTACTGAAACTTTAATTGAAGTAGGATTAATAAACCCTTCACTAAGTTGAATATTACCCGCGCTTCGCTCTTGCACCATCACCTCACCAATGGTATAAACCATTTGAATATTTCCTGCGGAAACGGAACCACCTCCACTATCAATGCTTGATTTTACAATAGTTTGTGCATAAATGCTACAGGATGCAAGCAATGCGATAAAAAGTATTTTTTTCATAATTATATGATTTCAAGTATAAAGTTATGTTTGAATGAACTGGGTGTCAAAAATTTTTAGTGAACGAATGTTTTTTTTAGTGAACGAGATTAAAAAACGAAATGCTACTTGGTTATTAGCATACATGAAGTAAATCAAATTGCTATTCGTATCATTGAGCTATTACCTAATGCGCTCAATTTCGAGGGTAACATTGTTGACCTGTGTTCCAGAACTACTAGATATAAAAATTTCAACATAATCTCCTGGCACGAGATATTCAGTTGAGTAAACGGTATTTGCGTCTCTATTGTCGGCAACATTATGTAGTCTCACTTGATACGTATGCGATTTAACCGATTGTCCATTTACCCTTATTGATGGCGACACAATAGAATAAGAGGGGGTTCCGGATGTAGAAGTATTCATATCCACTTCAATCTTGTAATAGCCTGCCGCTGAAGCTGTAAATCTGCTCAATAGTGGGTCGAAGGACGCAGTTGGATCTGGTTCAAAATTATTGGTGAGGTCAAAAATTTCAGTAGTAAAAAAGGCTTTCCCTCCTAAACTTCCGCCTACTGCTTTTACCAATGCAAAATCTGATACCGGACTTTTCTCTACGGTTTCTGCCATCATAGCATACGGCACACTCTTAAACTGTGTAGTGCCAAGATCTACAAACCCATCTCCACTATCTACTTGCACGTTTAAAAAATGATCGGCACTGCCCCAATCAACAGTTAAAAAGTTACCACTATTAACCGTGCCTTCTCCAATGTTTATAACTACTATGCCATTTGCATCTGTAGTCGTGTCGTGCGTTTCTTGATATACATTTAAAGTTCCGCTTTCTAAAATTTGAAACTGAACAAAAATGCCTTGGCTCACAAGTGCATCACCATTGGCATCTTTAATAAGTGCTTTATAATTGATGCCATTTTGCGCAATACTTACTGCGGAAATTAGTAGGGCAATTAAAAAAAGTAATTTGTATTTCATGTTTTAATGTTTTATAAAATGCTAAACCTATAACCGAACGAAGAGACTCACAAATTTTTTTAGTGAACGAATGCTTTTTTTAGTGAATAGAAGATTCTCTATTTATTTAATATTTCCGAAGTAAAACAAACAATTTAATTGATTAGCATTAAATGCTGATCCCGAGATGAGACATTAATTATTTAGGTATTGATTTACTATAATTGTTTTCAATCATAATTTATAAGACAAATTATTTTTCAATAATGACCACGCCACCACTATTAGCGTCATATCTTGGGTAACCAGCAATAACAGTATCACCTAAAGCATTTATGGCAATACAACTACCATCGTTAATCCAAACACTACCATTATAATAATCCCTATATATTGTGGCCCCAAAATATAAATTGGTCGCCTCTTTTTTGGGTTTCACGTAATTAATAAACGTCCAATTGCCTTGTCTCTTTTCATATAGATATACAGCACCACTATTGCTGTATATGTTGTCATCGCTACTTTCATCAAAGACACCTTCTTTAAAACTGTCCTCATAGGGCGCCGCAACAGCTAAGATGGTGCCAGTAGCATTGAAGGCAACAGAGCTAAGACCAAAATTATCTGAAATATCATTATTACTATTTTTTATAAATGCTGTTTGTTGCCAAGCACCATTGTCATAATCAAATATGTAAACGGCACCAGTATTACCTTTATAATTATCTGTTGGGTAATTTTCATTTTGATTAAATGCTTTCCCTTCAAAACTATCCTCTTGAGGAGCACCCACAGCAATAGTGTTCCCATTTTGAGAAATTGCCACCGAAGACCCGAAACGGTCTTCAGTCTCAGCATTGTGCGCTTTGATATATTTATTGAAAGCCCAGTTACCTCCGTTTTTTTTATAAACAAACAACGCTCCCGAATTGCTTGCGCCACCTATGGAAGGGTCTGCATCTACTCCAGTACCAGCTCCTCTTTCTGAAATTGAAGTAGCCGCTAGTGTATTGCCATCCCCGCTCAATGCAAGATTCCAACCAAAATGTATAACATTTTGAGGATTGGAGCCAGGGCCAAAGTAGGTATCGAGATTCCAATCTAAACCATCATATTCAAATAAATATACTCCTCCGGTAAAACTTCCTCCACTTGCAGTAAAGTCGCCATTAATTCCTATTGCATCACTCGTGTTTCGTATTGCCGATGTAGCAAAGGAAAGTCCGTCATCTGCCATAGAAACTGCGAGCCCAAAATAATCATTATACCCAGAAGGGCTATCTAATACCTGGGTCTCTTGCCAGGTACCATTACTATTCTCATAGACAAAAACTTTACTGTACGCACCAACAACTAAGGTATTTCCTTCTGCATCGATATCGGTATCCATACCATAGAAGTTGGTTGAAAGGCTGGGTACAATTTCTTGAGATTCTTGCCACTCATTATTAATCTTTTCAAAAATAATGATTGATGCTGGTGAATTTGAACTTATACGAGGTTTGCTCAATGCCATCACCGTTCCTGCTGCATTTATAGAAACATCGGCTCCCAAATATTGCCCTGCATTTGAAGGATTATCCTGGAGTAGTGTAATTTCAGCGTCATCATAACTTACTGCATTTGGGTTTTCACCTCCCACTTGTCCATTTTCGTTGAATCCAAAACAGGCCCATTCACCATTGATATATACACATAATTTGTTTTTTGAAGTATCAAAAACCATGGTACCATCTACGGGGGGATTACCGTTACCATCAGTAACGAGACTTACATCTGCCACTCTGGGCATAATAGCGCCCAAGTTATTGTTGCTTGAAATATCTAAAGCTCCTTTAGGGTCATTAGTTCCAATGCCTATTTTATTTGATGGACCATCTACAAATAAAATAGGGTTATTAGTTTCATCTTTTACTTCAAAACCATCTCCAGTGACAGTTACCTTACCGTCTAAGGCGTCAATGGTTTTCCCTGCTCCAGGACCGCCTTTATTGTAGGCATCATTAAGAGTTCCTTTTTCAGTATCCTTCGCTATCATAGCATATGGCACACTCTTAAACTGCGTAGTGCCAAGATCTACAAACCCGTCTCCAGTATCTACTTGCACGTTTAAAAAATGATCGCCACTGCCCCAATCAACAGTTAAAAAGTTACCGCTATTGACCGTGCCTTCTCCAATGTTTATAACTACTATGCCATTTGCATCTGTAGTCGTGTCGTGCGTTTCTTGATAGACATTTAAAGTTCCACTTTCTAAAATTTGAAACTGAACAAAAATGCCTTGGCTCACAAGTGCATCACCATTGGCATCTTTAATAAGTGCTTTATAATTGATGCCGTTTTGTGAGATGCTATTCGCTGAGATGAACATAGCGATTATAAAAAGTACAATTGATTTCATAATTAATATTTTTAATTAGCAGGTTTATAAGTGCCACAAAGGCATGGATAGCTAGCGTTAATATTACTAGTTATATTCAAATCAAAAAATCGAGGTATGTTTATACCGCCTCCATTGCCAGGAGATAGAATATCAAACCTTATTTTACCCCTCATCCCATTAATAAAATCTGGAGAATTTTGACTTAAATGATAACCGTTATTTCTTGCAGAGTAGTTAGAAGTACTACTGCTCACACCAAATAGTGAAGATGAAGTTATAGCCCAAAAAAATTGATCATTGTAATTAGAATTGTTAGAATAATTTTCTATGATAATAGCTTGTGTTGTTTGCTCATTAGTAAAGGCCCTTGCGTAGGGTTCATTTGGGTAGCTTGCTTTACACATTTCGTTTGCTGCTTGCCAACCATTTTTTCCATTAAATGAGAATCGCCCATTGCTTGTTTGAGAAGACACGCCCAAAATATACGGCTCAAAAAATACTGGATTATCTACGGTTGCGGCAGATAGGGCGCGTTGCGCATAAGGCACAGACTTAAATTCCGTAGTCCCTAAATTTGTCAAACCATCGCCCGTGTCTACCTGCACGTTTAAATAATGGTCATTTGCACCCCAATTTATAGCTACGAAGTTGCCGGAATCTACAGTACCTTCGCCAATATTAACAATAATAATTCCATTAGCATCTGTAGTTGGGTTGTGTGTTTCTTGGTAAACAGGTGTAGCTAATCCTTCAATTATTGAAAATTGAACAGTAATAGTTTGATTTGCCACCACATCACCATCTGCATCTTTAATAAGTGCTTTGTAGTTAATCCCGTTTTGTGCAATACCTACTACGGAAATGAGCAGGGCAAATAAAAAGAGTACTAAATTTTTCATGTTGTAAGGTTTTAAAAAGTTAAACCTATAACCGATTGAATAGACTCACAAAATTTTTTAGTGAACGAATGTTTTTTTTAGTGAACGCCCAATTTTATTGTTTTTAAAATATAAATCAAATTAGCATTTGATTTATATTTCCGAAGTCATTAAAGAAGTTCTCCTTAAAACAATGTTTTTTTTATTTTATTCGAATAATCCAAATAACCGACATGTTCACTGGTCTGTTTTCTTGATTACTTACAGTATATCTGGTGGAGTGTGTAGCCGGAGAGGTGAGTCCTCCAACGGTATTTGCAATAGGCACAGACTGTCCACTTGTAGGAATAGAAATGTTTTGGGTATTAGTTTGTCCAGTAGAATTCGTGATATTTGTAATTCTATTTACACTATCCACTTCTAACATTCCACTTGAAGCTCCTCCTCGCAAAAAACGACCCCTTACAATTAACCCGGTGGATGTTAATAAAGCCCCATTGAGGTTAGGTGTTAATTGACCATCTAATGGACTTTCTGGATCATTGATTACAGCTCCATTGCAAAGTTTCCACTCAGAAGATAGTGGTCCTACGTTTGACAAGCTCCCATGCCATGCAACTATTGCTCCCACAGGGACTTTGCCAAGTTCAAATTTTTCTTCATTCTTTACTTTTTCTGCGAGTTTAGCGTAGGGAACACTTTTAAATGCAGTAGTCCCTAAGTCTACTAATCCATCGCCGGTATCTGCTTGCACATTTAAAAAATGATTATTCGCACCCCAATCAATGGTCAAAAAGTTACCACTATCCACGGTGCCTTCGCCAATATTTACAGTGATTATTCCATTGTCGTCTGTAGTAGGGTTTTGGGTTTCTTGATACACATTTGTAGTGCCTGCTTCCAGTATAGAAAATTGAACAACAATGGCTTGATTGGCTATCATATCGCCGTTCGCGTCTTTAATAAGTGCTTTATAGTTGATGCCATTTTGGGCAAAGTTTGAAAGTGAAATTAAAAAAGTGACAAGTACTATTATAGTTGTTTTCATAGTATCATTTATAAATTAATTTTTATAGGTACCACACATACACGGAAAGTTAATTTCAGGTGCTTTGTCGTGGATTACTTGTAGATAGGTTTTAGAATCATTAAACGTTGGATTACCATTTGTTAAGTCATCATCTATAAAGATTTTTCCGCTGGTTCCGCGCCCAAACTCTCCACTATTTAGGTTTAAACCCCAAGCATTATTTTGATGCGGACGATTAAAAGTAGAGTTACTGCCATATGCCAACGGTGTTATTGCCCAAAATTCTACCTGATCAATGTTGGCTAAATTAGTTGCGTCATAGTTTCCTAAAACAAGGGCCTGGGTTATTTGTTCTAACGTAAATGCACGCACATTTGGATCTCCTGGAAAGGTAGCTTCACACATTTTCTGCGCAGCTTGCCAGCCGTATTTTCCATTAAAATTATATTTAGCAGAAGAAGATGCAGTGCTTCTGCCAAGTATGTATGGTTCGGGTATTTTTACAACTTTATCAGCCTCAAAAGAACTTTTTGCAAATTTTGCAAAAGGGACACTCTGCATAGGTTGAAACCCAGTATTAAAAGACCCACCAGGATAATCAATAAAAAAATCAATGGAATACGATACAGCGCTCCAGTCTATGGTATTAAAGTCTTGATTTGTATCGGTTCCTTCACCTATAACAAGTATGAGCATTCCATCACTAGTAGTTACAACACTTTGTTGTTCATAGTAAACTTCTAATTGCGATACATCGTTCTTAATTGTTATTTCAAGATCAACTTGCGTGTTTGCGACAATGTTTCCAGCACCGTCTCTTATCAATGCTTTATAATTAATGCCATTTTGGGCAATACTTACTGCGGAAATGAGAAACGCGATTAAAAAAAGAAATTGTTTTTTCATGGTGGTTTGTTATTCAAATGTTAAACCTATAACCGAAAGAGGAAACCAGCAAAAAAACTTAGTGAACGAATGATTTTTTTAGTGAACGTATTTCTTTTAGGTAAAAAGTAAAGCTACTTTGATTGGCAAATTTTAAATAGCCCATACCGTAATTTTGATTTCGATTTAACACAAACATCAATCAGAAGAAGTATTTTCGCTTCTGAAATAAAACACATATGAAAAATTTTTCAATTATCATTCACGGAGGCGCAGGAACACTGGTAAAAGGACTAATGACCGAAGCACTCGAGGCTAAATACAAAGCAGCATTACAAGATGCGAGAGATAAAGGATATGCAGTTCTCGAAAATGGCGGAACGTCTATGGATGCTGTGGAAACCGCTGTAAAATCACTAGAGGATTCGCCTTTGTTTAACGCAGGAAAAGGTGCAGTTTTCACCCACACAGGCACACATGAGATGGACGCTGCCATCATGGATGGAAAAACTTTGGAAGCTGGAGGGGTTTCATTGATTACCGGAATTAAAAACCCAATCTCTTTAGCGCGAGACATCATGGAAAAGAGCGACCATGTTTTTTTAGCGGGTAAAGGTGCAATGCAATTTGCAAAAAGTCAAAAT
The DNA here is from genome assembly GCF_051252435.1 of Patiriisocius sp. Taxonomy (NCBI): domain Bacteria; kingdom Pseudomonadati; phylum Bacteroidota; class Flavobacteriia; order Flavobacteriales; family Flavobacteriaceae; genus Patiriisocius; species Patiriisocius sp. Next base: position 325,775 of record NZ_JBPOFW010000001.1, on the reverse strand, counting down.
TACACATTGGAATCTCCAGAGTATTTTTATGACGAGGTGCGTTATCAGCAATGGCAAAATATTAAGGATAGTGATAAATTTGAGTTGGATCATTCCGTTAAAAAGGACGGAAAATTTGGTACTGTGGGTGCCGTTGCTTTGGATAGCTTCGGAAATATTAGCGCGGCAACTTCTACCGGTGGAATGACCAATAAAAAATGGGGACGCGTAGGCGACAGCCCAATGATTGGAGCCGGTACGTACGCTAACAATGCAACTTGTGCAGTAAGTTGTACGGGTAGTGGAGAATATTTTATAAGGGGTGTCGTGGCGTATGATGTCTCTTGTTTAATGGAATACAAAGGACTTTCTATTGAAGAAGCTACAAGCGAGGTCATCCAAAACCGCATATTAAAAATAGGAGGTGACGGTGGACTCATCGCTGTTGATGCTAAAGGAAATATTGCAATGCCTTTCAATACTGAAGGGATGTACAGAGCTTTTCGAAAAAGCAATGGCGAAATGGATATTAAAATCTATAAAGAGAGTTAATTGATCAGTTATATATAGAAAGAGCGCCATTGGCGCTCTTTTTTATTATATAGTTTTATCCTTCAATTACAGGGATTTCCAATGGAGAGATTTTCACCTTTTTATTTTTGATATTAAAACGGTCGCCACTCGCTAAAATGTGCGTTTTTAAATTTGTAAGGGACATGGGAGTTCCTTTTTTCAATAGATGGTGATTGTTGTGTTTTGCGTTTCTGGCATTGAATAAAATAACCATTCCAGAACCCAACACTTCAAATTTTCCACCTTTGATGATAAGTCCGGTATCTTCTGCAAGACCAACACCAATAAGGTTAGGGAATTTTGCAACGGCTTCTGCCATTCTCCCAAAGCGTCCGCGACGAATAAAATGACTGTCGATAATCAATTCAGGAATAAAAGACATTCCTTCGCCCATTCCCACAGCACCTTTGATAAAAGATTCTTGACTGCTACCGCCGGTAATCATTTCTTTACTCATGCACATAGCACCAGCGCTTGTTCCAGCGATTACAATTTTTTCATTTTGGTAACGTTTCAGCATAATATCATGCAACTCCGTTTCTCCAATTTTTTTTGTGATATTTGATTGATTTCCTCCAGAAAACATGACACAATCTGCAGTTTTCATTTTGTCAACAAAGTCTTGATTTAAAGAGTCTTCGCGTTTTCTAATATCCATCACAAAGAGATTGTTGCAGCCCAATTTCCCGAAAGCTTGGAGATAATTATTCCCTACTTCATCTGGAATACTGGAAGCGGTGGGGATGATTATAATCTGTGCATCTACACCGCCTGCTTCTTTCACAACGCGAGATAGAATTCCTTCTTCTATAAATTCAAGCGTGTAGATTTCGCTTGTCTCAATTCCTTTGTCTTCGTTACCGCCTATGGGTATCAAAATTCCTTTTGGTTTCATACTGAAATATTATTGGGTGGGCAAAAATAGGCGTTTTAGTGAAGAAAAAATTATATATTTAAAGATTGTTGAGTACATGAAATTTCAGAAACACTTAAAAACCAACCCCCTATGAAAATACGCGAAATAAACGCAATGCGCGGGCCTAATTATTGGTCTGTTCGCCGTCACAAATTAATAGTAATGGTCCTCGACCTCGAAGAAATGGAGGAGCGACCAAGTGATAAGATTGACGGGTTTAAAGACCGGCTAGAAGCCATGTTTCCTACCATGTATTCGCATAGATGTAGTGTAGGAACTCCCGGTGGGTTTTTTCAGCGTGTGGAAGAAGGAACTTGGATGGGGCATATTATTGAACATATTGCGCTCGAGATACAAACCTTGGCAGGTATGGACACTGGTTTTGGTCGCACGCGCGGCTACGGAGAGAAAGGCGTTTATAATGTGGTGTTTTCATACATTGAAGAAGATGCGGGAAGATATGCGGCAAAGGCAGCCGTGCGTATTTGTGAAGCGCTCATCGTGGGAGAAGATTATGATTTTACAGATGATATTCAAGAAATGCGAGAGTTGAGAGAAGCGCAGCGATTGGGGCCCAGTACGGGAAGTATTGTTGAAGAAGCAGAGAGTAGAGGGATTCCTTGGATTCGACTCAATAAATATTCTCTTTGTCAATTGGGGTATGGTGCAAATCAAAAAAGAATTCAGGCAACGGTAACTTCTGAAACTTCAAGTATTGGAGTAGAATTGGCATGTGATAAAGAAGACACTAAATTTTTACTGGAACAAGCTGAGGTTGAAGTGCCAAGAGGCGATATTATTAGAAGAGAAAGTAGTCTTGAAGGCGCTTGTAATTATGTGGGCTATCCATTGGTTATGAAACCCATCGACGGGAATCATGGTCGTGGCATTACTGTAAACATTAAAAATTATGAGCATGCTCTTGAGGCTTATAAACACGCAAAAAATAGCTCAAAAAGTGGTGCAATTATCGTCGAAAAATTTGTTCAAGGTGATGATTACCGGTTGTTGGTAATAAATAATGTTTTAGTTGCAGCTGCTATTCGAACTCCTGCCCATGTAATTGGAAACGGAAAATCAACGGTGCAAGAATTAATCGATGAGGTAAATAGTGATCCAAGACGTGGTTTTGGACATGAAAATGTACTCACTCAAATTACCACAAATGAACTTACGTTAAATATTATAAAAGAAGCTGGATATACCATAGATTCGGTTATACCTGATGGGGAAAGGTTAATACTTAAGGACACAGCAAATTTAAGCACCGGAGGAACTGCTGAAGATGTGACCGATATTGTTCACCCAGCAAACGTTTCAATGGCGGAGCGAATTTCAAAAATAATTGATTTAGATATTTGCGGAATTGATATAATGACTACCGATATTAGTAAACCCCTATCTGAAACCGGTGGCGCAGTACTAGAAGTGAATGCAGGCCCAGGATTTAGAATGCACTTGGCACCTACCACAGGATTGCCTAGAAATGTCGCGGCGCCTGTGATTGATAAATTATTTCCCAATCAAAACGATACGGGACGAATTCCTATTACTGCGATAACGGGTACTAATGGTAAAACAACTACCAGTAGGTTATTTGCCCACATGGCAAAAATGAAAGGATATCGCGTGGGGTATACTACCAGTGACGGGGTTTATATTCAGAATAGATTATTAATGACGGGCGATTGTACGGGTCCTTCAAGTGCCGAGTTCGTCCTCAAAGACCCAACGGTAAATTTTGCCGTATTGGAATGTGCTCGCGGAGGATTGTTGCGTGCAGGATTAGGATTTAAAAAATGTAACGTGGCTATTGTCACAAACGTAGCAGCAGATCACTTGGGTCTTAAAGGAATTCACACCATAGAACAATTAGCAAAAGTAAAGGCGGTTGTCCCTGAAACAGTTTTGCCAGACGGCTATGCCATTTTAAATGCAGATGATGAACTCGTTTATGAAATGCGCAGAAATGTTGAGTGTAAAATTGCTTTGTTCTCTATGGATGAAAACAACAGTCATGTGAGGGCGCTCCAAAGAAGTGGAGGGATAACTGCGGTGTATGAAAATGGTTTTGTAACTATTTGCAAAGGAGAATGGAAAATGCGCGTTATGAGAGCGGTAAATATTCCATTGACGTATGGCGGAAAGGCAAACTTTATGATACAAAATGTACTCGCGGCAGTTTTAGCAGCGCATGTGCATGGCATTAGTATTGAAGATATGAAAACCGCGCTAGAGACTTTTATTCCAAGTGCTGCACAAACACCTGGCCGACTCAATTTATTCCAATTTCAAAACTTTACCATTTTACTGGATTATGCACACAATCCAGCTGGAATGAGAGCATTGAAACAATTTTCAGATACACTTGATGCAACTCATAAAGTTTGTATCATCGCTGGAATTGGTGATAGACGCGAAGAAGATAATAATTTGATAGGTGGAATTGCCGCACAAATGGCAGACGAAATTATCATTCGTCAAGACAAAAGACTTCGAGGTAAAACAGAGGAGGAGCTTATAAAAATGCTCAATGACGGAATTAAACAACAAAACCCGAAAATAAAAACAACCATCATCCCTAGCGAAAAAGAAGCAATAACCCATGCCGTAAATACTGCAAAACAAGGTTCTTTAATAATTTTATGTAGTGATGTTGTCCCAGACGCATTGGCATTGGTTCAAAAATTTAAGGCGCAGGAAGCGAGTGGAGAAAAGATATTTGCTCAATGATTTTATAGATAAAGTTTTAAAAGTTAAAAGACCGCCTTCCCCAAAGCGGTCTTTTTTTATCACATCTGCTTAGTTAGTTGGATGTGACTCTCACAACATTAATACTTAAATAAATGAGATTAATTTGGTTAGTTAATTATATAGTTAAAACTATCTCATAAAATCTTTCCACTCAATTTTTTTTAGTGAACGCACGTTTTTTTTAGTGAACAGATAAAAAAACATGAATTCTGTATTTCCTTTCGGAAATTTTAAACCAATTACTATAAATTAGTTGTTGCACATTTTCGCTGTAAAGCAAAAAAAGACAACGCTCCTCACTTTGCGGTCTTAATTATAAGATTGTCGTTTTAATTAAATTCAAATAAAATAATGGCTGCAATGCCTAAAACCAGAGCAACGGCTTCTTTACTTGAAAAGCTTTCGTTGAAATAGAAAAAATTGACCATACTCAACAGAATGAGATTAAATATGATAAAGAGTACAGAAGTGACAACCATATTTTTGAAAGTGAAACTGTAAATCAAAAATGAAAGGCCAACAACATAGAAAAACACGCCAAAACCTAATGAAATATTAGTATTGTTGGCAATCCAGTTTTTTATAAAAACATCTCCTATCGTATCAAAAATAGCTCCTGCAGCGATTAAAAGTAAAGCGTTATTCATCTGTATTTTCTTTATAATTAGCAAAGAAGTTCATGTTTCGAAAATCTATTTGCAATTAGCAGGTTAAGTACAGTCAGACGGTTAAATGGGGAAGTGAGTTGACTTACAAGGGTAAATCTATTTAGATAAAAGCTACTTCGCAATTTTTTTTAGTGAACGCATGATTTTTTTAGTGAACACAATCGTGACCAACAAAAAGGAGGGTTCTCTGCGGAAATTTAAATGAATTGGTATCATTTAGTTGTTGCACATTTTCGCTCTAAAGCAAAAAAGATAATGTATACTACCCCAAAGCGGAAGCGTCAGTCATACGTGCAGTAAGTTTCTTTTTTCGGGAATAGCCCAATGGAATTTCAACGGAATCCACTTGAACAATTTCTGTACCTACGGCGACTACTTTTCTTAGATTGATCCAATAGGAGCGATGGCACTGAAAAAAGAACGTTTGATTTAATAACTCGGAAATACTTTTCAAGGTGTGTGGCACCAAATATTCTTTGGTTGAAGTGACGATGTAGCAATAATTGTCAAACGCCCTTAAATATTGAATACACGATTGGTAAATGGTGTATTTTTTCCCTTCAGCTTTAAAAGTTATGGTGTCGTCGTCTTGAGTAATGGTGTGCCATGCCAATGTAATATTGCTGAGGAGGCCAGCCTCGGTAAATGGTTTTACAATATATCCCAACGGATTTGTTTCTTTTACTCGTGACAGTGTTACGGGATCTGTTTGTGAGGTTAAAAACAAATATGGGATTTGTTGAGTATTTAAAAAATGAGCAACGTCCACGCCATCTCTTTTACTTTGTAGTTGAATATCCAATAATACTAAAGTGGGTTGGGTTTCAGAAATTTCGGCGACTGCCTCTTCATACTCATCACTACTTCCTGCGATAGCTATATTGTTTTTTTTCAACGCCATTTTTAGGCTCATAACTATGAGCGGCTCGTCTTCGACAATATAGATATTCAATTTTTTCAAGCAGTTTTTACGTTTAAGCTACAATTTATTAATAAGTAGTGAAGTGAGAGAATTTATTTAGTCAACAAGCATAATTTTTAGTGAACGGGGTTTTTAAAGGATTTCAAAACGTTTCATGACTACTTTTGCTTCTGTTCCTTTTGGACTTGCTGCTAATAATGTAATGGAGGCTTTTAGCTTTTTGCAAAGTCCTTCGATCAATTGAAGTCCGAATGAACTTTCTTTGATTTTTGCTGGCATTCCTTTTCCGTTGTCTGTGACCGTCAATACTAAGGTTTCGCCTTCTTTTTTAAACGAAATGTGTAATAAGCTATCTTCGGTCACGGGATTGAATGCATGTTTTAATACGTTTGTTATCAGCTCATTTAAAATTAACCCCAACGGTGTAATGGTTTCAATATCAAGCAACAACGATTGAGATTCAACTTCAAATTTAAGTTTTGTAGCTTCAAATTGGTGACTTTCAATCACGTCTTTCGTAAAGTCCTCAATGTATTCTTTACTGTCAATACCAACTAATTTGTCTTTGCTGTACAATTTTTGGTGAATGAGTACCATGGAGCGCACTCTATTTTGAGCTTCTTTGATGGCTATTTTTGCTTCGGCATCTTGAGCGGTTTCACTCTGAATAAAGAGTAGCGAACTCACCATTTGAAAACTATTTTTTACACGATGATGCGTTTCTCTTAAAAGAATGTTTTTTTCATCTACCGAAGCTTCGAGCAGCTTTTTTTGTTTGGCTAATAGGAAATTTTTCTTTCTGTTTTTATAAAAGAAAAAACCTAAAAACGAAGCAAACGCAAAACCAACAAAAGCTAAAATTGAGTACAGTTTGCTTTCATTTTCTTTCGCTTTTATTTGGGCTGTTCGTAGTTCTTCGGTTTTATTGAATTCGTATTGTAGTTCTTGTTCGGTTTGTTTTTTAACGTTCTTTTCATTAAAAATACTGTCTTTTGTCTTTAAATACAGTTCGTGGTTTTCGAGTGCCAAATCATAATTTGATGTGGCTTTATATCCTTGATATAGGCAATCGCACGCTTTTTTAAGTATTTCAAGATTGGAGTCTGCCATGGCAAGTTTTTTTGCTTCTTCACAAGAGGTTTCGGCACCTTTAAAATCCTTAATATTTAAGAATAGGTTTCCTTGGTAGTAGAGAGATTCGGCAAGCATAGTTGTAATATTATTCTTTCTATAAAACCCAACAACATCTTCCAAGTATGGGAGTGCTTTTTCATTTTCGTTCAATCCGGTGTACGCAACTCCTATATTTAAATCTGAATTTTTAATAATACGCTCTTGCGCATTTCCTTTTTCTTTTAAAGCTTTTCCTTCCAAAAATGCCTCAAGTGCTTTCTGAAATTGATTTTTCTTTAAAAACACATCGCCTTTATTATTGACAAAAACTCCGGCATACATGTATAAATTGTTTTGTAGTGCTGTTGAATATCCCATATCGTAATAGGAAATGGCTTTTTCATATTCGTCTATACTATTATAATAATTTGCCAAACTATTGAGCGTTGACAAACTCATCATTTTATAACGCCTGCGTTCTTCTTCGGAAAGTGGAATCGTGTCAATTTTGTCCAGTAATTGTTGAGATTCTATTGTTTTTGAAATTGATAAAGGCATATTGCCTTTCATTTGATATACACCACCCTCGGTTGAAATTAACGAAGCATTTACCAGAGGTTGCCTAGTTGCAGAGAGCGACGGCTTCGCTTTTTCAATATAATGCAATGATGAATCTAGCTTTGCATTGTAATAGTAGTAATTGGCGTAATAGTAGTAGGTAAGTGCCAAATAGTCTTCGTTGTTCACGTCTTTGGCAACGCGTTCAGCCTCTTTTATAAATGCAATGGTGTGGCTTGCATAGCGCTGTGTATTGGGAATCGTGCACAAATAGTCAAATTTTTCCTTAACAGTAGGAAGGTTATTCGCCACTTTTAAAAGCGAATCCACTTCTCTTTCTTGTTGGGCGAGACAGAAAATAGGGAGTAGTAAAATATATATTACTTTCAAAGGGAATAGATGATGGTTGGTATTGTGAATTTACTAAATTCTAGTTAGATACAAATGATAAATTAAGTGTCAAGAATAATTTATAAGTAAATACTAAAGTGCTCTTCTATTTCAAAATACCCTAAAATGGAAAAGCCATCACAGGTGTGATGACTTTTCGCCCCAAATTTGATTAATACTTTAAAGTATCAACCTACTTATGTCAAACAAAATTAAATAAAAATAGAATGCTTATTTGTAAGATTTTTCTCAAATAGTAAAAATACGTGTAACTACGTAGGAATTTATACTCTGATTTTTAATTAGTTATGTTTTTATTTAGCCCTTTTTATTATAGAAACCTGGCTGCACGTTTTCATTTTTGCCATTTTGATAAGTAGTGGTCCAAAAACCTTGATGGATGGCATAAGCCCCAGTTTCACCTTTTTTGTTTACAGCAATATAACCCACTTGAAAATCTTCGAAATTAGGAGTGTTTTTTATAATTCTTTTAATTGCCTCTTCGCAGGCTTCTTGGGGTGATTTTCCCTGTCGCATTAATTCTACAATTAAAAAACTTCCTACTGTTTTTAAAACTTCTTCACCCAATCCAGTAGCAGTAGCGGCCCCCACTTCATTGTCTACAAAAAGTCCGCTACCAATAATAGCTGAATCACCCACACGCCCAGCCATTTTATAAGCAAGTCCGCTAGTAGTGCAACCACCAGAAATAGTTCCGTTTTTATCAATGGCTAGCATACCAATAGTATCATGATTTTCTATATTAATAATGGGTTGATATTCGGATGTCAATTTCCATTCCTCCCAAGCTTTTTTTGAAGCATCAGTAAGGAGATTGACTCTTTTAAAACCTTGCGATACTGCAAAGTCCTCTGCACCTTTTCCAGCGAGCATAACATGTGGCGTTTCCTCCATCACTTTTTTTGCAACAGCTATGGGATGCATAATGTTTTCCATACAGACTACCGCTCCATATTCTCCTTTTTCATTCATAACACATGCATCAAGTGTTACTCGTCCTTCACGGTCTGGAAGTCCACCAATACCAACAGTTTGCCCCTTTGCATCTGCTTCTTCTACGCCACATCCAGCAATAATTGCATCTAGCGCCGAAGCTCCATTTTCAAGTTCTTTCCATGCTTTTTCGGTGGCTTTATGTACATTCCAAGTGGCAATGACTACGGGTAATGTAGCCTTTGAATCTTCAATGTCTTTCAATGCTGAAAATTCTTTTTTTGAAGTTTCGTTGCAAGCCATAGCTGTCGGGCCAAGCGTTACGCCCACGCTCCCTAATGCAGCATTTTGTATAAATTTTCTTCTTTTCATTTAATTTCTATTTCATCTACAAAAGTCCAAGCATTTCCTTGTTGGTAGCCCAGATGCCAAGATGGTAATGCGCCATAGTTTTTTGCTACGATTTTTATGTATTGTATGTTCGGTTTTCTAATGGTGAAACTGATGGTTTTAATTCGTGGATCATCATTTTTAGTTCCTTTTTCTATCGCGCGTTCTCTGGATAATCTAAATTTTTTATCCGGCCCCGCAACATAACATTGCACATTTGTAGGAAAAAAAATCCAACTCCCTTGGTCCTCCAAAAAGTTAACGCTAACTGTTTGTATCATTTTTGCGGACCCTCTGTCTACTGTTGCAATCACATCTTTCCCCCAATAGCCTTGCCATGCTCCTGTTCTAAAGTCTTTTGCGCCACGAATGCCATCAATGAGCGCATTGTTGCCGCCACCATTATATTCGTTGGCAAATTCGTTTTCTAACTCAATACTCAACGCAGCATCTATTTTATAAAATTGGGTGGTTAAAGTTTCACTTTTTTGATTTCCTTTTTTTGAAAATGTTTTTAAAGTCCTTTTTTCTGAAATTTCAAAAGGTTGAGAATATTGCTGAAATACCCCATCGTCAAGGCTGTAAAATATTTGAGCATTTTCTGAATTTACATCGAGTGCAATCGTAGTTTCATTTTTAAAAGCTACTTCTCCTTTTGAAATAAACGGAGTTAATAAAATTTGGTGTTCTTTAATTTCGGTGGTGGGAATTTCGGTGTCTTTTGTCCCCCAATCGCTGGGTGTATTTGTCATATTGAAAACGAGATTTCCACCTTTTAAAATTTCAGAATGACATAGAAAACTTCTGTTTAAAGGATTACCGTTTAATTGGGCAGAAGCGATGTATTTATTTTCTTCGGAAACATTATTTGCAATCACATTAAACTGGTTTCCGTTTTCAAGATGGATGGTTGCCTTTTCAAATAAAGGTGCGCCAATAATATATTGATTGCTCCCTGGAGTGACGGGATAAAAGCCTAAGGAGCTAAAAACATACCAAGCGCTCATTTGCCCGCAGTCCTCGTTACCACTAATTCCATCGGGTTTATTTTTGTACAATGTGGTCAAAATTTCTCTAACTAATTTTTGTGTTTTTTCAGGCTTGTTGACAAAATTATAGAGGTACGCCATGTGATGACTTGGCTCATTTCCGTGAGCATATTGACCTATCAATCCCGTAATATCTGCCTGATTTCTCCCCGATGTTTCGGCCTTGGCAGAAAACAGATTGTCAAGGTGTTTTTCCAATTGAGGTTTTCCACCCATGAGTTGCATTAGCCCGGTAACGTCCTGTGGCGCATACAAACTGTATTGCCAAGCATTGGCCTCGGTGTAATTAAAGTTGACCTCGTAGGGGTCAAAGGGTCCAAACCACGTATTGTTAAACCGACCCTGTAGAAACCCGGTAGCAGGATTAAATAAATTTTTATACGATTGAGCGCGCTCACTAAACAGTTTGTAGTCTTCGGTTTTACCCATTTCTTTTGCCATTTGAGCAATTGTCCAATCATCGTACGCGTATTCCAGCGTTTTTGAAACGCTCTCACTTTCTTCTTCCATTGGGATAAATCCAGTCTTTTTGTAAGCGCTCAAACCCAGCCTGTTTTCCATGGCGCTGTGTTTGATTGCAATGAACGCTTTCTCCGTATCATACCCTTTTATGCCTTTTAAATAGGCGTCTGCGATTACGGGAACGCCGTGGTAGCCAATCATACAACCTGTGTAATTTGCGCTCAAATCCCAAATGGGAATAACTCCACCTTCATCATATTTTGCGAGCATTGTGTTTACAAAATCGTTGGTGCGTTCTTGTTCAATTATGGTGTATAGTGGGTGCGCAGCGCGATAAGTATCCCATAAAGAAAATACGGTGTAGTAATCAAAATCCTTGGCTTCGTGAATTTCATTATCCATCCCTCGATACTTACCATCTACATCTTCATAGATGTTGGGAGCAATCATGGTGTGGTATAATGCCGAATAAAAAATTGTTTTATTGTCAACGTTACTATCTTCAATCACAATTTTACTTAATTGATCCTCCCACTTTTGGCTGGCTTCTTCTTTGATTTTTATGAATGATTTTGAACCTATTTCAGTCTCTCTGTTTTTCTTTGCGCCTTCTACATTTACTGCGGAAATTCCCACTGAAATAAACACAGGTTCATTATTTGGGTTTTGAAACTTCAATGCGATTTTTCTTCCGGCAGCCATTCCATGTTCAGGAGGAGATTGTAGCATATCTTCAAAAGTATGCGATGACTTAATATTAAAAAATACCCGTTGGTCAGACGCCCAAGCTTCTGAAAAACGATACCCTTGGATTTCGGTATTCGAGATAACTTCAATATTAGCATCCAATACTTTATCTCGATGGACTAAATCTAAAATCAGAACTTGATTTTCAGCTGAAGGATAGCTGTATTTGTGCATTCCGGCTCTTTCGGTTACGGTTAATTCTACATCAATATTTGAATCGTCGAGGTGGACTTTATAATAACCGGGTGAGGCTTTTTCATTTCCGTGGGAAAATGTTGAACCGTATCCTTTTTTACCATTAGAGCCATTATTAAAGTTGATTTCGTTTGTTGGCGCTAGTAAAATATCGCCATAATCGCTTACACCGGTTCCACTTAAATGTGTGTGCGAAAATCCATAAATATAGCTGTCATCATAATGATAGCCACTACATCCATCCCAGCCGTCAAGACGTGTGTCAGGACTCAATTGCACCATCCCAAAAGGCATTGTTGCCCCGGGATATGTATGCCCATGACCACCAGTGCCAATGAAGTTGTTTACATAAGAAGTGAGGGGTTTGCCTTTTTCTGCTGCTGTATATTCTGTTTTGGTTTTATGCTCATTACAGCTCGATAGAAAAGCTAATAATGTTAACAAAAAAAATATATTTTTCATGTGTGGTTGTTACAGATTGAAAAGATACGAAAGGAAATTATAATTATAGATCACTGTACATTTTTTGAATTTTATTATATAGGTATCTTTGAACAAAAATATGCTATGCATCGCTGGATAATTTTCATTGCAATCTATATTCTAATTGATATTTATGCATTTCAAGCCGTAAAAACGCTAACGCGAAATTCAATCATTCAATGGGTCTATGTTTTAAGTTCATTGGCGGTTCTAGTTTTATTGATTGTCCAACTCAGTAAGTCTGGAACGAGTAGAATGATGTCGCCGGGCGGAATGTATTATTTTGGTTTGTTCCTTGCCTTTTTTGTACCAAAAATGCTCATCATCATTTTTATGTTTGGTGAGGATATCATTCGGCTTTTTGTTGGTATTTTTTCAAAAATAGGGGGTGGAGACGAGTCTTTTTATATCCCTTCTCGCCGAAAGTTTGTAAGCACCATCGCGTTAGGAATCGCAGCCATCCCTTTTGCTGGCTTGCTTTACGGAATGGTAAAGGGAAAATATAACTACAAAGTTTTAAAATATGCGATTGAATTTGATGACCTCCCAGAAGAATTTCATGGATATACCCTCACTCAAATTAGCGATGTGCACAGCGGGAGTTTTGACAATATTGAAAAAGTAAAATATGCCGTTAATTTAGCAAACGAACAACAAAGTGATGTCATCTTGTTTACGGGAGATTTGGTTAATAATATTGCAGACGAGATGCAACCTTATACAGATATCTTCGGAAGTTTGAAAGCTCCTGATGGTGTGTTTTCTGTGTTGGGAAATCATGATTATGGCGATTATGTGGAATGGGAAACTCCTGAAGAGCAATTTCTTAATTTAGAAAAATTAAAAAAACTACAACGCAATATGGGTTGGGATTTACTACTCAATGAAAACCGAACCATCTCGCGCAATGGACAATCTATAAAATTATTAGGTGTTGAAAATTGGGGTGCTGGAGGTTTTAAAAAGGCGGGTAATCTTGGCAAAACATGTGAGGGTTGTAACGTTTCCGACTTTAAAATTTTAATGAGCCATGATCCCTCGCACTGGCAGGCACAGGTAAAACAAAATCCTCAAAACATACAGCTCACGTTGAGCGGGCACACGCACGGAATGCAATTTGGGATTGATATTCCCGGCTGGTTTAAGTGGAGTCCCGTAAAATATAGATACGAAAATTGGGCGGGGCTCTATGAAGAGTTTGGTCGTTATATTCATGTTAATCGCGGTTTTGGCTATCTTGGATATCCGGGAAGAGTAGGAATGTGGCCAGAGATAACGGTGATTACGTTAAAAAAGAAAGGGAAAATTGCGTAGTGCATTTTATTAAGTCATAAATGCTATATTTGTAATATAACCGTTACGCAAAAGTTAAATCAAATGTCAAAATTTGGAGAATTAATTGAAACTAAAGTCCCTGTATTGTTGGACTTTTATAATGAATGGGACGAAGCATGTAAATCCATGAATCCCGTTTTACGTGACGTTGCGGCTGCGCTGGGTGATAAGGCCCGCGTAATAAAAATTGATGTTGAAAAAAACGCAGAACTCGCCGAAGCTCTTAGAGTGAAAGGACTTCCCACACTTATGATTTATAAGAACGGAGAAATGAAATGGCGCCAAAGTGGAGAGCAAGATGCCAGTACTTTAATTGGACTTGTGAAGGAATATGTGTAATATCCGTTGAAGATTATTTCAATGTATTTAATTTAAAACCTTGTGATTGGCATGCTGCTAGAACTTTTGGAAGCGCGTATCTAAGGTTTTTTTCTGCCTTTAGGCTATCGTGAAAAACAACAATACTTCCTGGATTTAATCTTTTCAAAACATTTTCCAGGCATTTTTCTTCTGAAATGTTAGCGTCATAATCCATACTTAGCACATTCCACATAATTATTTTATACCCTTTTTTTAATATTTCATTTGCCTGTCTAGAGGTCATTTTACCATAGGGAGGTCTAAATAGATTTGAGACTTTTGAATTTTCAATTTTCAAATTTGAAACGGTTTCTTCAAATGTGGTGACATCTTGCACATACATTTCAAAATTAGTTTTCCAGCCATTTAAATGATGCTGGGTATGATTGCCCACGGTGTGACCATTGTTTAAAATTTCAGCAAATATTGAAGGATTTTTTTTAATGTTTTCGCCAATGCAAAAAAAAGTAGCTTTGGCATTGTAGGTTGCTAATGTTTCAAGAACCCAAGGAGTTACTTCGGGGATGGGACCGTCATCAAAAGTGAGATATACGGCGTTTTCATTATTGGGTTGTGACCATACTCTTTTAGCGAACAATCGCTGAATGAGCTGAGGTGGATGTGCCAATAATGAATTCATTTTATCTTTAATGTAGAAGTTTAATGAAATAACTAAGGGTTAAAAGTTAGTGAGATTTCAGCTTAACTTTTAACCCTTATATTTTTAAAATTTAGATTTTCAATTCTCAATATTTGTAGCTTCCTCTTCGATTAATTCCAATAATGTGGAGTCTAGCGGGATGGTCATATCTACCTGCTCTTTGGGTTGCTCATCTAGATTGATCCCTTCGTCTGGAGAATATAAATAAGGGAAAAGTTTGATAAAACCATTAAATTGATTCGCTTCCCTTTCGGCCATTTCGCGATTATCCTTTTCTAAAAGAATGTTTACAAGCGCACGATAGCGTTCCATATCGGTATAAATTTCTCTTCTCAAATCTATTTGCTCTTTTGTTTTTAGACTACTAAAATAAAGTAGTTTCTCTTGGTAAATAACTTTGAGTTGGTCGTAAATTTCTTTTCCTTTTTCGGGTTTGCCCACTTCGTAATACCCTAAGACATAAGGTTCCAATAAAGAGTAAAATTCAAATTTGTCAACGGGCATTTTTTCCATTGCGAGGTCGAGTATTTCTTCGGCTTTGCCTAATTTATTTTCATTGATTAAAGTTTCGGCAAGTCTTGCAATGTTACTTCTGTACGTAAGACCGTTTCTTCTAGTTTCTACGTCGTGATAAATGTCTGGATCACCACTGTTACCCCAATCCCAACTTTTAACAAGGTCGTACATTTTATCGCTGTCAATACGTCCCATATCAAAAGGATTGTCTTTATCAACTTCGGTTTTAACGGGAACCAATTTGTAAACGACTCCATCTAATTGTAAATAATCTTTCATCCATAAATAGTCATCGTCTCCAAAACTTCCGCCGGAAAAATAAATGGGGCGTTCCCAATTGTTGTTTGCTATGATATCTAGCATTAACAGTCTATTTTTATAGATTACATCGCCGTCAAAGCTAATAGTGATTTCATCTACAATTTCATCTGCATCCTTTTGTGGAACGATACCATTTTTCAATACATTTTCTTTGTTAACGGGAAGTGTAATGTTTTTAGCCGGAAATGTATTTACAACTTGACCGCTTCGTGGAATTTGATATTTTGTCACTGGACTGTCGTCTGCAACAAAGTTCATCCACGTTTTTATATCAACAGTATCTTTTTTCGTTTCCTGAAATATTACATAATCTCTAGAACCCCATTTATATTTATCGTGCGTTAATTGCGAGGGAATCGGATCACTCTCAAACGCTTTCTTTTTCATGTCGTCAATGTACCAATCTGTCGCAAAAAGTGCTGTGTTGATAACGCGAACATCGCGACGATAGCCTTCAATATTCTGTAAGTACCAGAGTGCAAATGTGTCGTTGTCCCCGATGGTAAAAATGATTCCATTTTCGTCAATACTGTCTAGATACATTCGTGCCATCGATTGTGCTGTGTATCTATTGGAACGGTCATGATCATCCCAGTTTTGTGAAGCTAACAATACGGGAGACGCAAGCGTAGTAATGGCAAGTACAACGGGTAATGCCACTTTTGGATTTATGTACTCTTTTAAAATTTCATATAAAGCATAAACGCCATACCCTATCCAAATGGCAAAAACATAAAACGAACCAACCAGCGCATAGTCACGTTCCCTTGGCTCAAAGGGTCGTTCGTTGAGGTACACTTTTAACGCAAGACCTGTAAAAAGGAAAAACACCAGCAGTACCCAAAAACTTTTTGTGTCGTTTTTTGCGTGGAAAACCAGCCCTAAAATTCCAATAATGAGTGGAAGGAAGAAGTAGGTATTACGGCCCTTGTTTTCCAAGTCCATTGTTGGAATATTTTTTTGATTCCCTAAACGTAATTGGTCAATAAAGGGTATTCCGCTTATCCAATTTCCGTGGAGATTATCATAGCGACCTTGAATATCGTCCTGCTTTCCGGTAAAATTCCACATAAAATAACGCCAGTACATGTATCCAAATTGATACTCAAACATGTATCCTAAGTTTTGGAAGACAGAAGGTTTTTCAATATCAAAATAGGGGCTGAATTGTTTCAAAAACTTGTCATAATCTTCGCTATCCACAAGTCCTTTGTCGTAGGCTGCTCTAAACTTATCCACTTCATCAACCAGCATTTGCTCGTTTCTAAATTCTGGTTTTATTTCAAAATTAACAGCACCCGTAATTTCCATATAATTGGCACTGTGTTCAATACTCCACATACGAGGTAAAAACGCTTTTTGGTCATCGTCAAAATTTTGCTTTGCGTTTTTTACGTCATTTACAATCACATATTTATTAGTCTCCAAATCCTTTTCGTATTTAGGTTTGTCGTCTAAAAATGGATTGTTATCATCCAGTCCTACATAATCTTCGGTAAACTGTGGGCCGTAAAATAAATGCGTTTCGGGATATTGTTCTCTGTTGTAATAAGCTAATAATTCTCTGGCATTATTCGGATTATTCTCATTGATTACCGTCCCTGCATTTGCACGCACAGGTAGCATCAACCAACTTGAAAATCCAATAAGAATAAATAATGTACAAAGCAAAATAGTATTAAGCTGAACAAAGTTTTTGCTACGCGTATATCTTAAGCCGAAATAGAATGCGGTAATAAAAAGAATACCTGCGATAAGTGTTCCCGAATTAAAAGGCATTCCCATCGTATTGACGAAAAAGAGCTCACTCGCACTAAAAAATTTCAACGTACTCGGAAGCAGTAATTTAAAGATAAATAGCAAAATTGCAACAGTAACGACATTGGCAATGATGAAATTTTTAACCGTTACTTTCTTGTAATTTTTAAAGAAGTATAGAAACCCAATAGCCGGGATTGTCAATAATCCCATAAAGTGAACTCCAAAACTAAGTCCCACAACAAACGCAATCAAGATGAGCCACTTGTCGCCTCGGGGTGTGTTCATCTCGCGTTCCCAGCGCAATGCTGCATAAAATAAAACACTCATTATAAAGGCTGCCATTGCATATACTTCGGCTTCAACCGCACTGTACCAAAAGCTATCAGTAAACGTAAAAGACAACGCTGCAACAGCTGCTGCGCCTAGAATTGCCTTTTCATTAGTTGAATTCAATTCGCTATTTTTTGTAACGATATTGGTCAATAATATCGTTACAGACCAAAACATAAACAAGATGGTAAATGCACTCGCAAAAACGGACATTAAGTTAATGGTAAGCGCAATATTTGATGGTTCCATTGCAAAAATAGAGAAAAAAGCACCCATTAATTGGTACAATGGAGCTCCTGGAGGATGTCCAACTTCAAGATTACTTGCGGTGGTAATATATTCTCCCGCATCCCAAAAACTTGCCGTGGGTTCTACCGTGAGCCAGTAAGTAATCAGGGCAACGGCGAAGACAAACCAACCTAAAATAATGTTCCATTTCTTGAATGTAAATGCACCCATATTTCTTTCAAATTTTGTTGGGAACGAATTTACTAATAAATAGTCTATCCCAAGTAGTAAAACTCCCTAACGTAAAGGAAACTATGTTATTTTAAGCTGAAATATTAATTCCTTAATTTTTTACAATAAAAATGTTTGTCTAAATTAAAGAATGTATTAAATTTGCATCCGCTTAACGAACCAAAATTATTTTGGGAGTTAACAGAAGTATTGTCCCATGGTGTAATGGTAACACTCCGGTTTTTGGTACCGTCATTCTAGGTTCGAGTCCTAGTGGGACAACTTTTAATCCTTGTAACAGACTTGAAAAGAGTTTGTTGCAAGGATTTTGTTTTTTTGTGTACTTACATTTGTACGTATATAGCTTCCTCTCTAAAGGAATTTATTAGTTTTATTGATGTGGACCTAAAAACCTATCTCCATTAAAATGTATCATGTGATCTGGTTTATCTGCAAGCCATACTTCAGTCTCCCAAGCTATTTTATCTACATTGTTCTTGAACTCTTTATTGTCAGGGAATGCAGTTACATAGACTTTACCGATTTTGCAACCTTTTAAAGCTTTCTCTAATTCTTTCCATCTCTTAGGAGAGATAGGTCCATGACTAGTAACGGCCTCAATAAGAATTAACCAATTTCTTTTAACATCGTAAACTACAATATCAGGAAGTTTGTCATGTGACATTGGTGTAACTCCAAGGATTTGTAAATAATCAGATTCTAAATGCATAAATTTACCACCTTCTTCCGCTCTGCTACTAGCAGTATCTCCAACATATAATACAACACCATCTTTCCCAATAAAACGTGGGCAAAATTCATGTATAATATCAGCATGCAATTGATTGTGTTTTCCTGGTGATAAATTCAGTTTCTTTCCGTTTGGAAGTTTTAATGGAATTTTGTTTAAATTTCGTTTCTTTTTATACTCTTCTTTCAAGCTTGGCGATTTTTTAAGAAATTCCTTGACTTTACTTTCCCAATCACCATCAGGAAATTCTTTTAAAATATCTATTATGGGTTGATTTAGCGAATAGTTATTGTCTTTACTATTTGTTGGTCTTTTCGGATTGTCTCTATTCCTATCAATAAGTCTAGCTTGTTCAAATTGATGGAGAGTTTGTCTCCGAATTGTTTCTCTGCTATTAGGCTTGTAATTCATCCCATAAGCAATACGAATAAATGCCATAATCAAATGGGTAGGAAGTAGTAATGCTTTAGCTTCATTCCAATTATTGTTAGGTTCTAAACCTGCTAATGCTAAAAAAACCCAAGCAGAACGATTATTTGTTTGCTGGCTTGGAAGCTGCAAAGCTTTGAGTATTTTCTTAGCCTCTTCAAGTTTTTTCATTTGATTCTCTATCATTCAATATTTTTTTTAAGGAGTTTTCGATGTTAACATAGTTGAGAATATTAATCTTACGGACATTTTTTCCAAGTTGAATAATCTGGTCTCTTGTTGGAATTTTCATTATTCTTATATCAGTAGCATTTACTTGTGTATTTCCTGAAATACATCTATAATAATTATCCATGAACTCAGAATTAAACAGTACGGCAAGACCTAAAGCTTCATCATTTGTTAGGTTTGTATCTGCTCGACCTATATAATTTAATTTATTTGTAATTGCTATAAATTCGTTTCCATTGATCGGATTATAAATTCCAGCAACTAGTCTCCTTTTTTCTTCTTTTGATGTAAAACGTTTTAATATTAAGTATTTCTTATTAAGAAGTAGGTGCTTGTGAGAGTATGGGAGAAGTCTGAATGAAATATCCTTTTTGCTATTTCCATCCCAAGATATACCACCTACAGAAACATTATGAGCTTTTAGTAATGGCACTTGATTGGGTTTATGGTGTTTAAGTGTTAAATATTCTTGCGTTCTATGTTCAACAACTGGTCCTGTGGAAATAAAATATCCCTCTTCACTAAATGTTGAGGGTAATACATTAGCTTTTTGTAAAGTACGAAAGTCAATCTCTCTTTCTGGAACTCGGATAATTTCTTCACTGTTACTGACATCTATGATTATGTCTTTAGGATATTTAGCGATAGTCGGATTGTCTAAGTCATGAATATTTTTTGAACTTGAAATTGTTACTTGAGGATATTGTTTTTGTGTTTTAGTTAATTTAAAAATAACGTTCTCTTGCAATATTTTAGAATCAGCAAAAACTTCATTTCTAGAATTAAAAATATGTATCAAATCTATTCTAGAATTATTTAATAAAAATTTTCTAAAGCTCTTAAAATATAATCCGTTTAAAAAACTTCTAGGAGAAATACAAACAATTTGACCATTTGTATTTAGAGCTGAAATAGTAATTGCAATAAATGATGCGTATATATTTGGTTCTCCTTTGAATAAATCAGCTGTTTTTTTGGAGTAAATTGAATTTTTTGCAGAGTATTTAAAGTAAGGCGGGTTTATTACTGAAATATCGAATTTTTGTTTATTATTGATATCAGGTCTTAATACTACAAAGTCATCATTTATTATTGTATAACTAAACTGTTTATTCGCGAATTTAAATTTTTCTTTAATTCCTTCTAAAACTACATTTAGGTGTTCAATTAAATTGTCATCTAATTCGTAGACCGTAACATCTAAATTATTAATACCATTATTTAACAGATGTAGGGCAGTGGATGTGGTTAACATTCCGTAACCAGCTCCACAGTCTAATAGTTTGACATTATCTGGATTTAAATTATCTAAATTAATGAGAGAACTCATAAACTCAGCTATAGGAGAATCAGTAAAATACTGACCTAATCTTTTCTGAGATTGACTATCTGTACTTTCCGAATATATTTTTTGCTTTTGCCTTATTTGTGCTATCAAATTATATTTTTTTGCCAAAATAATCATATTAAATTTTTAATTATCTCACTTGATGAAAAAATAAAGTAACTTTTGCTAACGAATTTTTTTTTCAGAGGATGATTTAAATGAGCTAATTTAATTATTTCTATGATAACTTTCTGATAGCGTAATTGTTTCATTATAAAATATAAATGATGAAAATTTTAAAAATTCGTAGATTAGGTTACGATAGATTGCAAGTAATTGCAACTCTTTCCAAGTCGAGTTTTGTAAGAGGTTTCGTTCGTAAGTAACCTTTCAATTTTATGAGTTGCAACCCAGCAACTTATCAAGTTGGGTTGCTAGGTTGCAATTTTACGAATTGCAAAATCATTGCATTAGGTTTTATGCTGTTTTGAAAGGTCCTAAATCCAATAGAATCATTATACCCTTGTTTTGCATAATGCGGAAATCGTGCTAAAATTGAACATTTGAACTAAAAACGCCACCACACAAACAGTACATTATTTTTTTGCCGACACATAAGCCAACGCTGAAAAAACCAATAGAGCTGTTTTTTGACAAAGCTCAAAAAAATGTAACTTGTGAAAGAAAAAATCGACTTTAATAAATATGACAAAATTAAAAATTGAATTTGAAAATTGTTACGGAATTAAGCAACTGAAATATGATTTTGACTTTAGCGTAAAAAGCACATATGCAATTTATGCACCGAATGGAACAATGAAAACTTCATTTGCGAATACTTTTATGGACTTTAGTAACTCAAACCCCTCAAAAGATTCAATTTTTCCAGCAAGAATTAATAAAAGAATAATTACTGACGAAAATGGAGACGAACTAAAGCCAGAGGAAATATTTGTAATTGTTCCTTATAACGAAGCCTTTAAGTCTCAAAAATTATCAACGTTATTAGTTAATAAAGAACTAAAAGAAAGGTATGATGAAATACACTTAAATATTAATGAAAAAAAAGATACTCTAACAAAAGAATTAATATCTAAATCAGGACTTAAAAAAGGTGTAGATGCAGAATTTTCAACAGATTTCACTTCTTACTCTACGGATTTTTTCAAGGCAATAGGTAGAGTTAAAACAGAAGTCAACGACGAAACTGAAGCTGAATTTTCTGATATTGTTTATTCCAAAGTGTTTAGTCAAAAAGTAATAGCATTTCTTGAGACAAAAGACTTTAAGACCAAACTTCAAGAATACATTGAAAAATACAATGATTTAGTAGATACCTCCACCTATTTCCAAAAAGGTGTTTTTAATCATAATAATGCTTCAACAATTGCCAAAAATCTAAAAGATAATGGTTTTTTCAAAGCAAAACATTCGTTGATATTAAATGCCGAAACTGATAAAAAACAAATTTCTACCGAAGAAGAATTAACTGAAATAATTCAAGCTGAAAAGGACGCAATTTTAAACAACCCCGATTTATTAAAAGCATTTAATGATATAGATAATGCTTTGACAAAAAACATCGAATTAAAGGACTTTAGAGATTATTTACTTGCCAATCAAAAAATACTTCCTGAATTACCAAATATTAATGGATTTAAGCAAAAAATTTGGGTTTCTTATTTAAAAGAATTTAAGCAACTTTTTTTAGATTTAGATTCCGAATACAATAAAGGGAAAGAAGAAATTGAAAAAATTGTTGCACAAGCAAAATTAGAAGAAACAGATTGGAGAACTGTAATTGGTATTTTCAACAAGCGTTTTTCAGTTCCTTTTAAACTTAAAGTTAAAAATCAAGAGGACGTAATTCTTAAAAGAAACGGACCAAGCATTGTTTTTGAATTTATAGATAATGCAGATAAATGTGAAATAGACGAAAGCAAACTACATAATGTTTTAAGCAATGGAGAAAAACGAGCATTATACATTTTAAATATAATTTTTGAGGTTCAGGCACGTCTTAAAGACTTACAGAAAACAATATTTATAATTGATGATATCGCTGATTCCTTCGACTACAAAAATAAATATGCTATTATTGAGTATTTAAAAGATATTTCAAATCATAGTATTTTCAATCAAATAGTTTTAAGTCATAATTACGATTTCTTTAGAACCATTTCAAGTAGACTTGATATGGAAAGAAGACACAAATTAAATTCTATAAAAACAGGTAGTAATATAATTCTTAAACAAGAATTATATCAAAATAATCCTTTTGATTATTGGAAAGAACATTTAGATAAACCTGAAATGCTTATTGCTTCTATTCCATTTATTAGAAATTTAGCAGAGTTTACAGGAGACGAAGTTAATTTTCTAAAACTAACTTCTTTGTTGCATATCAAATCAGATACGGCGAATATAAAAATTAGTGACCTTCAAATTATATTTAAGGAAATTCTTAAAGATAAACACACACTTACGTTAGCAAATCCAAATAAGTTAGTAACGGATTTGATATTTGAGACGGCTGATACAATTTCAGTTGGGACTGATGAAATAATAGAACTTGAAAATAAAATAACACTTGCAATTGGGATAAGGTTAAAAGCAGAGATATTTATGATTAATAAAATAAATGATAATGCTTTTGTTAATTCTATTACTAAACATCAAACGTCAGTGTTATTTGCGAAATATGTGGAGCTTTTTCCAGCAGAATTAATAATTATTGATTTATTAGAACAAGTAAACTTAATGACACCTGAAAACATTCATTTAAATTCATTTATGTACGAGCCGATATTGGATATGGGAAATGAGCATTTAAAAGATTTGTATATAGAAATTTCAGCCTTATAAAATAAGCCAACGCTACACCAAAAATTATAAAAGAGTATGGCTTGCCAACGCTCACATTAGAACTGAATAATACTATCGGAAAACCAAGCAGAACGCGAAAGCACTATGCACAAAAACGAATATAAAAAATAGCGAGAGCCTTTGCTAAAAAAAGGGTTCGGGCATTTTTAGGAAGTTGCCAAATTTTTAAATTTCACGATTTCCAATTAAAAAGATACATAGTAAAAGTTAAAAATTCGGCTTGTGTTTCATCCGAAAATTATCGCTTATTTTCAGCGCTACTTTTCATACAAGACCGTTACTGGGTGGTAACTTGATATATTGCAACCCAGCAACTTATCAAGTTGCGTCGTAGGTTGTAATTGTTTTTTTGATGCATTAAAGTCTATAAAACAATGAGGTTTATAAATGTCATTAGTTTTGCAATTTTATGAATTGCAAAAATTTTTAAATAAGTTTTTGAGAGTGAAGATTCCAGCATAACAAAGAGGTTTTATGTTTTAGTACTTGCAATTTTCCAAATTGCAAAAGCCTTGTAAAAGGATGCGTCCATTTTTTTAATTATACTAAAGTCTTTAAAAACAGGGACTTTGGTTGTTAGTATGGTTGCAATTCAATGAATTGCAAAAATTTTTAAATGAGTTTTTGTGGTTGAGGATTCCAGTAAAACAACGGGGTTCTAAGTTTTAGTAATTGCAATTCTCCAAATTGCAAACTAATTTAAATAGATTTTGTTTTTATACAAATATGTATGTAAATACCCGAAGTTTATCGATATTTCGGGAATAGGTTTGTAAATGTCGGTATGAATTTAATTTTGGCTACATTTTCTAAAATATCCTGACAATTAATTTATACGTATTTGTAGATGGATACCCGAGCATCATAGCTCGGGTTTTGGCTACTCAAAATTTAGCTTTAGAACACGTAAAAAGTTCAATGTTTCACGATTAGCGACCAATCTATCTTTATCATCAACATTTTCTATTAATTGAATCAATTTTTTCTTCATCCTTGAACGCTCTTGTGGATTGTCAAAGATGTTTAATGAAGCATACAGCATCTCTTTGTCATCACCTTTATTTATTGTTCTATTCATAAAATGTAATAGTAGTCTATCAGTGGGTGATAAGTCTTTAAACTCTCTTAGAATGATTTTTCGCTCTATGTACTTCATAATGCCGGAAAAAATTATCTTTTCAAGTACATCTTGATTTAGGTCAAGTAAATCTTTAAGACTTTGGAATTGTAGGTCTAGATATTTTTTGTGTTTAGCATTCTTTAAAGTAAATTCTAATCTTCCTATATTTTTGAAATTTTGATTTTTAAGATAGGTTTGAGAAAATAAACTACTCTGAGTTTCTAACTCAAGCGTTTTATGATATATTTTAACATAAGGTTTGGCGGGTGTTGCTTTTTCTCGAGTATTGAATTGAATACCGACGTTTTCTTTCTCTCTTCTAAATGGCTTAGAAACGTATCGATAACAGCTAGGGTTAATTTTTCTATGAATTTCTGCATTTGCTTCTATCATTGATTTTACTGACACATTTACATCATAACAGAAGTCAATGTCACTAACGTATGCATTTAAAAAGGTGTCAATTGATAAATAAATTATTTTTAAACTTATGATGTAGTTATACAAATCAATAATGGTTTCATTATTTATCCCTTGAAAGTATTTTTCTTTTAATTGTTTGGCGTTGCATTGAATAATTATTTGTTCCTCAGCAAATTGTCCAGTTAAGCAATGAAAAACTGCGATACGTGTAGTGATACCATTCTCAATGTTCACTTTGTGCTTGTCTAAATTGACATGATTTTCTAATTCTCCAGTAGTAATGAATACTTTCTGATATTCTTGCGCAAAAGTTGGGTCAATATATTCAACTTTGTGCCTAGGAACACGAATTTTTAGGCTGTCAACCTTAACAGTTTCGAGCATTTGACTATCTTTGTTTGGTAGGCAATGCCTGAAGAGACAACCTACAACGATTGCAAATGCGATTACAAAAGCTACCTTTAATAGGTGGCTTTTTTGCATTAGGGGTTTCACCCCTAAAACCCCAAAGTTTTACTCCGCTTGCAGACGCACAAATAAATCTAGGATTTTTGTGAAATTGGCGTAAAAATTTGACCAGCTTAATATCTTGGAAGTTTCCATTATGAAACACTCTCATCCCTGCTAGAATTTAAAGTGTTTTCAATCTCTTGAAGTTTGTATTTAACTCTTCCGCCTATGTGGTAGCGTTTCAAAATGCCTTTATTTGACCAATCATTTATAGTCACTAAACTAACACCAAGCAATTTCCCTGCTTGTTGGCGTGTAATCCATTCTGATTTAGGAGGGTTGAGAGATTTTTCTAATTGGTCAATTCTTGTGTTGAATTGAGATACGATATTATCAACTAAAGTAGTCGGGTCAATGTCGTGAAGTTGAATGATTTTTTTATGCATAATATTGAGTTTTGATTGCTCAATATTATGTCCATCTTATCTAAATTTTGTTCTGTGTAGTACTACAAGAACAACTACAAAATAGTATTTAAAAAAGCCTCTATCTTCTTTTCATTGTCAAAATAAGACTTGGATTGTTGACTAGTTTTCTTGTTTAGCATCCCAATGCTCTGTCTTAGATTTTGAGTATTAACGGCTGTTATCGCATTTAAGATATTTGCAATCGCTTCTTGTGTATTAAGATCTAAACTAATCTCATTTAGCATTCCTACCTTTGGGTGTGCAAGTAATTGAACAATTTGGAGAGGTGTTGTAAAGATTGCTTTTTTCATTGGTTTGTTTAGACCCTGTATTTCTCTAATTTTATATAAGCAAAAATTTGTAATATGCATTTCCATTGATTCCTCAAAGTATTCTTCTAGATAGGAATATAATCTAGGGTTGAATTGCTGACCACCATAATAACCATGAATCCATTCAATTATGAACTTAGGATATTTTTCTGGAAAATTAGTTTCTTCATTATTGTCAAATTCGAAAAAATCTGTTCTGTGTGAATACTCAATGATAATTTCTTTATTCGAAAAAGGGTTATAATTTTTAATTTTATCACGGAGGTATTCGAGTTTTTGGTTGTCATTAATACAAATATCAAGTTGAAAGTCGATTTCTTGATTTTTCTGTTGATAATCGTAGGACAAAGTTATTGACGAATTTAAACCACTTATAGCATCTAATACCACTAATGGATTTAAGTGAAAACAATAATTATTTGATTCATAAAATTCCCATATTTTGAAAACCTCATTTTTAAATATTTTAAAATTTAATTTTGATAAATCGATACAACTGTATTTGTTATATTCTGTTTCCCCTCTATATCCTACAGAGAATATGTCTTTTTTGACCAAAAACTCAATTTTCTGACCTGTATCAAGTACTCTAAATTCATTTTTATCTAGCAGACTATTAAAACTACCATATTCTAACATTGTTTTTTTTCTTTAAATTAATGATGGATAAAAAATTTTTTATAATGTACTAAGTATTAGTTTTTGACTAGCAAATCTGTACTTAATTTGAAGTAAAATTTCTTCTAAATTAATATATTTCATTTTTAATTAAAAAATGGGTGTTCTGCAATTTTTTGCGCTCTTTGAAGATTTGAAGCTTTTATATATTTGTAAAATACACGTTCTGTTTGGTGTCCTGAAATGGTCATTATATCCATAGTTGCCATACCGCTGATATATGCATTTGTACAAAAGCTTCTCCTTGCAGTGTGCGTAGCAATTAATTCATATTTACTGAAAGTTTTTTTCTGTAATTTCCCACCGATAGTTTTTTCAATGGTTATTGGTTCGTTAATCTTTGCAAGGGCACCAATTTCTTTCAAATCCCTATTTATATTTTGGTCAGATTTTTTAGGTGGTGGTGACAGGCTGTATTTTTTTAAAATAGTTACTACAACTGGTTTGCAAGGGATTGTTAAGAGTTTGTTGTTTTTAGTTGATTTCACAACAAAATAGTATTTGCCGCCAATATTTTTTAAGTTTTCTTTTTTCAATTTATTAAAATTAGAAACTCTTAAGCCTGTATGCGCTCCAATTAAAAATAAATCTCTAGAAATATCCATTCCATTATCTAATTCCAACAGTTCAATTTGTTTTAACTCCTCATTATTCAAATAAATAGAATCAACTTCTTCTGTCGGTTTGGCAAACTCTCTTTTTAAATGTGTCATGTTAGAGTGATAACCATTGGACAAAGAATAATTAAGAATTGTTTTTAAATTTTTGATTTGGCTGCCGATGTAGTTAGTGCCATAATCCTTGTTTTTTAAAAATTCAACAAATTTATTATAGAAATCAAGGGAGATATCTGCATAACTTAA
The DNA here is from genome assembly GCF_051252435.1 of Patiriisocius sp. Lineage (NCBI taxonomy): Bacteria > Pseudomonadati > Bacteroidota > Flavobacteriia > Flavobacteriales > Flavobacteriaceae > Patiriisocius > Patiriisocius sp. Next base: position 297,922 of record NZ_JBPOFW010000001.1, on the reverse strand, counting down.
ACCTCCATTTTTCTCCGCATATTCCTCAAGCAAGTTGTAGCAAGATTTCAAAGATTTTATAGTTCCGTTAGATAGTGGTTTCTGAGTTGACGGACTTGGATTTTTAGCAAAGTGTTCAAAATAAAATTTGTAGCATTCTAAAAGATTTGGATTTCTTTTTTCTTCGGATTTACCAAATGCCCCTTTAAATATTCTTTTTGCATCATTTTTAGTGTAGTTTGGATTCTTGAAGTGTAATTCGCTTAACCTATCTTTTAGGAGAGTATTTAAGTTGTCTAAAGATTTGTTTATTTTTCTTGAATCTTCTTGAGCAATAATATTTTTAACACGTTGCTTCTTATTGTCCCAATGATTAGATGATTTTATAAACAGTCCGGTAGAGTAACGTATTTCATTTCCACGACCGAAAATATGTATAACTTGGATGCTGGTTCTGTCCCCAGCAAGTTTTCTAATCTTGAAATTTAGTGTACCTTTCATGTGCGTTCAAATGTACGTACATTATCTTTATTTATCTTAATTCAAGTTATCTTAATTTTATTTAACATTCTTAAAAGTACTGTACGTAAAGGCTTTTGAGTGCATTTCTGTTAATTTTTAAAAAGTTGAGAAAATCAAAAAGTTATCCTAGTGGGACAACTTTCATTTAAAAGGTCTCAAGTTTAATCGCTTGAGACTTTTTGCTTTTCTGAATATTTCAAAATACATAAAGCTTCATTTTTTTAGTTGAAATTTCAGAAATTAAAAAACATAAGTGTTTAACACAATTAATACTTAATCTAAAAAATTTGCCTTATTCCTAGAGAAACAAGAATCCGTTATTTTTGAATCCATAAAACGGCAGATTGTTGTAAATTAGCCTATTATAAAAAACAAACGAGGGCGCTTATTGGAGTCTTCAAAAATTTACATTTGTACAACTAAACTAAATATTATGAAAAAACAGATTACATTAGTTCTTGCATTGGTTATTACAGCTGCATCATTTGCACAAAAAGCAAAAGTACTTGAGGGAGATTTTAAAGATTTAAAAGGAATTACTGAGTACAACTTGGTTTTTGATTATTCTGATGTAGAAATTCCTAAATATGATAACGAAGAGGAATTTTTGAAAGATAAAATGGCTAAAAGGGAAGAGAAAGAAGCTGGAGATGGTGAGCGTTTTAAAAAGGCGTGGTTTTCAGATAGAGAGGAACGTTACGAGCCTAAGTTTATTGAATCGTTTAATAAGCGTTATGAAGAATTTCAAGTAGGTAAAGATTTGCCAAATGCAGAATATACTATGAAAGTTCACACTACACTTTTATATGCTGGATATAATGTTGGGGTGATGCGCCAACCTTCAAAAATAGATGCAATTATTTCTGTTTATAAAACAAGTGCTCCAAATGATGTGATTTTTTCTGTAAAATATACAAAAGCAGAAGGGAACGGAGCAATGGGTTATGATTTTGACTCAGGATATAGAATTTCTGAATCTTACGCGAAGCTTGCAAAAACTTTAGCAAAGACCATTAACAAGAAAGCCTGGTAGTAAAATAAATTCCATATAAAAACCCAGGTTACAATTCAAGTAATCTGGGTTTTTTAGTTTCCTATTTCATGGATTAGGAATTCTTTGCGTCAAATTCTATTTCCATATCAGTTATATGCGCAACGGTTTTAACGAGCCTGTTATGATTTTTTACAAATGGATTTGTTTCGTCCCAAACATATCCAGCAAGTACAGCGCAAATTTGTTTTTTGATTTCGGGGTTTTCTTTGTAATGGAAAAATATTTTTTGAAGATTTCCCGTATACCATTCTTTTACATAGGTTGAAAAAACATTTACTCCTTTTTTAATATAGTCTGAATATTGTTCTTCCCAATCAATTGTTTCGCCGTCTAATTCTCGCGAAATTAATTTTGCCGCGAGCAATCCAGATTCGGTTGCAAACGTTACACCGCTTGAAAATACTGGATCGAGAAATTCAGCACTATTACCGGTTAATGCGAATCCGTTTCCGTAGAGTTTCTTCACAGACTTTGAAACATTTTTGATCATCACAGGTTCAAAATCATAAGGAATGCCTTCAAAGCGCTCATTGTAATATTCTGAAAGTTTCATCATGGCAATCAGCTTCTCGGTATTTGTACCTTCAAAAGATTCCATATATTCTGTTGGGCCAACGTAGCCCAAACTTGTCTTCCCATTTGAAAATGGAATAACCCAAAGCCAAACTTCGGTATCGACAACATCAAAAGTAATCCGTGTTCCTTCAAAACCTTTTGGTCTTTTTAAGTCATCAACATGCGTGAAAATAGAAGAGTGCTTTGTAAGTTTTGACGGAGTATCCAAATCTAATAAACGCGGTAATACTCTTCCGTGGCCGCTAGAATCAATGATAAATTTTGCTGAAATGTTACTTTGATTGCCATCATTATCTTCGATTGTAGTGACTGAGGAACCGTCATCATTAAACGAAACATTTGTAACAGCATGTTCAAAAGTAATATCTACACCGCGTTTTAAAAGTTCTTGTGCCATGGCGTTATCAAAATCAGCGCGTGGCACTTGCCATGTCCAGTCCCAACCTTCAGTATGCTTTACGGCAAAGTCGAAATCACATACTTTTTCTCCTTTAATAAAGCGAGCACCATGCTTTTTTTCAAAGTTTTGAGCTTTTAAGCATTCCAGTAAGCCCACCTCTTCAAAATGCTCCATACATTTTGGAAGTAAACTTTCTCCCACAACAAATCTTGGGAATTTGCTTTTTTCTATTACTTTTACCGTGAGTCCTTTATTGTGTAAATATGCAGAAGCAACGGAGCCCGAAGGACCTGCTCCTATTATTAACACATCGACAGTTTCATTTCTCCTCATTGTTTCTGTTAAAATTATATTAAATTTGTTGCTCAAATTTAACTATATTATTTTAGTTGAATTAACTACACCCAAATTAAAACGAAAAACGTTACATGCTAACAATAAAAGGAGAATTAGGAGTTGAAGAGTTTTACAATGTTATTTTTAGGAATGAACCCATTGAAATTCATGAGGATGTCATTGATACGGTTCAAAAAAGCTTTGATTTTTTAAAGGAGTTTTCTGAGAATAAAGTAATTTATGGTGTGAATACGGGTTTTGGCCCCATGGCACAATACAAAATTGAAGATACCCAGCGTATTCAATTACAATATAATCTTATTAGAAGCCATGCTTCTGGTACCGGAAATCCAATTGCCCCAAAATATGTAAGAGCAGCAATGCTGGCAAGAATGAATACCCTTTCTTTGGGTAATTCGGGTGTTCATGTTTCGGTTGTTAAGTTGATGACTCAGTTGATAAATCGTGATATTATTCCGTTGATTTATGAGCATGGGGGCGTTGGTGCTAGTGGTGATTTGGTGCAGTTGGCCCATCTCGCATTAGTTCTTATTGGTGAAGGTGAAGTTTTCTACAAGGGAGGACGAAAAAATACTGTTGATGTTTTCAAAATGGAAAATTTGCAGCCAATTTCCGTAGAACTAAGAGAAGGATTGGGGTTGATGAATGGTACTTCTGTAATGACAGGAATTGGCATCGTCAATACCATATACACGCGCAGATTACTAAATTGGATGATAAAATGTTCGTCAGCTATTAACGAAATTGTTGAGGCGTATGATGACCATTTAAGTATGGATATCAATCAAACTAAAAAGCATAAAGGGCAACGTAATATTGCAAAAGCAATGCGTGATCATCTTGCTGACAGTACTTTGACGAGAAAACGCGAGCATCACCTTTACACGGGCGATAACGATGTGGAAGTTTTTCATGAAAAGGTGCAGGAATATTATTCCTTGCGTTGTGTGCCACAAATTTTAGGGCCCGTTCTAGATACCTTGAATATGGTTGAAAAAATAATGATTGAGGAGGTAAATTCAGCAAATGATAACCCAATTGTTAATGTTGAAAAGAAGCAGGTGTATCACGGCGGAAATTTCCACGGTGATTACGTGTCGTTAGAAATGGATAAATTGAAAATCGTAGTAACAAAAATGACGATGCTTGCTGAAAGACAGCTCAACTATTTATTGAATTCTAAGTTAAATGATATTTTACCGCCTTTTGTAAATCTTGGAAAGTTAGGGTTGAATTTTGGAATGCAAGGTGTTCAGTTTACAGCAACTTCAACCACTGCTGAAAATCAAATGCTTTCAAACCCAATGTATGTGCACAGCATTCCCAATAACAACGATAATCAAGATGTGGTGAGTATGGGAACAAATGCCGCGTTAATAACAAAAAAAGTAATTGAAAATGGATTTGAAGTGATGGGGATTCACATCATTACTATTATTCAAGCCATTGAATATCTAGATATGAAAGATAAGGTTTCCTCAAAAACTAGAGAGATGTACGATGAAATTCGTGCCATCGTCCCAGCTTTTAAGGAAGATGTTATCATGTATCCGTATGTTAACCAAGTGAAAGATTTTATCATAAATAAGGAAAGTTAATTCCCAAGTAATATTGAAATTATTGTTGAATTGATGACAATTTCAAACATTATCGATTAATTAATATACATATTTTAACAGATTTAATTTTAATTTAAAAATCGGAATAATGAAAAATGCAACTCTTTTTATTTTAACTACACTTTTAATTTCTACATCTCTTTTTAGTCAAGAATTAGCTAGGGTTCGAGATAATGACCAATATGGATTTATTGATACCACCGGAGCAATGGTTATCGCTCCTCAATATGTTAAAGCGGGAGATTTTTCTAATGGTCTTGCAGCGGCTTTCAAGAGTGATCGTTGGGGGTATATCAATACGAAAGGCGACTGGGTAATAGAACCACAATATGAAAAAGTAAAGGCATTTAATGCAGGATATGCGCTAGTGTATGCAGATAAAAATTGGAATTATATTGATAAAGACAACAAAGTTCTTGCGACTCCTGTTAAAGAAAAATATTACGATTTCAATGAAGACGGATTGGCGTTTTATACTTTAGAAAAGAAAGTAGGACTGATAAATACAAAAGGAGATGTAGTTATTGAACCTACCTATGATGCTATAAAACCTTTTGTTAATGGTTATGCGCGAGTAAAGATGAATGACAATTGGGGCATGATTGACAAAACTGGAAAGGAATTTATGGGCTTGGAGTTTGATGAAATCGGTGACTATAACAGTAATGGAATCGCAGTTCGTAAAGGAGAGTCTTTTGGGATTTACCATAATGGCAAAATGAATATAATTTCGGGAGCGGATAAAGTTTGGGATTTTCCAGAAGGAGAAAAATTAACGTATGCCAGAAAAGATAAGCTTGTTGGTTATGTAAATAATAAAGGAGAATGGGTAATTCAACCTACATTCTATAAAGCTAGAGCCTTCAATAATGGATTAGCGCCGGTATTTAATGATGATTATTGGGGCTATATTGATGAAACTGGAAAAGAAGTAATCCCATTTCAATATAGAGATGCCGAAACGTTTGCAGATAATGGTCTCGCGCCCGTAAAGGATAAAAAACTATGGGGTTTTATTGATAAAACAGGTAAGATGGTGATACCTGCACAATATGTAATTTCGGCTGGGGGATTGAGCCTTTTCAGCAGCGATAATTTAAAAGGTTTTTATAATGGATTAGCCCGTGTGCGCTATGAAAAATCATGGGGTTTTATTGATGCAAAAGGAAATCCATTGGGCGGAAAATGGTACGAGAATGCTGAGGTGTTTTCAAAATAATACAAATAACAATCAATGGCTGATAAAGCAATAAAGAAAAAATATGCGCTCGTTACTGGCGGGTCAAGAGGTATTGGTAGCGCAGTCTGCAAGCAACTTGCTCAAGACAGCGACTACCATATTTTGATTAATTATAATAGCAACGAAAGTGCGGCACATGCCACATTAAAAGAAGTTAAAGATGTTGGGGGAGAAGGTACGTTGCTACAATTTAATGTAACAGATGCCGAAAGCGTGAAGTCTTCACTCGATGCTTGGGCAGAGAACAACAAAGACGGAGTAATAGAAGTGATCGTAAATAATGCCGGCATTACAAAAGACGGTATGTTTATGTGGATGCAGCCAGAAGATTGGCACAGTGTTATCAACACAAGTCTCAATGGTTTTTTCAATGTAACAAATCATCTGATACAGAAACTTTTGGTAAATCGGTATGGTCGCATTGTCAATATGGTATCCGTTTCAGGATTAAAAGGAAACCCGGGACAGGTAAACTATTCGGCAGCAAAAGGTGCTGTGATTGCTGCAACCAAAGCACTTTCGGCTGAGGTCGCAAAGCGAAATATTACAGTAAATGCAGTTGCTCCTGGATTTATAAACAGTGACATGACCGCAGATCTTGATGAAAAGGAATTGAAAAAAATGATACCAGCAAACCGTTTCGGCGAAGCCCAAGAGGTCGCAGACCTAGTCTCGTTTTTAGTTTCCAAAAAAGCATCTTATATTACTGGCGAAATCATTAATATTAACGGGGGAATTTATTCTTAATATGCACAGAGTCGTAATTACAGGAATGGGAATTTACTCTTGTATTGGTAAAAACAAGCAGGAAGTTAAGGAGTCGTTGTACAACGGAACTTCTGGAATTATCTATGACGAATCTAGAAAGGATTTTGGATTTCGCTCTTGTTTTACGGGTCATGTTGAAGAACCAGACTTGAAAAAACAGCTGTCCCGTAGGCAACGTGTAAGTATGGGAGAAGAAGCCATGTATAGCTATGTTTCCACAGTAGAAGCATTGGAGCAGGCTGGCGTTGACCAGGCGTTTCTTGATGCAAATGAAGTTGGAATTCTCTTCGGAAATGATAGCACGGCAAAATCGGTTATTGAGTCCATTGACATTATTAGAGATAAAAAAGACACCACACTTGTGGGTTCTGGCGCTATTTTTAAAGCGATGAACTCTACAGTTACTATGAATCTTTCCACTATTTTTAAATTAACAGGTGTCAACTTTACAATTAGTGCAGCTTGCGCAAGTGGCTCTCACGCCATTGGAGTGGGATACCAAATGATAAAAAGCGGATTGCAAGAAATGATTATTTGTGGCGGAGCCCAAGAAATAAATATGCTTGCCGTTGCAAGTTTTGACGGATTGGGAGTTTTTGCCACTGAAGAAACTGATGCTACTAAAGCATCAAGACCTTTTGATAAAAACCGAAACGGATTAATACCAAGTGGAGGTGCTGCCACATTAATACTTGAGAGTTACGAATCGGCAAAAAAACGAGGCGCAAAAATTCTTGGTGAAATTGTAGGTTATGGTTTTTCATCAAATGGAGACCATATTTCAACACCCAATGTTGAAGGACCTTCAAGAGCCATGCGAAAAGCACTTGACCAATCTGGATTAAAGCCAACTGAAGTGGATTATGTAAACGCACATGCCACCTCAACACCAGTTGGCGATGCAAACGAAGCAAAAGCTATTTTTGATGTTTTTGGCGAAAATGGACCGCACGTAAGTTCAACAAAATCAATGACTGGACACGAATGCTGGATGGCAGGTGCAAGCGAAGTTATTTACAGTATGCTAATGATGGAGCACAGTTTTGTGGCGCCAAACATTAATCTAGAGGAAGCAGATGAGGATTCGGGAAAGTTAAATTTGGTCAAGAAAACGCTAGATAAAAAAATAGATGTATTTTTGTCGAATTCCTTTGGTTTTGGAGGAACAAATTCAGCATTAGTAATCAAAAAATCGTCCTAGCACAAAATGAATAAAGAAGAAATCGTTGAAAAGGTCAACTACTTTCTTGTAGATGAGTTTGAAGTTGAAGAAGAAGATATGAGTCCAGACGCCAATTTAAAGGAAACTTTAGAGTTGGATTCTTTGGATTTTGTAGATTTGGTAGTGGCTGTCGAATCAAACTTTGGTACCAAACTTGTGGGCGAAGATTTCAATGGAGTTGAAACACTTCAGGATTTTTACGATTTAATCGAAAGAAAAATAAGCTAGAAAAATCTTCTTCTATATGAGTTCAGAATGGGAAGGAAAATCCAAGGGTACTGTATTTGGGTACAAGGTTTTTGTTTTTCTCATTAAAAATTTTGGCGTAAAAGCCGCATACACACTTCTCGTTTTTGTAGCTAGCTATTACGTCTTTTTTGCTCCTAAGAACACTCGGGCAATTTATTATTATTTCAGTAATAGATTAAAATATGGGGCTTTTAAAAGCGTCATTCATATATTCCGTAGTTACTTTATTTTCGGGCAAACCATTATCGATAAGGTTGCTATATCCTCAGGACTTCGGGAGTCTTTTACTTACGATTTTGACGGGCAACACAATATTAAAAATCTGTTACAAAAAAAACAGGGTGGGATTTTAATCAGCGCTCATGTTGGTAATTTTGAAATTTCAGAATTTTTCTTTGCAGAATTGGACGAAACTGCAACCATAAGCCTTGTAGTCACTGATGCCGAAGTTGAGGCGATAAAGGAATATTTGAGCCAATACACAAGGCGCTCCCACACTAAATTTATTGTGATTAAAGAAGATATTTCGCATATTTTTGAAATAAACGCCGCGCTTGCTAGAAATGAAATTGTCTGCATGACCGGTGATAGATATATAAAAGGGACTAAACATCTTGAAGGAATGCTTTTGGGTGAAAAGGCAAAATTTCCTGCAGGACCGTTTATGATTGCATCACGACTAAAAGTGCCTGTTATTTTTGTGTATGTAATGAAAGACCCAAAACAACATTACCATTTATATGCGCGCACCGCCCAAGTTAAACATAGAGACGCGCAGCATTTATTGCAGGAATACATAGAAAGTGTAGAGTGGATGTTGAGTAAATACCCAAGACAATGGTTTAATTACTTTGATTTTTGGAGCGCAAAAAACAAAAAATGAAAGAAGTTTTAGTCGTATATTATTCTCAAACCGGTCAGCAACGCGACATTCTTAAGAATATCATGAAGCCCTTTGACGCTGCAACTACAAATATAACGTACCACGCAATAAAGCCTGTAAAAGAGTATCCTTTTCCCTGGCCAACCCTTGATTTTTTTGATGTATTTCCAGAGTCTTTTCTTCAAATTCCTACTGAATTAGAACCTATTCCAACTTCTGTTTTGGATAAGAAATACGATTTGGTTATTCTTGGTTACACCGTTTGGTATTTAACGCCATCCATTCCTGTAAATTCATTTCTGAAATCTGCCGAAGGAAAAAAATTATTACAAAACACGCCTGTTGTTACAGTAATTGGCGCACGCAATATGTGGATAATGGCCCAAGAAAAGATGAAGCAATTGTTAGTGGATTGTGGTGCGCGATTGGTTGGAAATATCGCGTTGGTGGACCGCAATATAAATCACATTAGCGTTATAACTATCCAGCATTGGATGCTAGAAGGAAGGAAAGATCGTAAATGGGGCATTTTTCCGAAGCCGGGTGTTTCAGAAAAAGAAATTTCTGAAGCATCAAAATTTGGAGTCATCATTCAAGAAGCGCTATTGTCAAATAATTATGAGAGTCTACAAGAAAGACTTCTTAAAAAAGATGCGGTTATTGTTAATCCTTCATTAATAGCAACTGACCAAAGAGGAAACGTGGTTTTTTCAAAATGGTCAAGTATGCTTATTAAAAAAGGAGGGCCAAATACGCCTAAAAGACGTAAACTTTTACCTTACTTTAATTATTACATGATATTTGCAATATGGGTTATAGCACCTATAGTTTTTATTGTATTTTTGCTCACTTATTTTCCTTTGTACGGCAAAATAAAAAAGGATAAGCAATTTTATGCATCGGTGCGATTAAAGCGAGATTAATGAGAGACGTATACATTACAAGAACAAGCAAATTTTTACCTAATTCTCCTGTCACAAATGATGAGATGGAGGAATTGCTTGGTGAAGTGAATGGAAAGGAATCTAGAGCGAGACGTATAGTATTGCGTAATAACCAAATTAAAACACGTTATTACGCCATTGATAAAGATGGTAATCCTACACACACCAATGCACAAATAGCAAAAGAAGCTATTGAAGGACTTTTAGATAAAGATTTTACAAAAAACGATATAGAGCTTCTTTCTTTTGGAACGGGGAGTGCCGATCAAACATTACCTTCTCACGCTGCAATGGTACATGGAGAATTGAAAGGTAGTAATATGGAGATAAATTCGCCCACAGGAGCATGTTGCAGTGGTATGAATGCATTGAAATACGGCTACATGGCTATCAAATCTGGTGAATATGACAATGCTGTTTGTGGTGCTTCAGAGCGCGTTTCTGGATGGCTCAAAGGTGGTATTTATGAAGATGAAGTTGTCCACTTATCAACTCTTGAAGAAAAACCTATCTTAGCATTTAATAAAGATTTTCTACGATGGATGTTGAGTGATGGTGCTGGAGCGTTTTTATTGCAGCCTAAACCCTTAGGAGAAACTAACTTGAAAATTGAGTGGATGGATGGTTTTTCATTTGCAAATGAATTAGAGACTTGTATGTATTCTGGTTCTGATAAAAATGAAGATGGTTCACTCACCTCTTGGAATGATATTCCTGTTACAGATTGGGGAAAAAAATCTGTCTTCGCCCTTAAACAAGATACAAGGATTTTAGGAGAAAACGTACTTGTCAAAGGTGTTGAAGGAATGGTGAGAAGCATGAAAAAGCACAATGTTTCTATCGATGATATTGACTATTTTCTACCTCATATATCTTCTTATTTCTTTAAGGATAGACTTTACGAAGAATTGAAAAAGCGAGACGTTGAAGTTCCTTGGGATAAATGGTTCATGAATTTGAGCGAAGTAGGAAACGTAGGCGCGGTATCTATCTTTTTAATGATTGATGGTCTTATCGCATCTGGGAAATTGAAAAAAGGAGATAAAATTTGGCTAATTGTACCGGAGAGTGCACGTTTCTCATATTTCAATGCTCTTTTAACCGTATGCTAGTATGGATCTATTGCCTAAAAAAATTACTGACAAAGCCGTTATAGAAAATTTAATTCCGCAGAAAGCGCCATTTGTAATGGTAGATTCATTACATGCTTTTTCTTCGGAAATGATAACAGCCGGACTTACCGTAACTGCCGAAAATATATTTACACAAAACAATGTCTTTCAAGAACCAGGTGTTATTGAACACATGGCTCAGAGTGTTGCATTGCATACCGGATATGACTTTTTTCTAAAAAAAGAGCAAGCACCAACAGGATATATTGGCGCAGTAAAAAAAATAACCATTGAGAGATTACCCAAAGTGGGAGACACATTACTTACCACGGTAAACATTCTGCAAGAATTTATGGGCATTACATTAGTTTCAATATCGACAGAGTGCAATGGGAAAGTCATTGCGATGGGCGAAATGAAAACAGCGTTAGCATAATATGAAAGCCAATATTGAAAATTTTGACATAAAAGATTTCCTGCCCCATAGGTCGCCTATGTTGATGGTAAATAAACTTTTATCACTCACTGAAACCGAAGTTTCGTCAAGTTTCAAAATAGAAAAAGATTGCGTATTTGTAGATGAAAATGACTTTTTCAAAGAAAGTGGACTTATTGAAAACAATGCCCAAACGTGTTCAGCCATCGTAGGTCAAAGCTTTTTTGACGAAGATGACCTCAAAGGAACCGGAAATAAAGTAGTTGGTTTTATTTCCACCATTAAAAGTGCAAAAATTTATGGATTGCCAAAGGTGGATGACACCATTATCACAAAAGCGTCGCTAATTAATAGGTTTGATGCTGGTGATTATGTCATGTGCACCATGCAAACTTCTACTTTCAACAATGAAGAATTAATCGTAGATTGTACGATGAATTTAATCATTCAAGAAGTATAAAGTGAAAAAGACCGAAGTCCCACAAGATCAAAGTAGCCTTAATAAATTTAACTCAAAAGAGTTGTATTATGCCGTTGACGAAAATGGCGAATATACAACCGCGTTAAGTTCTGGTTGGGACCCCAAAAAAATCGCACTCGATAATGCGCTTGAAGAAATCGAGAATCGTATTGAAGACGCAAAAAAGCGTGTACACGCTGGAGAGACAAGCCCTATTGAATATTATATGGAAGCTGCTAAAATGGATCTCCCCATTTTAGCAAGTTATGTAGGGTTCTGGCAGTGGAAAGTAAAACGCCATTTTAAACCTTCAGTATTTAAAAGGCTTAACGCTAAAAAATTACAAAAATATGCTGATGTGTTTGACATTTCAGTAGCACAATTACAAGAGATTCCAAAATAACCGTATGAAGATAGATTTTACACACAACCAGTCTGCGCATTGCGAAAACGGGGTGATTTCAAATTTGATGAAACACAACGGATTTCAAATCAGCGAACCCATGGTTTTTGGAATTGGCTCTGGATTGTTATTTTGTTATATCCCTTTTTTAAAAGTAAACTATGCGCCGGTGGTTACGTATCGAGCGATGCCCGGCCAGATTTTCAATCGCTTTGCTAAACGAGTGGGGATAAAAATAAAACGCGAAAAATTTAAAAATCCAAAGACTGCAAAAGTAAGGCTGGATGAAAATCTTGCAAAAAACAATCCCGTGGGTTTGCAGGTAGGCGTTTATAATTTGATGTATTTCCCGGAAGAATATCGTTTTCATTTTAACGCTCACAATCTAGTTGTCTTCGGAAAGGAGGACAAAAAATATCTTATTAGTGATCCTGTAATGGAAAACGTTACTACGCTTACAGATAAAGAACTGGAAAAAGTACGCTTTGCCAAAGGAGCTTTTGCTCCCAAAGGGCATATTTATTATCCCACCTCATTTCCGGAGAAGTTGGCCTTAGAAAAAGCAATCATTAAAGGCATTAAACACACCTGTCGCGACATGGCGGCTCCTGTGCCTTATGTGGGTGTCAATGGTATCAAAACCATTGCAAAACTCATTAGAAAATGGCCCAAGAAAAAGGGGGTAAAAAAAGCAAATCATTATTTGGGACAAATAGTGCGCATGCAAGAAGAAATAGGAACTGGCGGTGGTGGATTTAGATATATTTACGGTGCATTTTTACAAGAAGCGGGAAAATTGTTGAACAATGAAGAGCTAGTAAAACTCTCTTCTGAAATGACCGAAATTGGAGACCAATGGCGCGATTTCGCCCTCGAAGCATCCCGAATCTACAAAAACCGAAGCAACAATACAGCACTCGATAAATATGACGCAGTAGCCACCCAACTGGAAGCTATTGCTGATAAAGAAAAAATGTTCTTTAAGAAATTGAAGAAAGCAGTGGCTTAGGTTTAAAAATTTATCCACTCAGAAATCCAATGATAAAAATCAAAAACCTCTCAAAAAAATACAAGGACGCCGAAATATTTTCGGTGAGCGCTTTGAATTTGGAGATTGAGGAAGGTGAGATTTTTGGATTGTTGGGCCCTAACGGCGCCGGAAAAACTACACTGATTTCTATGTTGAGTTCATTGATACGACCTACTGCGGGAAATTTTACAATCGATGGACTGGATTTTAAAAGTAACAAGAGGCAATTACAACAACACATTGGGATTGTTCCACAGGAATACGCGTTATATCCAGAGTTGACAGCTTTTGAGAATTTGATATATTTTGGGAGTATGTACAATTTAAAAGGAGCTCCACTCAAAACTGATATAAAAAACCAACTCGAAATTCTAGGATTGGCGAAGTTCTCCAATAAGAAAATCAAAACATTTTCTGGCGGTATGAAACGCCGTGTCAATTTAATTGCGAGCATTCTTCACAAACCAAAAGTGCTATTTCTCGATGAGCCAACGGTGGGTGTGGATGTGCAATCAAAAAATGTAATCATTGCGCATTTACAAAAATTGAACAAACAAGGCACAACCATTATTTATACATCGCATCATTTAAATGAAGCCGAAAATTTTTGCACCCGAGTTGCCATTATTGACAAGGGAATCATTGTAGCAAAAGGAACACCAAAATCACTTATTGAAAATCACCCTGAAGCCAATACCCTCGAAGATGTATTTCTAGCGCTTACAGGAAATGCCCTCAGAGACTATGCATAAACTCTGGGCTTCCACCTTAAAAGAATTCAAATTATTATCGCGCGATGTGGGCGGGATGGCAATTTTATTTTTAATGCCGCTAGCCTTGCTCATCGTAATTACCATTATTCAAGACAGCAGTTTTAAGGCGGTGAATAGCATTAAAATCCCCATTTTATTGGTAGATAATGACGGCGGAAATGTAGCAAAAACAATAACTGAAGGACTTTCAAATTCTGAAACTTTTAAAATCATTAAAAGTGCTTCGGAAACGGAAGCGAAACAACAAGTATTTAGTGGCGATTATCAATTAGCGATTGTCATTCCTGAAAAATTATCGGAAGATTTGGAAGCCAAGGTCAATGAAAATGTGGAAGGAATTCTTTCAGCATTTGGAGTAGCCGAAGAAAATACATTTCAGAAGGAGAAAAAAGAAATCAAAGCAAAGGAAGTGCGATTGTATTTTGACCCAGCGACGCAAGGCTCGTTCAAAAACCAAGTAAAAAACGGAATCGATAAAATGATTTCAAAAATAGAAACCGAAACTATTTACAAAGCATTTCAAGAGCAAATTGGAGAAGAAGAAACTCCGCTTTTTGAAACTGAATCGTTCATCAGCTTCAAAGAAATAGTACCCGTAAAAAACGAAAAAGAAATCATCCCCAACAGTGCACAACACAATGTGCCAGCATGGGCGTTATTCGCTATTTTCTTTATTATCGTGCCATTGTCCATAAATATGGTGAAGGAAAAACACCAAGGCACATTTGTGAGATTACGCACACAACCCGTGAGTTATGCCACAGTCTTAGGCGGGAAAACACTGGTGTATTTGGCAGTCTGCCTAATACAATTTGCACTTATGTTATTCGTGGGTATTTATGTTTTTCCGTTATTAGGATTGCCCACATTAGATGTTTCGGGACGACTCCCATTATTATTAGTTGTTGCATTATTTGCAGGATTAGCGGCAATAGGATTGGGACTTTTGATTGGGACGATTGCAAAAACGCAGGAACAAGCAGCGCCATTTGGATCCACTTTTGTAGTTATTCTTGCAGCGCTCGGTGGGGTTTGGGTGCCGGTTTTTATTATGCCAAAATTTATGCAACTCATTTCACAAGTCTCACCAATGAATTGGGGTTTGAGTGCATTTTACGACGTTTTCTTACGAAATGCATCCATAAAAGCAATTATTCCCGAAATCAGTTTATTATTTTTGTTTTTCCTCGCCACAACATTAATCGCCATCTTTTACAATGAGAAAAAGCAAACCGTCTAACGTTAAAACAATTCAGCACAAAAGCAAGATTCGTGTGCGCTTTGCAGAATGCGACCCACTAGGTATTGTGTGGCACGGCAATTATATTCAATATTTTGAGGACGGTCGTGAGTCCTTCGGAAACGAAACTGGCATTGGCTATCTCAACCAAAAAGACAATAATTTTTCAACGCCCATTGTAAAATCGGTTTGCGAACATAAGTTACCTCTCAAATATGGCGACATTGCCACAATTGAAACAACTTATGTAGATTGTGACGCGGCAAAAATAATCTTTCAATATAAAATTTTCACACCCGAAGGTTTGCTCGCTTGCACGGGTGAAACCATACAGGTATTTGTAGAGTTGGGAGGAGAATTATCACTTACCATTCCAAATTTTGTTGTGAAATGGAAACAAAAAATGGGACTTTTAGATGACTAAAATCTACGCGTCACATAATAATATTATTTCGTCACTCGGTTTTAATAGCAAGACCGTGGTCCAACAGGTCGCGAATGAAAAAAGTGGCTTGGAGCGTATTGAAAATATTTCCATTTTACCGTTTCCTTTTTACGCTTCGGTGATAGATAAATCAAAGCTCAATAACGCTTTCGCGGAAATTTCCGAAGATCAAAACAGCTACACTCGTTTAGAAAAAATGATGCTTTTGTCATTGAACGATGTATTGAAACAATCGAAAAATAAAATTTCGGAAAGAACCGGATTGATAATTTCTACCACAAAAGGAAACATAGACGTATTAGAAAACAACGGCCCTTTTCCGAAGTCAAAAGCATACTTGAGCGAACTTGCAAAAACCATTGCAGATTTTTATAATTTTAAAACTGAACCCATTGTGGTTTCAAACGCTTGTGTGTCTGGCGTTCTCGCCGTGGCAATTGCAAAACGATATATCAATGCAGGGATGTTTGATGAGGTATTCGTGGTAAGTGGCGATTTAGTAACGCAGTTTATTTTAAGTGGTTTCAACTCATTTCAAGCATTGAGTACAGAACGTTGCAAACCTTACAGCGATGACCGTGCGGGTATCAATATTGGAGAAGTAGCGGCTAGTATTTTGGTTACAAAAGATGCAACCAATTTATGTAAAGAAGCCTGCGAAATAGCTGGAGACAGCTCTTGTAACGATGCAAATCATATTTCGGGTCCCTCAAGGACTGGCGAAGGATTGTACAGGAGCGCAAAAGTTGCATTGAAAGAGGCGGGTGTAAAACCCAATGAAATTGACTATATTTCGGCTCACGGAACGGCGACATCATTCAATGATGAAATGGAATCGATAGCCTTCAGCAGATTGGGAATGAGTGAAGTACCTTTAAATAGTTTGAAAGGATATTTTGGGCATACCTTGGGAGCTTCGGGATTATTGGAGACCATTATCGGGATGCATTCGTTGTGCCAGAATACATTATTTACATCGCTTGGATTTTCGGCAAAAGGAACGTCGGAGCCATTGAATGTGATTACAAAACCAACCAAAACTGAATTAAATTCATTTCTTAAAACAGCTTCTGGATTTGGTGGATGTAATACTGCGGTAGTATTTAAAAAACAACAACCAACCAAAACCTGAACCAATATGCAAAATCAATCTGAAAGTGCATTTGATGCCATTCAACAGGCACAGCAAATTGCTTTTGCTCCCTTTGTATTTCAATCGACTGTTTCCATGAGGGAGCTCGGTATTTTTGATTTTATTTTTAAAAACCGAAAAAAAGGAGGTAAAACTGTGCATGAAATTGCCTCAGCTTTATCATTGACCGCTTACGGTGTGGGCGTATTGTTAGAAATTGCAGAAAGCTCAAACATTGTAATTAAGGATGAAGACGGAAATTATAAACTTACAAAAACGGGATATTTTTTAGCGTACCACGAAACCGTAAATGTAAATATCAATTTCACAAATGATGTTTGCTATAAAGGACTCTACCATTTACCCGAAGCCATTAAATATGGCACACCAGCTGGATTGAAAGAGTTAGGTTCTTGGCCTACAATTTACGAGGGGCTTTCACAGTTGCCAGAGCAAATTCAAAAATCTTGGTTCGAATTTGACCATCATTATAGCGATGATATTTTTGATGACGCCATTGAAAAATTGTTAGCTTTTTCACCAAAGAAGATTATTGATATTGGAGCAAATACTGGAAAATACGCATTAAAATGCCTGAGTAAAGACCCCGAACTTCAAATGACATTGCTTGATTTACCGGGCCAATTGAACAAAGCATTGGCTTCGGTGAAGAAAAATGGATTTCAAGAACGGGTTACAGGACAGGAAATAGACTGGTTATCAAAAGACTTAAAAACCATCCCCAAAGGTGCAGACGTAATTTGGATGTGTCAATTTTTAGATTGCTTTTCAGAAGAAGAGATTTCGACAATTTTGTGCACCGCAGTTGCTGCCATGGACGACACAACAAAGCTTATCATTATTGAAACCTATACAGATAGACAGCGATTTAATAATGCAAAATTTGTCCTTGAAGCGACATCCATCTATTTCACAGTAATGGCGAACGGTAACAGTAAAATGTATCCTTCAACGGTGCTGATAGACCTTGCCGAAAAAGCGGGACTTTACGTGGATGAAGACATTGCCCTTGGGGAATATCACACAATGTTTGTTTGTAAAAAATCACAATTTGAATAGTGAATACAGCGCATTTTGACATAACGACCTACGTGCATTTTAAAGATGGCAAAATTTCGCTGGATGGCGAGTTATTGTTTAGTTCTTCGGAAACTGAACTACCTGAAATTTTAAAGGATATCTATAAAAATTTGGATACAGATTATCGTAAATTTTTTAAAATGGACACGTTGAGCAAAGCGGCATTCTTGCCAGCCGATGTGCTTTTGAAATCGCAAAACCTAGCTTCCGAAGAAAATAGTATTGCAGTTGTATTGTCCAATAATGCATCCAGTTTAGATACTGATAGAAAACATCAAGAGTCCATTGCAGAAGCAGATAATTTTTATCCGAGCCCTGCGGTTTTTGTTTATACGTTGCCCAATATTTGTATAGGAGAGATTAGTATAAAACATAGGCTATTTTCTGAAAATAGTTTTTTTATATTTGAAACCTTTAACGCGAGACATCTACAACTTTATGCCAAGCAACTTTTAAATACTAAAAAAGCTGATAAGGTATTATGTGGTT
Source organism: Patiriisocius sp. (assembly GCF_051252435.1). NCBI lineage: Bacteria > Pseudomonadati > Bacteroidota > Flavobacteriia > Flavobacteriales > Flavobacteriaceae > Patiriisocius > Patiriisocius sp. The sequence goes on along the minus strand of NZ_JBPOFW010000001.1, from coordinate 279,488 downwards.
GGGTAAATGTGGACGCAGACAAATACGAGTCATTCCTCTATCTCGTAACTCAAACAAATGAAAAAGGCAATCACACAACTGCCGAAATAAATAGATTATACAACGACCAATTATGAGTGAATTAAAACAAGAATTAAAAGAAAAAATTATTGAGCAATTAAATCTTGAAGATTTAACAGTTGCCGAAATTGGAGACGATGAATCACTTTTTGGAGATGGTTTAGGTCTTGATTCTATTGATGCTCTAGAATTAATCGTAATGCTGGATAAAGATTATGGGCTTAAGCTTGCTGACCCAAAAGAGGGTAAAGCGATTTTTGAGTCTGTAAATTCAATGGCAGCTTATATTGAAGCTAATAGGGCATAATATGAATAAAAGCATTGCAATAACTGGGATGGGAATAATTTCTGCTATTGGAAACAATGTAGAGGAAAATTTCGATTCGTTATTGCAAGGTAAAAAGGGAATTTCAAAGATTTCTAAACTAAATACAATTCATGAAGATTGTATTATGGTGGGTGAGATTGGCTATACCAACGAAGAAATTGAATCTATGCTCGGCCTTCCTAAAAACCATAATTATTCTCGAACAAGTTTATTGGGTTCGCTCGCAGCAAAACAAGCTGTTGCAAATGCAGGAATTACAGATATGTCCAAATATAAAACAGGGCTAATTTCAGCAAGCACTGTGGGCGGAATGGACAAAACAGAACAGTATTTTTATGATTATCTTGATAACGATGAACACCGTAAATATATAGACGGTCATCATCTAGGCGACGGGACCAATAAAATTGCCCAACAAATTGGACTTAATGAAAGTCTTGTAACTACAATAAGCACTGCGTGTTCCTCTGCTGCAAATGCAATTATAATTGGTTCTAGATTAATTAAAGCCGGCAAGTTAGACCGAGTGATTGTGGGTGGTACAGATTGCCTTTCAAAATTTACCATCAACGGTTTTAAAACGTTGATGATTTTGAGCGATACCTACAATACCCCTTTTGATGAAAACCGAAAAGGATTAAATCTTGGAGAAGCCGCAGCATACATTGTACTTGAATCTGAAAAAATAATAAAGGCCGAAAACCGAAACGTATTAGCCTACGTTAAAGGTTTCGGAAATACTAACGATGCGTATCATCAAACAGCGTCTTCTGAAAATGGTGACGGGGCAACAGCGGCAATGGAAAAGACCTTAGAAATTGCCGGAATTAAACCCGATCAAGTAGATTACATCAACGCTCACGGAACTGCGACTCCCAATAATGACCTTTCTGAAGGTAGAGCCATCATACGTGTTTTTGGAGAAAACGTACCACCATTTAGCAGTACGAAAGCCTTCACAGGGCACACACTTGCAGCGGCAGGTGGTGTAGAAGCCGTTTATTCTATACTTGCTTTGCAAAACAATGTTATATTCCCAAATCTCAATTTTAAAACACAGATGAAGGAATTCAATATTACACCCGAAACAACATTAGTCAAAAAAGAATTGCATACGGTGCTTTCAAATTCGTTGGGATTTGGTGGTAACTGCACCTCTGTTTTATTCTCAAAAGAGCCATAATGATGAAAAAAGCGTACATCAATAGCGTGGGTTCTATTTCGTCTCAAAAGACATTTGATAATGACGAATTTTTAAATGATGTCCTTAATTATCATACGACTAATATTTCCGTAGTGGACCCCAATTATAAAGACTTTTTGGATGCTGGTTCTGCTCGCCGTATGGCAAAGGGAATAAAAATGGGTGTTGTTGCTTCAAAAATAGCAATGGATGAAGCAGGTGTTGAAAGCGTGGATGCGGTCATTACAGGTACGGGAATGGGTTGTGTGATTGATTCAGAGAAATTTGTGAGTCGCTTGATTGACAATAATGAAGAATATTTAACGCCCACGTCTTTTATACAATCAACACACAATACAGTAGGCGGTCAAATTGCACTTGGCATTCAATGTAAAGGTTATAATTTTACTTACGTACACTCAAGCAGTTCTTTTGAGTCTGCGCTTATAGACGCAAAACTTCAATTAGCTCTTGGTGAAGTTTCTACAATTTTAGTGGGCGGGATTGACGAATTAGGGCCGCACATGATTCAAGTTCACGGCTTGATTAAACACATAAAGCAAGAGAAAGAAATAGATAATCTAAACATTTTAAACTCTGGATCCGAGGGTTCTGTTTTTGGTGAAGGTGCTAATTTCTTTGTATTATCGAACGAGAAAAAACAATCTGGCTATGCCGAAATAGTAGACATTGAAATTTTAAATACATTGACGAAGGAACGTCTTGAACAACAAGTACAATCGTTCTTAGCTCAAAATGAAGTGACTCCAAAAGATATTGACGTTGTTGTTTTAGGAAATAATGGCGATGTTGGATTTGATACTTATTACAAAGTTTTAACCGAAGGTTTGTTCAAAAATACACAGCAAACAGTTTACAAGCATTTGTCGGGAGAGTTTAAAACAGCATCTTCTTTTGGGTTATGGTTTGCTTCAAAAATGTTAAAAAAGCAATCCATTCCTGAGGTTACTAAATTGAACGCTATCACTCCCAATAAAATCAAAAATGTATTGATTTACAACCAGTATCGTGGAGAAAATCACAGCTTCGTGATGCTTCGCTCATGCTAAAATATATCACAGTTAATTACATATTCGTATTTGTGCTTATCGCTTTTTTTGTGGCACAATTTTTTTATGTTTTCTCGTGGACCAATATTTTTTTTATTATTGGAGCTTGGTTTGTCCTCACGGCATGCGGTTCTGGATTGATACGATGGAATTATTTTTTTAAATCTTTGAACAGTAATCCAACAACTATAAAAAATCAGGTTGCCATTACTTTTGACGACGGTCCAAACCCAACCTTTACCCCACAAGTTTTAGCATTATTACAACAGCACAAAGCAACTGCTACTTTTTTTTGCATTGGTGCGCATATTAAAAAACATCCAGCATTATTCAAACAAATAATTGACGAAGGACACACCGTGGGAAACCACACCTATTCGCATAGTACTAATTTTGGTTTCTTCTCCACCCAAAAGGTAATTACCGAATTAAAAAAAGCAAATGCATTAGTAAAACAAATCACCGGACTTGAAATGTTATTGTACCGTCCTGCGTTTGGGGTCACAAATCCTCAAATTAAAAAAGCACTCAAAGTGTTGCCACTGCAGCCAATTGGTTGGAACAAACGTTCATTGGATACTCGTCCATTATCTGCCGAAATAATTAAAAAACGCGTAACAAAAAAGTTAAAAAAAGGCGATATCATTTTACTGCACGACACTAGCGAAAAGAGCGTCGCCGTTTTGGAACACTTATTGTTAACTTTGCAATCCAAACAATTGCAGTCTGTTTCGGTGGACACACTGCTCAAAATCAAGCCTTATGCATAAGCTTATTTTTATTTTTTTATTGAGTTATTTTTCGTTGCAAATTTCAGCACAAGAACGTGCGATGACGGCTTCGGAAATTTCTGCTTTTAAAGAAGCCGTTGTTGAAACTTCAAAAGCGTCAAAGACAATCAAAAGCGATTTTGTCCAATACAAGCATCTTGATTTTTTAGACAACGATATAGAAACTATTGGGAAATTACAATTTAAATCACCCAATTTGGTGAAATGGGAATACACAAAACCGTATGTGTACAGTGTGATTTTTAAAGAAGATAAGTTGCTTATCAACGACGGTGGAACTAAAAATGCCATCGATATTGGTAGTAGTAAAATGTTCAAAAAATTAAACGATTTAATCGTAAAAAGCGTTAAAGGCGATATGTTTGATGACAACGATTTTACGGTAACGTATTTCAAAACCGATAAAGCAAACAAGGCAGTTTTCGTCCCGAAAGATGAGAAACTCACCGCATATATTGCATCCTTCGAGTTGCTATTTGATAAAAAAGATGCTTCGGTAACCGAAGTGAAGATGATTGAACCCTCGCAAGATTACACTCGCATTATTTTTAAAAACCGACTTGTAAATACCACCATCGATGCTTCGGTTTTTACTCAGTAGTTTCCTTTTATTTGCAGTAATTTCCTGCTCGCCAAAAATTATAAAAGGATTAGAGGAACGTCCTTCGGAAATTTCTCAAATTACAAATCCGTATTTTGCAGATAGCTCTAAAGACTACGTTTACAAGGCAAAGATTGACATCTACGGAAGATATTTTGGCGGAATTCTCATTATCAAAAAGTTAAACGACACCTCGCACCGTGTCGTTTTTACAACTGAATTTGGCAGTAAACTGTTTGATTTTCTCTACGAAGGCGATACCTTTACAAAGAAATTTATAGTTTCAGACCTTGACCGAAAAATCATCGTCAACACCTTAGAAAAGGATTTTAGAATTTTGATTACGGAAAAGGTTGATGTGATTTCTCAATATGAGACCACTGCTTTTTCTAGAATGTATAAGTCTAAATATGACAATAGATTTAATTATTACATTTTTGGGAAAAATGAATTGTTTTTAACGAACATTATAAACACGTCAAAATCTAAAGAGAAAGTGGTTTTTGCTTTTGAAAATATTAAAGACAATGTTGCAGAAAAAATAACGATTGATCATCTCAACATCAAATTGAAAATCGATTTAAAATATCTAAAAAAGAACTAGAAATAAGAATTATGCTAATCAAGGATTTATATAAGCTTACAAATTTTAGTAATGAAGAAGGCGAGGTAAAAGCTGAAATTCATTTAAACAAAGACAACGAAATTTTCAAAGGACATTTTCCTGGAAATCCAGTGATGCCAGGTGTTTGTATGATTCAGATTATTAAGGAGCTTACAGAAAAAGCAACAGAGAAAACCTTGTTCTTATCGCAGACTTCAAACATTAAGTTTATGGCAATCATAAATCCAAATGTAACCCCAGACCTCGCAATAAATATTACAATTACCGAAACTGAGGACGGCTATAAAATTAAAAACGACTCTTCTTTTGGAGACACCTTAGCGTTAAAAATGAGCGCAACTTTTACAACCATTAACTAATGAAATACCTATTTATATTTTGTTTGTTTTTAGTGACCTCTGTCTCTGCACAAAACGTTGTGGAAGTTAGAAAGGCGTACACCTCCATTGATAATAACAAAGAGGTTGCTGAAAATTTATTTATTCAATTACAGCACATTCCTGCCCGCCAAGGCACGACAGGCGGGTCTGAAGATAAAACAATACTCGCTGCCTATAAAGGTGCTGTGATGACGGTGTTGGCTAAATATGAAAAAGGCGGAAAGCAAAAAAAGGAATATTTTAAAGATGGCGTGGGGTTGATTGAAAATGCAATCAAAGCACAACCAAACAACATTGAACTGCGAACGATACGTTTGAGCATTCAAGAAAACGCTCCAAAATTTTTAAAGTACAATGCTGAAATTACTGAAGACAAAACCTTCGTACTCACTAATTTCAAGAAAACTAAAAATAAAGAGGTATGCGATTTTGTAAAGAAATACGCCATGCAGTCTGGAGTTTTTAGTGAAGAGGAGAAAGCGTTGTTTTAGACTGCCTTAATTGAATCTACCCAATATTGGTTATTTTTTCTCTTTAGTTTTTCAAACCTTGTCGTTAAAACTATATTTGTTCCTACAAATCTATTGAAATTGGCATTTTTGTTTAACAAAACATTATTTTTGCTAAACAATTAAATTCACAACTACTAATGACACAGACCATTACTCAAAAAATGGAAGCCTTGCGCTGTTGCGTCATTATACCCACTTACAATAATGAAAAAACGCTCACTCGTGTCATCGACGGTGTTTTAAATATCACATCAAACATTATCATTATCAATGATGGTGCAACAGATGGGACTGCTGAAATTCTTAAAAATTACAATTCGTTAACGCATGTCCATATCCCTAAAAATCAAGGAAAAGGAAATGCACTGCGTAACGGTTTTAAAAAGGCTGTTGAAATGCGCTATGACTTTGCCATTACCATCGATAGCGATGGGCAGCATTTTCCAGAGGACATTGCGGTTTTTGTTAACTTGTTGGAAACTTCCGAAGACAAAAATTTACTGCTAATTGGTGCTCGGAATATGACACAAATGGGTGTTCCAAAAAAGAGCAGTTTTGGAAATAAATTTTCTAACTTTTGGTTTTGGTTTGAAACAGGAATCAAATTACAGGACACCCAATCCGGTTACCGCTTGTATCCATTAAATGTAATTAAGGATATCACATTTTTTACTAAGAAATTTGAATTCGAAATTGAAGTAATAGTAAAAGCTGCTTGGCGCGGGGTGAATGTGATGAACGTTCCCGTTCAAGTTTTATACGATGAAACCGAACGCGTTTCTCATTTCAGACCTTTCAAAGATTTTACACGAATTAGTATTTTGAATACTTGGTTTGTTTTAGTCACGCTACTTTACATAAAGCCACGAGATTTTATAAGAAGCTTTAAAAAAAAAGGCTTTAAAAAGTTTTTAGCCGAAGATTTTCTCGGCGTATACGATTCTCCAATCAAAAAGGCTCAATCCATTGCACTGGGTGTATTTATTGGCATTTCTCCACTTTGGGGTTTTCATACATTGCTAGTAATTTTTTTGGCAGTCGCATTAAATCTCAATAAAGTTATTGCGTTTACTTTTTCAAATATAAGTTTACCACCGTTTATTCCTTTTTTGCTATTGGCAAGTGTTCAAATTGGGAGCTGGATTACAGGTTCAGACTTTGTGATTTCAATGGATTTGATCAATGAAAACTTTGAGATAATAAAACACCTTAAATCTTATATTATTGGTAGTTTTACGTTAGCTATCTTGGCCGCATTGGCACTAGGTTTTGTAGGATACATTACATTCTCAATCCTCGATAGAAAAAAAGTAAAAGTGGCATAAATGGATATTTGGTTCAAAGCCTACACACTTATTAAGAAAAATAAACTAGTGGCAATTTTAATTGCTGCAAGTTGCATTTTTATGCTTGCATTTCTTGCTTCCAAAATAAAATTTGAAGAAGACATCACCAAGTTGCTCCCCGCCAACGAAGAGACCCGCAACATTCAAAAGATTTTAAAAAGTGTCAATTTTACTGATAAGATTATTGTCAACATATCTCGCAAAGCGGAAGGTTCCACCAGCGACCTTACCCAATATGCCACTTCATTTTTAGATAGTCTCGACACCAATCTTGGTGGCTTTGTTAAAGACATTCAAGGCAAAGTGGATGATCAAGGCGTTGATACCACATTAGATTTTGTTTACAACAATCTCCCCCAATTTTTATCTTCCGAAGATTATCAAAACATTGAAAACAAACTAGTAGCCGATAGCATCGCAGCAATCACTCAAAGCAATTACCGAACGTTAGTCTCTCCGTCAGGTTTGATTGCTCGAAAAACAATTTTAAGAGACCCGCTCGGATTGTCATTTACCGGTTTAAAAAAATTACAAAAATTGGGAGTTGGTGATGATTTTACTTTAAAGGATGGTTTTGTAGTTAGTAAAGATGAGCAAAATTTATTGCTGTTTATCACCCCTCAATATCCCGCAGATGATGCCGCGAGCAATGAAGAGTTTTCAGATAAATTGTACAAACTACAAAACGAACTTAATACCGAATTTGATGCTAAAGCATCAAGCGAGTATTTTGGCGCAGCACTAATTTCGGTTGCAAATGCAAAGCAAATAAAACAAGATATTCAATTTACTATTGGGATTGCGCTGACCGTCTTGATGGTCATTTTTATGCTATTTTACAGAAAGCTCATTATCCCATTAATTCTATTTACACCCACGGTTTTAGGCGCATTATTATCAGTGGCTATTCTGTATTTGGTTCGTACAGAAATATCTGCAATTTCGTTGGGGATTGGCTCTGTATTGTTGGGAGTAACACTGGATTATTCGTTACATATTTTAACACACATTAGAAACAATGAGGGTGTAGAAAGTTTATATAAAGAAATTGCGAAACCTATTTTAATGAGCTCAATCACAACGGCTCTTGCATTTTTATGTCTCCTTTTTTTAGACTCACAAGCATTACAAGATTTAGGGATTTTCGCAGCGGTTAGTGTACTTGGATCAGCCGTTTTCGCATTGTTGTTCATCCCTCAGGTCTATAGAATAAAAACAAAAGAGGTTGCAAAAAAATCAATTATAGATAGCATAGCCAATTATAAATTTCATCGCAATAAGTGGTTGATTTTCGCAATAATAGGAGTGCTCATCATGAGTATGTTTACCTATAATAAAGTGACATTCAATAATGATCTTAACACATTAAATTATGAGCCTGCTGAAATTTTAAGAGCCAAAAAAAATCTAGATGCATTAACAAATATCGAATCAAAATCGGTGTACGCAGTCGCCTACGGGAATACTACCGAAATAGCACTACAAGCCAACGACAAGCTTTTTGAAGGTTTAAAAAAATTAGAATCACAACACAAAATTATCAGCTTTAGTAATCTTGGCGCGTTGGTGCAGTCTCAAGAAAGCCAGAAAGAGAATATTGAAAAATGGAATCAGTTTTGGAAAAAAGAACGGATAGATACACTAAAAGAGAATTTAATTTCCAGCGGAAAAGAACTAGGTTTTAAACCGACTTCTTTTAATGGATTTTATAGCTTGTTGGAAAATAGTTTCAATACACTTTCGGTAGCGGAATATGGCGAATTGCCGAGTATAAGAATTGAAGACTTCATTTCCGAAGAAAGTGATATGACTGCGGTCACTTCGGTAGTAAAATTGGAGGACGAATTTGCAAACGAGGTGAACACCTATTTTGAGGGTGAAAATGGAATTTTGATTATCGACCGCAAACAAATGAACGAGTCTCTCTTGGGGTCATTGCGAGATGATTTTAATAAGTTGATATGGTATTCCATGGGTGTTGTACTGTTATTGCTTTTGCTCTATTACCGCAGTCTCTCGCTTACAATAGTCACGATGTTACCAGTGTTTTTAACGTGGGGAATTACCATTGGGATTATGGGTGTTTTGGGTATTGAATTCAATATTTTCAATATTATTATTTCCACGTTTATTTTTGGATTGGGGATTGACTATTCCATTTTTGTGACAAACGGTTTGCTGCATCAATTGAAAACTGGAAATGAAGGATTCGGGACGCATAAAACGTCTATTTTACTTTCGGTATTGACAACTATTTTGGGAATTGGTGTTTTAATTTTTGCGAAACATCCCGCATTATATACCATTTCATTTGTTTCCATTATAGGGATTTTTTCAGCGATGTTGCTGGCGTTTACGTTGCAACCATTGTTGTTCACTTTGTTTATTGGAAGCAAAACAAAACGACCGATTTCGTTACGTTATTTAGTACATTCTGTGTTGTCGTTTACATATTTTGGGTTGGGTGGATTAATTTTTTCTTTGGCGAGTCCGCTACTTAAAATACTGCCCGTTTCAAAAAAGAAAAAGATGGGAGTCTTTCATAAAGGCATTTCAAAATTGATGAAAAGTGTATTGTACACAAATCCATTTGTCAAAAAAACAGTGCTCAATCCACATCAAGAGGATTTTAAAAAACCTGCATTTTTGATTGCAAATCACACCTCATTTCTGGATATTCTGGCGATGGGTATGTTAACGCCCAAACTTATTTTTCTTGTGAATGATTGGGTTTATAATTCCCCCGTTTTTGGAAAAGCCGTAAAACTCGCAGGGTTTTATCCCGTCTCAAAAGGAGTTGATGAAGCCGTTCCACATTTACAGACCAAAGTGGAACAAGGCTATTCGTTGATTGCGTTTCCCGAGGGCACGCGCTCTATGACAAATAAAGTAAAGCGATTTCATAAAGGGTCATTCTTTTTAGCCGAAAAATTAGATTTAGATATTATTCCAGTGCTTATCCACGGAAATAGTGAAGTCCTTCCCAAGAATAGTTTTATCATCAAAGACGGGAGTATCACCATAAAAATCTTAAAACGCATCCCGAAAGATTCTACTCAATTTGGAACTACCTATAGTGAGAAAACAAAACAGATTGGAGCCTATTTTAGAGATGAATTTCAAACCATAAGAAATGAAATAGAAACCGAAAAATATTTCCATAAACTGATTTTGGAGGAGTATCGCTATAAAGGCACCAAACTTTATAATGAAGTAAAAAAGGATTTACAAATAAATGCTTCCAACTATAAGGCTGTCGCGGAAATGTTACCAAAAGATGCTACAATAGCAAACATTTCAAAATCGAGTGGCCAATTAGATTTTTTACTGGCGCTTGATAGCGCAAATAGAAAAATCAATTCCTACATTCAAAATGGTGAGACGAGAGAAATGCTTCAACATAGTTTTTTAACCAATTCAGAGTTGAGGTTACATTTTGTTGAAAATACTTCGGAAATTTTAAAATCTGATATTGAGGTGTTCATGATTGATTCGGATGACTTTTCAGAAGTTGAATTTTTAGCGTTTCAGAATGAAAAAGTACAATTGGTAGTGCTTATTGATTCGCCCCAACAAATTTCCGAAGCACTCCTCAAACGAGAAGGATTTGAAACTTTGCACACAGTGGTAAATCTTAGTATATTTAAAAAAATTAGCTAAAAAACGAAGCCAAAAAATGACAGAAAAATATGACGTAGTAATTGTGGGGAGTGGTATGGGTGGTCTCGTTGCTGGGATTACGCTTGCCAAGGAAGGTCGCAGCGTTTGTATTTTAGAAAAGAACAATCAGTTTGGCGGAAATCTTCAAACGTTTTCACGTGATAAAACAATATTTGACACGGGAGTTCACTATTTGGGCGGACTTGACGAAGGACAAAATTTGTACAAATATTTTACTTATTTGGGAATCATGGACGAGGTTGAATGGTTGCGGCTTGATGAGGATGGGTTTGATATTATTTCGTTTGGTGACGATGAAAAATCATACGCGCATGCGCAAGGTTATGAAAATTTTATTCGTGTTTTAGTTAAAGATTTTCCTGAAGAAGAAGTTGCCATCCGCACCTATTGTGAGAAATTAAAGGAAATGTGCCATAGTTTTCCATTGTATAATGTGAAAGCTGGGTCGCCTAATTATAATGAGTCTGGTTTGTTTAATCTTAATGCAAAAGATTTTATTGCTTCGTTGACATCAAACAAAAAATTGCAAGCTGTACTCGCGGGAAGTAATTTATTGTATGCTGGAGATGGCGATAAAACGCCATTTTTTGTACATGCGCTTTCGGTTAACTCATATATTGAAAGTTCGTATAGATGTTTGAACGGTGGTAGCCAAATGACAAAAGCACTCTTACGTCGCTTTAAAGAGAATGGTGGCGTTGCTTACAAAAGACATGAAGTAGTAGATTTTTTACTAGAGAATAAAGAAGTGGTTGCAGTTAAAACTGCTAATGGAAAAACAATATATGGCGATACCTTTATTTCAAATATTGAACCTAAGCTTACCATTAAAATGGTGGGCGAGGAAAATCTACGTAAGAGTTATGTTAAGCGTATTGAAGAAATTAAAAGTACCGTAGCAGCCTTTAGTTTGTACATTGTTTTAAAACCAGATTGTTTTGAATACCGCAATCATAACTATTATCATTACAAGAATAGTAATGCCGTTTGGGATTTACATAATTATACGGAGCAAAGTTGGCCAGAGTCGTATATGATGTCTATGGGAATTAGAAAAAACGCAAATGAATATGGCGACACAATAACCGTGATGACATATATGCATTTTGATGATGTACGTCACTGGGAAGATACTTTTAATACAGCAGCGAATAAAAATGAGCGTGGACAATCCTATGAAGATTTCAAAAAAGAAAAAGAAGAGCAACTACTGGTAGAAGTTGAAAAAAAATTCCCCAATATTAGAAACTGCATTCAATCCATGTATTCCTCAACACCACTTTCTTATCGCGATTATATAGGTTGCAACGAGGGCGCAATGTATGGCTATGAAAAGGATATAAATAATGCAATGCAATCCATGATTTCGCCACGCACAAAAATAAATAACTTATATTTTACTGGTGCCAGTTTAAATATGCATGGCATACTTGGCGTTACAATTAGTGGGATGTTGACCTGTTCGGCAATACTTGGACTAGAATATTTAGTAGATAAAGTGACCCAGGCAAACCAAAAAGAATCAATTACCTAACCTCATCACTATGGGAAAGTTAAAAACGATACCTGTCACAACTGTTGATAATTTATCAAAAGAGGACTTCGTTGCGCAGTATTTAAAACCACAACGCCCTGTGCTTATCAAGGGAGGGTGGACTAAAGATTGGCCAGCGTATAATAAATGGAATATTGACTACATGCAATCGCTCGCTGGCGATATTGAAGTCCCCTTATATAATAATGAGCCAACCAAAGGAAAAGGCAAGTCTGTTGCTGCGGCAAAGCACATGCGGCTTTATGATTATCTGGAAATCTTAAAAACACAGCCTACCGATTTACGTATGTTTTTCTTTAATATTTTAGATAATCTTCCACAGTTATTGGATGATTTCAAATACCCAGATGTGGGGATGGATTTCTTCAAAAGATTACCCGTAATGTTTTTTGGCGGAAAGGGTTCAAACGTACTCGCGCATTATGACATGGATCTTGCAAATCTGGTTCATTTTCATTTTCACGGGCATAAACGAGTGTTGCTATTTGACCCAGCTCAAACAAAATATATGTACCGCGTGCCATGGTCAGTTCACAATCTAGAAGCGATTGATATGGATAATCCCGATTTCGAAAAATATCCAGCACTTAAAAATCTAGAAGCCACCGAAGTCTTTATGGAACACGGTGACGCACTCTTCATGCCTAGTGGTTACTGGCATTACATCAATTACCTCGATGGCGGTTTCTCTATCACATTACGCTCGTTTGTCAAAAAACCAGGCACACTCGCCACCATGCTTTACAACGTTATCATTCTTCGGAATTTTGAAAATTTAATGCGTAAAAGTTTCGGTCAAAAATGGGTTGATTACAAAGAGGAGAAAATGGTTAAAAAAGTGAATAAAAAATTCGGAAATACTTCAGCGAATGCATAAAAATAAGTTGTTTTTATTTCTCTTCGGAAATGTGCTTTTGTTGCTTGTTTCTTCCTGCGGCGTTCAAAAATCGTTAAAGGACATCCCAGATGTGAGCCAATACAATAGTGACATCCCAGAAAGAATAAAAATTAACGACACGACCTATCACGCCGGAAACAATTTCCTCACCCGAAACGAATACGGACTTTGGGAACTTTACGTTGAAGGTGACCCTTACGAAAGAGGGCTCGTCATGGGAAGTCTTACCCGCGAATTGATTGAAACCCAAGAGCGTGTATTTTTAACTAAAGTGAACGATTTAGTGCCCAACAAAACGTGGCAAGGTTTCTTGCGCAGTTTTCTGAAATGGTACAACCGTAAAATTTATAAGCACGTCCAACCAGAATTCAAAGCCGAAATATATGGCGTGTCAAAATATGGTTCAGAAGAGTTCAATACACTCGCAACTCCCTATTTACGATCGTTATATCTGCACAGTGCACATGATATTGGGCACGCGTTGCAGGATTTAGCGTTAGTGGGTTGTTCCTCTTTCGCAGCTTGGGACGAAAAAACAGAGGATGGCGAATTGCTCATAGCGCGTAATTTTGACTTCTATGCGGGAGATGAATTTGCCAAACAAAAAATTATCGCCTTCATCAATCCCGAAGATGGAAATCCCTACGTAAGTGTTACTTGGGGAGGATTTACTGGAGTGACGAGCGGAATGAATACCGCAGGACTCACCATTACCATTAATGCTTCAAAATCTAAAATTCCGTTGATTGCAAAAACGCCCATTTCAATCTTGAGTAGAGAAATTTTGCAATACGCCACTACGATTGATGAAGCTATTGCCATTGCAAAGAAACGCGAAGTTTTTGTGAGTGAAACCATACTGATTGGAAGCGCCAAAGATGGAAAGGCAGCACTAATTGAGGTGTCTCCAAAAAACTTTGGTGTTTACGAAGTTGAAAACAGCAACCAGTTAATTTGCTCAAATCATTTTCAAAGTGATGCCTATGAAGATGACAAGCGAAATTCAAAAAGCATAGAAGAAAGTCACAGTAAGTATCGATTTGACCGAATGCAAGAAATTTTAAAGGAAGACGAGGGGAAGATGACCGTCAAAGATGCCGTGTCGCTATTGCGAAACAGAGAAGGCTTGGACGATAAAAAAATAGGCTTCGGAAATGAGAAGGCATTAAACCAAATGCTTGCACATCACGGTATCGTTTTTAAACCCGAAACTTTAGAGGTTTGGATTTCGGCAAACCCTTATCAAATGGGAGAATTTGTAGCGTATAATTTAAACGAAGTGTTTAATGACAGAAAGAACAACCCTGCGACTACAACACTTTCGGTTACAAAAAATACACTTCCGGCAGACCCATTCCTTAAAACGGAAAGCTATAAAAATTATGAGGAATACCGTGTTTTAGAAAGAAAAATAGAAAGCGCTATTAGTAATGAAACAGAAATTTCAGAAGAAATTTTAAATGATTTACAGACTAAAAATCCAGAATATTGGAAAGCGCATTATCTTGCAGGCAGATATTACTATGATCATAAACGATTTAATGAAGCTTTAAGGGCTTTTAAAATTTCAAAGACCAAAGAAATTACTACAGTGCCGGATGTTGAAAGTTTAGAGAAGTATATCAAAAAATCACAACGAAAAGTAAAATAAGAAATGACCCCAAAAATTGAATCAGCATCATTACAAGAAATCAAAGCTTTTCAAGAAATTGAAATGCAAAAGATGCTTGCATACATTGGGGAGCACTCTGCCTATTATAAAAAAGTATTTAGGGAAAATAAGATTGAAATTTCAGCAATAAAAACACTCGAAGATTTACAAAGACTACCTATTACTACCAAAGACCAATTACAACAAAATAACGACGCTTTTATTTGTGTTCCAAAAGGCAAAATTATTGATTACGTGACTACCAGTGGGACATTGGGCGAACCCGTAACGTTCGCATTGTCTGAAAAGGACTTGCAGCGATTGGCGTATAATGAAGCAATTTCGTTTGCTTGTGCTGAGGTTGAACCTGACGATGTAATGCAATTGATGACCACAATGGACCGTAGGTTTATGGCAGGATTGGCATATTTTCTTGGCGCACGTAAATTGGGTGCTGGAATCATAAGAGTGGGTAGCGGAATTCCAGAATTACAATGGGATTCAATTTTAAAGTTTAGCCCTACCTATCTCATTTGCGTACCTTCATTTTTATTGAAAATGATAGAGTTCGCTACGAATAATGGAATCGATTTGGCAAAAAGTAGTGTAAAGGGCGCAATTTGCATTGGCGAACCTATAAGAAACGAAGACTTTACCTATAATACTTTAGCGACTAAAATCAAGACCGGTTGGGATATTAAATTGTATTCAACGTATGCTAGTACTGAGATGAGTACAGCATTTAACGAATGTGGTGAAAGTAAAGGTGGACATCATCATCCCGAACTCATCATTGCTGAAATTTTAAACAATAAAGACCAACAGGTCAAGGATGGGGAAGTTGGCGAATTAGTAATTACCACATTGGGCGTGGAAGCAATGCCATTGCTGCGTTTTAAAACAGGCGATATGGTTCGAGCACACACAAGTCCTTGTCCTTGTGGCAGAAACACGATGCGATTGGGTCCTGTGGTAGGTCGTAAAAAGCAAATGATAAAATATAAGGGTACCACATTATATCCACCGGCCATGTATAACGTGCTCAATGATTTTGAAAAGATTGACTGTTTTTTAATCGAAATATCACTCAATGATTTGGGTACGGACGAAATATTAATCAAGATAGCAGCCAAGACAGAAACCGAAGAATTTCTGCATGAGGTTAAAGATCACTTTAGAGCCAAGTTACGTGTAACTCCTACCATTGAATTTCACGACAAAAAAGAATTAAATATGTTGCGTTTCCCAAAGATGAGCAGAAAGCCAATCGACTTGATTGATTTAAGATAAACGGCTACATTATAGTCACATTTCCGAAGAAAAAAATCACCAAGCTCTTTTAGGAACGCTCTCTTCGAGAAGTAACCATTTGTATCCGGTTTCGCTGTTTTTGTCAATATCAAAAACTGAATAATACCGAAGTAATTCGTTGGGGTTTTCCGGATTGACCCTAATTACTTGGAGGTCTTCTGGCTTGTGGCTTTTATGAATGGCAAAACCATTTATAACAGGTTTCCATTGATTTTCCCGTAGGACATAGAGAAAATATTTATTGAAGTTTTCATCTTTCAATTTAGCCGTTAGTAATAATAAATCCCTGTCAAATCCGTCAAGAATGAGGGGGCTAACAGTTCCGCCATAAGTTTTAGGTATTAATAACTGCGGAAATCTATTATCCTCAAATGAAATATATGTTATCTCATTTTTAATGTCTACTCTATCCACCTTGGCGTAAAATGGTTTTAAGTCACCATTATAGTTTCCAATTACAGCTCCGTTGGGAAGGGTGGATGCTATAACTTTTGGGGTTGTATTTTCGGAAATTGGAGGTTTTGGGATTGAATTGTTAGTTTCTTTAGGATTAGGCCCAATAATATTCTTAGTCTTTTTAGTGGGTGTTCCGCAAGTTAAAAACAAAAATGTGACCGAGAGAAAAATCAGATAGCGAAACATGAATTATTTTAAATGTTTGAATATTAATAAATATTTCCGAAGAAAATACAATTAGCATTTTCGTCAGAAATATTTCAAAAGTAACTGTATTTTTTATTGAATTCTAAAAGTAATCACGGGCATATTTGCGTGATTTACTAGATCTTCACTAATACTGCCATTGAAGAAATGTGACAATCCTTTTCTGCCGTGAGTACTCATTCCTATCAATTGTGCATTTTTATATTTGGTGAATTGTAAAATTCCCTTTTCAACCGAAAATGCATTGTGTATGTTAAGTGTGCAGTTGTCAGCGCCCATTCCTTGTACAAAATTCTCCATCATTTCTGTGGCGTCTTCGGTGGATTTAAAACCTGCTGGCGTATTTACATAAAGCAGGTGCATTTTTGCTCCAACTACTTTTGCAAATTTTAACCCTTCATTAAAACTCCATCTGCTTTTTTCTGAAAAATCTGTAGCAAAGACAAAATCTTTAATGTCCAATTTTGCGTGGTCATTTTTTATAACGAGTACGGGTACTTTTGAAGTCCGTACTACCTTTTCGGTGTTACTACCAATGAATAACTCTTTGAAGCCACTGGCGCCATGACTTCCCATAACCACAAGGTCAATGTTCTTTTCTTCTACGGCTTGATTTATGTCGTTGTAAATCTCGTTATGACCAATTGCGTTATGAACTTCTATGGGTAGTAAATAGTCCTTTTTCATTAATTCTTCAAATTTCTTCTCAGCTAGTTTTATGAAATACAAAGACTCTGGCATACCGCTGGTGTTTTGGACACCACGAATTTGAGAGGGCATGTCCAACGAATGTTCAAGGTAAATTTCGCAGTTGTTTTTTCTAGCAATTTCCGCAGCTACTTTAAGGGCGTTTTCTGCTTGTTCTGAAAAATCTGTTGGGACTAATATACGTTTCATAGGCAATGATTTTAGGATGGTTTAAGTAAGTACTAAGTTACGAAAAATTACGCTTTGGCTCGCTATTTTTTTTAAACCAAAAATTGTTTTATATTTGCACCGAATTTGATACGAAAAGAGAGGGGACATAGCGTCCCCTCTTTTTATAACTGTAATTGATGAGAGAAAAGGTAACTACATTATTGAACGAAGCATTAGCCGAAAATCCTTCGTTATTTTTAATTGATTTAGATATTACTGGCGATAATAAAATTGTAGTAATACTTGATGGTGATGAAGGTGTGAAAGTTGAAGATTGCATGGCCATAAGCAGAGCAATTGAGCATAATCTAGATAGAGAAGAGGAAGATTTTTCGTTAGAAGTTATGAGTGCTGGAGTGTCTGAGCCTTTAACAATGCCAAGGCAGTATAATAAAAATCTAGACCGAAATCTAAAAATAAAAACAACGAGAGGAGAAACCATTGAAGGCCAATTGACTCATGTTGCAGAAGGATATATTACCCTAGAGTGGAAAGCACGTGAGCCCAAGCCTGTAGGGAAAGGAAAGGTAACTGTTAAGAAAAAAGCAGACCTTACTTACGACGAGATTGTAGAAGCAAAAGTGATGGTAACATTTAATTAAAATGATATGGAAAATTTAGCGTTAATTGAATCATTTTCTGAGTTCAAAGACGATAAACAAATTGATAGAGTAACGCTCATGGCGATACTAGAGGAAGTTTTTAGAAACGCCCTCAAGAAAAAATATGGTAGTGATGATAACTTTGATATCATTGTAAACCCAGACAAAGGAGATTTAGAGATTTGGAGAAATCGTGTGGTGGTTGCCGATGGCGAAGTTGAGGATCCAAACGAAGAAATTTCTTTATCTGAGGCACGTAAAATTGAAGACGATTTTGAGGTGGGTGAAGATGTTTCTGAAGAAGTAAAATTGATACAATTGGGTCGTCGTTCTATTTTGGCTTTGCGCCAAAATTTGATTTCAAAAATTTATGAGCACGACAACACCATCATCTACAAGCAATTTAAGGAGCTTGAAGGCGATATGTACACTGCCGAAGTGCACCACATACGCCACAGAGCAGTTATTTTGTTAGATGACGACGGAAACGAAATTATCTTACCAAAAGACAAACAAATTCCGTCAGACTTTTTTAGAAAAGGAGACAACGTACGCGGTATTATTGAAAGTGTAGAATTAAAAGGAAACAAACCGTCGATTATCATGTCGAGAGCAAATCCATTATTCTTAGAGCGTTTGTTCGAATCTGAAATTCCTGAAGTTTTTGACGGTTTAATTACCGTTAAAAAAGTAGTTAGAATTCCAGGTGAAAAAGCAAAAGTTGCCGTGGATAGTTACGATGACCGTATTGACCCTGTAGGTGCCTGCGTAGGTATGAAAGGTTCAAGAATTCATGGAATTGTTAGAGAATTAGGAAACGAGAATATTGATGTAATTAATTACACGTCAAATCTGACATTATTTATAACTCGTGCATTGAGCCCTGCGAAAGTGACTTCGGTAAAAATTAACGAAGAAACTAAAAGAGCGGAAGTTATCTTGCGTCCAGAAGAGGTAAGTAAAGCAATTGGTCGTGGAGGTCACAACATTAGATTAGCAGGACAATTAACTGGTTATGAAATTGATGTGTTACGTGAAGGTGCTGAAGAAGATGTAGAGTTGACAGAATTTAGCGACGAAATCGAAGGATGGGTAATTCAAGAATTTAAGAAAATTGGATTGGATACCGCTAAGAGTGTATTGGATTATGACTTTAAAGATCTTGTCTCTCGTACAGATCTTGAAGAGGAAACAATCCAAGAAGTAATAAGTATATTAAAAGAAGAATTTGAAGACTAGGGACTAAAGCGTTATTTTTGAACGTAGTTTTCACGATATTATAGAAATAGGAAAGCATATTTATGGCTGAAGTAAAATCAATACGACTTAACAAAGTACTCAAAGAGTTTAACATCTCTCTCGACCGTGCTGTGGAATTTTTGGGTTCCCAAGGGCATGAGATAGACCGTAAACCCACTACAAAGATAAGTAGTGAAGAGTATGAAGTGCTTGCAGACGAGTTTGCAAAGGACAGAGACAAAAAAGTTGAGTCAAAAGAAGTTGGCGAGGAAAAGCGAAAAGAGAAGGAAGAACTTCGTCTTGAGCGTGAGCGTGAGCTTGAGGAAAAAGAAAATCAAAGAGCGGAAGCTGCCAAAGTAATTAAAGCTGAAGGTAGTCTTGCTGGATTAACTCCTGTTCGCAAAATTGATCTTGACGCCAAAGGCAACCCTGTTTCTAAAAAAGAGGAACCTGCTGCTGTGGAAACCCCCAAAGAGGAAACTCCAAAGGTAGAAACTCCCAAATCAGAAGCTGAAAAGGTTGTTGAAACGCCAAAAACAGAAGCCCCTAAAGCTGAAACTCCAAAGGTAGAAAAGCCAGCTGAAAAAACGGAAGCTCCAAAGGCTGAAGAGAAGCCAGCAACTCCTGTGGTAGAGAAAAAAGAAGAAAAGCCTGCGGAAACGAGTTCACCTGAAACAGCAGAAGCAGCAGATGGTGAGGGAACTGGTGTAGTTGAAACAAAATATAAAAAACTTAACGGCCCCAACTTTACAGGTCAAAAAATTGACTTAACTCAATTTAAAAAACCTGAAAAGAAAAAACCTACTACAGGTGAGAAAAAAGGTCGTCGTCGTCGCATAAGTAAAGACAGTGGCAAGCCGGGAACTCCTGCAAGTTCAGGGTCTAGAAATGACAACAGAGGAGGTTCACGTAGAGGAGCTCCAAGAACAAATACTCCCAAAGAAGAGCCAACAGAGGCAGAAGTACAAAAACAGGTACGTGAAACTTTAGAAAAACTTCAAGGAAAGTCATCTAAAGGTAAAGGTGCTAAATATAGAAGAGAAAAACGTGATACTCACCGTCAAAAAACGGAGGAGGAAATGGCACAACAAGAACTTGACAACAAGTTGTTGAAAGTGACGGAATTTGTAACAGCAAGTGAAGTTGCAACGATGATGGATGTGCCAGTTACAAAAATTATTTCAGCATGTATGTCATTAGGAATGATGGTAACAATGAATCAGCGTTTAGATGCTGAAACCATTTCTATCGTTGCTGAAGAGTTTGGATATGAAGTTGAATTTGTAAACGCTGATATTGAAGAGTCAATACAGGAAGTTAAAGATGCGCCAGAAGATCTAAAAGAAAGAGCTCCTATTGTTACTGTAATGGGACACGTTGACCACGGTAAAACGTCATTACTGGATTATATTCGTAAAGAAAATGTTATTGCTGGTGAAAGTGGTGGTATTACACAACACATTGGTGCTTATGGAGTACAACTTGACAACGGACAAAAAATAGCATTTCTTGATACACCAGGTCACGAGGCCTTTACGGCGATGCGTGCACGTGGTGCTCAAGTAACAGATTTAGCAATTATTGTTGTGGCGGCAGACGATGATATCATGCCACAAACAAAAGAAGCAATATCTCACGCCCAAGCGGCTGGAGTGCCTATTGTATTCGCAATTAACAAGATAGATAAGCCTAACGCTAATCCTGAAAAAATTAAAGAAGGATTAGCTCAAATGAATCTTCTAGTGGAAGATTGGGGTGGAAAAATTCAATCGCACGACATTTCTGCTAAAACAGGAGAAGGTGTAAAAGAATTATTAGAAAAAGTATTGTTAGAAGCCGAATTATTAGAACTTCAAGCAAACCCTGATAAGTCAGCAAGTGGAACCGTAGTAGAAGCATTCTTGGATAAAGGACGTGGATATGTATCAACAATCCTCGTGCAAGGTGGTACGTTGAAAGTGGGAGATTATGTGTTAGCTGGTCAACATAGTGGTAAAGTAAAAGCCATGCAAGATGAGCGCGGTAACAAAGTGAAAACTGCTGGTCCATCAACGCCAGTTTCAATTTTAGGATTGGACGGTGCACCACAAGCGGGTGACAAGTTCAGTGTTTTTGAAGACGAACGTGAAGCAAAAGATATTGCGAGCCGTCGTACACAGTTACAACGTGAGCAGTCTGTTAGAACACAACGTCATATTACTCTTGATGAAATTGGACGTCGTATTGCACTTGGAGACTTTAAAGAATTGAACATTATCCTTAAAGGTGATGTGGATGGATCTGTTGAAGCATTGACTGACAGTTTCCAAAAATTATCAACCGAGGAAATACAGGTAAATATTATACACAAAGCAGTTGGACCTATTACCGAAAGTGATGTGTTGTTAGCTTCGGCTTCCGATGCGATTATAATAGGATTTAACGTACGCCCAATGGGTAATGCACGCCAAATAGCAGACAAGGAAGAAATCGATATCCGTATGTATTCAATTATATACGCTGCGATTAATGACTTGAAAGACGCGATGGAAGGTATGTTATCTCCAGAAATGAAAGAGGAGATTACAGGTACTGCTGAAATTAGAGAAACATTCAAAATATCTAAAGTAGGTACCATTGCAGGTTGTATGGTATTGACAGGTAAGATTATTAGAAATGCAGGCATACGTCTCATCCGTGAGGGTGTTGTTGTGTACACGGGCGAGTTAGAAAGCCTTAAACGTTTCAAGGATGACGTAAAAGAAGTGGCTAAAGGATATGATTGTGGTATGCAAATCAAGAACTACAATGATATTTATGAAGGCGACATTATCGAATCATTCCACGAGGTGGCTGTAAAGAAAAAGTTGAAATAAGTTATAGGCTTAATTGATAAAAAAAAACCCACCATAATCTTATGGTGGGTTTTTTAGTAAAAAGCTTTATTTATAAGTCACAAGAATCTTTACAAAATTCTACATAGGTAGCCCAACTTCCTCCAGGAAAATCTGTACCAGCTGCCCAAGCTGTTTCTCTTTGATTGCCTTTATGAACTTCAGCGTGAGCTGCAAGACACATACAATTTGGAAAATCATCAAAATTTAAGGTAAACGTCAAAGTTGAATCCCCATTTTGATTACTACTTTTAAATGGGAAGTGACCTACCTTTGGATTACCCTTTTTAGTGGTTGGCATTAAAGCACAATCTCCTGCAAATAAATGTGCGTAATCTAATTCCCAGCCATTATCCATCTCATAAGAAACTTCATAGTTGCCTAAACCTAGTTGAACGATTGTGACTCTACCGGCATTATAATTTTGACCAGCAATTAATGGTGTTTCAAAACAGACAAAATCCGTTTGAAATTGTAAATGATCAATTTCATTTGATGAAACTGGTTCTTCACTGCATGAGCTAAGTATAGCGCAGAAAGTAATTAAAGTTAAAAAAATCTTTTTCATAATAATGTTTTTTTTTACTTTTTGTGAAGCTACAAAATAATCAAAGAAGATAATTGTTTGTTCGATATAGGGCCGGGTTCTTAGTTGAATTGCGTAAAGATTATTGTTTTGATATTTTTTTTCTTACAATTAAATTCAATCTATTTTATTTCTGAAATTTCATGTATTTATAATAATTGTTTTTAAAAAAGCTCCGTAATTGCTTTCACAGTCAAGACCAAACCACTCATAACCATAATGGCGATGACCCATTTTCTAAATTGAAGTTTTGTCATTTGCTGTAACAGCCATTTGCCAATCAGGTTTCCTACAATGGCGCCAAGCCCGAGCGCTAAGCCGAGTATCCAAAGTTCTGTTGACAAAAGTCCAAAATAGGTATAGCTCCCCACTTGTGCCAATCCCAAAAAAAAGGACTGTGCGGCTTTTGTTCCTACAAGCGATTCCTTTTCAATCCCGGCATTCAGCAAAAACGGATTTAGGATAGGTCCCATTCCGCCGGTAAATGTTCCAATCATTGAGATGATTAATCCTAGCGGAATGAAAAACCATAGTTTGACAGTAAAGGAACGCTCTTTTTTTCCAAAACGATATTGAAAAAGCGTGCTCACTAAAAACAACCCCACTATCAACTGAATCCAATAAATTTTAACGGCATCAAAAAGCCATGCTGCAAGAAAAGCTCCTATCATTGCCGAGGGAACATAATACAAAAATACCCGCCGATCAATATGCTTCCAAAAAATAAAAATACGGGTAGGTCTGCTTATGAGTGTTCCGAGATTTATGAGCGGAGCAGTTTGAATGGTTCCCACCAGAAAATTGAGAATAGGAATTTGCATCAACGCTCCGCCACCGCCACTAATAGTAGAGAGAGTGAATGTAAATGCTCCCAATAAAAAAAGACCGATAAGTAGTATTGCTGAAATTTCCAAGGAGTAATTTTTATTTAGCTATTGTCTATTCGACCGCAATCGAGAACTATTTTTTTGTGCCTTAATTTTTTTAATCAAATTAATAATAGCTTTTAAAAATAGAATAAATACTTTGGAAATATTAAACAATTATCAGTGTAAGGAACGATATAAAACAAAAAAATAGCTTCGAGAATTAAAATTTCCGAAGCTATAAAATTGATTTTCTTTAATGAAGTTTACTTTTTCTTCTCCAAGATAAAAGCAGAACCAAACTCTTTTTGGATTTCCAAAAGTGCTCTGTCGGCTTCTAAACGGCTAGAAAAATTTCCTGCCCAAACTTTATAATTGGGAGTTTCGTATTCAATAGATGCTGGCCAACTTCCGTAACGCATTCTGTATTTTTTCTTTACACTGTTTGCGCCATTTAAGTCGCCATAATAAAGCTGGATGGTATAACCATCAGCCAGTTTGTTATCTTTCTCTAATTCCTTTTTAATTTTGAGAAGATCATCAATCTGCGAATCAGCATTTACAGTAACTTTTGGGGTTTGGGCCTGTAAAGTTTCCGTAGAAAAAACAGCTAACAAGCTGAAAACAAATAGATTGAATATAAACGCTTTTTTCATGTTGAATATTTAATGTTACAAAGGTACAAGAGTTTAACTTTGAGAGTAGCAGTTTTATTATTTAGAATAGTTATAAATTAGTCTTTAACACTTTGTTTAGATTTTGGAAACGGACTTTATATAGTATTTTTGCGTCGTTATTTATGGCACTTTTTAAGACTGAAATGACGTTTTAAAAACTAACCAATTACGTGCCAAACTATTGACGATAATTAACCATTAGTATGCAAAAGGTGAATTTTAAGAAGCTACCCTCTATCTTGTCAGTACTCTCGTTGGCTTTTATGCTAACATTTTCTACAACTATATTTGCTCAAGATGCGGCGACTGAGGCAGCTCCTGCTGAAGCGGCTATCCCAGCGGCAGAAGGTGTTGGTGATGCTGCGGCGGGTGAGGCATTGTTTAAGGCAAATTGTGCATCATGCCACAACTTGTACAAGAAAAGAACGGGTCCTGCTTTATTTGGTGTAGGAGATAAGTACGAAAGTGCTTGGTTGTACGAATGGATTAGAAATAGTGCTGGATTGATTGCTAGCGGTGATGCGCGTGCAAATGCAATTTATGAGGAGTTCAATAAATCTCCTATGACGGCTTTTCCAGGATTGAGCAATACAGATATCGATAACATTATTGCTTACACATACACTGAGAAACAAGTTCCTGATGGAACCGAAGTTACTGCTGAAACTGTTGGTGGAACTGGTGGTGGAGTTTCAAACAATATAATTCTTGGTGCGTTGGCATTGGTATTTTTGTTGTTGATTACTATGCTGTTCTTGGTGACTAACACGTTGAAAAAAATTGCATCTGCAAATGGTGTTGAGTATCCTACTAAAAATCCTAATAGAACTCCAGTTTGGAAAGTGTTTGTTGAAAATCAATTTTTAATGTTGGTTTCTGCTGTGTTTTTATTACTGGCTTCTGCTTATTTTATGTACGGTTTCTTTATGCAGGTAGGTGTTGATCAAGGATATGCTCCTGTACAACCTATTCATTACTCACATAGAATTCACGCAGGGTCAAATCAGATTGATTGTAATTATTGTCATTCATCGGCTAGAAAAAGTAAGCACTCTGGAATTCCATCACTAAATGTATGTATGAATTGCCATAAAAGTATTGGTGAGGTTGCCGAGTCAGTTCAGGCAGAAGGGTTAAATGAACACGGAGTTGACTATAATAAAGAGATTAAAAAATTATACAAAGCTGTAGGCTGGGATGAGGCTGAGCAAAAATATACAGGAGAAACTGAACCGGTAAAATGGGTGCGTATTCATAACTTACCAGATTTTGCATATTTCAATCACTCACAGCACGTAACGGTTGCCGGTGTAGCATGTCAAACCTGTCATGGACCTGTAGAGGAAATGGAAGTGATGAGCCAATTTGCTCCACTTACAATGGGATGGTGTATTAACTGTCAC
The DNA here is from genome assembly GCF_051252435.1 of Patiriisocius sp. NCBI lineage: Bacteria > Pseudomonadati > Bacteroidota > Flavobacteriia > Flavobacteriales > Flavobacteriaceae > Patiriisocius > Patiriisocius sp. The sequence goes on along the minus strand of NZ_JBPOFW010000001.1, from coordinate 253,669 downwards.
CGAGAAACAAATGTGAATGTTGCAGGAAACGAATATTACGAGAAAATTCACGAAGAACTTTCTAAGAAATATGGTGTGGAGCAATTGACTGCAGCGCAAATGGGCGGACTTGAATGTGGTAAGTGTCACTATTAATAAGTGATTTTTTAAAAATTAAGAAAATTAAAAGTTTATAAATGGCATCAAACAAGAAATACTGGAAAAGTGTTGAGGAGCTGAATGAAAACAGCACTATTGTTGAGACGCTACAACAAAATGAGTTTGTTACGGATATTCCTACAGACGAATTTTTGGGCGACAAAGAAACCCTTGAGGCTACATCAACCACACGTCGTGATTTCTTAAAGTACGTTGGATTTACAACCGCAGCTGCATCATTGGCAGCATGCGAAGGTCCCGTGATTAAGTCTATCCCTTATGTAGTGGCACCGGACGAAATTGTTCCAGGTGTTGCTAATTATTATGCTTCGACAATTGCAGATGGTTTTGATTTTGCAAATGTATTGGTTAAAACTCGTGAAGGGCGCCCTATTAAAATAGAGCGTAATGAACTTGATGGTACAAACGGAAGCGTAAATGCTCGTGTGCACGCATCAGTATTGTCATTATATGATAACAATAGATTAAAAGCGCCTTTAGTAGGTGGGAAAGAAGCAAGTTGGTCAGATTTTGATGCTGCAGTGGCGCAGAAGATGAATGAGATGCAGGGTAAAGATGTTGTGTTATTGACACAAACATTTGCAAGTCCGTCAACTTCTAAATTGATAAAAGAATTTACAGGAAAATACCCTAATGTACGCCACGTGGTGTATGATACGGTTTCTTCTTCAGAAGCGCTCGATGCGTTTCAAACTATATATGGAACTCGTGCCATGGCAGATTATGATTTCAGCAAAGCTGAAGTGATTGTTTCTGTTGGTGCAGATTTCTTGGGTGATTGGCAAGGTGGAGGTTATGATGCAGGATATGCAAAGAGCCGTATTCCTAAAAACGGTAAAATGTCGCGTCACGTACAATTTGAGGCGAATATGACATTGTCTGGAGCAAATGCAGATAAGCGTGTTCCTGTTACGCCAACACAGCAATTACAAGTTCTTAAAGCCTTAACCGGTGGAAGTTCTTCGGGTTTACCTGAAAATGTGGCAAGTGCAGTTGCTAACGCAAAAGCACAATTAGCAAAAGCTGGAAGTGCGGGAGTTATTGTTACTGGTCTTCCAAGTGTAGACGCTCAATCTATGGCGCTTAGAGCAAATGCTGGAAGCGTTGTTATGGATGCTCAAAATCCAAAAATGACACGCCAAGGTAGTTCTTCGGAAGTTTCCAAAGTAATGCAAGGCGTTCTTAACGGAAATGTAAAGGGTTTAATAACTGTAGGAGTTGACCCAGTATATTCATTTCCGAATAACAAAAAATTTGCTGAAGCATATCAAAAACTTGAAATGTCATTGGCATTTGCAATGAAGAAAGATGCTACGGCTGAATTGGCGCAATTAGTTGCGGCTACACCACATTACTTAGAGTCTTGGGGTGATGCGCAATTAAAGAAAGGAACTTTTAGCTTAATGCAGCCAACGATTCGCCCTTTGTTTTCAACAAGACAATTTCAAGATAGCTTGTTGCAATGGACGGGTAATTCAAAAAAATATTACGATTACATAAAAGAGACATGGTCTGGAGTTTTAGGGACTACGTCTTGGGGTAAAGCATTAGAAGCTGGAGTTTTGGTTTCGAATGTTGCCGTTGAGAATGAAGCTTCTTCTACTGGCGAAATGACTTTAGAAAGTGCAACGTCAAACGGAGCTTTGAGTTCAGCTGCTCAAGGTGGCGGAATGGAACTTACCTTATATACTAAAACGAGTATGGGTGATGGCCAACAGGCGAATAACCCTTGGTTGCAAGAAATGCCAGATCCTATCTCAAGAGCTTCTTGGGATAACTATGTTACCGTATCTGCAATGGATGCTAAAGATCTAGGTTTGACTAATGAAAATGTGGCAAACGGTGGATTGAATGGTAGTTTGGTGAATGTGAAAATGGGTGATGTAGTTGTTGAAAATGTACCTGTATTAATCCAACCAGGACAAGCTAAAGGTTCTGTTGGTTTGGCGTTAGGATATGGTAAAACTGCTGCAGTTCAAAAAGAAATGCAAACAGGTGTAAATGCATACGCACTTTATTCCAATTTTTCAACAGTTCAAAATAATATATCCTTAGAAAAAGTAAGTGGAACTCATGAGTTTGCTTGTGTACAGTTGCACAATACAATGATGGGTAGAGATATCATTAGAGAAACTTCTTTAGAGATATTCAATACAAAAGATGTACACGATTGGAATCCTATTCCAGAAGTGTCTAAAGATCACCAAGAAATTCCAGTAACATCACCAGATGCCGATTTATGGACCTCTTTTGATAGAAGTATTGGACATCACTTTAATCTTGCTATTGACTTAAATGCATGTACAGGTTGTGGTGCTTGTGTTATTGCTTGTCATGCAGAAAACAACGTTCCTGTTGTTGGTAAAAGTGAAATGAGACGTAGCCGTGATATGCACTGGTTGCGTATTGATAGATATTATTCTGCTGAGGAAAGTTTTGATGTTGATAAAGAAAAGAAAGAAGGATTTTCAGGTCTTTGGGGAGATAATGGATCTTTGGGAGGTTTTGGAGAATTAGAAGATCCAGCTGCTAATCCACAAGTTGCATTCCAACCTGTAATGTGCCAGCACTGTAACCATGCTCCTTGTGAGACTGTTTGTCCAGTAGCTGCTACATCACATAGCCGTCAAGGTCAAAATCATATGGCATACAACCGTTGTGTAGGTACAAGATATTGTGCAAACAACTGTCCTTATAAAGTGCGTCGTTTTAACTGGTTCTTGTATAGCGAGAATGATGAGTTTGACTACCACATGAATAATGACTTAGGTAGAATGGTATTGAATCCTGATGTAAACGTTCGTTCACGTGGTGTAATGGAGAAATGTTCAATGTGTATTCAAAAAACACAATTGTCAATTCTTGAGGCTAAACGTGATGGGCGTCCAGTAAAAGATGCGCAATTTCAAACGGCATGTTCTTCTGCTTGTGATAAAGGAGCAATGACATTTGGGGATATCAATGACCATGATAGCAAAGTATATAAAGATAAAAAAGACAAGAGAATGTATCACTTGTTAGAAGCCGTAGGGACTGAGCCTAACGTTTTCTACCAAACGAAAGTGAGAAACTCTAAAGAAGCATAACTAACTAAGAAATAGTATAAAAAGATATGGCGTCGCATTACGAAGCACCTATTAGAAGACCCTTAGTTTTAGGAGACAAAAGCTACCACGACATTACTGTGGATGTTGCTGCTCCTATAGAAGGTAAAGCCAACAAATCCTGGTGGATTGTGTTTACTATCGCCTTGGTTGCATTTTTATGGGGAATTGGTTGTATAGTCTACACCGTTTCTACCGGAATTGGAGTCTGGGGATTAAACAGAACCGTGAACTGGGCATGGGATATTACTAACTTTGTATGGTGGGTAGGTATTGGTCACGCAGGAACATTGATTTCTGCCGTACTTTTACTATTCCGTCAAAAATGGAGAATGGCGATTAACCGTTCAGCAGAGGCGATGACAATCTTTTCTGTAATCCAAGCCGGTTTGTTTCCTATTATACATATGGGTCGTCCTTGGTTGGCATATTGGGTATTGCCTATTCCTAACCAATTTGGTTCTTTATGGGTAAACTTTAACTCACCACTACTTTGGGATGTATTTGCAATTTCTACGTACCTTTCAGTTTCATTGGTTTTCTGGTGGACTGGTTTATTGCCAGATTTTGCAATGATTAGAGATAGAGCTGTAACTCCGTTTACAAAAAGGATATATAGTATTTTATCATTCGGGTGGTCAGGTAGAGCAAAAGATTGGCAACGCTTTGAGGAAGTTTCATTAGTCTTAGCGGGTCTTGCAACACCGCTTGTACTTTCAGTACACACAATTGTATCTTTTGACTTTGCTACTTCAGTAATTCCTGGATGGCACACAACTATCTTCCCTCCATATTTTGTTGCTGGAGCAGTATTTTCAGGATTTGCAATGGTGAATACACTTCTCATAATTATGAGAAAAGTGTCTAACCTGGAAGATTATATTACAATTCAGCATATTGAATTAATGAATATTGTAATCATGATTACGGGTTCTATTGTAGGGGTAGCGTATATTACCGAGCTATTCATTGCATGGTATTCTGGAGTTGAGTATGAACAATATGCATTTTTAAACAGAGCAACTGGGCCTTATTGGTGGGCTTATTGGGCGATGATGACATGTAATGTGTTCTCGCCACAGTTTATGTGGTTTAAGAAATTAAGAACAAGTATTATGTTCTCATTCTTTATTTCGATTATTGTAAATATAGGAATGTGGTTTGAGCGTTTTGTGATTATTGTGACGTCATTACATAGAGATTACTTACCATCTTCATGGACAATGTTCTCACCAACGTTTGTTGATATTGGAATTTTCATCGGAACTATTGGATTCTTCTTTGTATTGTTCTTATTGTACTCGAGAACGTTCCCTGTAATTGCACAGGCAGAGGTTAAGTCTATTTTGAAAGGTTCAGGATATAAGTACAAGAAATTAAGGCAAGAGCATGGAGATGATGTAAAACATTACAGTCCTGTTGTAAGAGAACCAAAAGCCAACACAGCCGAAGCTAAAGAAGGGCTTTCTGATAATGATAGACATAATCCTACTGTTAATGCTGATGCACTTGTAACTTCAGAATATCAAAAAGATCAAATAGATTCCTTATTAAATAAACTAGGAACATTTGATGCGAACACTCAGACTGCAGATGACTTGAAAAAGATTAGTGGTGTTGGTCCAGTAATGGAACAAAAATTACATCAGTTGGGTATTTATACATTCGCTCAAGTGAGTAGAATGACCAATGAAGATTACGATTTATTAGACGAAATAATCGGCGAGTTTCCAGGTAGAGCTAAACGTGATGACTGGGCTGGACAAGCTGCAAAACTAAAAAACAAATAAGTATGGCTTCAAAAGTAGTTCATGCAATTTATAACGATGATGACATCTTAATGCAAGCGGTGAAACAAACGCGTGCAGAGAGTTATCATATTGAAGAGGTTTATACACCCTTCCCCGTTCACGGGCTTGATAAAGTGATGGGTCTTGAGCCTACGCGTATAGCCATTACATCATTTATGTATGGCCTAGTTGGGTTGAGTGTAGCTGTTGTTATGATGAATTTTATCATGATTGAAGATTGGCCACAGGATATTGGGGGTAAGCCAAGTTTCAGCTATATCGAAAATATGCCAGCATTTGTACCTATTATGTTTGAGTTAACTGTGTTTTTTGCAGCTCACTTAATGGTAATTACCTTTTACATGCGTAGTAAATTGTGGCCTTTTAAAAAAGCCGAAAATCCTGACGTAAGAACAACAGATGACCATTTTTTAATGGCTGTTGACGGTGGAAATCATGACTTGGACAAACTATCTAAGTTTTTATATGATACAGGAGCGTTAGAAATAAGTATAGTAGAATCTGAAGATGATCATTAATATGAAGAACATTGTAAACTATAGCATCGCATTGATAGCATTATTAGGTATGGTTTCCTGCGGAAGCGATAATAAACCTAATTATCAATATATGCCAAACATGTACGTACCTGTGGGTTATGAAACGTACGGTGAGTATGGTGTTTTTGAAAATGGAATGGAAGCAATGCTACCTGTAGAAGGTACAGTTCCAAGAGGGTTCCAAATATATGACTATAAGAATACCACTGAGGAACTAAACAGAGCAAAAGCCGAATTAAAAAATCCTTTACCTGTAACGGAAGAAAACCTAGCGGCAGGTTCACAATTATATACAATCTATTGTGCTGTTTGTCATGGTGACAAAGGAGACGGAAATGGAATTTTAATGCAACGAGAAAAAATATTGGGAATTCCTAGTTATGCTGCCGAAGGAAGAAATATTACTGAAGGTGGTGTATATCATGTACAAATGTATGGTTTAAATACAATGGGTTCTTATGCATCTCAAACGAATGAAATGGAGCGCTGGCAAATTACACATCATGTGATGAATTTGAAAGCAGTATTAGAAGGACGACCAATTAATGAGCCTGTAAAAGTTAACGATGGTGACAATCCTCAAAAAGTAACACTTGCAACTCAAACAGCTGTTCCAGATGTATCAGAAGAGAGTGTGGAGGTTGACGGAAATTCAGAAACAAATTAATAAGCAACAAAGAGAATAGCTAAAGATATGGACTATAAGCTACCTAGTAAATTAAAATTGTTCGCAATCATTTTCATGGTGATTGGAGCTCTTGGTATTGCGGCAGGATTTTTAACCGCACCTAGTACTACTGCTGAAGTTAAAGAAATGATGGCTTCTCACGGAGATAGTCATGGAACTGAACGTGCTAGTGATAATGCACATGGTGCAGAAAGTCATGGTGTTGAATCTAACCACAATGAAGCACATGATTCTATGGATACTCATGAGGCTACAGGTGATCATAATGTAGAGAATGCGCATGATAGCGAAGAAGCTCATTTAGAGCATACCTTGCACCAATTACAAAATAGACCTTGGTCTGCTTTATACGTAGCTTGTTTCTTTTTCTTTATGATATCTCTTGGGGTTTTAGCTTTTTACGCTGTGAATTGGGCAGCACAAGCAGGATGGTCGCCAGTATTGTTTAGAGTGATGGAAGCAATTACAGCATATTTAGTTCCTGGAGGAATTATTATGTTTGTTCTTTTGGTAATTTCAGGATTGAACTTAAATCATCTTTTTGTTTGGGCAGACCCTGAGGTTGTTGCTCATGATGCCTTAATTAAAGGAAAATCAGGTTGGTTAAATGGATGGGGTTTAATTATTAGAGCAGCCATATTTTTAGGGGGTTGGATACTATATCGCACCTATGCCGTTAAGTTTTCAAGAAGAGATGACGAGGCTTCGGACAACACTTATTATAAAAAATCATTTAGAATTTCCGCAGCATTTCTTGTATTCTTTATTTATACAGAATCAATGATGTCTTGGGATTGGATTATGAGTTTTGACCCTCACTGGTTTTCAACATTATTTGGTTGGTACGTTTTAGCAGGTATGATGGTTTGCGGAATTACTACTATTGCATTGATTACCATTGTTCTTAAATCTCAAGGTCATTTACAGTTTGTAAATGATAGTCATATTCATGATTTAGCTAAATTCATGTTCGGGTTTAGTATTTTTTGGACGTACTTGTGGTTCTCACAATTTATGTTGATATGGTACGCAAATATCCCTGAGGAAGTAACATACTTTATTACAAGAATTGAGGACTTTAAATTGCCTTTCTTTGGAATGGTAGCTATGAATTTCTTATTCCCTGTATTGTTATTAATGAACAGTGATTATAAACGTGTTAATTGGTTTGTAGTTTTAACAGGTATTGTAATACTTGCTGGGCACTATATTGATATTTTTGTAATGGTAATGCCGGCAACAGTAGGAACGAGTTGGTTTATTGGTATTCCAGAAATTGGTTCGGTTTTATTCTTCTTTGGTCTGTTTGTATTTGTTGTATTTACAGCATTGACAAAAGCGCCGATGTTAGTGAAAAACAACCCATTCATTAAGGAAAGTAAGCACTTTCACTATTAATTAATTATTTAGAAGACAGATAACGATGACCGCATTTTTAGTTGTATTAGTAATCATTCTTTTCGGTATTACCGTACTACAGTTGGGTAAGATATTAAACATGTCTAAGTCAGCCGAAAAATTGGGTGAAGGCTCAGAAGTAGCTTCAAATAAAGACAACAACGTTAACGGATGGTTGATGTTAGGTTTTGCTATTTTTACCTACCTGCTTTTAATTGTTTGTTTTTACAAGTGGTGGGATGTTTTATTGCCACAAGCTGCATCTGAACATGGTTCAACGATTGATACATTAATGTTTGTGTCAATGAGCTTGATTTTTGTTGTAGGATTCTTTACCTTATGGTTGTTAAGTTATTTTGCTTTTAAGTACAGAGGAAATAGTACCAATCGAGCATTATTCTTTGCTGATAATGATAAATTAGAATTTATCTGGACAATTATTCCAGTTATAGTTTTAGCAGGTTTAATCATATACGGTCTTTTTACATGGACCGATATTATGAATGTTGATACTGAAGATGATCCAATGGTTGTTGAATTATATGCATATCAATTTGACTGGAGAGCTAGATACAGTGGTAAAGACAACACATTAGGTGATGCGAACGTAAGACTTATAGAAGGAGTTAATCAATTAGGTGTTGATGCTTCAGACCCTAATGCTCAAGATGATGTCGTTGTAAACGAATTGCATTTGCCAGTTGGAAGAAAAATATTATTTAAAATACGTTCTCAAGATGTATTGCACTCAGCATACATGCCTCATTTTAGGGCTCAGATGAATTGTGTTCCAGGTATGATTACACAATTTGCTTTTACCCCGACAATTACTACAGAAGAAATGCGCATGGATGATGAAGTGGTTGCTAAAGTGAGAAAAATTAATACTCTCAGAAGAGAGAAAAGTAAAGATTTAGCTGCTAAAGGTGAAGAAGCACTTGAGCCTTACGAATTTGATTACCTTTTATTGTGTAATAAAATTTGTGGTAGTAATCATTACAATATGCAAATGAAGATTGTTGTTGAATCTCAAGAAGATTACGATGCATGGCTTGCTACACAGCCTAACATTGCAACAGCATTAAAGAAATAAAAAGCTATAAAAGATATGTCAGCACACGCACACGACCTCGCAGTAGATCACCACGATGATCACGGGCATCATCATAAGGAAACTTTCATAACTAAATATATATTTAGTCAAGATCATAAAATGATTTCTAAACAATACCTTATTACAGGTTTGTTTATGGGAATTATAGGAATATCAATGTCCATCCTTTTTAGATTACAATTGGCATGGCCAGACCACCAGTTTACTATTTATGAAATATTACTTGGTAAATGGGGAGAAAATGGTGTAATGGATCCAAGTATTTACCTTGCACTAGTTACAATTCACGGAACCATTATGGTTTTCTTTGTACTTACCGCAGGATTAAGTGGTACTTTTAGTAACCTTCTTATTCCACTCCAGATTGGAGCTCGAGACATGGCCTCAGGTTTTCTGAACATGATTTCATATTGGTTGTTCTTTTTGTCGAGTTTAATCATGGTTCTTTCCTTATTTGTCGAGGCAGGACCTGCATCTGCAGGTTGGACAGTATATCCGCCTTTAAGTGCATTGCCACAAGCAATTCCAGGTTCAGGTGCAGGAATGACATTATGGTTAGTTTCTATGGCAATATTCATTGCTTCGTCATTAATGGGTTCATTGAATTACGTAGTAACCGTAATCAATTTACGTACTAAAGGAATGTCAATGACGCGCTTGCCATTAACAATTTGGGCATTTTTTGTGACTGCAATTATTGGTATCGTTTCTTTCCCTGTATTACTTTCAGCAGCATTAATGTTGATAATGGACAGAAGTTTCGGAACTTCATTCTTCTTATCAGACATTTATATAGCAGGAGAAGTACTCCATAATCAAGGAGGTTCACCTGTATTGTTTGAGCATTTATTTTGGTTCTTAGGACACCCAGAAGTATATATCGTTATACTTCCGGCAATGGGGATGGTTTCAGAAATTATGGCGACAAACGCTCGAAAACCTATTTTTGGGTACAGAGCAATGGTAGCTTCAATTTTAGCGATTGCCTTTTTGTCAACGATTGTTTGGGGTCACCATATGTTCCTTTCTGGTATGAATCCATTCCTTGGTTCGGTATTTACTTTTACAACATTGTTGATTGCTATTCCTTCAGCAGTAAAATCATTCAACTGGATAACCACGCTCTGGAAAGGTAATCTTCAAATGAATGTTGGTATGCTCTTTTCCATTGGGTTTGTTTCAACTTTTATTACTGGAGGTCTTACAGGTATTATCTTGGGAGATAGCGCGCTTGATATAAATGTTCACGATACTTATTTTGTAGTGGCTCACTTTCACCTTGTAATGGGTATATCTGCACTTTATGGTTTATTTGCTGGGGTTTATCATTGGTTCCCTAAAATGTTTGAAGGCAAATTGATGAATAAAAATTTAGGATACGTTCATTTTTGGGTAACTGCAATTGGAGCGTATGGAGTCTTCTTCCCTATGCACTTCATCGGTATGGCAGGATTGCCACGTCGTTATTATACAAACACGGCATTCCCTTACTTTGATGATTTGACAGATGTAAACGTTGTGATTTCAATCTTTGCATTCATAACAGCTGCAGCACAAATTGTGTTCTTGTATAACTTTATTCATTCTATGTTCTACGGAAAAGTGGGGCCTAAAAATCCTTGGAAGGCGAATACACTTGAGTGGACTGCCGAAGTAAAACACATACACGGAAACTGGGATGGACCTATCCCCGAAGTACACCGTTGGGCATATGATTACAGCAAGTTAAATAACGACGAAACTGATTATGTGATTGCTGGTCAAGATTATGCGCCACAGCATATTCCACTTCAGGAAAACGAAGACGAAATGCATCATTAAATACCCAAAGTTGAGTGTAAATAATTCACGATTTTAAAATTCCCTTTCATCAATGATGAAAGGGAATTTTATATTTACTATGCTTCGGAAATTTTAAAATATACCCACTATTGGGTATTGATTTAATCTTGATGCCTCATTACATTTGTCAATATTAAAACCAATAATTTTGAGGAGAATTATTTGGAACTTTAAAAAACGTCTCTATCGTAGAGGCGTTTTCTATTTTCCACCTCTTGCAGGATAGTCCTCCTTTTGAATAAAGTCAATGGCATTCAACACATCTTTAAAGTTGGGTCGAGCAAATGGCATTGTTTGAACTGATGAAAAATAAAGTTTTTGTTTGTTATCAATTAAAAACAATCCAGGTTCCGAAAATAGTTTAGGTTCTTTGTCTGATATTGCTTCACTAATATAAAGTCCCCATTCTCTAGCTTTTTCTTCAGTCATTTCATATCCAACAGGAAGCTTAGCAATATCCCATTCTTCGCCTGCTTTTTTTGCTCTTTTTTCACTATCCATACTTGCTGCAAATAAGTGAACACCACGTTCTGTAAAATCTTCAATTTTTGTGGTTAGTTCCTCAAGATATTTTTTACAAACGGGGCAGTGTAGCCCTCTATAAAAAACAATTAATGTATAATTTGGAGCATTTTGTTTTACGAGAGACCATTGTGTGTCATTTATTAAATTGAGGTCTAAATTGGGTATATTGTTTTTTGGTAAAATCATAATAATATGTGTCTGTGTATTTAAATTAATAAATTTCTTTTATCTTAATATAACAATCTATCCTATCTTTTCTTCCCAACACACCGCCAATTACTTATTAAGGAAAAGTGAAAGTTTAAATGATTTTATTCATTATTCATGAAAGTATAATTTCAGAATTTATCCCTAAACCCTTTGTATATTTGTCTATATGAATGAGCATCTAGATCCTTCCGAAGAACACTTAACACCACAAGATTTAGACGTAGAAAAAAAATTACGTCCGCTTTCTTTTGATGACTTTACAGGGCAAGACCAAGCACTTGAAAATTTGCAAATATTTGTACAGGCTGCAAACCTTAGAGAGGAAGCTCTGGACCACACACTTTTTCACGGTCCTCCAGGACTTGGGAAAACCACACTTGCCCACATACTTGCCAATGAACTGCAAGTAGGTATCAAAGTAACATCTGGACCTGTGCTCGATAAACCGGGCGATCTTGCTGGATTATTGACAAATCTCGATGAACGTGATGTTTTATTTATTGATGAAATACACAGATTGAGCCCCATTGTAGAGGAATATCTATACTCCGCAATGGAGGATTATAAAATAGATATCATGATAGAATCTGGGCCTAATGCGCGTTCTGTCCAAATCAATCTGGCACCATTTACCCTTGTGGGTGCCACCACGCGCTCGGGTTTATTGACGGCTCCCATGCGCGCCCGTTTTGGCATCGCTTCTCGTTTGCAATATTATACTACTGAGTTGCTAACCACCATTGTGCAACGCAGTGCTACTATTCTAGATGTGCCTATTTCTATGGAAGCGGCCATTGAAATCGCTGGCCGAAGTAGAGGCACACCCCGTATTGCAAATGCATTACTGCGTCGTGTTCGCGATTTTGCTCAAATTAAGGGCGACGGAAATATTAATATCGAGATAGCCAGATTTTCATTAAAAGCTTTGAATGTTGACGCTTTTGGATTGGATGAAATGGATAACAAAATCCTCACAACAATTATCGATAAATTTAAAGGTGGCCCCGTGGGCATCACAACCATCGCCACCGCAGTTTCCGAAAGTCCCGAAACCATTGAAGAAGTATATGAGCCATTTTTAATCCAACAAGGCTTCATCATGCGCACACCTAGAGGAAGAGAAGTAACCGAAGCCGCCTACAAACATTTAGGAAAACACAAAGGACCCACGCAAGGTGGATTGTTTTAATACTAGCCCATGCAAAAAATTCCAGAAGTTTCAGTACTTACATTTCTTCAACATTCATTAAAGATTTTAAAAAACCCGTTGCCGTTTCATCATTCTAAATTTGAATCGTTGGGCGATACCTTTCGTTTAAAATTAGGGTTTGGGAATTCGGTAGTTTTTTCAAGGGATGCTGGGTTTTTGCAATACGCACTTCAAAAAAATCAAAAGAATTTTACAAAGTCACCTATACAAACAAAGGACTTGGCCAAATATGTGGGACATGGATTGCTCACTTCAGAAGGGGAGCTTTGGCAAAAACAGCGAAAACTCATTCAACCGGCGTTTCATAAAAAACAACTCGTTAATTTATTGGGCAGCATTCAAAATGCCATTGACGCTGAAATTTCAAAAATTGAAACCAATCGCCCGTTCAATATATTTCCCATGTTTAATGATTTGGCGTTTCAAACTGTGGTGCAGTCACTTTTCAGCAATGCTGCAAATCAAGATCAAATAAACAAACTGCAACATATTACCGAGGAGGTTCAAAAAATGTTGGTCAGAGAATTACGGCAGCCCTATTTAATTTGGTGGTTTCAAGGTAGTGGAAAAATTAAAAGGCATTTAAAGCTTATTCAGGGAGCACGGGATATTTTAAGGGAGCTCGTTTCCGAAAGGAAAAAAAGCAACACCCGTCATGATGATTTGTTAGATATGTTACTCGACGCTCGCTACGAAAATGGAGATGCCATGGATGACGAGCAATTGATAGATGAAATTTTAATTTTATTCACCGCGGGTCACGAAACCACATCAAATGCATTAACCTTTGCGGCGCAATTGGTGGCGAGCCACCCAGAGTCTCAGCAAAAGATTTTGGAGGAAATAAAAGGCTTCAGGAGTGAAACTGAGTCATTAATGGAGCAGTTGAAAAACAGTCCATACACCACTAGCGTTATCGAAGAAACCATGCGATTGTATCCGCCGGCATATTTTATTGATCGGATTAATATTTCTGAAGACAGTTACAATGAAACCCCAATCCCAAAAGGATCTAATCTTTTGTTTTCGTTATATGAAATCCACAGACATCCAGACTTTTGGGAAGAACCATTGGCGTTTAAACCTTCGCGATTTTTGGATACACCAAAGAATACATATTCATCCTATTATTTCCCATTTGGCGCTGGACCGCGCATGTGTATCGGTAATAATTTTGCAATGTACGAAATGGTTTTAGCAGTTCAAACACTCGTAAAAAACTTTAAAATTGAAACTAAAAAAACGCCCATCGAAATACTACCGTTGATTACTTTAAAACCAAAAAATGCTACCTTAGTGTTTCAAAAAAGGTAGTAATTAATTCTTCGGAAATTTTAATAAACCAAACCATAAACCATAAAAATCAATATACAAAACTCATAAAAACCGAAGCCTCTCGCCTCGGCTTTCTATCTTGCGGTATCTCCAAAGCCGAATTCCTCGAAGACGAAGCTCCAAGACTGGAAGCTTGGCTCAATAAGAATATGCACGGCGAGATGGCATACATGGAAAACCATTTTGACAAACGCTTGGATCCCACAATACTGGTTGAAGGTTCAAAAAGTGTGATTTCATTATTGCTCAATTATTATCCTTCGGAAATCCAAAACCCTGAAAGTTATAAAATTTCAAAATACGCGTACGGCACCGATTATCATTTTGTCATAAAAGATAAATTGAAACAACTACTTTATTTTATAGAAGATGAAATAGGAGAAGTCCACGGTCGGGCTTTTGTAGATTCGGCACCTGTGTTAGACAAAGCGTGGGCAGCAAAGAGCGGATTGGGTTGGATAGGAAAACACAGCAATTTATTGACCCAAAAAGTAGGGTCTTTCTATTTTATTGCCGAGTTAATTGTTGATCTTGAACTGGAATATGATGCTCCAGTAACAGATCATTGCGGTAGCTGTACTGCCTGCATAGATGCCTGCCCCACGCAAGCCATTGTTGAGCCGTATAAAGTGGACGGCAGTAAGTGCATTAGTTATTTTACCATCGAGTTGAAAAACGAAATCCCAACAGTTTTTAAAAATCAATTAGACGATTGGATGTTTGGGTGCGACGTTTGCCAAGACGTGTGCCCGTGGAACCGTTTTAGTACATCTCACCGTGAACCTCTTTTTAATCCGCATCCTCAATTATTGTCAAAAGATAAAAAAGAATGGGAAGAGATTACAAAAGAAGTGTTCAATGAAATCTTCAAAAAAGCCCGGTCAAACGTACCAAATTTAAAGGGTTGAAAAGAAATATTGATTTCTTGAAAAAATAAAAAAAATTTTTCTACACCATATTCCTATTTCAATATCTACAATTAAGTTACTGTAATTCAATCGATTAATACCAATTTTATCTTCATTGTAGTTGTTAGTTGGAATAACGCTATAGTTTTTTGTTAACCTATTTGTCTTCAGGTTCATCAAATAGAAACTTAAAAAACTAACAATGAACATTCAATTTAAAAAACTAGCAACAATTACAATATTATCCATGAGCTTGTGCTTAGGCTTAATTTCTTGTGACAAAGGAGATGATGGCACTAACGAGGAACAAATAGAACAAATGGGGCAAGGAGATGGTTATGGTGATAATAACGGTGACCCACTTGATTTGAGTGGTAATTTTTCAGTAAAAATTAATGATATCGCCTTTGTACCTACTGAGCTTTTAGCCGTAGAAAGTGGTTTTGAAGAATCGATGTATATCGAAGTTACTGATGGTTCGAATAAAATTATAATGGTAATCCAAGAAGATCTGAGTCCGGGCATTTACACATTTGGCGATACCATTTCTACTTCGGTAGTCGTTGATGGCTTTCCAGAGTTTTCAAACATAAATCCTACAGGTACATTGACCATTACAACACATGATTTAGTTAACAATATATTTATCGGCACATTTTCATTCAAAGTTGAGAGTGTGTATCACAATAGCACAATAACCTTAACCGATGGCGAATTTGATTTCGTCTATATACAAGGAACTTAATATAAGATAACTCAAAAACAAAAAAATTAATTTAAAATCACAAAACATCTATTATGAACATTCAATTTAAAAAACTAGCAACAATTACAATATTATCCATGAGCTTGTGCTTAGGCTTAACATCTTGCAATAAGAGTGATGATGCCATTATCGAAGAACAAATGGGTCAAGGGGATGGAGACGATGATGGAAATCCAATTGATTTAAGTGCAAACTTTTCAGCATCTATTGATGGTGAAACATTTATCCCAACTGAGGTAACCGCATCAAAAATTGCTATTGATAACCAAGTAGGACTAACTATTGGAGCTACTAACGGCGACAAATATCTTTTGAGTATTGTTGTTCAAGCGGGGCAGGATTTAAGTATTATAAGCTTAGACCCAGGAACCTATGATTTTGATAATAATAGCTATGCACTTTTGGTAAAAACTAACCCAGATGACTCTCAAGTTTACACAACAACAATAATTGATGGTGGTTCGGGTACATTCACAATCGCCAGCCATAATAGAGCAGCAAAAACTATTAGCGGCACCTTTAATTTTGTCTCTACCAATGTTGACAATACAGTTGATTTCAATGTTACAAACGGGGCATTTGACATAACATATATTACTAATTAATTAAAATATCATGAAATCAAAATTAAATATATCAAGATTTATGCTCAGTATTCTTGTGTGCTTTACATTTTTCTTAAGCAGCTGTAGCGATGACAATCCTTTACCGGGAATTAACGGTGGTTTGTTTGGAGGTAGCCTTACGGCAAATGTAGATGGCATTCCATACACTGCAACTTTTATAAATGCAGAAATATTAGAGGGCGAATTGGGGATTTATACATTGGACGATGGGGGTAATATTCTAAACTTGCAATTTCCAAATAGTTATGGAGTGGGTTCATATTCGCTTGACACACCTGAGGCTGGTGGAGCTGTGGTTAATGAGCCTGCCGGAAATATAGCCGGCGGGAGTATTTCTGGCACCCTTACCATTACTGAAAAGAATACCAGCTCAAAAAAGATAACCGGCATTTTTAATTTTGTAGCCGATATAGATTTGAACGGCGACAACACTATAAATGTCAATGCGGGTTCCTTTTCGGTTACCTATAAATAATTAGCCATTATTTTAAAACTGAAGCCCTTGTGTGTTTGCGCAAGGGTTTTTCTTTACCTCAATTTGATGAAGTTAACTTTCTAATAATCAAAATGTAAATAATATTATTTTTTCTTTCTGAAATGTGCCATAAATAAACCTGCTTGTATACCCTCAATTCCCGTTACTCTGTTATTTTTGTAGTACTTGTTAATTGAAATTTTTATGAGCAAACAATCCAAACGTCGCGAAGCTTTATTATATCATGCAAAACCCACACCAGGTAAAATTGCAGTAGTGCCCACAAAAAAATACGCATCACAGCGAGACCTTTCTTTAGCATACTCGCCCGGTGTGGCTGAGCCATGTTTAGAGATTGCAAAAGATAAAAAGAACGTCTATAAATATACCTCAAAAGGTAATCTTGTCGCAGTAATCTCAAACGGGACAGCAGTGTTAGGTTTGGGAAATATTGGTCCCGAAGCTTCAAAACCCGTAATGGAAGGAAAAGGATTGCTCTTTAAAATTTTTGCAGATATTGATTGTTTTGACATCGAAGTAGATACTGAAGATGTAGAATCTTTTATCGAAACGGTAAAAAACATAGCACCTACATTTGGGGGGATAAATTTAGAAGACATAAAAGCCCCAGAAGCTTTTGAAATTGAACGTCGTCTTAAAGAAGAGCTGGATATTCCTGTAATGCACGATGATCAACACGGTACTGCAATTATTTCTGCGGCTGCTCTGATCAATGCGCTAGAATTGACAGATAAAAAAATTGAAGAGGTACGGTTTGCTGTTTCTGGTGCTGGATCAGCGGCTATTTCATGTATGAATTTGTATGTTTCTTTAGGCGCAAAACTAGAGAATATAGCGATGTTTGATTCGGAAGGACTCTTGGATATAGGCCGGACAGATTTGTCACCCATGCAAAATGTTTTTCGGACCGATAAAAAATATAACTCGCTTGCAGATGCAATGATAAACGCAGATGTATTTTTGGGGTTGTCCGTCGGAAATATAGTAACTCAAGAAATGGTGAAATCCATGGCAGCAAATCCTATTGTCTTTGCCATGGCAAATCCCACGTCCGAAATATCATACGAAGAGGCAATTGCTTCGAGAGATGATATTATTATGGCGACTGGTAGAAGCGACTACCCCAATCAAGTAAATAATGTACTCGGATTCCCTTTTATTTTTAGAGGTGCATTAGATGTTCGAGCTACAAAAATTAATGAGGCTATGAAAATGGCGGCCGTAAAAGCGCTTGCCGCATTAGCAAAAGAGCCTGTACCAGAGCAGGTTAATATTGCATATCAAGAAACGAAGTTAAATTTTGGTCGGGATTATATTATTCCAAAACCTTTTGACCCTCGTTTAATAACAACAGTACCACCAGCGGTTGCAAGAGCAGCTATGGAGAGTGGAGTAGCTAAAGCACCAATTAAAGATTGGGAAAAATATGTGGATGAACTCAATGAAAGGATGGGAAGCGATAATAAAATCATTCGATTATTGATGGGGCGAGCAAAACGTGACCCAAAACGAATTGTATTTGCTGAAGCTGACCATCTTGACGTATTAAAAGCAGCTCAAATTGTCAATGAAGAGGGTATAGGAATTCCTATTTTGTTGGGAAGAAAGGATGTGATAAAAGAGTTAATGGAGCAAATAGATTTTGACGCTGAAGTTGAAATCATTGACCCAAAAAGTGATGAACAGTCTGAGAAATTAAATTATTATGCTGAAAAGCATTGGCAAAATAGAAGACGTAGAGGAGAATCTTTATATGACGCTCAAAATAATATGCGATTGCGCAATTATTTTGCCGCAATGATGGTAAATGAGGGGGATGCAGATGCAATGATTTCTGGATATTCTAGATCATATCCCTCTGTTGTAAGACCTGTGCTTGAAACCATTGGTCGTTTTGATGGTGTAAGTAAAGTGGCTACTACCAATATGATGATGACAAGAAGAGGTCCTATTTTCCTTTCGGACACATCAATAAATATTGATCCAACTGCAAAGGAACTTGCCAAGATTGCACAGATGACTAACTATACCATGAAAATGTTTGGTTTGACACCAGTAATTGCAATGATTAGTTATGCAAACTTTGGTTCTTCAAAAGACCCACATGCAACTAAAGTTAGTGAAGCCGTAGCGTATTTACATCGTACTAATCCAGACATGATAATTGATGGTGAACTCCAAACCGATTTTGCGCTCAACCCAGAAATGCTTCAGAAAAAATTCCCGTTTTCTAAATTGGCTGGAAAAAAAGTAAATGCACTTATTTTTCCCAACTTAGACTCTGCAAATAGCAATTACAAATTACTAAAAGAACTTAACGGAGTGGAGTCTATTGGTCCCATCATGTTGGGAATGCGCAAACCTGTTCATATTTTACAACTAGGAGCGAGTGTAGAAGAGATAGTCAATATGGCTGCTGTTGCTGTGGTGGATGCACAACAAAAAGAGAAGCGTGAGAGTAAAGGGAATAAAATAAAAATGTAGAAAATTCATATAGATTGTTCTCTCTAAAACTGAATTAAAAACGTTATTTCCAGCTTTAATATTTCCGCAGAAAAAGTGATGTCAAATTTTAAATTTGTTGTTCTTTAAAATCATATTTCAGAGGTAGTTTACCACTTCTAGATTTTAGGCAATTTTTGAGCATTTACGGGATGGCTTACCCCAATAAATTATATTATATTTGGCGACGTTAACTTTTTATTAAGAGATGATCACACACCTTCAAGGTAGACTTAGTGAAAAAACACCCACACATGTAGTAATAGACTGTAATGGCGTGGGTTATTTTGTGAATATCTCTATGCATACTTTTTCTCAAATTTCTGATTCAGAAAACATAAAATTATTTACCCATTTGCAAGTGCGCGAAGATGCCCATATTTTGTATGGCTTTTCAAGCGTCGTGGAAAGGGAGATTTTTAGATTATTGATTTCGGTTTCAGGGGTGGGGACGAGTACCGCAAGAATAATGTTATCATCGCTTTCACCACAACAGGTGACTGAGGCGATTGCATCAAGTGACGTAGCGACTATACAATCTGTAAAAGGGATAGGCGCAAAAACGGCGCAACGAGTGCTATTGGATTTAAAAGATAAAGTTTTAAAAGTGTATGGCTTAGACGATCTTTCTATCGTTTCAAGCAATACGAATAAAAATGAAGCGTTATCTGCTTTGGAGACCTTGGGATTTGCGCGTAAACAAGCTGAAAAAGTTTGTGATAGCGTTGTTAAAGAAAATCCGCAGGCGACCGTTGAGGAAATAATAAAGCAGGCTTTAAAAAAAATATAATATTGGGTGCAAATAATTACGTGTACGGGAATAGCTTTTTCAAGCATTTATTAATTTTAAGTATCATTTTTGGAGGATGTACTGTTGCCATGGCGCAGGATTCCACAGCTACGGGTTCATCTATGGGCCGCATTGAGTTGCCACAATCTTCAAGCATACAAGATTTATACACTTACGATCCAGTGACAGATCGCTACATCTACAGCCAGATGCTGGGTGATTTTAACATTGGTGTTCCAGCGATTCTTACGCCGCAGGAATATCAAGACCTTGTTTTGAGAGAACAAATGCGCGATTATTTTAAGCAGAAAATAGACGCAGCAGATGGTAGAAAAGAAGGCTCAGAAGAAGCACAAAAGAATTTATTGCCGAAATTTTACGTGAATTCAAGCTTTTTTGAATCTATTTTCGGCGGAAATACAATAGAAGTGATACCTCAAGGTACTGCTGAAATAGATTTAGGGATATTATATACTAAACAAGATAACCCGGCATTTTCTCCAAGAAACCGAAGTAATTTTTCTTTTGATTTTGATCAGCGAATTAGTTTGAGCTTACTCGGTAAAGTGGGAGAACGTTTGCAGATAAATGCAAACTACGATACAGAGTCTACTTTTGATTTCCAAAACCAAATAAAATTAGAATATACACCCACTGAAGATGATATCATTCGTAAAATCGAAGTTGGTAATGTGAGCATGCCTTTGAACAGTACATTGATTCAAGGAGCACAGAGTTTGTTTGGGGTAAAGACGGAGTTACAATTTGGTAAAACAACTATTACAGGTGTGTTTTCAGAACAAAAAAGTGAAACCCGAAGCGTTACTGCTGAAGGTGGGGCAACAGTAACCGACTATGAATTATACGCATTGGACTACGATGAAAATCGTAACTTCTTCTTAGCACATTACTTTAGAGATAATTATGACAGAGTACTTAGGCAGTATCCATTTATAAACTCTAACGTACAAATTACTCGTGTTGAAGCATGGATTACCAATCGTGGAAACCAAACGCAAGATGTTCGTAACATTGTTGCCATACAAGATATTGGAGAGTCAGATCCTACGAATATAGGTCTTAACGTAACTCCGGGAGGGTTTATAAATACCTCTCGTGCAGCTTTTCCAGATAACAGTAATAATGATTTTAATCCATTTGGGATTGACATGCCAGGAGTGCAGTCAATTTTAAATGAACAGATTAGAGATATTGCTACAGTGCAGCAAGGTTTTGGCGGGGTGAATGTTCAAGATGGCTCAGACTATGTGGCCTTGGAAAATGCAAGAAGATTACAGCCTAACGAATACACTTTAAACTCTCAGCTTGGATATATTTCTTTGAATCAACGATTGAATAATGACGAAGTACTAGGTGTCTCTTTTCAATTTACTGTAAATGGAAAGGTTTTTCAAGTGGGTGAATTTTCAACAGATGGTGTAGATGCTACAGGTACAAATATGCCTTTTGACCCTAACAATCCAAATCCTGATCCTGACCCAAACAACCCAAATCCAGTTGGATTGCCACAAAACTTAGTGGTAAAATTGTTAAAGAGTAATATTACAAATGTTCAAGAACCTATCTGGGATTTGATGATGAAAAACATCTATAGTTTAGGTGCTTTTCAATTAGAGCAAGAAGATTTCAGGCTTAACATTCAATATAGAGATCCTTCGCCATTGAATTATATAAATCCTGCTGAGGGAACAGCTACAAATCCAGCAGTACCATTGCCAGATGATGTAGACCAAACAATATTATTAAAAGTATTTAATCTGGATAGATTGAACTTTAATAATGACCCACAAGCAGGTGGAGATGGGTTTTTTGACTTTATTCCAGGATTGACCGTGGATACACAAAATGGACGTATCATATTTACATCGGTGGAGCCTTTTGGTGATTATTTATTTGATAAGTTAGATCTTACACCTAATAGCGGAGTAGAAAATTATAATGTTCCAGAATCATATAACGCCAACCAGGCAAAATATGTATTCCGAAATTTGTATCGGACTACTAAAACGCAAGCAGAACAAACATCGAGTGATAAAAACAAATTTCAGTTAAAAGGTAGTTATAAATCAACGGGAGCAGATGGTATTCCTATTGGGGCTTTCAATGTGCCTCAAGGTTCTGTCGTTGTTACTGCGGGTGGAAGAACACTTTCAGAAGGCGTTGATTATACCGTAAATTATCAAGCAGGTCGTGTTCAAATTTTAGATCCTGCATTATTGGCTTCAGATATTCCTATTAATATTTCAGTAGAAAATAATACACTTTTTGGACAACAAACAAAACGATTTACTGGGTTAAATATTGAGCATAAATTTAACGAGAATTTTGTAATTGGTGGTACCTATTTAAGTTTAAAAGAAAGACCGTTAACACAAAAATCGAACTTTGGTGTTGAGCCAATAAATAACAGCGTTTTTGGTATCAATGCTGCATATTCTACCGAAGTTCCATTTTTTACGAGACTCGTAAATAAATTGCCAAATATTGATACCGATGTTGAATCTAGACTTTCAGTTCGTGGTGAATTTGCTTATTTAATGCCTGGTGCGCCAGACGTTTCAGACTTTAATGGAAAAACTACCGTATATGTGGATGATTTTGAATCTGCAACGACTGAATTTGATATAAGCTCACCACTTACTTGGTATTTGGGAGCGAGCCCAGATGGTTTTGGGGGAGAAGTAGGTAACAGTATGTTACAATATAATTACCGTCGTGCAAAATTAAACTGGTACACCATTGACCCCGTTTTTTATAGTAGTCAACGACCAGATGGAATAACTGATGAGGATTTATCAAACCCATTTACGAGACGTGTTTTTAGAGACGAAATTTTCCCTGATCAAGATATCATTCAAGGACAAACACAAGCTTTATTTTCTTTAGATCTTTCTTATTATCCTGCAGAACGTGGAGAATATAATTTTAATCCTGCTGCAAATGGAACCAATGTATTGCCAAATCCAGCGCAAAACTTTGGTGCTATTTCTCGTCAACTTTCAACAACCGATTTTGAACGTAGTAATGTTGAATACATTCAGTTTTGGATAATGGATCCATTTATCTACGATGAAACTGCTGGCAACGATGGTGGAACTTTGAGTTTTAATTTAGGTAACATTTCCGAAGATATTCTCAAAGATGGTCGTAAACAATATGAAAACGGTTTGCCAGAAGATGGTACCGCGACAAATACTACACCTACGGTTTGGGGTAAAGTACCTACCAGCCAGTCATTAGTTTATACTTTTGATACAGAAGGACAGGAACGTACCAATCAAGATGTTGGGTATGACGGTTTAAATAATGCACAAGAGGGCGCCATGTTTCCTGCATTTGCTGGTTTACCGGATCCATCGAATGATAATTACCAGTATTTTTTACAGGCAACTGGAGATATAAGAAACCGTTATAGAATGTATAACGGAACAGAAGGAAATTCGCCAGTTGAAGTAACAAATACAAATAGAGGTTCTACTACGCAGCCAGATGTTGAGGATATTAACCGTGACAATTCTATGAACACGGTTGATAGCTATTATGAATATAATATTCCTATTCGTCGCGATATGTTAGATCCGGCCAGTAACGATTTTATTACAGATGTAAGAGAAAGTTCTATAACATTACCAAATAATAATCCGCTTGACGTACGCTGGGTACAATTTAAAATTCCAGTAAGTGACTTTGACCGTGCCGTAAATGGAATATCAGACTTTAGATCTATCAGATTTATGCGTATGTCTTTAAGTGGTTTTGAGCAACCAACTACGTTACGTTTTGGAACACTGGAATTGGTGCGTGGGGATTATAGAAGGTACTTGCAAACTCTTGATAATGTTACCATGGAAGATCCAGAACTGGATGATACCACGTTTGAGGTTGAAGCAGTTAACATTATTGATAATGAAAATAGAGTCCCCATTCCTTATAGGCTGCCACCAGGAGTATTTAGAGAAGAGCTAAATA
Source organism: Patiriisocius sp. (assembly GCF_051252435.1). Taxonomy (NCBI): domain Bacteria; kingdom Pseudomonadati; phylum Bacteroidota; class Flavobacteriia; order Flavobacteriales; family Flavobacteriaceae; genus Patiriisocius; species Patiriisocius sp. The sequence goes on along the minus strand of NZ_JBPOFW010000001.1, from coordinate 229,656 downwards.
ATAACAACAATATTATACGTCAAGATGAGCAGTCATTGGCATTGCGTGTTTGCGGTTTAGAGCCTAACGATGCACGTGGGGTGTATAAAAACTTTAATGTGGATATGCGCCAGTACAAAAACTTAGAGATGTTCATTCACGCAGAGTCTTTGGTAAATGAAATGGCACTGGGCGATGGTGAGATGGTTGCATTTATTCGCCTCGGAAATGACTTGACCGAAAGTTTTTATGAGGTTCAAATACCTCTTAACCCTACTACAGAAATAGGAACAACAAATCCTGAATTGATTTGGCCAATTGAAAACCGATTGAACTTACCACTTGATTTATTGCAACAGGTGAAGTCTTTGGTTATTGGCGACAATACACTAAATCCAAATGAATTGATATTCTTTGACCAAGCGGATCTCGAGGGAGATTCAGCAAGTGGTGCCGAAAATGATTTAAGAATTGGAATCAAAGGGAACCCTAGTTTTGGTGACGTTCGTATCGCCATGGTGGGAGTTAGAAATGCGGATGGTAATACAAATGAAATTTGCGGAGAAGTGTGGTTTAATGAACTGCGCCTTTCAGAATTAAAAAATGAAGGAGGTTGGGCTGCCGTGGCAAGTGTGGATACTAATTTTGCCGACTTTGCAAACATTAGTGCTACGGGTAGACAAAGTACAATAGGATTTGGTACTATTGATCAAGGACCTAACCAAAGAAGTAGAGAAGATGTTCAAGAGTATGATTTGGTTACTAACTTTAACCTAGGTCAAATGTTACCTAATACATGGGGTATTCAATTGCCTTTCAACTACGGAAGGTCGGAGAAATTAATTACGCCGCAATTTGATCCGGAACTTCAAGATGTTGAACTACAAACAAGACTTGACAATACTGAAGATGCATCAGACAGAGAAGCTATAAAAGAACAATCTGTAGATTATACGAAGAGACAAAGTGTTAACTTTATTGGTGTAAGAAAAGAAAGAGTAGGTGATACAAAACCTCGTATTTATGATGTAGAAAATTTAACTCTTTCTGCATCATATAATCAAGTTGATCATAATGATTTTGAAATTGAAGAAGCTTTAGATCAAAATGTACGTTTGGGGGGTACATATGCGTACAACTTTACTCCTAAAACTTTTGAGCCCTTTAAAAAGAACGATTCAATATTTAAGAGCAAGTACTGGCAGTTTATGAAAGACTTGAACGTTAATTATTTACCCACGAGTATTGCTGTCAATTCAAATATTGTTCGTCAATATAGTGAGCAGAAATTTAGAGAGCTCAATCTTGACGAGGGAAATATTGGTTTACCTACATTATACCAACGTAATTATTTATTTGATTGGGATTATGCCATAAATTATAATTTGACAAAGTCACTGAGATTTAACTTTACTTCATCGAATAGTCGCACAGTAAATAATTATTTAACTCCAACTTTAGATGAGAATGGTTCTACAGGTTTTATTGCGGATAATACGTTGAGCGTTTGGGATGGTTTCTTTGATGTGGGAGACCCTAATTTACATTTCCAATCATTACAATTAAATTATGATTTGCCGTTTTCTAAATTTCCATTTCTTAAATGGTTGAGAGCGACGTATTCTTACACGGGAGATTTCCAATGGCAAGATGGTAGCGAAGGTTTTAACGATATTCAAATTGATTTAGCAGATGGAACAACAGGTCGCTATGATTTAGGAAATAAAATACAGAATGCGAGTACGCATCGTATCAACTCAACGCTAGATATGAATGCTTTTTATAGATATATAGGGCTCACTAAGAAAAAAGCTAGCAACAGTTCACGTGGAGGTCGTGGGGCAGCAAACGCTAAAGGAGGCATTCGTGATGTAAAAGGCGGCAAAGAAGGAGGTAGTGACGATAACGAAGATAAAGAATCAAAAACGAATTCGCTTTCAGCAGCATCTGGCGCTGCAGGAACCGCAGCACGAGGTAGTGAAGCCGGTGCAGGTGGCTTGAGCGCAGGCGATAAGGCTGCAAACACTTTTATTGGTCTCATAACATCTATTAAAAGAATACAAGTAAATTATCAAGAAACAAATGGTATTTTCTTGCCAGGTTATACGCCGTCCATTGGTTTTATAGGAACGTTAAAACCTACTACGGGCTTTACTTTTGGTAGTCAGGGAGAAATTAGAGACTTGGCGGCACGTAACGGTTGGTTGACGTTGTATCCTGAATTTAATGAACAATATACAGAGAACGAAAGTAAACAACTTGATATTCAAACAAATATAGAGTTGCTGCCAGACCTAAAAATAGATTTAAATGCAAGTCGTATTTATGCTGAAAACTATTCAGAAAATTACATCATCGATGACGGTTTGTATAATTCATTAACACCTGTAACTTCTGGAAATTTTAATATTTCTACTTTACTTATAGGTACTGCTTTTCAACAAACAACAGATGCGCAGTCACAAGCCTTTGATGATTTTAGAAGCAATAGATTAATTGTCGCTAATAGATTGGCTACAGAGTTTTATGGAACAGAAAATTTTCCTGTAGATCAAGATACAGGATATCCGGTAGGTTTTGGTGCTACAAGCCAAGACGTGCTTTTACCGGCATTTTTAGCAGCTTACAAAGGAAGCGATGCAGGAAATGAGGAAACTGGTATTTTTAGAGATGTTCCGTTGCCTAACTGGGATATAAAATATACAGGATTCATGCGCCTAGAATGGTTTAAAAAGCGTTTTAAAAGGTTCTCTTTGCAACACGGCTATCGCGCAGGATATACGGTAAACCAGTTTCAAACAAATTTAGATTATAACAGAAATGACCCAACTGAATTAGACCAAGCAGGAAACTTCAAAAGTGAGCAGTTTTTAACAAATGTAAATTTGACCGAACAATTCTCTCCACTTGCCAAGGTTGATTTTGAGATGAAAAATTCAGTAAAAATTAGCGCAGAGTATCGTAAGGACAGAGCATTGGGATTGAGTTTTGCCAATAATTTATTAACTGAAATAAAGGGAGACGAAATTGTTCTCGGTCTCGGTTATAGAATTAAAGATTTAAGGATAGGAACCAACTTTGGAGGTAAGAAGCAAGTGTTAAAGAGTGATCTTAACTTCAAATTAGACCTCTCTCGTCGTGATAATAGAACCGTAATTAGGTACTTAGATATTGTAAACAATCAGACAACCGCTGGACAGACAATATACGGCGCGCAGCTATTGATTGATTATGCTTTGAGTAAAAACTTGACGGCAGCTTTTTATTATGACCATACCTTCTCAACATATGCTATTTCTACTGCATTTCCGCAGACAACCATTAGAAGTGGATTTACGTTGAGATATAACTTCGGAAACTAAACAACAACAAAATATATAGTACTTTATGAATATTCCAGCAGATTTAAAATACACAAAAGACCACGAATGGGTAAAGATTGAAGGTGATGTGGCAACCGTGGGAGTAACTGATTATGCCCAAGGAGAATTGGGTGATATCGTTTATGTCGAAGTAGATACCCTTGACGAAACACTTAACCAAAATGACGTTTTTGGCACGGTTGAAGCCGTTAAAACAGTTTCAGATTTATTCTCACCACTTTCTGGCGAAATCATCGAGTTCAACGAACTCCTAGAATCTGAACCCGAAAAAGTAAATTCAGACCCTTACGGAGAAGGATGGATGGTGAAAATTAAAATAAGCAATATGGACGAAGTCGATGATTTGCTTGATAGCGCAGCCTATGCAGAGTCGATTGCTGCATCATAAAAATATACTTTTAGTTGCCGTTTTTTACACGGTATTTATAACAATTGCACTGCTTTCTCCTACTAGAGATCTGCCTTCACCCGGTATTCCTCACATTGATAAAGCAGTGCACTTTTTTATTAATAGCTTTCTTGTTTTTTTGTGGCTGCTGTATAATTTTCTTCGGAAAGGTAACAATTTAAGTACTTTAACTTTAATTGTGATAATCATTAGTTGTTTATTTTATGGCATATTAATTGAGGTTTGTCAACAAATCTTCACCACAACGAGAGAGGCAGATTTTATGGATGTAGTAGCAAATAGTATTGGGCTACTCGCTGGATACCTTGGCTTTACCTTTGTAAAAAGAAAGATTTAAAAACTTAACAAGATTATTGTTTTAGAATAAAGTAGAAATTCTATATTTTAGCAGTAATATAAAGACACAATTATGGAACCTAAAAAAAATCCTAAAGCAGACCTTAAGCAATGGAGTGGAGTTTACTTCCTTGCAGGACTTGCTTTAATGTTATTTTTGTCGTGGCAAGCTGTAGAGTGGAAGTCTTATGACCGTGACCTCTCTAGAGATATGCTTAACGTAGGTGATGACCTTGATGAGGACATCCCGCTTACTCAAATCAATCAACCACCACCTCCGCCACCACCTCCGCCACCACCACCAGCACCAGAAGTGCTTGAGGTAGTTGAGGATGAAAAGGAAATCGAGGAGACTATTATTAAGTCGACCGAAACAAACCAAGAAGCCGAAATTGTAGAAATCGAGGAAATCGAAGAGGCAGTTGAAGAGGTTATTGAGGACGTACCATTTGCAGTTATTGAGAATGTGCCAATTTACCCAGGTTGTGAAAGCGCAGGAAACAACGCAGCTAAGAGAAAATGTATGTCAGAAAAAATTACTGCGTTCGTTCAAAAAAAGTTTGATACAGAGCTCGCTAGTGATTTAGGTCTTGAAGGAATACAAAAAATATATGTACAGTTTAAGATTTCTAAGACAGGAACAATTACAGATGTAAGAGCAAGAGCTCCACACCCAAGATTGGAAAGAGAAGCTTCTGAAACCATTAACGCGTTACCTAAAATGACACCAGGTAAGCAACGTGGTCAAGCTGTAGGGGTGCTTTATTCACTACCCATTACATTTAAGATAGAAAACTAATTATGTTTTTATAAATATCAAACCCGCTACGAGAGTAGCGGGTTTTTTTGTTTAATTTTATTTCATTACGTTGTTTTTCAAATAATTAAATTTTTTTTATTGGTTTAGTAAAATCTCTTGGCACATTCATTGATATGTTAATATTATTATAAACCCTTAAATACATACATTATGAAACCATCAGTTAACAATGTAAAAAGCAACCAACCAAAAATGCTTAGTAAAAGGGAAGAGAAAAAACAAATTGACCGTAAACTACCGAGCGGGTTGTTTTTTCAAATAGGCTTAATTATAAGTTTACTCGCCGTCATCTTTTTAATGGAAACTACTATCGGCTATAGTAGTAATCTGCCTGGGCCAGCACCTGACAAGCAATTTGACCCACCAACAATTGATTACACCGTGGAAGAAACTCCAGTAATTAAAAAGCCAGTAGCTCTTGTTAAAGTTCCTAAGCCGGAAGTTCCAGTTCCAATTATAAGAGACAAAGTGAATGTAGTATCAAATACTACACTAATTGTAGATGATGCTCCAGTTGACGTAATGGACAACAGACCAACTATAGATACTCCTGTAGTTGCTACGCCAGTAAAACCAATAGACCCCAATAGAACTGAAAACGTAAATAGCGTAGAGTTTGTACCTGTATTTCCTGGTTGCGAGTCTTTAAGTAATAACGAAGAAAGAAAGGCATGCATGTCATCAAAGATTTCTGCATTCATAAGTAAAAGATTTAATTCTGATGATTTTAATAATCTCAAGAAAGACGATATTCATAAAATTTGGGTACAATTTAAAATTGATACGCAAGGGAATGTGACCGACGTGGTTGCAAGAGCAGCCCAAAAAGATATGCGAGAAGAAGGAGTTAGAGTGTTGAGCAAATTGCCACAAATGACGCCTGGAAAAATGGGTAACACCAATGTAAATGTTTCATATATGGTGCCTATTAGTTTTAAAGTGCAGTAACTTTTCAACACATCCATTTAAAAGTGCGCAATCGTAACAACGGTTGCGCACTTTTTGCGTTGTAACAAGACGGTAAAAACCGTATCTTTCCACCCCTAAATACTGCTAAATGAAGCCTATACTTTCTTTTTTCTTCAGTCTTATTGCCCTAATCGGTATTGCGCAAACTCCCGCAAATCTTTATGAAAAATACCCGGTATTTCCCAATTGCGCTGACCAGCAAGTTGGTGCATTGGAAACATGTTTTTTTAATGAGGTTCAAAAAAAGGTTTTTACCGAATTTAAAGTGCCTCAAATTGTTTCAAAAGAAAATTATAACGGAAACATTAATATTTTCTTTGAAGTGAACAAAGAGGGGACATTCAAAGTGCTTTATGTAGATGCCATTTATCAAGAACTTATAGATGAGACAAAAAGAGTTTTTAATTCGTTTGAAAAAATTGAACCAGCAACATTCAATGGCGAGCCTACCTACGTTCAATTCACAATGCCATTGGCAATCCCTTTGCAACAACCTATAGAACGAGTTTTTATTTCTTCGGAAATGAGCCAAAATCAAACAATCAAACCAAACAACCAACCCACTAAAACCGAAAAGATTGAAGCTGTTATTACTGAATATGACGATATTAAAAAAATTCCCTACGAAGACCCATTATATGAAAGTAATATAAACATTCCGCTTTCCCATCATGAATATGGACGGTTTGATGCAGCCATGAATCGTGTGGGAACAAATAACCACACCGCACAAAAACCATACATTTATAATGAAGTTAATAAGTATTATGATTTCAAATCTAAAAAAGAAGAACTTTTATTTGACAAAACATCTTGGTTTGGGCGCAAATTTTGGAATGAAAATATGGTGCGTTTGCAAGGTGAAGATTATTGGTTAACGCTTGACCCAGGAGTTGATTTACAAGCAGGTAAGGATATTGGCGACGATATCAATACTTATAACAACACACGACTTGTGTACATGCAAGGTGGCTTAGGAAAAAACATTAGTTTCTTTGCAACAATACAAGAAAGTCAAGGAAGATTTGCAGGCTACTTTAATCGCTATGCGGAATCAATCAGACCAGACGGAGGAAACCCCGCTATCATCCCAGGACGGGGTATCGCAAAGGCATTTAGAACAGATTCCTACGATTATCCCATAGCAACAGGTCACGTTTCTTATTCACCAAGCAAGTGGTTTAATGCGCAATTGGGTCACGGGAAAAACTTTATTGGAGATGGATATCGTTCTTTGTTATTAAGCGATAACGCCAGCCCGTATCCATTTATAAAACTGAATACTACATTTTGGAAAATTAAATACACTAATACTTGGATGTCATTACGCGATGTACGTCCAGAGGTAACAGAGAGTGGTTCTTTTAGAACAAAATATATGGCAAATCATTATTTGAGTTATAATGTAACAAAGCGATTGAACATTGGGTTATTTGAAACGGTGATCTGGGAAAATGACAATGACCGCGGTTTTGACTTAAATTATATAAATCCTGTGATTTTTTACCGCGCCATTGAATTTTCAACAGGCTCACGAGGAGGGAATGCGGTTATTGGACTTAGCACAAAATATAAATTTACAGACCAAATCAACGCCTACGGGCAGCTCATCATAGACGAATTTTCTTCTTCTGATATTTTCGGCGGAAACGGTAGCTATAAAAACAAAACGGGATATCAATTGGGAGTAAAGTATTTCAATCCCTTTGGTGTTGACGGATTGATGTTGCAAGCAGAATATAACAGAGTGCGCCCGTTTACTTATTCGCACAATAGTATCACTCTAAACTATGGTCACAATAATCAATCTATGGCGCATACGTTAGGAGCGAACTTTTCCGAATTTATTGCCATTGCAAGATACAATCACGGTAGAATTTTTGGAGATGTAAAATTGATTACTGCCAAACGCGGATTAGAATTTGATGAAGCTACAAACGACCGCTTTTTTGGAGGAGATATTTATGGAACCGAAGATGTGCGAAGAGGAGATTTAAATAACGATTTAGGTCAAGGTAACACAACGCAATTCTTTCATGCCGAATTGCAAGCCGGATACCTTATCAACCCATCCACAAACTTAAAAATCTACGGCAGTTTAATCCTCCGCGATTTTGATACTGAAGTGCAACAAACCAATTTTTTTGACGAAAATACAAAGTGGGTAAATTTTGGTATCCGCACCGATTTGTTTAATTGGTATTATGATTTTTAGTCAATACTATTTATTATTCCTTCTTATCTTTCTTTGAAATATCATCATAAATAGTCTTCAATATTTTTTCGGTTGAAACATATCCATCCCCGTAGCCAAGGTCGTCATATTTTTTTGTTATATCTGTATTAGCTAAAATTTCGGCTTCCGTGACTCCCATTCCGTGTTGATAGGTTACTTGTTTAAAAAAATATGTAAGCATATTGATGGTTTTCGTTATATCAACTTTAGTGGCTAATTCACCGTGGCCGGGAATAATAATGGTGTCTTCATCTGCCACTTTTAAAATAGCCTCGAGTCCATTTATATAGCCTTCAATACTTCCGCCACTTTCCAAATCTATATATGGATATTTGCCATTAAAAAACACATCTCCTGTATGGATAATATTACTTTGAGTAAAAAAGACCACCGCGTCACCATCTGTATGAGCGTTGTGCACATGAAAAATCATGACCGGCTCATTGTTGTGATGGATTGTTATGTCTTCTGAAAATGTGATAACGGGAAGTGCTTCTTCTCTCATTTTTGTTTTCGAAGTTTTCATTGCTTCGAAAATTCGCCCTCTCACATTATCTTGAGCGATGATTGTGGCGCCCTCGTTGGCAATATTTTCATTTCCACCCGTGTGGTCGCCGTGATGATGTGTGTTTATTAAAAATTGTATTGGTTTTTTACTGATTGCTCTAACTTGCTCTAAAATTGCTGACGTGTTTTCTGCAAATTTATCATCTATCATCAAAACAGAATTTCCTCCTGCTGCAAAGGCAACATTTCCACCCTTGCCTTTGAGCATATAAATATCATCTTTTACATTTTTTAAAATAATGCCACTTTGTTGGGCCGCATCTTCTTGTGAAATGGAAGGCATTGTAAAACAAAGAACTAAGAGACAAGTAATAAGTAGTGCGCGCATTTGAGAAATTTTATTTATTTAAGTGTTTTTCTTGAAGTTTAATTTTGGATTTGAAATTACAAAATCTGTTCCAATTAATTACTAGATAGTTGGTTTTAAGTTGTGAAAAATTAAGCTTGTGCCGTATCTTTGCACCCGTAATTAAACATGTTGCAAAATAGCAAATAGATTGGCAATTTCACAAATCCATAGCGAACCTACTTCTGTAATTAAAAATTTTACAGAGATTACTAAAATACGGTTATCTGTTAGTGTTGTATTTTCTTCGGTTGCGGGTTATTTGTTGGGTGCAGAAAGTGTTGATTTTATGGTTTTATTGCTCCTTTGTATTGGAGGGTATTGTATGGTGGGAGCTTCAAATGTATTCAACCAAATTATGGAACGCGACCTCGATGCTTTGATGACACGCACAAAGGATAGGCCTATTCCTGCTGGCAGAATGTCGGTTAATGCTGCGCTTGCCATTGGTATTGTACTTACGCTAATTGGATTGGTAGTTTTGTATTCCATTAATCCTCAAACTGCAATGTTTGGTGCGATTTCGATATTCATGTATGTTGCCTTATATACTCCTTTAAAAACTAAAACACCATTATCTGTATTTGTTGGAGCCTTTCCTGGTGCGATTCCTTTTATGTTGGGTTGGGTTGCAGCTACAAATGATTTTGGGATAGAGCCAGGAACACTTTTTATGATTCAATTTTTTTGGCAATTTCCGCACTTTTGGGCAATAGGCTGGTTTTTGTTTGAAGATTACAAAAAAGGTGGGTTTTTTATGTTGCCCAATGGAAGAAGAGATAAAGGGACAGCAATTCAAGTTATTTTATATACCATTTGGACGGTGCTGGCTTCGTTAGTTCCAGCATTTGGGGTGACGGGTAAATTATATATCACGCCTATTTCGTCAATATTGGTGGCTGGTATTGGTATTTGGATGATATATTATGCTGTGAGATTGTATAGGGAAAAGACGGATAAGGCTGCAAAACAATTAATGCTGGTAAGTGTGAGTTACATTACGCTGTTACAAATTATTTATGTGGCAGATAAGTTTATACGATAGTTACATTTCAGAAGAAAGAAAAAATGGATTATACACAGGGAAATGAAGTAGAAAAAACGAGACGTGCTAAAAAGAATATGTTGCTTTTTGGTTTGATAAGTCTTTCCATGAGTTTTGCAGGATTGACAAGTGCTTATATAATAAGTAAAGAGCGTCCTGATTGGTTGAGTGGGTTTGATCTTCCGCAGGCATTTTATATAAGTTTAGCAGTAATTGTGCTGAGTAGTTTTACATTTATTTTGGCGAAAAGTGCAATTAAAAAGGAAGAAAATAGCAAAGGTATGTTGTTTTTGATAGCGACGCTTATTTTGGGAATTACATTTGTCTATCTGCAGTTTTTAGGGTTTTCACAAATCATTGAAAATGGTTATTACTTTACTGGAAGTGAGAGTAGTATCACAACTTCATTTATTTATCTTGTCGTTTTATTGCATTTAGCACATATTGCCGTTGGGTTGATATGTCTTCTTGTTGTAATTTATAATCATTATAAACTAAAGTATGTCAAAGGGAATACGCTGGGTCTAGAACTAGCAGTAACATTTTGGCATTTTATTGATATACTGTGGATTTACTTGTTTTTATTCTTGTATTTCACTTAATTTAAAATCATATTTTCAAGTGGCTTGTTCACAGCACCGAAGCCTATTTTAACACGATTTTTACAAATTGATTTTTGAGGTTTCATGAGAAAAAAAAATGCTGTATTTTTGAAGCCTATTTAAAACCAACTATTTTATATGGAAGCTACTGTGGTACAAACAGATGATAAAGGAGCAGTTTGGGGAGGTGGAAACCAACCTTTAAGAGCTAGTTATGGGAAAATGATGATGTGGTTTTTCATCGTTTCAGATGCCTTGACATTCTCAGGATTTTTGGCCGCTTATGGCTTTTCAAGATTTAAATTTGTAGATGCTTGGCCTATTGCGGATGAAGTTTTTACACACGTTCCGTTTTTACACGGAGTTCCGGCGCCAATGATTTATGTGGCGTTTATGACATTTATCCTTATTTTCTCTTCTGTAACAATGGTACTAGCCGTTGATGCAGGGCATAAAATGAAGCAGAGTAAAGTAGCTTTATATATGTTCTTAACCATTATTGGGGGTGCGATATTCGTAGGCTCACAAGCTTGGGAATGGGCTACTTTTATTAAAGGTGACTATGGTGCGGTCGAAACAAAAGGAGGAAAGATTTTACAATTTTTAGATACTGATGGTAATCGCGTTGCAATTGGAGACTTTGCGGTGCAATTACCTAGTACTGTAGAAGCACATGTAGAAAGTAATGGTGTTTGGTATATGAATGGCGAGTCTGCTACAAGCTATGGCTTTGAAGAAGTTAAAGCGGGGTTTTTAGCGAATGATAATTTGTTGATAAGAACACAATATCTTGACGAGCATGGACATCCTACGGTTCTTTCAAGAGCAGAGTCAATAGCAAAAATTGAGAATGATGGAAAATTAGTTGTAGAAGGTGCAAACCTAAAACATAATGAATATGGGCATCCATTGTTTGCAGACTTCTTTTTCTTTATCACAGGATTTCACGGATTTCACGTATTCTCTGGAGTTATCATTAACTGCATTATTTTCTTTAATGTAGTCATTGGAACGTACGAAAGAAGAAAGAGCTACGAAATGGTTGAAAAAGTAGGTCTTTACTGGCACTTTGTAGATTTAGTTTGGGTATTTGTATTTACCTTTTTCTACCTCGTTTAACAATAAGAATTATAATTAAGATATTATATATAGTATAACACATGGCACATCACGAACATAATTTAGCAATCTTTAGAGGAAAGTTGAAGTTCAAGAATAATGAACAGAAAATTTGGGGAGTATTTGTTTTCCTTTCTATCGTAACAATTATAGAAGTAGCATTGGGTATTTATAAGCCAGAGTCTTTAATGACCCCTTTTATGTCTCCTTTTGAAGGTGGATTTTTGGCAACGCTGGCAAATATATTCTTGTCACCGTTCATTTACATGAAGCCGTTGAACTTAATCTTCATCTTTCTTACCATTGTAAAAGCATATTACATTACTTGGGATTTCATGCACATGCGTGATGAGACTAAAGGTCTTCGTCGTATGGTTGTGTGGACGGCAATTTTCTTGATTTGCTACCTAGTATTGATACTTTTAATTGAAGGAGACTACATCTTTGAAGTATATAAAGAAAACTATATTAAATTCGATTTTTAAGAGTGAAATGTAACAACAACAAAAATCCTGCTGCAAAGCGGGATTTGTTGTTTTGAACAATCCCTAGAGGTTAAACCCAAGTATTTTCTTTTTTAACGGTACTATGTTGTTCAAGACACTTCTAGCGTGTATTTTTGTATTCTGAAATTTCAGTCCATGGAGAACGCCTCAAATACAAAGAAAAAAATAGTACTCGGTATCTTGTTTCTGCTGCCTATTTCAATCTATATGTTCTTTGCTACAGGGGTAAACAATTTTGGAAAACTACCCGTTTTAGTGGAGCAAATTTCCGAAGTAAGCGCATTTAAAGACATGGAAGGAAATCCTGTTCAGCTTAATGAGCGTATTACGGTTCTTGGATTTTTTGGTACAGATGCGCTTGAATCTAAAGCCTATACATACAATTTGGCGCATAAAATATATTCCAAATATCAAGGATTTGATGACTTCCAATTTTTAATACTGCTTCCCGAAAGTGCACGAAACCAAGCTAAAATATTAAAGTCAAATCTAGAAACAATAACAGATACCAACCATTGGAAGTTTGCTTTTAGTACAGATCAGGAAATTGAAAATGTTTTCAACTCTTTAAAATCTGGATATAGTTTGGACAAGAACATGGCAACACCCTATGTTTTTATAGTCGATAAGGAAATGAATTTAAGAGGACGCGATGACGATGATAAAGCCGAAAACGGATTAGTTTATGGGTACAACTCGGCAGATGTTGCAGATATCAATAACCGCATGACCGAAGATGTAAAAGTAGTGTTTGCAGAATACAGACTAGCACTCAAAAAGAATGATAAATACAAGCGAGAGATATAATGAAAAGTAAATACATAGGCATGTCTGCCATTATATTGATTTTTGGGATTATCGTTATCCCTAAGATATTCGAGCGTATTACCAATGGCTCTGTAGTCGATAATGATAGAATGAGTAGTATTCCTCAAAATTATGACCAAGAAGCTTACGAGGAAACCTCAAAAATAAAGTCGATTACAAAAACACAAGGATTAACAAACGAGGAAATAGAAATTCTTGCTGGAGACGAAGTGGCATTGACAAAAGATGATGCAGCACCTTTGTTAACCTTACAAAAGGTGGCCCCTTTCAGTTTTACAAATCAAAATGGAAAGACCGTTACTAATGATTATTATAAAGGTAAGGTGTATGTGGTAGAATTTTTCTTTACTACCTGCTCAAGTATCTGTCCCATTATGAGCCAGAATATGTTAAAAGTACAGGATGCGTTTAGCGATATTAATGATTTTGGTATTGCCTCTATAACTATTGATCCTGCACATGATAATCCGGCAGTCTTAAAAGAATATGCAGAAGGCTACGAAGTAACACATCCACACTGGAACTTTCTTACAGGAAGCAAAGCCGAAATATTAGATCTTTCAAACAATAACTTTAAATTACACGCTGCCGAAGATGAGAACGATGTCGACGGGTTTGCTCACTCTGGAATGTTCGCATTGGTGGATAAAGATGGTGTAGTTAGATCAAGAAAAGACGCCTATGGCAATCCACTATATTATTACAACGGTCTTGAAGATGAAGGGATACTAATGCTTGTAACTGATATTGAAAAGCTATTAAGCGAAAAGTAATTTTATTTTAAAATATGTCAAAAGTAGCAATATCAAAAAAATACACCGTTTGGATTTGGATTTTATCTATCGTAATTCCAATAGCAGTTGCAGTTTTGTTTACGGTGAGAATTCCTGGAGTGGAGCGTATGGGTTTTTTACCACCTATATATGCTACTATTAATGCAATCACGGCGATATTGCTCATTGCCGCAGTACTGCAAATCAAAAAAGGAAATAGAAAAACACACGAGCTATTAATGAAAAGCGCAATAGGTTGTTCTGTGCTATTTTTGTTGATGTACGTGGCGTATCACATGACTTCAGATTCTACGTCTTATGGCGGGGAAGGTGTGATTAGGTATGTATATTTCTTTTTATTGATTTCACATATCCTTTTGTCGATCACGGTCATTCCATTTGTGTTGATTACGTATGTGAGAGCGATTTCGGGAGATTTTGTTAGGCATAAAAAGCTGGCTAGAATTACGTTTCCGTTATGGCTGTATGTTGCGGTTACAGGAGTGATTGTTTATTTTATGATTTCACCCTATTATTAAAATACTTGCTCACAAATTCTATTTATGAAAAAAGGTATCATATTCTCTACGATTGCAATCTTACTCTTCGCAATACCTGCCGAGGCGCAATGCGCTATGTGCCGTGCCGTTCTTGAAAGTGAAGAGAGCAACACCATGGCTAAAGGAATTAATAACGGGATTATGTATTTAATGATTTTCCCTTATTTGCTCGTTGGTGGAATAGGCTACATGATTTACCGAAACCGTCAAAAAAATAAAGCTCAAGACAATTCTTAAAATCTTTTTTCGCTTCGGAAATTTGTTTTGTTTTAAAATTTCCGAAGAAACACGTAGGCTTTTATTTTTAACAGTACTTTGATTTCTTTTTCAGAATTATCAATTTTCAATTCCATTATATTTCCGAAGAAGAAGTTTTTTAGAATCGTGAAGGAATCTACTATTGCCCTTCATCGATTCTTTTTAAATTGATTTAACATTATTTTAAGAAATCAACTGTAACAATAAATCCTTTAAAGAGTCTTATTTTAAATAGACTAGCAACCAAGTATCCCCAAAGTCTTAACAATATTTTTACAGTTTATAATTTAATAGACTGTTATTTTGCATTTGCAATACAAAACCAATGATTGAAATAAGAGACTTACATAAATCGTATCACATGGGGAGCAATTCCTTACATGTGCTCAAGGGTATAGATTTTTCAGTAAAAAAAGGAGAAATGGTTTCTATTATGGGCTCTTCGGGTTCAGGAAAATCTACCTTTTTAAATATCTTAGGAATGCTTGACGAGGCAGATAGCGGTACGTACCATTTGGATGGTAAACCCATTAAAAATCTTAATGAAAAAGTAGCCGCAAAATATAGAAACCAGTTTCTTGGTTTTATATTTCAATCTTTTAATCTTATCAATTATAAGTCGGCTTTAGACAATGTGGCAATGCCTTTGTATTATCAAGGTGTAAAGCGTGCTGAGCGTATGGACAAAGCCTTACACTACTTAGAAAAAGTAGGGCTGGCAGAATGGGCGGGACATTTACCAAATGAATTATCTGGAGGTCAAAAGCAACGTGTAGCTATAGCACGGGCATTGGCAAGTGATCCAAAAGTATTATTAGCAGATGAGCCAACAGGGGCATTGGACACGCAGACTTCTTACGAAGTGATGGAGTTGATTCAGAACATTAATGACGAAGGGAAGACTATTTTAATCGTGACTCACGAGGATGATATTGCGCACATGACCAAACGTATTGTCAATTTAAAAGATGGATTGATCATAGACGACTCTGTAGTGAAACAAGTTCGAGCAAGTGAAGCAAAACAAAGACATCTCCATTTAAAACAGACTTCGAATGTTTAATATTGAGCGCTGGCAAGAAATATTTGATACCATCCGTAAAAATAAGTTACGTACTTTTTTGACGGGGCTTTCTGTGGCTTCGGGTATTTTTATATTAGTGATTTTGCTTGCCATTGGTCAAGGGATGGAAAATGGAATAGGGCAAGAATTTCAAGATGATGCAGCCACACGTATAAGTGTATGGACAGGTGTTACCGCAGAAAGTTATAAAGGGTTAAATCCTGGCAGACGTATTGAAATGGATAATGATGACTATGCGCTGGCTGAAAGAAAAAATATTGACCAATTAGAATATAAATCTGGCGTCTATAGTGTATGGGGCCAGTTAGCTACTTACGGCAAGGAATCTGGAAGTTATCGCATTGAGGGAGTAAAAGGCGATTATCAATTTTTGGAAAACGAAACAATGACTTCTGGCAGATATATCAATGAAAGTGATTTAGTAAATAACGAAAAAATTGCCGTCCTTGGTAACAGAGTATATCTAGACTTGTTTAAAGGTAAAAATGCGATTGGTGAATATATTGAAATTTCAGGAATCAACTATAAAGTTGTAGGTGTTTATACAGACCCTGGAGGAGAGCGTGAAGAGACAAGAATTTTCATTCCGCTTACAACGGCACAACGCGTTTATGCCGCCGGGAATAAGTTAAGGTCTATGGTTTTTACGCTTGAAAAACAAGATAAATTTGAGGATGCACTTGCTGCTTCAGAAATTTTCTCCGCATCGTTAGAGTCAGATTTAAAACAAAAACACACCATTTCTCCCACAGACGAAAGAGCCATAAATATTAATAACACACTAGAAAACGCAAAACGATTTTTTGATTTAATTGCTATGATTCGTGGGTTTTTCTGGGGAGTGGGTATTTGTACCATTATAGCAGGAGTAGTAGGAGTGAGTAACATTATGCTCATTATTGTAAAAGAGCGTACAAAGGAAATTGGCATTCGGAAGGCAATTGGCGCACAACCACTTTCAATTATAGGTATGATTTTGCACGAGTCTATTTTTGTGACAGCGATTGCAGGATTTTTAGGACTCATTTTTAGCCTTATTCTTCTCGAATTTGTTGGGCCTTTAATTGAGAGTGATTATTTGTTAAATCCATCGGTTGATTTTGGAGTTGCAATCACCACAGTTATTATTTTGATTGTAGCCGGTGCAATTGCAGGATTTATTCCCGCAAGACGCGCAGCAAATATTAAACCTATTGTAGCCCTAAGAGATGAGTAAATTATTTAGCAGAGATAGTTGGACCGAAATCATTGAGGCATTAAGCAGCAATTGGTTTAGAACCCTATTGACAGCGTTTGGTGTTTTGTGGGGAATATTTATATTGGTCATTTTGCTGGCTGCAGGTAACGGACTCGAAAATGGTGTAAAACAAGGTTTTGCCGGTATGGCAACGAATTCCATGTTCATGTGGTCTCAAACCGCTTCAAAACCATATAAAGGATTACCCAAAGGACGACGTTACAATTTTAAAATTAGTGATGTTGATGCTATAAAAGAGAGTGTCCCTAATTTACGTTACGTATCGCCACGAAATCAATTGGGCGGTTTTAGAGGAGCAAATAATGTAACTCGTGGTTTAAAAACTGGCGCGTATAATGTATATGGCGATTACCCCGAAATCATCCAACAACAACCCATGAATATCGTTACGGGTAGATTTATAAATTACTCAGACATTGATGATAAAAGAAAAGTGGCTGTTATTGGTGAGTCAGTTAAAACAGGGCTTTATGATCTAGGCGAAGAGGCAATAGGATCTTATATAAAAATCAACGGAGTTAATTTTTTGGTGATTGGTACCTATACAAAAAAGGCAAATGGAGGCGGTGACGCAGAAGAAGCTCAAAAAGAAATATTTGTCCCATTTACATCTTTTTCTCAAGCATTCAATATGGGAGAAAATGTAGGTTGGATGGCAGTAACGGCAGAAGATGGGTCTTCTATTACAAGTTTAAAAGAGCTGGTTTTTGATGTCATAAAATCTAGACATAGTATTGATCCAACAGATGATCGTGCGGTTGGGCATTTTGATTTATATCAAGAGTTCAGTAAGATTAACGGACTTTTTATTGCGCTAAATGCCGTGGCCTATTTTGTAGGAATACTGGTCTTGCTTTCAGGAATTATCGGCATTAGTAATATTATGCTTATTGTGGTGAAAGAACGAACGCGAGAAATAGGAGTTCGAAGAGCATTGGGTGCGACGCCCTGGGCGATACGATCGCAAATATTATTAGAATCTATTTTCTTGACAATCATTTCTGGGATGGCGGGCATCGTTTTAGCATCAGCTTTATTGGCATTGGTAAACTCAATTATGGATGGAATGGACACCAGTGAAATGATGTTTTTAAACCCATCGGTCAATATTGGAGTAGTGTTTATTGCGCTAATTATTTTAATAGTTTCAGGATTATTGGCGGGATTGATTCCCGCACAAAATGCGATAAGAATTAAACCTGTTGATGCATTAAGAACCGAATAAATGATGGGTTAGCTTACGCGAAAACGTGACCCAAATGACCCCTTTGTAAGAACATGATTTGTAAAATAACAACGAAAAATTAAATTCATAGAAATTTCCGAAGCACTAAAAAAGCTTTTAAAATTGACAACCTTTACGTATAACCAATTAAAACAACCCTGAAAAGTCGGGCAGTACCATGAAAAAAACAGGAACCATAATAATTCTTCTCGCTATTGTAGTGCTATTTGTAGGAGCCATGTATTGGCTTTGGTCAAAAAATGCCGAAGACCCAATCATTTACACAACCGAATCTCCAACGATGGAAACAATCGTCAAGAAAACGGTGGCTACGGGTAGTATAACGCCAAAAGAAGAAGTACTCATAAAGCCAAATATTTCAGGGATTATCGAAGAAATTTTTGTGGAAGCCGGAGACATTATAAAAAGTGGTGACCTCATTGCAAAAGTAAAAGTAGTGCCCAATGTAAACACGTTGAGCACGGCTAAAAATAATATAAATGGAGCAAGAACGAGTGTGGAAACTGCCCGTTTGGCGCTAGAAAGTCAGCGTAGCATTTACAATCGCCAAAAAGAATTATTTGACAAAGGGGTTATTTCTGCAAATGAATTTGACCAAGCACAGTTGAGTTTTGACCAAGCGCAACAACGTTACAATCAAGAAAAAGTAACCTTGCAAGGAGCACAACAAACTTTTGAAATTGTTCAAACAGGAACTACTCGTGGCTTAGGAGCTTCAGCAAATACTGAGATTAGAGCAACTGTTTCGGGGATGGTTTTAGATGTGCCTGTAAAAACTGGGAATCAAGTAATTGAATCAAATAACTTTAACGACGGGACAACAATTGCTACTATTGCAGATGTCGATAAAATGATTTTTGAAGGAAAAGTAGATGAAAGTGAAGTGGGTAAAATTACAGAAAATCTACCTCTTGAAATTACCGTTGGAGCTATTGAAAATAAAAAGTTTGATGCAGTTTTAGATTATATAGCCCCAAAAGGGGTGAGTGAAAATGGAGCTATACAGTTTGAAATTAAAGGTACGCTAGCAAAACAAGACACTACATTTATTAGAGCCGGATTAAGCGCAAATGCATCCATTATATTAGAAAAAGCGGAAGATGTTCTAGCAATAAAAGAAGCATTGGTGCAATATGACCCCAAGACAAAAAAACCTTTCGTAGAAGTCTTGGTTGGAGATCAAGAGTTTGAAAGAAAAGATATTGAGCTAGGCGTAAGCGATGGTCTCAATGTAGAAATCAAGAGCGGGATATCAAAAGACGACAAAATTAAAGTTTGGAATCAATTAAAGGCAGCACCTGCATTTGGAGGTCAAGGATAATTTTTTGAGAAGCCGTCTGTAACAATATTAAATAACTAAAGACAAATATTGCAACACAATCAATCATGAAAAAATTAATAGTATTCCTTTTTATAGGTGTCATTGCGTTTAATGCTCAGGCACAAAATAAAAAATGGACATTAGAAGAATGTATCATTCATGCACTTGAAAATAACATTTCTATTCAACAAAGTGAGCTTGATGTTGAACTTTCTGAAATTGAAAAAACAGCAGCGATTGGTAATTTTTTACCCACATTAAATGCAAGCGGAAGTGTTTCTGAAAATACTGGATTGAGTTTTAACCCAGTTACAAATAACGCACAAACAGCTACCATTCTTTCTGCCACTGGAAGAATAAATGTGGGCTACACTCTGTTTGATGGTCTAGCAAATTTTAGACAATTACAGCGTGCAGATATTTCAAAACTTGCAGCTGAGTATCAACTGGATAAAATGAAAGATGACATTGCGCTATTTGTAGCCAACGGATATTTACAAGTTTTGACCAATAAAGAAAATTTAAAATCGGCGCAAGCTCAGAATCTGGTTACGGTTGACCAAATTGACCGCACAAACCAATTGGTTGACGCAGGCGTTCTGCCTCGAGGAGATTTATTAGAAATTCAGGCAACAAATGCAAGTGAGCTTCAAAACATTGCTGTTTTAGAAAATGCATTAACAATATCACGCATTAGTTTAGCGCAATTGTTGTTAATCAAGGATTATAAAAATTTTGATGTTGTTGATGAAGGATACGATATCATAAATTCTGAAATTTCAGATAAAAGCGTTGAAGAATTAATTTCAGCAGCCAAGGAAAATAGAAACGAAGTTAGAATAGCCGAAGCTAATGTTGAACTGGCAAAAAAAGATTTGCAAATTGCTAGGTCTTCCTATTATCCTTCATTGAGTGCTTTTTTTGGTTACGATACAAGATATACAAATGCAACGTCGTTTGAACAAGCGGTTGACTTAGATAACCCAATAATAACTGAGCAAATTGGTATTGTAGAAGAAACAGGGCAAGCGGTAATTGGTGAATTTCCAAATACAATTAACAGGATTTCCACTCCAGATCCATTTTTTGATCAAGTGTATCAAAATGATGGAATCTCTTACGGATTGCAATTGAATATTCCTATTTTTAATGGATTTCAGGTTAAAAATAATGTAAAGCGAAGCAAGATAAATATTGAACGTTCTAAATTTTTATTGGAACAGGCTGAACTAGATTTAGAGAGCAATGTATATCAATCTTTTGTGGACGCTAAAGGTTCTTTAAAAGCGTATGAGGCTGCTCAAAAGGCGGTTGAAAGTCAAGAATTGGCTTACCAATATGCAAAAGACCGGTATGACGCTGGAGTTACAAATGCATTTGATTTTAGTCAATCAAAATTGAGATATGATAGTGCTGTCATTTCATTAAATAGAGCGAAATACGATTATATTTTTAAGATAAAGGTGCTAGAACTTTATTTTGGAGTTCCAGTAACCGAATTAAAATTTTAATATGAAGAAAAAAACACTGTACTGGCTTCTTGGAATTATTGCTGTTCTTCTCGTAGTACTAGTGGGAGGGAAAAAAGCTGGTTTATTCGGAAATACGAACAAGGGTAAAGAAGTGGAGATAGCAAAAATAACTCCAATAGATATTATTGAAACAGTAGCCGCAACAGGAAAAATACAACCCGAAGTTGAGGTCGCTCTATCTTCTGAAGTTTCTGGGGAAATAATTGAGCTTCCCATTAAAGAAGGACAACAAATTAAGAAAGGAGAACTTTTAGTAAAAATCAACCCAGATTTAATCCAAGCTGCCGTAAGTCAATCTCAAGCAGGTTTGCAAAATGTAAGAGCACAATTAGCACAGGCAGAAGCTTCGGAAAGAAATGCACGTAGTAACTACGACCGTAATAAAGTGCTTTTTGAAAAAGGAGTGATTTCAAAATCAGATTGGGATCGAGCTGTGGCAGAATTTGAAGGAGCACAAGCAAATGTGAAAAGTGCCTATTACAGTGTGCAGAGTGCTGCGGCAAACGTAAAGCAATCTAAAGATAATCTTTCAAGAACTTCAATTTACGCACCTATGTCTGGGACTGTTTCAAGATTAGCGGTAGAACTTGGAGAGCGCGTAGTTGGAACAGCTCAAATGGCAGGTACTGAAATCGTTCGAGTAGCAGACCTCAATAATATGGAGGTTGAAGTTGATGTTAATGAAAATGATATTGTAAAAGTAAACGTTGGCGACGAAACTATTGTTGAAGTGGATGCATATCTAAAAAGAGAATTTAAAGGTGTCGTTACTGAAATCGCAAACTCAGCGCAATCAACATTAACCGCGGATCAAGTGACTAATTTTAAAGTGAAAGTGCGAATATTGCCAGAAAGCTATGCAGATTTATCCGAAGGAAAACCTGAAAACTATTCACCCTTTAGACCGGGAATGACTGCTACTGTAGATATCATTACCGAAAAGAAAGAAAAGATAATTGGAATTCCAATTAGTGCAGTTGTAATAAAAACAGATACAACTTGTTCTAAAACAAAAAGCACTTCATCAAAAATTGAAAGTGCAAGTGAAGAGAAATATGAAGTTGTATTTGTAAAAAACGGGGATAAAGCAAAACTAAAAGTAATCACAACGGGGATACAAGATGATAGTAATATTGAAATATTGTCTGGACTTTCAGAAAATGATGAAGTGATTACGGGCCCATACAATACAGTTACCAAACTATTAAAATGTGACGATTTGGTAAATGTTACAGAAGAAGAAGCGGATATTAAAGAAGTAGAAGAATAATGGCAACAATACTTTGTATTGAAACGGCAACTACAAATTGCTCCGTGGCGCTTTCGGTAAACGGAAGCGTTATTGCCTTACAGGAAGACAATCCTTCAAACACAGAAGGCAAAAAATTCTCCCACGCCGAAAAATTACATAATTACATAGACGCAGTTTTAAAAAAAGACGCCATCACAAAAAGCGATATCGAAGCCGTAGCGGTTAGTAAAGGGCCTGGTTCTTATACTGGGTTGCGCATAGGTGTTTCGGCAGCAAAGGGGCTTTGTTATTCGTTAGATGTACCTTTAATTTCAATCCCTACAATGCAAAGTTTAGCAATGCAAGTTGAAGAAGATACCACCGTGATTACCATGCTAGATGCGAGAAGGATGGAGGTCTATTCGGCTGTGTTTAATCCAAGCAAAGAAATGATTCGAGAAACGCAAGCTGAGATCATAGATGAAAATTCCTTTGAGAAATATCTTTCCCTCGGAAATGTAACTTTCATTGGAGATGGGGTAACAAAATTTAAAGAGATTTGTAACCATCCAAATGCAATTTTTAATGAACAAGCATTACCATCTGCTAGAGAAATGGCAGCAATAGCCGAAATAAAACACAAAAAAAACGACACCGAAGATGTCGCTTATTTTGAACCGTATTATTTAAAAGATTTTATTTCGAACTAACCGATGAAAGCGTGTTCTCATAATATTTTAAGACACTAATCAAATCTTTTTCGTTGTCCATATCTAAATCATTGTCTTTTACATATTTCTTTACCAAATCCTTATTTTCTCCAAAAACATTGAATTTTTTAGATTTTGATTTCGGCATTTGATAAAATTTACCTGTTTTGGTAACAATGTAATATGTTAACTCATCCTTAAATTTTGCCGGTACACTTTGCGTCAATGTGTTTTTTGACTTTCGCTCTGGAGTAAACTTTTTCTCAAGCTTTTCATAAAGGTTTATTTGTGAACCCTCATAGTTTACCCTGAAATAACCTCCTCCTTCTATACCTCCTTGATAAGGAACAAAAACAAATATTTCATTGACAATTTTCACATATATGTCAGGAGATTTTGTTAGTGGTTTGGCATCTTCATCATCGGCTGTTAATGATTTTTTCACCTCAATTTCATCGGCGATTGCATTGTAACGCAGTCCCACGTTAGTTGCAAGCAATTTATCGTTTTTATAAATTGAACCGTTAAGATAGGATG
This sequence comes from Patiriisocius sp., assembly GCF_051252435.1. Taxonomy (NCBI): domain Bacteria; kingdom Pseudomonadati; phylum Bacteroidota; class Flavobacteriia; order Flavobacteriales; family Flavobacteriaceae; genus Patiriisocius; species Patiriisocius sp. Next base: position 206,001 of record NZ_JBPOFW010000001.1, on the reverse strand, counting down.
GATTGTTGTAGGGAGTTCCTGTGTAACTATTTGTGTCTTTAAAGTCAATTCCTTTTTCACTCCTCTTAACGTACTCGTCAAGAATTAATAAATCGCTTGTAAATTGTTTGTCCCAGTATTGCGCTTTCGTTGCACCACTAAAAAGACAAATGAGCAGTACTGTAATTATTGATTTTTTCATAACTATATAATTTATTGTTTAGGATAAAATTACCTCGCTTTTACCCTTTGCACAAGTTCACTAAGTCGTGATTTATAAATTATAGGTGGTCATTTATGAATAACAATAATTTTTTGTTGAAGAAACCATTTCTAAAATTTCTTCCACTCTTTCCTCATCCTCATGTTCTAACGGTTTGGTTTTTGGTGTTGCTACTTTTTTTTTACTATGTATTTCATAATACATCCCAAAGTGATCACTACCAAAATTTTTTGACCGCTCCATTTTACCTACAAATAAATCCTCTGTATGAAAAAGGTGGTCTAAGGGAAAACGCATAAAACGATATTTTGCGTGATAGGTGGGGAAGAAGCCGCGACCTACACGAGGATCAATCATACTTGTCATTTTCTTGAACAATCGTGTCGTTCTGCTCCAAACCACATCATTCATGTCACCACAAACAATGGTGGGCATATTTCTTTCTCTAATGATTTTTCCAGTAATCATAAGCTCAGCATCACGTTCTTTGCTCGTTTCGTTTTCTGTAGGACTGGGAGGTGCCGGGTGGAGGCAGGCAAAAAAGATATTCGTTCCCTCGGTTAATTTATAGTCGAAAAAGATTGATGGAACATCTTCCTCTATTTGGTATTGTGTCGAAATGTTAGATAGCTCATGCTTTGAGTACAAATGCATTCCATAAAAATTTTCTAAAGGTATTTTTACAGTATTTGGATATTTTTTTTCTATTTCTGAAACTCCATTTTCCCAATCCTTATTACTTTCCATTATAAGCACTATATCTGGATCATGGCTTTCTATTTCAGATAAAAGCAAATCATATCTATTGTTTGATTGAAGCACATTTGCGGCAAAAATAGAAACCATTCCTTCGCTTTCTCCATGAATGCTCTGTTCCTTTGTTAGCGAACTATATCGATACACTTTTAGAAATTGATAGATGATTACAACAAATAAAAGTGCCATTAAAACAACGTCAAATACCGCGTTAAAATTTCCGAAGTACGCCAATAATGACAAACAAATAACCTCAATTGCAATGGATTGAAGGCGCACAAAATCGGCAGTTCTAAAAAACCAATGAGGATGTTCCGTCGCCGGCAAGAATGGCGAAATGATAAAAATGAAGCTGATGATGTAGAGAATAATCATGGTTGTAAAAGTAACGGATTCTCAAATATTTATGACTAATTTTGGCAGATGCTTAACAACTTTGATGTCATTATTGTGGGTGGTGGTGCCGCTGGGTTTTTTACAGCAATAAACGCTGCCGAAAAGAATCCGAAACTAAGCATTGCCATTCTAGAAAGAGGAAAAGACGTTTTAGGTAAGGTCAAAATCTCTGGTGGTGGTCGTTGCAATGTTACGCATGCCGAGTTTGTTCCAAAACCACTTTCGCAAAAATATCCTCGTGGAGAAAAAGAATTGCTCGGCCCTTTTCACTCATTTATGACGGGCGATACCATTACGTGGTTTGAAGAAAGAGGTGTGGAATTAAAAATTGAAGACGATGGGCGCATGTTTCCCGTGAGCAATACTTCGCAAACAATTATTGATTGTTTTACTGCTGAAATTTCTAGGCTTGGAGTAACGTTGCTCAAAAGCCATCCCGTTAAATCGATTTCAAAGACTGAAGAAGATTGGCATATTACTACAGCAACTGAAACCTTTAAAACCAAAAAAATAGTAATCGCAACGGGAAGCAATCCCAAAGTATGGAAATTACTCGAAGATCTAGGACACACTATTATTCCGCCAGTGCCATCGCTGTTTACTTTCAATATTAAAGATGGTCGCATTGCTGAACTTCCGGGTGTTGCGACAGATGTAATGGTGCAAGTCATCAACGAAAATGGTAAAGTAGCACTAGAAAGTGAAGGCCCGTTATTGATCACACATTGGGGAATGAGCGGACCGGCGATTTTAAAATTATCTGCTTGGGGCGCACGAGTTTTAGAAACGATGAATTATGAGTTTACGATACGAATAAACTGGTTGCAGGATGCTTCGGAAATGGAACTATTGGAAAATCTTTTAGCGATGAAATTAGAGAATCCAAAACAGACACTTTTCAAATATGCTCAGTTTGAATTGCCAAAACGACTTTGGCAAAGCCTTTTAAGAGCAACGGGAATTTCCGAAGAAGAAATTTGGGCAGATATTTCTAAAAAGAAACTTCAAAATTTAGCCAACCAATTGGTAGCCTCTCAATTTGAAGTCAATGGGAAAAGTACTTTTAAGGAAGAATTTGTAACGGCAGGAGGCGTTGTTTTAAAGGAGGTCAACTTTAAAACCTTTGAAAGTAAATTGCATCCCAATCTATTTTTCGCTGGCGAAGTTTTAAATATCGATGCCATTACAGGAGGATTCAACTTTCAAAATGCATGGACGGGAGGATATATTGTTGCGCAAACTTTGGCAAAGCATTAAAACTACTTTAAGAAATCAAAGCGTAATTTTAAGCATGAAATATTTCTTATTATTTATCACTTTAATTTCTTTTGTTATGAACGCTCAAGACTTGAAAAAACACCAATGGCAAAATAGGCTTATCATCATTTCCTCTCCCACGTTTGAAAACCAAAAAGCAGCGTTACAGCTGAGTTATTTAACAGATGAGACTATGAATCTTCAAGACAGAAAATTGATAGTTTATCACGTTACAAACACTGGCTATACTACAAATTTTAAAGAGGAAATCATTCCATCTATAAATAGTGAATTTGAAATTGAAGAATTTACTGTGTCTCTAATTGGGCTTGACGGAACTCAAAAATACGAAGCAACTTCCCCGCAACCCGCATCAGCTTTCTTTAATCTCATTGATCAAATGCCCATGAGAAAGGCAGAGATTAAAAATAGAGAGTAAACTTAAAAGATGAAAAATATTTTTAGATTTTGAAAACTTACATCGCTCTCCTCCGCGGCATCAATGTTGGTGGTCACAAGAAATTTACTAAGGCGGAACAGTTAGAAATGTCTCTTACGCTTGGTTTTACGAATCCTAAAATATATCTCCACACAGGAAATTGGATATTTACTTCGGAAGCTAAAAGTGAGGTTGTTGCAAAGCAAATTGAAACTGCGATTACTAGCAAATATGGTTGGGAAGTACCTGTTTTGGTTTTTAAGGCTTCGGAAATTTCTAATATTTTTAATGCGTGTCCCTTTTCAGAAGAAGTAAAAGAGAAAAGTTATTTCACGTTGTTAGATTCAAACCCAAATAAAGAGAATATCAAAGTTTTATCTCAATATAGTTATCCCAATGAAGCATTTTTTATGGGAGAGAGGTGTGTTTATTATTATCCAATTCACGGTGCGGGAAAGGCGAAAATGAGCAATAATTTTTTTGAAAATAAATTGAAAGTGACCGCCACTTCCCGAAATTATAAAACCATGAATGCAATCGTGAAAATGATGATTCTTTAATATTATTATTCGAAAAACATAAAAAAGGAGTCTTTATCTTTATGAATCACAGGTTGTAAACCATATGCTTCTTTTATATTCTTGACACTCAAAACTTCATGTTTATCTCCAGAGGCGATTACTTTCCCGTTTTTTATTAGAACGATGTGATCTGCGAATTTTGCTGCTAAATTGAGGTCATGCACAACTCCCACAACGACAATATGTTTACTTTTGAGCAATTCGACAATCTTGTGCATAAATTGAAATTGATAATAGGTGTCTAAAAAAGTGAGTGGTTCGTCAAGTATAAGATACCTGCATTGCCCCTCAACAGGAAACCATAGTTGCGAGACTACTCTTGCAAAATGTACGCGTTGTTTTTCTCCTCCGCTCAACGTCGGGTATTCTCTTTCGGACATATCGAGAACATCAAAAAACTCCATAGCTTGTTTGCAGGCTTCTTCGTCTTTTTTTGTGGGTTTTACCGAAAAATGCGGATATCGCCCCATCATGACCACTTCTTTGACTTTTAATGGAAATGCTATATCTACATTTTGGGACAATACCGCGCGAATTTTGGCGAGTTCTAAATTTGATTTTTGTTTTATAGTTTCGTTTCCGTAGAAAACGGTTCCCACGTGCGGTTTTATTTGATTACAAATAGCTTTGACCAATGTAGATTTTCCAGCACCGTTGGGACCAATGATGAGGTTGAGTTCGCCAGGTCTAAAGGTAACATTGACATCATTGAGAATGGGTTTGTTACCTATTTTGTATGTTAAGGATTGTACGCGTATCATTAAAATAGATAGTTTTTCTTTTTCAAAAGAATAATGAAAATGGGTACTCCAATTATTGAAGTGACAATGCCAATGGGTAATTCGGCGGGTCGTAATACCATTCTAGAAAGTAAATCTGCCGAACACAATAATAGTCCTCCCAAAATGGCACTATTACGAATCAAAAAACGATTGTCTGATCCGTTGATAATGCGTAAAAGATGTGGGACAATAAGACCAACAAAACTAATCACTCCTACAAAGGCGGTCGCCACAGCAACCATCACTATGTTGATGAGTAGTATTTTCCATTTGAGCGATTTTAAGTTGATACCTAGAAATTGTGCTTCTTCCTCTCCGATCATCAATGCATTTAAATGTTTTGCATACCTTAAAGAAATTAGAATTCCAAAAACTGTAGTAATACCAACAATAATAACCGATGACCAATTGGCACCACTCATGGTGCCCAAATTCCAAAATACGATAGACCTAGCTTGTGGATCTCTGGCGATATAACTTAAAAATCCCACACCACTCAAAAACAATGCATTGATAGCGATACCGGTAAGTAAAAGTGTGACAATAGAACTTTTTCCATCATGTCTTGATTGTGATAATAAGAAAACAAGTGCTGTAGAAATAACACCTCCCAAACATGCAGCAAAAGGCAATGTCCAAGTACCCGCATTAAAATTAAATGTAGCACCTAAGGCAAAATAAAGTGCAGCCCCAAAAGCCGCCCCACTTGAAGTGCCAATGAGTCCAGGTTCAACAATGGGATTTCTAAAAAGTCCTTGGAGTAATGCGCCGCCAACGGCAAGACTTGCTCCTACAAATACACACAATATACCTCTTGGCAAGCGTATAGACATAAAAATACGTTCGTTGAGGTTCATCGTATCATCGAGCGTAAACTGTTTTTGTAATGCCGAAAAAATTTCATCAATCGACAAAGAAACAGCACCATATCTTATAGAACTTAGTAGTATAATTACTAAAAGCAAAAAAAGGATAGTGGATAAATATGTGTTTTTACTATTGGACACCTTCATTTTTATATATAAGTTGTTGTAGCTTGAGGATATTTTTACCCGTTCTTGGCCCCAGATAAACCATATCGTGCTCTTCTACGCGATAGACACGACCATTTTTAAATGCCCTCGTGGTTGCAACGCCTGGTAAGGATACTATTTGCTCTTTAGATTCAAGACGGTCGTAGCCAAAATCAGTCAGTAATATAACATCTGGGTCAGATTTTGCAATAACTTCTGGTGATAGTTGCATCATTCCACGCTCGCCTTCAACAGCCATAGTGCCGCCCGCCCATTCTATCATTTTTCCCGCTGTGCTCGATTGTGTCATCACTAAATAAATATTTGAAGCTTGTCCAAAATGGATGACCAATACTTTTGGCTTTTCTGGAAAGGAGTTTATATTGTTCAACACTTTTTCCATGTCTGAGTTTAAAGTTTCTACGAGCTGTGCTGCTTTAGTTTCGGCATTAAAATATCGTCCCATTTCAGTTATTAATGAGTCTGTCCCTGCAATGGTATTTTCATAATGCCCAAATTGCTTCATAGGTATTTGTAACTCCTTTAATTGGGTTATCACGTGTTCTGGCCCTATATTGTTATCTTCCAATATGAGCGTTGGCTTCATTGCTAAAATAGCTTCGGCACTGAGTGCGCGGTGGTATCCAATGGTTGGAAGTTCTTTTATTTTAGGCGGAAATGTGCTCGAAACATCAACGGCAACAATATTTTCTTCGGCATTAAGGGCGTAAATAATTTCGCTGTATTGTTTAGAGATGCAGACAATTCTTTCTTCGTTTTCCTCTTTTTTGTCTTCATTTTTAAATCTTCCGCAGTTATAAAAAAGCAGAAGTATTGGTATGATAATTAGTATCTTTTTCATCTTTTTTGAATTTAATTATCTGCGGAAATGTGACTTACATTTCCGCAGATAAAATTTATAAATTATACTTCACCTGAAGGCCACCGTAGAAAAAAGTATCTAGCGGTGCAGGGATATATGCGTCGTCCAATTGGTTTATAAACAACATATTGTAGTATTGAGTGCCAGTGATATTATCCGCCCCGGCATAAAGGTCAATATTGAATTTCCCAACGTTTTTTCTGAATCCTAATTTAGCATTCAGTAAACTAAAGGAATCGGCAACGTTGAGCCCGTCTGATGTAAAGGGGACAGCATCACGGTAACTATAATTAATATTTCCGTAGAGACCGGGAAGCGTGTTAAAATCAACACCAGCATTTAAAACCACTGGAGCAACACCTGCAACATCATTACCGCTATAATCTGCAAAGAAAATATTGCCGTCTCTGTCAACAGATTCGTAGGTGTAATCTTCGTATTTAAAATCTGAATACGATGCATTAATATAAGGATCCACACTAACAAAGAATCCGCTGTTGGATTGATAAGCATTGTATTTTAGTAAAGCTTCAACCCCTTTATTGTTGAGTTGCCCACCATTGGCGATATAGCTATACGCCGTAGTATTTTGATCCAACGGAACTGCCACCGAAGTAAATTTATCCTTAAAAATAGCTTGGAAAAGTGCCAATTGATAGTTTAGACGGTTGTTCATCAAAACACCTTTACTACCTATTTCAAATTGGTTTCCTTGCTCTGGAACCAGTCCGGTGTTGAGTGTTCCGGTAGTCGAGATTATTACATTGCCACTTACCGGTGCATTATACGCTTTGCTGTAAGAAGCATAAATAGAGAGATTGTCGTTAAAAATTTTATTGACAGCCAAATGTGGCGATACAAGGTTTTTATAATCTGCCGAAACAGTTCTCGCTTTTGAACTTGTAGGGTCGTATAAGCGGTCTTCAAGGTCTAAAAACATTGAGCTGCTCCCTAACCCTGCGGTTATAGACACGTCGTAGGGTAAATTTAAAACCCACTCCGTAAATAATGTATATGTTTTTGAACGTGCAAATTGATTGCTTCGGGCGGCTCCAATGATATTATATCCTTCAGGATTTGAGGGATTTTCTACCATTCCATATCCTACGACCTTTGCTTGTTGTTCTTGAAATTCAAGACCTGTGCTCCCGGTTAGACTAATTTCAGAGCTTAGATCAAAAGAGAGGTCGAACGATGATCGTGTTCCATAATTTACAGGATTTTTTTCTGAATAGCCTCCCGCAGAACTAGTATTACTACTTGAACCAGATCCAAAAACGGTTGTAGTATTTGACAACCAATTATTGAAAGAATACGTATGACTTAATCCTGCTCTAAAACTGATTACTTCGCTATGCGCGTCATTTTTAATATAACGTTCATTACCGCTATAATCTTGATTTTCAAATTGGTCGATTGTTAATTCTCCAGCGCGTTGGTCATAACTATTGCTAAATCCAAAATATGTGCTAATCGTTTGTCGCTCGTTTGGCTTGAAATTAAAAACAGCGTTGATAAAATCTTTTGAAGAAGCATTATGCACAAAAAAACCATCCGAAATTTGATGCCCATAATTCAACAACAAAGAAGTTTCGTTTGTCGCTGTTTGAAACTGTGTGGTAAATCTTGCCAAGCCATACTTTCCAGCAATTACTTTTTGACTTATTGAAGTTTCGCCAATTTTGGGTTGAATAGTTTTTAAGTTTACCACTCCAGAAATTGCAAATCCATATAGAGAACCCGCAGGGCCTTTTATCACATCCACATCGCCTATAGAACCAAAATCTATGTCGTCTAAAAGAGTGACACCTTCGGCATCTGTAATTGGAATGTTATTGTAATATACTTTATAACCCTGACCATCAAAGTTATTGGATGCACCTCTAAAGCCTACACCATTTCCATAGCCGCGAATATTAAATTGTTGACCCGAGGACACACCACGGCGGGTAAGGGTAACACCTGGAACGTTTGCATTAACTGCGTCGTCAAGATATAATCCCACACCTCGTTCCAGTTCTTTACTTTCCAGTTGGACTTCAGAAATGGGTTTTTCAATCTGCCTTTTATTGTCATTTATTACTCCCGTAATTTGGATTTCATCTAAGTCATTTAGAGAAGGGGTTAATGCAACGTTTAGTGTTTCATTACAATTAGTTGTTTTTACAATATTGGTTTTGTAGCCAATGTAGCTAATGGTTAAGGTCATACTTCCATTACAAGGCACTGTAAAAAAACCATTGTTGTTTGAAGTTGCAATGGTCTCACCGTTGTATTCTATTTTTGCGCCAGAAAGAGCTATGTTATTTGAGGCGTCTATAATTTTTCCTGTTAGTTGTGCATTTTGTCCAAATATTGGTGCACAAAGGAGTATCCCAAAAAGGGATAAATATAATTTTATCATTTTTTAAATTTTATAGTGTAACAAAAAGTGCGGGCGAACATACACTAGTATGCCGCCGCAGCTAAAAAGCAAATCAATGCTTTAGTGGATTAACTATAAAATTTGTTTGGGTGGAGGACTTGAAACTTCAAGCCATCTTTGGGTAAGATTACTGTTATAAAAAAACAGTGATTTTTCTTTTTTCTTAGAAAAGCAAATACCTTCTTGTTGCGCAAATACGTTTTCTTTTGTTACGTATTTGAATGCCTTTACGGGAGCGTGCCTTCGGTTTTTAGATTTGTCTTTCTTGTTGTTTTTTGCGTCTTTTTCAAAATCGGCAATTAATTGATACTCTTCCGCATCTGTAAGACAATAATATACTGTGGTTTTTGAATCGGTTTTTTCAAAATGAACCACATCATACATCATTTCATTATATCTAAACTCTTCATCATTTTCCCATGTGAGTTCATGTTGATTTTCAGAATTTACGACGATGGTTGTAAGTTCACTATCTGGGATTCCCTTTTTAATATTGTGAATGATTTCTCTTCTAATTTGGCGTTGCTGAAATTTAAAAATCAGATAACTTCCACCAATGTTGATAGAGAATATAAATAAAAGTGCTATGGAAAGATATTGTTTCAATTAGTCAAATTTCAGAAAAACCCTTCAACTAAACAAATTTTGAAAAGAAAATCATTTATATAGTAACAATACTAGCGAAATCAATACCTTTTTTGTTTCATGGATTGAAATGTTTTCAGAAACCTAATTTTGTATCTTTATCCCAAGAAAATACTAACATGACCGAAGCATATTTTATCCCTAAATCGTATTCAAATTCTTTAGAAAAAGGAACCGTTTCCTGTCAATCGCCGAGTAACATCGCGTTAGTAAAATACTGGGGAAAATATGGCGAACAGTTGCCTCAAAATGCTTCGGTAAGTTTTACTTTGAGTGCGTGCCGTACTAAGACTTTACTACATTTTGAAAAGAAAGAAGATGCCTCAACTTTTAATTTTGAAGTGTATCTCGACGGAAAAAGAGAAACAGGTTTTGAACCTAAAATTTTAAAATTCTTTGAACGTGTTGAAAATTATCTTCCTTTTTTGAAAGCATATTCGTTTAAGATTGAAACGAGTAATAGTTTTCCGCATAGTAGCGGGATTGCATCGTCGGCAAGCGGTATGAGTGCATTGGCGGTTTGTTTAGTGCAACTGGAAAATGCACTGATTGATGGAAATCTCTTGACTGAGTTCGAGGGGGCAGAGAGAAAATCATTACAAAAAGCGTCATTTCTTGCTCGATTGGGTTCGGGAAGTGCTGCTCGTAGTATTGAAGGGCCGCTCGTGGTTTGGGGAAAACACCCTAAAATTGAAGGAAGTAGTAATCTCTTCGGGACAAAATTTTTAGGCGAAGTTCATAAAAATTTCAGTAATTATCAAGACACAATTTTATTAGTTGATAAAGGTGAGAAACAGGTGAGCAGTACCGTGGGGCATGATTTGATGCACAACCATCCGTACGCTGCTGAGCGGTTTAAAGAGGCAAATTCTAATCTTTCAAAACTCATTGATATTTTTAAAAGTGGTGACATTTCAGCCTTTATAAAAATCGTGGAAAGTGAGGCGTTGCAGTTGCACGCAATGATGATGGCGAGCCAGCCTTATTTTATTTTGATGAAGCCCAATACGCTGGAAATTATCAATCGTATTTGGCAGTATCGAAATGAAACCAATAGCAATGTGTGCTTTACATTAGACGCCGGCGCTAACGTTCATGTTCTTTATCCAGAAGCTGAAAAAAAACAAGTTCAAAAATTTATAGTTGATGGATTAGCGACATTTTGTAAAAATGGGGAGTACATACATGATAGTGTTGGTTTAGGGGCGAAAATCATTTAGTGAATTTTTAGCTTTTCAATAGATATTTCCGAAGGATAAATATGCCCAATAGTATCAATAAAATACCACCTAGAATGAGCCATAAATACGAGTGATTTTTAATTTCGATGGGGGAAGTATCTCCAATCAATACCAATCCTGCCCAATATTGAGGAGCTAACGTTCTACCTTCCGCCGTTTCTAAATATTTCAATTTTGCCTTTTGAAGCGCAATATCTTTTGGGTGTCCTTTTTCTAAATTTTCGTAGAAATAAGAAGTGATTTCGGCACTGGATTTTTCATCAATTTTCCAAAGGCTTGTGAGCATACTTTCACTTCCTGCATAATTAAAAGCGTGCGCTAATGATAACATTCCTTCGCCTGGTTGATAGCTGGGTTTTCCAGTTTCGCAGGCGGTTAAGACTGCAAGATTTGACGAGAGATTTGTATTGTAAATTTCATAATTATAAAGATAATTGTCATCATTATCATTGCTCTTTGCAAATACCAATCTCGATTTCTCTGGGTAGATATTGTTCGATTCGGCATGCGTGCCAATGTGGATTATTTTGTGATTTTTAGCATTTGAAATAAAATTTTCTTCGGAAGCGTTGTCCTCGGTAAAAATGTTTCCGCCCAATTTTTTCTTTGCATTTATAACGGTCTCCAGACTAAAAGGCTGAGGAAGTAGTCTTAAATATTCAAAATCTAGACCGATAGAATCTTCTTGGGTTTTTTTGTACACTTCTTTAAGTGAGCTCGAGAAACCTGGAGCAAAACCTATATAGTTGTCCTCATAGACTCCTTCTTCTTGTTGATCCACAAATAATTGTAAACTGTAATTGTAGGAAAATGCATGTTTGGAAAGTAGACAGTCAGTTTTAAAACCTTCCAAAGTATTAATTTTTATAGGAGTTAATACTTCAAAATTAAGATTAAATAATATTCCGTCCGGTATTATTGTTACTCGTTTTGTTTTAATGTTTTTTTCAATGGGCTGCCATAGTTTACTGTACAGATTGTGTGCGGCTTCTGTAACTTTGTTTGCGTTATGCGCCTCATTTTGAAATTGTTTAATCGAATTTTCAAGAGCATCAGCACTAAGCTTTTGAAATTGATATTCGTTTTGAGTTAGTGTTAAAACATAGAGATTATCTTCAATAAATAAATACCTGACGACGGTTTGATCAAGTCGTATTTTCTCTTGTATTTCGGGTATTGTCGCCGTTTTATTTCCATAGCGCAACTCAAAATATTTTGGATACTCTTTTTTTATATCTGAAATAAACCTTTTCCATTCTTCTTGTGTTTTGATGTAATTCTCAATTCCATTTTCAGTCGCGTTCAATTGTTTTTTTAGTGAGTCTTCTTTTACTAAAATATGCTCTGGAACGTTTGAGAATTTGAGTGCTTTGAGTCCGTTAAGCCTTGACCTTATTCGGTTGTACAAATTTTCTTCGTGCAATTGTAAAATATTATCAAGGTATTTTGAGTCCTTTGTTTTATTGTATAATTCCAGTGCTATTTTTTTTGAAAAATCATAAATAGTATTGTTCTCGTTATTTAGAATAGCTATACTTTCAGGTGTGATTATTTCAAGTTTTTGTTTTTCTAAAATGTTTTGCGCTGTTTGATTTTCATTGTAAATGGTTTCTAAAAAAGTACCACTTTTATTTTCTTCGAGTGATAAATTCGCTTGGTTTTTTAGCAATAAAGCTTTCGGTTTTAAAAGTTGAAAACGGGTTGCTTTTGCACTTTTGTTTTCAGAATTTATAATACTATCTATTATATGTATCGTTGCCGTACTATACTCTAGAGCTATCTCTTGTGAATCAAGTTTGTTATATACCTCTGCCATATTCAATGTCTCTTTAATTGCGGGTAGCGAGTTCTTACCTTGTACACTCAATACATAATTGTAGGCTTTTTTTGCGTTGGAAATAGCTTGTTCTTGATTCTTGTTCTTTGCATAAAACAGGCTTGTTTCTCTTAAAAAGTTGAGGTAGTTTTCATCATACGTTTCGCTTTGCGCTTGCTCAAATAGTTGCTCACTTATTTTATAGTATGCAGCGGCTTCAATAGGTTTTTCTAAAGCTTCATAAAGTTGAGCCCTTCCATAATGAGCATCTGAATTCCAAGTTAAAAAATTACCGTTACTTTTTTTGATTAAAGCAATGGCTTCATCTAGCTGTTCTGCTGCTTTTTCATAGTTGTGGAGTTGGATATTAGAGTTTCCCAAAAGCACTTTAGATTTAAAAATCTCTGGACTGTCGCTGGGTAAATTTTGCTCCTTGAGTTTTCCAGCATATACCAATAAATCATGTGCTTTTTTATAATCGCCCATGGTTTGATAAAGACCCGCATAATTTTCAATTCCTTGATAATAGCCTCTTTTAGAATCGCTTACCTTGTAATCTTCTGCACCCGATTTTATAAATTTTTGAATCATAGAAAGTGATGACTTCATCGCGATCAACGCTTTGTCATTGTTGCCTTCCATGCTGTACAATCCCGCTATGTTGTTATATAAAATAGATGGGCGATGGTAACGATTAATGGCAGAGGTATCCAATTTCTTAACAGCATCAATAGCTTTTTCAAAATAATAAATTGAGCTGTCAATTTTTGAAGAATAATACATCGCAGTTCCCATTGATGAGTATCCAAAGTAATAATCTTTTTGAGTTGTGGCTTTATCGCTGTCGTATCTCTTAAGTGTTAGTCTATATTGCTCAATGGCGGTTTTAATATTACCATTTCGAAGGGCACTCGTACCAAGATTGCTATGAATAACTCCGTAAAGTCTTCCAGTAGCATTTGGAATTTTTGATGTGTACGCTAAAGCTTCCTCATTGATTTTATATCCCAATTCTGGTTTACCTAACAGATCGTATAATGATGCGAGACTCATACATGCCTTTCTTAAAACAGCAGGGTCATTTGTCAAATTTTTTAAATTTCCGTAGAAAGATTCAGCTTTTGTCTTTGCCGTTTTATTGTCATATTGCAATAAAGCAATGTTGCCCACGTAATAAGGGTAATCTGAAAGCGAATCATATTGCTCGGCGGTTTTAAATTTTTCAATAATCAAGTCTAACGTTTGGGACGCTTCCTTTAATTTTTTTTCTGAAATGAGCTTGTCCAACAGTGCAGTGCCTTCCTCTTGTGCCGCTACTTGTAGGCCACTAAAAATAGAAATGGCAAATACCAATGTAGTAAACCATTTCATCATTTTTATTTGTTAAGTTCCTTTAATAGTGCATTACTTTTCTGCGATCCACTTTTTTTCAATAGGATTTTAGCGTTTTCAATATTTCCATTTTTTATTTCGGCTAAGGCAGCAAAATAATAGGCATCTTCAGTAAAAATACTTTCTGAATTTTTTAATGTTTCATCAAAGAATTGAGATGCTTTTTTAGCATTTCCTTCGGCCAAATAGCTCACTCCTAAATAAAAATTTAAGGTGTCATTTTCGGGTTTAATGGGTAAAATAGCTTCCCATTTTTCTATTGCCTCAGCGTAGTTTTCTTGCTTATAACTCACCATTGCGTCATAAAACTCAAATTGATTTGAAGTGCTCATTACCGTGGGTAATCCTGGGTCTGCTTTGAAGTGTTTTGCAAATAGTTTTTCATTTGAACTGCCTTGATTCATGAACATAAAAATCCCGATAGCTGCGACCACTGAAGCTGCAATAGAAAGAGGAATTAAACTGCGTATTTTTGATTTTTTATTTGAATTGGTTTGAGATGTTTCCAGCGTTCTCACCGGAACCATTTCCTCATGAAAATCATTTAATTGCTCTTTTAAAACAGCGCTTTCAATCCCCAATCTTAGCTGACGTACTTCGTCCACAAGCCCTTTGAAAATAGGGTCTTCGTTTAACTTTGTGTCAAACTCAAGTCGCTCGGCCGCGGTCATTTCGCTATCAAGATAGCGGTCAATTGCGGTGAGTTGTGCTTCGGAAATGTTATTTAAATTATTCACTTGTTTTTAATTTGGGGAAAGGGCTAATTCTTTTAATTTTTGGATACAACGGTATTTTTTATTTCGGGTAGAAGCTTCGGCCAGATTATTTTCTTCTGAAATATCTCGCATCGATTTATTTTCAAAATAAAACTGTTTCAGCAGGTTTCGGCATTCGTTACCTAATCTTTTGAAAGCTTCCATGGTGAGTGAAAGTTGCTGTTGTTGTTCTGTTTCCGCTGAAGCGTCCATATCAAAATCATCTTCCATTTCATGTCTCGTATCATCAATGGTGGAGGTTTTTTTAAATCGCGATGAGCGCAGTACGTCTCTCCATTTATTTCTCGCAATAGTAAATAAGTAGCCTTGCAGCGCGGTTTCACTCTCTGGCGTAAATTTTTCAGCCTTGACATTTTGATACATCGCCAAGAATGCTTCTTGGTAAATATCTTTTGCTTCTGCTGTTGAGCCGCTATTTTGAAGTATATGAAGTTCCACTTTTTTATAATTTTTTTGATAGAGCGCTTTTAATACTTTTTGGTCGTTCGACCTAATTGCCTGAACGAGCTCTAGTTGTTTTTCGATGTGGATATTTTCCTTCATAAATGGTAAAGGAAAGATACCAATATTTTTAAAATGAGTTTTGTTTTTTTAATCTAAAGTGTTCTTTGTAAGATATTTCTGAATTTTAATTTTTAAAGAAAAGACCTCCAGCTCCTCGACTGAAGGGTCTTTTCCTATCAAAAACAAACAATCATTCTTGCATGTCTTTTTGGTTTATTGATAATTACCAGCCGCCATCGTCTGTATAATCCATTTTTTCCCAGTTGCTGTTGTTTGTATCTGTGTTCAAGTTAGGGTCATAATTGTAATTGTCGCTCTGGATGTATTCGTTGTTTTGATTGACCCACGTGTTGTTCGCATAGCCGTCAACTTGATATGTGGTTCCATTTACAGTTCCTGTTTGCACTTCGTTAATACTATTTATATACTTTGAATGTCCTGCTGCCTGTGTAGCGCTTCTGTCCTTATAGCCTTTGTGATTAATATCGCTGATGTCACTGTATGTCTGGCTCAATCTAGTTTGTGCATCGCCATAACTTCTAATCTGAGCCATACGCGAATTATGATTTTGTGCCGTTTGTTGCGATTGCTGGCGAGCTCTCTGATTCATAGCCTGCACATACTGTGGGTTTAGCTGTACGTTTTCTAAAGCGTATAGAAAAGCTGCTTTTGCCTGCTCATAGCTATTTTTATCTGCGTCCATTCCGCTGTAGGTATATCCCCAACCTTGTCTTCCTTGTCCATAATCTGTAACTCTATGTTTGATGACAA
This sequence comes from Patiriisocius sp., assembly GCF_051252435.1. Lineage (NCBI taxonomy): Bacteria > Pseudomonadati > Bacteroidota > Flavobacteriia > Flavobacteriales > Flavobacteriaceae > Patiriisocius > Patiriisocius sp. The sequence goes on along the minus strand of NZ_JBPOFW010000001.1, from coordinate 190,122 downwards.
TTAATCCTGGTTTTCCATCTTTGTCTATCCATTCTGTTAGCATCGCTTCAAATTGAGTTTGCTCAGGCATGCCTTTAAAAAACATAGCGTCAACTTGTCTTTCTCTTTGTGCAAAGGCAGGCAAAGCCGTTTTGCGCACTAACTTTGCACCTTCTTTTTGAGCCATGGGTAAGAACTCATTATTGAAAAATTGCTCCATGGTCATGGTTCTCTTCAGCTGATTTCCGTTTTGTTGTATGATTTGATTGTATGTCGCATTATTTGAATAGTGAAAAAAGTTAGACATGTCGTTATACACTTTTACTCCGCCAGGACCTTCTAAATAGGTTTCTTTTGAGTTTCGCGATGGTTGCCATGATGCAGGTATGGGCATACTCCCGAAGGTTTGCCCAGTCGATGGGTCAACAAGACCAAAGCTTTTTGTACCGCCGTTGTTTTGGTTTGTGAAGGATTGGTTTTCTGAATTTCTAGTGTTTTTGGAACGCTCTTGGTACGAAACGTTTGTTTGTGTGTTAAGGCTTTGTTCAAAACCAGTTTGGTTGTTGAAAGCCATTTCGTTTTCATAACCAAAATCAGATTCTTGTTCTGAGCTTGAAGTTCCAAAAAGACACGAAGTCATTGTGTTTGCGATGAGTACTAAGATTAAAATGTTACGTGAAGTTTTCATAATGCGATATATAAAGTGGTTAATTTTTGTTTTATACCACTACATCGCAACTACTCGCATTATGTCATCACATATTTTAAAATTATTTTAAGTAAATAGAAAAACCCCAGTAAATACTGAGGTTGTACAATGTTTAATATCTTCGGAAATTTTAAGGAAGTAAATAAATTGCTACTATTTCACTAATAGTTTGCGAGTCGCAACAACCAAATCTTCATCTTTCAATTGAACAAAATAGAGACCCGATGCTACGTTTTCTAATGTAAAAAAAGCGCTCTGTGCCGAAATAGTTGGAGTGTATTCCATAACGTTTCCTAGTACGTCATAGACAACAATGGCTATTTTTTCCCCACTTAAAATTTCGGCGGATGCCTCGATGGTCACATTTTCATTTTGAGAAACTGGGTTTGGGTATAATTTAAACTGAGCATTCGTTTGAAAATCGTTTGCACCTAAAAAAAGCACTTCGTCTACCTCTAATTTGAGTGTATTTCCATCACAAAAAACATTAAAAACTACAGAGACATCATTGTCAAAAGATTGTATTTGGGATGGAAAATTACAAGTGTCAATTCCGTTTGAAGCAGTTAAAATGGTGATTACTTGTCCAACTTCAAAATTAGTTGCGTTTTCGGCATCAATTCGCACGTTAATATTTCCGAGCAAGTCAACGTTGCCAGACATAGAAATAACATCGTTTTCTGTAGGAGTAACATTGATATCTAAAACTGAATTTTGGGAGGTCTCAAGGACATTAAAAAAACTTAGCATTCCAGTATTTTCCTCTCCTGCTGGGGAGATAAAACCATTATTTGTAAAAAAACCAGTAATATCAAAAACGCCATCGCCTGTCAATATTCCATTTTCGTGGTTGATTAAATTTGCCTGCGGACTTATAAAAAGAAATTGACTTTCAGCTGCTATTTCAATTGTTCCGTGGTTATTACAATCAAAAATCATGTAGAAAGACCCAAAATCTCCATTTTGAGTAAACTTGCGAATGCTCCCAAAATTATTCAAAGTAGCATCAGTAGTGCCTTGTCTTGTCAAACCTCCATTGGCGAGCATTTCCATCATGCCGGTTTAGGTATTGTTGATGATACTGCCATTGCCGATATTTACGATGTTTGAGTCGGCAAAATACATGAGGTTGTAATTATTGATGACGACATTTGAGATTAGTTTTGGTTGCGGATTTTCAAATCTAATAACTCCTTCGTTTTCAATTATTCCTCCAGTAATTGTACCATCGCTATAGTTGAGTTGGGCGACGATATCAATATCCATTCCTTCCTGCAAGGTCAAATTATTACTAACAGTTAGTTGCGCTGAGCCTTGTAAAAAAATTCTATTGGCACTTGAGGGTGTAGTGATGTCAACTTCATAACCATCTGGTATTAAAACGTCGCTTGTGCTATTAGGCACAGAGTTGGCACTCCAATTTGAAGCAATTGACCAATTAGTGTTTCCATTGTTTTGAATCCACGTATGTGTTTGCCCATACGTTGAAAAGACTATTGCAAATAGCGCGAAGACGATAAGTTTTTTGATTGTTTTCATATCAGTTTATTTTAAAAAGACACTAAGTTGCTTATTTATTGAAAGTTACAAATTTCAACTCAATTTCTAATTCAAATATATATTTAAAAATTTTTCAATAATTCAGTATCTTTGTGCTTCACGGTGGAGTTATTATAAAAAATGTTAACTTTAGCCCTTAATCCCTACAAATGCGCGGTCCACTTTTTTATTCAAAAATCCTACTCTTTGGTGAGTACGGCATAATTAAAGACTCTAAAGGTTTATCTATTCCTTATAATTTTTATAACGGTGCTTTAAAAATTGATGAGCATGGTACGATTGCTACCATAAAGTCAAACGATAGTTTACGTCGTTTTGCTGTGTATTTGGAAAATTTGCAAGCAGGAGATTCTGCACTCGTCTCTTTTGATTTAGAGGCTTTGAAGGCAGATGTGGAAAAGGGATTATACTTTGATAGTAGCATTCCGCAAGGGTACGGCGTAGGGAGCAGTGGCGCATTGGTAGCAGCGATTTATGATAAATATGCTACAGATAAAATTACCGTTTTAGAAAATCTTACCCGGGAAAAATTATTAGAGCTCAAACAAATTTTTGCCGAAATGGAATCTTTTTTCCACGGTAAATCTTCTGGTCTTGACCCCTTAAATAGTTATTTGAGTTTGCCTATTTTAATCAATAGCAAAGACAATATTGAAAGCGCGGATATTCCTTCGCAAACAGTTGACGGAAAAGGCGCTGTGTTTTTGTTGGACAGCGGTATGACTGGAGAGACAGCTCCTATGGTACAGATTTTCATGGAGAGCATGAAGCAGGAAGGCTTTAGAAATATGTTAAAAAACCAATTTGTAAAACACACAGATGCTTGTGTTACCGATTTTTTAAAAGGAGATGTAAAATCCCTTTTCTCTAATGTAAAGCAACTATCAAAAGTAGTACTGGATAACTTTAAGCCCATGATTCCTGCAGAGTTTCACAAACTATGGAAAAAAGGAATTGACACCAATGCATATTACCTCAAATTATGCGGTTCTGGTGGAGGTGGTTATATGCTAGGATTTACTGAAGATATTGACCAAGCGAGAACTCAATTAAAGGGATACAATCTAGAAGTGGTTTATAATTTTTAAAACTAATTTTTGAATAGCTGGATTTTCAAAATCCTCTAAAACTCATGTTACATGCTATTCAATTCCATTGATTTTGCGATTTTTCTGCCCATCGTTTTTCTATTGTATTGGGCACTGTCGAGCAAACCTTTAAAATACCAAAATACATTATTACTTATTGCCAGTTACACCTTTTATGGATGGTGGGATTGGCGATTTTTATTTTTAATGCTCTTTAGTTCCTGCATCGATTATTTTGTAGGACTCCAATTATTAAAAACAGAAGCCCCAAAAACCAGAAAAGCATTACTACTTTTAAGTGTTTTTATGAACGTTGGATTTCTTGGGTTCTTTAAATACTATAATTTTTTTGCTGAAAGTTTTACTGATGCTTTTACACTACTCGGTGTCCCATTTACTGTCGATAGATTAGCGATTATCCTGCCCGTTGGGATTAGTTTCTATACCTTCCAGACCATGAGCTACACCATTGATGTGTACCGTAAAAAAATGCCAGCAACAAAAGATGCCATTTCGTTTTTTGCATTTATAAGTTTCTTTCCGCAGTTGGTAGCGGGCCCCATTGAGAGAGCTACTAATTTGCTTCCTCAGTTTTTCGCAAAGCGGAAATTTGACTACAATTATGCTGCCGAAGGTGCAAAGCAAATGCTTTGGGGACTATTCAAAAAAATGGTGATTGCAGATAATTGTGCGATGGTAGCGAGCGCCATTTATGAAAATCACGAAGTGATGCCTGGGGGCACATTGTGGTTGGGAGCGATTCTATTTCATTTTCAGTGGTATTGTGATTTTTCAGGATATAGTGATATTGCGATTGGTACGGCAAAGCTATTTGGATTTAGATTATCGCAAAATTTTGCCTATCCGTTTTTCTCGAGGGATATTGCCGAATTTTGGCGCCGTTGGCATATTTCACTTTCCACTTGGTTTAGAGATTATTTATACATCCCGCTAGGTGGAAGCCGCGGCAGTACGGTAAAGACTATCAGAAACATTTTTATCATATTTATTGTTAGCGGATTTTGGCACGGCGCGAATTGGACGTTTATCGTTTGGGGTGCGATACACGCTTTCTATTTTGTGCCTTATTTTTTGTTGGGCCGAAATAGAAATCATTTAGAAGTAGTAGCCATGCACAGCACATTTCCGAAGTTAAAAGAATTGGGCGCCATGTTATTTACTTTTTTCTTAACCACAATTGCTTGGGTGGTGTTCATTTCCGAAGATTTGAAAAACGCTACCAGTTACTTAAAAGGCATGTTTACAAGAATGCCGATTCTTGAGATTGACACAGATTTGCGGACTACTTTTTTAATTGCCTTCACGATGATTTTATTTCTAATAGTGATGGAATGGCAGGGAAGAAGGGAAACCTACGCAATCGAAGTTTTTTGGAAACGTAAACCAAAAGTAATGCGATTGGCATTGTATTACGGACTTGCGATGACTATTTTCCTACTTGCTGGAAAGCAACAGGAATTTGTTTATTTTCAGTTTTAATATTTCCGAAGCAAATGAAAAAATTTATACAACATAGCATCCTTTGGGCAGTCTTATTGATTGGTTCTATGCTCGTTGTATTTTTATCCGTGGATGGAACCTCAGATCCTTTTTACTTAAAATTTACCACACCAAAACAATCTGGTCTAGTCTTAGGTAGTTCAATTGCCGGACTCGCTGTAAATCCATCGGTTTTAAAAGAAAACGGGGTGGAATCTCCCATTTATAACTATGCATTTGCAGCGCCTTTAAGCCCTTATGGACCATCTTATTTACGAGCCATCAAGGCGAAATTAGACCCAAAAACAAAAAATGGAATTTTTATAATCACCGTAGAACCATTGGCAATTTCAAGTGATGCGGTTGACCCAAATGATACCTTGTATTTTGAAGAGCGAGAGGGATTTCTTGGAAAGCTGAGTAGTTTTAATAGCAACCCAAATTTTGACTATTTATTGAATCATTATAACGACTACAACTTTAAATTTTTATGGAACAAAAGTGTAGCAACATTGGAAGATACTGGATGGATGGATGTAAATATTCCGAAGGCTGATTATACGAAAGAAGATCAAATTGAAATTGATGATTTTAAACGAACATTAGATTTGTATCAATTTTCAGAAACACGTTTGAACTTTTTGAAAAAAACAATAGCCTATTTAGAGGACTACGGAGATGTTTATTTGGTAAGACTTCCAAAACATGAAAAGTACATAGCCGTCGAGAATGAGTTTATGCCTCAATTTGAGGAAAAACTAGATGAGATTTCGAAACAGTTTAACATTCCTTATCTTTCAATGGCACCAAACGGTGGCGATTTTGATTATTATGATGGAGTTCATGTGGGAAATGAATCGAGCGAAAAAGTATCAAAGATTATCGCTAATTTCATCACGTCAAAGAAGCAACCCCTTTAAGGTAACAAGTTAATTAATCCCCTTATTCAAATATTGATAATGAAGAGAAAACAAAAATATATATTCCTCAAGTTCTTTAGCTTGTTCTCCATTGTGAGAGGGTATAATATTTTAGTAATTGTTATCGCTCAATATTTGACTTCCATTTTTATTCTTGCGCCGGAGTTGCCATTGCGAAAAGTGCTTTTTGATATAAATTTATTGATGATTATTCTAGCTTCCGCGGTTGCAATTGCTGGGGGATACATCATTAATAGTTTTTATGATAGTGAGAAGGATTTAATCAACCGCCCCAGAAAAACAATGTTGGACAAGTTGGTAAGCCAACAAACAAAATTAACGGGTTATTTTGTCCTCAATTTTCTCTCAGTAGTTTTTGCAAGTTATGTATCGTTTAAAGCTGTAATTTTTTTCTCGTTGTATATTTTTGGAATTTGGTTTTACTCACATAAATTAAAAAAATATCCTTTTATAGGAAATCTAGTAGCCGCCATATTAGCCGTGATTCCCTTCTTTGCTATTTTTATTCATTATGGTAATTTTAGTAAAGTAATCTTTGTCCACGCCACATTTTTATTCCTATTGATTTCTATGCGAGAATTGACAAAGGATTTAGAGAATATTAAAGGAGATTTGGTTTTAAATTACCGCACAATCCCTGTGGTGTATGGCGAACGCGTATCAAAACAAATGCTCACAGGGCTAAGTATTGCTACACTCATTCCGGCTATTTTATTACTTACGCGTTTTGAAATAGGCTATATGTTCAGTTACTTCTATTTGAGTATAATTGCTCTTTTAATCTTTGATATTATACTTTGGAAAAGTAGAAAAAAACTCCACTACATCATCTTGCACAACATCCTTAAATTTATCATTGTTGCTGGAGTATTGTGTATTGTTTTGATTGATGTAAGTGTTGTTTGGGATAGGGTTTTTTGAAATTTTTATTACTGATGAAACTAGCATTTCAGTAAAATAATAATCTATCGGAAAATTTAATCGTTTTTATCTTTGTCGATTTTAAATTTATTTGAGTTTGATTTAATGAGCAAGTACGGAATTCCTATTAAAATCGCACCAAAAAGAGTGATGTTCTCGATATCTGGATTATTGAGCCAATCGGCTAAAAAATAACCAATAATCATAAGTAGCGCCATCCCAAACATGGCGTTCCGGAATACAGTGGCGACTCCGTCAATATCAATTTTAGCTTTTTCTTCCTTAGGCATTGTATTGTAACCCGCCATTAAAAAATACATTTTACCGTGTTTTATTATGATTCCGAGGACTATGAAGAAGACAGCAATTCCTATCATTTATTAAAGATTTTGTTTGTTGTAGAATTTTTAAAAATAGCAACACAGCATTACTACAAGTAATTTGTTGCATAGCTGTGCTACTAATTTAACAAATACAAACCGAATAAAAAATGGTAGGATATTTTTAAAACTAGGAAGCAAACGCTTATATCTATTGCTCTTTTTTAAATTTTTTATAACTTCTGAAATGAAACACACATGAAATCTTTTTACAAACAAAACTCATTTCGTATTTAAATGAATTTAATTTTAAAATTTCCGAAGAAAATATTAACGTAAGTCTCACATTTAAAAACTAGAAAGCCCAGTCCCTTTGTGTATCTTTGCGCCCAATTTAAAAATGCCTGACTATCAGGCAATTCATTATGAGTAGAAACGACAATAGCCGAAAAGGAAAAACTTCTGGAAGAGGTGCTAACAACGCCAAATCTAAAAGCAATGCAAGAGGGAATGCCCCTGTTAAGAGAGTTGGAAAGTCAAAGCCGACGGCTGAGACTGCGCCCGTTGCAAAGGCGCCTACAAAGAGAACGAATACTATGGAAGGTATCCGTTTAAATAAGTACATTTCAAATAGTGGCATTTGCTCGCGCCGCGAAGCAGATACGTATATTGCCACTGGACTTGTAACTGTAAATGGAAAGATTATCAATGAAATGGGTTACAAGGTAAAGCTTGAGGACGATGTGCGTTTTGATGGACGTCGTTTGAGTCCAGAGCCTATGGCGTATGTGCTCTTGAACAAGCCTAAAGGCTTTGCTACTACTACAAGCGATAGTAAAGGAAACACCGTGATGGATTTGGTTGCTAATGCTACGAGTTCAAAAATAACGCCTATTGGTAGGTTGGGCCGAAATTCAACAGGTTTATTATTTTTTACCAATGATGATAAATTAAAGGAGAAGTTGAGTAAAAAAGGAATGGAGCGTCTTTTTCATATTGAATTAGATAAAAATCTAAAAGCTGCCGACCTCCAAAGAATTAAGGACGGTCTTACCATTGAAGGTAAAAAAGTAGAAGTGATTGACGTGAGTTATGTAAAAGATAAGCCTAAAAAAGAGGTAGGTCTAAAAATAAAAAATATGGGAAACAGCATCATTCGTGATATTTTTGAACATTTACATTACGATGTTGTAAAACTTGACTGTGTTACCCTTGCACACTTAACTAAAAAAGATCTTCCTAGAGGCCGTTGGAAAATTTTATCGAAGCAAGAATTGGAGTTGTTCGGGATGCTGTAAATCTTTTGGTTTATCTTTAATGTTCCAAAAAACACAAATAAATTTCCTATTCAGATAAAAAAGATATGACGAAGCAAGAATTTTTAGAAGCACACATTTTTCAAGGATTAGAAAATCTCAATGATGGTTTTGATATTGAAAACACGCATTGTTTTAGTGAAACCGAATTTAACACGGTAATCGATCGCTCAGAAAAATTAGGAGTTGGGATTTACGCGATTGCACCATGGCACGAAGGCAAGTTATTTGGGGCCAAAGTAAATGACGATTTCAGAAAAAAAGCTACAGATGCTCGTTGGTATAAAACAGCGTTTTTTGCGTTTAAGCGAGAACAAAAAGATATGAAATACACCGCAACATTTAGAATTTCTGAAGCGTTGTTGAACAAGGATATTTCAAAATAAAAGCATCATTTTTGAAGCTTTAAAATTTTCTAAATTACCAATCTTACTTCACCAAGTTCCTCAATGCTAAATGGGAATTCTTCACCCGGAGCTCCAATGAACATAAAATTTGTTGGTATGTTCCATTTCTTGGATAACTGACTGATTTTTTCGGGATTAAAAACACCAACTTCTTCAATCAAATCCACTTCGATGGAAGGATATGCTCTGTTTAGGACTTCAATATCTTTTACAAGTTCTGCTTTGAGATGTTCTTCTCTTTTCAGAATAGAAACAATTTTCAGTCTTCTTGTGGGTTCGTTATCAATCATGTATTGTAGCACTTTATTTAGTGTCGCTACATCGTGATGATGCGTAAAGAAAACAAATTGCTGATTGTTTATTTTTTCTAATCGGCTTATTGAATTTCTATAAATCCAATAAGTAAGTTTATTGTTTTCTGGAAATATCTTTTTAGTGATTTGCATGCAAATTTTTATAATCTGCGTGCGATACAGCATGAAAAATACAACCGCTAGCGTGGGAATTAAATACTTAATAAATATTGTAAAGTAGCTAGGGTTTAAAATTATATTCCCTGCAATTGCAGCGATTATAGCGATAATGGCTATGATTAATGCAATCCACGAGGAACGTTCTGGCCGTGGCAAGCGAGATCTTTTTATTTTAAGAAGAATATTTCCTACGCCAAACAATACCATTACAGATAAAAATGCAATAGTGTAGACTCCGGCAAGTTTTCTCAAATCGCCCGCAGTTATAAATAAAATTGAAACGCATAAAACGAAGAACAGCGTATAAATTAAATATGAAGTTTTCCGACTTCCTTTTCTCAAAAGAGGTTTTGGTAAAATTCTGTCCAGCGTCATTCGTTCCATAAGTCCACCAACACCAACAAAACTAGTTAAAACGGCTCCACTAAGTACTAAGGCTGCATCAACGCCCACTAATACTGATAACCAATTGCCTGAAGAAGTCTCCCCCATAAATGATAATAAGGCTTCTTGATTTTCAGCTACAGTGGGAATAGGGATAATTGCCAATGCCAAAAAAGCAATCAACGGATTGAAAACACTCACAACAATCCACATGTTTCTCAAGGTTTTAGGGAACACTCCCTTTTGTTGTTCCTCCACATAATTTGCGGAGCTCTCAAAACCACTAATTCCAAGCATGGCTGCACTAAAGCCAAAAAACAGTGCCATTGTAATACTTCCTTCTACTGGAGTTTCAAAATTATTAATCAGAACATCAAATCCATTTGTGAAAAAATAAGAGATACAAAAAGCACATAAAATAGTAAGCGAAACCAAATGAAAAATAAAAATACCAATGGCGACCTTTGAGGATTCGCCGATACCTAAAATAGTAAGGCACATAAAGACCAAAAGTAGAACTACCGTAGCTGGAATGATTGGAATAACTTCAAAAAATACACTTACATAATGGATGGCCTCACTTGCAGAGATGACTGCCGTAGCCATATAGGAAAGAACAGTGAGGGCAGCAGCTGTGGCTGCAGTCGATTTTTTAGTTGTATTTAAAAGTGCATTGTAAGCACCACCGTTAAGGGGTAGAGCGCCAACAACTTCACCATAAATTTTTCTGAAAAGAAATAATACGACAGCTACCATTAAAAGAGAAATCCAGGCATATTGCCCCGCATATCCAATCGCTAACGCTGAAACATAGAGACAGGAAGAACTTATATCATTACCACAAATTGCAGTTGCTTCAAGTTGGTTTAATTTTTTCCCCATGCTAACCCGTTTTAATGAATTTTAAAAGTAGTTTAAAAGTACTTTAATATGGTTTTTCGGTTCAATGATTAACGAAATTTTAAACATTAAAAAAAACTTAAAAAAATATTGTATTTCGAAAAATGGATTACATTTGTTGCTAATTATGCCACATCTAATTGTGGATAGCTGAACAATTTGAACCCTGTTTCTGTGTTCGGGTTTTTGAAGATTAGGAAGTCATATTCAAAAACAGCTTATAAGATAAGCAACCGAATTTTAAAGCTAGCTTCCGTGTCGCCTCTGGTTTTTTCCACTGGCTTCGATACCACGAGCCTTGGCCCAGTGCGTAAAACTATGGGTTCTTTCCATCGATTGGCCTATTGGCTCAACCCAATAATTGTTTGATAATACGTTAAACTTCTGTTATCGTGTGGTTTTCCTTTGGGAAAGCTTACTATTGCGCTTATTTTTATTTCACAAAAACTAATTAATGAACACAAAATATATTGATCTTATAGATCAAACGTATCATTTTCCACAAGAAGAATTTACCCTAAACGAATCATCCCTAGAATTTCATGGTGTTGATTTAATGAAATTGACAGAGCAGTACGGTGCGCCCTTAAAGTTTACTTATTTGCCTAAAATTTCAGAAAACATTCAAAGAGCAAAACAATGGTTTGCAAATGCCATCGAAAAGCATAACTACAAAGGGAATTATAATTATTGCTATTGTACAAAAAGCTCGCATTTTAAACATGTTTTAAATGAAGCATTAAAAAACGATATTCATATTGAAACCTCTTCTGCATTTGATATCAACATTGTAGAAAACTTAAAAGCGGAAGGCAAAATAACGGACAAAACCTTCGTAATATGCAACGGTTTTAAACGTGAGCAATATGTAAATAACATTGCTAGGCTCATAAATAATGGACAAGAAAATTGTATTCCCATTATTGATAATTATGAGGAATTAACTTTGCTTTCTGAAGAGATTAGAGGAGATTTTAAAGTGGGAATTCGTATTGCTAGCGAGGAAGAACCTAAATTCGAATTTTATACTTCTCGTTTGGGCATTGGTTATAAAAACATTGTTCCGTTTTTCGAAGACCAGATAAAGAATAATGATAAAGTTGAATTGAAAATGCTTCACTTTTTCATTAATACTGGTATTCGAGATAACGCCTATTATTGGAATGAGCTTGTAAAATGCTTAAAAGTATATACAAGGCTGAAAAAAGTTTGTCCTTCACTTGATAGTCTAAATATTGGTGGAGGTTTCCCTATCAAGAATAGTCTTGCTTTTGAGTATGATTATCAATATATGATAGATGAAATTTTAAATCAAGTAAAAATAACTTGTGAAGAAGCAGACGTTCCTGTCCCCAATATTTTTACTGAATTTGGAAGTTTTACCGTAGGCGAAAGTGGTGGTGCGGTTTATGAAATTTTGTATCAAAAACAACAAAATGACCGTGAAAAATGGAATATGATCAATTCTTCATTTATCACTACATTACCAGATACATGGGCTATCAACAAGCGTTTTATCATGTTACCGCTCAATAGGTGGGAGGATGAGTATGAACGTGTATTACTAGGAGGAATGACTTGTGATAGCGACGATTATTATAACAGTGAACAAAACATGAATGCCATTTATTTGCCTCGATTTAAAAAGGAAAAACCTTTGTATATTGGGTTTTTCAATACAGGAGCATATCAAGAAACTATTGGTGGTTTTGGAGGATTACAACATTGTTTGATTCCATCGCCAAAGCATATATTAATTGACAAAGATAAAAACGGAACTATTTCCACAAAACTATTTTCAGAACAACAAACAAGCGAGCAATTGCTAAATATTTTAGGGTATGACAACTAAAACTTACGCGGGAATTCCGAAGGAAAACGCTGCATTAGAAACTTCAAAAATTGTTTTAATTCCAGTACCTTATGATGGTACTAGTACATTTCAGAAAGGAGCAGATAAAGGGCCAGATGCCTTTTTGCATGCCAGCGAGAATATGGAATTATATGACATTGAAACTGAAACCGAAGTTTACAAACAAGGGATACATCTTGCAGAAGCAATTACAGAATCAAGTTCACCTGAAGCTGTCGTTGCTGAAGTTCACAAACGAACGAAAGAGTATATTTTGAGAAATAAGTTTGTGACCGTTTTTGGCGGAGAACACAGTATTTCTATTGGAACTATACGAGCTTTCAATGAATGTTTTGATGATTTGACAGTTTTGCATATAGATGCGCACGCAGACTTACGCAAGGAATATCAAGGCTCAAAATGCAATCATGCTTGTGCGGTTTATGAGGCGAGCCAAACAACTAACTTGATTCAAGTGGGCATACGTAGTATGGATGTTGCTGAAACGAGAGTGATGGATACTGATAAAACATGGTTTGCGCATGATATGGCAAACGATGAATATTGGATGGACAGCGTTGTTGAAGCTTTAGGCGATAATGTATTTATCACTTTTGATTTAGATGCGTTAGATCCTTCGATTATGCCGTCAACTGGAACTCCAGAGCCAGGTGGATTGTTTTGGTACGAGACATTAGAATTTTTGAAACAAGTGTTTGAGGAGAAAAACGTTGTAGGATTTGACATCGTAGAATTATGCCCTAATGAGGATGATAAATCTTCAGATTTTCTTGCAGCTAAATTGTACTACAAAATGTTGAGTTACAAGTTTAATGGCTCAGACGAAGGAGAGGATTTTGAGAGTAACTTCTCGGATAAAGGAAATACAATTTCAAAATTTAAAGACACACAAGATGACGAATAAAGGAGCAATTTCTCAATTCATTGAAAAATATTATTTACACTTCAACGCGGCCGCTTTAGTAGATGCTGCTAAGGGTTATGAAGACCAATTGAACAATGGTGCAAAGATGCTAGTTTCATTGGCAGGTGCTATGAGTACTGCGGAATTGGGAAAGATTTTTGCCGAAATGATTCGTCAAGACAAAGTGCAGATTATCTCTTGCACAGGTGCAAACTTGGAAGAGGATATCATGAATCTTGTTGCACATAGCCATTACAAACGTGTTCCAAATTATAGAGATTTAACAGCTCAAGACGAGTGGGATTTGTTAGAAAAAGGACTTAATAGGGTTACCGATACATGCATTCCGGAAGAAGAGGCTTTCCGAAGAATTCAAGAGCATATTGTCAAAATATGGAAGGATGCCGAAGCAAATGGCGAACGTTATTTACCACATGAGTATATGTACAAATTATTGTTGAGCGGAGTGCTTGAGCAGTATTACGAAATTGATTTAAAAGATTCGTGGATGTACGCTGCAGCGGAAAAAAATCTGCCTATTATTTGCCCAGGTTGGGAAGATAGTACGATGGGAAATATCTTTGCAAGCTACGTTTTAAAAGGAGAGTTAAAAGCTTCAACAATGAAAAGCGGAATTGAATACATGACTTTTCTAGCAGATTGGTACACAGACAATAGTGATAATGGAATAGGCTTCTTCCAAATTGGTGGTGGAATTGCAGGGGATTTTCCCATTTGTGTTGTGCCTATGTTGTATCAAGACATGGAAAGAACAGATACGCCATTTTGGAGTTATTTCTGTCAAATAAGTGATTCGACAACGAGCTACGGAAGTTACTCAGGTGCTGTGCCAAACGAGAAAATAACTTGGGGAAAACTAGATATCAATACACCTAAGTTCATCATTGAAAGTGACGCTACCATTGTTGCACCTTTAATTTTTGCATATCTACTTGACATGTAGCCGAAATCACTTTGGTTTAGTTAGACTATCATCACATCGCAAATTTCGTTTGACGAACGTATTGCCAATTATTTAATATTTCCGAAGGGAAAAAATTATGAGCACAAAAAAGAACATTTCAGAAATTGAAAATATTGAGCTTTCATTTTTAACGATTGAAGATTTTCAAGAATTAAAAGAAGCCACACAGGAGTCTTACAGCGGAATGCAGAATTCGTATTGGGCAAAACCAGCTATCCAAAAATTGATTGATATTTTTCCCGAGGGACAAATTTTAATTAAAATTGATGGGGAAATTGCCGGTTGTGCACTATCAATTGTAGTTGATTATAAACAAATTGACGACAATCACACGTATGCCGATATTATCACGAAAAGTTCTTTTAAAAATCATAATTCTAAAGGTGATATTTTATATGGGATTGACGTCTTTATAAAGCCTTCCTTTAGAGGTTTAAGATTGGGTCGTCGTCTTTACGATTACCGTAAAGAGCTGTGCGAAAATCTTAATTTAAAAGGAATTGTTTTTGGCGGAAGAATGCCCAACTACCACAAACATCAACACGATTACACGCCCAAGCAATATATTGATGCGGTTAAGCACAAAGAGATACACGACCCTGTATTGAATTTCCAAATTTCAAATGATTTTCACCCTATTAGAATTATAAAGGGATATCTAGAAGGCGACACTGCCTCTGCAGAATATGCGGTTTTGATGGAGTGGGATAATATTTATTACACCAAGCCTACCAAATCTCCATCTGCTGTAAAATCTATAGTAAGATTGGGATTGATACAATGGCAAATGCGTCCCTATTCTGGATTGGAGCAATTGATGCAACAGGTTGAATATTTTGTGGATACCGTTTCGGGATATCGTTGTGATTTTGCCGTTTTTCCTGAATTTTTCAATGCACCATTAATGGCAGAATTCAATCATTTAAAGGAGTCTGAAGCCATACGTGAACTTGCGAAATTTACAGAGGTTATCAAAAATAGAATGTCTGAACTTTCTATCTCGTACAACATAAATATCATCACGGGGAGCATGCCTGAGTTAATTGGCGAAACGCTTTACAACGTAGGTTATTTATGTCGCAGAGATGGAAGTATTGAACGTTATGAAAAAATACATGTTACTCCAGATGAAGCTAAAGTTTGGGGCATGCAGCGCGGGAGCGAGTTAAAAACATTTGAAACAGACTGCGGAAAAATAGGAATTTTAATTTGTTACGATTCTGAATTTCCAGAATTATCACGTTTGTTGTCTGATGAAGGAATGGATATTTTATTCGTGCCATTTTTGACCGATACTCAAAACGGATATTCAAGAGTGCGTCTTTGTGCGCAAGCTCGTGCGGTTGAAAATGAGTGCTATGTCGCCATTGCCGGAAGCGTGGGTAATTTGCCCAACGTAGAAAATATGGACATTCAATATGCACAATCTGCGGTTTTCACACCGTGTGATTTTGCTTTTCCGAGTAATGGAATAAAAGCGGAAGCAACCACAAACACAGAAATGATTTTAGTTGCAGATGTTGACATAAGTTTATTGCGCGAACTACATTCTTTTGGCGCTGTAAAAAATTTAAAAGACAGAAGAAAAGACGTGTACGATGTGATTCGAGTAAAACAAAAAAAGACCTCTTAGAACAAGATGTTCAAGGTTAAATCTCTGCAAATTGCCACGTATATAAACATACGTCAATTGCGTAGTAACTTTAGTGCCTCTTTACTTTATAGCGATAGCGACGAGCTTTTTTATAAACTTTCGGACACTCGGTTCGTGTATATTTTTCAATTCGGGATTGTTAGCTTTTTTAATATTTCCGAAGAAGATATAAATTTACTTAGCAGTGAAATTTCTCACTTCGGAAAAGGAACTGTGCGAGACACCCTCACCGAAGATATAAACGTCTCAATACTCGAAAAGATGCTCGAAGTAAAATTTGACAAAGTCATTATCCCAGAAATAGATGAAGAAATGATCAGGTTGATTATGTTGCACACATCGCAATCTGTGGCACTTGACCGCTATGCAGATATCACAGATAAATTACTCGAAGAGGCTACGGTACACACAAAATCTTTAGAAGAAAAGGGACGCTTAAATATTAGAAGCATTAATCTCAAAAAACTAATTGGGCGCACTTTGAACATTAAAAATGGGATTTCAGAAAATCTCTACATTTTTGATTCGCCAGATGTTACTTGGGAAGATGAGCAACTTTCAAAACTCGATAACGATTTAAAAAACACTTTCGATTTAAAAAACCGATATCGAAATATTCAAGACCGACTCGCGATTATCAAAGAAAACTTGGAGTTATTTAAGGACATTTGGAACCACAAAGAGAGTAGCACGCTAGAGTGGGTAATCATTATTCTTATTGTGATTGAGGTAATTGACATGTTTGTGATGAAGGTTTTTTAAACTCCCAAATTGCAAATCCAATAACCACAAAATATTCCAAGGCAACGAGCCATAAATTTTCAGAAAACCCATCGGCACCATACGCCGAATACGATACCATTACCACAAAACTCCAAATAATAGGGAATTTGTATCGCGTAAAAACCGAAAGCAATAACGGCGTAGCAATGTACCAAGGATGCACCGTTGTGGAAAGTAAAAAGTAAAATGAAACCGCTAATACTATTCCAGTAATTAACTGTTGCATCGTATTATTTCTTCGGAAAAGAGACAAGAAGAGGATAACCGTTATCGTGATTAAGGGGAGAATTTTCCCAACAACGCCAATAATATTCCACCCCACGGTTTCAAACCCAATCCATCTAATGATGTAATACACACTGGCGTTAAATTCAAAATTGCCAAACCAAAGACCAATCGTTGCAGCAAAATTTGAGATAAACGCTCCTGATAAAAAGGGAGCAAACGTTAATAGCACAGTTCCTATGACTATTGCATAAAATTTAAATGAAGATGTAAGGTTGAGTGCAGTCGAAATCTCTTTTTTATAAAACCTTTTAAAAAACAAAGGCAAAAACATCAACGGTAACAACTTAACGGAAACCGAAATTCCTAATAAAACAGCAGCCCAAAACCATTTTCCTTTTTGTAATAAATACAGCGACCATACAACAAAAAGCAACATGACTCCCTCAAAATGAAGATTTCCTGTAAGCTCAATAATAATAAACGGGTTTAAGAAATACCAAAAAATATTTTTAACGGGAAGTTGTAATCGCTCCAAAAGTTTTTTCCCAAAATAGAGAATTCCAACATCAGCCAGAATAATTAAAATCCGTAAAACAATAGCTGAGCTCAAAATACTCTTTCCGGCAAACAAAGCGGCAACAGTAAATAAGAGTTGGTTAACGGGCGGATAATTACTGTAATGACTTGCGTTGAGGTCTCCCATTCCAGCCCTAAGCTGCGTAGCTTGATCAATGATTGGTTTTGTCTCTCCGAGCGCAGTCGAGAGGTCTATAAAGTATACATCTGGAGTAAATAAATAGGGGTTAAAACCTTCCAACAAAATACGCCCATCCCAAATAAATCGATAAAAATCCTGACTTAAATTTGGGATTGCTGGTAAAAAAAGGAGCCTAAAAAAAACACCTATTCCAGCAAGTACCCAAAAGTTAAACTTGCTCTGTTTGATAAGGCGCCAAGCACAAAAAAACAATCCAGAATAAAGAAATAAGAGTTTTAAAAATTCGGTACGTTCCAGTGAATGTCCAAAATAAAAATATCCCGCAACACTCAAGAGAATGAGTAGTAGTGATGAATAGTTTTCTTTAATTGAAGCGTTCACATTTTTTTAGGTTTTATCACAGATTCCTTGGCTAATCCTGCCACTCGGCAATAAACAAATTAGTGTCTCTTCCGCCACCATTATTTCGGTTTGAAGAGAAGGCTAAATATTTACCATCATTACTGAATACAGGGAATGCGTCAAACGTTTCTCCGTGAGTTACTCTCTTTAAATTCTTTCCGTCGATATCTATTAAATATAAATTGAAAGGGAAACCGCGCTCTGCTTCAAAATTACTTGAGAACAATATTTTCTCTCCGCTTGGATGAAAAAACGGACTCCAATTTGCATTACCAAGATTAGTCAATTGTCTTAAATCGCTTCCATCTGCATTACAAATGTAGAGTTCCATATCAACAGGTTCCACCAAGCCTTCAGCAAGTAAGTCTTTGTACTTTTTAATTTCGGCTTCCGTTTTTGGGCGTGAAGAACGAAAGATTAGTTTTGTTCCGTCTGGAGAGAAAAAAGCGCCTCCGTCGTAGCCCAATTCGTTTGTGATTTGTTTGACATCACTACCGTCAATATTCATGGTGTAAAGCTCTAAATCGCCACTTCTGGTTGAGGTAAAAACAATTTTATCACCTTTGGGGGACACCGTTGCTTCTGCATCATAACCAGGTTGATTGGTCAATTGACCCGTAATATTTCCTTCTAAGTCTGAAACGAAAATATCAAAGCTATCATACACCGGCCAAACGTAATTTCCGTTTTTTCTAAGCGGTACTTCTGGACATTCTTTGTCTGCTAAGTGCGTGCTTCCGTAAACAAAATGTTTATTGTCTGGGAGAAAATAAGCGCATGTGGTGCGCCCCATTCCAGTCGAAATCATAGGTGGTTGCTTCCCGTTAAATGTTTGGTCTGCGTTCATTAAAAACATCTGGTCGCAATTAACCCCCCAATCTTTAAAGTTGGATTGAAATACCAATTGCTTGTCATTAAAACTCCAATACGCTTCGGCATTATCACCTCCAAAAGTCACTTGGCGAATATTTTTAAGATGAATTTCTTCGGGGTAAATTAACGTGTCATTCGTGTTTTTATCAAGAAATGCCTCTCTCATTGATTTTTCTTCGGAAACGGTTTCCGAATTTAATATTTCAGAAGTGCTTTTCTTTCCATCATTCTTACAAGAGAACAACATACAAATCGCAAATAGGCAAGCAAATAGTCTCATAATTCTAGTAATTTTGTGCAAAAATAAGATTATGCGCTCAATTGTAATACTATTCGCTGTTTTCATTGCAATTTCTTGTAAACAAGAAACAAAAAAAACGGTCGTAACAATGAAAGAAGATGTCTTTGCTTTGGCTGATGATGCCTTTAAAGGCAGAGAAACAGGTACTCCCGGCGAACTCCAAGCAGCTGAATATATTGCAAAAAGATTTAAGGAAATCGGACTCCAACCAAAAGGAATGAACGGTCAATATACACAGACTTTTAACTTTAAGCCAAGTTCAAATCCGCATGAGCAAGCCGGCTTTGCCACAAAAAATGCTGATGGAACGTTAACGGGAACAAATGTGCTGGGGTATATTGATAATCGCGCGCCAACAACGGTTGTTATAGGAGCGCATTATGACCATTTGGGTATGGGAGGCGAGGGTTCTCTATATCGCGAGGGCGAAGCGATACACAATGGCGCAGATGATAATGCAAGTGGAGTGGCTGTGATGCTTAAATTGGCTTCGGAAATGATAAAAAACGAAGCAACTGCCAAAAATAATAATTATCTTTTTATTGCATTTTCTGGAGAAGAAATGGGATTATTAGGGTCTAATTATTTTGTAAAGAATCCAACGATTGACACCAAAGCAGTTTCATATATGATCAATATGGACATGGTTGGAAAATTGAATGATGAAAATACTGTCGCAGTTCACGGTGTGGGAACGTCTCCTATTTTTAAACAAACATTATTTGCGAACAACGACCAAGGATTAAATATTGCAGAACATGTTAGTGGTGTAGGGCCAAGTGATCATACTTCGTTTTATTTAGCTGATATTCCAGTGCTTCATTTTTTTACGGGTCAGCATGAGGATTATCACAAACCAAGTGATGACGCGGAGAAGTTGAATTACGAGGGCATGGATAAAATTGCCAATTATATTTTAAATGTCATTAAAGACCTCGATGATGCAGGGAAGTTAAATTTCAGAAAGACAAAAAATGAAAGTGAAGAAGTACCTATGTTTAAGGTGGCTCTTGGCGTAGTTCCAGATTATTTATATAGCGGTGAAGGAATGCGAATTGATGGTGTGAGTGAGGACAAGGCCGCGCAAAAAGCAGGATTGCAAAAAGGGGATATTGTTGTTAAATTAGGTGATTTAGAAACTACAGATATGATGAGTTATATGAAAGCACTTGCAACGTTTGAAGAAGGGCAACGTGCGATGGTAACTGTAAATCGTGATGGGGAAATGGTTGTTGTTGAGGTTACTTTTTAAGATTCTTTTTCAGAAATTTTAAAATAAGCGTTTTCTTCTTCAGTTAGTAGTCTTGATTTTATTAAAAAACGAATACCTAATGGGATTTCAATAGAAAAGCTGGATCCAATTCCTTTGACGATATCAATTGTTAAATGCGTATGTTTCCAATATTTTTATTGATCTATATTCATATAAAAAGGAACATCAGCGACATGGCCTAAAAGGACATCACTTTCGTCGAGATATAAATCCTCTTTTAGCAATAGCATAGGAGAAGAACCATCGCAACATCCACCACTTTGATGAAATATTAATTCGCCATGTTTCTCTTGTAATTGAACAACAATATCTGTTGCTTTTTCAGTAATGTCCACTCTTGATTTTTCCATACACTATAAATTTTAAAAGGGTCGAAATAGTTAAAATTCGACCCTTTTTTTTATTTTAAAATTTTAGAAGAAGCCTAGTTTTTTCTTGTCATAAGAGATTAGCATATTTTTAGTCTGTCTGTAGTGGTCTAACATCATTTTATGGTTTTCTCTACCTATTCCAGATTTTTTATAACCGCCAAATGGAGCATGTGCAGGATAAGCGTGGTAATTATTTACCCAAACACGACCTGCCTTTACTTTACGGGCAACTTGATAAGCCTGATGTGTGTCTCGCGTCCATACACCTGCGCCTAATCCATACAACGTATCGTTTGCAATTTCAACAGCTTCTTCTTCATCTTTAAAAGTTGTAACGCAAACTACAGGGCCAAATATTTCTTCTTGAAAAACCCTCATTTTATTATTTCCTTTTAAGATTGTAGGTTGTATATAATAACCGCCTTCAAGTCCTTCATTGTAAGCTGCTTCTCCGCCAGTTAACACTTCGCAACCTTCTTCTTTTCCTATATTTATATAGTTAAGTATTTTTTCAAATTGATCATTTGAAGCTTGTGCCCCCATCATAGTTTCAGGATCTAGGGGATGTCCTATTTTTATAGCTTTAGTGCGCTCGACCACTCGTTTCATAAAATCATCGTAAATGCTCTCTTCTACTAAAATCCTAGAGGGGCTCGTACATACTTCTCCTTGGTTAAAGGCAAACATTACTGCTCCTTCAATAGCTTTATCAAAGAAATCATCAT
Source organism: Patiriisocius sp. (assembly GCF_051252435.1). NCBI lineage: Bacteria > Pseudomonadati > Bacteroidota > Flavobacteriia > Flavobacteriales > Flavobacteriaceae > Patiriisocius > Patiriisocius sp. The sequence continues at coordinate 168,534 of NZ_JBPOFW010000001.1, read as the reverse complement.
CTGCGTCCATAATACTTTTAAAGAAGATATTTGGAGATTTCCCACCAAGTTCAAGCGTTACGGGTATGATGTTCTTTGAAGCGTACTGCATAATAAGTTGTCCCGTTGTAGTCTCGCCTGTAAATGCAATCTTGTTTATTTTTGGGTGAGAGGCGAGAGGTTTTCCAGCTTCTAATCCATAACCATTTACTATGTTTAATACCCCGTTTGGAACTACATCCTTAATTAAATCTGCTAATATCATAATGCCAACCGGAGTTTGTTCTGCTGGTTTGAGCACTACGCAATTTCCTGCAGCTAGAGCTGGGGCTAATTTCCAAGTGGCCATTAACAGCGGGAAGTTCCATGGGATAATCTGTCCTACAACACCTAAAGGTTCCCAAATGTTTAATGACAATGTATTTTCGTCAAGTTCACTTGCTCCACCTTCTTCTGCTCTTATTACACCAGCAAAGTATCTAAAATGATCTACAGCTAAAGGAAGATCAGCATTCATAGTTTCTCTAATAGGTTTTCCATTATCCCACGTTTCAGCTTTAGCTAATACTTCAATGTTTTTTTCAATGATATCTGCTATCTTTAATAGAATATTACTACGTTCGGTTACTGACGTGTTATTCCAGTGAGGAGCAGATTTCCAAGCTTCCTCAACTGCAAAATCTATATCTTCTTTAGTTGAACGTGCAATTTTTGTAAAAGAATTTCCATCTACCGGAGAGATACATTCAAAATATTCTCCCTTTTTTGGTGCTACCCATTTACCTCCAATAAAGTTATCATATTGACTCTTAAATTTTGGATGTTCAATTGCTGTTCCAGATTGTGTTGCTATATTACTCATAATGATAAATAATTAATAATTTGATTGTTAAATACGTAATGATGATAAATGTATTTTATTAATAATTCATTAACTTGAACAATCCTATAGAAAGATAGTACGTTTCTATAAACCTTTTATTAATAACGCTAATTATCGTATTATTGAGCATGAATCACTCGTTATCAATGCATAAAGCTTCTAGAAAACTCTATACATTAGTAGAGAATCGTACTACTTACAATGCTGCGTATTCTGAACTAAATATATTTGAGACACACACTATTGCAGAACAAGTTTCGCTCACTTTTAATTTTCCTGTAATTGCCAGTATGCTTACTGGAAAAAAAATAATGCATTTAAAGGAGAAGAAATCTTTTGATTTTTTACCCGGTGAATCTGTAGTGATGCCATCAAACCAAGAAATGATAATTGACTTTCCTATAGCTAGCAAAGAAAATCCTACACAGTGTTTAGCTTTAGGTATTGATTCAGAAAAAATTCATGAAGTAGCTAACAAATTTAATGAAGCAGTTTTATTAAAAGATGAAAAAGAAATTTGGACACTTGAAAAAGGAATTGCATCTCATTTAACACATCAAGTAGAGGTGAATTATTTATTAGAAAGACTGGTAAATACTTTTACAAAAAATACAGCGTCAAAGGATGTGCTCTTAGACTTGATGATACAAGAATTAATAGTGAGGCTATTACAAACAAAAGCGAAACAGAGTATCTTAAATGATGATTTGCATATTTTTAGTGATACCCGAATAGGATATGTAGTAAAATATATACGTGAAAACTTAACCGACAAAAGTATAACCATAGATCAATTGGCAGAGAAGGCCTATATGAGTACTTCTAATTTTCATAAAAAATTTAAAAACACTTTAGGTATTTCTCCAATTGATTTTGTCAATTCTGAAAAAATAAAATTTGCTAAGAAATTAATGAAGCATCACAGAAAAATGTTGATTTCTGAAATTGCTTTTAATTCTGGATTCAATAATGTGAGTTATTTTAATAGGCAGTTCAAAAAATTAGAATTCATGACCCCACAGCAATTTAGGATATCTCTGAGACCTTAAACCTTACTCGTCAAACTCTTAAAAAAGACAAAACCAAAACCTATAAAAAGCATTAAATGAAAGGGGAACAATCCAAAATCGCCACCTTGGTCCCCAACGATAAATGCGGAGTACATTCCAAATGCGAAATAAAGCATCAGTAAACCTTCAAAAATAACATTGATGGAGATGTTCTTTTTCAAGTATTTATTGCCTTTCCATTTGTCTTTTAAGTTGTTGATGTTGAATTTTGGTGTGCGTACAAACTCACTTTTCTTTCCTATATGACCTTCAATGACAGCAATGGTATTATGAAATGAAAACCCCATCGCGATAGAGAAAAATGTAAAGAACATTCCTGTATATCGCAAAAATTTCTTGATTCCTCCACCGTAAATATTTTTGAACATAAACCAATAGCAAACAAAAAATATTACAGTGCTGATAACGAAGAAGCTCATCACTACAAAGTACATTTTTAAATGCTCGTATTCGTTTTTTATCCACAACATGGGAATACTCAATACCGCCACTAAAAAAATATTCAAAAACATAGTGCTATTTAGCAAATGCAATAGACTATGAATTTTTGTCTTACCAGAAATAGTATCACTTTTCAATACGCGACCCATCATTTTTTGGAAATTCTCAGCGCCTCCTTTGTTCCATCTAAATTGCTGCGAACGTGCGGCACTAATGACAACGGGTAGTTCCGCCGGAGTTTCTACTTCTTCCAGGTATTTAAATTTCCAGTTTTTCAATTGTGCGCGGTAACTCAAATCGAGGTCTTCGGTTAATGTATCGCCTTCCCAATTTCCAGCGTCCAGAATACATTCTTTACGCCAAACCCCAGCAGTCCCATTAAAGTTGATAAAATGCCCTTCACTATTCCGTCCCACTTGTTCTAACGTAAAGTGCGCGTCTAAGGCAAATGCTTGTACCTTGGTAAGTATGGAATAGTCACGATTAATATGGCCCCATCGTGTTTGCACTACACCAATTTCTGGATTTTTAAAGTACAGAATCGTCTTTTTCAACCAATCTTTTTTAGGAAGAAAATCAGCATCAAAAATGGCAATATATTCTCCATTTGCAGTTTTTAAACCTTCTTTTAATGCGCCCGCTTTAAAACCTGAACGGTCTTTTCTGGTGATGTGCTGAATATCAAGTCCTCTTTTTTTAAGGGAAGAAATCTGTGTTGCTGTAGTTTCTAAAGACTCATCCGTAGAATCATCGAGTACTTGTATCTCTAACTTATCAATGGGATATTCCAATGTAGCGATGTTATCCAAAAGCCTTTCCATCACATACATTTCGTTGTACACAGGCAGTTGGATGGTCACATAAGGAATTTCATCAGAATTAGAAAAATCGAACGTTTCACAAACCTCTTGATTTTTCTTGGAACGTAAATAATTAAATAGCAGGTTGAGTTGGGCCAAAGCATACATCAAGATAAGAATGAGCGCAACCGAATAAATAACCATGATGATGGTTTCAAGAATCATTTTTTGAACGAGTATTTAAATATCCAACCTAATATTTTAATGCCTGCAAATATAGCACCTTTTACTGTGCCTGAAACTTTAGATTCACCTATCCTGTTTCTATATTTCATAGGGATTTCAACGTATGTGTATTTTTTTTTCAATGTTTTCAATTGCATTTCTACGGTCCAGCCGTAGGTTTTATCTTCCATTTCAAGAGATAAAAGTTTGTCATATTTGATAGCTCTAAACGGACCTAAATCTGTAAATTTTGAGCCAAAAAACAAACCCATTAATGAAGTTGCCAGCCAATTCCCAAATTTTTGTGGAACCGTCATAGAACCATTTTCTCTCAAGTGGGCAACACGCGCACCAATAACAAAATCAATATTTTTTTCAATAATTGGAGCGACAAGTTCGGTAAGTTGTTCCGGGAAATCGCTGTAATCGCCATCCAAGAATACAACGATATCGGCTTTGTTTTTTGAACTAGCAATATGCCTCATACCTTTAAGACAAGAATAGCCGTATCCCATATTTTCTTCCCGCAAAACCGTTGCTCCAGCATTTGAGGCAACAATTTCAGTAGCATCGGTCGAGGCGTTGCTCACCACAATTATTTCGTCCACGATGGACGGAATGTCTTTAATTACAAGGCCTATGGAGTCAGCTTCGTTGTAGGCTGGAATGATGACTTTTATGATGGGGTTCATTAAAATAGTGGCCGTTTTAGCACTCTTGAAAATTTAAAAGTATTCTTTTTCCTTCGGAAATTTGCTTCGATTTCTGGTCGCAATATCGTTATTAATAAGGGGTTTTCCTTTGATATATTCGCAATTCCAAATGGATGGTTGAATAAATGTTTCAGCTTCGGAAATAATACGTTCCGAAACCACGCGAAATTCATTCAAAACAATCATAGTAATGGCTTTGAAATTTCCGAAGAAAATAGTGAGCTAATAGACGTTGATAGTTTTTAAAACTAACGTTTTTTCTCTAAATTTCTATTATTTATTGTTTATCAATTTCATTAAATCTACATCGTTACCCAATAAAATCTCGTTGCTATCTATGCGACCTTCGAGAGGGCCGTTTTCAAGCTTTAGTACACCACGTGGGCAAACTGCCGAACAAATTCCACAACCCACACAAGAGCTACGCACAATATTTTCTCCCTTTTGAGCGTAAGCACGCACGTCGATTCCCATTTCGCAATAGGTGGAGCAATTACCGCAAGAGATGCATTGACCGCCGTTTGTGGTAATCCTAAATTTTGAGAAAAGTCGCTGTTGCATTCCTAATATCGCTGCCATGGGACATCCCATGCGACACCAAACACGGTTTCCAAAAATGGGGTAAAAACCTGTCCCAATTACGCCAGAGAATATAGCGCCTAATAAAAATCCGTAGGTTTGTCGGAGCGTTTCTGCTTCGAACAAAAAAACATTTTTGCCTGTTGCGTAATGCATTCCAATGAGAGCAATTACAATTACAAAATAACCAATGGCTCCTAAACGGGCGTCTTTGGCAAGTTCTTCTCGTTTAAATATCCAAATTCCTAAAAATAATAGTGTTAAAAAAACGGCAACTCCTATGAGGAAGGTATCTTTAGTGAGCCAGTATTTTGAAGCATCCTCTCCCAAATAAGAGTGAATAACGGCTGTAGTCATTACTACTACAAATACTAAGACACTGTGGATTACCCAGCGTTCTATTTTCCAAGCGACCATTCTTTTATCGCTCAAATGCCTAAAGGGGTCTCCTGCTGTCTCTGCGAGGCCGCCGCATCCACAAACCCAGCTGCAATACCAGCGTTTTCCATATTTGTAAGTGAGAATAGGTGTAATGATAAAGATAGAGGCGATACCAAACAGCAATAGACCAAGACCAATATCTCCCGCAGAAATAAAGGAGTCAACACGGTACTGTTCAAAGTTATAATAGTTGAGTGGCCAGATGTTTTTTAAATCGTAGTAGGGTAATGAAAAACTGTCGCTGTTAAGGCGCGACATAAACTCTGGGATTAAAAAGGCAAACGAAGTTTGAAAAAACATGACACTCACAGTTCTAATTTTCTCGTAGGTATTATGACGGTATTTGTAGAAAAATTTAATACCAAAAGCAAAAATGGCAATCGTATATAAGGTGCCGTACACAAACCACTGGCTAGCTGGGTTACCGCTCAAAAGCTTGCTCAAAGGGTCAAAAAGTGCAATGATGCCTGTGTTTTCGCCTTCTTTTACCAAACCCAAATACTGCGGAAAGAAATATAGAATTACATAAAATCCTGTAAGTGCTATTCCCAATAACCAAGCGAGATATCCTCTACTTGTTATTGATTTAAACCACACCCCATCATTTTTTATACCTTCCATTTTTGAGCTATAAGCGCCAAGGGTAAATATGATTATCCCTGATAATATCGCAATTAATGAAATGGTGAGCCACAATCCTTTATCGGGAAAATTTATATTAAATCCAGCTAGGGTAATAATGATTAACCCAAACATTCCAATTAGTGTTCCTGTCTTTTGAGTGGTGTTAATACTTTTGGGCGGTTGACCCGTGAGGGACATGTCTCTTTGTATTGTGCTCATAAATGTGTTTATTGCTATAAATTTTTAAGCAGTAATTTTTTCGGTATTTTTAAAATGTTCAAGAATTTCTTTCTCAAAATGAGTGTAAAATTCTGGGTCAAAATTGGCTTTTTTAAGGTGTTCCATCACATAATCCACATCCCTTTTTTCAGTGAGCCACCTATCAAAAACTTCGTGTTTCATTCTAATACCAAAGGTGTTTATGCCTAAAAACTCTCTAGTATTATTGTGAAAGGCAATTGTGATACATTTTGTGCCATCTTGATGCTGCCAATGAAAATGCTGCTCACTTTCTTTTTTATTTCTTTCACTATAAACCCAGCCATACGTTTGATATTCAATGTCCAAAAATTTAGCGCTATTAAACCAATGTCCAGGATTATATTCCATGGGGTTTCCACAAATGGTTTGCGCTACCGTTTCGCCCATCATTCTACCTGTGTACCAGACGGCTTCAACAGGGCGACGGTTGCCAATGGCTTCGTGTTGTTCTGCGCAATCGCCTATGGCGTAGATGTCTTTAATGTTTGTTTCAAGCAAGCGGTTTACTTTAATTCCCTTATCTAATTCAATTGGAGTTTCTTTTAAAAAGTCAATATTTGGAGTTACACCAGCCGTTAACCCCACCACATTACACGGTAATTCTTCGCCCGTTTCTTCAATAATAACTGCCCTTGCTCTGCCGTTTTCGTCCGCTAAAATTTCTTTGAGATTGGTGTTTAATCTTAAATCAATGTGATGACTTTTAATGTGTTTGTTGATCATTTCGCTTTCACCACTCGGTAAAACTCCGTTCCAAAAACTCTTTTCTCTCACTAAAAAAGTAACGGGAATATCACGTGTGCGAAGCATTTCAGCCATTTCAATTCCTATTAAACCACCACCAACAATGACAGCTCTATTGCAAACCTCTTTATTGGGTGCGTTTTTTTCGAGTGCTTGTAGGTCTTGAAATGAATATAATCCTTGAACGCCATCTAATTCCTGTCCCGGCCAACCAAATTTATTCGGCTTCGAACCCGTTGCCAATATCAAAGAGTCATATTTTATGCGTTCGCCATTTTTTGTGACCACTTCTTTTTCTTCGGGGAGTACTTGCGTGACGTAAGCGTTCATCAAATCGATGCGATTTTTCTTCCAGAAATAATCTTCGTAGGGTTTGGTGTGCTCAAACTTCATGTGCCCCATATACACATACATCAAAGCAGTACGCGAGAAAAAGTAGTCTGTCTCGGCACTGATAATAGTTATCTTATAATCGCTTAATTTTCTAATATGGCGTGCTGCAGTGACTCCAGCAATTCCATTTCCAATAATGACAATATGTTTCATAAATTTTATCGAGGAGTCTGAAATTAATTTTTGACAGGTATTTTAATGAGTCGCATTTCAAGGTACAAACTTTACACAAATGGAGATATAGCTTTTTGAAACTTTTAGCTTCGGAAATTTTAAATCCCTTGAAATTTTTAACTATCTATAATGTTCATTTTAATTATCTTCCACATTCAATCTTCGTATCGATGAAATTATTATTTAGACTTGTTTGTTGTTTTTTATTATTTCAGAATTGCTCAAGTCAACCGTCGAAAAAAATCAATGGAATTAGTTTTGTGGCTTCGGGAGAGGCTACTACTCAAGAACATTTAGATGCGGTGGTAAACTTGCATGCTAATTACGCTGCGGTAATGCCTTTTGGTTTTATTAGAGATTTAGAAACCCCCACATTGCAATATAATACAGAGCGCCAATGGTTTGGCGAACGTGCCGAAGGAGTACAACAATATGTTGAAATGCTCCATAAAAACAACATTGCAGTAATGATAAAACCGCAAATTTGGATTTGGCGAGGCGAGTTTACAGGCTATTTAAAAATGAATAGTGAAGAAAATTGGAAAAATTTGGAAGAAAGTTATCTCGATTTTATTTTAATCTACGCGAGATTAGCTGCTGAAATGAATACTGAAATGTTTTGCATTGGAACAGAATTAGAACAATTTATCATCGAGCGACCCAAATTTTGGGATCATCTCATTTCCGAAGTCAAAAAAGTATATAAAGGCATATTGACCTACGCTGCCAATTGGGACGAATACAAACGTGTACCTTTTTGGGGTCAACTCGATTATATAGGTGTGGATGCTTATTTCCCCATTTCAGAGAGCAAGACGCCAACCGTTGAGGAGGCAAAATTGGGTTGGCAACAATGGAAAGCTGAAATGAAAGAAATTTCCGAAGCCAATAAAAGGCCCATTTTGTTTACAGAATACGGCTATCGAAGTGTGAATTTTGCAGGAAAAGAACCTTGGTTGAGCAGCCGGGAAATGATTGATGTAAATCTAGAAGCGCAGACAAATTTAACAAAAGGTCTATTTGATGTTTTATACGATGAGCCTTGGTTTGCAGGAGGTTTTATCTGGAAATGGTTTATTGACCATTCAAAAGTGGGAGGTGAGTTGGATTCGCAATTTACACCGCAGAATAAACCCGTGGAAAAGATTATCAAACAACATTTTTCTAGAAGTAATGACAAATAAAACCTCTAAAACTAAAAATGTTTTAGAGGTTAAGTATTGTTTATTGAAATGAAAAATTACGCTCTTTGCGCTTCCATTTCTTTGTTGTATTCTTTCGCCAAACTCGTTTTTTGAGCTTCACTAAATACTTTTCCAGCTAACTGGAAAAATGCTTTTTCTTCATCTTCAAGATGATGACGTACTTGGTGGTCCAATGCTTTTAAATTAGCTAACCAAGCTGAAGTGTCCATGTCAGATTCTTCCACTTTTTCAATCAACTCATCAATTTCATGATGCTCTGCAATGCCGTGACGAGTATGCTCGACCATCATGTCGTTATCCATTAATTGCTTGTAAAAATTACGTTCTTCTGCAACCTCGTGACCTTTTAATTCAACTTTTAGTTTTTTCCAAATCTGTTTACGCTCTTTGCTTTCTCCAGAGGTTGCAAGTGCTTGGTCAAGAAGTTCGCGTTGTATGTCGTGGTCTGCTCTAATGGCTTCAAAAATATTCATAGTTCGTTTTTTTGTTGGAACTCGAAGTTACAACCGAAGCGAATAAAATTGTGTTGTAGAAATCTTAAAGTTTTATTTATCGCTAAAAACCTTAATAGGTTCAGCGGCTGTTTCTTCAACTTTAGCCGCGCGCTGTTGTTTGATGTTTTTTAGATAATATGCGTACAATTCATCTGCATCTGCGCCCATCCATTTTTTAAAATAAATGGTAAAAAAGTGATATTGTAAATTCCAAACACCGTGCTGTTCATAAAGACGTGCCGAACTTATAATCCATTCTTGAATGACAACAAATTTGTTACGTTCATACAATTCGCTGATCAAAATATTGTCTTCATAAATAGTATAGGTTTCGTCAAAACCACCAATTTCATTAAAAAGTTGACGAGTGATAAATTGACTTTGGTCACCACCACGACAGGCTCGCCATGAAAATTGAGTGAACCAACTGGCAAGTTTGAGCCACCAATGGCTGCTATCAAATTTCATTTTAAAGCATCCTGCTGGGTTTCCTTTTGCTATTTCTTGAATGATAAGGTCATCATAACTTTTCGGCGGAAACGAATCTGCGTGCAGAAAATATAGAATCTTTCCGGTTGCCTTTCGTGCGCCAGCATTCATTTGTCTTGCGCGTCCCTTATCCGAAGGAATTAAGATGATGTTCGCTTTTGAAATTTCAGCATATGAAGTAACGAGTGTTGCTGTATTATCACTACTGCCACCATCAACAATAATCACTTGAATTTTGTTTATTTCCGAAGCATTTGTAACGAGATGTTGGAGAACATTCGTGATGTTTTTGGCTTCGTTGAGAACTGGGATAATGATGCTAAGCATAGGTGTAAACTTACGAAAAACTAAACGTTGTGGTTTTGATTTTAAACATTAAAAAACCAATGAAATTACTAAGTAACGTCATTGGTTTAAATTTGGAGGGCGAAAATTATTGTTCGTTTAAATTCCAATTGTATTCTAAGTAAGTCAAAGGAGCGCCAGCATCAATTTTGGTCTTGCTGTATTTGTTAATGTACCCAGCGATATCAGGTGTGCCATTTACTTCAAAATCTTTTGGGTAAAATGAGAATATGCTTGATATTTTAGGGTTTTTGGGGCTGATTTCATTTTTATCGCTATTGATAAAATCCTTTGTCACTTTATCTAATTGCTCATTAATTTTTGAGGCCGTGTAAGCTTCATTTAAAAGTTTAGGGCAAGAAATAGATGCACAATTTATAGCAAAATGAATGCGGGGTTCGTTCATTTTTCTAAGGATTCCGTTTTCGATTCCTCCGAGTGATAATTCTCTTCCGTCAACACGAGCACGTCCTTTTGTCCAAGCGCCACTAATATCTTTAATACTTTCAACCGGATAATTTTCAACAATTAATTTAACGGTTTGCGCATTATATAAATTGATATAAAATGCTAATAATTCTTGAGGGCTCCACTCGTTGTTTGGGTCTTGAGAAGCGAGCATGTCTAGATATTCATCGAGCTCTTGCTCATTTTTTTTAAACCCTTTGTAATCCACTAAACCTTTGCTGTTCACATACGTTTTAAGTAATCCCGTCCATTGCTCATGGTTTATGTTCACAGCTGAATTTGCCGTTGTGCTTGTTAATGGTTGGTCCACTTGTTTAACAGGTTGTGCTTGGCTACCAATGCCTGCTGCTGACAATAAGTTACAACTTTGTAGCGTGAAAGCGATTACCAATATTGATATCGGATATTTTAAAAAATTCATAAAAATTATTTTGATTTAAAAATACTCAAATCATTGGTGCATAGTGGCTTCATTAACGCTAGGTTGTGCCAGCTTTAGTAAAACTTTAGCTATTTATTCAACTCCCAGTTATAGTCTTTGTAGCGCACGCGGGCATTGCTATCAATCTTTAAATTTGAATATTTGTTGAGGTAGTCAATAACGCTTCCGTTTTGTTTGAAATCTTTAGAAAACCAATCGAATATTTTTGAAATTTCAACAGCATCTTTTCCAATTGTATTTCTAGAGTTATCATTGATAAATCGCTTTACTAGAAAATCTAATTGGCTGTTGACCTTAGCTGCTGTAAATGCTTCATTCAATAATGGCGGACAAGAAAATGAGGCACAATTGATTCCAAAATGAATTCTCGGGTCGCCCATTTTTCTTAAAATTTGATGTTCAATTTCATCAAGATTGTACCATTTTTCATCTAATTTCCATAGCCTTTGATCCCAAGGATTTTTTATATCCTTAATGCTTTCCAATGGCATATTTCTTAAAATTAAATCTACCGTCATCGCATTGTAAGCATTCATCCAATAGGCTAATTTGTCTTCGGTTTTCCAATCCTCAGTTGGCATATTTTTTCCTAAACTGGCGATATAATTTCGTAATTTATTTTTGTCTTTTGCAAAATCGGCATAGTTTACATTTCCTTTCGCCGTTACGTTACTTTTCAATAAATTGTCAAATGGTGTGTGGTCAAAGGTGACAACTACTTTGGGAACTACAGGTTCAATAGTTTTAGGGTTATTTGTTGGTGGTGTAAATTGTTGCGGATTTACTTCAACAAATTCTTCCACAGGGATTTCTTTCTCTGGAATTGTAGGCATATCGCGCACAGGGATTGTTGTTGTAACTTTAGTTCCAGTCCCAACCATTGGCGCCTCTGGTTTTTCAGGGATTTCCATTGTATCGTGAATGACAATATTGTTCACAGGTTTTTCTTCTGAAATTTTCTTCGTTCCAGAACAGCTGCTAATTATAAAACTGAAAAGAACTATTTGGACTATTGATTTCATACGTTGTTGTTTTAAGTGTTGGTCGGTTTTGGTGAAGTAACATTTCAGAAGAAGCAATAGTTGTTCCAAGAATTTATAAAGCGATTAAAACCATTACTATTTCTGCAGTTATTTAGTCATCGGATAGCCTTCTTGTTTTAAAAAGCTTTTAGGAAAATCTTCATCACCTTCAAATCCTAATTCAATATCTCTACCTTCATAAGGGATGTGATTTGTTTTAAAAATATAATCCCATATGCTCAAGGTCAAACCATAATTTACACCGTATTTATGGTTTTCTGGAAGTTCTTTAGCGTGATGCCAAATGTGCATTTTTGGGTTGTTGAAAACATATTTCAGCAGCCAGTAGTCCCAGCCTAAGTTGGCATGATTTAAGTGCCCAACGGTCAATGCGAAGAAATGAACTATCGCAACATCGGCCACATTAAATCCTCCAATAATGGCTAATGGAATATATAAAAGTGATTTGTAAACAATGGGCTCCATCCAGTGATATCGCAAGTGGGCCGCAAACCCCATCTCTTTTACAGAGTGGTGCAATTTGTGGAAATTCCAAAGAAATGGCACTCTGTGCAAAAGACGATGTGTGTTCCATTGTACAAAATCTGACACAATGAAAAATACGAACAATCCCAGTCCGTAGGGAAGAGCATTGAGATTTACTAATTGAAAATCTTCCAATTTAATTCCTGCAAAACCGAGTAAGTCGTTAAAGAGTGCTTCGGAAGCATTTGAAAGGAAAATGAGAACAATTAAATTCAGCAAAAAGAAATTAAAGAACATATAAAAGGTATCCAGCCAAAAGTCTTTTCTAAAAATTTTTTGGTCTTTCCGCCACGGGAATGCTACTTCTAATCCCCAAACTACAAGCGATACTAAAATCAATCCATAGAAATAATTTTCCCAATGAAACGTAGTGATTTCTTGCAGTAGATAATTAAAATATCCTGCGTACGAGTCCTTAAATATGTTTGTGTATTTTTCCATTAAATTGTCCCAAAGGAACCGTATTATTTAACAACAGCCACCACCATCATAATGGTATGTCGATTCACTAAAATAAATATCGTCTCTGCCCAAAGCTTTTAATGCTCCCGCAGTTTTATCGCAAACCGCCAACGGTTGATTCTTCAATAAAACGTGTCCTTTATTGTCGTCAAAGAAATCTTGGTCACCATAATAAATAGCGGCCTTTCCCGTAAAAATACATGGGCCATCTTCTGGCATTGGATCCTTAATAGCGGCCACTTCGATAGACTCAATGTAAATCAACTCATCAGTTGGGTAATTTTTTGGATCGAGAATTCTGTACGGTTTTCTGGCTCTAATTTCAATAGTTCCAAAACCTACATCTGTCAATGCTTTTACATATTCTGCGATGGGTAAACTTCCGCTAAGGCACAGTGCGCGAAGTCTGTCGTCGTTACGTAAAGTTTCATTCATGGGTTGTTCACACGTTGGGTCGCTCATTACCAACTTTCCATGAGGTTTTAAAACGCGGTACATTTCTTCAATCGCCTTTTTTAAATCTTCAGCCTTAAAAATATTGAAAAGACAATTTTGGGCTGCCACATCAATTGAGTTATCATCCACGGGTAAATTAAGCGCATCTCCTTTTTTGAGGTCAACAAATTCACTTTTAAACCAGTCGTTCTGCTCCTCGGCAATCTTGAAGTTTTTACGCGAAGCCTCTAGCATTTCATCCACAACATCAATACCAACCACGCCATTTTTTTGACGGTTGAAATATGAAAATTGCAGTAATTCCATTCCTCCACCTACGCCCACGTACAGCATTTTTGGATTGTTTGATAAGTCGCGCGCATGCACAGTGCTTCCGCAGCCATAATTCATTTCTTGCATGATTTTAGGGATTTTCAAACCGGGTAATTCCCAAATAGGGTTTGTCGTGCAACATAATCCTACATCTGGTGTTAATGCGGCTTCTTTATAAACGTCGTGTGTTGTATCTAAATAACTCATAGTTTTTTGTGGTTATCAACCACTTTTTGTTTAATTATTTTATGTTTTTCTAGCTTCGGAAATTTTAATTCCTTTACTACTGTTGCTTCTGTTTTGACTTCTTAATAATCGAAATTACACCTAAAACTATAACCGAAGTCCAAATAATTCGGTACAGCCAAATGTTTATTTCTGTTCCAAAAAGTAATCCAACTTCTAAATTTTCGATGAATGAATATACAACTTTATAAAGACCGACACCCACCAGTAAAAAAGATAAAATTTTGTCCATTTTTAGAGACTTTTTATTAATTCGGTAAACAGGGTAATCATTTGTGGTTCTGCTTTTCCAGCTTGTGCAATAATATCTGGAATGTCCACAGGTTTTAGGTTGTCTGGGTCGCATTCATCTGTCAAAACTGACAAAGCAACCACAGGTAATTTTAAATGGTTTGCCACAATGATTTCTGGCACGGTACTCATGCCCACTGCATCTGCCCCAATTATTTTTAAATAACGGTACTCAGCTCTAGTTTCCAATTGAGGGCCAACTACGCTGGCATAGACCCCTTTGTGCAAATTGATGTTGTGTTCTCTGGCAATCTTTTCAATTTTAGAATTCATTTCAGCGTCATAGGGAGCGCTCATGTCTACAAAACGTTCACCCAATTTTTCAACGCCTTTAAATGCTAAAGGAGAATCCCCTTGCAGATTAATGTGGTCATCAATCAACATGATTTCGCCTTTTTTGAAGCTAGTATTAATTGCGCCAGATGCATTGCTCACGAGTAATTTTGAAATTCCCAAATGTTTCATCACCCGTACCGGAAATGTAACGTCAAGTAACGAATACCCTTCATACACATGGAATCGCCCTTGCATTAACACCACTTTTTTTCCAGCCAATTCGCCATAAATCAATTTCCCTTTGTGAAACTCTACGGTTGCTGTTGGAAAGTTAGGGATGTGGTTGTAGCTCATTTCGGCTTCAATGGTAACATCGTCTATAATTTTGCCGAGACCAGTACCTAAAATGATACCCACTTCTGGCTCCCCAAAACCTCTACTTTGTAAAAACTGTACTGCTTCTTTTATAAATTTTTTCATGTGTATTTAATCTTTTTTAATTCCGAAGGGAAAAACTGTTGAAAGACTTCAATATCTTGAATGTCCTCGTAATAATCAACATCGTTTTTCTCCTCTAATTTTGCAACTTTCAAATCCTTTAAATCATGTAACGTTGCCGCTAAAACGGTATCCGTTCCCCAAGTTTTATTTTTAAATACTGCCTCGTGGACAGCTTTCATTCCCAATAAATAATAACCACCATCTTCAGCTGGACCTATAACGGCGTCATGGGTTTCAAGTGCAGTAAATGCGTTTTGGATGTCTTGCGTATCCATGTCATACATATCGCTACCAATAATGATGGCACGCTCATAACCGAGTTTAAAAATTTCAGAAAATGCTTGTTGCATGCGTGTCCCTAAATCTTCTCCATTTTGTACTTTTTTGCTGAAAATGGAATTATCCCAACCATCATGTTCACGATGTTCCACTGAATAATACACAAATTTATCTGCTTTTAAAGGTGTCGTGATTTTCACCGTATGTTGCAATAAAAATTTATAGATTTCCAATGCAGCTTCATCGCCCACTTTTGCCGCAAGTCGCGTTTTACATTTGCCTAACTCTGGATTTCGAGTAAAGATAATCAAGGCATTTTTTGAAGTAGGGAAGTGAAAAATCTCTTTTGAGTTTTCGTTTCCGTCGGTGCTTTTAAGTCCTAAAATGGCCATTTTAAATCTTTATTTTTTAATATACTTTTTCTCCTTTCAGCAACCATTTTCCCCAAGCTTTGGAAAAAACATGAATGCTATCTGTTTCTTTTTCTTGTTGGTTGATAACTGGGTATTCATTATTACTCCACTCAAAAATACCACCGTAGAGGTTTTGTACATTCGTAAACCCTGCTTTTTTAAGTTTCTCGCCAATTTCTTCGGAACGAATTCCTAAAGAGCAATACACAATGATGGGAGTTTCTTTTTCGGGGATTTCGGCTCGTACACTTTCTGAAGAAAAGGTGTTGAAACCAATAAATTTTGCACCTTCGATGTGGCTTACTTGGTATTCGTTTTCCTCTCGAGCATCTAAAATTATCACATCTCCATTAATCTGTTTCATTCTCAACTCTTCCACCGAAATGTAAGGAATGCTGCGTGTGTTATATTGTTGAAGTAACTCGTCCAGCGTTTTTTGAGCAAAACTGGAGGCTGAAATCAATAAAACGACGAATAAAATAAATGTTTTTTCCACAATGTAAATTTAGTCAAATTTTATACCATATTTTTAAGTTGGCTCCTATCAAAATGAAATTCCAAACCCTTGCAAACCGCTTTCAATTGGAGGTAAAATTTCAGTATTATCCCAAATACCAGTGATGATGGTTCGGGCATATTCTTCGGGTAACAATCCATTACGCATGAGCTGGCTCGCCAATTGGTGATTATAGTCTAGTGAATGATGTTTAAAATTGAATTTTCCTTTTGCATCATCCAATATACAATACCACACTTGCGGACTTCCATCATTGGCTGGCATACCAATGACTCCTGGATTTAACCATAATTTTTCATCATTTTGATGATAAAAAGGCAGGCCGCAATGTCCAGCAATAATAACGTCACTTTTAGTCGCGGTGAATGAAGGTTCCTTAAATTTCCAAGGGGTACTTTTGTAAATAAATTGCGATATATTGTTATAAGCACCATGCACCACCGTTACATTTTTTTCGGCATATTTAAACTGAATATGATCTGGCAAAGTTTCTAAATACGCTAAAGAGTTTTTTGTCAATTTACTTTGTGCAAAAGGGTACCATAATTGCGAAAATCCATCACAACGCGATCCTTCTCTAAAATCACAGCCGCAATCATCTGCGCCATCTCGCAATTGAATTTCAACATTACCCACAATACTCTTTGCTCCCCAAAGTTTAAATAGTTGGACCGTTTCTTCGGGTTGCGCGCAATAACCAACAAGGTCACCAGTATTTATGCAATTTTCTGCTGAAATGTGATGTTTTTCGGCAATACGTTTTATGGATTCTAGCGCTTGTAAATTGCTATACACACCACCAAAAAGTAGCACTTTGCCAGTCAATGTGCCTAATTGTTCTATTTTTTTATCCATGATGGGGCGAGGTATAAAAGGGTGCAACTTAAAATACCCCAGACATTTACCCATAGGAGGTCTGCGTATTTTCCTTGGGTGAATATGAGTGGCTTCGGAAATATATTGAAAACAAGCAATAACCCGAAAATGATACCGCAGGCTACACTTAAATGAAAACTTATTTTAGGCACATTTTTATTCCAAAAAATAAAAACCGGCGTCAATCCAATGACCATGGTTCCCGAAATAGTCGTCGCACTTAAAATTTCAGCATTTAAAAAAACGGGAATGGTACCTAAAATTGCGATAACTGCCATGGAAAGACGACCAAAAGTGAGGTTGTCTCCCAACTTTAAATCTACTGCCAATAGTTTTGAAAAAGATGAAAATGTAGAGTCCAATGTGGACGCAGCACTTGTAATCATTATAAAATTAATGACCAATAAAATGACTACACCAAAGGCTTTTCCTACTTCAACCGCAGCTTGTCCTTCCATTCCTTGGCTTTGCGCGTAAACCCCAATCAAACTAAAAAGTACAATGCACATTGCTCCTAAAACACTAGCCCACAGAAAACTTCGGCGTGTTACTTTTGGCGAACTTAAAAAAGCACGGTCTGTCAAAACCGGGTCGTGAAATGGATAACTGAACGATTGTAAAAGCGCTGCAAATAACAAATTAAGTCCCATTTCAAAAGTCCAGCTACCAGAAGTTACCGCTTCAGAAACTGTAAAATTATCGGTTGAAAATATGGCACCCAAAATGACAATAAGTAAGACCGAGAATAATACCATTTGGATGACATCGGTAAAAATAGAACTACTTAAACCTCCTTTAATGGCATAGGCTAACGTTAAAGCGGTAAACACTAAAATGGCCCAATAATACGAAGTGCTTCCGCTTTCTCCAAAGTAACTTCCAATTACCATCGTGTTGCTCCAAACTTCATTGAAAAGCCTTATTGAAATTAAAATGGAGAATAATGCCATGGCACTTCTTCCAAATTTTGTTGTCAAAAAATGATGGATACTTTGAAATCCGCCTTTTACTCGTAGTTGATAAATTAAAACCCCAGCAACGGCAAAAGACAAATAATAACCCGCATACGCTACGCCACCCACAATCCCAAAACTAAGTCCTAGATTTGCTGCATTTGTGATACTCTTCGCGAAAATCCACGAAATAATCAAACTCCCAGTAAGCCATAGGGCAGAGGGTGCTTTTTTATTGTGCGTAGCTTTGAAAAATTCATCTTTATGTTTTGCTAATGGAGACAGGAAAAACAGTATCAAACTAGATACTATTATCAATCCCCATTGCCAGAATTCTACATTCATATTTTAGTGTTTCTTTTTCGCTGTCTCCCTCAATCCCCGAGGGGGACTTTTTTTAGTTCCCCCACTTCGAGGGCTAGAGGGACTTAAAGTTTCGTTTTCCCTTATCTCCAGCCTTTCTCCTTCTGAGAAGGGAGCTTAGCGATTAATATTGTAAGTTTTTAAAATAGTACATCAAGTATCTTTTTTATTGTTCCCCTTCGGGGGCTAGTGGGTTTATTCATCCCACCACACCGCTGCATCAATACTATTGCCATTTGTGGCATTTGCAGCTTGTTGATAGTTTTCATTATTTAATGCTTCTTCCTCTGCTGGATATGGCATTCTTACTGGAATCAACCCGTTGTTTAAACTAGCTTGAACGTCCATAAATTCTGGAAAACCTGTACGTCTCCATTCTACCCAGCCTTCATAACCATTGATAATGTTGGCAATCCATTTTTGCGTGACAATCTGTTGAATTGGCGTTGTTCCTACTGCATCAAAAGACGCTGGTCCTGATAAGTAATCTGCCGGCAAATCTGTTTGCCAATATTCAAAGGCTAGCGTTACGCCAGTTTCATATAAGGTACGTGCATCAGCTTGGAT
The DNA here is from genome assembly GCF_051252435.1 of Patiriisocius sp. NCBI lineage: Bacteria > Pseudomonadati > Bacteroidota > Flavobacteriia > Flavobacteriales > Flavobacteriaceae > Patiriisocius > Patiriisocius sp. The sequence continues at coordinate 149,684 of NZ_JBPOFW010000001.1, read as the reverse complement.
TAAGCCGCGTTGGGCAGCTTCGGCAAGGTTGAAATAGGTTTCCCAAGCTGTTAAATAGTTGGCGTCCAATGTTGAGGTGTCTTCTCTAAAAACAGTTCCTGCGAGTGATAGTTCGGCAAGTTCAAGCGATGTGTTTGATGCGTCGATTCCATTAATCAATCCACCAAATTCGGTACCATTGGAATTTTCAGTAGGTCTAAAAAATGTTCCTATTCGAGTATCGTTTAAATCTTTTAAAACGGTTTCCATCGTTTCAGAAAGTACAAAATTGTTAAAATCTCCCACTCTCAATTGCGCCAGTCTAAAACTGTTTGGGTCTGTGTTTGTAAAGTTGAAAATGGCATTTTGGCTGTTGGATGTAAAATAGTTTCCATTATTGAAAATATTCTGTAGTTCTTCGGAAACGTCCACTTTGTTTGAAATCCGTAATAGATGTTTGATCTTTAATGAATTTGCAAACGTTATCCACCCCTCTAAATTTCCGCCGAACAAAATATCACCTTCTAACGGAATCACATCGTCATACGCTTGGATGGCAGCAATCCCTTTGTTGAGGTTGTCGAGGATTCCATTTTCGGCTTGATAGATGTTTTCTTGCAAATCATATTTGGGAGTCACGGTGCCATCCACACCGTTGAAAGCCTCGCTATATGGCACATCGCCAAATAGGTCTGTCAATCCAGCCGTCATATATGCTTTTAAAATTAACGCAGGCCCTTCATAAACTGCAAAAGTTTCTGTCTCGCGGGATTGTGTTAAAATAATTTCATTATCACGCAAATTTGTATAGAAAATAGGCCATGGATTTCCGCCTAATTGAGGCGATTTTAATGCGTGGCGGTCGAACAAATTAAAGTCCAATGCTGTGCGGTGTTGTGATAATAAATCGCCAGCGACAAAACCTTCGTAGCTCATTTGCTCTCCAAAATCATAAATAACCTGTCGCAACAATAAACTAGGTTGTACCGAGTTTGGGGCATTAGGATTTGTGTTTATTTCTTCAAAATCTTTCGTGCAGCTGCTCATTATTAAAATGAGAAGCAGGCCATATATTTTTAGTGTTGTTTTCATATTTTAATATTTTCTCCTCTCCCAACCCCTCCGAGGGAGGGGAGCTCATTATCTTGTTAGGAGAAAATGAGCTGGGAAAATTATTTGTTATTTTATCATCTATTTGTTCCTCACCCATCGGTGGAGGTTAGAAGGGGGACTAAAAATTAATCCCCGCTTTAAAACCAAAACTTCTAGTAGTCGCATAACTCATATCCTCCACACCGCTCACAAATCCATTTCCTTGAACCGCTAATTGTTCTGGGTCAAAGTGTGGGTTTTCTGTAATCACAAACAGGTTGCGGCCAATGATGCTGCATGATATTGTAGCACCTTCTTCAAGTCCTAAAAATCCATTTTTTGTATCAAAGGAATACCCAATGGCAAACTGGCGTAGTTTTAAAAAACTTGCATCGTATATATTATTTTCTTCGTGGTTGCGGTCATAGAATTGCCGGTAATAACTCTCTGCAGAAACTGCCGTTGTGTTAGGGACGTAATTTGGGTTTTCTGCTGTCCCAGTGTTTACAACACCTTCGGCGATGATTCCCTCTTCGGGTCTAAAACTTGTTTCGGCAAGTTGTCCGCCCACATTACCAAGTGCTCTGGTTCTTGAAACTATTTCGCCACCTTGTCTCCAATCAAACAAAAAACTTAAATCCCAATTTTTATATTGAAATTGATTATTCCAACTTAGCATAAAATCTGGATTGTAATTCCCTAGTAATTGGAGTTCATTATCGGCTATATATTTTCCGTCATCAGTAATAATATAATCACCGTTTTCATTTTTTAAATATCCAGTTCCATAAATATCGCCCACTTGTCCACCTTCTTCCACTTGAAACCAAACTGTTTGATTGGCACTGTCATAAATACGACTGTATGCGAGCGTTAATCTTCCATCTGTCTGCGGTAAATCTTCGACAATAGATTTATTTGTGCTGAAATTAAGCGTAGAATTCCAAGTAAAGTTTTCATTTTTAATAGGAGTAATTCCGGTAACGACTTCAATTCCTTGGGTTCTCACTTTTCCTCCGTTCACAACTTGTTCATTGTATCCCGAAGATATTGCGATTGGCAATGAAATAATCTGGTCTTCGGTCAAAGCATTGTAATAGGTAAAGTCAAAATTTAATCTGCTTTTAAATAATCGCACATCAAATCCAGCTTCGTAGTTAGTTACTTTTTCGGGTCTCAAATTTGCATTTGGGATAAAGTTTTGATTGCTGAAAGTTGGCTGCCCCAAGAAAGGCGTTTGTGATACAAATGCACCACTTGTTTGGTAAGCTCCAGTGTCGTTCCCCACTTGTGCGTAACTCGCTCTTATTTTAGCAAAGCTGAAAAGAGCTGGCAATGAAGCCACCTCGCTCAAAATAAAACTCGTGGAAACCGAAGGATAAAAGAACGATGTATTATCCACCGAAAATGGCGTAGCCAAAGCACTTGACCAATCGTTACGTCCAGTAATATCTAAATACAGAAAGTCTTTGTACCCAATTTTTGCCACTCCATAAAAAGAGTTTATTCTTTTTTGAGAGTTGAATTGAAAAACTTCAATGGGTGAAGCTGCGTTGTTTAAATTATAAATTCCGGGTTGGGCGAGGTTGACTGTTTGCGATTGTTTTGTGGAAGCTATTTGGTCCAATCTATTTCCCCCTGCCGAAATATCAACCGAAATATCACCCAAGTCTTTTTTGTAATTCATTAAAAAATCGGTGTTGTTTTCTCGGTACATCACATCATGCTCTGCATAAGCTCCGTTGCTAAAACGGTTACTGCTAAAGGCTCTTCTCAACTGTCTCGTTTCAGAAGAATAATCCATTCCTGTTCTTAGCGACACACTAAATTCTGGTGTAAATTGGTGTTTCAAACTAATATTTCCGAAGACACGATCTCTATCAAAACTATTTCTATTCTCGTAAAGAATAAAATAAGGATTGTCAAAAAATGTATAGTTGAATGAATATTGTTGAATTCCCTCCAATCCAGGTTGCCAGTAATCGCGCAAATTATCAATGTTTAAAGAGCGCGGTCCCCAAGCTACGAGTGAGTAATTTACATTTTCACTACCGTAGCCGTTTGAGGGGCGGTTGTCACTACGAGAATTTACGTAGTTTATCGAGGTGTTGATTTCGGTTTTTTCCGAAGGTTCAAAATGTAATTTTGCGGCAACGGTTTGGCGGTCTAAATTGACACCTGGAATGATAGATTCGCTTCTTAAATCTGTGAAGGATAGTCGGTAATTACCATTTCCGAAGCCATCAGCAACGCTTGCGTTATTGATGGTCGTATAGCCGGTGCGATAGAAATCTTTTAAATTGTCTGGATTGCTGTTAAAGGGAGTTCCTTCAATGGGCAGGCCATTATAAAGCGCTGTATCTCCACCCCGAACAATCGTTCCATCTGCCAATGTCACTGGACTGTCGTATTGCGGAATCAATAAACCAATATCCAGCCGAGGGCCCCACGAATAGGTAATGTTATCGTTGATACCGCCACCAAGACCGTCAACATATTCAAATTCTCCCGAGTTTCCTTGTCCATATTCATTTTGAAAATCTGGCAACCTAAAAGCGCTATCCACAAATAACGAAGTGTTGATGCTAATGCCGAGTCCTTTTTTATTTTGGCCATTTTTAGTTTCGATAACAATTACACCGTTTGATGCACGCGTTCCGTAGAGTGCCGCGGCACTTGGGCCTTTTAGGACTGTTACGCTTTCAATATCGTCCGGATTGACTTCCATGGCTCCGTTTCCGAAGTCAATTTCCTGAAATCCTGCCGCAGCTTCATTGGTAAAATTGAATACCGTTTCATTGTTAATAGGAGTTCCGTCAACAACAAATAACGGATTGTTATTGCTAAAAGATGCTTCGCCACGAATGGTTATTTTTGACGAAGAACCCACACCCGTGGCTCCCTGCGAGATAGTCACTCCAGCTAATTTACCCGAAAGATTATCTAAAAAATTGACCGCTTTTACCTCGTTTACTTCTTCGGCCTTTATGGTCTGTACGGTATAGCCCAACTCGCGTTCTTCGCGTTTAATACCAAGGGCGGTCACTACTATTTCGTCCAGTCCTTCTGCAGATGGTATGAGTTGAACGAAAATGGAGGTCTCATTATTAAATGTGTATTTTAAAGGCGTAAACCCAATAGACGAAAACTCTAAAACGGTACCGGCGGGTGGGGCGACCATAGAAAAATTTCCGTCCAAATCGGTCGTGGTTCCTGTGGTAGTTCCAGCTACCACTACGTTTACAAACGGAATGGGTTCGTTGTTCTCTGCGTTTTTTACGTTCCCCGAAATACTGGTTTGTGAATACCCTACGACCGTGAAACACAGCAATAAGGCAATATATAATTGCTTCATTAATGATTGGTTTTTAAATGAAATAAAATGGATTTGACAGCTTAAAGGTTTCCGGAGTTTTGATTTCTTCGGAAATGTGAAGCGTCATTAAAATCGACTATTGAAGCAAAATAGGGGAGCCTTTATTGAAGCAGTTTTTCTTCTGAAAAGAGGAAATGAAAAGGCTTATGTTTAAAATGATTACTATTTCCGAAGAGAAAATAGCAAGTATTATTTTTAGTAGTTTTTCTGAAAGATTTTTAAAACCGTCAATCAATTTTTTGACATCTGTAATCGAGTCAATATCCCGAAGCGTTTTTAAGAAACAAACTTCGATTTTCTTAAACGAGAGCAATCGCGTCAAACTACTTGTCAATGCTGAAGTTTGCCACGGGAGTTGTAAAAATTTCTCTTTGTTGAATTGCGATTTATTGAGACCCAATAAATAATATCCACCGTCAATAGAAGGTCCCAAAACAATCTTGTTTTCCTCAAGCTGCGCAGCGGCTTTAATGAGTTGGCTTGTTTTTAAAAGAGGCGTGTCATTCCCGATAGTAATCACATTATCAAAGCCCTTTAAATAGACTTGTTCAATGGCATTTGTGTAGCGTTCACCAAAGGTAGCCCCTTTTTGTTGGGCTTCGGAAATATGAAAATAGGGAAGTCCCGTTTTTTCAACCTTATTGATTACTTGTTCATTAAGAGCATCAAATAATCCGGCCGATTCCCGAAAGGATTTGATTTCCCCTTCGCGAGTTGCCGAATTGGCAAAGATTAATATGGCTGTTTTATTAGTCAATTTTTTTATTCTGCTACTGCACCTTGGCAACTGCTTCCTGCGCCTGCCGTGCAACCATAGCAATGTTGTGAAATTACTATATTTCTATCGTTCAATAAATCTTCGTTGTAATCTTTTAAGTGCTTTACTTTACTGGCAACGGGTAATTTGAGCATTTGGTTGAAATCGCAATCATACAAATATCCATCCCAACTTATTGAAATAGTATTTGTACACATTACATTTTTAACCGCGGCAGGATTGTATGCTTCTACTAGTTGATACATATAATCCTCGTAGTTTTCACTGGCAATTAAATAGTCTAGAAAACGTGCAATTGGCAAGTTTGTAATGGCAAAAAGGTTATGGAATTGAATTCCGAAATCTTCCATTAATGCGTGCTTAAATTCTTTTTCCATGCTGGCTTGGTCGCCTGGTAAATACGCTCCGTTGGGATTGTACACCAAGTCTAAACGCAAACTGCTATCTGGCATTCCATAGCCCACTGCATTCAATTCCTGGAGTGCGGTAATGGACATGTCAAAAACTCCTTCGCCACGTTGCTTGTCGGTTTTTCCTTTTGTCCAGTGGGGCATTGAACTCACTACGTGGACATTGTGCTTTTTGAAAAATTGAGGTAAGTCGTGATACTTTTTATTGGCTCTAATTATTGTTAGATTACTACGAACGATAAAGTCTTTAATTCCAGCTTTGCTTGCTTCTTCTACAAAACGACGAAAATGAGGATTCATCTCTGGTGCACCACCTGTTAAATCGAGCGTATGTGCTTCGGTATTTTTTATTACTTCAAGTGCTAATTCCATGGTTTCCCATGTCATAATTTCTTTACGGTCAGGTCCTGCATCTACGTGGCAATGCTCGCAAACTTGGTTGCACATATACCCAACGTTGATTTGAAGGATTTCAAGTTTTTTTGGTCTTAGAGGAAGTTGATTTGTTTCTTTTATTTTTTTTGCAAATGTGGGAAGTTCACCATTTGCGAAAATCCCATTACTTAAAATTTCGACTTGACGTTTTGCGTTTGCAAGTTCGTTGTCTCGTTTTTGAAGGGATTGTTGTTTCTTCTTTTTGGTTTCAAACATGTTTTTTTGTCAAATTCAATTCTCAAATTTTTAAAATTTCCGAAGAAATATTGAATTTGAGTTAATTTCTTTTCAATTTAATTTTGGATGTATCCCACAAAAAAGGCGGGATGAGTGCTACGTACAGTTTTGTTATGCAAAACTAACGTCCAACTCACATTTCCAACTTGTTTACTTTGTTCATCATCATGGTTCCGTGTACTAAGGTTGCGCCGCTTTTTATGGCTGCACCTACGTGTATGGCTTCCATCATTTGTTCTTTGGTCACGCCTCTTTGCAGGGTGTCTTTTGTGTACGCATCGATGCAATAAGGGCATTGTTCGGTGTGCGCCACTGCCAATGCGATTAATGCTTTTTCTCTTGCTGTCAAAGCGCCTTCTTCAAATACTTTTCCGTAGTAATCGAAAAACTTGGTACCTAATTCTTCACTCCATTCGGTGATTTTACCGAATTTTCTCAAATCTGCTGGGTCGTAATAATTGTTTGATGCCATAAAATGATATATAAAAAGTACGAATTGAACGACGTTTTGGTTTTCAATTCGATTGTATAAGTCCGTAAATATAACAAAGTAGTTGTGGGATTAACAAAATGCTTACATCATTTAACAACCGATTAACTATTATAACATAAGTCTATCACTATTTTTAATAAAAAAACAAATATGAAAACTATGAAAGACAAAACAATTATTATAACAGGTGGCGCTGGCGAAATAGGAATGGCTACAGCAAAATTATTTGTAGCTGCCGAAAGTAATGTGGTGCTCGTTGATTTAAATCAAGAAGCACTTGAAAAAGCGAAAAAATCTCTAGGCGGAAAGAACGTTGAAATTTTTGCGGCAGATGTTACCGATGAGCTTGAGGTTAAAAAATATGTTGATTTTACGGTAAAAAAATTTAAAACAATTGACATGTTTTTTAACAACGCAGGTATTGAGGGTGGGGTGACCCCAATTACAGATTTGGCAGCGAACGATTTCGATTCCGTAATGCAAGTAAATGTATATGGTGTTTACTACGGAATGAAACACGTTATGAAGGCAATGGAAAAAAAGGGTGGCTCCATCGTTATTTCATCTTCTGTGGCTGGACTTCAAGGAACAGCGGGTATGTTGCCATATATTACTAGTAAACACGCTGTAGTGGGAATAATGAGAACTGCTGCTTTAGAGGGTGCGCCTAACTCAATTAGAGTAAATACAGTACATCCGGGAGTAGTGGATAGTCGTATGATGGATTCGCTTGAAAAAGGACTTGGAGATGATCAAAATGCAGTAAAAGAAAGTTTTAAAAGTCAAGTGCCTTTAGGACGGTATGCTCAAGAAGATGAAATTGCAGATACTGTGTTTTTTCTTTTGAGCGATAAAGCAAGATATACAACAGGTGCAACATACGTTATTGATGGAGGACTTACTGTAGGATAGAGTCTTTATTGTAAACCTTTGTTAAATAAGGTGTAACGGGTTGGGCTAAAGGAGCAATCTCGTATTTTTGCAGTAAAAATTTTTAATGAATATTTCTATTGTGTTCCGAGCATTTTTTAGTCTACTTGTTTTTTTGGGTAGCTTACAAAACGCGTACGCTCAAACGGACAAAACCCCTAAAACGCCTTCATCATTTAAAGAATATTATCCCATTGCACAGCGCTCTTATTTGTCGGGTGGATTTGGTAATAATGAATATGAACAAATACTTCTAGATGCAAAACCCTCCGTATATTATAGTTTTTATAATGACATTAGAGAATCTGTAACTGCAGATGAGCGAACTCCGGGCTATGCGGTTTATTTGAGTTTTCAACCACAGTTTAGGATTTATAATGAAGAGTCAAAACCTGTTAAAACCCCTTCTTATAAAATTTTAGCGGGTTGGCAACCAATTATAGTTACCACAAACAACAATTTTTTAACGCTTGCTGTAGAGTCTGGTCATTATTCAAATGGTCAATCCAATAGTGCCTTTAGTGATGCATTTGAAGATGGTAGTGAAGAAGGACAAGCGGTTTACGAAACTATAAATGATGATACAGACCTTTCGGAAATTTTAAATAGGAGAACGGGTAATTTTTCAACAAACCTCACTCGAATTTCTTTCAACTATCGCCAAAACAAATTTACAGATGAGGTTATCCCTAAACGCATTCACTCATATACATTGAGTTATCAATTATATCACGATAAGTTTTTTGGATTTATTGATTTTGGAGGCTACAATCCAGAGGATATTGGCATCTACGGCCGTCATCGTATTGAGGCGCAATATGAGTTTACATTTTATTGGAAAGGTATGCGAGTTGCGGCAGGACAGGATGTTTTTCTTCAATTGGGTGCGCATCCTTCAGTGACGCCATATCGTTCCCAGACTAGGATGATTGTACATCCTTGGAATACAGATTTGGGATTTTTTGGTCAGTTTGATTTTGGTTTCGATGATTATAATTATCGATTTGTGGATAGTTTTCCTAGAATGTCTTTTGGAATTTCTTGGGATTGGTTTACCCCCTTTTTATTAGAATCAAAGAGAAAATAGATGCAGTTACATTTCCGCAGAAATTTGCTGCGCCGTCTTTTTAATTGTCATTTCAATCAAAAGAATAATTAATACCTGTGGTAAAATCGTATTGCGAATTTGGAATCCCTATCGCCGGCCGTTCGTCATATATAAAAGTATAAGAAATCTTTAAGCCGAAATTTTTAAACACCGAAACCAAAAGCGCACTTTGACTCGAAATGCGATAGTCTGAAATATCGCTCAGCAATGGTTGGAAATACGTAGTGCTCACGATTGAAATATTTTCGGCAGGATACAAACTAAAAGAGAGATACGTACTTCCTCTAAAATCTCTTTGCAAAGGTGTCGCGCCATCGTCTACTTCTTCATATTCGAGCATTGCGAGTGTGCCAAGATAAAATCGGTATTTATCTGAATCTGTAATTTTAAACCTCGGCCCGGTCCCCAACAATCCTCTAAATTTTATTTTGTTTATTTTATTGTATTGCGCCTGTGCAAAAGCTTCCCAAGCAATTTTAGGCACTAATTTGTAGTTGTAGCGCAGGTGCTGTATGCCGCTGTTTTCAAAATCATCTCCTTCTATTTTCTGAAATGCAATGTCATTTTTAAACAACACCAAATGTTTGTTCATCTTGTATTGTAGATGAATGTTGTTTGAAAGTGTAATGAAATCGTTTGTATTTCTTTTTAACGCAAAATTTAAACTCGCCGCGCCAGAGTATCCAGAGGTGTCGGTTACTTTACGAAGGGATTCTGCGTTGAGGATTTGTGCGGAAACAGAATAGAAGCTTAAACAAGAAAAGAGTAAAAAATAAAGTGTTTTTGTATTCAAAACCATGCTTGGGTTTTGGTAGTAAAATTATAAAAATAGATGCATTAGTTGCAATTGTTGTTGTAGAAAACAACAAACTTGACAATTGAATTATCTCCAAACCCATCATTGTTAATTTTTGAAACAAGTTTAGGGCAATCTTTAAAAAAAGCAACGGATTTTTTTACGCTTATCCCCATGCCTATAAATCCCTTTAGATCAATGTGCTCCAGATTCTGTTCGTTTTTTTTCTTGTAATAATAAATTACTGAGGTGGATGAAGTATTTCCAAATCCAATAATATTGGTAGTGTAATCTATTGTAGTTCTATAGAGCGTCATATAACCTTCAAGTACTTTTTGTAAAACTAAATATCTGTCTCTTTTCTCATAATAAATAACTTCGAAAGTTGTCTCTTCACCTCGTCTTCTTTTAACAATTCTCTCGACTTTATTTAAGTCAAACCTTTTTGTAGGTTCGTCAAACATATCAATTTCTAATATGTATTCTTTAAAATATACTTCTCCGGTTTCTACTGAGCCGTCTTTGAAGTAAACAGAATCAATATCTGTATCAATATCAAGGTCTTCTTGAGCATTAATAATAAAGCTAGAAAGAGTGAACCAGATTAATATTTTAAAATTCGATTTTTTCATAGTTGATATGTAAAAAGAAATCAAACAAAAAACCCACAATCGTGAGATAGTGGGTTTTTGTGGTACCTCCAGAACCACTTTAAAAACCCAAGTCCTTGATTTATATATATTAACTCCTGTTTTATAACGACTTATATGGTTGTTTTTATTATCACTTTATAAAATTGTTTTACACATGTTTTACACATATCTTTATAAATTCTCAAAACACTCAGTTATGAAAGGATTTTTAAGAGTAAATCAAAGAAATAAAAAAATAGGAAATTTAAAAGTTCAATATTACAACAATAATAGAACTTATTCATACGATAATATCAGTGACAATCAAATTGAAACGATTGAAGTTAAGTTTTGGAATAAAAACAAAAGAGAAGTAAGAGCAAATCATCCTCGGAGTGTTGAATTAAATAATATGATTGAATCTAAAATTAATCAGTTAAAAAATGAAACTTCCGAAAACGAAAAAAATGTAACTAATAAAAAAATGTCCTTTGTAGATTACTTTCAGACTTGGATAGATAAATATGAACAACGAAAAAAGAGGGGAACTAAAAAAAGCTATAATTCTTCATTTAACCAATTAAAGTCTTTATTAAAAGAAAAAGGTAAAACAAACCTATATTTCGATGAAATAGATTTTCAGTTTTTGGAGGATTTCGAAGATCATTTATTATCAAAAGAATTGTCTTTGACCACTCAAAATAAATATATAAAATCTCAAAAATCAATTTACAGGAGGGCGGTAAAAAGATACCTATTTATTCCAAAAAAAGATCCTTACAATATTTACAAAATCCCTAATGGTGAGAGTATAAAAGAGTATTTAACTATCAGTCATATTCAAGGATTAAATTTTAATTGTTTTGAAAGAGGTTCAAAAATTGAAAATACTCGTATTAGATTTCTTGTTCAAATTTTTGCTCAGGGAATAAGAATTAGTGATTTGATGACAATTAGGTATAAAAATTTACTCTTTGATGAGAAAGGTGATAAAATAGACATTATTCAATTTAAAACAAAGACGCCACTTAGAATACATATTATAAAAGAATTATTAAAGTATCTATTTTATTTTGTTGATAAAGATGAATTCTATAAAATCTATTATGATGAAAAACCTATTGAAACGAATTTGGGATCAATGTCAATTAGTGGTTTAGAGAATTTATTTTATTCCATATCAACAACAGGAGATTCTTCAAAAGACGAGGGAAATATTTGGATTAAGGAAAAATTAAAGAATGTTTATAAAGATATTTACGAGAGACAAATTAGATGTTTTAAAAAGAAAAGAAAATCTAATCTAAATAATTTTATTTTAGATTTTTTAGATAATGAAGTGTTTGAAAATGTTGAATTTGATATGAAAAGAACATTTACTAAAAGCCAAAGATCTCAATTTGAAAGTCGTCAGGTACCCTACAATAAGTCTTTAAAAAATCTGGATGAATTAATGAACTCAGGTATCACTATAAGTAGTCACACTGCTCGACATACCTTTGCTCATAAGTGTGTAAAATCTAATATGAATTTAATACATATTATGAACCTCTTGGGACACAAAAACATTAAAACAACCCAGAGCTATTTAAAAGGTATTGATGATAAAATATTACACGATCAAGTGAGAGAAACAAACGAAGTGTTTACCTACGATTTATTGAGTTAAGAATTAATTATCCTCATAGTCTGATCCACACGAGCAATATCCTGAATTTTCTCATATAAACTTTTAATTAGTTCTGGATAGTGTTCATGTCTTGGTATATATCTCATCCCTCTTTCTTTGGAATACATGTAGAATTTGAAATCCCAATGGTTGATTTTAATTCTACTTTTTCTAAATCCATTAAAGTGAAAATTAACCTCTATGGGAGGTTCTCCTAAAAATGGAGATGGTTCTTGCACAGAAAAAACAAGAATATGTTTTATTTCTTTTTCCAGTTGTCTGAATGTTCTCTGGTGATTTTCGATACTATTAATCACCGAATTTAGCAAATGATCGTAATCAATTTCCATAAAATAGAATTTTAGCCGAACACAAAGTTAAGGATATAATCCGTATTTCTGGAATATATCCAACTATGAATACCTAATCTTGCCAAAAAATTAATTGATTTTTCAATTTATGAGGGAAATTACAATTAATATCGATTGATAATTTTGAATACATTTTCGGTCTTGGTTAGTTGAATCAATACCTCGAAAATTCTTTCATTTACTAATTCTTTCAGGTCATTGTCGAAAATGGCTTTCTTCACTTTATCAGGATGGTTAATTGAAATATCTGAAATCCAAGTTCCATCAACTTCAAGAAATTTTTCAAATACGAAATCTACATCATAAAGATTTTCTTCTATGAGATATAGTTGACTCCCCAAGAAAACCCCTTTTACCTTTTTTTGAAGCTTTTGAAATGACTTCTTATTTCGTGAAATTCTATTCAATATTTGGTCGAGTTTTTCCATTTTATAATTAATTTTTTAGTCTGTCACTATCAATTTTCTAAAAAGTGAGCGAGAGAAACATGATATATATAATAATTAAATATTATAAAAAATAAATTAATCGTCATTTAAATCTTAAAAAATTAAACTTTTTAAGATTTCAAGACTAAAAAAACAAAAATGAAAAATGAAACAAGAAACAATTTTACCGATAGAAATTGAAAACCTAATAAACTCAATTAATAGAAACAAGACTTTTAAAAAATCTCTAATTGAAGTTTTTAACTCATTAGTATTTCTAAAGAAGACCAAACCCGAATGGAAGTTCTCTAAGAGAGGATTATCCCGTTACTCATATTTCGATGCTCCCTCAGATTATTTAAAAGGAACCAATTCAAGATATAAGCAATATGTAAATATATTGTTGGAAAATAAAATTATAGACTACTACTCAAAGAATGAAAGGATAATAGAAAGAAATCTTTTTGAAGATGATGTCATAGATAGAATTCCTTACTATGATACCAATAACAACCAATGTATAAAGTATCGATTTTTAATTGATATTGATCAAAGTGAAAATCAAAATTTTTTAAATCTAAAGTCAAGCCACAATAAGAATTGGTACAAAATCACCCGTGATTCGTTAAAGGAACTCGGTCTTGATGGAATAATAAAGAGGGATGGTTTTGGCAGAAGATTACACACTAGGGTCACAATGAATATTGGTGCCAAAATAGAAACTGAAAAATCATCAATTGAAATTAAAAGTTATAAAGAATATTTAAGAAATTTTTTTAAAGGAAATTATGCCGTGGTTGATGCTAGTTGTTGTCAACCAACAATAATGTATGAACAATTAAAAACAAAAGGAGTAATTGACCCTAATTTCAATTATCCATTTGAAAACAATCTTGATTTTTACCAATATTTAGCTGATATGGGTTTGTCAATTGATAGAAATGACGCTAAATCAAGATATACTAAATGGCAGAATGGAAGATATCATGATACTGAGGGTAATTTTGAGAATTTCTTTAAGATTTCTACTGATTACATACGGAAAATAAAAAAGACAAAAGGGCATAAAAAAATATGTGAAATAATCACCCGTATGGAATCAAAAATCTTTATAGATGACTTACTATCAAATATTAATTTAGGCTTCTGTTTGACAATCCATGACAGTTTATTGGTTCGTACAGAAGACCTTCCAGCGTGCATGGAATATTGCAACAAGAAATATGGACATATTTTCAATTTTAGGTCTGAGACTTTTTGATACGGTATTTTATCAATCTCAAATTTTCTTTTAGAATAAGGTATTCAATAAACTCACACAAATTTGAAACCCCATAGTATCCAACCCTATTCTCGATGATAGTTGGTTTTAGATTATAAGAGTTTATGTTGTTCTTGATTTCGTATTTAGGGAGAAAGAGTATTTCCGAAAGCTCCCACATAGAAAATACTCTTTCTCCATTATAATACCTATTTATTTTTACCTTCATTTCGGTTTCTGATCTTTTTCTGTCCCTGCTCAAATTCCTCTATTGAGAAACTTTTGATTGATATACTTTTTGTGCCGAAGCTTTTGATATCCTTGAGAAAACTTTCTAATTTGTCTTTTCTTGATTTACCCATATGATTAATTCTTTATGGATATATATTATCCCAGATGGTTTTCATAGAGAGATTTTTTTTGAGCCATAATTAGGTTGCATTAAATATCCCACATTACTCATCAAGGGAATTACAAATATTGTGAAGATTATAAGGTCCTAAAAATCAGCACTAAAAAATCATTTGAACTATTCATTTCACGAACGACGACTTCATAAACTTTATAGCCTAGGGTCATTCACTTACTTTTATGAAAAAAGATCATGGTATGAAAATGAAAGGTTTTTTAAAATTATTCTTCTTGGCTGTCTCTTTGATCGTTTCTACGGCGTTTGTGAATAGTTCAATTCAAAAGAAAATAATACGTACCAAAGATTTTGATCTCTATTTTTTTGTTTCTATGAAAAATAGAAATACCACAAAAGATAAAATGTACCATTGGTATAAATCAGGTGAGGTCCACAATTCATTTGGTGATGCCGGAGGACAGCTCCTCCATAAGGAATTTGTTAAGTATTATAATAACAATCAAATTGCGGAGAAAGGGAATTTTGATTATGGTGTTAAGACCGGTAAATGGAAAACCTGGTATAAAAATGGGAAGTTAAAAGATATAAAAAAATATAACAAAGGGAATAAATATGGTATGTATTCAGCCTACGATGAGAATGGTGCTTTAGAGGTAAAAGGATATTTTAAGTCCAATACACCACATGGAACATGGATCAATTATAAAACAAATGATACGACCTGGTACAAAAGGGGTGTTCCTTTTAATGAAAATCCAAGGAATCTAAAAAAGCGGGAGGATTCTATTAAAGGAAAGAAATTCTTGCTTAAAAGAATTTTCTCGAAGAGACCCTCTACCAAAAATAAAAAGAGACCAGGTTTTATCAAAAGATTCTTTTCGAAGAAAAAAAGAGCAGAAAAAGATAATGGTTAAAGCAGCATCACTTTTATATGCTATTTTCATAGCGCTCTTTATTTCGATTTTGTGTCTTGGGGTATTGCTGATATTCAACTTTAAGTTGAATTTGGATACACATTTCAACACACAGAATGATTTGATTCAATACAATCGATCTGCTATTAGTCACATTGTGAATGGCGCTGAATTGAGCGATGGCAACTCTTTATTGAAAACAACACATAGAAACAAAATGTGGGGGCTTTTTTCCATTAGTTGTGTAGAATCTACTATCAAGAACGATACGGTTTCAAAGTGTTTATTGATAGGAAGAGGTCAATCAAACAATAAACCAGTTTTATATCTCAGGAACAATGACGAGGCGTTAAAGATTTCAGGAGAGACCTTGATAGATGGGGATATTTATATTTCAGAAATGGGTATTTCGAAAGTGAACATAGGAGGTAATTCTATCACGAATAATCCTAAGCATAGCGGAAAAATCCTTAAATCCAATAAGCAACTTCCATCACTTGACCTATCTTTTTTCAAAGCGCCCGAAGTCATTACCGATCTGGATTATGATAAGATCAAGGAGATTAATGTTTTTAATGATTTTAGTAATGAGACTATTATGATCAATGCTACCAATTCGATTGCCGATATTACCATGAAGGGAAATCTTATAGTGAGGTCAAACGATACGTTGTTTATTAAAAAGACAGCCTACTTAGAAGATGTCATAATAATTGCGCCTAAAATAATTTACGAATCTGGATTTATGGGAAACACCCAGTCTTTTGCTACATCCGAAATTCTGATAGAAAAAGACGCACACCTTCAATACCCGTCGGTCTTGTTTGTAGCTGGAAATATTGATGAAAAGTCATCCATTGAGATCAGGGAAAGAGCTTTGGTCGAGGGAGTGGTCATAATGGATGGTAACGGTCTCATTTCAGAGCAGAATAAAAAACTTGTCATTGATAAGGATGCCTTGGTTAGGGGAGATGTTTATTGTGATGGGGAATTATCAGTATATGGTACCGTGGAAGGAAGTATCGTAGCCTCAAGTTTTAAACATGAAACCAAAACCGCCACATATTCAAACTTAATATATGGTGGGAAGATAGTTGCCAATAAATTACCAGATGATTTTTTTGAGTTGTCAATAGCAGATTTTTTTAGCGATAGCAACTTGATAGCTATTAAACAATTATGAAAAATTTATTCTATTTAAAAGGAGCTTCAATGATCGAAACCGTTATGGCAATGAGTATAGTTACGTTGTGCACTCTAGTGGGCACTTTAATTTATGGCAGTATAATTAAAACCATTCCTCCAGTGGTTCGATATAATTATCAAGCAGAAACTGAAAAGTCATTAGAGAAAATCATTCTCACGAGTGATATAAATGAGACCAAGGAGACTTTTAAATCATTTGAGATACAAACTAAGGTAATCAATAAACGGAATGGATTAGAGTATATACAGATTATCGTGACATCAGGGCAAGATACCTTTGTCACTCCTTTATTTGTAAAGAAAGAAGCAATATGAAGGTAGGTGCCTTTACGATTTTAGAAATGGTCATAACCTTGTTATTGATGAGCATGATCATTAGCATGGTATATGTCATTTTTGATCATATGTCAAAGAACACTAGGGATTATATGAATTTGACACAAGAAGATGTCGGTCTACAACAATTTCAGTCTTTACTTCGGAAAGACGTTTATGATGCGGATAAATTAACAAGTACTGGTCCCAATAAGTTTTCTGTTATATTTTATAACGGTTCCAACATCAATTATCAACATTCTGGCGACTATTTGTTTAGAATTAAAGATGAACAACGAGACTCTATTTTGGTCAAGGAAATTGTTTTAGGTTTTGTTAAAGGACAGGAAGAAATTGAAAAGTCAATTATATCTAGGATTTCTATAAATGCAACTCTCTTTGGAAAAGACATTCCCTTGTATGTTTTTAAAGATTATTATTCAAGAATTTGGTGATAAAGATGGGGATAGATATAACACATATTCAGAACAACAAAGCTCAAATAGCCCTGAAAGAAAAAAAAACATCTTCATTTTTTCTGAAAGATATCTTTGTGTCCAAAAAAATGGATGATAAAAAAAAGACAATATTTTATAAAGATTTAAATGTATTGTTAAAAGCAGGTATTGACTTTAAGACCGCACTCACCATCATTAGAGACCAGCAACCCAATAAGCATATCAAGGAAATTTTAGATAGAATCCTTATCCAAGTCATTAGCGGAAAGTCACTACATCAAGCGATGAAAAATACAGGGGCTTTCTCTCCTTATGAAATATTCAGTATTGAAATAGGAGAGAACACAAGAAAACTTGATGTTATCAGTAATGAGCTCGAACACTATTTTCAACGAAAAGTAAAATTAAGAAAACAGATTGTCTCGATTTTGACCTATCCAGCCTTTATATTGATCCTTACCTTTGGTACTCTATATTTTATGCTTACGTACGTTGTTCCTTTGTTTGAAACTGTCTTCAATCAATTCGGTAAAGATCTTCCCGTACTGACAAAATACATAATCAAACTTTCGGACAATTTCAATATGTTGTTGGCGATCTTTATCGGGGTGCTGGTATTGCTCTATTTATTTATTCAGAAAGTAAGGCACACTATAAAATTCAGGAATATTACTTCACGATTTATATTGAAAATCCCATTTTTTTCCAAGCTTGTTAGAGAAATATATCTTACCAGATTCTGTCAGTCCATGGCCCTGTTATTGGTTTCAAAGACATCCTTGGTAGCTTCTATAAAGTTGATCGAGAAAATGATCGGATTTTACCCTATTGAGATAGCATTGAATGAAGTTTCTGAGAATATAGTGAAGGGAAAAACCTTGGGAGATTCTTTGTCAAAATTCAAGGTCTTTGACGGCAACCTAGTGTCCATGGTGCAGGTCGCAGAAAGAGTGAATCAATTAGATTCCATGTTCCTGAATTTGGCAAATCAATATGACCAAGAGGTAGAACACAAAACAAAGGTAATGGGTACAATCATAGAACCTTTACTCATTGTCTTTATAGGCTGCATTGTTGGAGTTATTATGGTTGCGATGTACGCTCCAATGTTTGATCTAAGTAAAGTAATAGGTAATGGTTAATTCAACAGATGATGAAAATAAAATTAAGCAATAATAGTAAAACGAAAATTTGGTATTTAAAAGCCTACTCAATGACAGAGATACTCATTGTACTATGCATAATAGGTATATTGTATTTATTGGTCGTTCCTGACCAAAGTGCAGTAGTAGGTCAGGCCAAGGCGATCGAGGCCCAAAGTATGCTAAATCAGGTTTTCGCTTTAGAGAAGAGTCACTTTTATAAATTTTCAAAATATTCAAACAGTTTAGAGGATATTGGGTTTCAATCACAGAAGTCTATAAACGACGGAGGGCAAGCGGTTTATGAAATTAGCATTACTGAAGCAGCCAGCAATAGCTTTGTAGCCAGGGCAACTTCTCTATCGGACTTTGATGGTGATGGGATATACAATGTTTGGGAGATCAATGAAGAAAAGGAACTTAAGGAAGTGGTCAAGGATTAAAATATGGGTTTACTATTCAACATACTGTTAGTGTCTTTTTTAGGGGCAATCGTATTACAGGATTTTAAATATCGTGCGGTACACATATTTCTTCTGATTGCAATTTCTATACTTACGACTGCGATTTTTTATTTAAGGACAGGTATGGTATTCAATAAGCCAACGCTTATTTATACGGTGATACTATTTACGGTATTATGGGGATATCTCTGTATTAAAAACAATGCCATTATTAATCCCTGTAAAAAATATATTGGGCTTGGGGACATCCTATTTATTCTCGCGGTAAGCCCTTTGTTCCATATTTCTAATTTCATGTTCTTTTTTGTGAGTGGTATTGTTCTAACGCTTATAGGAACGCTGATATTACAACGATTTATTCATAAAGATTCAATACCCTTTGCAGGTATGTTAGCCGGGTATCTAATGATAATATGTATTGTTAATTTGAGCATGGATAGTAATGTGTTCTGCTCTAATTTACTCAAGCTCTAAAAGATGAAAACTGAAACACTTATAGAGGTAGATAAAGACGCACTACAATTAGTAAATGCAGATATAGCCTTCCATTATGGGATAGTCCCAAAATGTATTCAAGAAAATGTACTTACGGTGTATATCGATGAAGAATTGAGTCATCCCTCTTTTTTTGAAGAACTTTCATTGGTCTTAGATAAAAAAATCTCTTTTGTAAGAACATCCAAAAATTCTATTGAAAGAGCCTTCTCAACGTATTACAGGGCAAGTGGCAACAATACGGAAAAGGGGAAGGAGTTTTTGCTTGAAAATGATTTTCTCAAAGAGTTAATATGGGATGCAAAAAGCATAGGGAGCAGTGACATCCATTTTGAAATTTTTAAAGATACGGCAAGGGTACGCTTCCGGATCGATGGACATT
Organism: Patiriisocius sp.; assembly: GCF_051252435.1. Taxonomy (NCBI): domain Bacteria; kingdom Pseudomonadati; phylum Bacteroidota; class Flavobacteriia; order Flavobacteriales; family Flavobacteriaceae; genus Patiriisocius; species Patiriisocius sp. The sequence goes on along the minus strand of NZ_JBPOFW010000001.1, from coordinate 129,943 downwards.
TGATAGAAAGATATGTCATTGATAAAGAAGATTTTCCCGAGTTGGTCAATAAAATAAAAATAGAGGCAAACCTTAATATTTCAGAAAAAAGACTTCCGCAGGATGGTAGGATAAATTATGAGGATTTTGATATAAGGGTTTCAATATTACCCACGTTGCACGGAGAGAAAATCGTGATGCGAATTTTAGGAAAGGATACTTCAAACCTAAGCATTGAAGCTTTGGGAATGAAAGCTGATCAAGAAGAAATTTATCTAAAGGCAATCCATGCCTCAAGGGGGATAATACTTATTAGCGGACCCACAGGTTCGGGCAAGACAACAACATTATATGCTACCTTAAAACTGCTCAATGAAATAAAAACAAACATACTAACAATTGAAGACCCCATTGAATACACATTAAAGGGAATCAATCAGGTACAATTGAGAGAAGATATAGGGCTAACCTTTACAAGTGCATTAAAGACATTCCTTCGTCAAGACCCTGATATTATCATGCTTGGTGAGATAAGAGATGAAAAAACAGCACAGATGGCAATTAGAGCAAGTCTGACAGGACACTTGGTGTTGTCTACGATACATACTAATTCTGCAATTGGTACAATATCTAGATTATTGGATATGGGTGTCCCGTCTTTCTTGATTGCTGAAACCCTCAAGATTTCTGTTGCACAAAGACTCGTTAGAAAATTATGTAAGAAATGTAAAATAAAGTCAGATAAGGTAGAGGTTCGGTTTCAGAAATTCGGAAATATATCGACGCATTATCAGGCCAACGGGTGTAACAATTGTTTTCATACTGGGTATTCTGGAAGAACGGCTATTTATGAAATGATACCAATTACCGAAGCGATTGTAGATCAGATCAAACAGGGAAGAATGGACAAGTTTGGAGAGAAAGATTTTCAGACGCTAGCCGCACAGGCTTTATTGCTTGTGCAACAAGGCAAAACTACATTTGAGGAAGTATATCCTATTTTGATAGAACAATAAACTATGAATAAATTAATTTTTGTATTAATCACATTTTTGATCTCGTTCCAAATCCTGGCTCAGAGCAATGAAGAGACAATAACTTCTAGATTTGAACAGATTGCTGAGAGTAGAAAAGGTCTCAACGAAGCTATTCGTATCGATATCTCTGGATTAACACTATATGATTTTATCTCTGCAATTGCAGAGGAACATGAGTTGAATGTAAGCGTGGATTCATCACTAAACGATGTTGTATCCAGCAATTTTTTTGATGTGAACGTCAAAGATGTTTTTTTGTTCCTCATACGTAAATATGACTTGGATGTTGAAATCATTAATGGAATCATATCGTTCTCTAGAAAAAAACCTGAAGAAGTCAAGCCCCCCCCTCCCGTTGTTAAAACAATCGACATCAATTATAACCCACAAAATGATTTTCTGTCATTAAAATTAAAAAATGATTCTTTACCACTGGTAGCAAAAAAAATTACAGAGGTTTCAAATAAGAATGTTGTTTTGTCACCAGATATAAAGACAATGAACGTTTCCGGCTATATGTTGAATAGACCATTTGATCAGGTCATTGAGATGTTGGCGAAATCGAACGACCTTATCGTAACAAGGGACGAAAACGATTTTTACTTTCTAGAGAAGATGACGGTAGAAACTGCCGCCCTCAAAAATGACACTAAGAGAAATAATGGTAAAGTTTCGGTTCCCAAAAGTAAGGGGCAACTTCAAATCTCGGTAAATGAAAATGGATATTTAAACGTGCAGGCCTATGAAACAGATCTTACAAGTCTCATTATGGAAGCTGCGGAAAAATTAAATATCAACTACTTCTTCTACGATAAGCCAAAGGACGAGATAACAACATTGTTCGCAAAGGAAATCGACTTTGACGGACTATTGGAAAATGCATTTAAGGGAAAAGATTTCGCATATAACAAAGTCGATGACCTATACTTTTTAGGCAAGCAGAATACCGAGGGCCTAAGGGTGACGGAACTTATCCAACTTGAGAACAGGACTGTTGAATTGGTCCTGGAAACATTACCTAAAGATTTAATTGAAGGACTGGATGTGAAGCAAATCCTAGAGTTAAATGGGATTATGGTCTCAGGTTCTAAAAGGAGATTGGCAGAAGTGAAAGCTTATATACGCGAAATTGATAAAGTCGTACCCATGATTCAAATAGAGGTGCTTATTGTTCAATATCAAAAATCATACGATATACAGACAGGATTACAAGCAATACTGGGCGAACAGGGTGCCGATGTAAAAACGGGAGGTGTTATTTTCCCAACAACAGATGTTGTGGTAAATTCAAACACCATTAACGATTTGATAGAGAGCTTTAATGGGTTCGGGATTTTTAATCTTGGAAAAGTGACAAAGGATTTCTATGCAAACTTAACAGCAATGGAAAGCAATTCAATCGTAAATATACAATCAACGCCAAAGATCGCTACACTCAATGGGCACGAGGCCAGCATATCCATTGGAGAAACTAATTATTATTTTGAACAGACCAATAGGCTTATAAACACAGGAGTAAACGATAATATATTACAGTCTGGACAATGGAAACCTACCGAAGCAAATCTAGGGGTATTTATAAAGCCTTTTGTTTCAAAGGATGAGCAAGTCACGTTAGAGATCAGTGTTGAAAAAAGTGCCTTTTTAGGTAGGGCCGGAGAAAATGCACCGCCTGACAAGGCTACCCAAAAATTTGAATCCCTTGTTAGGGTAAGGAATAACGAAATGATATTGCTGGGAGGCCTTGACGAACTTGACAGACAGAATTCTGGAACAGGGACTCCATTTTTGTCGCGAATACCAATAATAAAATGGTTTTTCAGTAGTAAGCGAAAGGCAAAGTCAAAATCCAAATTGCATGTTTTTATCAAGCCAACTATCGTCTATTAATGGTCTATAAATTTTTACATAAAAGATTGCTCAAACGGTTTAATGCTGTTAATATCCATATCTCCTCAGAAGGAGAGGAGTGCCATGTCCTTGTTATTAAAAACAAGAATAACGCTTTAGAGATTGAAAGCAGTAATTTTTTTGTATCGTTAGATTCCTTACTTGTTGAAATTGACAAATCGATTCCTTGTATAATAAATTTTAGTGGCGCTACTGTAATCGAAAAGAATGTAACTGCGGAAGATGGATACTTATCGAAGATCCTATTCAATAAGGATGTGGACGAATTCTATATTTCTGAAAGAAAATTAGAAAATCAAATGTTGGTCTCAGTCACGAGAAGATCCAATATTGATGTTTTTTTGAAGATACTCGCTGAAAAAAAAATTCAAGTTATAGATTTTAATATTGGGGCATTTATACTTGACGATTTAAGACAAATAGACCCTGACATCACAACATTGAACACAAAATTTTACCAATATAACTTTGTATCGAATGTGTTGTCATACCATCAAGATGAATTTGAATCGAAAGAAGTTCAGGTTCTTACCGAAAATGTAGACAGCCATTTTTTGTTGTGTTTTGCGAGCTTTATTTCATTTCTTATAAAAGATCACTCCACCAAAAATTATGATCGATATGCCCATAGTCTTGAAGAAGATTATGTTTATAGAAAAAGCATAAAAGTATTGGGTTATGCAGGAGTTTTGGCGGTTTTTACTTTGATGGTTATAAGTTATCTACTTTCAAATTTCTATGGTGACAAACGTATTGCAATAGATGCATCACTAAAAGATCATAACGCTCTTGTCAATAAAAGGGACGAGGTAAAAAAGGGTATTGATTATAAACAAAAAGTTATCAAGTCAAATGCGTTGGATAATCAATTCTTCATGAGTCAATATATTGTAGATGTGCTCCATAAAACTCCAGAGGAAATCAACATAAGTACATTCGAAATTTCGCCCTTAGAAGAGGACGGAAAGAATAAGAACAAAATAACAGTGAATACAGATTTTATACGTGTAGATGGGGTCACTAAAATGCAGTATGGTTTAAATCGGTGGATCGAAATATTGAATGACATATCGTGGATTCATAAAATTGAAATTGAAACATTTGATTCGAATTCAGGAGAATTCAATTTTACGCTCAAAATTTTTTTAGAATGATGTTTAGCAATTTATCAGAAAAGAAAAAATTTAATGCAGTTGTTATTGGAATCTTCATACTGTTGATATTGGCATTCATGAAGTCATTTAAACCTACCTACAATACGATAGCTGAATATATTTCAGCAAAACAGATGATAGGAAATACTGACGAAGTGGCACAGGAGCTAAGAGAATTTTCAAGAAAAACAGAGGAGTTAGATATAAGTATTGGGAAGCAAGTCGAAAAACCAGAGTTAGTTCAAAATGAAATTTTAGCTTTTTTGAGTGATTCGGATTCAAAGATTAGAGTGGCTAACATTGATAAAATACATGTTTCGGAAGATGAATATTTCAGGATTTATTCAAACACACTAATATTAGAAGGAAACTATAATGCTCTATCAAAAGCTGTATACGATTTTGAAACAAAATTTGAGTATGCACGAATAGCAAATATTAAATTTTATACTGAAAAGAACCGAAAAACAAGAGAAAAAGAATTGTTCACAAAAATAATATTTCAGAATTATGAAAAGATTGATTAAGATTATGCTGATAGTGATTACTGCCCTCTGCATTAAAGGGTGTGATGATATATTTGAAGAAGATATTTCAGGTTTAGAAGTTGATACAATAACCCCTTTAAACGGAGCTATAGTTGAAGGGAATACCGTCGATTTTCTTTGGAATAGTTTGGAAGGGGCTAAAGACTATACGCTCCAGGTATACGATACAAATACACTTGTTGAAGATACGGTTATAACAACAAATCAATATACAAGGGTTTTGGCTACTGGAGAATATGAATGGAGAATCAAAGCGCAGAATAATGGTTACGAGACACCATTTAATTTCCCGATCAATTTTTCAGTCACAGAAACGGAAGATTTGACAAACCAAACAGTTGTTTTAAATAGTCCCAGTGATAATTTGTATACAAATGACCAGGAAATATTGTTCGTGTGGAACTCAGTGCCATTTGCCATAACATATCAATTTGAACTGAGTAGGGTGTCTACATCAGGAAGCGTAATTATTTTAGTTGAAAACGATATTGTTGACACCTCATTGTTTTTAGACGCAACAACCCTGGACGGTGATACCGAGTATACTTGGTCTGTAAAGGCTTTGAATGAGACGAGTGAAACACAGTTTTTTTCAAGAACTTTATTTATTGACACAATAGCACCACAGCCTCCCATACTCGTAACACCCACTTTTGAAGAGGAATTTATTTTGACCGATCTTATTTTATTTTCTTGGGAATTGGGGCAGGATTCGGGAAATGTAATGAGTCCTGTAAACAGTTATTACGAGATTGCTCGTGATTCAGATTTTACAGATATACTTGTTTCAGAATCTACAACAATAACGAGTTTTACTTATGGATTCCAGGAAATTGGAACATATTATTGGAGGGTAAGAGCAGAAGATGAAGTAGGAAATATTGGTGGATTTAATGCCAGTGGAAAGTTGATCGTTAATGAATAAGAAAAGATTAAATCTCATTTTGATTTTTCTGTTGGTCTTTATTTGGTCTGCAATAGGATACCGCCTCGTTCGAAAGAATGCAAAAGGGAATGACAATCTCCATGCCGTTGAAAAATATAGTGGGACAGGTTTTGATTATCCAAATAAAAAGGAACTTGAATTTGTTGATTCGAATAGAGATCCATTTTTAGATAGACCTCTAAATGCTTCATCCATTAAATCGAAGCCCAGTTCTAAGAAGGCAGTTGTTCAACCAAAGAAATCAAAAAATTGGCCGAGTATAGAATTTTTTGGATTTGTCAAAAACCAAAAAAAAGAAAACCCCCTTATAATTGTTAAAGTTAACGGAGAATTAAATAGAGTGCGAAAAGGCAAGAGAATAGAAGATATATTTTTTAAAGAAGTGTATAATGATTCTATTATTTTAAAAAGAGGTAAAGAGCTTAAGACCTTTTCAAGAACTGCGTATTAACCTTTTCCATTTTCAATATCTCTAATATATTTAGAGGGATAGATATCATACATGTTATTAAATGCTTTGGAAAATGACTCGGCTGTTTTGAAACCACATTCAACAGCGATTACTTCAATTTTATACCTTCTGAATTTTCTATTACTGTCAATTTTTTCTTTGGCATATGCTATTTTCAGGTCTCGTATGTAAGCTTTGAAATTCTTGCCCTTTTCATTTAAAATTATCCTGGCTAGGTATTTTGTATTTGTATCAAAACGCTCCGACAGATTGGTCAATTTTATTTCTGGATTTAAGTAATCTTCTTTTTTTTCAAATTGATCTAATTGTTTTTTTAGTCTTGATACAATTCTCGATGGAATTTTTATTTCTTTTTTTCTGGTCTCTTTCTTTTCTTTTGGGATTAAATCATTATTGTTTATGATTGAAACTTCTGTTATCATTCTTGAAATCAACAAATCATTATTTGCTTTTAACGCTTGGATTGTTACGGTGTCGGGTTTTGTTTTAACAATATATCGAATTAGGAATATTGTTAGACAGATCAAAAGTATAGCAAACAGCAGCAGCGAAACTATTAATAGTAGGTTTGGATCCATATAGAGAGAATCTGCGCTCACGTTCCCGCCATTGATTTTAAAAGGGTTAGTAATTGGTTTTTGGTTATTCGCTTTATGTAACGAATTACAATGGTTTATACTAAGATAAACTCCGTTTAGGGATGTAAACTGCATTTTCCGAGGGCTTGATTATTAATATTAAATAGATACTCTAAATCTTTTATTCAACCAAATATTAAAAATCACATAGAATATTATGTGTTTCAGTCAAATCTATCCGTCAAATACCACTATTAAAATTTATAATGAGTGAACACTATATGTGGATGATCTAAAAAGTTTTTGATTTAGTAGTAAAGGGGGAGTTTACTCTCTTAAAAGTATCAAAATCAAACCAAATCGTAATAGGCTTATAATAAGTATGTTATTCAAGTATTAGGTCTTTGTTCGAGAACAAAGACCTTTAAGTATCTAATAATCAGTTATTAATGTTGGCGTTCAAATTAATGTGATTTAGATTTGAGCCAATTATTTGTTAAACGATAATGCCAAATGTTAAAAAGAAACCTTCTCGTAATCATCAACATTATTCTCCTGCTATGTTTAGCGATAATAATTTCTATTCATTTCTTATGGAAAAAAGATAAACAAGAAATTGTCCATTTTGACAACGCCAAAGTTTTTTCAGAGTTCAATTATTCAAAAGAATTGTCTCAACAAGGAATGAACACAATTACCATTCAGAAAAAAAGGGTGGATAGTATTGTCAATCTTCTTCAACAGGAAATAAATGACACAAAAAAAGAGGCTCTTCAACGTGAGTTTGTATCTGCAAATGAGAACTTAAAAAGGATGAGCGAAGAAATATCAAATCAAGCAAATTATCAAATATGGTCTCGTATCAATGAATATACAAAAGAATTTGGGGAACAAAATGATTATCAAATGATCTTGGGAACCACAGGTAATGGAAATTTGATGTACGCAAAAAATTCACTCGATGTGACAGAGGCATTTTTGGCATTTGCAAATAAAAAATATGAAGGTGAATAAGATATTGATATATGGTATTTGTTTGTTCATGAGTTGCATACTTGCTTCCTGTAATAAGGGAAGTGAGAATGCTGGTCGATCCTCAGCCAAAACATATAATCTAGAAGGACAGCAATGGAAGTCAAAGGTTAGGACTCATTTTTCAAATGATATATACTATAGGGCTTCAGAGGTACCAAACGCATATTATCTATTAAAGCAGAAGGATGTGTTAGGAAAGTCATTTGACTCTATAATGAAAGCAAGCGAGAAAGAGAGGATTATTGAATTTGAATTTGAGCATTTTAACGAATATGATCTTTTGACGGAAGAATTTACTGCGCTCGATTATGATAAAGCTGTGGAATATATGGCATTTAAGATAGAGAAAGATTTCAAGGTCATTACTTCCGCAAACGATACCATTCCCTGCGCTGGGGTACATTTTGAACGCCATTTTAAGATAAGTCCTTTTAAAAGGGTTTTACTCTATTTCAACGGTATCGACCCAGATGAAACAATCCAATTGATATACCAAGACCAACTATTTAATAATGGAATCTTCAAATTTAAATTTGAAGAAACACCATTAAAAATGTAATCCTTTTTTGAATATGATCCGTACCATCAAAAACAGTAAAGTATCAAAAGTTATCGCCAGTTATTTGGCTATACAAATGGTTTTGACAACCATACAACCTAGCAGCATCTATGCGTTGACAAGTGGGCCATCCCAGCCTGAGTTCAACTCATTTACACCTATTGGCACATCAGATATGGTGAATCTCGCCACGGGAGATTTTAACTATAATATCCCTATCATGGATGTTGGGGGCTATCCATTAAACTTATCCTATGACTCTGGTGTAACTATGGACCAAGAAGCTTCTTGGGTGGGTTTAGGATGGAACTTAAATGTTGGGCAAATTAATCGCCAAGTTAGAGGGATTCCTGATGATTTTAAAGGTGATGAAATCATTTATGAAAATGATATGAAAAGAAATATTACCGTTGGGACTAATGTAGGCGTTGGAGCTGCATTGGCAGGTTTTCCAGTAGGGCTTGGATTAAATATGGGTATGGGTGTGCAATACAACAATTATGAGGGAATTACATTTAAACCCTCTTTTGGAGTTTCATTTGGGATTAGCGATAATGTGCAGGTTGGAATGAATATCTCTTCGTCTACGGCAGAAGGGGCAACAGCATCTCCAAGGGTGAATTTTAATAATAGAAAGCAAGATGTAAAAGAAGGAGATAGAAGTATGGGGATTGGCTTTGGTTTGACTACAAACTCTAGAAAGGGACTCGAAAGTTTTTCTATGTCAACATCAACTTCGACTGCCATAACCAAGAGAGATGTTACTGGTGCAACAAGATCCAGCTCCAGTACTGCAGGTACTGGTGGTGCGATTTCTTTCAACACTAATAATCTATATACTCCTCAAAAAAGAGCTGGTATTGTTAATGGAAACTTTTCGTTTAATGCGGCAATTGGGGCAGAGGTTTTAAGTGTCGAACTTGATGGTCATATTTATGGATACGGTTCTTACCAACAAATAAGGAATGATGAGAAAATCAAAAGTGTGCCGTCTTTTGGTTACGACTTTGATGAATATGCAAACAAAGGAAACAGTATTCTTGATTTTAATAGAGAGAAGGACAGGACTTTTACAAAAAACACAACAGTACTGCCGATAGTGAATCAAACGTATGATATTTATGCCATTAATGGTCAAGGAATATCAGGTATGTTCAGACCGCATAGAAGTCAAGTTGGTTATATGATAGATAATAAAGTTTCGGATAATGGTGATGGGGGAAATTTGGGCGGAGAATTAGGTCTTGGATGGAATGTCCATGTAGGGGCCGACACGAGAATATCTTCATCTTATAGTTATTCTGGGGGCTGGGAAGATAACAATTATGCGTTAAGTCGATTTGAAGAAAGTAGTACCGAAAATACCCCAGCTCTATATGAAAAAACATACTTTAAAAAAGTAGGGGAATTAAATATAGATCCGGAAGAAGAGATTTTCAATACCAAAGTACATGGTAACACACCCATGAGATTTCTATTGGGTGGTAGCAATTTCAATAGGAAGCTAGAACAAAGCTATCAATTAAAAAATTATGATAACAACGGTGTTCCCAATTATAATGAAATAGCTTCTATTTCGTCAAAAATAAAGAGGAGTAAAAGAGATGTTAGAAACTCCGCAATCATTAAAGTTACGCATGCCGAGTCTGAAGATGATAAATTTATTTCAAACAGAGCAGGTGCTCCAGAAATTATAAAGCCACATCATACAGCTGGTATCAAATCTATTTCTACTGATGGAAGTACTTATATATATGGTGAGACAGCATATAACTGGAGTAAAGAAGAGGTTACAGTAGATGTGACTGGTGCAACTAACACATCAGATTGCTCAACGGGCCTGGTTGATAATAACGGTGAAGTAGCATCAAGTAATAGTAGTGATAGATATTTAAACAGAATCATAACCCCAGCATATGCGCATACTTTCTTGTTAAGTTCAATTTTGTCATCAGATTATGAAGATATAAGTCAAGACGGACCTTCGATTGATGATTTGGGTTCATATACCCTCTTTAAATATGGTGAGGATGAAGACCATTATATACCAGAATATAATTGGAGAACACCTTACAGTAAAAACAGTGATGCGGGAGTTGCAAATTTTAATGAAGGATTAAAATCTGTTGACAATGATCAAAAGGGAAGTATTATTAGAGGAAAAAAGGAACTAAAGTACTTAAGGACCATTGAAACAAAAACACACGTAGCTTATTTCAAATTATCATCGAGACAAGATGGTCTTGAGGCCAAAGGTGGAGTAGGCCACCATACCAAGCAAATCGATAACATATATTTATTTACCAGACCTGAATTTAATAAATTGGTAGACCAAATTGGAGGCGAAGAAAATCTTGAAGATGAGGATGAGAATATATTGTCTTCATACGCTATTAAAACGGCTCACTTTAATTACAGTAATGAATTATGTAGGGGAATACAAAACACTTCCATAGAAGGAGAAGGAAAACTTACTCTAAAAACGCTTTACTTTACATACAGAGATTCAAAAATGGGTAGGTATAACCCCTACACATTTAACTATGAAAAAGATTTTGATGAAAACGGAACCATAGATAATAACCCGTCTTATAATATTAAAGGTTATGATATTTGGGGAAATTATAAAGAGAATAAAGGGGATGTAAATTGTAACGATATCAATGGTGCATTAACCACTTCTGAATTTCCATTTGTTGAGCAGAACAAGGAAATAGCAGATGTTAATACAGCCGCTTGGGCACTTACGTCTATTGATTTACCTTCTGGAGGGAGATTAGAGATTGAAACAGAATCAGATGATTATCAATTTGTTCAAGATAGAAAGGCAATGCAAATGTTTGAGGTTTCCGGTTTCTCAGATACACCACCTGACCCCCTTGGGCAAAGTACTACACTTTATAATGGCGGTGACCACAAGGAATATATTAATATTAAAATAAGTAATGAAAATCTAGATTCTATTAATGGCAGTAGCTATACTGGCAGCAATTTCTTAAATGACTACCTAAAAGAAAATGCGCATAAGCCCATTTATTTTAGGGCTTTGTTGAATATGGTTAAAAATACCAATACACAATATGATTATGTTTCTGGATATTTTGAGATAGACCCTAAAGATGGAGGCATTACGGGAGATGATTTTAGTGTTGAGGCAAATTCTACAGGAACCTATGTTTCCATACCATTACTCATGCTCGAAGCAGAAGGTGGGTGGATTCCCGGAGGAGGCGATGTTAATCCTATCGCAAAGGCAGGTTGGTATTTTGGAAGGACAAATTTAAACAGGGTGGTCTACAGTATTAGTGGTGATAATACCAATGATGATTTCGGGTCAATAGTAAATGATTTAGTATCTAGTATTAGTGGAGTTTTTGACATTTTTACAGGTCCTAATCTCAAACTACAGGAAAGACAATGTGCGAGAAATATCATTGCCAATAAATCTTGGGTACGACTAGAAAATCCAGACGGAAGAAAATATGGTGGTGGAAGTAGGGTAAAGAAAATTCAGATGTTTGACCAATGGGGTGCTATGCATCTAGGTTCAAGCTATACAGATAACCCACTTTACAATAACTTTTATGGTCAAGAATATAGTTATGTGCTCGATGATGAAAAAATGACCTCTAGTGGTGTAGCTACATTTGAACCTAATTCGAGTAAAGAAAACCCTTTTGTAGAACCCTTTTATGATACAGCAGACACAGCAAAAGATAAATTAGTAGCTCCTAAAGAATCCAACTACGTAGAAAAGCCGATAGGAGAATCTTTTTTCCCTGCGGCAAAAATCACCTACAGCAGAGTGGAAGTAAAAAACCTAGAACGAGAAGAAAATGGAGAGGTTGTAAAGAAACACGCAACAGGAAAGGTAGTCAACGAATTCTACACATCAAAAGACTTTCCAACAAAGACCGATTATACTGATATCTCCATGAATTTCGATCCTCCTGGAACACTTGCCAATATTCTTGATATTTCAGTAAAAAACCATCTTACATTTTCACAAGGATTTGTTGTAGAAACCAACGACATGGATGGAAGGCCAAAATCAACACGAGTATATCCTGAAGACCAAGATGCTTTTATATCTGGGGTAGATTATAAATATAATATCGATGACGAAGGAAACTTATCAAATCAAATTACAACTATCGATAAAAATAGTGTTGTAAGAACAGATAGCGAAATGGGCCTTACCTATGATGTCTATAATGATTTTAGAGAAAATTACTCAGATTCGAGAACAGTAGGTTTTGATTTTAACACAGCCGGATTTGTAATATTTGTAATACCTGTAATTATACCGATGCCCATTCCTACTTTGGCGTATCACGAGACAAAATTAAGAACAGCTTCCACAACAAAAGTTATAAATAGATCTGTTGTCATGACAGAAAAAACAGCCTTTGACTTAGGTTCAAAAGTGACAACAAAAAATTTAGCTTGGGATGCAGTAACTGGACAGGTTTTACTCACTGAAACCATTAATGAATATGATGATTATTATTATAATTTTAACTATCCTAGTTATTGGTACTATGATGGGATGGGTTTGGCTACCAATAACATAGGTGTTCAAGGCACTTTATCAAAACAGGTCGATTTACATGAATATACACTAAGTGGTAGTGGCAGCAACGTAACCTCACTATTAACTGTTGGTGATGAGCTTTTGATTACTGGAAATAGATTTTTTGGTTCAAGAAAAGCTTGGGTAGCCAGTGTATCTAATACTAACGTTGTATTGATGAATAGTGATGGGGAGTTACTTAATGATGATTGTAATCCAAGTACGATTAATTTCAAAGTTGTACGGTCTGGATTTAGAAACCAGCAGAATGCTTCAATGGCTTCTGTTACTGGAATGGTGAACCCTATTAATGGTAGTAGCATTACAGAATCATATCAATTTGCTGAGGGGAGTTCTAATGAAAACCCGCGTATTGTAAACGCAAGCGCTATTCAATATAGAGAAGCTTGGGGAATGCAATGGGAAGAAGGATTACCCCCTTTTCCCCACGCATTGAACGACTTGTTTAATAACATAGATTACGCAAACCCTAACTCGAACCCAATACCTCCGCAAAGTTATGGCTTCAATCCATATTTGTATAATGTGAGGGGCGAGTGGAGAGCACAACAATCGTATGCATATTTAACAGGGAGAGCCTCCCTAACTAATAGCGATGCCTCTCCCCGTTACGAAGGATTTTTTAAAGCGTTTCAACCTTTTTACCAACATAACAATAGTGGCGGTTGGCAGATAGACACAAGTAATTGGACTTCAGCGAGTGAAGTAACACAATACAGCCCTTACGGTGCAGAATTAGAAAATAAGGATGCCTTAAACCGTTATTCGTCTGCGCAGTACGGTTATAACAGCACATTGCCGGTAGCAGTTGCTTCTAATAGCCAGTATAGGGAAATGGGGTTTGACGGTTTTGAAGATTATGAATATGAAAATCCTAACCAGCAAGACCCGGATGCCCATTTTAGTTTTTATAGTAGTACAGCACTTCCGGATAATACGACCGCACACAGTGGGCGAAGTAGCCTAGCGGTAACCGGAGAAACCTCCATAACAAGAAGTTATGAGGACGATTGCTATACATCCAATTATATAGACCCAGACTGTACAGATCCACCGGACCCTAATATAGTAATAGCAAATAACGATTATTATACGGTAACAGCACAAGCAGGAGAAAGTGGAACGTTTGTTTCAAATATTTTGAACAATGATACTTTTAATGGGGGTAGTGCAGTAGGTAATGTAACTATTGATATTCCAAATTCAAGTGGACCACTAACCGTAAATTCCAATGGCACCGTAAATATAGATATTAACACACCTCCAGGAACCTACTTAATAACGTATGAGATTTGCGATAGTCAATCTCAATTTAATTGTAGCCAAGCAACAGTAGAAGTGGAAGTGGATGACTGGGACCCTTGTGCAAACGAATGTCCTAATCCTCCTGATTGTGATTGTGAAACTGATGTTACTATAGGAGATTATGGTTCTGGTATAGGTACAACTGGCTTAGGATTTTGTGGAAAGTGCTTCTTTGTTACAGTAAATATGCCTGAAAACGAAGAAGAGTTATTCGTTTTGTTCTATGAAGATGTTCCAGGAATAATAAATGTTGGTGGAGACCCATGTAATTCAAATTATACATCTGTTGGCCCAATAGGTGTTGATGGGGTTGGAATTTCAATTACCACAACAACAATATTTGAATTTAAAATCATCAATAACCCAGGACAAGCAGGTAACACAACTAGAATAAATTTCCAAGTTTTCGTTGGAAACGATGATTCTGGGAGTCCTGTTTATGATAGTGGAGTTAGTGGTCCTGTTTTCGAATATGAACATGAACAAACAGATTGTTAAAAATAGAAACCTATGAAAATTAAAATTATAATTATTCTTTTTGTATTTGTTTCAAGTACAATCCAAGCCCAGACAAGCCTCAACTGCTCCCAAGACTCTTTCTCTTTGGTACCTGGGCAGCAGTATATACTCAATGGTTGGGTGCAGGACAGTAATAATCAAATAGGTGTCAACTCTCAAAACGCTTTGAATTTTGAGGGGCATATAGTTATAACTACCCTAGTTGATTCAGAAACAATGGAGGTTCCATGTTATCCATCTGGAGCCATCATAGACGGTTGGCAAGCTATCACTCAAAAGTTTACTGTACCTGAGGATATTTCAACATTAGAAATAAAACTAGTTTCTAAAAGTGGAAGTACCAGCTATTTTGATGACATACGTATTTTTCCTTTCAACGGAAATATGAAATCATTTGTATATGATCCTACAACACAACGCCTCATGGCAGAACTTGATGAAAACAATTATGCCACTTTCTATGAATATGATAAGGAAGGTGGCCTAATACGTGTTAAAAAAGAAACAGAACAAGGAGTCTATACCATCCAAGAAACAAGGTCTGGAAACCAAAAAATTGATGTTGATAATTAAGATATGAAAAATTCCTTTTTTAAAAAGATAGTATTCTTTGTGATTTTTATTTGTTTTTCTTCAGTTAATGCACAAGGAGAACAGATTTGCTTTGAAGACCTAAGTGAAAAGATTGAAGCATACTATGGCAATCTAGACCGCTATGCTTTTGACGTCAATTATGCATTTTATAGTGATGGGAATGATCCAGAATTATTGGAACAAATGGATGGAGAGATTCAGAAGAACAAAAAAGCGTACTATTCAAAAATGGGCCCCACAGAGTTGGTTTATTTTTCAGATGCCTTTCTTAAAATAAATCATGATGAAAAGGCAGTGTTTTTTTCAAATCAGGTAGTTGAGCAACAAAATAGTCCTGTTGCCATTTCTTCCTTGCTATCATATTTTGAAGATACGCAAGTAGAAAAAAAAGATAACAGATACATCTGTACGCTACTTTTTAAAAAAATAGATGCGCTCCCATATAGTAAGATGATATTGGAAATAGATGCTGCTACCTATCAAATCTATGTACAAGAATTATACATGATAGCTGGAAAGTCATACCCAGCAATGACTAGTGGAAATCAAAAAACCACCACGGGTAAAATGGTCACTACATTTTCAAAAAATAAGGGAACTATATCGTCCAGCTTATTTAATAAATCTAATTATTTCAGCGGAAAGAACGACATAGCGCTCTCTGGAAAAATTAAGGCATATAATTTATATAACTAAATAGAATTACGGTCATGAGGGATAGCAAATTTGCAAATAAAAACATCTATTACCTATTATTAATTGTACTCGTTTTTTGTTCAAACATTGGACTCGGACAAGAATTAGAGTTGGGTTCAATAACAAAAAATTCTAGTCAAATAGATGCTCAAGTGGGTGGTGTTTTGATGAATATTTTGGATAATGACACTACTCCCCTTAACCACGTGGATAGACAAGTGAAAACTATCGTCGAGGTAAAATTTGATACAGATGCAGCTCCTTATCAATGGTTACAATACAAAATTGTATTGAATATTCAACCAGTATCAGAGTCCACCTCCTATGATACAACATTAATAATAGAAAACAATCCGCTATTTAATGGTGGAACATTTAGAGATATTACTTCACACGTTATAAATAGCAGATATGGTGCGATTGTAAAGGTAGTTTCTGTTGAAACTACAAATCTAGATACTTCTACAGCAAACACTACAACCCCAAACAATGTTTCAATTACCGGAAAAATACGATTAAATAGGTATTATGAAATAAATCCAAACGCTCCATCTTTCGTTAGTCCAACGCAAGAAATTCTATCTGCAAACAGTGAAAATTCACAAGTTCCGTTAAGTATAATATTAGAATGGAATGAAATACAAGGTGCCATTGAATATGAATTGGAATATACTTGGTTAGATAATTATAGTGATGTTGATATTGATGCAACGCTAAATGCCAGCGCAATAGCATTGTCCGAAAACGATTTTAAAAATAATAATACAAGAATAAAAACCACTGCTACATCTTTTGAAATCCCGTTGATATATAGTTCAGGATTTATTGTTTATCGTGTAAGAGCAGTAGGGAGATCTCAACAAAATACCAGTAGAAATTTTTACACACAGTGGAGTTCAGGAAATAATCAGAAAATTAATCTATCAGACTGGAATGATAAATACGAGGTTGTAATCCCGCATGAGACTAGCATGAATTGGCAATTTCAATCTTCATTTGCAGAAGAGGGAAAGAAAAAAGAAGTGGTAAGTTATTTTGATGGTACGTTGCGCAATAGACAAACTGTCACAAAAATTAATACGGATGATAATGCAATAGTTGGTGAGGTAATATATGACACACAAGGTAGGCCAGCAATAGAAATATTACCAGTTCCAGTAGAAAACAGTAATGTTATAAAATACTATCCAAATTTTAGTTTGAATCAGAATGAGGGTAAAAAGTATACACACAAAGATTTTGATTGGACTTTAGCGGCAGAAGACTGTAACGTGACTACTGAAGGTTTATCTACAACAGCGGGAGCTGGTAAATATTATGGACCAAAACCAGCTACAAATACTTTTCAAGATTATGTGCCCGATGCTCAAAATTTTCCTTTTTCACAGATAGAATATACTCCGGATAATACCGGAAGGATACGGAGAAAAGGTGGTGTAGGTGTTCAACATCAGTTAGGAACAGGTCATGAAATGCAATATTTTTATAGTATTCCTTCACAAAAAGAATTGAATAGATTGTTTGGTTATCGCGTAGGGAATGCTAGCCATTATAAAAAAAATATGGTAGTTGATCCTAACGGGCAAGTAAGCATTAGTTATATAGATCCGCAGGGAAGAACAATTGCAACGGGACTGGCAGGAGATACACCATCAAACTTAATGGGTCTAAGTGACGAAGGAGATTCGAGTTTACACGGCCAGCAAACGGTAGATTTGTTGAACAAAGTAAATGCAACTGACCCAGACACAGAAATAGATAATAATAATAGATATAGTACTGGTAATTATGGAGCACTTCTAGATGGTCTAATAGTAAATAGTCAAATTTCCGTAGTGCAAAATGGTACAGCGTTATCGTTTGACTATGTTGCAGATTTAGAATATAACGATAACATCTGTGGAGACTATCCGCCCATTTTAAAAATTGAAGGCTCTTTAAAAGATGATTGCGGTGAAGATAAAGTGACTCCTCCTATAGATTTAAATATTGCTCCACAAGGAACTCCCTTTTCCTTTAGCTCAGAACCCCTTTTTGCAGGGACTTATACGCTGCAAAAAAAACTAACCATTAATAAAGAGATATTAGATGGATATAGGGTTGATTACCGAGAATCATTAACTACATCTACTGACCCATGTTTTATTGACCCGTCCTTATTTGAACCTGATGTAGATTTAACATTGTGCGAACCATTTGATTGTGATTCCCCAAACGCTTGTGAAGATGTTGTAGGGACACATAATGAATATATAATAGAAACCCTGAATAGTCATTATGGAGATGGTATTGTCTTCTCTGATGATACTTCGGGAGGAGAATTAATTGAAGACTCAAGTGATGTTAGTTACAGTTTTGATAATACTTATGAATATTTTATTGATCAAGACATATTAAACTTATTGATTATACGTTTTTCCAGAGAGTGGGAATTGATTATGGCGTCCTGCCAAGAATTTTGTGATTCAAATCAACCTGGAGAAGGGTCTCCTGCTTCTTGCTCAGTGAGTAACTCATTGTTGTTGCAAGACGTTAGCCCTCACGGTCAGTACGGTAAATATGAAAACAATAGTGATGGTACTACTACAGTTCAAGACCCATTGAGTGTTTTTAATGATGATAATCAATTAATTTATTATGATGTACTAACAAATGCTTGGATAACATCTGGTAATAATTGGCGAAATGAATCTTTAACTTATCAAAATATTTATGGGGAGCCTTCTTTGATAGAAGTTACTTTACAAAGCGGTGGTACCAATCAATATACTCCTCAAGTATTGCCAAGTGAAATTTCGAATATTATTGTTCAAACGAGTGCAGATGGCACCATTACCCGATTTGTTAAGCCACAATGGCTTTTATTGGTCAGCGATTTTATTGCTCAATGGGATTCTAATTGGGCAAATGCCTTAGTCAAGTATCATCCAGAAGTGGGATATTTACCTTATACTGCTCGAATCTGTGAGCTTACGGAGGACGTGTACGGTACAGAGATGGATTCTGATAGTTTTGACAATTATTTGCGAACCTTAAATTATACAGACGATGCCAACATTATCAATACTCTTGTTTCAGGTACGGCAATTTTAAATAAAGACCCCTATTTTAAAAGTACGTTATTGAACGAAGTGTTTAATGGTAGCGTTCTCAAAGGATACCGAAATGATATTATGGAGGAAGCCCTCATTAATAGTTTTGAAGATTTTGACTTTCCTATTCTAGAGTACTCCATAAAACTAACCACATGTAATGGAATTTCTCAATGTAATTCACCAACCACTATAAATGGAGTGCCTGTATCTAAGAGAAACGAAGTATGGAATAATTATATTACAACATATTTGAGTTTAAAAGAAAAAATAAAGTCTGTTTTTATAAATGTCTATGCCACACAGAAGGGTTTTTATAATGGGTGTATAGCGGGTGATGGCTCTTCAAATATAATTGGGGTATTGTCTGCTTACCCTACTGTTCTTGCAAATATTGTTTCTTATATAACTAATAATACTGCTGCTGAACAATTTTGCGATCAAGATGAAGCTAGTGCTTACATAGGTAAAGATTTAAGGTTTCCACCTGTAGATTTACTATATAACGGTTCTGGAGATGCAGGAGATGTAATAGGTGACCTTGAAGATAATAGTGATTATAACTATTATATACAAACAGGTAATTGTCCTTTAATTAGTGATCTTGATATATTTTTATTAGGATATTTTACAGAGTTTGATACAGATACAAGTAGATTTAAAAACCCATCAACGGGGATACCTTTTACAGATCAATTTTTGACCCCAGATTTATTTGAAGCTTTTGGAGGGATACTTGATCCTCAGCCAACCAGTCTTGGGATTGATGGTGTAGGGGCAGGTAATCTCTTAACAATTGATGTAGAGGAAAATACATCATTGAATAATGTTATTGAGATTAATTCAGGAACCTTTAGTTGGAGTGATTATACAAAAGAGCTAGTGCCAACGGGTAATCAATGGAGAATTCAATCTGTCTCACACTTTTATTATGAAAATTACACAGAAGGCAACCCACCGCGTTTTAATTTTCAATTTATAGCGCAAATATTTACAAATGGCACGTTTCAAGAAGCAATTTTCACAGGGAGTACATTAGCCGCTATTGGCGAGTGTGGGCTTGACTCTGATGGCGATTTAACAGGGCCTGGAGAAATTATTATGGATGACCCAGATGGCGACGGTATACCAAGTAATTGTGACCCCTGCCCTAATAATCCAGATCCTGAGTGTGCTTGTGGTAATGAGGATAGTGACGGCGATGGAATTTTTGATTTGTGTGACCCATGTGATGATATTGGCCCGGATACTGACGGAGATGGAAACCCCGACAGCTGTGATCCATGCCCAAACAATCCACATCCTAATTGCATGTGTGGAGATAGTGACCCAGATGGGGATGGAGTATTTGGTAATGGATTTTCAACAGGGACTGTCTCCACAACAGGAGGTTGTGATAATTGTCCAAATGAATATAACCCAGATCAATTAGATAGTGATGGTGATGGATATGGTGATGCCTGTGACCCTTGTCCCAATGATAGTACAAATGAAAATTGTTTTTTACCTCAAGTAGACGGATGTGACGCATATAGCGAAAATGAAGAAATTTTTGAATTTACTTACCTGAATTTATTAAAAGCTATTAGAGATTATGGAATAGTTGATAATGTGAATCATAATATTATGGCTTCTGGAGATGATAACATTAAGATTCCTTATCTAGAATTCATGGACTTATATCGTTTTGAAGAACGTGTAGAATATTTACCATTAGAATATAATGAACCTCCTGTTGATTTAGAACCTAATTCTGCAACCTATAAAATTGATTTTAATTCTATTGGGAGCTTAGCCATTACTATAGAATGGGGTACACTTGCCGAAATCTTTTTTGTAATGAGAGATGTTGGGACCGATATTGATGACGTTTCAGAGATAATAGATTTTGAAATTATTGATAGCGAAGAGATGAGTTTACTTTACAAAAATGGAGAGGGCGAAAATATAATCTTATATTCTTCTATGGTCAACGGTACACAAGATCCGCATTTTATTTTTGGTATTCAAACTAATAATGGTGTTGGTGTTCGGACTTTATATTTTTGTGTTTTTGATGTGAAAACCAGTAATGGTGTAAGGTCAAGGATTGATTCCATATTTGTAGAAGAAAACTGCAACCCCTGCATCCCCCAAACTGTCGCTCCTGTTTTATGCGATAAGTACCAAGATTTCTTAAACTTTATGAATTTTGATGCAAACCTAAATTCGCAAAGAGTACAGGGCTATACACTCTCAGATTTATTATCTAACGATGGACCCATTGAGGATCCAGATTTCCCAGACAATAATGAAGGAACCACTAATTTCTGCAACTTTAATTACCAATATTTGGTGGACTCATACATAGATTACATCGTAGAGGTTGAAGATTTTGAGAATACTGGACAAAATTTAACTACGGATAGTGATTTGTTTTTATCCATTGCAGAGTTTGGAGATACAGATTTAAACTATGGATACGATATGATTGGGCAAGTGATCTCAGATTTTATAACCTACAGAAGTGATCCCACTATAGAAGACCATGTACTCTGGAAGGAATATGTTAATGATATTTATTTGGTTGTAAATCAAGACGTATGTCCACCCAGGGCTTTACAGCCTGGCGCTTATTATGTTGAGCCGAGTAATCCATGTGAAGAAATAGTAATCAGTATCTCTGAGACCTATCAAGAGGACGCTTACAATAATTACATCAATCAATTAGTTGAAGAATTTACTGTGTATTACATTAATGAATCCATGGGTAATGTAGTTGAGACATTGGATATGACATATTTTGACAAAGAATATCAATACACATTATATTACTACGATCAAGCGGGTAATTTAACTCAAACCGTTTCCCCTGAAGGGATTGACCGTTTAGATATGTCAAATACTGCGTTAATGCAGGATATTGACACTCATAGAGCAGAAGATCAATTAACCGAGGAGGAAGAACTATTACCATCCCACACGTTAAAAACCCAATATAAATACAATAGTTTAAACCAGTTGGTCTGGCAAAAAACACCAGATGGTGGTACTACAAGGTTTGCTTATGATGATCTCGGTAGGATTATAGCTTCGCAGAATGATGACCAGAATCCCGAGCTCACTTCGCTAAGTTTTAATGAAGTTGTTCCTGGTTCTTTCGATTTCTCTGAGGATGGTTCTCGTATAATTAAAGTTGAAGGAAGTTGGAGAAAAGGATTGGGTAATGATGTTATGGAAGGGGATGGATACGTGGAATATCAATTAACAAATCCGTTAAGCGCAAATCGATATATACAGTTTGGATTAATGTACAAAGATTTCCCTGGTTCAATGAGTAATATCCAGTATGGATTTTACACTAGAAACCACACAAATCCTCAAATATGGTACTATAAAAACAGAAGTTATCAGACATCTACAGATCTTTACAATATTGATGACGTATTAAGGGTAGAAAGGATAAATGGTACAATAAAATTATACGTCAATGGACAGTTAAAGAAGAGCTATCCTGAAACACATCCAGGATCACCTATGCAAATTGAGTTCAATATGCTTCATAGTGGAACTATATTAAACAATATAACCATGGTGGAATATGGTTCAGATAATATTCCTAGAGAATCTTTCAGTTATACTAATTATGATGGATTAGGCAGAATTACAGAAGCCGGAGAAGTACAACCACCTTTTGGGCGCTTTGAAATTACAGATGAGGGAAGATTATTAAACACATCAAATAATGAGCTGGAAAATGGTTTTGGGGGTGCATTTAATAGAAATCAAGTAACACGTACTTTTTATGACGAGCCCATTCCTCTGTCTTCAGGAGTTCAAGTATCCTCCCAGTTATTTCAAAATTTTAATCCATTAACATTACGCAATAGAGTAAGCGCTATTTTATACAATGAGAATTTTACAAATTTAACTGGAACAATTGGTCCAGATCCAGTATTTGACAATGCCATTTTCTATAATTATGATATCCACGGAAATGTAAAAGAATTGGTTAATTATTACCAAGATTTATATGAGCCGAACAATAACCAGAGGCATATTAAAAAAGTAGCGTATGATTATGATTTGATCAGTGGAAATGTGAAACGTGTTACGTTTCAGAAAAATAAAACCGATCAATTTATACATCGTTACAATTATGATGCGGATAATAGAATTACTAGTGTTGAAACCTCGACCGATGATGTGATATGGGAAAAAGATGCTTCTTATCAATATTATGAACATGGCCCATTAGCTCGAACTGAGATTGGTGATAAAAAGGTACAGGGTCTTGACTATGTATATACTTTGCAGGGTTGGTTAAAAGCTGTAAATGGCGAGTATATAATGAATCCTAATAACGATTTTGGTAAAGATGGACTTAATAGTGGGAGTAATGCTTTGACTGCCAAAGATGCCTTTGGGTATTCATTGAGTTATTTTCAAAATGATTATACCGCTGTTGGTGGCCCTACTACGAGTTTTAATTTGTCAACGAATTCTAACTACCAAAGTTCTCCAGATTTGGATTTGTATAATGGAAATATCAATAGAATGGTGACATCTATTCGTAAAGAGCAAGACATTATGCTCAATACGCAACTAAATAACTATCGATATGACCAGTTAAACCGTATTAAAGAAATGACATCGCTTTCATTTCAAAATTTTACCCCAAATGGGCCGTTTACACCAAATGATAGTTATGAATCTAACTATAGCTATGATAGAAATGGAAATCTTGATTCTTTATATAGATCTGTTGTCATAAACAACGTTTCTTCTATGGACGACTTATCTTATAATTATAAGCCAGGAACCAATCAATTAGCATTAGTTAGGGATGAAGTTTCTCCGGCAAGTTTTAATATGGACATTGACGACCAAGAAATAGCATTAGGAGTAACGTATGACGAAAACGATGAAAATTCACATAACTATATTTATGATGAAATAGGGCAGTTAATACATGATAGAACCGAGCGATTATTTATTAATTGGCGTGTGGATGGTAAAGTAGCCTCTATCGAAAGATATCTTGAAAATGAACCAAGTAGAATTATTGAAACAATACTATTTTCTTATGATGGACTTGGTAATCGAATTTCAAAAACAGTAATAGATCAAGTCAACTCGAGGGTAAAATCTACTCGCTATGCTCGCGATGCCCAAGGTAATGTACTCAATGTGTTTGAAACAGCATCTAATCTTGAGCAGTTTGAAGCAGGGGTCTATGGCTCATACACTCCTAAAGAGCACCATATTTATGGCAGTAGCCGCTTAGGAATTCAAGAAATACCTGTTTCAGGGCTTGCTACCGATGATGAGAAAAAATCAGAGTTAGAGTCTGAAACTAGTCCAGAGACAATCACGGCATTAACGCTTGGTAGGAGCAACAATGTAGAGTTTGATATAGAGGATTTTAATGATATTGAACATGGTGTAATTAACTACGAATCAAACTGGCGATTTAAGTTATTGAATCCTTTAGCAGTAAATGACTCCATCCATTTGGGTTCCATAAATAATGTTAATGTTTCTATGTCTGCTGAAACAGCTTACAATGAACAACTAAACATTCTAGATATATATGTAAAGAATAAAGGTGGATTATTACAACCTTCCTTTGTTATTTCGCAACTCTTGGAAGGCGTTAGTACTACAAAAACTTTTATAGATCTTGCTAGTGACAAAGGAATTACAGAAACGCAGATGGGAAATGAAAGTATGGAGATATACTTGGACACTAATTTCACTCCCACGAGCGATGAAGTTTTGGTGTTGGTAAATGGAGAAAAAGCTGGGACATTGAATGGTACAACTGTTTCAAAAGTGACAGATTCAATACCGCCTCAAAATTTTAACACAACAATTAAATCGTATTTGGGCGGTGATTATATTCAATCTTTCCATATCAAAGATTTTAATTATTCAATAACAACTCCCAACCTTAAAACAAGTGATGAGTTAACTTTTGACGGAACTTCAAATACAATAAGGTCCAGTGGTAATAATGTTGCTACCTTGAATGAAATTGAACCTGCTTGGACGGCAAGTACTTTTGAGACGGATTTGGTAAAATATACCTATAAGAATATCACTGGTGATAAACGCTATGAGCTTTCAAATCACTTAGGGAATGTACTAAGTGTTGTCTCAGACAAAAAAATTCCTACCTTTACAGGAAGTTCTTTGTCATACTTTAATGCGGACATAAAAAGCTATTCGGATTACTATCCCTTTGGGATGCTAGTTCCGGGACGTCACGGGAACTCTGGAGACTACCGTTATGGGTTCCAAGGACAGGAGATGGATAACGAGGTCAAGGGAGAAGGGAATTCTATAAACTATAAGTTCAGGATGCACGACCCAAGGGTAGGGAGGTTTTTTGCCATTGACCCTTTAGCATATAAATATGCTTATAATTCTCCATATGCGTTCAGTGAAAATAGAGTTATAGATGCAACCGAATTAGAAGGAGCAGAGAAAATGAGAGGTATTGTTCCCTATCTTCTTCAATTATATACTGCCAGTAAAGTTAAAACTGCTGTTGCCATTGATAAGATTGAGAATCCAGATTTACAGACTAAAAATGATGCTCAATATTTGAGAATTTTGGGTTATGCAGTAGTAGATATGGGAACAGATGTTTTACAATTTACGGATGTAGATGACGCTGTTATTATAGGCACTTGGCTTATGCCAGAGGATACTGGAACAATTACGGTAAAGGGATCCCCAGCTAATAATCTAGATAAGGGCCTCGCGTCAGCTGGTGTTTTTGTGCCAATTGTTAGTGGTGCTGGAGTTGCTAAAATATGGAGGTTAATAAAAGGAGATTTGAAGCTTGCAAAAGGTTCAGTAACAGTTACGGAACAGGCCTTGGAATTTGCGGGGAAAAGCAAAAATTCATTGGCAGACTTAAATAAGTTAAAAGCTACTGGAGAAGCATTAAGTGATAGGGGGTTAGATGTTATTATTAAAGGTGAAGGCGTAGCAAATGGTGCAGGAGAAATAACCATAATGGGTGCTTATGGTAAGCAGATAGCTGCTGAAAGCAAAAGGTTGTCAAGTGATGCTGTGGGTGCTGTAAATAAAAATTTAAGGAAAGGGACTGAACAAGCTGGAACAGGAGGCACTTTAATTATTGATGGTACTGGTAGCGGAACTACATTAGAGACGTTTCAAGAAGGCTTAAATTCTTTTTTAAGGGCATCAGTTGATTCAAGAAAAGCATCTGGAGAAGCAGGTTCTAGTGGAACAATAATCTTTTTACACGGCGAAAGCGGTATGGAAGTTGTAAAATTTTAATGGTATGTATTTAGTGACTTATATTATAAACGAATCGGGAAATGATTTTTTAAAGAGGATTAATGAAAAACCTCCAAGGGAATCTTTTTTTGAAGGAACATTATGTGGTGAGCATATTGATTTAGAATTACCTGCAGAGGTGACGGTTTTTACAATTGGTATAAAATATGGTTGGTTTGTAATGTCAGAAGAACCAAAAAAAAGAATTAATGAATTTGAATTAAAAATTCTAAAAAAACTTCAAGATTTTAAATACATCTATCGGGTTGATGAGTCTTTAATAGAGAATTATTCTTTAGAACTTGACAATGAATTTTGGTATAATGAAGAAGGAGCTTTTGATAAGTTTTCTTTATGGATAGAAAGACAAGAAGAATTACATTGGAAAAAAATATTTATCAATGAGGATATCCCTGCTAGTCCTAGTATGTAGTTTTGGCTACCGCTAGTATTTACTAGTGGCGTTATGAGTAAGCAGGGTAGCAAAATAAGAAGTAAGAGCTATCCAACTATGGGTAGCTTTTTCTATTTTTATATCACGTTCTTTTATATAAATTATACTCTAATAATTACACTCCCTTTGGGATGCTCGTTCCAGGACGTCACGGCAACAGTGGTGACTATCGTTACGGCTTCCAAGGACAGGAGATGGATAACGAGGTTAAGGGGGAAGGGAATTCCTTAAATTATACCTTTAGGATGCATGATCCTAGAGTTGGTAGATTTTTAAGTACAGACCCATTAGAAAAGACATTTGTTTGGAATAGCCCTTATGCATTTAGTGAGAATAGAGTAATTGATGGAATGGAATTTGAAGGCATGGAATATGTGTTTACTGCCGACGGGAAGTTGCTGAATAAGTTCGGTAATGACCAAACAGTTAGGGTAGCAAATAATGAGCAATATGAAATGTATAAAAATGGTTATTTGACTATGGAAGAATTAGCAAATTGTACTCAAAAAATAAGCACAGCGGCAGATGACATTAAATCAAATGTCTATACAACAATATATATTAAGGAAGTTAGAAATAGAACAACCCAAGGGTATTCACTTTATAATGGAAAAATAGGGGTAGGAGATGTAAATCTACCATCTAAAGAAGAAATGGCTGGAGAAAAAAGAAATGGTTTGTTGAGTCCAAATAGTGAAGCTCAAACATTTATATTCGAGAGTTCTAATACTGCTGCATTACATGTATGGTCGCCTGTCCATGATAATTATTGGAATATCGCTTCTACCGTAAATCATGAACATGGACATGCCTATTTAGAAATAGTAAAAAATATTGCAGAAACAGCTGGTCAATATGAAACACTAGTTTATTGGTTTGAAATTGATAACCCAATTTTTGAGAATCTTGATAGTTCTTCACAGTTAAGGCTAAGGAAAACTTTTGTTGAGAAACTTTCTCTTTTAGCTAGAAAGACGAATAAACGAGATTTAGGTCTGTTTAACAAATATAAAGACCTCTATGAAGATAAATTTAAAGTGAAATTAGAATTATTTTCACCAGGAACTAATTTGTTTCTGGATCCTGAAATATCTAAAAAAAATGATGATGAAGAATAGCTTTACAAGTAGTAAAATATTACTAGGATTTATTTTTATTTTATTTTCATGTAATAATATAGATAAGACCCTAGTCGAAATTGAATGTAAATCGAGGGTAATTCAATTTTATGACAATCATAAGACAGTGTTAGGGGAAAACACCCCATTTGTAGGATATTTGCTAAGAATTAGTAATCCGCCTAACAACAAAATAGGTGTAAAAAATGTGTCTTTTTTTTTAAAAACAGAAAACAATACATTACTGAATTTAGAGTTTAAGGAGTCAGTAAAATTAAATTTAGGGACTTCTAATGTTAGAAAACCTGAGGATGAATTAGTTCTTTTTTTACCATCTGTAGCTACTAATATCGCAGAAGCCGAAGATGTTTTTGTATTTTATAATAAGATTGAAATTATCTATATAGATTCAATGGATAAAAAACATGTGATAAAATTAAATGATTTTAATAAGGCAGAAATCATTTATAAAGTAGATGATAAAGTTCTTAATGATATAGATGATTACAAAGATTTTAATTTTTTAATTGTAGATTAAGCTGGTAATGTCCCCCCGCTAGCGCTAGTTTATAACTAGTGCCGTCACTGAATGTAAAAGACAGCATACCTGTAGGGTATAAAGCTACCCTAAAAATCCAATAGCATCAATCTCTAAAATACTGTGATCTTCTGCAAAGTTTCTCGCACTTGAGTATTTCCAGTCTACAGGATTTGTTACAAAACCACTTACAACAGGATTATTATGAATATAATCTAATTTTTGCTTTATCACTTTTGGACTACAGAGTTCAATAGGTTTGTTGTGATGTTGCCAAAATTGATTTTTGCTTGTTGTAGCATTCTTTTTACCCGGCCGCTTAAGCATCCATAACAGCCACTCCTTTCTGCTTTCTAGTGGATTGTTTTCTATAGCTTCAATCATTTTCTTTGCTGTGTGAAGTTTAAAATCCCGTAGTAAATCTGCTGGCTGTTCATTTGCTGACCTAAATATAAAATGTACGTGGCTTGCATAAAACAATAGGCAAACAATTCCATTTCTTTCTCTGCTCTGCAGTAGTCAACACTATCTGCTAGCACTTTAAAATATTGAGCTCTAGTAAATACATCTATCCAATACACCGTAGCAAAACTCACAAAATAAGCTCCGCTTGCATTAAGAAACTTGTACTTTCTACTCATAACAACACAAAATACAAAAAGCTATGACAGATTATTATCATAGCTTTTATTTATAATGTATTGATTTGCTCACTCATAACGCCACTAGTAAATACTAGCGGTAGCCAGACTCTGGCATACTAGCCAAACAGGGGTTAGCGGGGGAACAAATTTTATATACTATTGATGCGCTTATCAAAAATGTAAAGCTTAAAGCTATTGCATAAAAAAAACTACCCATATCTGGATAGCTTTCTCTAATTATTTTAATGCCCTGCTCACTCATAACGGCACTAGTGAATACTAGTGCTAGCGAGGGTAATCTTTCTTGCTACGCTTGAGATACCCTGTGTTTACTGATGTTTTCATTACACTAAATTTTTTAGTATATCTCTATTTTAGGACGAGACGCTCAAATAAATATTTTAAATAACTTCCAAAAGAATGTGTTTTTTATTTTCTTTGTCAATAACAAATTTCGCTATGAATGATAAGGATAAAAATAAAATCAGTAAATTTTTAAGCTTAATACTAAGGCATAAACCTCAAGAAATAGGATTAATTTTAGATAATGACGGTTGGGCTAATGTGGAAGAGTTACTTCAAAAAGCAAATATTGGATTCGAGAACTTAAAAGAGGTCGTAGATACCAATGACAAAAAACGTTTCGTATTCTCCGATGATTTCAATAAAATTAGAGCAAGTCAAGGACATTCTATTGATGTTGATTTAAAGCTAAACCCGGTAATTCCACCAAAGATTTTATTTCACGGTACAGCAGAAAAAAATATAGCATCTATTTTTGAAAAAGGGCTGGTAAAACAGCAAAGAAATCATGTTCATTTAAGTGTTGATATAAATACAGCTAAAAAAGTGGGTAATCGTTATGGTCAACCTGTAATCTTAAAGATAAATGCTTTAAAAATGACCCAAGAAGGGCATTTATTCTATATTTCTGAAAACGGTGTTTGGCTTACTGATTTTGTACCTTCTAATTTTATTATATCTTAGAACTCATCTGCTATTGATTTTTGCAGTATTGTTAAAATTAAATCAAACATTTTCATTTTACTATAAGTAATATTATAATCTTTAGAAATACATTCAAAAGTATTGTCATCAAATGATAGTAAGTAATGTTTATACTTTGAAAACTTTTCTTCTTTATAATATCTATGTACACTATTTATTGTAGAAATTTCCTTTAACCAAGTAGAATCTTCAATTAAATGTGCTTCAAAAAATTCAATGCCAAACTTATAGAGATTATGACCAGAAAGCACTTCAGAGTTAGGGGAACCAAATTTATGTATTAGTGGATTTGCGAACTTAATCATAACAGTACCTTCGTCAATTAAGGCATTTCGTTCCTTAATCTCCGAATAAAATTTCTTTTCATCAAAATCCTGATTATAATAAAAGAATAAATAAAGCTCATTATCAGTAGCAAAAATCTTTGGAGAAGATTCGCCAGGGCTAATTATTATATCTTTTAGTTTTGTTATTTTCATTATTGTTTAATTATAAAATCTTGAGTGTAAGACTCCCTAATTTTTTCAGTGCCTTGAGAGTCTAACTTGTTTTTCTTTAATTGCTTGTCCAATCTCAATTCAGAATCAATATCTCCGGTCTTATCGATTACACTCCATTTACTCCTTGGAATATTTGCTTTCGTCAGAGCAACTGAGGATCGGGTATTTAAAATAAGAGTATTTCCATCTCTCACGATTACTTCAATCGGAACATCTCCGGGTTTTAAATTACCTGATTCTAATTGTTTTACAATATCATCAACTTTGGCACCATTAAATAAACCTTCTTCACTGAATGTTTTCTTAAATGTTTTTTGCGCCCAGTTTGCATTGTCTATATCAATTAGATTTGCTACATCATCAATCTTTTTTGAAAACTTACCTAGTAGACTAAGGCTTTTTGTAGAAAATTTCCCGGTTGACAAAAGAGTTGTAATCTCGCTAGTAGGAAGGATGGCAATAATACCCTCAAAATACAGCTTACCCTGATTATAAGCCTGAACATCATTTCCATTAACACCTGTTAAATCATCTATATAACCTCCAATATTATCTACAATCTGACAGAATAGTTGAGCTTGCAATTCCTCATCATTCATTAAATTTTGAATTGCGTCGTATTGAGCCCTTCTTGTCTCTCCATATTTTTTCTCCCATTCTTCTTGATTTTGGGTTAACCAAAATAACTCTTTTGTTAATTCCCAACTATTTTTACCTGTATCCCAAGCTGCATCTATAAAACCAGCAATCGCGGCTCTATCTGGTCTTCCTTGCCACCAAGTTTTTGGAATAATAGGTCCTCGACCATTAACATCAATAAATAAAATAGGGTTATTGGCTGCAAAACCATAGGTTGAAAAATCTGGGTATTTAACATCATCAGGGTCCGTTGAAAAGAAACGTGCTACCCTTGAATCATAAATATTTCTATTGCCAAAATCATAACTATTCCCTTCCCCCTTAACCTCATTGTCCATCTCCTGTCCTTGGAAGCCGTAACGATAGTCACCACTGTTGCCGTGACGTCCTGGAACGAGCATCCCAAAGGGATAGTAATCCAATCTTCACTCAGCGCCTGTATTTAAAAGAACGTATGTACTTTTATGAAATAGTGTTTTTTACACTATTTGGCAAAAAAGTGGTCAAAATATAGTATTAAAATTACTCAATTTATTTATTATAATTTTACAAAGTAACCTTACCTCTGTAGATTATAAGAGTTATTGACCTCACTTGTTATTATCGCTTTAACTCTTAAAATAAAATAGATTCTTTCTTGTAAAATTGTCTAAGACTTTATCTCATGGCTCTTATCTACTACAATTCTATTGTGTATAGTTGCGGTAAATGAATCAGTAATGGTTAGCAGAATTTTTTAGAGGCATTATGAAGAAAAATAGAAGATTAAATATTTATATTTAAGGGAGTTTTAAAATTAAATGTACCTTTTAATGTCCCCAATATAAAAAAAATAACCTTAAATCATTTTAAATCAAATGTTTAAGGTTATTTATAGTGGTACCTCCAGGAATCGAACCAGGGACACATGGATTTTCAGTCCATTGCTCTACCAACTGAGCTAAGGTACCTTAATTGGACGGCAAATATAAGGGTATTTTAAATACTGCAAAATATAAAATTAATATTTTTCAAAAAGTTTGAAATTAGGTTCGTTTACTAATTGCATATTAATTCCCATTCGGTTGAAATGATGTTGTATTTTTGTCGTCTTTAGCTCACGTATGTATTTAATTGTTGATGTTGGGAATACCTTAAACAAGCTCGCTGTCTTTGATGGAGGTATGTTGGTACACAAAAAAGTTTTAGGTAAAGAGGAGTTTTTGGATGCTGTCAATGACGTTTCAGCAACTTATCCAGCTATTGATTATTGTATGATTTCTTCCGTAGGGAAACTTTCCGAAGAAACTATTAAGGCATTAAATACCTTATATAAGGTTAGAGTATTGACACATGAGAGTAAGATTCCATTTATAAATTTATACGAAACTCCCACCACTTTAGGAGTGGATAGAATAGCACTCGTGGCAGCCGCTGCAGTTCAATTTCCGGAGAAAAGCACATTGGTTATCGATGCGGGAAGTGCTATTACATACGATTTTTTAACCAATGAAAACAAGTATCTAGGAGGTGCCATTGCACCAGGAATTGCAATGCGATACAAAGCGTTGCACCATTTTACTGCAAATTTACCATTATTAGAAAAAATTGAAGACTTTACATTGATAGGAAACTCTACCAATAGAGCCATGCATAGTGGTGTGCTTGAGGGTGTTTTATTTGAAATGGACGGGGTCATTGATGCTTATAAAAAAGAATATCCTGATTTAACGATAATTTTAACCGGTGGAGACACTGATTTTTTGCGAGATAGATTAAAAAATGACATCTTTGCGAACTCAAATTTTCTGTTAGAGGGTTTAAACCACATTTTAGAACATAATATAGATTGATGTTGAAGCGAATTATTATTGGAGTTTTTTTACTCATTACCAGTATTACCTGGGCACAAGAGGGTACTTCCTCACCTTACTCTTTCTACGGAATAGGAACATTGAAGTTTAAGGGAACTGCAGAAAATAGAATGATGGGAGGTATTAGCGTTTTTAGCGATAGTATTCACCTTAACCTTCAAAATCCGGCTGGGATTGCCGATTTAGAGTTAGTGAATTTCACCGTTGGTGGAAGTCATAAATATGTAACTCAAAAAACCGACTTAGAAAGCCAAAAGCAATCAACCACATCGCTGGATTACTTGGCGTTGGGAATTCCTATGGGAAAACTTGTGGCGAGTTTTGGGTTGATACCTTATACATCGGTTGGTTATGATATTGAGAGTGTTAATGGCGATGTGACCACACGCTATACCGGTGAGGGAGGTTTGAACAAGGCTTTTTTAACTTTTGCTTATAGAGTGACTCCTAATTTTAGTCTTGGTGTTGACACTAATTATAACTTCGGAAATATCCAAAACACAGCTTTTAGCACGCAAGAAGGATTAGAGTTGTCCTCAAGAGAAACAAATAGATCAGATTTGTTGGGCTTCAGTTTCAATCTTGGAGCAAGGTATAAAACAATGGTAACAGAAGAACTTGAACTTTCAACTTCACTTATCTATACACCTGAAACAAACTTTGAATCTGAAAATAATCGTCAACGTGCAACTTTGTTGGTGGTGCCAAGTACGGGAACAACAATTGTGAGAGAAGAAATAGAAGTAGATGTACAGAACACAAATTTTACATTCCCATCACAATGGACATTAGGTGTAGGAATTGGGAAACCTAAACAATGGGCAATTGGTGCAGAATATACCGACCAAAAAACAAGTAATTTTACAAATAGAACTTTTGAACTAGAGAACGTTTCCTTCACGGATGCATCAAAATTTAAAGTTGGAGGATATTATATTCCAAATTACAATTCCCTTGGAAATTACTATAAAAGAGTAGTTTACAGAGCTGGAGTTAGATTTGAAGAGACAGGAATTAATCTTAATGGGCAGGACATAAATGAGTTTGGCATATCTTTTGGAGTTGGACTACCCGTAGGGAGATTATTCTCAAATGTTAACCTCGGTTTCGAAATAGGTAGACGCGGTACCACAGACTTCGGGTTGATACAGGAAAATTTCTTTAATACCTTCTTAAGTTTTTCACTAAACGATAGATGGTTCGACAAACGATATTTAGATTAACACAATAAACACTACCACAATGAAAAACAAATCAATTTTAATGACCATGCTCTTTGCCCTTGTGCTCGTTGGAACTTCTGTTGCACAGAATGAC
Organism: Patiriisocius sp.; assembly: GCF_051252435.1. Classification (NCBI taxonomy): domain Bacteria; kingdom Pseudomonadati; phylum Bacteroidota; class Flavobacteriia; order Flavobacteriales; family Flavobacteriaceae; genus Patiriisocius; species Patiriisocius sp. Next base: position 95,560 of record NZ_JBPOFW010000001.1, on the reverse strand, counting down.
TGTGCGGTAACGGTATCACTTTTTACGGAGCCTGCAAAAGCAAAAAATTATCAAGCAGCCTATAAAACCTACGATAAAGTAGTGTCAGAGTGTCCACAGTCTACAATGGCTATTTATCAATACGGTGAAAAAATGTTCATCGACTTTATTGAAAAAGGAGATAAATCAAAAATCACTGACCTTGAAAAGAACATGAAGTTGCGTATGCAATATTATCCTTCTAAAACTAAAGAAGGTGATGTGTTGGCAGATTTAGCGCAAGTGCGTTATGACAATCAGATCGGTACTAAAATGGAGCAGTTCAATGCTTTTGATAAGGCTTATAAGACAGATGCCGAAAACTTTAAAAGTGCGAAGTCTCTTTATACATACTTTTCGCTGGCAAAAGATTTGTTCGAAGACGGACAGAAAGATTTGCAAGATGTATTTGACTTATACGATATTGTCCAAGAAAAGCTTGACCTTGAAGAAGGTGAAATGGCAAAAAAATTAACCGAGTTTATTGAGCAAGAAGATGCTGGTGAAAAATTGTCTTCTAAGGACAAAAAACGAATGGAAGCTTATGAAAAGAACTTGACTATCTTCGGAAAAGTAAGAGGTTCAGTAGATACTAAACTGGGTAACGTTGCGGATTGCCCTAACCTAGTGCCGTTGTATAGCAAAGACTTTGAAGCTAAGAAAAATGACATTGAATGGGTAAAAAATGCTGCAGGAAGATTAAGCGGAAAAGAATGTACGGATGATCCACTTTTTATTAAGCTTGTTGAGCAATTGGATAAATTAGAGCCGTCTGCGAATTCAAAAATGTTCTTAGGACAATTAGAAGCCAAAAAAGGAAATGATGCAAAAGCATTAGAATACTATGAGCAATCATTGAGTATGCAAACCGACCCTAATGCGAAATATAATATTTATTATAAGTTAGCCGAAGCACAACGTAAAGCTGGAAGCTACGGAACAGCAAGAGGTTTTTATAATAAAATGCTCGAAATTAAGCCTAACAAAGGTGTAGCATATTTAAAAATTGCCGACATGATTGCAAGAAGTTCGAACAGCTGTGGTGGAACACCTTTTGAAAAAAGAGCTGTGAACTGGAAAGCTGCCGAATATGCGGACAGAGCAGCGAGAATTGATCCTTCAATAGCAGATAATGCTAGAGCTGCTGCTGCAAGCTATAGAGCAAGAGCTCCACAAAAAGCTGATATTTTCTCAGCGGGTATGGGAGGGAAAACAATCTCAATGAACTGCTGGGTTGGTGGAAGCGTAAAAGTCCCTAACTTATAAGAATGATTTTAAAATCACATATATTTAAAAGCGTGATGGCCATAATATTGGTCATCACGCTTTTTGCGTGTGATGATAATTATAAAAATAAACAAAAGCTATCCATTAGCGATATGGCACCACTAGCTATTGGAGTTGATATCAATGTGAAATATACAGATAGCGGAAAGGTCATGACTAATTTGTTGTCGAAAAAACTGATAGATTTTTCAAACTACACATTTCCATATCAAGAATTTCCTGATGGTGTTGAAGTACGATTTTGGGAAGATGAAAAAATGAGTACCGTGACCGCAGATTATGCCATTCGGTATGAAGAAACTGGTATTATTGATATGCGAGAAAATGTAAAAATCATTACAAGTGATAGCTTGGTTTTGAGTGCAACACAATTGTATTGGGACCAGAACAATCAATGGGTTTTTACGGATCAACCTTACCAAATTAAATTTAAAGACGGCTCCTATAACGATGGTGGTCAATTTGACTCCAGCCAAGATTTTACAGAGTTTATCTCGCTAAAAAACAAAGGGGTTCAACTAATCGACAAAAAAGAAACAGATGGGAAGTAGCATTTATAAAATTTTTGAATACGCCTACATAGCGATGGCAATTTTTTCACTTTGGCTGGTCTATACAAACTGGAATGACAATCGCGGCCGTGCTTATTTATTTGTCTTTTTTGCCGTCGTTGCAGTGTTTATGTTCTTTTTCAAGCGTCGTTTTCGCAAGTCGATTGAAAAGCGTAATAATGATTTGAATAAGTAGAAATTTCTTTTTCGCTTCGGAAATTTCAAGGGTGAAAGTAATTTAGGCAATTGCATATATTGCAGGTCGATTTCTGTTATTTCCATTTGAAAACTTCATTTTTCAGTTTTCAAATTTGATTTCAATTTCATTCCATATCTTTACAATAACAAATAATCCCAATCATTGGAATACCATTCAATCATAATTGTCCTTTCGCTTATCTTCTCTGCGTTTTTTTCGGGGATGGAAATAGCGTATGTTTCTTCAAACAAAATCCATATTGAGATTGAGAAAAAGCAAAATGATTTTCTCGCCGGGATACTCAAAAAAATAACCAAAAGACCCTCTAAGTTTATCGCCACAATGCTTGTGGGGAATAATATTGCGCTCGTTGTGTATGGGTTTTTTATGGGGGAATTGTTAATGAGATACATCCCTATTGATGGGGCGAGCGGCTTATTGATTCAGACGGTAATTTCAACTTTGGTAATCTTGTTGACTGCTGAATTTCTACCCAAAGTATTTTTCCAAATCTATGCCAATAGCTTGATAAAAATCTTTGCAATTCCCGCCTATTTCTTTTATGTGTTCTTCTCGTTTATTTCTGAATTCATTATTTGGATTTCAGACCTTGTCCTCAAATATATATTTAAAACCGAAGGAGATACGGTGCAGTTAAGTTTCAGCAAACTGGAGTTGGGTAACTACATTACGGAGCAAATGGAAGCCGTAGAAACCGAAGATGAAATAGATACCGAAATCCAGATTTTTCAAAATGCACTGGACTTTTCCGAAATAAAATCGAGAGAAGCAATGATACCGAGAACCGAGGTGGTTGCTGTGGAGTTGACCACGACACCTCAAGAATTGAATACTCTTTTTACTGAAACGGGACTGTCAAAAATCCTCGTTTATAAAGAAAATATTGATGACATTGTAGGATATGTTCACTCTTTCGAACTTTTCAAAAAACCTCAAAGTCTAACAAAGGTTTTAACCCCCGTTATTTTTGTTCCTGAAACTATGCTCTGCAAAGACGTTTTAAATATTCTTAGTAAAAAGCGTAAGAGTATTGCCGTTGTTGTTGATGAATATGGCGGAACTAGTGGGATTATAACCGTAGAAGATATTATCGAAGAATTATTCGGTGAAATTGAGGATGAACACGATGGTATTGGTCTGGTTGAAGATGAGTTGGGAGAGGGGCACTACCATTTTTCGGCGAGACATGAGGTGGATTATCTCAACGAAACGTATAAACTACAACTTCCGGAGAATGAAAACTATGAGACGCTCGGAGGAATGATTGTAAACTTTACAGAAGGAATACCTCAAAAAGATGATAAAGTAATTATTGGAGACTACGAATTCAATATCCTCGACGTATCAAACACAAAAATTGAATTAGTGGAGCTAAAGCCAGCAAAACCGTTGGATTAACCTTGTTTTTTGTTTTATTATAGCGGTTTTGATCTAGTATTATTTCCGAAGAAAAAAACTCCCTTATTTTATCTTCAATTTTTTATACAAACTTTTTTTATTAATGCAGGGAAAATGGTATTTTCGCCCACTAAATTAATGTGATGCTGTGTGTTGAGCAGCTTAAAAATTATCCCGAACGATGGCAATTTTAAATAGTATTAGAAAAAGAGGAGTTTTCCTTATTATCATTATAGCACTAGCGCTTTTCTCTTTCATCCTTGCAGATGTAATTAGAAATGGTGGTCTTTCTTCTGAAAAATCATTGACGACGGTAGCAACCGTAAATGGTGAAGAACTTACGCGAGACGACTTTATGAAAAAAGTAGAGCAGTCGCAGCGCACATTAGGACCAAATGGTTCAACGGCACAAGCGATGAATGTGGTTTGGGACCGTGAATTGCGTTCGGTTTTACAAAACCAACAATACGAAAAATTAGGACTTACTGCACAGCAAGACCAAATAAACGCTTCGCTCGAAACTGCTTTGGCTTCAAACCCTACGTTTCAAGATGTGGATGGAAATTACAGCCCTGCTAAAGTGCAAGAGTATATTGCAGATGTGCAACGTAACAATCCTACGGCATACCAACAATGGTTGGATTATGAAAACGGTATTAAAGACAACATCTTACAAACACAATATTACAACTTGATCAAAGCGGGAATGAGAAGCACTTTGAGTGAAGGTGAACAACAATATCGTTTTGAGAATGACAAAATAGATATGCAGTATGTGTATGTTCCTTACACAAAGATTCCTGATACAGATGTAACGGTAAGCGATTCTGAAATTGCAACATACATAAAAGCTAATCCAGCAGATTTTGAAGTACAACCACAGATTGACTTGCAATACGTTTCTTTTTCTGAAAAGCCATCTGAAGAAGACATAGAGGCTGAACAAGTAAAAATTGCTGCATTATTAAATACTAGAATAGATTACAACAGTTTGACAAAAACGAATGATACAATACTTGGATTAAAGAATACAACAAAGTATGCTGAGTTTGTAAACGCTAATAGTGACGTTGCTTATAATGATAGAGTCTGGTTCAAAAAAGATTTACCAGAAAATATAGCAGATACACTTTTTAACATGAACGAAGGAGACATCTACGGTCCTTATCGTCAAGACAATACTAATAATTTGACTAAAGTGATTGAGGTAATGCGTTTGCCAGACTCAGTACAGTCAAGCCACATGTTAATTCGTTACCAAGGAACGTTACGCGCAAGTGATGCAATAACGCGCTCTAAGGAAGATGCTAAAAAATTAGCAGACAGTATAAACGCAGTTGTAAATAAAACGCCAAGTAAATTTGAAGAATTAGCACAACAATTTTCTGATGACAAATCAAATAGCGAAGACGGAGGGGATTTAGGATATTCTGGTCCAGGTAGAATGGTGCCAGCTTTCAACGACTTTATCTTTGAAAATACACCAGGTACTATAGGTGTTGTTGAAACAGATTTTGGTTTCCACGTTGTAAAAGTGGGTGAGCAGAAAAATATGCAAAAAGCTATCAAAGTTGCTACAATTACAAAAGAGATTGAAGCATCTGAATCAACATTGAACGACGTATTTGCAAAGGCATCTAAATTTGAAGTGGCTTCTCAAAAGGGTGATTTTGTTGAGGTTGCAAAAGAGCAAGACCTTGGATTGAAACCAGTAAACAAAATAAGCAACATGGATGCTAATATTCCTGGTGTTGGTAATAATCGTGCCATCGTAAAATGGGGATTTGAAGAAAATACTGAAGTTGGAGACGTTAAAAGATTCAGCACTTCAGATGGATATGTGATTGTGCAACTTACACGTAAAAGTCCAAAAGGTCTTATGAGCGTTGCTGAAGCTAGTGCAGTAGTTACCCCTAAATTGCGTAACGAAAAGAAAGCTGAAAAAATAAAAGCTGGTATCTCAGGCGATGATTTAAATACAATTGCTACAAGTCAAAGTGTAACCGTACAAACTGCAACAGCAGTGACTATGGCAGCACCCACAATTCCTGGAGCAGGAGCAGAGCCTAAAGTTGTAGGAGCGGCTTTCGGAAAAATGGTAGGTGAAACTACTGGATTGATTGATGGGGAAAAAGGAGTGTTTAAAGTTAGGGTTACAGCTGTAAATCCAGCGCCGGGACTTGAAAACTATGCTACGTATTCAAACCAATTGAACAACGCTGCAACTCCAACAATAAACACAAAAGTATATCAGGCACTTAAAAATGCTTCTGATATTGAAGATAACAGAGCAAACTTTTTCTAAGATTTTTTAGAAATTGGTAATAAATTAAAAAGCCTTTTCAGAAATGAAAAGGCTTTTTTTTTGATACTTACAGAACTATTTATTTCTGAAATTTAACGAATCATTTTTCAATATCATTTCCTCAAAAGCAATTATGGTTTCATATCCTTTTGACTTGAAATAAAGCATGTCATTTTTAGTTCCGGTTACCAAAACAAAATCGCCGCCCCAAGCACCCAGGCTTTTAATTGTTTTTGGATAGTCGCTAAATAATCTAGCTTTAACAGTAGGTTGTTGTATGATTTCTGAAATGAGAACTTCATGCGCATTCAGTAATGCTTCAAAATCACCTAAACTATAGCACATTAAAAGTTTAGTGCTTAAGTCTGAAATTTGCTGTAATTGCTTATCGTTAACTAATGAATTCTTATACGCAGCAATCCCTTCTTTACTGTCCTGTTTTTGATTGAGGTGCACAAAGAAAATAGCATCTTTGAAATCCCAATTGAGATGTACTTCTCTTATTTCTTGTCGTTTTTCAGTCTTAGTGTAAAATATAGGCTTGTTATGCTGTGCTGCGGCAATATCGTAGCCACTACCTCCAAAACTTTTTTCAAGCAACTCAAAGGCGTTTATAGACGCCCATTGCGCAATGTTATTGATGAGTGTAGAAGAAGTTCCCAATCCCCAACTTTGGTCAAAATCAAGGAGCGTGGTGACCGAATATCCCATTTCCGAATTTAAAAATTGCGGGTTTAAGTTTCTTGCTACCTTTAAAATATTGCTCAGCGTTTTAATTTCTTTTGAGGTTTTCTTTGAGCGAAAATCTGCCAACTCAAAATGTGCTTTAAACCAACAAAAGTTATCCTTATCAAAACTCTCCCAATAAAGACCTGCTTTGTCTATCTTTTCAACTTTTAAAGATTGCCCAAATTTTGTGGGTACAGCAAGTGCCGTAGCTCCATCGAGCACCACATATTCCCCTGTGAGGAGTAATTTACCGTTGCTGTAATACGTTTTTTTCAATAGTAAATTAATTTCGTTGAGCTGCTATAAAATCTACCACCGCACTGTGTGACACTTGATGATTTTTAAAATAATCAATAGCTTTATTCTTCTCTATTTCCGAAGCATTTAAACCATTTAAGATATTCATTAGATGCATTTTCATATGTCCTTTTTGAATTCCTACGGTAACCAGTGACCTGAGAGCGGCAAAGTTTTGCGCCAAGCCAGCAACAGCAATAATTTCCATTAATTGCTTGGCGTTGGGTTTTTGTAGTAAGCTAAATGAAAATTTCACAAGAGGATGTAGATTTGTGAGTCCGCCCACCGTACCAAGTGCCAGCGGAAGTTCAATCCAAAATTTAAAAATACCATTTTCCGCACTCGCGTGCGTCAAACTTGTGTACTTCCCATCTTTTGACGCATATGCATGCACACCGGCTTCAACGGCTCTAAAATCGTTTCCTGTGGCAAGGATGACGGCATCAACGCCATTCATAATTCCTTTGTTATGAGTCACTGCGCGTCTTGGTGTTGCTTTTGCAATGGCTACGGCACGCACAATTTTATTTGCAAAGGTTTCGCCATCCAATCCCTCAACGCTCAATTGCGAAACCGGACAACTCACTTCGGCTCTCACAAGACATTCAGGAACATAGTTTGATAGGATGCTCATGACAACCTCTGGAAAAGCTTCGGAAATTTTAAAAGGTTGAAATGATTGTGCTTCATTTTTAAAAGTGCTGGCGATTACTTCCAGACAACTGTTAATGAAATTTGCTCCCATGGCATCACCAGTTTCAAAAGTGCAGTGGAGTTGGAAATATCCTTTTAAGGTTTCGGTCGCGTCAATAAGTTCTATATCGAGAAGACCGCCACCTCTTTTTTTCATATTTTTTTGGATGGTGTCGATACTGGAAATTAATGTGGGTTTGATTTCAGAAAAATAAGCTTTAAGGTCAGTTACATTTCCGAAGAAATTAAAATGAACCTGCCCGTTTTTAATCGTTGTAATAACCTGTGTTTTAAAACCTCCTTTGTTGAGCCAAAATTTGGCAGCATTACTAGCGGCAGCTACCACAGAGCTTTCTTCAATGACCATGGGTAAGGTGTAAAGGGTCTCGTTTATTAGAAAATTAGGTGCAACGCCATAGGGTAAGTAGTAATTTGAAATGGTGTTTTCAATGAAATCGTCGTGCAATTTCTGCAGTGCTTCGTCGCTGTTCCAATATTTTTTTAATATAGTAATTGATTGAGAATCACCTGCGAGGTAGTTTGCAGCGAGCCATTCAATTTTTTGTTCTTTGGTTTTTTTATGAAATCCAGAAACCGGGTTTACCATAGATAGGTTTTTGAGAGTGACAAAGATAGGGGATAGATTTTGAAATTTATGAATGTATATTGAACCAAATTGTATTAGAATTTGAATGATTCCTTACGTATTTAACAGCCCAATTACCTAAAATTTCATTAAATTTTACTAAACTTGTCATAACAAAATTTTAACAATTTGAAGCAGTCAATTCTTTCCGCATTAGTTTTTTTATTTCTTGTTACTTTTTCCACGCTTACGGCGCAAAATAAAGATATCACCGTTGAAGATATTTACGGTGGTACGTTTAGGGCAGACCGCCTTGATGTGCTGCGTTCTCTAGAAAATGGAAAAGAATATGCCGTACTCAATTATAGTAGACAAGATGCCGCGTCAACAGTGGATGTTTACGATTATAAGAGTGGCGAAAAAGTGCGCACGCTTGTTTCATCTAAAGATTTGGATGGGATAGATTACATTATTTCTTACGATTTCAACAGTGACGAATCAAAGTTGATTCTTGCTACGCAACTAGATCAAGTATATCGCAGATCTGCTTTAGGTACCTATTATATTTACGATATAAAGAGTAAGAAATTGTCTAAAATTTCAGAAGATAAAATTCAAGAGCCTATTTTAAACAATGCAGGAACAGAAGTAGCTTACGGTTTTGAAAATAATATTTATATCAAAAATTTGAATTCTGGGAGAGTAACTCAGGTAACCAACGACGGACTTAAAAATAGCGTGATCAATGGTATTACAGATTGGGTGTATGAAGAAGAATTTGCGTTTGTTCGCGCTTTTGATTGGAGTGCAGATGGCAAACACATAGGTTATATTAAATTTGACGAGAGCGAAGTGCCACGTTTTTCAATGGATGTCTACGGAAAAGAGCTGTATCCTAACCCTCAGGTTTTTAAATACCCAAAAGCAGGTGAACCCAATGCGAAAGTATCCCTACATATTTACCATGTGGATGCAGGAAGTACAAAAGATATTGATCTCTCAAAATATAATAGTTATTATATTCCTAGGTTAGAATGGACAAAGGATAAAAATGTTTTGAGTGCACAATTAACGAACAGAAAACAAAACGTTGTTGATCTTGTTTTTGTTGATGCAAAGACTGGAAATACCTCCTTAGTGCGTCAAGAAAAAGATGATGCTTATGTTGATATTACTGATGACTTAACATTTTTTGATGACAATAGTTTTATATGGACTAGCGAACGCGATGGCTGGAATCATATTTATTATTTTGATAAAAATGGAAAGCAAAAATATCAAGTTACAAAAGGTAATTGGGAGGTAACGAGCTATTACGGTTATGATGAGAAAACCAATAAAATTTTCTACCAAAGCACAGAAAACGGAAGCATCAATCGCGATGTTTATAGCATTTCATTGGACGGCACAAATAAGAAAAGATTGAGTACGGGAACAGGAACGAATGGCGCAGACTTTAGCGCTGATTATAGTTGTTTTATTAACTCTTTCCACAATACAACCACGCCGTACACTTTTACATTGAATGATAGTAAAACAGGAAACGTTGTAAGAGAGATTATTAATAACGCGGCATTGAAAGCGAAAACGGAGGAGTATAAAATGTCTCCAAAAGTATTTTCAACGATTAATGTGAATGGCTACGACTTGAATATGTACACCATTAAGCCGCTAGACTTTGACCCAAACAAAGTGTATCCATTATTTATGTATCAATATTCTGGGCCAGGTTCTCAAAATGTTGCGAATAAATGGGATACATCAAATGATTACTGGCATCAAATGTTGGCACAACAAGGCTATATTATAGTATGTGTGGATGGAAGAGGTACTGGATTAAAAGGGCGCGACTTTAAAAAAATGACTCAAAAGGAATTAGGTAAATTAGAAGTGGAAGATCAAATTGCTGTTGCTCAAAAATTGGGTCAAGAGCCTTATATAGACGCAAATAGAATTGGTATTTGGGGATGGAGTTATGGAGGTTTTATGTCCAGTAATTGTTTATTTCAAGGAGCAGATACATTCTCAATGGCAATCGCTGTGGCTCCAGTAACAAGTTGGAGATATTATGATACCATTTACACAGAGCGTTACATGACTACACCTCAAGAAAATGCGAGTGGATATGATAATAATTCGCCAATTTCTCACGTCGATAAATTAGAGGGAAAATTTTTATTAGTTCATGGTAGCGCAGATGACAATGTGCATGTGCAAAACTCTATGCAATTAGTGGAAGCACTCATTCAAGCAAAAAAACAATTTGACTGGCGTATGTACCCAGACAAAAATCATGGAATTTATGGAGGCTATACTCGCATTCATTTATATAATATGATGACCGATTTTATTAAAAACAACTTATAATAACCAATTATTAATTAATACTCAATATTACATGGAATTTAAATTTGGAGGTTCAGAAACAAACCAAAAAACGGTGCTAGGGCATCCGTCAGGTTTATTTGTATTGTTCTTTACTGAAATGTGGGAACGATTTTCTTACTACGGAATGCGTGCTTTATTGGTACTATTTTTAGTATCCTCAATGTTAGATGAAGGATGGGGATGGGAACGTGCTGATGCTCTTTTATTATATGGATGGTACACAGGACTTGTTTATATCACTCCAATCTTTGGAGGACTGATAGCAGATAAACTTACTGGATACCGAAATGCAGTCGTAATTGGTGCTCTATTAATGACCTTAGGTCACGCTGCAATGGCGCTTGAAGTTTTTTCAGACCCATTTTTCTACGTAGGACTAGGACTGTTGATTATTGGAAATGGAATGTTTAAGCCAAATATTTCTTCTATGGTGGGTCAATTATATTTGAATCAAGGAAAGGAAAAGGATGCAGGTTATACTATATTTTACATGGGGATTAATGCCGGTGCGTTCTTGGGTATTTTATTATGTGGTTATATAGGTGAATCTGTAGGCTGGCATTATGGATTTGGGCTTGCGGGTGTTTTTATGTTCTTTGGTATGTTGCAATTTTATTTTGCACAGGGGATATTTGGTCGTATTGGTCTTTCTCCTCAGAAAACACAAGATTTTGATGATGCTATTGAAAACACTTTGGATGATGCTAAGGATGCCATTGAAGACACTGTGGAGGATGCAAAATCTAGTTTAGTAACTAGAGATAGATTGATAGTGATTGGGGTCTTGGCATTCTTTACTATTTTCTTTTGGTGGGCATTTGAACAAGCCGGTGGTTCTATGACTATTTTTGCAGCAGATTATACGGATAGAATATTAGTAGGTAGCGGAGCACTTACATTTAAAATATTTAATACAGTACTTACAATAGTTCCAATGTTAATCATAACCTGGGTTCTTGGAATGTTGTTTAAGCAGACCTATGCAAAATATGCACTTTCTAATATTCTCCTCGGAACCAGTTTTGTAATTATTTGGGGAATTGTTATATGGATGCTTGTAAGAGAATTTAATGCAGATGTAGCTGAAGTAAAAGCATCTTGGTTTGGTATTTTAAACTCATTCTTTATTATCGCGTTTGCGCCATTGTTTTCTAAATTATGGCAGAGTAAATACAACCCGTCTGGACCTGTTAAGTTCGCTATTGGATTAATATTATTAGGTCTTGGATTTGGAATATTAGCGTATGGATCTATAAATATTCCTTTGGGAGCTAAAGAAGCATCAGTAAGTATGATGTTCTTGGTCTTTGCATACTTATTCCACACGCTAGGTGAACTTTGTGTTTCTCCTGTGGGTCTTTCTTATGTTAGTAAATTAGCTCCAGTAAAATTAGTTGGATTGATGTTTGGAGTTTGGTTCGTAGCTAATTTTATCGCGAATACGGCTGCGGGTATTACGGGTAGTTATATGGATCCAATCCTTGAAGAAAAAGGACTTGCGTATTTCTTTATGATATTTACGTTAATACCTATTGGAGCAGGAGTTTTAATGCTGATACTCAACAAAACTTTAATTAAGAAGATGCACGGCATTCGATAACCATCACAATTAATTAGTATAAAAAACGTTCCCTTTTGTGGAACGTTTTTTGTTATTTTTAAATTTGATAAACGTCTTATTATTAAATTTCCATCATTTAGGCTCATGAATATGAAACAAATCACACTCTTATTTTTACTTTTTATTGTAACATCGGTTAATGCTCAAAAGGGCATCAATTGGTTATCCATGAATGATGCGCTTGCCATTCAAGCCCAAGAGCCAAAACCCATATTTATAGATATGTACACCTCATGGTGCGGACCTTGCAAGATGTTAGATAGAAATACATTCAGCAATGCAGATGTGATTGATTATATTAATACTCACTTTTATGCCGTTAAATTTAACGCGGAGGGCGACGAACCGGTATCGTATATGGGAAATGATTTTGGAAATCCCAGCTATAACCCAGCAAATGCAAAACGACGTAACTCACAACATTCTTTCGCTAGACACATGAGTATTAAGGCATACCCTACAGTTGTTTTCTTAAATGAAAAAGGCGAATTGTTAACTACCGTAAAAAGCTATCGTACGCCACAGCAATTAGAATTATATCTCAAACTTTTTGCAACAGGAGACTATAAAAAATTAAAGTCCAACGAAGAATTTGCAACGTACACTGACAACTTTGTACCTCAGTTCAAAGAAGAGAAAGGAAAGTAACTGACTAAAAAAGCAACTATGAAATATATATTTTCACTTTTATTATTATGCTCGATTGCAAATCTATCTGCCCAGGATAAAATCAATTGGATGACCATGGATGAGGCGCTCGCGGCTCAAGAAAAAAATCCAAAAAAGATTTTTATGGACGTATATACAAAGTGGTGCGGACCTTGTAAAATGCTAGATAAAAACACATTTAGCAATAAAGACTTAATTAAATATGTAAATAAAAACTTTTACGCAGTTAAATTTAATGCTGAAGGACCAGACCCAATCACATATCAAGATTTTACCTACACAAATCCCCAATACCGCGATGATCGCAAAGGTAGAAATGCAACCCATTTTTTTGCTGATGCTTTGAAACTGGCAGGCTATCCCAGTCTTGTCTTTTTTGAGGACAACGGAAATTTAATACAATCGGTACCAGGTTATAAAACACCCCAACAGCTGGAATTATACTTAAAAATGATTGCAAGCGATGATTATAAAGAAGTAACCACAGCGGCCAAATGGCAAGAATATCAAGACAATTTTAAAAGTAAATTTAAGGGATAAATAAACATTTAGAACTTAATTAAAAGCCTATCATATTTTTTTGAAATTTGATAGGCTTTTAATATTTACTCACCACTCAAAACAAACGCCCCGTCTTTCCCCGTGTGATGAAACGGAATACCTCTCATTTCGCAGGTGGCTTTCCATCTTCCAACACTAGAATGATAGTTACTTCCGTCCGCAATAATTTGTAGTGGTTGTAGGCTATCGATTACTCTAGTGAGATTTATTTTTGGACTTTCGGTAAAGATGATTATTGGTCTTTCTGAAATTTTTGGGTAAACCCCTAAACTATCAAGAATGATAATTGGAGTATTGTTGTATTCAAAATATTTCGGGAGTTTTTCTTCTTTTACTTCGGAAATATAATTGGCAACGCTGAAACTTTTTAAAGGATATATAGATTGGTATTTTGTAGTTGTATCACTTTTAAACAGTCTCATTTCCGAAGCCTGTTGTATTCCAATAATCGTTTTTCTACTTTTCTGAAATATAACGAGCTTGTTTTCCAAATGCTGTTGGCTATCTGCTATAAATGTCAAGATACAGAAGGCAACTGCAACTAAACTCAAGATGAGTCTTTTTCCTGTTGTTCGATACCAAAATAGGAGTAGCGCGATGATGAGAAAATAAAAGGCAAACACATTCCATTTTGAAAACGGAATATCCCGAAACAGAAAGCTATCCTGCGCGGCAACCCAACCAATAAACCCATTCATTTGTTCGATAATCCAACCGTAACTTGTTGCGATAAAATCTGGTAACATGCCGATGGCTGCTAGAATTAAAACAATAATTCCAATACCCAAAATGAGACCTAAAAAAGGCAATACAATAATATTTGTGATAAAAAATAGTCCCGGAAATTGATGAAAATAATAAATACTCAAAGGTAAAATTCCCACTTGCGCGGCGAGTGTGACGGTTAAAATTCCCCATGCTTTTCTTTTAATATAATTGCGTGGCATGTAGTAGCTGTAAAGTTTTGGCTGAATAAGAATGATTGATAACACAGCTAGATAACTTAATTGAAAGCCTACATGAAACACCCACAACGGATTGTAAAAAAGTAAAATAATAAATGAAAGTGCTAATGTATTCATCGTTGCCGAACGTCTATTTAAAAGTCCTGCAAAAGCCAAACAAGAAAACATTGTCACCGCTCTACAAACCGATGGCGATAATCCTGTGATAAATGCAAAAACCCAAAGGCAAAGTACAATCAATAAACTCCTAAAAAGTTCGCCGCGTTTGATTCTTATTAGCGGTCTAAATATAAATTGTAAAATGAAAAATATAATCCCCACATGTAATCCAGAAACTGCTAAAATATGGATGGCTCCGGCAGCGGCATATTCGGCATAGAGGGTTTTATCGAGGTCTCTTTTTTGCCCCAAAACAAGCGCTTGAATGATGGCTTGTTCTCTCTGCCCAATGGGAGTTTCTTTCAATTTGCCAATTATGAATGTGCGTGACTTTTCTGCTAATCCGCGGAGGGTTGCGCTCGCTTTTTCGGTGAACGCGATTTCATTGTTTTTAATTCTTAATTGATGATACACCCCTAAGCTCTGCATGTATTTCTGGTAATCAAACTGGTCGGGATTTAAGGGTGCATTAATAGCTGCTGCGGTAGATTTTATTAGAATTCTTGTATCGATTTCTAGTTCTGGGTTAATAGTGTCTTTTTGAATGGTAACGAGCACATTTCCTTTGGTAGGTTGGCCATTTATAGATTCAACAGTGGCGATGTATTTTGAATTATAGGTGTTGGGTTTTAGGATTTCTGAAATAGTAATTTGATATAACATTTCAGTGTTTAAATCGACAGTGTGGCTATAATGTTCGGGTTTAAATTGAGGTTGGGTTTGTTGGTATTTATAACTTCCTAAGAAGAAAAAGAGAAGGAGTAGTACGGTTCCAAAAAGCGTATTTGGAAAGAGTTGTTTTCTAGCAACGAGCACGGTGATGCCCAGTAATAATAACAAAATGGCAACGACGGGAAAGAATGAAATTGAAATTTCCGAAGCGAATATCCCCGCAATTATCCCAAAAAGATATGCGATTGAAACTTGTAAGATTGTGGAGTTGATAAACTTCAAAAGGGCATATTTTGATGCCACTATATAAAAGGGAAGTTTTTAAAGATACGTAATTTACTTAAAAGTTTGTATGGTTGAGCAAAGTCGAAACCTCTTTGAAACAAAAAATTTTAGATGCAGTATGCAGAAGTAATTTTGATAAATAGATTAAAATATTACAAAATAGTCCTTACCTCAACAAATGAATTTTTCCAATAAGCTTCGTCGAGGGAAGAGATAATAACACCTCGCGAGGTGGTAGAGTGAATGAACATGAGTCCATTTCTGCCAGTATCGACAACCAATCCCACGTGATTTATGCTACTACTGTTTTTGCCTGTTTTAAAAAAGACAAGGTCGCCTTCTTTGGCCTTATCAATTGAAATTCTTTCACCGCGTTTCGCCATATCACGTGACGAGCGAGGTAGCTCAATGTTTTCATTAGCAAAAGCTGTAAACACCAATCCCGAGCAGTCCATCCCGCTGTTTGTTGTGCCGCCATATTTGTAACGTGTGCCCTCAAATGTTTTTGCAAAATCTACAATACTCCTTGAAGCGCCTCTGTTACTTGATCTTGAAATGGTAACATTCCTTTCGGTTTTTGTTTTCGATGGACGAGAGGTTGAACCTTTTGAACTTCCGCAGGAAGCTAGGAAAATAGATAAAAGGAGGATGTAAAGTTTTTTAGGCATATAAGATGAGGTTTGCTATATTAACAAAAAATTAAGAAAACTATTGTATTGCTTCAATAATTAATTGGGCCGTTTTCTCGCTGGCACCTTTTCCGCCGAGTGCTTTTTCGAGGTCATAATACTCTAAAAACAGTTTTGCGCGTTCATATTCGTCAAGGATTTTAGTGAGCTCTTCCTTTAATCGTTTTTTGTTGAATTCTGTTTGAATCAACTCCGTCACTACTTCTTTATCAAGAATTAAATTTACTAAAGAAATATATTTTAAACTAATCACTCGCTTGGCAATTTCATAAGAAATTCGAGATCCTTTATAACAAACCACTTGTGGAATTTTAAACAAAGCAGTTTCCAATGTAGCCGTCCCCGAAGTCACCAACGCAGCATGCGAAACGCTCAATAAATCATACGTTTTGTTGAGCAATAAATACACATTTTTCTTTTTTATAAAAGGCGCATAAAAATCTGCTTCTTGGCTTGGGGCACCAGCGATGATAAATTGATACTCTTTAAAATCTTCGGCTACCGAAAGCATGACCTCCATCATTTTAGAAATCTCTTGTTTGCGACTTCCAGGAAGCAGTGCGATGATGGGACGCTCGTCTAAGTTGTGTTCTTTTCTGAAATTTGCGGGGTCGGTAATTTCTCTATTTGCAATGGCATCAATGAGCGGATGTCCCACAAAATGAACGGGGAAGTTATGTTTGTCCTCATAAAATGTTTTCTCAAACGGAAGGATGACATACATGGCATCAACATCTCTTTTAATGGCTTTTATACGTCCTTCTTTCCAAGCCCAAATTTGTGGCGAAATATAATAGTGAGTTGGGATGTTACGTTGTTTTGCCCATTTTGCAATGCGCATATTGAAGCCTGGGTAGTCAATGAAAATAATGACATCTGGGTTAAAGTCAAATATGTCTTTTTTGCATATTTTAATATTTTTTAAAATCGTGTTGAGGTTCATTATAACTTCAATGAACCCCATAAACGCTAACTCGCGGTAATGTTTTACTAATGTACCGCCTTGTTCCTGCATCAAATCGCCACCCCAATACCGTAGCGTGGCATTTGGGTCTTTGGCTTTGAGTTGCTTCATTAGGTTTGCACCGTGCAAATCTCCTGAGGCTTCTCCTGCGATGAGGTAGTATTTCATTTGTTTTTAATTATTCTTTCCGATGAAATATTAATGCCACTAAAATACGCATTGTGTTTTCAAAAATTGGATTTCATGTGTGTTTCTGAAATAAAAAAATTGAATAATCATTTTTTTGATTCAAATTGGATGAGATTTCAACTCCGTTGGTGATACTTCTTAAAACGGTGAGATTTTGAAATTTTTTAGCAATCAACTAAAATAAACCACATAAGCCACAATCGCAGTAATAAACGTTGCCATAATAACACCACGTGCTCTGTATAGCTTGTTCTTGTTTAAAAATAGGAAAAACACACCCAAGTTGGGCAATGCGCCTAAAGTTAAAATTGACCATGATGTTCCACTAGCGATATAAAACTCGTACGTTTCCATAAAGGACATTCCCTTAATCCCAGAAACGATGGCAATGCAAATAATAACACCCACAAGGTTAGCCAAAATCCCCGTTACAAAACCAATTAAAATTTCTTTTTTAATCATTTCATTTCCTTTAATTATAGATATTCAAACTTCAAACTTCAAACTTCAAACTTCAAACTTCAAACTTCAAAAATCAACAATCGTTAATTATAACTCCCAAGTGTTAATATCTTTAATAGCGTGATGCGCGGTCATGTCAAATTGCACGGGTACTACAGAAACATAGCCATTTGCGAGTGCCCACTCGTCAGTATCTTCGCCTTTGTCATTATTTATGAATTCGCCAGTCAACCAATAGTAATCACGCCCCAAAGGATTGGTGCGTTTGTCAAATTTTTCCTGCCAATGTGCATTTGCTTGTCGGCAAACCTTTACGCCTTTTATTTTTGATGCCGGGAGTTTTGGGATATTTACATTCAACACAACGCCACTAGGCAAGCCTTGCTCCAGACATTGCTCCACCATCATTTTTATGTATTTTTTTGAAGGTTCAAAGTCGGCTTCAAGAGAGTAATCCAACAATGAAAATCCAATGGCAGGAATACCCACCGTTCCAGCTTCGACCGCGGCGCTCATGGTTCCGCTATAAATTACATTGATGGATGAGTTGCTACCGTGATTAATACCGCTAACACACAAATCTGGTTTGCGGTCGAGCAACTCGTTGATAGCGATTTTCACACAATCTACAGGCGTTCCGCTACAACTGTATTCGGTTTGGGGTTCATCTTTTGTCACTTTTATACGATTACAGTACAAGGTGTCGTTAATGGTTATGGCATGTCCCATGGCACTTTGCGGTGCGTCTGGCGCGACCACCACCACATCGCCAATGGTATTCATGACTTCTATGAGGTTTCTTATGCCGGGCGCGGTGATTCCGTCGTCGTTAGTTACAAGTATTAATGGTTTTTTTTTGCTCATATGTTATTCATTTCCGAAGCAAAAATACGGTTATTACTTCTGAAATTTAAATGAATGAAACTAATTGGTTTTAATTAAGTCTATTAACAAAAGATTAAGCCGTCATTATCCTGTTGGCACGGTTTTTTGTATATTTTTATCAGTCAAATTAAGAAAGAGATGTTTATGCGAATTATGAAAAAGAATTTTAAGATATTACTGCTTACTGTTTTCGTTGCCGCTGCTTCTTGCAGTTTTACAACAAAAAGCTTTGAAGACCCCGATAAAGATAAATTGCTCATTGATCTCATTACGTATGTAATGGATAAATGGCACTACGAACCAGCCGACTTGGATGACGAGTTTTCTGCACAGGTGTATGAAAAGTTTATCGATGGCGTTGATCCTATAAAACGTTATTTTTTAGAAAGCGACATCGCCGAATTTGAAAAGTTTAAATACAATATAGACGACCAAATAAAAGAAAAGGATTTAAGCTTTTTCAATATGGTGTATTCACGTCTCGATAAGCGCATGGAGGACTCAAAAGACATGTACGATAAGGCATTGGCCACTCCTTTTGATTATACCGAAGACGAAATGATAAGTGTAGATTATGATGAATTGGGGTATGCAAAATCCAAAAAGGAGTTAGAGGCTCGTTGGAGACAACAGCTTAAGTTTTCAACCATTTCTAATTATTATGATTTACTTGAAGATGAAAAGAATAAAGCCGAAAAGGAACCAGGTTATACAAAAGTGAGCGATGAAGAACTTGAGGTAAAATCTAGAAATACCACCAAAACCTCGTTGAAAGAATATTTTGAATTTACAGATGATCTTGAACGCAAAGATTATTTTGCAGTGTTCTTGACGACAATCGTTGAACAATTTGACCCGCATACAAATTATTTTGCACCGCCAGATAGAGATCGTTTTGATCAGCGTATGTCTGGAAAGTTAGAAGGAATTGGAGCAAGACTTCAAAAAAAGAATGATTACATAAACATCGTAGAGGTAATTAGTGGAGGCCCTGCTTGGAGAGGCGAACATGTTGAGGTGGGAGACATCATTTTAAAAGTAAAGCAAAGCGATGAGGATAAGGCCACGAGTATTGTGGGGATGCGTATCGACGATGCGGTAAAATTAATCAAAGGCCCTAAGGGCACGAAAGTAACATTGACCATTAAGCGTGTGGATGGAACTATTGAAGATGAAGTCATCACACGTGACGTAGTGGAGATAGCCGAAACGTTTGCCAAATCAACAATAATTGATAAAGGCGATAAGCGTTATGGTCTTATCAACTTACCTTCATTCTATTTTGACATGGAGAATTACAAGGAGAAAAACTCGGCTACAGATGTAAAAGAGGAAATCATCAATCTAAAAAAAGAAGGAGTTGAAGGACTCATTTTAGATTTGAGAGATAACGGTGGCGGATCATTGAGAACCGCTGTTGATATCGCCGGACTTTTCATTAAAGAAGGACCTGTGGTGCAAGTAGCAAGTAGTGGTGGAAACAAAGAAGTATTGAAGGATAAAGATTCAGATTTACTTTGGGATGGACCGTTGGTGATTTTGGTAAATGAGCTTTCAGCTTCCGCTTCTGAAATTTTAGCAGCCGCAATGCAAGATTACAAAAGAGCCATTATCATTGGTAGCACACAAACCTACGGAAAAGGTACTGTACAAAATGTAATAGATTTAAACCAATGGTTACGTAAAAATGATGTTGGTGATATGGGAGCGATTAAGTTGACAACGCAAAAATTTTATCGTGTTAATGGTGGTTCAACACAATTAGAAGGTGTAAAAAGTGATGTTGTGATGCCAGACCGTTATAGTTATTTTGATGTGGGTGAACGTGATTATGACAATCCGCTTCCGTACGATAAAATCTCTGCTGCTAATTACAACGTTTGGGATGGATACATTGATTTTGACAAGACAATCGAAAATAGTAAAAAACGTATTGCAATGAATGAGCAATTAAAGCTTATTGATGAAAATGCAAAGTATATTAAAGAACGTCGCGATGAAATGGATGTAACCCTTAATCTCGAAAAATACAGCGAAGAGATTGCTAAAAACAAAGAAGAGATTAAAAAGTTTGATGCCATTGACGAGTATGACAATAAGTTGAATTACCGTTCGCTCCCAAGCGAAATGGAAACAATGAAGCAGGATACTACCCTTCGTGAAAAGAGAAAAAGATGGCACAAGAGTTTAGCAAAAGATGTGTATGTTGAAGAAGCTGTAAACGTATTGCAAGACCTTAAACTCAACAACATAAAAAGCAAAATGGCGAATATTAAAAACTAATTAGTATTTGATTGTATTTTGAAACCCGCAATGATAAATTTCATTGCGGGTTTTTTGATGCGTCACCCTCAAATTTCCCTAAATTTACTGCGTGGAAACAGCAACCTCTTTATCGCAACTCGCCTTTCGTAGATTTAAGAAAAATCTATGGGGAATGTTGAGCCTGTTTTTTTTGATAACATGTGTGTTTATAGCGATTTTCGCATATGCACTAGCGCCAGACGATAGCCGAAACGCAAACCAAATGCATCTTTCCATCCATTCAAAATCGCCAGGTTTTACTGTGCAAATGCTTACAATTCCTGTGGACGTTGGAAATCAAAATAGCGTGTCTTCTTTTTTCTTCGGAAATAGGAACGCATCTACCGAAATTCCCATTGCTAGTTTTGAGATAACTCAAGACGGAGTGCTAGTTTCAGAATACACCAGCGATGGAACGGCAGGTCTTCAAAAGGAATATGTGTTGTCGCAATTTCCAAAAGTATCTTCTGCTGAAATGATTTCAAAAAAATACATTTCAGAAAAGAAATTCATTTTAGGCACCGATAAATACGGACGTGATTTGCTGAGCCGCATGCTCATTGGTATTCGCATTTCGCTTGCTATTGGTTTTGTTGCAGTTTTTATTTCGTTGGTTATTGGAATTACGCTTGGTGCGATTGCGGGGTATTTTGGAGGTAAAATTGATGCTGCGATTATGTGGGTAATTAATGTAACGTGGTCCATCCCTACATTACTTTTAGTGATTGCAATTACACTTGCTTTAGGAAAAGGGTTTTGGCAGGTTTTTATTGCCGTAGGTTTAACGATGTGGGTGGAAGTGGCGAGAGTGGTTCGCGGTCAAGTGATGGGCGTGAAGCAAATGCAGTTTGTAACAGCAGCACGAGCTTTGGGTTTTAATAATTTCAGAATAATTACAAAACATATTTTACCCAATGCAATGGCACCGGTCATTATCATTAGCGCTGCTAACTTTGCGGGAGCCATTTTAATTGAAAGCGGATTGAGTTTTTTAGGAATTGGAGCGCAACCGCCCATGCCAAGTTGGGGTGGAATTATCAAAGACCATTATAGTTATATTATTCTTGGAAAGCCTTATCTGGCGATTATCCCAGGACTTGCGATTATGAGTTTGGTCACTGCTTTTATGCTCATTGGCAATGCACTTCGCGATGCACTCGATGTCAAAGGAACTTAAGTTATGAAGAGAAAATATATGTATCCGTTAGCGGTAATTATCGTAACGGTTGGACTTTATTATGCAAATCAACATGTGGATAATGCGATTGCGCCTTACCCAGAAACGATTGATGGTGATGCTGTGACAGATACATCATTAGAGTTTGGTGTTTCCATGCAACCATCTTCTACAACGGGAGCTATTGTTGAACATGGTAGCTATACATTATCTTATAGCGAACCTCACGAACAAGCAGAATGGGTCACCTACGAATTACAACCAGGCCACATAAAGAAAAACGATTTTAAACGACCTTATTTTATTGAAGACAGAGATGTAAAAACAAAAAGTGCCGATTGGCGTAACTACAAAAACAGCGGTTATGATAGAGGGCACCTATGTCCCGCAGGTGATAGAGGATATGATTACGACAGATATTTTGAAACCTTTCTAACGAGTAATATAAGTCCGCAGGACCATGATTTTAATGCTGGCATCTGGAATAGTCTGGAGCAAAAAGTGAGATATTGGGCTGGTCGATACGATGGCGTTTATGTTATAACGGGAGGTATTTTAAAAAACGGATTAAAGACTATTGGCGAGGAAAGAGTTTCAGTGCCTGAAGAGTTCTATAAAATTGTCGTTGACAAATCAAAAGGGAGATACAAAGTAGCCGCGTTCATTATCCCCAATACACCAACGGATGATTCATTTTATGAATATGTAACTTCGGTGGATGCTATTGAAGCTAAAACAGGGATAGACTTTTTTCCAGCGCTTGATGATGCTATTGAAGATAGGTTAGAGGCTTCCAGTGATTTGAAATTTTGGGAGAAGTAGATTTGAAATAATAAATAGCGTTGTTTCATTACGCCTTCGCATTATTTTTTGTCCAGAAAAAGGTACAAAAAGAATAAAGCTCGCCACCTCGTTTTTACATCAGAAATTTTAAAAATTCAGTTTTGATTTTATAAGGTATAATAATAATTACCGGCATCGAGTCTAACGAAAATAATAGCTTTGTTTGATTACGCCTTCGCATTATTTTTTTGTCCAGAAAAAGGTACAAAAAGAATAAAGCTCGCCACCCCGTTTTTACTTCAGAAATTTTTAAACTCCGGTTTCGATTTTATTAAGTATAATAATAATTACCGGCATCGAGTCTAACGAATATAAAAAGTAGAATAGTGAATCCCCATAGTCCGGAGCCTCCGTAACTAAAGAAAGGGAGTGGTATTCCTACGGTGGGGAATAGACCTGTAACCATGCCAATGTTTACAAAGAAATGGAAGAATAGAATGGCTGCAACGCTGTATCCATACACACGAGCAAACTGGCTTTTCTGCCGTTCCGCCAAGACTAAAAGCCTGACGATTAAAAATACAAATAGTGCTACGACGAGCAAACTGCCCACAAACCCCCATTCTTCGCCCACGGTGCTAAAAATATAATCGGTTTGTTGCTCGGGGACAAAGTTTCCTTTGGTCTGTGTGCCTTCTGTCCAGCCTTTTCCAAACCACCCGCCACTACCAATAGCAATTTCACTTTGGTTGGTATTGTACCCTATACCCTTTGAATCTGTCTCTTTTCCGAGGACAATATTAAAACGGTCGCGGTGTCTTTGCTCAAAAACATTATTAAAGATATAATTAACTGAAAGTGAAAATCCAATACAAGCCAGAGCGATTACGCTATATCGACCAATTTTTGGTTTACGCTTTCTATTCTTTAGATAGACAACAATCGCCGTCGCCACTACAATAACAGAGACCCAAGTTGTGCCAATAGCAAGAGTTCCCACAAAAAGAGATGCGGCAATAAACCCAAATAATAAATATACAAAGTGCAATCCTTCACGATACAACGGAAAAATAAATGCAGCATAAATCAATGCGCTTCCAGGGTCTGGTTGTGGGATTATAAATATGGCTGGTAAAACAATGATAAGAAATGCCCGCAGCTGATGTTTGAATTCTGAAATATTAGTTTGAATATCACTTACATACTTAGCGAGTGCGAGCGCAGTAGCCGCCTTTGCAAATTCTGAAGGTTGTAAACTTGCAGGTCCCAATGCATACCAAGAAGTAGCTCCGTTAATATTTTTTCCGAAGACAAACAATCCCAACAATGACAATAGTGAAATAATATAAATAAGGCTCGAAAAGCGTTCGTAAAATTTGTCGTCGAGCGCGAGAATAAAAATAATGAGGACAATGCTCAAGCAAATCCAAAGTAGTTGCTTAGAATAGATTTGGCTAAAATCAAAAATCCCACCGCCGCCGTCACTATAAGATGCAGAATAAATATTAAACCACCCGATAGTTACCAAGGCCAAAAAGAAAAAAATGGTCAACCAATCAAATTTAAGCGTACGCGTATTTTGCATTATTGGTTGATGTTAAACGGTTGGCCTGAGTATGGTTTTTCATATTCGTCCATAAGACTTCCGTTGAGGACGTATTCTTCCATAGCTTTGAGGGTAATTTCTCCTTTGAGGTATTTTTCAATCATCAAACTAGAAATTCGGCCTGCCCATCTGGAACCCCAAAATCCGTTTTCTACGAATACTGCGATGGCTATTTTAGGATTGTCTTTTGGAGCAAAAGCCACAAAAACAGAATGGTCTGTTAGTTGCATTCTCTTTCCATCAATCTTTGTATAATTTTCTGCAGTTCCAGTTTTTCCACATACCTCGATACCAGGTACTTGCAAAAATGTTGCGGTACCATTTGTAAAAACCTCGCGCATTCCATCAACCACGGGTTGAAAATACTGAGGGTCAATGGTTGTTTTGTTGACTTCTGTATATTGACTTGGGATGGTGTCGTAATCTTGAATATTTTTAATGATATGAGGTTTTATATACCATCCTCTATTAGCAATAGTAGCTGTAAAATTGGCCATTTGAATTGGTGTTAATAAGACCTCTCCTTGCCCAATGGCATTTGAAATTGTCGCCGTTGAATACCAATTATTATCTGGATACATAGCGTTATACGTTTTCGAACTAGGAATTTTACCGCGTTTTCCTGCAGGAAGATCATATCCCATAAATTGTCCTAATCCAAAACTCAACAAGTGATTTCTCCAATTGTCAATCCCTTCCTGAGGTGTGTCGTATTTATCAATAATGCGGCGATAGACAGTACAAAAATATGCGTTACATGATTTTGCAATGCCACCTTCCATGGCCAATGGGCTGCTATGAGCGTGACATCCTAGTTTTCTCCCGCGAGTGCCATAATAATAACCTCCTCGGCAGGAAATAGTTTCTTTTGTGTCTATGACGCTTTCCTGTAATCCAATAAGCGCCGTTAATGTTTTAAATGGCGAACCTGGTGGATATTCGGCCAATAAACCTCTGTCGTATAAAGGTTTCGCCAATGAATCGTAACTTAGTTCGTTATAATTTTGCGAACGTTCTCTGCCCACTAACAGTCCTGGATCAAAATTGGGTGCGGTAACTAATGCAAGAATTTCACCAGTACTTGGTTCGATGGCAACAATACCTCCGCGTTTATTTGTAAACAATTTCTCACCATACGCTTGCAATGCTGCGTCAATGGTTAATGTTATGTCTTTTCCGCGTTGGGGTAGCGTATCATAAATACCATCTTCATACGCTCCAATATCTCTGTTGAATCTATCCTTTTGAATATACTTTACCCCTTTTACTCCTCTTAGGATATCTTCATATTGTTTTTCAACACCTGTCATTCCAATAATTTCTCCCATTTCATAGGCAGGATTTCGGTCTATGATGTATTGGTTTACTTCTCTAATATAGCCTAATACATTTGCCGAATGGTCTACTTCGTAATCACGTAAACTTCGTTTCTGAATAAAAAACCCATCAAATTTGTGAATCTTTTCAGAGAGCGATGCATATTCTTGCTTTGTTAATTGAGGTAAGATAGGCGAGGCGAGTCTTGGCGAATATATCCTCGCTTTTTCTAATTTTGAGATAAATTCCTCCTTTGGTATGTTTAGCATTTTGCAAAATGCAACCGTATCCAGATTTTTAACTTCTCGAGGTATTACCATTACATCATAAGAAGGTTGGTTTTGTACCATCAATTTATTATTGCGGTCAAAAATATAACCACGTTGTGGGTAGTCGTAGACAACTTTAATTGCATTGTTCTCGCTCAATTGTTTGAACGAAGTATCATAAATTTGAAGATAGAATAACCTCCCGGCGAACACCACGCCAGTAATCATAACAAGTAGTAAGAGTAAAAATTTTCTCAACGAGAATTGGATTTAATATGAAGTCGATTTATTACTAAATAAAAGTAGCAAACACATGATAAGTATAATACTAAATATACTTGAAAATAACGTAGATTTTACTATTAAGAGTATGTGAGATACACTAAAAATTTCTAAAATAAAAAGAATGAGATGATGGGTCACTACAATAATAGAAATATACACCAGTCTTTCGGCAATGGGGACCTTATTCAATTTTACCATATTGAACTCATAACTTACTCCAAATGAAAACTTTAATACAAAAGGACGAATGTACGCAACAAAAACACTTGCCGCTGCATGAACCCCTCCCGAATCGCTAAAAATATCAATACCCAAACCCAACAAAAAACTCAAGAAAATGAGCAGTCCTTTGTTTCCGGTAAATGGAAATATCAAAATAAAAATCAAATATATGTATGGATTGATGTAACCCAAAAAATTGACGTGATTGAGCAAGGTAACTTGTAGCAGAAGCAACCCAAAAAACCTAAAAATATTTATCAATATATCCTTATTCTGCATCGTCCGTATTTTCTAGGGCTTCAATCTCCTCTAAATTAGGATTTTTAATAATATAGACGTGATTTAAACTCGTCATGTCATTAAACAATTGCACATCTACCGTGTAATTATCTTCTGTACCAACAGTGAAATCTTTAACGGTCCCTATTAATATTCCCTTCGGAAATATGGAGGAATTACCACTAGTAACAATGGTGTCACCTTTTGCAATGGGTGCTAGTTTAGGTATTTCAATAAGTTGGACAACATTCGGGTCTTCCGTATTCCAAGTTAAAAACCCAATGTGGTTTGATTTTTTAAGTTTTGCATTTATTTGGCTCGTCGTATTTAAAATTGATTGTACGCGTGCATAATTTTCTGAAACTTTATTGATGACACCCACAAGACCTTTTGAAGTGATAACACCCATATCAACACCCAAACTATCTTTTGAACCCTTATCGATGGTCAACTGGTTTTTGGTTTTTGAATAGTTGTTGTTAATGACGCGTGCTCCAGTAAAATTAAATGCTGGAAGGGCTCCTCCTTCAAATGTGGAATTTGGTACCTTGGTTCTTAACGTTGCGAGTTGCTCACGCAATCGTGTGTTTTCATCAAGGAGCACATTATTTTCCTCTCTTAAATCAAAATATGTAGTGATGTCGTTCTTGGTGCTATAAATACCACCACTAAAAAAGTTTGTTGAACTTATCACTTTTGAATTGTGGTACGAATGTGATTGTATCGTGAGGATAAAAGCAATAAAAAACAAAAATGCAAACAACAGAAAATTTTTATTCTTTATGAAGAAATAAATAATCTGTTGCATCGTCTTGTATTATGAAATTTTGAAATCTGAAAAGTCTGTAAAATCAAGTGCTAAAAGCTAATCTCTCGGTCACATTTCCGAAGTGAAAATTATTGAAATTTTGATATTATTTGATAAGTACGCTTTTAAATTTAGCTAAATTTTTCAAACAAATTCCTGTTCCTCTCACAACTGCTCTCAACGGGTCTTCTGCAATATAAACTGGTAGATCCGTTTTTTGCGAAAGACGCTTGTCAAGACCGCGAAGCATAGAGCCACCGCCCGCAAGATAAATTCCTGTATTATAAATATCTGCAGCAAGCTCTGGCGGAGTTTGCGATAATGTTTCCATCACGGCATCTTCAATACGTAAAATAGACTTGTCAAGTGCTTTTGCGATTTCTCTAAACGAAGTTTGGACTTGCTTTGGTTTTCCCGTCAATAAATCTCTTCCCTGCACCGCCATTTCATCTGGTGGGAGTTCGAGGTCTTCGGTCGCTGCACCTATTTGTATTTTAATTTTTTCAGCAGTGCGCTCACCCACATATAAGTTGTGTTGTGTGCGCATATAGTAAATAATATCGTTTGTAAAAACGTCACCCGCAACTTTTACAGATTTGTCACAAACAATTCCACCAAGTGCAATGACAGCAATTTCAGTAGTTCCTCCACCTATGTCAACAACCATATTTCCTTTGGGTTGCATGATATCTACCCCAATACCAATGGCAGCCGCCATAGGCTCATGAATCAAATATACTTCTTTGCCGTTTACACGCTCAGCACTTTCTTTTACCGCACGCATTTCTACTTCGGTAATTCCGCTAGGAATACAAATTACCATTCTTAGTGAAGGAGTAATCCATTTTTTCTTTAATGCAGGAATATCTTTAATGAACATATTTATCATTTGTTCACTCGCATCAAAGTCTGCAATGACACCATCTTTTAGAGGGCGTATTGTTTTAATGTTCTCATGTGTTTTTCCCTGCATCATCGCAGCTTCTCTACCTACAGCAATGATTTTTCCTGTGGTACGGTCGCGCGCAACGATAGACGGTGCATCGACTACTACTTTGTCGTTATGAATAATTAGGGTGTTTGCCGTACCTAAATCTATGGCTATTTCTTCTGTGAGGAAGTCAAAAAATCCCATTCGTTGTGCTGTGGTATTATAAGTTTACTGTATGCTATTCGTTGTCAAACAAATGTACTAAAAATTAATGCTTAAAATGTCGCGTTCCCGTAAATACCATTGCAATATTATTTTCATTGCAATAATCAATACTCAACTGGTCTTTTATAGAACCTCCAGGCTGTATGACGCTCTTGATTCCAACATTGCCAGCAATCTCAACACAATCTGGAAATGGAAAAAAAGCATCACTTGCCATTACAGCTCCATCAAGGTCAAAATTAAAATTTTGTGCCTTTGTAATTGCTTGATTTAGAGCATCAACTCTTGAGGTTTGTCCCGTTCCACTTGCACACAATTGATTGTCTTTTACAAGTACAATTGTGTTAGACTTTGTATGCTTGCATATTTTTGATGCAAACAACAAGTCATTTAACTCAGCATCTGTGGGTTTATTGTTTGTCGCATAGGTAATATGCTCGATACTGTCCGTAATAGTATCGCGTCCTTGAACGAGCACTCCGTTAAGACAAGTCCTAACTGTATTTTCGGCTAGAACAGCATCTTTTTGAATTAATAAAATTCGATTCTTTTTTCCTTTTAAAATTGTTTCGGCTTCCGAAGAAAAACTTGGTGCGATGACCACTTCGCAAAATAGTTTGTGGATTTCATTTGCACAGGCTTTGTCGATTTTGGTATTTGAAATCAGAACGCCACCAAAGGCTGAGGTAGAGTCTCCGGCTAATGCGTCAACGTAAGCTTGGTGTACCGTTTTACGTTGCGCTAATCCGCAGGCATTATTATGTTTTAAGACAGCAAACGTGGGTGCTTCGCCTTTAAATTCGTTCATTAAGCTTACTGCTGCATCAACATCAAGCAAATTGTTATAACTCAATTCTTTTCCGTGGAGTTTGTCAAACATAGCATCAAAATCACCAAAGAAAAATCCTTTTTGATGCGGGTTTTCTCCGTAACGCAAAACTTGTGCTTGTGTTTCTGAAATTTTAAGGGCGGGAATACTGTGATCTCCATTAAAATAATTGAAGATGGCAGAGTCGTAATGCGATGATACATTAAATGATTTTGCTGCGAATTTTTTTCTCGTTGCCAATGAAACATTTCCGTCGTCTTCTGAAATGACCTCTAAAAACTCATTGTAATCTTCCATTGAAGAAACACAAATAGTGTCTTTAAAGTTTTTTGCCGCAGCACGTATTAAAGAAATTCCGCCAATGTCAATTTTCTCTATTATATCTTGCTCATCGGCTCCAGATGCTACTGTTTTTTCAAAAGGATATAAGTCAACAATCACAACATCTAATTGGGGAATATTGAATTTTGCCATTTCTTTCGTATCACTTTCATTGTCTTGACGATTTAAAATTCCGCCAAAAACCTTAGGGTGCAATGTTTTTACACGGCCTCCTAAAATAGAAGGATAATCTGTTACATCTTCAACCGGGATTACTTTAATGCCGAGGTCTTTGATAAATTTTTCGGTGCCTCCAGTGGAGTACATTGTTACGCCGAGCGCATCTAGTTTTTTTACAATGGGAGCAAGTCCGTCTTTATGAAATACTGAAATTAGTGCCGATTTAATTTTTTTGATATCGCTCATGAAAAGGGGTAATGGTCATCAAAGGAAATAATTAAAATACATTTCCGAAGAGAAACAGATTGTTTTATAAATTTAAAGGCTCAAAAATAGGGAATTGTATTGCTTTTATGTAACAATTGTTAACAGAAAGCGTCTCACTTTTCATAACTTTATGAGCGAGTAAGGGAGAATATTTAATTCATAGATTTGATTTAAATTATATCTAATTGAAAATAGGTTTCGACTGCGCTCAACCAGACATCGTTTTTTAAATTAGATTTTTTAAAAACTATTCCAAAAATGCTAATATACCTTCGCGTATTAAAAGAGAGTTTCAATTTTGCATTGAGTGCACTTGTGAATAACAAGTTGCGCACATTCTTGTCTTTATTGGGTGTGACGATTGGAATTTTTTCAATCATCGCGGTACTTGCGGCGGTAGATTCTTTGAAGCAAGAAATTGAAGGGAGTTTGAGCGGTATTGATAACAGTACCATTATCGTGATGCGTTTTCCATTTACGTCAACCGATATACCCAGATGGAAATGGCAACAATTTCCAGATGTGAGTTACAGTGAATACGAGGCTTTGAAACGTTCTTTACCAGATGCAAAAGCTGTTTGCTTTGTGCTGAATGTTCCTTCGGAAACTTTAAAATATGAAGATAATACCGTACCCAGTGTAAATATTGCAGCCGTTAGCTACGAATACCCCGAAATTGAAACCTTGAAATTGGAAGACGGACGTTTCTTCACCGAATCTGAATCAAACAACGGTGCGGCAGTTATTATTCTTGGAGATGAAATTGCGAAAAATCTTTTTGGTTCGCCATTAGCGAGTATGGGTAAAAAAGTCCGCTTGTACGGAAGGAAGTTTACGGTTATCGGTGTCCTCAAAAAAGAAGGAAATGCCTTGGGCGGAGGTTCAAAAGATACTGCCGCGTTGGTTTCGGTAAATGTTGCAAGGCGTGTTTATGGCGATAATAACAATGCGGTTTTTCCGCAAATTACCATCAAACCAAAAAAAGGAATTGATGATGCTGGATTTATGGCAATGATTTCACAAAAGCTTCGCAGTATAAGAGGACTTCGCGCAGAAGAAACTGACACTTTTTTTGTAAATCAATTTCAAGGAATTGCAGATATTATAGATAATATAACGGGACAAATGAACATTATAGGATTGGTGATTAGTGGCTTTTCGTTGCTAGTTGGAGGCTTTGGGATTGCCAATATTATGTTTGTAAGCGTAAAAGAACGAACCAATCTTATCGGAATTCAAAAATCTTTAGGGGCTAAAAATAAATTTATCTTATTTCAATTTCTATTCGAGGCCGTAATTCTTGCTGTCATTGGTGGTTTGATAGGCCTCGTTTTGGTATTCTTAGTGAGTATTCTCGCCTCTTCAATGACGGGAGATTTCGATTTTGTACTTTCGGCTAGTAATATGTTTATTGGAACTATCATTTCAGCAGCTATTGGATTGATTGCCGGTATTCTTCCGGCTATTTCAGCCTCAAAACTAGACCCAGTGGAGGCGATTAGAACGGGGATGTGATAATTTCTGAAATATTAGATTAAATAAAATCCGTGTTCCAAAATTAAATTTAGGTACACGGATTTTATGATTTATTAGTACTCCTAAAAAGCACGTTGTCCGCTAAAATTGCCTGGCGGAGAATAATTGCAGATGAAAACATATTGACCGTTAGCATCAGTACCTACACCACAACCTACCTGCGTTGTATTTCTCCAAACAATTTGAGTGTAATGACCACACACTTTATTTGGAAAACATTTTCCTGTGGTGGTATCAAAATTCACTTTTTCGTTTTTGCCCCAACCATCTAAAATTGCTAGTTCCAATGGATGAAAATCTACGTACCCTCCCGAATAATTTTCACCCATTCCAGGTGTTCTTGAATGTGCGTTTTGCGCATTAATACCGGGAATGTTTTGTGCTTTCTCTTCTGCCCATTGTTTGGCATGGGCTGCAAGCTCATTAGACCATGTCAACGGCGGAACACCAACCTCACGGCGCAATACGTTATGAGCTTCTAAAAGTTTTTCAGGATTAAAAAAGTCGTTTGAAGGACTTGTATTTTGATTGGTTGACTCTGTATTATTTGTATTGGTTGCAACGGGAGGTGCTGTCGCTATTATGTTTACTTTTTCTAAAGCCCACTTAGCGCTAAGCCAGCCGTTTTCAATTTCGGTACAACCTAAACCTCTTTCGGTATTAATGAAAAGTTCTTTTTTCCAAACATTGCCAATTCTCTGCGCATTTGTGCCTTCCACGGCACTTAGCCATCCTGGCCCAACATCAGAAGAGCTTAGAGCTCCATTTTCGATGTTCAAATAGGTGCGGTCTTGTACATTCATTATTTTAATATGATTGTTTCCTACATCTATAATTTGCCAATGAGCGCTTTTTGAATCGAGAGGTGTTTGGGAGATTTGAAGCGATGGATCTGTATTTAAATAGGTACCCGTCCATTCGTTTTTTATGCGGTATGTGTCTTGAGCGCTTAAAGCGGAAATAAAGAGAACTGAAATTACGATACTTGCAATGAGATTTTTCATAACATAATTTTTTTTAAAATGTGAGATTTGACAACGATACAGTCATATTCCACATTAATTTTGAATGTACGAAATACTCAAAATGAAAAGAATGTTTGTTGTAAAGTTGATTAATTAGTTGAACAACTAAAGTATTGAAAAAAAGGTTATTATGTTTGATATTTCAGAAAAAGATAAAATATTTTAACTGAAAAAAAGAAAATTATTTCTCACTATTTGAAGCCGTTATTACATAATCATTGCAACCTGCTCACAAATCCACTCTAAAAATTCCTCGTCTTTAGGCGAAAATGGATCTATAGTATTTGAGTCAATATCAATTTGTCCAACGTTCACCCCATCCTTAAATATGGGAACAACGATTTCGGCTTTTACGGTCATGCTACAAGCAATGTAATTATCCTGAATTTTTACGTCGGGAACAACAAAATTATTATTTGAAACTGCGACCTGTCCACATATCCCTTTTCCGAAGGGAATTACCGTATGATCTGTTTCCTCACCAACATAAGGGCCTAAGTGTAGTGTTTTTGTATCGTGATTTGCAAAGTAGAATCCCACCCAATCATAATACCCAACACCATCGCGGAGAAGTTCACAAATTTGCGCCATGCGTTCTTTTGCCGTTGCTTTATCGTTCGCAAATATGGTGGTAGCTTGGTGTTTTAGGTTTTTAAATGGCATGGTTTATTTTTAAAGTAAAAGTATTTTAAAGTGAGTATATACACCAATTTCAAATGCTGTATTTTTGTTAAAATCAACAGTCTTGCATTGAGGGAATTAATTACAAAATATAAACCCGTAATCAAATTTATTGTCCTGTTTCTGGGCGCATATTTGCTGTTGAGTGTAGCGTACGGCGGTTATTTAAAAGTTTCTTCGCATTACGGCTACACGCCAGATTTTATCACTGATCTTGTCGCAAACCAAAGTAGTTGGCTTATAAATGCTGCTGGTTACAAAGCGCAAGTTATCCCACACGATGCCAAACCACAAATGAAATTAATCGTTGACGGCAACTATCTTGCAAATATTATCGAGGGTTGTAATGCGATGAGCATCATAGTGTTGTTTATTGCTTTTGTCATAGCATTTGCGCAAAAATTAAAAAAAACAGTATTATTTATTCTCGGCGGAAGCTTATTGATATATATTGTTAATATAGTACGCATCGCTATATTAGCGATCGCCTTGTATAAATATCCCGAACACCAATCTATATTACACAGCGTTGTTTTTCCGGGTATTATTTACGGAATGGTATTTTTATTATGGATGCTTTGGATTAAAATGATTAAAAAATCAGCGACATGACACAGGCGCTCAATATTTTTTCAATTGTCGTTTTGGCTTTTTTAATGGTCTGCATCCGCACGTTTGAAAATGATTT
Organism: Patiriisocius sp.; assembly: GCF_051252435.1. Classification (NCBI taxonomy): domain Bacteria; kingdom Pseudomonadati; phylum Bacteroidota; class Flavobacteriia; order Flavobacteriales; family Flavobacteriaceae; genus Patiriisocius; species Patiriisocius sp. Next base: position 61,234 of record NZ_JBPOFW010000001.1, on the reverse strand, counting down.
GTTTTACGACCCTTTGCTTCAGTTTTTTAAAACAGATCACACCACAGCATCTTTGCCAGAAATGAATACATTTAAATTGATTGCCTTTACCGTACTTCGGTTTTTGATGAATACTGTTTTGTCACTCGGCATTTTGTGGGTGGTATTTAAAAAGACTTCGGTCGTTAAATTTTCGGCATTGCTTTATGGTGTTTTATTGGTGGTTTTATTAATCGTATTTTTTTTTCTTCTGAAATTTTCTTCGGAAGCGCCCCATATGCTTTTGTTTTACATTCGTAGGTTTTTGATTCAACCTATTTTCTTGCTTATTTTGTTGCCGGCTTTCTATTTTCAGAAATATACAGCATCTTAAAAATTTGTATCTTTGCATACCAAAATTCAACACAAATGAAATTTTCAAAACACCTTATCATAGCACTTGTTGCAACCTCAATCCTTTCTTGTAAAGACTCAAAAAATACAGAGCCCGAAGTAAAGACTGTCGATACGGTTACCACCAATGTTCAAGAAGAATTAAAGCCGACAACCGTAACATTTAACGACCCAAAAGTAGCGTCTGTTTTTGATGCTTACAATGCATTGCGGGTTTCATTGGTAAACACAGATGCGGCAGAATCTGCAAAAGCTGCTGCAGAATTGAAAGCGGCTCTGTACAAAGCTGGCGCAGATGAAGCAGTCTATCAAAATGCAGGCTTAATAGCGGATACAAAAGATGTTGAGGAACAACGCAAAAGATTTGAAGCAGTAAGTGCTGCTGTTGAAAAAATAGTAACTGGAAATGTTGCTGACGGTGCACTTTACAAGCAATATTGCCCAATGGCTTTTGGAAACAAAGGCGCATCTTGGTTAAGCGATTCAAAAGAAATACGTAATCCATATTTTGGTGATAAAATGCTGAAATGTGGTCGGATTGACGCAGAGATTAAATAGACTCCCCGTGCCTTTTCAAGGCTTTAAATAAAACCTTACCTTTGTATTCATGCAAAAAATGATTTCCATATTCTTAACTGTCTTATTGCTAGTAAGCAATAGCGGTGTTGTGCTTGCCCAGCATTTTTGTGGCGAGTATAAAATGATGGAAGAAATCAGCCTAGGAGAAAAGCACCTTTCTTGCGGCATTGTAATGGAACAATCCAGCTGTGGTGATGAACACGAAGAGGATCATGATTGTTGCGAAAATCACTACGTGTCAGTTTCTACAGATACAGATTATTCCTCAACTTCAACTTTTACATTAGATTTTCAACACGATTTTATCGTTGCATTTGTTTCAGTTTTTGCAGATCATTCTTGGATTGCAGAGTCGACGACTGCAACCTTTTATTTAGAATATAATCCTCCTCCGCTCGTCAAGGATATACCTGTTCTTTACGAGACTTTTTTAATTTGATAAATGCCCTCAAAGGCAAGTTTCTCATGCAATCTTTATTTTATTAAAGGTGCATGAGGTTTTAAAATAGTGAAGGTTAATCCGTAAGCTATTATCAAAAGCAATATCAAATTAAAATACAAGTCCCAAATATTTATTGGGCAAATACATGAAACACAGTTATAACATAACAGGAATGACCTGCAATGGTTGCAAGGCTTCCGTCGAGAAAAATTTGTTGGCTGTTGATGGTGTCGATAGTGTTCAAGTGGATTTAGAAAATGGCAAAGCCGAAATTTCTATGAAACAACACATCGATACAAAAACATTCAGCAACGCGTTACCTGCAAAATATACCATTTCCGAAACTTCAAAAATGCATTCTGGCAACCCAGAAATTTCAGAAAAACAAAATATTTTTAAAACTTCCGAAGGAGAAAACCTAACAAAACTTCAACAGTTAAAACCTTTGTTTTTAATTTTTGGTTGTATCATTCTCATAACAGCGGCACTCAATTATAATAGATTTAATATTTCCGAAGTGATGCTAGACTTTATGGGGGTATTTTTCTTCATTTTTAGTCTTTTTAAATTTTTTGACCTTAATGGTTTTGCACAATCTTTTAGTATGTATGACCCGCTGGCAAAGGCACTTCCTGCTTACGGGAAAGTCTATCCGTATATTGAATTGGTTTTAGGGTTTTTATTCTTAAGTCGTATTGGGATTCCCATTGTTCTGTTAGTAACAATAGTGATTCTTGGAATTACCACGATAGGAGTTACGCGCTCTTTAATGAGTAAAAAAACAATTCAATGTGCGTGTCTTGGGACGGTTTTAAAATTGCCCATGACCGAAGCTACATTTATTGAAAATACGATAATGATTGTGATGGCAATCATTATGCTTTCTAAAATCTATTTATAATGAAGAAGCTTTTATATATAGTATTGATATTGCCATTTATTGGCTTATCGCAGGAAAAAGTTGAAGGGATTGTTCTTGGAATTCAAGATAATAAAGAAGTACCGTTGCCAAGTGTCAATGTTTATTGGTTAGACGCTGGCGTGGGCACGGTGACTGATTTTGATGGGTTGTTTTCGCTTCCTTATAAGGAAGAATATTCAAAATTGATTATCAGTTATGTTGGTTTTGAAACCGATACTTTGACGATTTCTGGTCCTAAAAAGGTACGCCATGTAATGCAATCAAAAGGAACGCTGGATGAGGTGGTTATTAAGTCTAGAAATCAAGCAACGTCACGTTCTTTTCTTAAGGCCGAAAACGTTATCAATGTTAGTAGCGCAGAGTTGTTGAAAGCCGCGTGCTGTAATTTGAGCGAAAGTTTTGAAACAAATCCTTCCATAGATGTAAATTTTGCCGATGCAATCACTGGAACGCGACAGATAAAAATGTTAGGATTGACAAGTCCGTACACATTAATCACTACGGAAAATATTCCATCAATTCGTGGTGCTGGGCAAGCTTTTGGTTTGAGTTTTATTCCAGGTACTTGGGTGGAGAGTATTCAAATTACAAAAGGAGCGGGGAGTGTTGTCAATGGTTTTGAAAGCATTGGCGGGCAGATAAATGCAGAACTCGTAAAACCCTCAACAGATGACCATATTTTTGTAAATGCTTACGAAGCCTTAAATGGTAGACTTGAATTGAACGCCCACTATAACGAAAAGGTAAGTGACAAATGGAGTACGGGGGTGTATGCGCATAGAAATTTCCGAGGAAAGAAAAATGATAGAAATGATGATGGATTTCTCGATGCGCCATTAATGGAACAGATAAATGTGATGAACCGCTGGCAATACGCAAATCCTGAAACGGGATTGGTAAGTTTTATCAATTTTAATTATTTGAAAGATGATAAGCAAATAGGGCAGACGGGTTTTGTGCCAGAAAGAGATAAAAATGGAACCACCTTTTGGGGTGGTGAAATCGCTACTGAAAAATATGGAGCGACAGCAAAGTTAGGGTATGTTTTTCCAGAAATCCCTTATCAAAGTATGGGCTTGCAGGTTGCGTATAGCAATCACAAACAGGAGTCGTATTTTGGATTGCGTGATTATAACATAGAGCACAGCAGTTTATATGCAAATGCTTTGTTTAGTTCCATAATTAGCGATTCTCGCCATAAGTTTAAAACGGGATTGAGCGCAACCTATGATGACTATCAGGAGCTTGTGGAGACTACTGAGTTTGATAGAGTGGAACAGTCGGTTGGTGCATTTTTTGAGTATTCGTATGATGATTTAGAGGATTTAACTTTGACAGCAGGACTTAGAGCTGATACTCACAATTTATTAGGAACCTTTATAACCCCTAGATTGCACGTGCGATATACGCCTTGGGATAAAGCAGCACTTCGTGGTTCTGTGGGTAGGGGGAAAAGAAGTGCCAATATATTTACTGAAAATTTAGGGTTGTTTTCTACGAGTAGGACTATCTCAATTGTCAATAACGGTGGAGAGATTTATGGTCTTGATCCTGAAATTGCATGGAATTATGGAATATCATTTTTACAAGGATTTAATCTATTTGGACAAAAAGGAGATGTAACGTTTGATTTTTATCGAACGGATTTTCAAAATCAAGTAGTGGTGGATTGGGAAGACGTTAACCAAATTAGGTTCTATAACTTGGATGGAGAGAGCTTTGCCAATAGCTTTCAAATGGAACTAAATTACACCCTTGCAGAGCGTCTTGACTTGAGAACAGCCTATAAATATTATGACGTTCAAACAGATTATAATTCGGGAAAACTGGAACGGCCTTTAACGCCTAGTCACCGTATTTTTGCGAATTTAGGGTACGAGACTGCTGTACAAAGTAAAGGGCAACATTGGAAATTTGATGCAACCTACAATTGGTTGGGCGAACAACGCTACTCTTCCACCGCGGGAAATCCGGAGGAGTTTAGATTGCCAGAATATTCGCCTTCGATTGGGACGTTGAATGCACAGATTACTAGAGTTTTTTCAACAAAGTTTGAAATCTATGCAGGTGCTGAGAACCTAACAAATGAGACGCAAGAAACCCCTATAATTGATGCTGAAAATCCTTTTGGTTCAAATTTTGATACTACCTTCGTGTACGGTCCTATATTTGGTAGTAACTTTTATGCTGGACTTAGATATAAAATAAATTAAATTTTTAACTTCGGACCCGCCTGTCGTACCTTGGTGGGCAGGAATGTGCTTTTATTACGATGATTGTATGGAAGTCACATTTCAGAAATAACAATAAAATAAAAAAAATATGAAAAAAATATTGATTATCTGTACAGTACTATTTATGGGAGCAACACTTTACGCTCAGGATAAAAATGCACGTTCTACCGTTTGGGTTGACGGTGTTTGTGGTATGTGCAAAAAGCGCATTGAAACCGCAAGTATAAAAACGAAAGGTGTTAAAAGTGCCGTTTGGAATTTAGAGACCAAAGAGTTGAGTCTCATTTATGACGAGCGTAAAACAGATTTGGAAACGATTCAGCAAAATGTTGCAGATGTAGGTCACGATAGCAAGGAAATTAAGGCAACAAATGAAGCTTATAATAGTGTTCATCCTTGCTGTCTTTATAGAGATGAAAAAGTTCAAAAAGAACATCAATAATGTGAAATTAAAATTTCAATTTTAAAAAAAGCCGCTACTCGATTAGCGGTTTTTTTTATGTTCTTTTTGTTGAAATTTTTCAAACACGCTGAATTTGCTGAGGTCTTTGTATAGTTGCGTTGAGCAGGATTTTTTCGAAAAAATTTAACACATTTGTTTTAGTTAAAACATAGTTAAGAAGAGAATAATAATGAATATTTCAGATATATATTTACAGTGTCTTTTAAAGCAAACAATATTATGGCAACACAAAAGTCAAACGGGAAACCACAAGCAAAACCAGCTCCTAAAAAAGCTCCTGCTAAAGGTTCTCAGACTGCTTCAAAAAAGAAGTAATCTGAAGTGAAGTTCGTGAAATAGAACTTCTCATTTTAAAACTCGCTAGGCGATGTTTTAATTTTCAAATTTTTAAACAATTTTTACTATGGCAACACAAAAGTCAAACGGTAAACCTCAAGCAAAACCAGCTCCTAAAAAGGCTCCTGCTAAGAGTACTCAGACTGCTTCAAAAAAGAAGTAATTTGATATTGAAGTTCACGAAATAGAACTTCCCGTTGTTCATGCACTAGGTGCATATTTTACAACAAACTATAAAAGAAAACCATTCGTCTTGCGGATGGTTTTCGTATTTTTAAGCTATGAGATTATCACCTAAAATATTACTTTATATTATTACAGTAGCGGTAATTATCGCAGCTATTGTTTGGGAGTATTATATGCAACAGTGGCTATCATATCAACCAGATGGTGGCGCAGATGTAATGCGAACAGATTTGTTTGTTATTTGGCCCGTAGTGCTAACGCTTGTGGGAGTTAGTTTGTTCCGTATTTTTGGTCCGAAAAATGAAAATTGACTTTATTTTAAGAATTCGCACTTATACTTTAGCTTTTTGTTGAGATTGATTTTTGACGATATTTCTTATCTTAAATCAAAACAAAAATTATGAGAAATTCAGACCTTATTTCAGCTTTGGGAAGCTGTATCAACTATTGTAATTATTGCGCAGACGCATGTCTCGATGAAGATAATGTAGCTATGATGCGCGACTGCATTCGAACCGATAGAGTATGCGCAGAAGTCTGCAGTTCATTAAGTCAAATTCTTGCCACGAATTACAAAAATGTAAATGGATTAGTAGAATATTGTATTTCAGTATGTGAAGATTGTCTTGCGACTTGTGAAAAACACGACCATAAACATTGTCAAGATTGCGCTGAGGCTTGCAGAAAATGTATCAAAGCTTGTAAAGCATATTTAGCATAGAAAAGATGTAGCTAAAATAAAAATTCCGCATTATTTCGTAAGAAAAAATGCGGAATTTTTATTCAATATCACTTCAAAATTTACATCATTCCAGGCATTCCTCCGCCGCCCATTGGCATAGAAGGTGTATCTTCTTTAATGTCAATCAGTGCACATTCAGTAGTCAAAATCATTCCTGCTACAGACGCTGCATTTTCAAGTGCGATACGTGTTACTTTTTTAGGGTCAATGATTCCCGCTTTTAGCATATCTACGTATTTTTCAGTTTTAGCATCGTATCCAAAGTTTTTCTTTCCTTCGAGTACTTTACTTACCACAACGCTACCTTCACCACCAGCATTCTCAACAATTGTGCGCAATGGAGCTTCAATAGCTCTTGCTACAATTTGGATACCAGTAGTTTCGTCTAAATGGTCCGTTGTAATTTTACTCAAAACGCTTTTAGCGCGTACTAAAGCAACACCACCACCAGCTACGATACCTTCTTCAACAGCAGCTCTTGTTGCGTGTAGTGCATCATCAACACGGTCTTTCTTTTCTTTCATTTCAACTTCACTAGCAGCACCAACATATAAAACCGCAACTCCACCAGCTAATTTAGCCAGACGTTCTTGCAATTTTTCTTTGTCGTAGTCACTTGTTGTAGATTCAATTTGGGCTTTAATTTGACCTACGCGTGATTGGATATCAGCTTTTTTACCAGCACCATTTACAATTGTAGTATTGTCTTTGTCAAGTGTTACCGTTTCAGCAGTACCTAACATATCGATAGTAGCGTTTTCCAGCGTAAATCCTCTTTCTTCGCTGATTACCGTTCCGCCTGTTAAAACTGCAATATCTTCTAACATTGCTTTTCTACGGTCACCAAAACCTGGCGCTTTTACTGCGGCAATTTTTAATGAACCTCTCATTTTATTGATAACAAGTGTCGCTAATGCTTCACCATCCACATCTTCTGCAATAATCAATAGAGATTTTCCTTGTTGTGCCACTGGCTCAAGTATAGGCATCAAATCTTTCATTGCTGAAATTTTCTTATCATATAGAAGAATCATTGGGTTTTCTAGTTCGGTCTGCATTTTCTCACTATCGGTCACGAAATAAGGTGATAAAAATCCACGGTCAAATTGCATTCCTTCCACAACATCCACATATGTTTCTGTTCCTTTAGCCTCTTCCACGGTGATAACTCCTTCTTTACCTACTTTTCCGAAAGCCTTGGCAATTAACTCACCAATTTGCTCATCGTTGTTTGATGAAATAGCAGCTACCTGCTTAATCATTTCGCTAGAGTTGCCCACTTTTGTAGCTTGTTTCTCTAAATCTTTTACAATGGCTTCAACAGCTTTGTCTATTCCTCTTTTAAGATCCATTGGATTTGCACCCGCAGCTACATTTTTCAATCCCTCTTTTACGATTGCTTGCGCAAGCACCGTTGCAGTTGTAGTACCATCACCAGCAAGATCATTTGTTTTACTTGCTACTTCTTTCACCATTTGAGCTCCCATATTTTCAAGTGGGTCTTCTAATTCAATTTCTTTTGCTACGCTCACACCGTCTTTTGTTACTACGGGAGCTCCAAAAGATTTGCTTATAATTACATTACGTCCTCTTGGGCCTAGCGTTACTTTTACTGCGTTCGCTAATGCATCAACACCGCGCTTAATACCGTCACGTGCTTCAATATCAAATTTTATATCTTTTGCCATTTCTAATTTTATTTTAGTCATTCCCAAAAAATGGGAATCTAATTTGTTAATTTATTTAAATTTTAGCGTTCAATGTAGGTTTCGACTGCCAGCACGAAATAAAATTTCATTCTGGCGGGCGCTCAACCAGACATTGTTAATTTTTAGATTTCTTTAAAAATTAAATAATCGCTAGGATATCATCCTCACGCATTATCAAATAATCCTTGCCATCAAATTTTAATTCACTACCTGAATATTTGCCATACAATACGGTATCGCCGACCTTAACAGTCATTTTGTGGTCTTTTTTTCCTGCGCCCACTGCGGCAACTTTGCCTTGTTGTGGTTTTTCTTTTGCGCTATCTGGTATGTATAATCCAGATGCGGTTTTCGTTTCGGCCGCTTGGGGCTCTACGACTACTCTGTCTGAAAGAGGTTGAATTTTTAATGCCATCTTAGAATTTGTTTTAAAATTTCCGCGAGAGCGGAAATCTATTGTTATTAAAATTAATTAGTCTGCTTCTTATTAGGCAGAAAGTATGCCAATTCCTAAAATATGACACATTATAAATTGTACCAAAAAAAAATGCCAGCTTGTCATTAAGCTGGCATTTTGATTTATAAAAAGTAAAATATTGTTAGTTCCCTCCGTCAGTTTCTGGATCTGTTGTAATAACATCATTAGCTGCAGGGGTAGGAGCTGTTACATCAATTGCTTCTGTGTCCTGCGCAGTTGATTGTACCGCATCCATGCTACCAACTAATGGTATGCTTGAAAGAAGGATAAGTACTAATAAAAGACCTCCCAAAGTCCATGTGCTCTTGTCAAGAAAGTCGGTTGTTTTTTGAACACCACCCAATTGCTGAGTTCCACCACCTCCAAAAGACGATGATAATCCGCCACCCTTAGGGTTTTGTACCATAATGACTACTATTAGCAAAAATGCTACGAAAATGATCAAGACTAAAAATATTGTAAACGTACTCATGATTCTTCTTTATTTATCAGTTTTTCTACTGCTCGAATTTGGTCTGCAAAGAAACCACTTTTTTCGGGATTTTTCAAAATTAATATTTTATATGCTTGGATTGCCTTTTTATAATTTTTTTGTTGCAAGTAAACCTTCGCTAAAGTCTCTGTCATCAAGGAGTTTGACGATTCAACATAAGGCGTCGAAGTGTTTTTTTGAAGGCTCGTTTTTTCGTTGGGAATTATTTTTGGCCGTTCTTGGATAAACTTTTCAATCAATTGAAACTTACGCAACTTCTCTTCATCCTCGGTTTCGACCTCTTTTTCTTTATTTTTTTCTTCGGAAATATTTGTTTCAGTATCAATTTTTTCCGCAGAACGTTCAATGGGTTTTGCCTGCGTTAACTTTAACCATTCGCTAAAAGAGTGTGTGTCTTCTTTTTTGAAATCTAAAGGAGCATCGATTTCAATTTTTTCATCATTCTTTTTCTCTTCGAAAATTTCAAATGCAGAAGCAACATCATTTGATTTGACCCTAGTATTTCTTTCCTCTTTCCTCTTTTCGACTTCTTGTATTTCTGAAAATTCTTTTTCTTCGGAAACATTTTGGCTGTTAGAATTCGCCACCTTTTTAGGAGGTTCAGCACCTTTTTCTTTCCCCTTTAAAATTTCCGAAGCTCTTGTTCGTAGTTCCTGTAAATCTAAAAGTTGTTTTACATCAACGGCTTTTCTTTCAAATAGGGAAGGGTCTAAGATTGCTTCAGCTTTTTGAAGCTCCACTTTCATATTTTTGTCTAGCTCCAAACTCACCGATTTTGAAACATCTTCTAACACTACTTCAATATCGTTTGCAGCCGCATCGTGCTGTAAAACCTGTCTCGAAATTTCATTCTGTTCAAAAATTTCGGAAGTAATATAACTAAAGAGAATGTCCCTATTGGTGGTGTGTGCAGCGGTTACTTTAAGGGTGTCGTTGTACCTAAAACTCCCCTCGGTTTTTAAACCTTTGAGCAACAAGGCGCGCGCACTTTGAAAATAAGGATATTTATCCACGACATTATTGAGGGCGTTTAAATCCTCAGCCTTAATTTGGCTGGGATTTAACAACAATGATGTGTACGTTTTTGTATTCACGGGTTTTACCAGTTTGCGAGTGATTTGTTAAAAATATCCTGTGTGATACGTTCAAAGATTTCGTTTACCACATCGTCCAATGCCGAACCTGATAATAACTGTTGCCCCGGATAATCTTTATAAAATGAAAACCGCTGCTCGAAAGCTTTTTCTTCGTCGTTTCGGTTAAAAAAGCGAACATTTATAGAAATGGTCAATCTGTTTTGAGCTGCTGTATTTTGTGATGTTGCAGTGATGGGTGCGGTGTAAAATTCTGTAATTTCTCCTTCGTAGGTAAGGTCGCCATTACTGGTTACAAGGTCCAGACTTGTTTGATTTAAAAGTATTTCTTGTAATTGTTGCGTAAATGTTCTTGCAATCCCGGGCTCAATAATTTGAGCATTGTTTTGAAAGTAATTAACTTGAAATGTTTTGGTTTTACTGTAGTCAATATCAGCTCCCGTAAACGAATAAACGCCACAACTTTGAAATGTGGTTAGCGTGAAAATTGCAAAGAAAGCTATTTTGAGAAATACATTCATAAGGGTTACAAGTTATATTGTTTAATCTTGCGGTACAAAGTTCTTTCTGAAATTCCTAACTCATCTGCGGCGTCTTTGCGTTTGCCATCGTATTTTTCTAAGGATTTTTTGATAAGCTCCAATTCTTTTTCTTGAAGCGAAAGGTTTTCTTCTTCCTCTATTTCTTCAGCGAAATCGTAATTTCCTTTTCTTTGGTCCATTTGTTTTGTTGGGACTTCAACCACCTCAATATCATGCGAGCGGTCGTTATTGTAATCTTCATCTACATACGCGGCTAATTCCTCTTCGTGGTTTTGGTCTTCACTGTATATTTTTTTAATCAACGAACTGTTTTCTTCTTTCACTTTGCTGGCATTGCCATTGTTCATTAGCTCTAGCGTTAGTTTTTTAAGGTCGTTGACATCCCGTTGCATATCGAACAATACTTTATACAATATTTCTCTTTCGTTGCTGAAATCTCCTTCAGACTTTTTAGTACCGATTACAGCAGGAAGGTTGCTGCTCATATTGGGTAGATACTGTCTCAATTTGGCACTGTTTATTTCGCGTTGTTGTTCTAATACGCTTATTTGCTCGGCGACATTTCTTAATTGTCTAATATTTCCGCTCCAGCGATATTGCAATAGTAAACTTACGGCACTTTCATCCAAACGAACGGTTGGCATTTTGTATTTCTGAGCAAAGTCTGAAGCAAATTTTCTAAACAATAAATGAATGTCATCAGCACGTTCGCGAAGTGGTGGCAAGTTAATGTCAACTGTGCTCAAACGATAATAAAGGTCTTCTCTAAATTTCCCTTTTTCGATTGCCTCAACCATTTTTACATTTGTCGCCGCGACAATGCGAACATCTGTTTTTTGAATTTTTGATGAACCTACTTTTAGAAACTCTCCATTTTCCAAAACACGCAAAAGGCGTACTTGTGTGGGGAGTGGTAGTTCGCCTACTTCATCGAGGAAAATAGTTCCGCCATCTGCAACTTCAAAATAGCCGCTGCGAGTTGCGGTTGCTCCTGTAAACGAACCTTTTTCATGTCCAAAAAGTTCACTGTCAATGGTACCTTCGGGAATGGCGCCGCAGTTTACGGCAATGTATTTACCGTGTTTTCTGTGTGAAAGCGCATGGATGATTCGTGGAATACTTTCCTTTCCCACACCACTTTCCCCAGTCACCAATACCGAAATATCAGTAGGGGCAACTTGGATAGATTTTTCTATAGCGCGGTTGAGTTTAGGGTCGTCCCCTATAATTCCAAATCGCTGTTTTGTTGCTTGTACGCTTTCCATATTTAAATGATTTGAAATCGAAATCGAAACTGATATCGAAGGTACTGTTATGTTATTTGTGATTCTTTAATAAAGTTCAAATTTGTTATCTATAACTATATTCGGTAGTAATTTGTAAATCATCTGATCTATTGAAACTACAAAAAATTGGGTAATTGTTTTCGTTGTATTGGTAGTTGCTTTGTTCAAAATTATAGCTCGAACCCTGATAGTTTGCATCGATGTTAGCAATTAAGTTAGCGCTAAATGCTCTGTCAGTATTAAAATCAATATCGTAGATATAATGATAAACTATTAAATATTGAATAGGATTAGTAACAAAATTATTAAAGAGAGGATTCTCTATTTCATTTGTACTGTAGGTATATGTAGTGTCAAGGTACGTTATAGATTTAATTTGATTGTTTTCATAGGTGTAATAATTATAACGAAATTGACCAATACCATTTTTGTCTGCCATAGATTCTATGATTCTACCAAGACTATCAAAAATAAAATAACCACTCCTATTTGAAATTGATTCAACAAAATCTACTCTATTTTCAGAATATGTAAATGTTGTTGTTTTCGGGTTTGTTGTTTGATCTCCATAATCTTTCATGCTTATCAACTGTTGTTGATTATTGTAGGTATATTCTCTAAGATTTCTGTCGAAATCGCCATTTGGAAAAAAAAGCTCTTCACGTAATAAATTCTGTTGGGAATCATAAATATTTATTGCATAGTTATCATCTTCTTCATTTACTCCAACTGAGTGACTTGAACTTTTCTTTATATTGCCTAATTCATTGTAGTAATAAATATATTCATCTTGAACACCATCAGAAGTGGATATTATTGTTTTTGTTTTTTGAAGCACAATTTCTTGCTCATCATCTTCCATGTTTTGTTCAGTTGTATCGTCTTCTGAACATGACATGGATATAATTAACAGTAGTGCTAAATAAATAATTGTATTTTTCTTCATTTTCAATTTTAAGTATATATTATTTAATAAACTCATGGTAACATGTTTGCAAGTGAATTTTTTTATAATTTAACACTAATAATTTCTCAACATTTTACCCTTCGGGGGTTAGATGGCTACTGCTTCTCCAATCAACGTCGCACTTGTGCAACCATTGATTTTTACTTTTACAAAATCGCCCGCTTTGTGATTTCCTTTTGGAAAGACTACAACAATACTTTGCTCGTTGCGGCCGCTCCATTCATCTGGATTCTTTTTTGATTCTTTTTCGATTAGTACTTCGGTCGTTTTGCCAATAAAACTTTTAGTGATTTCGGCACTGTGTTTTCTTTGCACGTCAACGATTTCCATCAATCTTCTTTTCTTTACTTCTTCGGGTACGTCGTCTTTAAATTTACGAGCAGCCATAGTGCCTGGGCGTTCGCTGTATTTGTACATGTATCCAAAAACATAACGTACTTTTTCCATCAATGCGAGGGTGTCCTTGTGGTCTTGTTCCGTTTCAGTAGGAAATCCTGTAATCATATCTTGAGAAATGGTACAGTTGGGTAAAATTTTTCTTATTTTTTCTATGAGTTCGAGGTATTCTTCTGTTGTGTGCTGGCGGTTCATTTCTTTCAAAATGCGATTACTTCCACTTTGAACGGGCAAATGGATGTGATTGCAAATGTTATCGTGCTTTGCCATAACGTGAAATACATCCTCCGTCATATCCTGCGGATTGCTTGTGGAAAACCGAATGCGCATTTGTGGTTGTGCCGTAGCCACCATGTCCAATAACTGCGCGAAGGAAGTAGCGGTTGCTTTTTCCATTTCGGTAGCATTTTTAAAATCTTTTTTGAGTCCGCCGCCATACCAAACATAGCTATCTACGTTTTGACCTAGCAATGTAATTTCTTTATAATTTTTGTTTGCTAAATCTTGAATTTCATCCAAAATACTCTGCGGGTCTCTACTTCGCTCACGTCCACGAGTGAAAGGGACTACGCAAAACGTACACATATTATCGCACCCTCTCGTAATGCTCACAAGTGCGTTAATGCCATTCGTGTTCAATCGCACTGGCGAAACATCGCCATAGGTTTCTTCTTTTGAGAGAATTACATTGACTGCATCGTTTCCAGCTTCAACTTCGGCAAGGAGATTAGGGAGGTCTTTATAGGCATCTGGACCAACGACCATATCCACAATTTTTTCTTCGTCTAAAAATTTCTCCTTTAAACGTTCAGCCATGCAGCCGAGGACGCCCACTTTCATCTTTGGATTGATGTCTCTTTTAACAGCGTTGTATTTTTCAAGACGTTTGCGAACGGTTTGCTCTGCCTTATCACGAATAGAGCAGGTGTTCACTAAAACCAAATCTGCTTCTTCAAGAATATTTGTGGTGTTAAAACCTTGCTCAGAAAGTATGGAAGCGACGATTTCGCTGTCGCTAAAATTCATTGCACAGCCATAACTCTCAATAAAGAGTTTGCGTTTATTGTCTTTTTTAGCTTCAATTACAAGAGAATTTCCTTGTTTCGTTTCGTCAATAATCTTTTCCATAAGCATTTGTATAACCGGCTTACCAAGGTGGTGGTCAATTAGCGTGCAAAGATAAGAATTATTTATACGTTCTGCCATTGTGGCAGAAATGAATTTCTTATATTAGCTTATCATTAACCTAAACCAAAAAACTATGTACCAAAGACTATTATCGAAAATTGAGCAATCCACTTCCTTTGATTTTGGGGATGTGTTGAGTAAAAGTTTTGACCTTTTTAAAAAAGTATGGGTCGAGGGCTTTGTCCATTTGTTATTATTGATGGCAATTTCTATCCCTGTAATTCTTATATTTTATATTGGAATGTTTTTGGTCGTTGGAGTAAATGCTTTTGCAACTAATGCTGCGGGAGGTTTTGATACCTATAATGCTAGTGAAGGTTTTGACCCCGCAATGATACCATCGTTTATTGGGTTGTTTCTTTTGGTCTTGATTGTGGGTGCCATTATGCAAACACTTTCTATTGCTATTTCGGCGCATTTTTATCAGGTATGTAAAAAAGCAGATTTGGGAACCCACAATGAAACAGGAGGTTATTTTGTATATCTACAAAAGGCAAGTTTTAAAAAACTGTTTGTGCTTTCACTTGCATCTATGGGTATTGCGCTAGTGGCGGCATTAGCTTGTTATTTGCCTCTTTTATATGTGATTGTTCCTTTGAGCATGTCGCTCGTAATATTTGCTTTCAATCCTGAATTGACCGTTAAAGAAAACTTGAGCGCATCTTTTAAACTAGGCAATAAATATTGGTTGCCTCTTTTTGGACTGCTTATTCTTGGTGGACTAATTTCGTATGCAGGGATAATTGCTTGCTTCGTGGGTGTGTTTTTTACCGCAATGTTTGCGTACATCCCTATGTATTATGCATATAAAGATACGGTGGGTTTTGATGATGATGCTAGTGATGCAGTACCTTCTCAGTTAGAAAAGTTTTAAAACAAGCTAGCCCATAAGTAGGCAAAGCCGAAATATTAAAAACAAAAAACCTCTTTGCCATTATTTGTTAATAGTGACAAAGAGGTTTTTTTATTTGAAATGCTCAATTTAATTTGCTGGAATAAAGAATAACGCTTCGTTGCCTTCGCTGTTTAAAAAAGAAAGCTCGTTTTTCTCTATTTTATACGTGCTTACGGTGTTAAGTGCTTCAAAATATTCCTGCTCTATATTTTCATTGATACATGCCATTTTAGTACTTATAATTGGGCCAAGCTCAATCGAAGTTGAGGTTAATTTCTTGATTTCCCCCGAATAATTGTTACAACCACCCGTTCCGCTCACTTGCATTTCATTACTTTTTATAAGCATCTCTGGGAGTTTCACCATTCTATTGATGGGGTTGCCATTCAAGCGAGCTAATCTCCATTTTCCATCTATTTGAGCTTTAAAATCTACTTGCTTTTTAAGTTCTTTGACTAAAGTATATTTAATTGATGAAGCATCGGCTGGGGGATTTTTTACTTGTTCTTCTTTGACTTCTATCTTTTTAAGAAAGCCTTTTTCAAAAGTAAAACCCTCGATTGTTGAATAGAAATTTTCCCATTTGGGATTGTCTATATTTTCGCCTTTGTGTATTTGGAGACATTGTATTTTGCCAGCGCCAGCATCACATTCAACTTTGCTTCCGCTTACCCATAGTGTGGTGGTAGCTTGCTTTGTTGCACACGATTGGAGCGTAACCAAAATGACAGTTACGGTAAAAATTTTAAGTAAGTTCATGGTTCTTCTTTTAATTCGATTAACAAAATTAGAGGAATTAAAAAGGCTCAGAAAATAATGTTACAACCTTTATGAAAAGTTTAGATCTCTAAATGTCTTCGGAAATAGTAGGTGTTTTAATCTTTTTGATATTGTTTAAATAAATTTTGCGAGTCCGTATTGCAGAATTACTCACTTTTTAAATGGCTCAAATTTTTCAAAATTCTTTCCGTTAAATTTATATACGCCGGCATTATCTGTACCTATCCACAAAATATTGTCATTATCACTGTAAATACTAATCAATAGTGCTTCTTGGCCACCATTAACGATGGGATAATTTGAAAGCGTTGTACCGTCGTATTTCCAAACACCGCCCGTATATGTTGTCATCCACAAATTTCCGAAGTTATCTACAAGTCCTGAATTGAAATAAGGAAGACGGTCTTTAAAATACCCACTTTTTTTGGCGATTCCTTGCAGTTTTTCGTATCCAGTTCCATCTTCATTTACTTTGTATTTGCTAATGAAATTACTCAACCAATAGTACCCATTTTTATCTTGAATCATAGAACGAACGCCTGGCACGCGACCATCTTCGAGTGTTGAAAGTTCTTGCTCTGGGAACCACAAAAAAGCTTCATTGTCATAGCGGAAAGCCCCGGCCTGAGCAGTACCCAGCCATATATTGCCATCTTTGTCTTTGTCAATCCCGAAAACCGAATACGGACTACTATTTTGGTTTTTGAATGGTAACCCATCTACGCCATTTGAAAAGGTTTTTTCTAAATCTTTCTCCGAAAGTTTTAATTTTATCAACGCTTCGCCGTCATATCTATACACCTCACCATCTAGATTAAACCACAAATCGGTTGGAGAAAATTTCCATTCATTTTCTAAGGAATCGCTCATTGGTGATGCAGGGATTTTAGGTATCAAAGTGGTAAATTTTTCGCCATCAAATTTAGTGATTGCGGCAGCTTGAATAAATATGTTTCCAAACTCGTCTTCCTCTATTACTCGAATTTGATTTCCAGCCAAACCATCTTTTGTAGTATAATTTATGAGTTGTTTTCCATCAAAAAAATAGACTCCACTTCCATTGCTGCCAAACCAATAATTGTCCTTTGAGTCTTGAAATATTTGCCAAATACTTGAATCCATTTCTGAAACTACTTTGCCCAAGCTGAACGAGGTATCAGCAATTTTTTCTTGGTCTGTTGGAGTTTGTCCTTTGCAGGAAATGAATAATGTAGCGAATGTAATTACGATAAATGGTAGGGTTTTCAAATCGGTATGTTTTAATGGTTCAAACCTACGGGATAGCAGTTGATTATAGCGTTTTCAAATGTCAAAAAAGTGTGAAATGATGTAAAATATTTCGCTTTTTAAAACTTTCTAAAATAATTTTTAAACCGTAAAACGTACCGCTGGCTAGGAGAAAGGGGCTTGAACTCAATGATGGTTGAAAAAGATTTTTTAAAAGTTTCGGTGGAATTTTTTAAACGGGAGATTGAGATAATCACCAATCCTGGATGGTTTTCGGTTCTTTGCATCAAATAAGAAACTTCTTGATTTGCGTAGCTGTCGTGCGCATCATTTACGTTAGTGCGTTTTCCGAAAATAGCATCAGCTTCATCAAAGAATAAAATGGCATCTTTTTCTTGAAATTTATCAAAAATGGTGGCTAGGTTCTTTTCTGTTTCGCCTATGTATTTTGATACGACAAGCGACAAATCAATTCTATAGACATCTCGGTTTGTGTATTTGCCCAATAAACTCGCCGTAAGTGTTTTTCCTGTTCCTGGCGGCCCGTGAAATAAAGCGACGTGATTTTTTCCGTTACTGAAATCATTATTATTTAACTGCGCCTCTAGCTTTTTTATTTGCCTAAACTCGCTGTCGCTTATAAGTAGCTGTTTCCAAGTTGCTTTTGTGGTGATTTTTTTTGGAAGAAAGTGATTGTTCATTTTTGAGCTATTTAAAAACGATATTCAATATTTTCTGCTGAAATATGCTCACTAAGGTAGTTGAAAATTGTTAAATGATATTGTTAACTCAAAAGTTCATTTATGAATGATATAAAAGATTTTTTCACACCGCTCCTATATATAAACAACAAATTCTCCCATTCCCAATCCCCAAACAACAGCAAAAAGATACTAAATGGGTTAAATTTCCGAAGCGAATGAAAAATACATCGTTTTGAAATAGTAGTAAAATCAAGGGATACAGCGTTAAATTCAACTTAAAATTTAAGGAGTGAATTTTCTTAATAAAAAATTCACATACTTTTGTAGCCCAAATCAGAGTTTCCTATTTCTTAGGGAATCAATATTTAAAACTATCAAATGGCAAAAAATTTAGTGATTGTAGAGTCCCCGGCAAAGGCAAAGACCATAGAAAAATTTCTTGGAAAAGATTTTATGGTAAAGTCAAGTTTTGGACACATTGCAGATCTTCCTTCCAAGGAATTGGGAGTAGATGTGGAGGGTGATTTTTCTCCTCACTATCAAGTGTCAAGCGATAAGAAAGCACTTGTGCGAGAGTTGAAAAAGGATGCGAAGAATGCTGATATGGTATGGCTAGCGAGTGATGAGGACCGAGAGGGTGAGGCCATTGCCTGGCACTTGGCGGAGGAGCTAGATTTAAAAGATGAGAATACAAAACGTATTGTTTTTCATGAGATTACAAAAACGGCAATTTTAAAAGCTATTGAAAATCCCAGAAAAATTGACTACAACTTAGTGAATGCACAACAGGCTCGTAGAGTTTTGGACCGTTTAGTGGGTTATGAGTTATCGCCTGTTTTATGGCGTAAGGTAAAAGGTGGGCTTTCGGCAGGACGTGTGCAAAGTGTTGCTGTGCGATTAATCGTAGAACGCGAACGCGAAATCGAAGCATTTACTGCAGTAGCAAGCTATAGAGTGGATGCCGAGTTTACAACGACCGATGGCGCTAAGTTTAAAGCTAAGTTGCCAAAGAACTTTGAGACAGAGAAGGAAGCGCGCGACTTTTTGGATAGAAATATAGCAGCGAGTTATGATGTGGCAGATTTGGTTAAAAAGCCAGCTAAAAAATCTCCTGCAGCTCCATTTACAACTTCGACCTTGCAACAAGAGGCGGCGCGTAAATTATACTTTTCGGTAAGTAAAACCATGACCATGGCGCAACGTTTATATGAGGCGGGTTTGATCACGTATATGAGAACGGACAGCGTCAACTTATCAAACGACGCCAAGGCAGCAGCCGAAAAAGAAATTAAAAAATCATACGGGGACGAATATAGCAAGCCACGTAACTATAAAGGAAAATCCAAAAACGCACAGGAAGCGCATGAGGCAATTAGACCGACGGATATGTCTAAGCATAGCGTAAATGTGGATAGCGACCAAGCGAGATTGTATGATTTGATTTGGAAACGTACACTGGCTTCACAAATGAGCGATGCGCAGTTGGAACGAACCAATGTAAAAATCGGGATTCACGGTTCAAAGCCTTTAAAGGAACAGTTTACTGCGAATGGAGAGATGATAAAGTTTGATGGTTTCCTTAAAGTATATCTCGAAGGAACCGACTTTGAAGAGGAAGAGCAGGATGGAATGTTGCCACGACTTGTGAAAGGTGACGCCCTCGACAATACTTACATTACCGCGACGGAGCGTTTTACAAGACCTCCATATCGATTTACCGAAGCTTCTTTGGTAAAACAATTGGAAGAATTGGGTATTGGTCGTCCGTCTACCTACGCGCCTACGATTTCTACGATTATCAACCGTAACTACGTTGAAAAAGGGACTATTGAAGGTAAAGAGCGCGCGTATTTGCAAATGACACTCGAGGAAAATAATATTAAGGACAACAACCTTACTGAAATGGTAGGGAGCGACAAAGGAAAATTAGTCCCAACAGATATAGGGTTGATTGTAAATGACTTTTTGGTAGAGCATTTTTCATCTGTTTTAGATTTCAATTTTACAGCAAAAGTAGAGCAGAGCTTTGACGATATTGCTGATGGAAATATGGAATGGAAGAAGATGATGAAAGATTTCTATTCTAAATTTCACCCTAAGGTAGAGGACGTTAAAGAAAACGCCGACCGTGAAAGTGGCGAGCGAATCTTGGGCGAAGACCCAGAAAGTGGACGTACAGTTTTAGTGCGTTTGGGGAAATTTGGCCCCATGGCACAAATAGGTGCTCCGGACGATGAAGAGAAAAAATTTGCAAGTCTGAGACCAGACCAGCAATTGCACTTGGTCACTTTTGAAGAGGTAATTGACTTGTTTAAATTGCCTAAAACTTTGGGTATTTATGACGGCGCTGAAGTAGAGGTAAACAATGGTCGCTACGGCCCATATGTGCGCCTTGATAAAATGTTTGTTTCGTTACCAAAAGGAATGGATCCATTAGATGTGGATATGAAATTTGCAAAGGAACTCATTGAGGAAAAGAAGAAAGCAGATGCGCCTATTTATGAATACGAAAATTTACCAGTGCAAAAGGGAACGGGAAGATTTGGTCCTTTTATTAAGTGGAACAATATGTTTGTCAACGTAAATAAAAAGTACGATTTTGATAACTTGAGCGATGCAGATATTGTTGAATTGATTGAAACAAAGAAGCAAAAGGAGATTGACAAGTTGATTCATAACTGGGAAGAGGAAGGTATTCGTTTGGAAAAGGCAAGATGGGGCCGTTACAATCTGCTCAAAGGAAAGACAAAAATAGAATTGCCAAAAGACACAAAGGCAGAAGAAATGACGCTGGAACAGGCACAGGAAATCATAGCAAAGAAAGCGCCCAAGAAAAAGGCGGCCGCAAAGAAGAAGACTCCTGCAAAGAAAAAAGCACCTGCGAAAAAGAAAGCTGCGGCTAAAAAGAAATAGCTTTCAAAAAGTTCTTGTTAAAAAATAAGCGCTTTATTTTCTTCAAAAATGTAACATATATTAAACATAAGTCATAAGTTTGACTAATCTAAAATTTAACCTTAAATATTGATTATTTAGAATTTGAAAGAATTCCTTTTCCCCGTTTCAAAATCTGTCATTGCACATCGCGAAGTTTTACCCGTTGGTACTTTGGGTAAAGAAATACTCGTGTATAGTTCTTCGGAAATTTCAATTGATTTACAGAACGTCAAGTTTGCACTTTTCGGAATAAAGGAAAATAGACGCGACGTTAATTTTATGGGTGCCGAAGTAAATTTTGATGCGGTTAGAAAAGCGTTTTACTCACTCTATCCCGGAAATTGGAAGCATACTATTGCAGATATTGGTGATATTGAAAAAGGAGAGACCGTTGAGGATAGTTATTTCGCTTTGCGTACGATTACCGAAACACTTGTAAAGAAAGATATTATTCCCATAATTCTCGGAGGTAGTCAAGACGCTATGTATGCACAGTATAGAGCTTACGACAATTTTGCAAAGATGATTAATATTGTCAATGTCGATAGTCGGTTTGACTTGGGCGATGCAGATGCGGCCATTTCAAACAAAAGCTACGTAGGTAAAATTATTGTTGAGAAGCCTTATAATTTATTCAATTACAGTCTGTTGGGCTATCAGTCTTATTTTAATCCGCCGCAAGAAATTGCATTGATGGATCATTTGTTTTTTGATGCGTACCGTTTGGGTGAGGTGACTTCGGATATTAAAGAAGTAGAGCCAATTTTGAGAAATGCCGATGTAATAAGTTTTGACATTTCGGCAATAAAAAGTAGCGAATTGGGTTATTCTAACGCTGAAAGTCCAAACGGCTTTGATGGAAGAGAAATTTGTGCCATTGCGAGATACGCTGGTATAAGTAACAGGGCAACCTCTTTTAGTTTATTTGAAATTCCTGATTTTGAAAAAAATAGGAGCGGAGCAATGTTGATAGCACAAATGCTTTGGTATATTGTGGAAGGGGTAAATTTTAGGGTAAAAGATGATGATTTTACCGATGAAAATTGCTTTACGACGTATAAAGTTCCGTTAAACGACGAAATTTTAATATTCAAGAAAAGCAGTAAAACAGGACGATGGTGGATAGAATTACCATTTATTTCAAAAATTGATAATAAATTAAAAAGCCACACGTTATTACCTTGCACCTATGGCGAATATTTGGGTGCAACAAATCAAGAGATTCCTGAGCGCTGGTTGAAAGCGAGACGGAAGAATGAAGTTTGATCAATTAAATTATAATAATTTGCTTCAAGGGTTTTCAAAAAAGCTTGTTTTTTTGAAATAATAATGATAGGTTTACGCCCTTGAATCTTAGAATTTAACCTAATACTATGAAAAAATTCATTGCATTAACTGCGATTGTTGCCTTTATGGCTAGTTGTAACTCTGGAGATAGAGGGGAACTTGTTGGGGCAAAAGGGAAAAAATGGTATCCAGAAAAACCATATGGTATGACTTTAGTTCCAGGTGGTGCCTTTATTATGGGTAAATCTGGTGACGATTTTGTAGCGGTGCAAGATGCGCCTACAAAAACGGTTACAGTTCGTTCCTTCTACATGGACGAAACTGAAATCACGAATGCCGAGTACCGCCAAATGGTAGAATGGGTTCGTGATTCTACAATTAGATTAAAACTTGCTATCCTTGCTGATGAGGTGGGTGCTACTCCTGGAGACGGTGAAGCTAGTATTGGTGATTTTGCTTTTGTTGATAATACAGAAGAAGAAAAATCTCCTTACGACCAGTACATGGAAGATAACTACTACGGTATGGGAGATGATTTCTATGCGGGTAGAAAAATCAATAACGATATTGATCTTATTTGGGACAAACAAGAATACCCAGATGAATATTATGTAGAGGTAATGGACAGTATGTACATTCCTGCTGAAGAGGCTTATAATGGTCAAAGCACTATTGATGTCTCAAAATTGAATTTCCAATATACGTATATGGATATTCAAAAAGCAGCAAGAGATAAAACGAAGAGAAGAAAAGATTTTATCATTAAAGAAGAAGTGAATATTTATCCAGATACTACAGTTTGGATTAAAGATTTTAATTATTCATACAATGAGCCAATGCATAATGATTATTTCTGGCACCAGGCTTATAGTGATTATCCAGTGGTTGGGGTTTCTTGGAAACAAGCAAAAGCTTTTTGTGCTTGGAGAACATTATATAAAAATGGATACCAAAAGAAAAGAAATCGTAACT
This sequence comes from Patiriisocius sp., assembly GCF_051252435.1. Taxonomy (NCBI): domain Bacteria; kingdom Pseudomonadati; phylum Bacteroidota; class Flavobacteriia; order Flavobacteriales; family Flavobacteriaceae; genus Patiriisocius; species Patiriisocius sp. The sequence continues at coordinate 38,006 of NZ_JBPOFW010000001.1, read as the reverse complement.
ACGTGAATTCATTCCGTATGCCGGCTGAGGCTGAATGGGAATATGCTGCTCGTGGTGGTCTTCAAGGTGGAGATTTCCCTTGGGGTGGGCCATACACTAAAAATGACAGAGGCTGTTTCTTAGCTAACTTTAAGCCATTGCGTGGTGATTATGCCGCGGATCAAGCATTGTACACGGTTGAGGCAGATGCTTACGAGCCTAACGACTATAATTTGTATAATATGGCTGGTAATGTTGCAGAATGGGTTGATAGTTCTTATGACCCTGCTTCTTACGAATATACTTCTACAATGAACCCTAACGTAAATGATGATACAAATGCTCGTAAAGTTGTTCGTGGTGGTTCTTGGAAAGACGTCGCTTACTTCTTACAGGTAAGTACTCGTGATTATGAATATGCAGATTCTGCTCGTAGCTATATTGGCTTTAGAACTGTTCAGGATTACATGGGTACAGATGTTACTTTAAATGAAAACTTCGGTGACGCGAGATAAAAAAACGTCAACTCTTACTTAAAACTTAAACTTAAATACTTACTAAACTTAAAACTCACTTATTATGGCACAGTCAAAAACTGGAAAGAAATTAATGAACATGGTATACGGTCTTGGTGCCGCAATTGTAATCATTGGAGCATTATTTAAAATTATGCACTGGGAATTTGGAAATGAAATGTTAATTATCGGTCTTGTAACAGAGGCAATCGTATTTGCAATTTCAGCATTTGAACCAGTTGATGAAGATTTAGATTGGTCTTTAGTGTATCCAGAATTAGCTGGTGGTGCTGTTAGCGGAAAAAAAGCTAACAAGCAACCAGAAGATGCGCAAGGTCTTTTATCTAAAAAATTAGATGAAATGTTAAAAGACGCTCGTATTGATAGCGAGCTAATGAATAGCCTCTCTACGAGCATTAAGTCTTTTGAAGGAGCTGCAAAAGGAATGGCACCAACTGCTGAGGCAATGAACTCTACTAAAAAGTACAGTGAAGAAATGGCGATGGCAGCTGCACAAATGGAATCATTGAACAGTCTTTACAAAGTACAGGTTGAATCTACAAGCCGCCAAGCTGAGGCAAACGAGCGTGTAGCTGAAAACGCTGAGCAATTAAAAGCACAAATGGAGCACCTTACTACAAACCTTTCTTCATTGAATGGAGTTTACGGAGGTATGCTTTCAGCAATGAGCAGAAATTAAGGGAATTTTCTCAACATTTATTAATTATAAAATTATAAGATAATGGCAGGAGGAAAACTATCCCCAAGGCAAAAGATGATTAACCTAATGTATTTGGTTTTCATCGCAATGTTGGCATTGAACATGTCAAAAGAAGTACTATCGGCTTTTGGTTCTATAAACGAAAAATTAGGTCGTGCAAATACGAGTTATGAGCAAAAAAACTCTTTAGCTTTAGCAGATTTATCTAAGAAAGCAAACGAGAATGAAAAGTTTAAAGATGCTGCAGCAACTGCAAATTCAGCTCAAACACTTTCTGATGAGTACTACAATTATGTAGAATCGCAAAAACAATTGTTGCTTTCTGATGTTAAAGATCCTACAGATTATGAGGCAATGGATAAGTCACAATTTTTGGATGAGTTGTACTTTAAAGGTGGAAAATTAACTCCTGAAGGAGAACAATTTAAAGCTGAGATGGATAAATACCGTAATGGTATGGTTGCGTTAATTGGAACATCAAATCCAGCTATTGCAGATCAAATCAAGAGAGATTTTGATACAAGTGATATTGAAGATGGAGAAGGAGTTAAGAAGGATTATATCTCTTATAACTTTGTTGGGTTTCCATCGGTTTCTTCTTTAACCAAAATGACACAAATCCAAAACGACGTTAAAACAGTTCAAAACGAGTTGTTATCTAAATTACTTTCTGGAAACTTAAAGTCATTGGCATCTATTGAAGAAAATTACGAAACTGTAATGACTACAACTAAGGGTGCTTATTATACAAGTGACACTTTTGACGGTGTTCTTTCTTTAGGTAGAGTTGATGCTTCTACAAAACCTTCAAGAGTTGAGTTAAAAATAGATGGTCGTCCAATTAGTGAAAGTCAATATACATTTGAAGGTGGTAAACTTGCCTTAAAAATGGGTGCTGGTGGTGTTGGAGATCATACAATTACAGGTTCTTTATTTTACCCGCAAGATGGTGAAGATGTTGAAGTAAAAGTTGATAAAAAATATACTACAATCAGTAAGCCTAACGCTGCTACTATTGCTGCAGATAAGATGAATGTTGTATATCGTGGGGTTGCAAACCCAATGACAATTACATTTGCAGGTATTGAAAGTAAAGATATTAGCGCTAGTGCTGCTGGATTGTCAAAAAGCTCAGGTTCAAAATATACAATGACTCCTGGTTCAGGTAGAGAAGTTACTATTAATGTTTCTGGTAAATTACCTAATGGTGGAGGGACAGTTACTGATGCTGCAACTTTCCGTATTAAGGATATTCCTCGTCCTACGGGTACCATTCGTGGGGAAGACGGTGATGGTGGTTGTGTGCGTATGCAACGCGAAGGACTTGAAAAATCAAGTGTTGGTGCTGCATTACAAGATTTTGACTTTGACTTGAACCTTAATGTAACAGGGTTTAGTTTTAAAGTATCGGGGCAACCAACGATTAAAGTAAATGGTAGAAAATTAGACGGTGCTGCATCTGGTGCTCTTAGAAGAGCAAAAAGAGGAGAGACAGTTCAAATTTTTGACATCAACGCTAACATTGCTGGAAACAGCGGATATAAATTGAAGAAGATTTCTCCTATTTGTATCGAGTTAACAAACTAAGATTAAAACAGATTATATGAAATTGAGAAACGTAATTTTAGGTGCCTTTGCAGTTACTATGACTGTAGCTTCTGCAAATGCCCAAATCAATATCTTGAACGCCAAGACTCCTGATGAGATTGGTGTTAAAACGCCGGATCAAATCGCGTATGATAACGATGAGGCATTACCTTATGGTTACGTGGATGAGCGTGATGTATTGTGGTCTAAATCCACATGGGAAATTATCGATCTTGACGAACGTGTAAATTTTCCTTTGTATTATCCTATTGATACAAACAATATAGGTAGCGAAAGACGTTCTTTGTACGATGTACTAGTAAAAAACATGAAAAACGGTAATATTCAAGATGTATATGCAGATTCATATTTTACTGAAAAGCGAACCTTGGATGATCTTGATGCTTCTTTAGTATATAGAGATACAACAGATTATGGTATTGATCAATTCAACGCAGAAGGACGTGTAGATGACGAATATATTCGTGAGTTTACATTAGATGCTGCAGATGTTGAACAATGGAAAATCCGTGGTATTTGGTATATTGACAAGCGTCAAGGAGAGTTAAAATACAGATTATTGGGTATTTGCCCTGTTGCTGGTGAAGCTCGTTCTAAGGCTTTTGGAGATGAGGAAGGAATGGATGCTAAGGTTGACTTGTTTTGGGTATATTTTCCAGGAGCGAGAGACGTTTTGCACAAAGCAAAAGCATTCAACCGTAAAAATACATCACAGCCTATTTCGTATGATCACTTATTAAACTCACGTCGTTTCCACGGTGTGGTTTATAAAGAAGACAACGTTCAAGGAGACAGAGAGGTTAATGAGTACATCAATGACAACGCATTAATGCAGTTATTGGAATCAGACCGTATCCAAGAACAAATAAGGAATATTGAAATTGACCTTTGGAACTACTAATAGTTCTTCGGAAACTTTAAAAAAAGACTGTCAGCAATGGCAGTCTTTTTTTTGCTTTAAACGATTAAAAAAGTGATATCTGAAAGCAATTAAATTTCATCTTCACTAAGCTATCTTTACAAAGTGAAAAATCTGGATTATATAATAGTTGGTTTGGGCATCGCGGGAATCGCGTTCGCCGAAACATTGCTAAAGCACAATAAGTCATTTGTCGTTATCGATGATAATCAAAAAGGAGCAACTGCAACTTCGGGTGGAGTTTTGAACCCTACGGTGCTTAAAAGATTTACAGCGGCTTGGAATGCAACCCAATTTTTAGACACCGCACTCCCTTTTTATAAAGCTATTGAAGTCCGTTTGTCAAAACAAATTATCCAAGAATATCCAGTTTACCGAATTTTAAATAACATCGAAGAACAAAATAATTGGATAGTTGCGAGTGACAAAAAAGAACTCAGCAGATTTCTTTCTTCAGAAATTTTAAAAAATGAAAATCCATCAATAAAAGCACCTTTTGGATTGGGGAAAGTAAAGGAAGCTTCAAAGTTGAATCCGTTAGAATTAATAAAATCCTATCGCACATATCTGAAGGATAATAAAAAACTCATTTCCGAAGTATTTGATTACAATAGTCTACACATTTCCGAAGAAAAACTTAATTATAAAAATATTGAAGCGAATACAATCGTTTTCGCTGAGGGTTCGGGAGTGATTCATAATCCGCTATTTCCGCTCTCAATTTCTCCCGAAAATGATAAGGTATTTGTCCCAAACAAAGGTGAATATATTATCATCAAAGCGGCCGATTTAAAGCTAGATGCAATTTTAAAAGGGGGGATGATGTTGATTCCTTTAGGGGACGATTTGTATAAAGTGGGAGCAAGTTATGGGCGTGATGAAACAGATACCAACACAACTAAAAAAGCGCAAAACACAATTGTAGAAAAGCTAGATACGATGGTTGATTGTAGTTATGAGATAGTTAATCAAGTTGCAGGAGTGCGCCCTACGGTAAAAGATAGAAAACCGCTTATAGGTAGGTTGCCGCAACACAATAATGTGGCATTTTTAAACGGTCTGGGAACTCGAGGACTTTCCATGGCACCTTTACTTTCGCAGCTTTTGTTTGACTTTTTGGAAATTCAAAAACCGCTTCCACCAGAGATTGATTTAAAGAGATTTATCAAATAATTACACCTTGCTTTTATCGTATTTGAAGAAAAAGTTGATCCAAATATTGCGTGAAATCCGGGTAATTATTGGAAGAAATACAATAAGTGTAGCTATGATTATTATGAAAGTAGGCGTTAATCCAAGTTCTAACATGCCGTACGAAATGGTAAACGCAGCGGTCGCAAATGCAATCCCCACGCCGTAACTTACATACATAGCGCCGTAGAAAAACGACGGCTCAATCTTAAATTTAGTATTGCAATGTGGACACCTTTCGTGCATTTCAAGCGTGGTGGAAATCTTGTAAGGATTTTTCTCCACATACATATCGCCCGTATGGCAAACAGGACATTTGCCCTTAAAAATACTATATAATTTATTTCCTTTAAGCATTTTGATTATGTGGTTATAGCTTCCGCGAAAATGGTAAGCAATTGAGTTATGAGGCAGCCATTTGAAATTTTATTGAACGAACTTCAATTTTTTTACCGTTGTAAAATTAGGCATCTTTGCACCAAAATTACCCCACCTGCTATAATTATAATTGAATGCTTAATATCCATAACCTATCAGTCTCTTTTCAGGGCGAATATTTATTTGAAAAAATCACATTTCAACTCACGGGAGGTACGCGCGTGGGACTTGTTGGAAAAAATGGAGCGGGTAAATCTACGTTGCTGAAAATTATTTCTGGCGAACAAGAATATGATGAAGGTGCTATTGCTATGGATAAGGAAGTTTCCATTGGTTTCTTAAAACAGGATATTGATTTTACAAAAGGAAGAACAGTCCTCGAAGAATCCTATCAAGCATTTACAGAAATAAAAAAACTAGAAGCGCAATTAGCCGAAATCAACGAGCAATTGGCCACTAGAACCGATTATGAAAGTGAAGGCTACAACCAGTTGATGATTGATTTAAATGAAATCCAACATCAATATGAAATACATGGAGGTTATAATTATCAAGGAGAAACCGAACGTATTTTGCAAGGTTTAGGATTTAAAAGGGAAGATTTTGATAAGGTTACCGAAACATTTTCGGGAGGTTGGCGTATGCGTATTGAGCTCGCGAAACTTTTACTTCAAAACAATGATATTTTATTACTGGATGAGCCCACAAACCACTTAGATATTGAATCTATTTTGTGGCTTGAAGATTTCTTAAAGGGTTATACGGGTGCTGTGGTAGTTGTAAGTCACGATAAAATGTTTTTAGATAACGTTACAAATAGGACCATAGAAATTTCACTTGGAAAAATATACGATTACAATAAACCCTACACCAAATATTTGGTTCAAAGACAGGAATTGAGAGAGCAACAGTTGGCGTCTCAAAAAAATCAGCAAAAGCAGATTGAGCAAACAGAGAAGTTGATTGAAAAGTTCAGAGCAAAGGCGAGTAAAGCCACGATGGCACAATCGCTTATTAAAAAGTTGGATAAAATTGACAGGATTGAGGTGGATGAAGATGACAATAGTGTGATGTCATTAAAATTTCCTATCTCAAAAGTGCCGGGGAAAATTGCAGTGGAAATAGAAAATGTTTCAAAAAGCTATGGCGATAATCATGTATTGAAAGGTGTTGATTTGACTATCGAGCGAGACTCAAAAATAGCGTTCGTTGGTCAAAACGGACAGGGAAAATCTACGCTTGCAAAAATAATCAATGACGAAATTAAATACGGCGGGTCCATGAAATTGGGTCATAATGTTGAAATTGGTTATTTCGCACAAAATCAAGCTGATTACCTCGACGGCACAAAGACTGTCGAGGACACCATGATTGATGCCGCAGACGAACGCACAAGGCCTTTGGTGCGTAATATTTTGGGTTCGTTTCTTTTCCGAGGAGAAGAAGTAGATAAATATGTAAGAGTTTTGAGTGGTGGTGAGCGCAATAGGCTAGCTTTGGCAAAATTGCTGTTGCAACCCTTCAATGTTTTAGTGATGGATGAACCTACGAATCACCTCGATATTAAATCAAAAAATGTATTAAAAGATGCATTGATGAATTTTGAAGGAACCTTGATTTTGGTTTCTCACGATAGAGATTTTTTACAAGGATTAACCGACAAGGTTTACGAATTTAAAGACCATAAGCTCAAAGAATATCTTGGTGACATTGAATATTTTTTAGAAAAAAGGAATCTGGAAAACCTTCGTGAAGCTGAAAAAAGAACTGTTGTCGCTAGTGAGGATAAGAAACAAACATCTGGTAAACAATCGTACGAAGATCAAAAGAAACAAAAATCTTTATCAAACCGCTTAAATAGAATTGAAGCGGATATTAATAAACTAGAGCGCGAAATCAAAGAGATTGATGTGGAACTAGCCATCAATTATGATGAGACAATTGCCAAGCCAGACTTCTTTAAAAAATATCAAGCCAAGAAAGAGAAGGTGTCTTCATTAATGGGAGAATGGGAGGATGTGACTTTGGAGTTGGAAGATTTGGGATAGATAGGTAGTTTATTAAGAAACCTTTAACGCTGAGCGTTCTTTTGTAACTGTATTTTTGGAAACTAACATTCATTTACAGCTCATGCGTAACATTACCTTGACCATTATTGGTGTAGTATTGGTAGTTGGTGCCATCTTTGGTGCCAAATACATCATTGATAACAACAACAAACCTAAACCTAAAATTGAGAAAGTTGTGAAAACTGTTTTTGTTGAAACGGTTGAGAATGATACAGTTGCCATCATTATACCTACAAACGGAACGTTAATAGCCAAAAATAGACTAGAGCTCTATGCCGATAATCAAGGTATTTTTCAATACAGTGCGCACGACTTTAAATCTGGACAGGAATACAAAAAAGGGCAAAGCCTTATCCGCCTTGACGCAGCAGAATATTATGCATCTGTGCAGGCATCCAAGAGTGACTTCAGAAATCTTGTAACATCAATAATGCCTGATCTGCGATTGGACTATCCAGATGCCTTTCCAGTTTGGGAGCGTTATTTAAATAGTCTAGATCCATCAAAGACGCTTCCTGCTTTACCTGAAATTACTTCGGAAAAGGTAAATTATTTCATTACCGGTCGCGGATTGCAAGCTGCGTATTATAATATTAAAAATTTAGAACAACGTCTTGGTAAATATAGTATCACGGCACCGTTTACCGGTGTCTTGACCGAAGCATTAGTGACAAAAGGAACGCTTATTCGTCCAGGACAAAAATTAGGCGAATTTATCGATACTTCGGTTTTTGAAGTAGAATTAGCGATAGGAAAAGTATATAGCGATTTGTTGAAAGTGGGAGAAGATGTTAAACTTTCGGTTCCAGACAGTGACGAAATGTATGTTGGTACAGTGAGCCGGGTTAATGGCCGAATAGATCAAGCCACGCAAACCATCAAAGTGTTTGTAGAGGTAAAGGGTGAAAACCTAAAAGAAGGAATGTATCTAGAAGCACAGTTAGAAGCTAGAGAACAACCCAATGCCATTGAAATATCAAGAAAACTTTTAGTCAATGAAAATCAGGTATATATTGTCAAGGATAGTATTTTAGACCTTATTGAAGTAAACCCTGTTTATTTTGCGCCAGATAAAGTAGTGGTTCAAGGAGTGCCCAATGGAACAAAATTGTTATCAAAGTCAGTACCTGGTGCTTACTCAGGAATGTTGGTGAAAATAGACAAAGAATCCACTGAAGAAACAACGGAGAATAACAGCAACGAGGAATTATGAAAAAAATAATCACGTATTTCATAAAGTACGATGTTGCTGTAAATGTTGTAATCATAGCCTTCGTCATCTTCGGCGTTGTGGGATTGTTGCAATTAAAATCTTCGTTCTTCCCCCTACAGGAATCTGAAATTATCGGGATAAGTGTTGCCTACCCAGGAGCAGCCCCAGAAGAAATCGAGGAAGGAATTATACTTAAAATTGAGGACAATTTAAAAGGATTGATTGGTGTTGAACGAGTAACTTCAACATCAAGAGAAAACGGCGGTAGTATTACCATAGAAATCGAAAGCGGCGAGGATATCAACGTTATGGTTGCCGAAGTAAAAAATGCGGTTGATAGAGTGCCAAATTTCCCAACAGGAATGGAGCCTCTCGTTGTTGCAAAACAAGAAAGAATAAGGCAAACTATTGATTTTGCAATAAGTGGTGAGGGGATTGATTTAGTTTCATTAAAACAAATAGGGCGTCAAATTGAGAACGATTTGCGTGCCATGGAAGGGATTTCGCAAATTACCATTTCGGGGTATCCCGAGGAAGAAATAGAAATAGCCGTAAGAGAGAATGATTTATTAGCGTACAATTTAAGTTTTACTGAAGTTGCTCAAGCTGTATCCCAGGCAAATATTTTAACCACAGGTGGAAATATCAAAACAAACTCTGAAGATTATTTAATTCGCGCCAATAACCGTAATTACTACGGAAATGAGCTGAACAACTTAGTCGTTAGAGCAAATAACAATGGTACAGTCGTAAAATTGCAAGATGTAGCAACGGTTTCCGATAGATTTTCTGAAACGCCCAACGCATCTTACTTTAACGGAAATGTTGCAGTAAATGTAGAAATTACAAATACAAATAGCGAAGACCTATTAACGACGGCAGATCAAGTGAATGAGTATGTTGATGAATTCAACCAAAAATATACGGGCGTAAAGATTGATGTGGTGAGCGACTCATCTATCCGTCTCAATGAGCGAACAAAATTACTCGTGGAGAATGGAGCGGTAGGTATTTTGTTGGTTTTACTTTTCTTATCATTTTTCTTAAATACGAGATTGGCGTTTTGGGTTGCCTTTGGATTGCCCATTTCTTTTTTAGGGATGTTTATCTTTGCGGCGCAATTTGGCGTTACTATAAATGTTCTTTCTTTATTCGGAATGATTATCGTTATTGGTATTCTAGTTGATGACGGTATCGTTATCGCAGAAAATATATACCAGCATTACGAAAAAGGAAAAACCCCCGTAAGAGCAGCTATTGATGGTACTGTCGAAGTTTTACCGCCTATAATTTCAGCAATTCTTACTACTGTTTTGGCTTTTTCTACTTTCCTGTTTTTAGATGGAAGAATAGGGGAGTTTTTTAGTGAAGTTTCCGTAGTCGTTATTTTAACTTTGGTTGTTTCACTCATTGAGGCCTTGATAATTTTACCAGCGCACATTGCACACTCTAAAGCTTTGGTAAATGAGTCGCAAGAAATTCAAAACAAGAAAAAGGGAATTGCAAAATTATTTCTCAAATTAAGAGTTTTTAATGAATATGGAGATCGCTTTATGCGTTACTTGAGAGATAATTTGTACAGTCCGGTATTACGTTTTGTACTTGACCAACGTTTTTTAACCATAGCGATACTAGCGGCGTTAATGATTTTGACTATTGGTTCTTTCAAAGGAGGAATTATTAGAGGAGCTTTTTTTCCTAGTATTGCGAGTGACCGTGTGAGCATTGATTTATTGATGCCAGAAGGTACAAACCCAAAAATCACAGACTCGATTATTACCGCAGTTGAGAGCGCTGCTTGGGAGGTAAATAAAGATTTTACGTCTAGGCAGTCAGGCAATAAGCAAGTCGTTGAAAATATAATTAAACGTGTGGGGCCAGGGAATAATAAGGCATCCTTAAATGTAAACCTTTTGCCGGGTGAAGAAAGAGATTTTGCCTCTCAAGACATTACAAATGCTATTCGGGAACAAGTAGGTGAGGTGTTTGGTGTTGAAAGACTCACGTTTGGTTCTGGTGGAAATTTTGGTGGAAGTCCTATTTCAATTTCATTATTAGGTAATAATACAGAAGAATTAAAGTTAGCAAAAGAAGAGCTAAAAGTAGTTCTAGAAAACAACTCATTACTAGCCGACGTATCTGATACAGACCCTGAAGGAATTAAAGAGATCAATGTAGTATTAAAGGAAAAAGCATATTCGTTAGGTCTAAATTTAGCTTCGGTGATGAGCCAAGTGAGAGCTGGATTTTTTGGTTTACAGGCACAAAGATTTCAAAGAGGGCAAGATGAAATTAGAGTTTGGGTGCGCTACGATAGGGATAACAGAGAGTCGATTAATGATCTTGACGATATGCGCATTGTCACGGCTTCGGGAGAACGAGTTCCTTTTGCTGAAATTGCAACGTACACCATTAAGCGTGGCGATGAAAGTATTAGCCACTTAAATGGACAACGAGAAATTCAAGTAAACGCAGATCTTAAAGACCCAAAAGGAAGCCCTACGGAAATTTTAGATGATCTCAAGTCAAATGCCATGACTGAAATTTTATCAAAATACCCAACGGTTTCTGTTTCTTATGAAGGGCAAAATAGAGAAGCAAACAAACTCACAAAATCTGCAGAAACTGCCGTTCCTGTAATTTTATTTTTAATTTATGTGGTGATTGCATTTACTTTTAGAAGTTACAGTCAGCCACTATTATTAATGTTATTGATACCATTTAGTTTCATCGCTGTGGCATGGGGGCATTACGTGCATGATTTCCCAATAAACATTCTCTCAATGCTTGGTATTATTGCATTGATTGGGATTATGGTCAACGATGGGTTGGTTTTAATCGGTAAATTTAATTCGTTTTTACAGGAAGGAATGCATTTTGACGATGCCTTATTTGAAGCGGGAAAATCAAGGTTTAGAGCCATATTTTTAACATCACTGACTACAATTGCGGGAATCGCCCCGTTACTATTGGAGAAAAGTAGACAAGCGCAATTTTTAAAACCCATGGCAATTTCCATAGCCTATGGGATAGGGATTGCAACCGTGCTTACGTTGCTTATATTGCCCGTTTTATTGTCAACAACAAACACAATTAAGGCTCGTAGTAAATGGCTGGCAACAGGAAAGAAAGTAAGTAGAGAAGAAGTAGAACGTGCAATAAAAGAGAAAAATGCGGAAGAACATTAATGTATTGATAATTCTTATGCTGTTGTGTTTCGGAAATGTGACTGCACAGGAACTTGAAGTGCTCACAAAACAAGAAGCAATAGCCGAAACGTTGCAGAATAATTTCGGAATTCAAGTTGCTAACAACAATCTGGAAATTGCTGATAACAATCAAAATATATTAAACTCTGGCTATCTTCCATCATTGACGGGAAATGCCGGCGCGAGTTATGATCTGCAGGATCAAGATGCTACCTTTCAAGATGGAACAGCAAATATTGTGGATGGTGCTGAAACTACACGATATAACGCTTCTATTAATTTGAACTACACATTGTTTGATGGATTAGGAAGGTATTACGATTACAAGGCTTTAAAAGAAGAATACAATTTGAGCGAACTCCAAACAAGAGAAACGATTGAGACTTCTGTACTCCAATTATTTACAGTCTATTATGAAGTAGCACGGCTCACAGAAAACATTACAGTACTAGAGGAAACTTTTTCAAACACAAAAAGAAGGTTGCTACGCGCTCAATACGCATTTGAATATGGACAAAACAATAAACTTGATGTTCTCAATGCTGAAGTTGATATTGTTACAGACAGTATTAATTTAATGAACGCGAGACAGCTTTTGTCAAATACAAAACGAGATTTAAACGTAGTTGCTAATGTAGAATTAGAACGAACATTCGCGGTTGATACCACAGTTGTTTTTATACCTTCTTTAGTCTTGAATGAATATGTAAGGGATGTTGAAAATAGTAATGTGCGGTTGTTGCAAGCTCAGAAAAATAAGGATATAAGTACACTTAATTACAGAGCGAGTAAGTCAATTTTTCTCCCTACTGTTGGCTTGACAGGTTCTTACGGCTGGAATGAAGGTAATTTTCCAGCGACGAATTTTCTTGCGTCGAGTACGTCCACGGGATTTTCGGCGGGAGTGAATTTAACTTGGAGTTTGTTTGATGGTGGTAGCGGTATAACGACAGTAAAGAATTCTAAAATTGCGATTAGTAATCAAGAGATATTTCAAGAGCAGTTTAAGAAAGAGATCAAGCGCGATATTGCAAATGCCGAAGGCGATTATTTGAACAGATTGCAGATTTTTGATTTACAGGAAAAGAATGTTGTAACTGCCGAAAATAACTTTGAGAGAAGCAACGAGCGTTATAAACTAGGGCAAATTTCATCTGTGGAATTAAGGCAGGCGCAAGTCAATCTTTTGAATGCAAAGACGAATAAAAACCTAGCGAAATATCAAGCTAAGTTGGCTGAATTGCAAGTGCTCCAATTGTCGGGGCAATTGTTGAATGTCGACTTTTAGGTGTGGCATTCATTCTGTTATTTCATCAATGGTAATTAATTTAAAGATCTAATATTTCCGAAGAAAAGATTATCTAATTCAAAATTATGCACGAGCACTATTTTCAATGTCCGTATTGTTGGGAAGAAATTTCTATGTTGCTAGATCCTTCTGCTAGTGTGAGTTATGTGGAGGATTGCGAGGTGTGTTGTAATCCGATACAAATTACCACCTCTTTTGAAAATATGGAGTTGCAGTATTTTAATGCTGAAAGTATTGAACAATAAAGTGTTTGGAATTTCTTGTATCTCGATATTTTCCTTAGATTTACTTTACAACAGCCCAAAACATGACTTTAAATTTTAGTTTTTCGGAAGAGACCGTCGGTTATATAATTGATGGTGTGATGGATCAGGCTGCGATTCAAGAATTGAAGTCTCAAATTCTAGAAAAATTTGAAACCCACGACAAAATTAATCTATACGTGGAAGACGATAACATAACTCATTTTTCTTTAAATGCTGTCGTTATTGCAACATTGTTTCCTATGGAGTTTCACAAAAGATTTGACAAAATTGCATTAGTCACAAACCGAAAGTGGATACATGCGCTAGGTGTTTTAGACACAGTGCTTGTAGGAGTTAATATAAAAAACTTTATGGTTAGTGATCGTTTAAAAGCAATTTCGTCGATTTCTGAGCCAAAGGAATAGTTGGGTTTTATTGTAAAAATAATTTTTCAGAATACTTGTAAATTATTTAATCATCTAAATTCACTATTGTTTTAAGGTGCTTATAATAAGTGAGTTGTATATATTTTTGTAGTTTTGTGCTCAACCTCAAGATACAACCACATGCTCTCAACTTTTTCTTTTTCTCAAAAAACAATAGGCTTTCTAATAGATGGTGATTTTAATACAAAAGCTGTCGATGAATTAGAAGAAGTTATCCTCAATAAAATAAATCAACATGGTGCTGTCAATTTGTTCTTGGAAGATGATGGCATTGAGAATTTCACCCTTTCGGCCGTAATTCAGCAAATTTATTTTAAACACAAACATGCTCTGCAAATTAATAAGATTGCCATTGTAAGTGACATGAAATGGGCGAAGGCTTGTGTTGCATTTGAAAAACTGTTTCTTAGTTCAACAATAAAACATTTTGCTATCGAGGATAGATTAGATGCTTTGAGTTGGGTTTCTGATATGAGCTAGTCTTTTTTTCCGTTTCCGGTAAGCACATCAAGCAATCCACCTTTAATGTTGAGCCACACATAATTGAAAACCGATTTTGTTTTATCCGGTGTTACATTTGCCACTCCTTCTCTAAACCCATCAGCTTCATTGTCACTATTTTTCTTCACAAAAATATTAGCAATAGCCGAAAGCAATTTATTTTTCTTAGAGCCATTTTCTGTTAATATATTGACTTTTAGATCATCGTAATCCAATTTCATATCTGCGTGTGATGCATTTGAAGTTCCTGAAATTGTTGTGTAAACCTTACTTATTTTCCCTTCAATATTTACATTTAAATTGGGCGTTGTAAACTTGTTTAATCTTTCTATTGGCAATGAAGCGGCATCAAATTTAAAGATAAATGCATCTGTTGGGTCATGAACTTTAAAACTCCAGTCTACGTTGATAGGAGCAACACTCATAAAATTAGCTTTTACTTTAATTTGGGTTTCAACATTTTTTTCATATGCATTCCCCACGTTAAAAATAGAAGCATAGAATTTGTCAAAGTTAATTTCGCCGGCACCATTTCCGGCCTTTACTTTTTCTTGATAAGTAATAGCAGCGTTTTCTATATTAACTTTATCTACTGCTAATGCGAATTGTAAATCTCTGAGCATTTTGCTATACAAAGGCTTTATTTTAGGGTCGTCTGCCACTAGTTTATCCCTATAAATAGTGGCTGTTGGATTTTTGAGAGTTATCATGTTACTTTTCACAAAGAGCTCACCTTCTTTAAAGCCGAAATCTATTGCGTCAACTTTAAGTTGTGGAATTAAGAGGTTGAAATGATCCCTTTCCGTAGCTATATTTTGAGACAATTGTGCCTTAGAATATTTTGTTTTTAAAGAGATATTGTTGATGGTGACTTGTTTGTCCTTAACGATTAATTTTCCAACATTTAAGTTTTCAAATTTGTTAGATTTCAGAAAAAGAGAATCCAACTCGGCTTCATAATCACTAAATTCTACAGGTATTTTTTTTGTCAATGTTTGTTGGTTAATGAGAATATCATCAAGTTCCACGGTAACATTTTCGGCATATAAAAACAGGCTGTCCTTGCTTTTGTCGTAAATATGTAATGTTGCATTGTCGATACTCAACTCTTCTATGATAACATCTTTATAAAGTTTGAGTGGTTCTTTTTTTACTGCGGAATCTTTTGGTTGTTGATACACATCTTTGTAATAGGTGATTCGTGGTTTTTTAAGTTTGATGTCTTCGATAACTATCTTTTTGTTGAATAGATATTGCCAGTAGCTCACATCTTCAATAATAAATGAATCTACATTAACAGTAGTATGTTTTACTTTTGAGGTTTGGTCGCTAATGGAAACTTCAACATTGCTTAGCGTTATGGTGCCTTCAAAAGTGTCGAGGGTCATATTCTCATATTTTTGCTGAATATTTGCAGGTAAACGAGTTGCCAAAAAGTTCTCTACTTTTCCTTTAATTATTCCATTGACCGAAATTAGCCCAATGATATAAAGGGCGATTAATGTGAGTGTGATGTAGATTATCCAGCGTAATGTTTTGTTCATAGATTAAAGTTAATGAACCTTTTGATTCGGACATTATATTTATGAAATATTTAAATATTAATTCCTTCAATTTGTTGGAACTTCTTAAAATCCTTGTATCTTTGCAGTCCAATATTTCTGCCGGCATTATGAACCGGATTGTTAAAAGCTAAAGTGAAATTTTTGGAAACACATATCGCGGGATAGAGCAGTAGGTAGCTCGTCGGGCTCATAACCCGAAGGTCACTGGTTCGAGTCCAGTTCCCGCTACTAAGGAGAAATCCAATACCAGAGCGGTTTAGCGAAAGCTAAACCGCTTTTTTTATGTCATCATTGTCGACTTTTCTTACCTTTGAATACGATTTGGAATACGTTTTAGAATACGATTTGAAGAAAAAGAAACAATTTTCACAACCAAAGATCTACGACGCCAAGGGCGACCTGAGCAAGAGATGGTACGTATATTTCTCCTTCCGCAACCCCGTTACGGGGAAGATGGAACGGCAGAATCCCGTCTACGGAAATGCCAATAGCTATTCCACAAAAGGGGAGCGGTTGGAGGTACTTACCATGTTGCGGCGCAGTCTGGCGGATTTCCTGAAAAAGGGGTACGATCCCTATGCGCCGGAACAAATCCCGGAACACGACCCGGGGCAGGATACCAAGGAAAATGTACCCACGGTGCAGGTCGCTAACACACCTGTAACGGAAATAAGGAAAAAGGGCATGCCCATCGGCAGGGCATTTGAAAAGGCCCTCGCCATCAAGGAAAATGTGGTGGCAAGATCGACCATCGTAAACTATAGGAACAAGACCAAACAGTTCGAGCGCTGGTTGGAGAAAAATGTGGGCAAGGGTGTGACTATCGAACAGGTGACCAAGAAGGACGTCGTATCCTTCCTCAACGAGGTACTAGAGCGTTCCAGTGCCCGTACGCGCAACAATACCCGTGTGGAGCTCGGCAGTATATTCCAGACCCTTGTGGACAATGATGTCATCCCCGTCAATTTTGTACAATCCATCAATGTACTGAAGACCCGTCCGGAACGCCACAAGACCTATTCGGATGCAAAACAGTCGGAGATCTACGGATACCTCGAAAAGAACGACAGGTTGCTCCTGTTGTTCGTCCAGTTCATCTCGTTCAACTTTTTGCGCCCCGTGGAGGTATGCCGCCTTCGCGTAGGGGATGTCGATGTCAGGGAAAAGCGACTGTATGTACGTGCGAAGAACAAGCCCGTGAAGATCAAGATCATACCGGATATCATGTTGAGATCCATCCCCGACCTTTCCGGGATGGACCCGGAACACATATTGTTCACTCCGGACGGTATCGGTGGCGAGTGGGATGCGACCCCTGTCAACCGCCGCGACCATTTCACCAAACGCTTCAATACGGTGGTAAAGAAACATTTTGGGCTGGGCAGGGATTACGGGCTCTATTCGTTCCGGCACACGTTCATCACACGGCTCTACCGCGAAATGATAAAGGGTGCGACACCCTTTGAGGTAAAGAGCAGGATGATGCTCATAACGGGCCATTCGAGTATGCAGGCGCTCGAAAAATACCTCCGTGACATAGATGCCGCACTACCGGAAGATTACTCCGACTATCTCAAACAGTGACAATAGATAGATCGTCGCGTTACCCTTGGTCGCTCCCCCAAAGAAAACATTCTAGATGGAATGGGTACTATTGTCCTGATTGTTTTTTATGCGATGGATGGATGCCTACTTCAATTTTTTCAGTTCTGGTTGTTTTTGGGAGCTATAAATATATTATAGGTCTTAGAGATTCTCAATGGACCGGGACAGAAATCTTGAATCATATCTTGACCAGAACGATTCAAGAAACCATAAGAAAACACCAGTAAACTACCTTTTCCTACCTTTTCCTATCTTTTCCTACCAAAAGCTACCGAAAGCTCCCCCGTCCAATTTTATTTTCAGCATTTTGTGCGCAAGGATAACAAAAGTAGAAAATGAACGCCAATATAGTTTTCAGCATCGTACGGGCACTTCCCATGGAAGAGCAGAAGTCCCTGTTGGAAATGATGAGATCTACCATTTCGGATGGGGAAATCCAACCTTTGGAAAAAAGGTGCTCGTTGGGCAGGGCAGAGGCGGATGCATTTATCCTCAGGACCGTATTCAAAAATAGAAAACCAACTCAAAAGACATAATTATGCGTCAAACAAACGTTCATGATACGAACAATCATAGATATACCTGCAATTATTGCTATGGGAAATTTATCCCAAAGAGAAGAAGGGTCCAGAAATATTGTAGTGATAGTTGCAGATCCAAGGCATATCACCAACGTACGACAACCAAGAAAGTTGCAACCTTGAATGCACCTTCTGAACCTGCTCCCACCAAAAAAAAGACCAAAATAGAAAAGATGAGCTTTGCTGGTATCGGGAATGCAGCTGCTGGAGTCGTTGC
Organism: Patiriisocius sp.; assembly: GCF_051252435.1. Classification (NCBI taxonomy): domain Bacteria; kingdom Pseudomonadati; phylum Bacteroidota; class Flavobacteriia; order Flavobacteriales; family Flavobacteriaceae; genus Patiriisocius; species Patiriisocius sp. The sequence continues at coordinate 19,735 of NZ_JBPOFW010000001.1, read as the reverse complement.
CGTAGATGTTCTCTCCAGAATATTGACCAAAGATGAGGATAGGCCAGCGACCAAAGGTGACCTTCAAAAAATTAGCCAACACTTAAAGCGATACCACCGGATCAATAATCTAGAACCAGACCATTATGGGAAAGCCCCTTATTTTGATATGGATAAAGGGATGTTGGTTTATTTTTTTGGCGAGGTCGTTTAGCATTTTCTTTGTTATATCGACTAGTTAGAAAACAGTGGTTGTTTTAAATATACCTTTTAGTCAAAAAAATTAAAGATTTCTATTCTTTTTAAAATTTTCCGCTTGCTCAAAGATATCTTGATATACTTCATCACGTTCTACTGGTGGGTATCCGTGATCGTCAAGAAGCAAGATTAAACCAACTTTTAATGCTGCTTTTATATCACTTCGCTTGCTCCAATCTGGAAATCTCGCTTGTTCGTCTACCAGATCCTTAACTGCCTGAGCTAAATTAATTAGTTTATCTTCAGGATAGCGGAAATCATATTTCAGACATAATTCTTTTAGTATGTCATAAAATGCTTTTTCTTCAAAGTCAATCCCTAAGTCATCTCCTGCTGAAAACTCACTGTGCACCTGCCATATTAGTTCTGTAAGCTGATCAGCCATTTCTTCATATACCTCACTGCGGAATACGTCATCTTCTTTGCGTTCATTATAGCGTTGTACTAGTGATTCCATTTTTTTTGAAAAATCTACACCCTTTACTTTATTCACTTTTTTCATTTCCCCAATGGCCCGGGCTAGTAATTGCTGTAAGAGTTTGATTTTGGTATTAGGTAGTTTTATCTTGTTTATTTTTTCCAGATAAGCTTCATCAAATATATCTTGGGCAGCTTCAGTTTCATCTCCCATTTTAAATATTTCTTCAACGCCCTCACTTTGGAGCGCATTTTTTATCATTTCTCTAACCTTAGCATTCATTTGTGCAGTATCGGGAGCTTCACCTTTGGTTAGTTTAAATACTATAGAGCGAATAGCAAGATAAAAATGGGTTAAATCTCTTTCTTTCTGTGTGATTTGTTCACTTCCTGAACAAATATCATAGGCAGCTTTTAAACGCTTTACTAATGCCATAAAACGGGTTTCCAATTCTTTGGTAACCATGACATATTCTACCGCTTTATTCAATGTGTTAAGCTGTTCCAGGGGTGTACCCTTGAAATAATTACTTGAATCAAATTTATGGTAAATTTTAGCGAGCAAATCTAAATGGTTTCGCACGATTACCAACGATTCAGCAATATCCTCAAAATTTTCGCGGTCGCCCTTATTGTATTGGGCAAGCGCCAAATTCATTTGCTTCTTTATACCAATATAATCTACAACCAGCCCTTTATTCTTTCCTTTAAATTTTCTGTTTACCCTGGAAATCGTTTGTATTAAATTATGCTGTTGTATGGGCTTGTCTATATAAATACTATCTAAAAAAGGAACATCAAAACCTGTGAGCCACATGTCTACAACAATAGCAATTTTAAAATTTGATTTTTCGTTTTTAAACTGTCTGTCAAGATCTTTTCGGTATTCTTTGGTGCCAAGCATTTCATATAACACTTTCGGGTCATCTTTACCACGTGTCATAATCATTTTAATACGCTCAATGGGTTTTATCTTTTTCTTTTCTTCTTTAGTTAAAACGATACCATCAGCAGCTACTTTTATTTCAGCCCATTCCGGACGTAACTCTATTATGTTCTTATATAATTCGTAGGCAATACTTCTGCTGCTGCATACAAACATAGCTTTACCAACCACAGTAGCGCCCTCTGTTACTCGTTTTTCATAATGAACGACAAAGTCTTTAGCAATTGCCTCCAATCTGTCGGGATCGCCTAAAATAGCGTTCATACTTGCCGACTGCTTTTTACTTTCTTCTACTTGGTACTCATTAGCTCCAGCGGCGGCAGCTTCTTCGTAATATGCTTCAATTTTGGCAAGTTCGTTGTTGTGCAAAGCAACTTTTGCAGCACGTCCTTCATATACTATCCTAACCGTAATCTCGTCTTTTACAGATTCGGTCATGGTATATGTATCTACAATGTCGCCAAATACGTCTAATGTTCCATCTATGGGTGTTCCTGTAAACCCAACATAGGTTGCATTGGGCAATGAATCATGCAAATACTTCGCAAATCCATACGTTTTTTTGATACCCTCGTCTGTAACCGTAATTTTTTGATCTAAGTTTATCTGGCTTCTATGGGCCTCATCACTAATGCACACTACATTATTTCTGGTGGTCAATAATTGAGTATCCTCTGTAAACTTATGGATGGTATTTAAAAATACACCTCCACTTTCTCTTCCTTGCAAATATTCACGTAACTGTGCCCTGCTCTCTACACTTACAATTGTATCGTCACCCACATACTGTTTTGCATTTGTAAATTGTGTAGCTAATTGATCGTCCAAATCTGTTCTATCTGTAACCATCACAATGGTGGGGCTTTCAAAATGAACACTACGCATTAGCAATCGCGCCAAAAACAACATGGTAAAACTCTTGCCACATCCCGTGGCACCAAAATAGGTGCCTCCTTTTCCATCCCCAGCGGGTTGTTGTGCTTTTAAGATATTATCGTACAAAGCACGGGCAGCATAATACTGCGGGTATCTGCAAACAATTTTTTCATCCTTTTTGGAACTATCGGGCAGGTAGATAAAGTTGCGGATTACATCTCGCAACCTATCGCGATGTAACATACCCTGTACCAATGTAAAAAGGCTATCGATACCATCTACATCTTTTGCTAAACCTGCCACACGGCGCCAGGAATAGTAAAACTCATAGGGTGCAAAAAAAGAACCTGCTTTTGTATTGGCGCCATCACTAATGACGCAAAATGCATTGTATTTAAATAATTCTGGGATATCCCGCTCATACCGTACCGTTATTTGTTGGTAGGCATCGAATATGGTACAATCTTCCTGTATAGCGGTCTTAAACTCAAAAATCACAACGGGAATACCGTTAATATAAAGAATACCATCAGGAATGCGACCCGGCGGGTGGTGCTCAACTATTTTTAGCTGTGTAATAAACCTATAAATATTTTGAGGGTTGCTATAACTTGGTTCTTCTTCAGCTACTATGTAATCTATGTTTTCAATGATTCTATGGGCGTTTAAACCGCGGTAATCTATTAATTGTACATAAAAATCTTTTTGCTTTAGATCTTCCCGTTTTAAAATAAATCCATCACTCAACAAACGCATCACAATTTTGTTGCTCTCATACAAATCTGACGAAGGCAAACTTTTTAAGCGAAGGAGTATTGCATCTATTTCACTTTCAGTAATCTGGTTTTCCTGATGTCGATTGCGCAAATAATTCCGCAGATCTTCTTCAATAAGGACGTCACCTTCATCGCGATGCAAGCTAGTCCCCAAGGTATGAGGATACCCTTCCAGACCTAATAGTTCTGTAAAGGCGGATTCTAATTTAGCTTCGGTGAATTTTGACATACCTTAATTGTTATGGTTTGTAAGGAAGGCATTTAATTTATTAAAAATAGAAAGCAAAGGAGTTCCTTCTATATTTTGAACAATAAAATTTCTTAAATCATTAAAATCAATTAATTCATATGGGTAGGATTTGAATGCAAAGTGTGCCCATCCAGTTTTACTTTCACTATAAAAGTTATTATTAATCAATTGTTTTTCAGCAGCATAGAAATCAATCTGGTTATAAATAGACCTGTCGAGCAACGCATCTCCTTTTAATTCTACCACAATCCAAATATCTTTATGGTTATCTATATATAATCTGTCGAATCCGATGGTAAACATTAAATCGGGGTTTGCCTTTGATTCGTAGTAGCGTAATCTATTACTGGTTGTTCCTTTCAAGTTTAAATATTCAGATTCCCCATTTAATAAACTGCACGCTGCTTCAACCTCTTTTTTAACATGGTCTTTAAGTCGGTTTAGAAATCGAGCCGTTTGGTGAATGTTATCACGATGCTCTTTATAAAATTGAATATCTTCTGGCTTCATCTGTTTGGTGCTTAAGTTCAAGGTGTTTTGGTAAAGGTCTTTTAAAAAAACAATATAAGTCGTATCTGCATCTAATAGGTAACCGCCTATATTTTTCATTACCCTGGTGAGTAATTGTTTGTGTGTTATGTTGATAAATTGAGGGTGGGAAATAAATGAAATAGGAAATAACGAAAGTACTACACCAGCAATATTGTTTTTATTATATTTTTTGATCTGTGAATTATAATAATCATCCAGATCATTACCTAATGTATGGTATACCTTGTTTTCTATAATAATACAGTTTTCATCGTTATATAAAAGCAAATCCATTCTCCCCCCTTTATTGGTTGTGGTTTCAGTTTCCACATGGAAGTCTGAAAACCCATCAAAATCCTTTCTAGTTTCATCAAATTGTTCTGTAATTAGTTCCAGTAAACTAACAATAAATAGATCGCCAAGCCTATGTGTTTCACCAACATTAAAATAGAAAGCAAGAATATTACTCAACACATTCTCATAATGCGGTTGCTTGGCTATCCCTAAAAAAGTTTTAGGTTGCTTTTTTATTTTTGGAATAGTTTCAGATTCTAAAAAATGTTTAAGTCTTAAATGGTTTTCGTTCATGCTCGTTCTTCAATTTTTTCATTGATGTCTACGTTTGTATTCATCAGCCTCAGTCTATTTGAAGAAATTTTAGCGTAACCAGCAGCGTTCCCATTAATGACTCTTTGAGCGTCATTTAAAAGAGCAATTTGTTCATCTGTCTTTCCATAAGTTTTATATTCATTATAAACATAATGTGCAGGGCCATTGTATATTTCATCAATTTCGCCATTTGATTCAATATGAATAAACAAAAAATAATCGGGTCTATTATTTTCTCTAATAGATAAATAACACTTATTCTTTAACGTAGCTCTTATCTGTACTTTTTGTCCATTAGGGGTATAGCCGTCGTGGATAGGATGATTAGCATCGTATAATTCAAGGTCATATTTTTGTTGTGCAAGTACTTCACCAATATCTCCTACAATATTTCCATCTATTGAAAATCCTCTATTATATTGATTTCTCAAGCTTTCTGCAATCGCTAATAGTTGTTCTATTTCTTCCATTTTCAAACAATTTACATTTCATTTATCTCCTTCTCAATCAACTTGTATTGGTCCTTCACTTCCTCTCCCATATAAAAGTCAAGTAGGTCTTTTTTAGTAAGGGTACCCGTTTCAAGGAACTGACTCAAATACCGTTGGTTAAAATCCATTAACAACATTGATTTCTCAATTTGCTTTAAAATTTCCCGGTTGGTGTCGATGTTGCGCTCTACCAAGGTCTTAATGGCTTTTATTTCCCCAATATCCTTTAAAATACGGGTAACTAAAATGCTTAAAATATCTTTATCTAGCTCTAGTGTTTTTGCGTTTATGGCAATATCACGGGCAAGCATATAAGCAATGACTAGATTGGTATAATCACCTTTTTGTGAATCTATAATAGCGATGAAACCAATCTCAGGAATAAAGCCTACGTATTCGTTGAACTTTAAGATGCTATTGTCTACCAACGAAATATCAAAAACGATAATACTTACTTTGGAGTTTCGGTTGGCATTGCTTTCTATTAATTGGCTCCAGGCGGTATCTGTCTTTCGTATAAAAAGGTCTTTGCCTTCTATATCTCCCAACTTTACGCTTTTGTCAAACTTACACTCTATGGCTATTTTTAAATCTGGTGAGCCATTTACTTCACAAATAATATCACCCGTTTTATTACGGGGTAGGGCGCCAGCGGCATTGCCTGTAAGCAATGCTTTATCTGCCATACGTTTGCTTTTAAAATACTCATTTAAGAAATCGGCAATATCATCTTCTGCCAAGGAGCCTTTGATGGTGCTTTTGTAAAACAGCTCCTTTTTCATCTCAAAGATCATTTTTAGGCTTTCCAGTTCGGTACCCAACTCGTTGGAGGTTTTAGACAAAAACGAGGACAAGCGATCCTCCATAAGAGCTAGGACACCAATATACAGCGCACGTACAAGTTTATCATCTCGCTCTGAGGCGGGTAGATTATCAAAGTAGTTGAACACGATTTCATTATCCAGCTCAAATTTTTGGAGTTCTACGCGTTTAAGCTTTTGGTTGAGTTTTATATTAGGCATAATTTAGATTATGAAATTACAGTTTGTAGAGCTTTAAAATGTTTGGTGTCTTTTTTTACTTGCTTTATTAATTCATTGCTAGCTTTAGTTACATCTGCTAAAAACTCACTTTGTCTACCTATTCTATCGATATTGTTAAAATGACTAAAATAATGAAAAGGCTTACATATTCGTTTGGATGCTACTTTGCCAAATAATATATCTGATCTCACATCTACTTCATCCGCACTTGGATATTTAGCCAGTGTGTAAATCTCTAAGAATCTTCGTAAAACATTTGGCATTAACATCAAAATATCTGAAGTGGTATTGTTTGGGTCTTCGTTGAACTCATAAATAACCTTGAACAAGTAATGATATTCAGATTTAAATGAATCATAAACTTTTGGAAGCTTGATTATTTTGGAATTATCTCCATTTCGCTGAATGAAATATCTAGATTCTTTTTTTGTGCTATAATTTTTATAGTTAAACCCTCTAATTGTCGGCAGTTCTTTTAATAGATTAAAAAATTCGAAATTGTGTGTAGATATGAATAATTGAAGACAAGTTTGAACCCGCATCATTTGTTTTGCATTTTGTGGATTTGTAATTTCTTCATAAAGAAAATCTTTGAGCAGAGCATTAATTTGAAAAATGTGATTGCCATCTAAACTAGACATTGGATCATCAATAAAAAGTATATAGTCCTTCAGCTCATCTTTATCTTTAAAACTTTTCAAGGTTACAAGAAAATGGGAAAATGAAATCGCCATTTTCTCTCCTTCACTTAAATTGGAAGCTAGCTTTCCATTTCTGGATAAACTATAATTTTTCGTTTCGGAATGGTATTTAATTTTAATGTCATCTTTTCCAAGAAAACTTTTGATAAAATATTCAAATTGAATTCCTCCCTCTTCTCCACTATCATTTTTTGCTTCAAGACGATCAATTTCTGTTTGAAAAGCAGCTATTTTTTTATCTAAAGATTCAATCTTTACAATTGCCTTATCTCTTCTGCTTTTCTTCTGCAAATAGTTGTTTTCTTTGAGATATTTTGCAACTAAGTGATTGATATATTTAATTCTTTCACCTTTAATTAAATTCTCAAAATCCATACTAAAATTATTATTTAAATCTATAATTTTATTTAGGGTATTGAGCTGCTTTTCAATTTTATTGGTATCATATAGTGAAACTTCGAGGATTTTTCTATATAATTTATTAGTAATTTTCTGATTTAACCTTTTTTCTAATAATTTTAATTTAGATAAATACTGGTTTGAAAATTTATCGAAATGACTTTTACTCTTTTTGTATTCTATTTGAAAACCATCATTCAAATCTTGAATACTTTTTGGAAAATCAAGATTTTCAATTTTATCTTTTTCAACAACTATTTTATCTAATACCTCTTTAGCTTTTTCTCTAAGTTTTGACCCATAGTTTTCGTAATATTTATTTAAAAGTATAATCCTCTCTTCAGTAATCAAATTACCACAGAACAAACAATCCTCTCCTATATTATTCAACTCCAACCCTTTTTTGACCCATTTAACCGCTTCAATGTTTCTCTCCAGAACGGCAATTACATCATTTTTTTTAGGGGTTTTTGACAGAATATCATTGGTTTCATTAATTAATTCCGGTAATTTAAATTCGATTTCAACTTTATTTATTTCAGGCTTTGGTTCTTCAATTTTTACCGTTTTACTTAATTTTTTAACTACTATATCTTTTAAAATAAAAGAACTTAAATTTTGAATTACTAAAGGAAGTTGCCTCTTAAAATCTCTCTTCGTAAAATCAACTATACTCGAAAAAATATCATTCTTTATTCTTCTAGATTCTTCGGTAAATTGATGAATTTCAAAATCATTAAATGATGCAATATCATCTAAAAATGGTTCTTTCCTCCCTTTAATAGAGTCTGTACCTTCAACTTGCTCAATTTTATTCTTTAATTCTTTTATCTTTTTTGCTCTTTTAGCGTCTTCACCAACTTTAAATAAAATGGTGTTTATTTCATCATCTTTTTCCCAACTTAAATTTTCCTTTATATAATCTGAATTATATACTATTACTGGATGAGGAAACACACCTATGTTTCCTTTATTATAACTACTACCTTCCTTTAAGGTAATTTTAAAATCTCCATCAACATAATCTGGAAAAATTGACTTTTCTCTTAATGAACTAAAAACCCTAGATAGAGTGGTTTTTCCGGAATAGTTCCAACCATAAAGAATATTCTTTTGTTTGAATGGTGGAATATCCTGTTGTGTATTCCAAGAATAGTTCTTGTATATTCCAAAATCTCGTATAAAATCAATTTTTTCAATCATAATCTAGAATTCTACATCCCACCGTGGCTCATAACTATTCTCCGTGATGACAACATCGTTTATGGAATCCAGAATAAACCCCCGAATACCATCTTTATTTACGTCATACCCATAAAAATATTCAATTCCATTTTTTTCCCTAAAACTATAAGGCTCCACTTCTCGCCAACCTTCATTAGAACCATCTTTTTCAGTATAGTCTATGTTAATTGTTTTTAAATTCTGTCCTGCTTCGATGATTATATCTTTCATAACTAAAATTTAAAGTTCCCTATATTGATAATTATTCCTAATATTCGCATTAAAATAAGAACCATGTGAAGATGCGTTCATTAGAGCTCTGTGCTCTGATGCTGGAACATCATAATATTCATATAAACGACCACTATTAAATTCTACCTCTAAGGTATTACTGCTTGCATCATAACCTATTGAGGCTATATTTGATGAACTTACTGCTTGTCTTTTCATAATATATCGGTTTTAATTAGTTGCTATTTCTTCTTTACTCCCAACAGTCGCCATTTTTGAGAGAAGCAAGTCTCTCATTTTTTCCAAAGCGATGTTTTCACTCCAATTTAATTCTAAGTTCAAAAAAATAGGTGTGACTTTATGCTCAAATCTTTTTACATTTTCAATTTTAGGATACACAAATTTAAAGCTCTTTAAATCGCCGAGTAATAAGTTTGATTGAGTAGAGCCGCCTGCCAATTCTTTAATTTCTCTGATATTAAAATTCAACATAGAATACAGAAAATACGAAGAAATAAAATCTTTATTCGGTTTGATTATAGCAACACTTTTTTGAAATGTAGTTTTTCTGGTTTCAGGTATATTCTTCGCAATTGCTAGTCTGCCTATGGTGCCCGCATTTGACATTAATATATCACCTTTTTCGAGGTTTGTTCTTCTGTGAGTCTCTTCAAAATCACTTTTAGTTATCTGTCTTGCTTCAGAATAATAAATATTACTGTTTGAAATGTCTTTTACACTGATAAAATAATAACCAGAATCAGCTTCATCTTGACAATTACCATGCTTTCCATCAGTAATGAGATTACAAACTTTTTCTAACTTTATTTCATCCCAATCTTCTTTTTGATCTGACTCAAACCAATGTTTGTAAAGGGCTTGTGCGGTTTCTTCAAGTTTGGCATTTAACTGCTCGTTTAGAGAAATACGGTTAACTATGGCATTATATTCATCAACAATGGCTTGTTGTGTTGATATGGAGGGAACTGGGAGTTCCATTTCGCAAAAAGAATCCCAGCCTAATTTCCCACTTACATCAGTATCAGTATAAAACCATGAGTTTCTGTCAAATTCCGACCTAGAAAACCACATCATTAAATACTCTGGCAATAATTTATTAGTATCATTAATTTTAAAAACGTCATACGCTGGAGATACAAGAAAAGGGTTTTCTTCCTTTGATAAAGCAATAGGCAATCTATAATCTCTTCCCACGTGCATTCGGTTACAAGCAAACTGACCAGGTGCTACTATTTTGTATTTTGACAAGTCTGTGCCTACTACATTCGCGACTGAAGGCATAAAATATTTATTGATATTTATACCCAACAACCTACTATAGATTGATTCTTTATTCTTCTCGTTAAGTCTTGTAATATAATCTCCAATACGTTTATAACTCGATCTCATACCCCAATTCCTTAAACACGGTTAATAAATCGACTTTTGATTGGGCTTCTTCTTGCAATAAGGTTTTCATTTCGGCAGCCAAAGCGCCCATCTTTTCATCAAAATCTATATTTTCATCGCGGTTTACAAATCCAATATACTTGCTGGGTACCAGGGAGAAATCTTTTTTCTTAATTTCTTCTTTCGTGGCACTATAGCAATATTCGGGTACATCTTTGTAATTGTTGTCTTGTTGTTGCCAATCGTGGTAAGTTTTAGCAATGTCTTTTATTTGCGGTTCGCTAAACTGTATAAACTTCTTTTCAAAAGGGATGCCTACTTGGCGTAAATCCATAAACAACACTTCTTCCTCTCGGTTCCGAAGGTATCGTTTGGCATCACCAATATCTTTTGTATGGCTTCTTTTGTTTTTGTTCAAAAGCCAAAGCGTTACGCTAATATTTGTGGTATAAAACATATTCTGAGGTAAAATCACAATGGCTTCTACCAGATTATTTTCTATCAGCTTACGACGTATTTTATATTCCTCACCACCACCACTCAAGGCACCATTTGCCAAGATAAAACCTGCCACCCCATTTTCAGAGAGCTTGCTTACCATGTTTAAGATCCAACCGTAGTTGGCGTTACTCTTGGGAGGTACGTCATATCCCATCCATCGCGGGTCGTCTACCAATTCATTTACACCCCGCCAGTCTTTTTGGTTAAAAGGTGGGTTGGCCATGATATAATCGGCTTTTAAATCGGGGTGTTGGTCCTGCCCAAAGGTATCGGCTGCTTTTTCGCCTAAGTTGGCAGCAATACCCCGTATGGCAAGGTTCATTTTAGCCAGCTTATAGGTGGTGTTGGTGTATTCCTGTCCGTAGATAGAAACTTCTTGTTTGTTTCCGTGATGGCTCTCTATAAATTTTATAGATTGTACAAACATACCCCCAGAACCACAGGCAGGGTCATAGATGATGCCTTTATAGGGCTCTATCATCTCAGCAATAAGGTTTACTATGCTTTTAGGGGTGTAGAACTCACCTTTTCCTTTCCCTTCTGCCAAGGCAAACTTAGATAAGAAATACTCATATACGCGCCCTACAATGTCTTGAGCTTCGTCTTTCTGCGTATCTATTTTATTAATAGTATCGAGCAAGGAAGCCAGCTTGCTTTTGTCCAATTGCAAACGGCTAAAATAATTGTCTGGTAAGGCACCTTTTAGGCTTGGATTGTTCTTTTCAATGGTATGTAGGGCGGTATCAATCTTAAGCGCAATATCGTCTTGCTTGGCGTGCTTCATTATGTAGTTCCACCGGGAGGTTTCCGCAAGGTAAAACACATTGCTTTGGTTGTAGAACTCCTTCATCTCCAAATACTTTTCTTTGCCTTCTTCAATCAGTAATGCACGTTTGACTTCAAACTTATCGCTTGCAAATTTTAAGAAGATGAGTCCGAGCACCACATGCTTATATTCGGCACTCTCTACCGAGCCCCGTAGTTTGTTCGCAGAAGCCCAAAGGCTTTCTTCGATTGATTTTTCTTTTTTGGTTGTTTTCTTTTTAATCATTTATGATGCTTAAGGTAATTCTGTAAATATAAATATTCCAAAAGACCAATTTGTACGTATAAACCCTTAAACCAATTGAGTTTTTTTTAATTCTTCTAATTTAATCTTCCCAACCACATAAGGTCCTGCCAATTTTTTTCGCCTCGGCTATCGTTACTTTGTATGTGTTGGTAGAACATCTTGATAATCCCCGGCAGTCTTTCTTATAATGATATTTTTTACTTTCAGGGCCTTTGCAGATGTAGACATTACTTTCTATACTGGAAGTAAATCCTGTAAAGGCCGTTCCAACTATAAATATGCTGATGTAAAGAAGACCTTTTGAAAAATTAAGGGGAGTTGATGATAATTTCATTTTTTTATTTCTTTTTTGTAGACCTCCATTCCCATGGCGGAATTGGTTTCGGGTCCTGCCAAAGTCCTAAACCTTGTTTTCTGGCATTGTTTTCTAGATTTTGTAAAATTGAGTCTTTGGAATATTTTATAAAATGCCAGGCAAATCCATTTTTTAATAATTCCTCTCTGAGTATTAAGGAATCTTGATAATGTACTGTTGCGATTAATCTACCATACCTATCTTTGCTCTCCACGTTAACACAAACCGTTTTTCCAAGTATAGCATTCGACGTAAATTCCTTAGCTAGTTTAGAATAAGGCTGTTTTTTCTCGGGACAGTCAATGCTTGCAACACGTATACGGTGCAAAACAGAGTCTCTTGATATCAATTTAAAGGTATCTCCATCAGTGATATAGGTAACTACTCCTTCAAGAGGGTAGGTTTTCTCATAAGTTTTGGATGGATTATATGCTCCAGACGATACTACTCCAATACACATGAGTAGCATTAACAAAATGAAGCGGTAGTTATTATTTTTGTATAAAATCATAAATTACTTTTTCCACACTTGATGCAATATCGACATTTTTAACTTTAACTTTTTCCACACCCATTTCTTTTAATCATTTTGTCCAATATTTCTCAATAATTTTGAAACTATATTGAGTTTATTCCTGCAAATCCTAAAAATACTATAAAGGCTCCTGCGATAAATGGTATTGCAATTAACCACCAGACTAGTTTTGAGGTGTTTTGTCTAACTTTCTCTTGTAAGTGATAATTCCGCTTAAGGTTCCAAATTAATTCCACAAGTAATTCATTTTCAGTGTGGGTTTTATGGGTTTCCATAAATCTTTCCTTTGCATCTGATTTTTTATTGGTTGGTTTCATTTTGCTTTTTGATTAATGTTATCCAAACCTACAAATCGTTTTTGGACAATTTTTACGGTATCCCGTAACACAAGAAAAGACACCTTTTACAGTGTCTTCTCTATGCTCCCCAATGTGAAAAGCCATTTGGCTATTCAACACTACAATGATATTGTTATTCAATGAAACTATTTTACGGGTATCCGTATATCGGCTATATTAATCCTAAATCTTTAACAATACTCACTAAATGGATGGCATTGTTTGCCTTAAATTGAATACGTAATCGGTTTAGGCGTTTTTCAATCGTGCTCAAGCTGCTAGGCGAGATATTATTCTGTTTGAAATTGGAACTGATCTCCTCTTGCGATTTTCCTAATGATAATAATCGCATCAATTCTATATCATAATCATCAATATCTAAGCCTTTTTTTTGGTTTATGAGTTGATTTAGTTGTGGTGAGATATATATATCCCCTTTTGCAATCGTATTGATAGCTTGCTTCAACTCATTTAAACCATTTCTTCCTTTGCTCACATATCCATCAACTTTTAGATCATTTATGAGTCTTTTAATTAACAGGCTGCGATCTTCCACAGAATAAACAAGTATTCTAAGTTCAGGATGTTCTTTTTTTAGAATAGCGACCAATTCTTCTCCAGAGTTGAAACTTTGCTGGCGATGGTCTGGTACAAAAGAGAGGTCTGTTATCAATAATTCAATAGGCGCTTCTTTCATTGTAGCACTCTTTATTTTGAGATAGGCATCATCACAATATTGTACCTGAATAATCTCTCGCACCATTAACTCTTGGAGCACAATGGCCACTCCAGAATTGATACTCCCCAGATCGTCAGAGACTAGTACTTTTGTAAACATATTATAGACTTATTTTAGCCGTGAACCCTTTATTGATAGTAGAGTCAAATATAATGGTTCCTTTTACAGACCGAATACGGTTTTCCGTATTTAGGAGTCCGTTACCTTTTTTTAGGTCACTTCCAATCCCGTTATCGGTATAGGTAAGATCTAGTTTTTTACCCGATTGATTTGCAGTAATTACCACAATTGTAGCCTTGCTGTGCTTTAGCATATTGGTCATTAATTCCTGCAATACTCTATAGAGGGTAATCTTTTTTAAATCACTAACGGATGACCAGTTTAAAGAAGATAGATTTTTGCTAATAACATTTACCTGATCACTTTGGTAGTTGAGCAATAAGCTACTAATTACCTTACCAAAATCTTCATCCATTTGAATTAGGCTAATTTCTTTCGAAATGTCTCTTGTTTTGAGATATATAGATTCTAGATCATCCAGTAATGTTTCACTCTCATTTTTAGAGGTCTGAATCGTAGCCATTAGTTGATAAACATCATTGGCAATTTCATCGTGTACCTTTTTGGCTATTCGCGTTTCAGTATTGTACTCTTGTTCTATTTTATCACGTTTATGCTTTAGTCTAAAGACAATGAACAGCAGAATACCTATAAAAACAATCAAAATCCCAATCCATTGGTAAAGAATGCGCTGGTTCTTTTCTTCTTCTTTTTCAATTTCAACAAGTGCTGTTTGTTTTTCGGCGTTTGCAATGTTCCATTTGCGGAACGCATATTTATTATCATCTAATTGTACCACAGCTAAGATGCTATCTGATAATTTTACATATTCTTTGACATCCATATCCGGATTGGTTTGCATCAAAACGTTCAAGGCATCTCTTTTGTATAACGTATTTTGTAAGCTATCCGATAAAGCGATTGCCTTTTTTGCGTAAAATCTTGAAGAGTCAGCATTTGACTGTGTATAAAATGCTGCCAAACTCATATACGATGTATACTTGTGTTTTAGGTTGTTTGATTTCTCCCTTAAACGCAAAGCTTTGTGCATTGTGTTCAGCGCTTGAGCATCATCCATATAATGTTGAACTTCTCCCAGATTGTCCAAAACCAAGGCTTGTAAATCTACATTTTCCATAGATCTGGAAGCAACAAAAGCTCTTTCTAGATAGTCTTTGGCTTGTGGATACTTTTTCAGAGATTTATACACATTGCCAATGTTATTGAGTATTCTCGTTTTTTCGGTAGGATTTGGATTGTGTGATAGGGCGGTGGTATAAATTTTTATTGCTTCCTCATAATTCAATAATTTTCTATACACCATGCCTAGTTGGGTATATAGTCCCATCCGGTCGTTTTGAAATGACTCTGATTGCTTATTTCCGAGTAAAGTCAACCCTTCAACAGATTCCAGTTCACTTTCAGAAAAATTTCCTTCGTTATAGGTGGCTTGAGCAATTAGGCGAATTGCATAGATTGCACTGGCCGTATCCTTAACCTTAAGGCTCTGTTTCTTTCTGTTTTTGAAAAAATTGATAGCCGAAGGTAGATCAGATTTCTTAGGTGAATTGGTTATAACATTGTAATATATTTTGGCACTATCTGCTGGTTGCTGTCCAGATAGTATGTTGGAAGCAAAAAAAAAGAGGAATAAAAACAGCGTTGTTTTCATTCCTCTAAAGTACTAACAATTATGATAAATCCTAATCGTCTGTTGGAGGTGGTGGTGGAGGTGGTGGCGGCGGCGGGTTAGGTTCGTCGTCTGTACAACAACCGTATTCATCTCCATTGCTATTCAGTCTATCCGGTGTGCAGGATAGTATGGTTGCCATTAGCAACAGTACCGAAAAAATATAGGGTATTTTTTTCATTTTATTTATTGTTAAAAATTGAACATACGTATGGCTGTCCGAGTCTTTCCTCAGTTTTTGGGGCTAGGTTGGAAGCCATACATTAAAGGGAAGAGCAAGCTCTTCGTTTGAGAAGTTTGGAGCGCATAAGTAAGGTGCATCAGATTACTTCTCAAATGGTCCTACCACATTACTTTGCGACTCCAATATATACTGTTGAAATAATCGTAAACCCTATTACGCTCGGGCGATCAACAATACAAGAGCAAATATGAAAAAGGTTTGTTTGAATAGGATAGAAAGAAACTGGAAACGATTTGGAAAATAGGTTTCCAACTCATTTCCAAAAAGAAATCGTAATTTTCCAAAGGCTTAATACAATCAATCCATGCAAGAAGAATTAATAAAGGTGGTACGTTTAAAAGCCTTAGATGAGGGAGCTTCCAATACTAAATTGGCCATTGCCAAACATGTTTCTAGTAAAATAGATATTTCTATTTCAGAAAAAGCATTCACAAATTATTTGAAGAGTATTGAGGATGGAAATGAGGTTACAGTATCGAAAGAAATACGAGATTCACTAGCTCGCTATTTGGATTTTGAAAGCTATTTTGCCTTTAAGAATTCCTTACAAAAAGGAAAGAGCGTGGAAAGAAAATATGTGTTTATCATATTTGTTCTTTCAGCGTTTATAATAGCATTGATTTTCTTCTTTAACCGGAAAAAATGCATGATCTGGCAAGGCAATCAATATGTTAAAATACATTGTGAAGAAGCGAATGCAAAACCTATAGATCAACGATTGCTGGTAAATTTTAAAAAGGTCGAACCAGACTGCGAAAAAGATTTCTTTTTCAATGAGGATGGTTCACCAAGAGTTTGGTATTATAAAAAAGGTAAGAATGATTTGGAACTTTATACGATGCCGGGAGAACATCCAATTAATGGTAAAACCTTAAATGATATCACAAGATATATGGTGAACGAGCATCTTTGTGATTCTCTTTTTAGATAGGTTATTATGTTTATTAAGTCATTCCGTTAATCCCCATATTTTCCCAATGCCAATCTCAATTTCTTTTTTATCCGTCCCCGTAATTGACGAGGCGATAGAACCTCAATACTTTCGCCAAACCCCAAAATCATTCGCTCCAGCTCAAAATTGAGGTGTACATAAATCTCAAAGGTTATACTACCGTCTTTGTGTTGTTCAATCTCTTTTTGTGAATGGTGAAATGGCTTGGTAAGTACATAAGGTGCATTATCCTTGTCAACTTTAAAAAGCACATGCTTTAAACTGTGTGTGTCCATGACCGTAACACCTATCGTGTTTTGGTAATAAATATCTGCATCAAGACTGCGGGGTTGATACTCCAACTCGAAGTTATAGTCTATGGCATTGATCCTGTCCAATGCTAACGTTAATAATCTATCTTCAGAATGACGTTTGCCCACTACAAACCATCGGTTGTTGAACTCTTTCAATAAATAGGGATGTAATACAACAATATTGGGGTGTTTTGCCTTGAATGATTGGTAGGTTAGTACGAGTACCACCTCCTTTAAAATAGCCTGATAAATCTCATCAAGAAAACCCAAACCCTTTAATAGCTCATTTTTATCTAGATGAATAATTGCTGGCCTATTACTTTTTTCGGTATATATCTTATCTTCTAATTTATTGATGATGCCCTTAAATTCCCCAAATAGCGAAAAATCCTGAAATTGTTTTAACATGCTCATGGTTTCAGTCAGCACATTCATGTCATTTTCTGTCAAAGGAATATTGGTGATCGAATAATCTGGATCGCCATAGCGATAAAACTTTTTATCGTACACCTCAATGGGCGCATTGTAACCCAATTTATCACTCCGCATTAATTGTATATCTAACTGGATGGTACGTTTGCTCACATTAACATCACGACCTTCCAGTTCATACAATGCATTACTACAACTTTCAATTAGGTCATCCAATGTCCAATGGCGCATACCATTCTGTAAGCATTTGTCAATGGTTTTATAGCGGATAAGCGCATTTTTATTTATTGCCATGGCCAATAATTTTTGGGTAAATTATAAAAAGAAAACTACTGCGCAAAAAGATTGCGTAGTAGTTTGCAAATATTTGTAGTGTAGATAAGAAAAGGCATTTAGGTATCTACCTTTTTAATAGTAATGCTCCGTCACACGAAGGAGGTGGCGGGGCTTAACGAAACAAAATTATGGAAAAAACAACTACTATTACAGGAAAAGAAATCAGAGCCTTGGGATTCCCTCCAGGAGCTTGGTACAAGGAAGCGATTGCGCATATAAATGAAAATGAATTATCGCAAGATGAAATGGAGCTCTACTTAGAGCAATTTAAATTACCACCTGCCTTAGCTTTATTTGAAAGACCGATAGGATATGCTAAAAATATTGTAGCCGAAAATGTATTGGAGGAAGAGAATGTGGAAAAAGTTACCGCAACGATGAATGCTGTAATGAGAACCCCTACGGTAGTTGCTGGGGCTGTTATGCCAGATGCTTGTCCAGCTGGACCTTTGGGAACAATTCCTGTGGGTGGGGTAGTGGCAGCCAAGAATGCGATTCATCCGGGAATGCACAGTGCCGATATTTGTTGCTCGGTAATGTTGACCGACTTCGGAAATGTAAAACCATCTTTATTATTGGATGCAGCGCAATCGAGCACACATTTTGGTCCTGGTGGAAGGCCAAGAGGACAACAACATAAATTGCCAACCGATTTAAGAGAACGTTTTGAAAACAATCCTTTTTTAAGTTCTCAGAAAATGTTGTCGATGGCACAAGAGCACTTAGGTACACAGGGAGATGGAAATCATTTTCTATACATTGGTACCTCTGCAGCAACTGGTAATACCATGATGGTGACACATCACGGTTCAAGGGGGCCTGGGGCGTTTTTGTACAGTAAAGGGATGCAGGTTGCCAATAAGTTTAGACAACATTTGTCTCCAGAAACCTTACCACAGAATGCATGGATTCCCTTTGATACAAAGGAAGGGGAGGATTACTGGGAAGCATTGCAGATTATAAGGGCTTGGACCAAATTGAACCACGAGGTCATCCATGAGGCTACAGCATCTTTGTTGCAGGTTGAAAAGGAGAACAGATTTTGGAACGAACACAATTTTGTCTTTAAAGATGAAGATGTGTTTTACCATGCCAAAGGAGCGACCCCTTTAGACCCTAAATTTATGCCGGATATTACCGGTCCAAGATTGATTCCCTTAAATATGGCTGAGCCTATATTAATCGTGGAAGGAGCAACAACAAAAAACAATTTAGGATTTGCACCTCATGGTGCAGGAAGGAACATGAGCAGAAGTCAGCATAAAAGGAACTTAGCTCATAAGACCGATGAAGACATCTTTTCCGAAGAAACGGAAGGATTGGATATTCGTTTTTACAGTAATGAAATCGATATCTCCGAACTACCTAGTGCATACAAGTCTGCCCCAAATGTTCGAGACCAAATGGAACAATTTGATTTGGGATACGTTGTGGACGAAGTTTTGCCTTACGGTTGTATTATGGCAGGCGACTGGCAGAAAAATGCACCCTGGCGTAAAAGAAGGCGTGAAAAGCGTAATAGAAAATAGTCGTTTTAATGTTATTAAGGAAACCGCCACGTTTAACCGTGGCGGTTTTTTTATGTGTAATTTATGTAAGATCGTTAAGGTCTGTACTTAAACTCCAATTTGATAGCTGGATTATATACATTATTAGTAACATTTTTTATAATAATCCTTTTATAAGTCGTTCCAATTGGACCTTATATTTCCCTTTTAGTTCATTTATTTTTTTACCCTCTTTTACTGCTCTTGTTATATTTGCATTCAAACCTTTTTCTAAAATTAAAATTTGTGAATTTAGAGTTCTAGCTTGTCCTGCATAACTTAATTCCGCAAACGTGTCTTTATTAATTCCGTGTGTACCTTTTTTAAAATTAATTCCTTTTATAATCCTCGAAGAAAGCTCATTTTTAAGTAATGACTGGCCTCAATTTTTGTTTTCTTTTTGAGCAGATTTGCATAAATACCAACGGTCTCGGCTCGTATGTTTACATTCTAAATTTATTGAATATAAATATAGTAGTTTTCTAGTTATTAATAAGAGC